>NZ_VTER01000001.1:0-436054 GCF_008180445.1 Bacillus infantis
GTGCACGCATTATTCTTACACTTGTAGACATCAAAATCTTTTCGTTCTTTTACTTTTTCAAGAGTTTTCAAGCAATGAGGGCATTTCAGGATGACTTCCTTGGAAAACTGGTTTTTTTGATTGAACACACATGCACACACCTTGCACTGATACTGCCCCTTGCCTCCATTATTGGCATAAAGGTAATCTCCCGGAGCACCACACTTTGGGCAGATTACATTGGACGGTACGGACGTTTTAGTGTTGGCATGGCGCCTTACCGGCTTCATTGGCTTTCCTTTCTGCTCGGAATACTCCGACAGAAGCACTTTGTAATCCAACTTTTGCAAGGTTTCAATGACCGGAAGGTCATCTACCTGAAGCTTTCGGTAAGGCTGGTTCACCGGCTGTTCCTTGGGCTTATCAAACATATTTTTGCCGATAAGCAGGGTGAGAAGAGTTCGCAGAATTTGATCTTGGTACTTAATAAAAGTTAATAAATAGGTTATAATTTGAGGGTACAACTTGTCACTTCCTTTCTGGGAATTGGGTGTGTGGTAACCTCAATTATCTCCAGAATTCAGGGGGTGGCAATTTTTTTGCTTAAAAAGCCCTCTCTGATAGGATTTTATAGCCTATTTCTTATAAAAGTTTTGACAATACGATTGCCTATTAGGGGGTGGAAAAATGAGCAGAAAATGGTTTCCGGGAATATCAGCCGCAGAAGAGATGTCCGATCATTCCAGTACGGTCAAAATGGTGATGGGTGCGATCCTTGGAGGCTTGGCGGCAATATTCCAATCAGCAGGGCTTTTCGGGGGTGCAGGCTATGCGCTCAGCATCCTGACCACATGGCCAATCATTATAGCCTGCTTTCTATCGGTGCGGATCGGCCTGCTTACATATTTGCTCACAATTATGATGCTTGCTGTCCTCCAGCCTTCTGAGCTTTTCGTATTCCCATTTACCACCGGCTTGCTGGGCATCAGCATCGGCATTGCCCTCAATAAGCTGAAACGGACTTTGACTGCCGTCATATTTGGGGCTGCATCCCTGACAGCCGGTATCTTATTCCTTTTGTATGTAGTTGGTTTTCCGATTCTTGGCCCTTCCCTGTCAGGATATTCCGCATTGCTGACCGCCGGCCCAATATTCCTGTTTGGCCTTGCCTACAGCAGCATCTGGCTCTGGCTATCACTGGCAGCAATGAAGGCCCTTAACCGGACAATACGGAAGAAATCCCCTGAGATGACATGAAAAAGGCTGCCATTCAAGGCAGCCTTTGATCATGGATTCCATCTTGTCCTTCTTCAGCTTTACGGGCAAAATATTCTTTCAGCATGGCTTTATTTTCAACAATATCTTCAAGTGTGTACTGATCCAGCACCTTTAAAAAACTTTCAAGCGCATGGTTTAAGATGTGCTTTAGAGAACATACCGGTGTGATCACACATTTATTTTTATGGTCAAAGCACTCAACAAGATAAAAATCCTCTTCTGTCTTCCTGACGATCTCCCCTATATTGATTTCCGCCGGGAGCTTAGCGAGCTTGAATCCGCCGTTGCGGCCGCGTACTGTCCTTATATAGCCCATTTTTCCAAGATTATAGATGATTTTCATTAGATGGTTCTTTGAAATATCGTAAGCTTCAGCGATTTCTTTTATGTTGACGAGCTTATCATTTTGATGTGATGCGAGATATATTAATACTCTTATTGAATAATCCGAATAGGTTGTAAGTCTCATGATTTTCCCTCACATTCTGTTCTCCCCCCATCTTATCATAATTGTGAACAAATCTTAAACTTTGCTGTCCTGCACTTCAAAAGATGTATTTGAAATATTGCTTTTTAGTTATTTGGTCACTAAAATAAAGATGTATTCAAAATACTACTTAAGCAAAGAAGGGATTCAGCAATGTTATCTCGAAAAACAATTGACACTATCGTATCTACCGTTCCTGTATTGGAAGTGAAAGGAACGGAAATAACAACCGTCTTCTACCGTAACTTATTTTCAAGTCATCCGGAGTTATTGAATATCTTCAATCATGCCAACCAGCAGAAAGGCAGGCAGCAGACCGCTCTTGCTAATACAATCCTGGCAGCCGCCGTTTATATTGATAACCTGGAAGCAATCATCCCTGCAGTGAAACAAATCGCCCACAAACATAGAAGCCTTGGAGTCAAGCCGGAACATTATCCGATTGTAGGAGAGCATCTCCTCGGAGCAATCAAGGAAGTGCTTGGCGACGCGGCAACTGATGAGATCATCGGAGCATGGGCAGATGCCTATGGCGTAATTGCCGACGCATTTATCGGCATCGAGAAGGAAATGTATGAAGAAGCAGCCAGCCAGCCTGCAGGGTGGAATGATTTCAAGGAGTTTACAGTCACAGAAAAAGTGAAAGAAAGCGATGTTATCACCAGCTTCTACTTAAAGCCTTCAGACGGTTCAACTGTTCCAGCCTTCTTACCTGGCCAGTATATTACCGTGCGCATCGGCATCCCTGGCGAAGAATATCTGATGAACCGGCAGTACAGCCTTTCAGCAGCACCCGGCAAAGACTTTTTTCGGATTTCTGTCAAACGGGAAGCAGAAAAAAATAACCCTGAGGGCAAGGTCTCCAATTATCTTCATGATGCTGTTGAAACAGGCAGCATTATAGAAGTTACGGCCCCAGCCGGTGACTTTGTACTAGCGGCAGATGCTAATGAACCGGCCGTGTTTCTTAGCGGCGGTGTCGGCATCACTCCTTTCATGAGCATGATCGGCGCGATTTCTGAAGCAAACCCCGGCCGCCGGGTGGAATTCATCCATGCCTCAAGAAGCAGCAGCCACCAGCCGTTCAAAGAGGAACTGTCCTCACTTAAAGCTAAACTTGAAAACAGCACGCTTCTGTATGTATACGAAAAAACTAAGGAAACTGACCGCCAGGATGCCTGCTTTGCTAAAGAAGGCTATATAGATGCAGACTTCCTCCGCGAAATCCTGATTGATGGTGCAGACTATTATGTGTGCGGGCCGGTGCCATTCCTCCGTGCCATTGTAAAAGGATTAAAAGAGCTGCATGTCGAAGAATCCAAGATTCACTTTGAATTCTTTGGTCCCTCATTGAATCTGGAAGATTAGGAATATATGAAAAGAAAGAAGCTGGCGTCCCTTGATAGGCTCGTCAGCTTCTTTTTGGTGCGGTTTGAGAGCAGATATAGTGTCGGGGCTTGGGTAATCTCCGTGTGAAAATGAGAATGTGCGGCAAATTTGGTGATTTTCAGGGGAATACCGGCCGTTATTGTCGGCAGTTAAAGCAATTTAGGAATTTTATTGAGTTTACAGCCGGTAATGCTGGCTGCCTGGTATGGCTGGCAGTTAGGAGCAGCGGCCTATTCCTGTTTTTCTATCAAAAGTGTGGTTATTTCAATCATTTGCGGGATTATTTTAATCAATCCGACCGATAATTTAATCAAACTTCCAATTATTCTACCATTTCAGCAAAACCAGGCCTCATTCGATGGTTCCGATGGGTATCCGGCACCGCTAAGCTTCCAAGAGCAGTGGCCTATTTCTGTTTTTCTATCAAAGTGCTGGTTATTTCAATCATTTGCGGGATTATTTTAATCAATCCGCCCGATAATTTAATCAAACTGCCAATTATTCTACCATTTCAGTAAAACCAGGCCTCATCCTGCGGTTTCAATGGGTATCCGGCACTGCTAAACTTTCCTGAGCAGCGGCCTGTTTCTGTTTTTCTATCAAAGTGTGGTTTATTTCAATCATTTGCGGGATTATTTTAATCAATCCACCCGATAATTTAATCAAACTTCCAATTATTCTACCATTTCAACAAAACCAGACCTCATTCGGCGGTTCCGATAACTCCCTTGCACAAACCCTGATGCCTCAAACGATCTCGCCGACCTTAGTACAGCATCACCATACCACTTCACTATCTTCCCTCACACTCTACGCCATCCCCCTTATTTCCGCCGCCTTTTCCTCCTGCTTGCTCTCGCTCAATCGGTATTCATCCTCCAGCAGGCTCCAAAGCAGCCGGTCTTTTTCTTCGGCGGGAAGATCCAGGCTCTTTATTGCCAGCCGGCATTTCCCGAGGAATTCTGTATACACAGACCATGACTCGTCAAAGAGCACCTCTAATTCTTTTTTCAGCTTCCGTGTCAGCTTTGGGCTGGTGCCGCCTGAAGTCACAGCAATCTGGAGACCGCCCCTCCGGACTCTTGCCGGAAAAGTGACATTCCCGGTTTCAAATTCGTCAACTACACAAACGAGCTGATTGGCCGGAAGAGCCTTCTGCAGCTCATCATTGGCACTCCGGTCATTTGTGGCCAGTATTGCTAAGAAAGCATCAGCGAAATCAGCGGCCTTGGCCTTACGTTCAATGAGATCATATCCTTTACTATCAGCTATCAATAGAGCTTCCTCCGAAAATGCGGGGGCAACGAAAGTGATGTCAGCCCCCTCCTCTTCCAGCAAGCGCGCCTTCCTGGCCGCAATCCTGCCGCCTCCAGCAATGACAACTTTTTTCCCTCTAAGATCAATGAACAGGGGCTGCATCCTTCTCCTCCTTTCCTGCTGCACGGGCAATGACAATTTCCTCTATTGCAGAATGCCTGCTCAATGCGCCGGTATGTACGATCTGCATACCCTGCTTTTTCTTTTTCCTCACCGCATTCTCAATTTCACTAAGAAGGAGCCCGCCGAACAATAGATAAGGGACAACTATGATCCTTCCACTGCTATCAGCACATACTTCCTCAAGCCCTGCACCGAAAGATGGGGAAGCGGCAGCCAGAAAGCAGACTTTCACCCTGGCGCCAATCTTAGCAGCAACGCCCCTTCTAATCTCTTCAAACGCTTCAAGAACAGAAGGATCGCTGCTCCCCCTCCCAACAAGCAAAACAAAATCGTCTTTGGAAAGCACCAATGCCTCCTGAAATATCAATTCACAAACTGCATGAATGATCGCCTGCTGGACACCGAAGGGATCTGCCATTTCAACCGGTACATCCGGAAAAATATTTTTTAACTTTTCCAGAACATCCGGGATATCTTCTTTTATATGCCCCGCTGATAATAGAAAGATCGGGACCACCCTGATAGAGGTGGCCCCCCGGTGAATACAATTTCCGTAAGCTTCGCCGATTGATGGTTCTGCAAGCTCCAAAAAACTCATTTCCTGGATCGGTGCGGCAGATTTCCCAATGATTCTATTCAAAAAGTCCCTTGCTTCCTGTGCCCCTTTTTTCGAGCGTGTGCCGTGGCCTATATAAAGGATCGCTTCCATTTCCCTCCTCCTTTAAATCCCCTGGATAACTGGGAGCCGGGGTGCGATTTCTTCTTCGAACCAATGAAGCTTTTTATGCAGCTTAACGACCTCCCCGATAACAATCATACTCGGATTGCTGATGCCGGACCGTTCAACCAGCGGCACAATCGTCTCAAGCGTCCCAGCTACGGTCTGCTGGTCAGATAGCGTGCCCCAGTGAACAAGTGCAATCGGCGTTTCCTTTTCTTTTCCATTTTCGAGAAGCCTGGCAACGATATTAGGAAGATGGGAAACTCCCATATACACACAGATTGTGTCAACGGCCCTGGCAAGATGGCCCCATTGATGCTCTGCCTCCATGTCCCCAGCCTGATGGCCTGTCACAAAGGCGAAGCTTTTGCTTAGGGTACGGTGCGTGACAGGGATTCCTGCGTAGGCAGCAGCCCCGATGCCAGCCGTTATCCCGGGAACTATTTCAAATCCGATATCATTAATGGCGCATTCCTCGGCCTCTTCCCCTCCGCGGCCGAACACGAAAGGATCTCCGCCTTTCAATCTGACAACATTCAGTCCCTTTTTGGCGAATTTCACAAGGAACCGGCTGATTGTTTCCTGTTTCATTGTATGATAATGGGGGAGCTTGCCGCAGTAAATCAGCTGGGCTGTTTCTTTCGCGTATTCAAGGAGCTCCGGATTCACCAGCCGGTCATAAAGGATGACATCCGCCTGCCGGATACAGCGCAGCCCTTTTACCGTTATCAGCTCGGCATCCCCCGGTCCTGCTCCTACCAAATATACTTTTCCTGGCATCACTACCACCCTTTCTCATCTTCATCAAAAATATAGCCTGCCGTTTTTGCAGCCCGCTTTTTTTCGCGGAGGGCAACTTCCTGTACACCGGGTTCTTTCAAATAAAATTTCTCCAGCTCAACATCCAATTGGCGGAAAGCCGCCTCGTCATTTTCAGCGAGGATGACGGCGGCAATCTCTTTTTCTTCCAGCTGTACACTGAATCTATAAAGATAGGCCATGGGCTTCTCTTCCCAAAATAATATCAAGCTGCTGCTGGAAAAGCTCCAGGCCGGCCCTGCCGACAAAATCGAAGAAGGATTCCCCTGCTGACTTTTCTTTTTTGAAAAATTGCAGCAATTCCTCAAGCACATCGGCCAGCTTTTCCGCTTCTACTTTCCCTTTCAGCTTTTCATTGAATTTGCCGCCGGCATTAAGCGTTCCTCCTACATAGATTTCGTAAGCTTCCACCATTTCCTTGTTCTCATTCCGCACCTTCATTCCCTGCAGGCCGATGTCGGCAATCTGCCTTTGGCCGCAGGAGTTCGGGCAGCCAACCATATGGATCCTGACCGGCACATCCAGGGTGATCCGGTTATCCAGCTCCTCAGCTATTACGCGCATCCTTTCTTTAGTTTCAACAAGTGCCAGATTGCAATATTCAATCCCGGTGCAGGAAACCGCGTGGCCGATAAAGGAATTGGGATTGATGGTGATGCGGCTGAAAATCGGTTCTTGGAGCAGTGCTTCAACGTTTTCCTCAGGTATATTGGGAATGATCAGGTTCTGCGAATTGCACGTCCTGATTTCTCCATTCCCATAATGGGCAGAAATGCGGGAAAGCTCGAATACTTCATCAGCCGACAAACGCCCCACCGGTACATTGAACCCAAGGAACTTCAGGCCTGGCTGTTTCTGGTCATGGATACCGTAGAAATAGCCGGCATTCCAGCCTCCTGCAGGCTCTGTTCCTTTTTCAGGTAGAGGCCCTGTGTACTCCAGAAGCTTTTCCTTGAATTTCTCCGGACCCCAGTCTGCCATAAGAAATTTGAGTCTGGCCAGATGCCTTTTTTCCCGGTATCCGTAGTCCCTGAATATCGTTGTTACGGCAATGGCTGTTTCCAGCGTGCGCTCAGGTTCAATGAATACATCCAGCGTTTCTGCCAGATAAGGCCGGGAAGAAAGTCCGCCGCCAACCTTCAGGTGGAACCCTTTTCTCTCATCGCCATCAATCACCTTGACCGCCGGGGTGAAAGATACACAGTTGATTTCCGCATTAGAAGCATTATGCAGATTAGCTGAAATTGACATTTTATATTTTCTTGGCAGATTGGAGAAATCTTCATTTTTCTGAAAATAAGTATATACTTCTTTAACAATCTCAGTGGTATCAAACAATTCGTGCGGATCAAGCCCGGCAATCGGATTGCCGACAATCGTCCTTGTAATGTCACCGCATGCCCCTGCACTCGAAAGGCCGACAGCCCCCAGCCTGTTGAAAATATCAGGGATCTGGCTGATTTCAAGCCAATGGAATTGGATAGCCTGCCTTGTTGTAATATCAAAGACGCCGCGCCCGTAGTCCCGGGCAATTCCGGCCAAAGCATCAACCTGCGGCTTCGTCAGGATGCCGGAGGGGACGTTCACCCTCATCATGAAATAGCCGTCCTCCTTCGGGCGCTGCAGGTACAAGCCAGCCCATTTGAACAGGTCCCACTGATCCTTCGGGATGGATTCAAAGCCGTTTGCAGCATAATAAGGAATATCATTCAGAATTTCAAGTCCGTCTTTTTCCAGCTTTGCTTTCTCTGTTTTATTCAGCTTTTCATTATCCTCCCAATGCTTTACATATGCCATTCTTTCCCCTCCTTAAATGATTCCCTGTTCTTTTAAATAGAATAATATCTTTTCAGCTGCCTCTTCCGGAGAAAGCTGGTCAGTCCGAATGATGATTTCCGGGTCTTCCGGCTCCTCGTAAGGAGCATCGATCCCCGTGAACCCTTTAATCTCTCCGCGCCGTGCTTTTTGGTACAGCTGCTTAGGATCCCGCTTTTCACACTCTTCCAAGGGGCAGTCAATGAAGACTTCTATGAACTCCCCTTTTTCCGGAAAAAGGCTCCGCACCAGTTCCCTGTCCTTCCGATAAGGCGAAATGAATGCTGTACAGACAATCTGGCCGCTGTCAGTAAACAGCTTAGCCACTTCACCGATCCGGCGGATATTTTCATTCCTGTCTTCTTCTAAGAATCCGAGGTCGCGGTTCAGTCCATGGCGGATATTATCGCCATCGAGGACATATTCATCAATGCCATCCTTGAAAAGCCGGTGGCTGACGATATTGGCTATGGTCGATTTGCCCGATCCGGACAGCCCTGTCAGCCAGAGCACACAGCTGGCATGGCCGTTTTGCGCCATCCTCTCTTCTTTTGTTACTGCTGCTTCATGCCATGTAAGATTCAGTGATTGTGCCATGCATTCTTCCTCCTTAAACCGTTTCTTTTTCCCGCAAGCCTTGAATCAGCACCTCTATTACTTCTTTCCTGCTGAAAGAGGAAGGCGGAATTTCTCCGGCACGGAGCATTTCCCTGACCTTTGTGCCTGAAAGGATTACCCGGTCATCCGCTGTATGCGGGCAGGTCTTGTCGGAAGCCATGCCTTCACACACAGTGCAATAGAAGCTGTGCTCGAAAAATAAAGGCTTGATCCCCAGCTCTTCTTCTGTAAACTCCCTGAATATGTGCTGGGCATCATACGTTCCGTAATAATTGCCTACCCCGGCATGGTCGCGCCCTACAATGAAATGGGTGCAGCCGAAGTTCTTTCTGGCAATGCTGTGAAAGATAGCTTCCCTCGGCCCCGCGTACCTCATTGCTGCGGGATAGACTCCCAGCTGGACACGCGTTTCAGGATAATAATGCTCCAGCAGCACCCGGTAGCTTTTCAGGCGTACATCGGCAGGAATATCGTCTTCCTTTGTATCTCCGACAAGAGGATTCAGGAAAAGGCCATCGACTGTTTCAAGGGCAGCTTTCTGGATATATTCATGGGCCCGGTGCACCGGATTGCGCGTCTGGAAGCCGACCACCGTATTCCAGCCTTTTTCAGCAAATAAGGACCGCGTCTCTTTCGGTGTCTGCCAGACATCTGTGAACTCTCCTTTATCAGGACGCTTAATCAGTGTGATTTTTCCTGCAGCATAGATGCCGCCTCGTTCAAAAAGCTTATTAACTCCTGGATGTGCCCGGTCAGATGTCCGGTAGACTGAAAGTGCCTCTTTTTCCAGATCTGGCTGGTAAAGCTCGGAAAGTTCTAGGACCCCGTAGGTTTCTCCCTTATGATTCAGCCTGCAGATATCACCTTTATGAAGGTCAGCTGCTATATCCGGAATGATCGGCAGCGTGACCGGTATCGGCCATACTGTACCGTCTGCAAGCCGCATACTTTCAACGACAGATTCGTAGTCCTCCTTTCCCAGAAAACCTGTCAGCGGGCTGAAAAGTCCGCAGGCGATCAGTTCCAGGTCGCTTAATGCAACTGAGTCTATCTCTATCTCCTGATTCGTGTTCTGGATAGGATAATCCGGATAAAATGCTTCTATGAGTTTGCCTCCATGAGGCATAGGTAGTGACATTTTCATCAGCCTTTCCTTGCTAGTTTATAAGTTTCATTTTCCGGCAGGGCCGTATTCTGCCTTCCCATCAGGAAACGGACACCGAATACAGAAATAAGGACTCCAGCTATGGCAACAATCGGATAAAAGTCATGCTTAATGATGATCTGGATCAAGGTATAGCTCAGTACCATCGACAGGACTGGCGACACAAGCCATACACCGAGGAGCCTGATGACAATTTCTTTCTGGAAAACAGAGCGCCCCTGGTTGGCAAAGCCGATTCCGATGATGGAGCTTGTCGTGATCTGGGTCAAGGGGACGGGAATCCCGAACAAGGATGCAGCAGTGACAATGCCTGCCCCGGTACCAGAGATGATGCATCCTTCTTCGAGCCGGATATCAGTGATTTTCTTTCCGTTTGTCTCCAGCACTTTACTGCCGAGAAAAACAGCGCCGGCGGCGACGAATATACCGCCCCAGAAAATCCCTGCCCCTGCCGGGAGAATGTCAGCGCCAACAAGGGGGCCGACCGCATTGGCAACATTATTCATGCCGGCCGAAAAGGCTTCAAACAATCCCATGAGTGTGACCAGGAAGCCAAGGAAGCGGATAGTGCCCGGCTTTTTGGTCTTCTTGGTTGAGCGGAGTATCCTGATCAGCTTTGCTGCAATGACAGCAATGATAAAAGCGGCCAGCGGCGTAATCAGCCAAAAGGAAATGATCCACAAGAGCTTGGAAGCAAATAAAGATTGATAAGCAATCCCTGCTCCGACAACTGATCCAACTGTCACCTCACTGGTCGAAAGCGGAATGCCGAAAATATTGGCCAGGAAAAGCGACAGTGCAGCTGAGGCAAGGACGATCAGGGCGATGCTCACGGTGAAAGTGCTTTTCGGCACAATCCCGCTTCCCATCGTTTTGACAACCTCGCCCCCTCCGAGCCAGGCGCCAAGGAATACGGCGGCTCCGCACAGCAGGAGAGCAGTTTTTCGGCTCTTGATGGATCCCGATCCATATGCAATCCCCATAGAGGCAGCAGCCCCGCTTGCTCCTATATTCATGGCAAAGAATAGTCCAATGGTCATTGCTATTGCTGCAAGCATGGTCATGCCCTCCTTTCACCCGGAATGCAGGCCGCATTCCGTCTTGCCGGTCCCAGCCCACCTGCCTGCCCTGCTGTCCCCGCCAACTCCTGCAGCCCTTGTACAGGGAAAGCAGCCTATGCTTGGATACCCATTGTCATGGAGGTTATTATATGGGAGATCTTTTCTACGGATATGCTTCCAAACTTCCTCCCAAGTCCAGTGGATAAGCGGGCAGATTTTTACATTTTGAAATTTGCTGTCCTTGTTTAAAAATTGCGCCTCAGCCCTTGATGCAGACTGATCCCTCCTCAGCCCGGAAATCCAGGCGATTTTGTCTTTCATGGCTTCCTGAAGCGGAATGATCTTCCGGATGCTGCAGCAGCGGTCCGGCTCTCTTTTCCACAGTGCCGGTCCATAAGCTTCACGCTGGTCATCCAAAGAAAGGGAAGGAAGCTTCTTTTCAATATTCAGCTCCGGAAAACGCTCCTGCACCCTTTCTATGACCTCATAAGTTTCCGGAAAGTGGAGCCCGGTATCCAGGAAAATAATATGGGCATCAGGTTTTATTGCAGTGATAAGATCAATCAGTACAATCGCCTCAGCCCCGAAGCTTGAGGCGTAGCTGATCTCCTGGGGGCTGTAATGGCTATAGGCCCATTCCAGCACTTTTTGTGCTCCTTTGAATCCATCGTCTTCAGGGAATGATGGCGGTTCCCAGCGGGTGTATGTTACGGTGGTGCTCATTTTAGTGCTCCTTTCATGGTGCCTTCTGCTTTTTGCCTGATTTTGAACAAGAAAAAAAGGCAGCCTTCCTCCCGCTTTGGGAGAAAGACCGCCTCTAGTTTGTCTAGTCAGCGCGCTTTATTAGATTGAAGGCGAACCTTTTCATTCTTCTCAATTTGAATGACCTTGCCATCCTGCACCACAAGTGTGATGCTTCCAAACTTTACAGACTGCAGCATCCTTTGCAGATGCGCTGCCACTTCCTCCCAATCAGCATGCTTCAGATCGGCTCGCCTCCTTTTTGATTGGCTGGGCTGGGCACAAGGAGGAAAAAGAAAACGCCTTTTCCGACAGGAAAAGGCGCATTTCGCATACTTGCACCTTATCTCCCAAAATGCTGGACATTTTGCTGGAATTGGCACCTTGCTTTTAGCAGGTTGCCGGGCTTCGATGGGCCAGTCCCTCAGCCACTCTAGATAAGTGATATAATCAGGAGCGTTTGCTCTGATTTATTTTATTGAAATTAATCCTACCATACCCATATGATTTGTCAACGAGTTAAAGGAAAATTTTCTAATTATTTTTTAAATTAGGAAAATCTGCTCATTTCATCTGATTCTCAAACTCCCACTCTTCTTTGCCGATTAAATAAAGAACCAGCAGGATGTCTTCCAGCTGCCTGAATGACTTTCGTTCGGGATCGATATCGAGCTTTGGCAGTAGTGAATAAGAAAGTTTCTTTGTGAGCTCTTCTCTTTTGCCTATAGGGAGCTGGAGCAGCCTCTCGCTATAGGTCTTTAAAAGCTTCCATTCCTCGGCGCCGATTTTCCTGACAGTCCACTCGTCCATGTATATATCTTCTTTTTTCAGGCCTCTTTCCTGGATTTCTTTTTCAATCCCGGTCATTTTACCCGGCTTCTTCTTTTTCCGTTCATGCACGACCACTGTCCCGGCAGCCAGATCGCCGACCCGTTTATGCCTGGAATGAAAAAATACCATCAGAATGCCAAGCAGATAGTACACCGGCAGGGAGTCTATGATGCGGAGGAGATTGCGTATAAAGCTTGAGAGCAATGTGATGCTCTGGCCGTTATCCTGAATCACCCTTATTCCCATGATCTTTTTCCCCAGTGTCCTTCCTGCCCAAAAATATTCCAATACAAAAAAATATCCCCAGTTGACCAGAAAAAGGCAAATGAGCATAATGGCGAACGGCCATGAAAGAAAAGTATCTTCAAGAAAGAATGCTGCGGCACTGGAAGCATAAAAAGCAAATAAAAGAATGCTCGCCAGATTGAATACCATGAGGATCAGCTGATCAATGATGAGGGCCCCGGCCCTGCTGCCAAGTCCGGCAGGCTGGAATTGAAGCGATACATATTCAGGTGTTTTGATAAGAATTGTTTCTGTTTGCATGATGCACCCCATTTCCTGGAAGTTTAGCCTGTATCTCACTCTCCCTATGATTTATAATGGAGATACAACTTTTATGGTTACAGGCAGGTGATTAGATTGAATAGTAAACAGTTCATCAAGCAGCATCGGGAAAACTGGCAGGAGCTCGAGGAGCTGCTCGCCAGGATGAATAGACGAAAAGCAGCAGGAACTGATTTGGCCCGGTTTGACAGGCTGTATCAGAAAGCAGCACAGAATCTTTCATTCTCCCGGACTTTCTTTCCGGACGAAGAAGTGACATTTTATTTAAATGATCTTGTCGCAAAGGCGCATAATCTTTTATATAAAAGCCAATCCTCCAGCATGGCGCAGCTGAAAGATTTCTTCCAGGTCAAGTTTGTGCGGCTTTTGTTCGAGCAATGGAAATTTGTCGTTGCCAGCATGCTCCTTTTCACATTGGGCGGTTTGGGCAGTTTCTTTGCTGTGATCCATGATCCGCTCTCAATCCATTCGATTCTCCCGGCCGAGATGTCCGGGGCGATTGATCCCCAGAGGCTCGGCGAGAATGAAGGTGCGGTTGATTCTGCGGTCATGTCAGCAAGCATCATGACCAATAATATCCGTGTCGCAATCCTCGCATTTGCCGGCGGCATCACCTTCGGCATTTTGACCGTCTATCTGATGATTTATAATGGCATCATTGTAGGAGCCATTGCCGGCCTGTTCTGGTCGCATGGCAAATCTTATGAATTCTGGGCCTATATTGTCCCTCATGGAATGATAGAGCTTACCGCGATATTCATAGCTGGAGGCGCAGGCCTGCTGATGGGCTACAAGCTTCTGGTCCCCGGCAGATACTCCCGTGGTTACCAGCTGAAAACCCAGGCGAAAAGGTCGGTGCAGCTGCTGCTGGGAACTATTCCGCTCTTTATCATCGCCGGGTTGATCGAAGGGTTCATCACCCCTTCTCCTCTTCCGCTCGAAATGAAGTATGCGGCCGCCTTCCTGACGGTACTTGGGCTTTTGTTTTATGCATGGTCAGGCTGGCTCCTGGATCAAAAGCGAAAACGCCTCGGACATCCCCTGCAAGCTCGATGAAACCTTGCAGGAGGATGCTTCTTTAAAGGAGCCCCCGGTTCAACACACTGATATAATGGGACACAGCAGCTGCTGCGAGCCTTCCTTCAGGCACTTCCGCCATTTGCAGGCCCTGTTTTTCCCATCTCTGCTTTTCCCGCTTTGCAATAAGGATCTGCTGCTGCGCCATGCTTTTTAGCATGGCGCTTTTTATATTGTCCGGCCGATCCTGGGCCCGGGCTGACAGGATATTGTCTTCAATTCCGAGCATAAAGAACAGGTGCCGCTGGCGGATCCTTTTTAGATAAACAAGCGCACCTTCCTCTAGGATGAAAGTCCTTACATCAGTAAAGAGAAGCAATAAGCTCCTTTTATTCTGGACAGACTGCAAATATTGAAAGGCACCGCTATAATTGGATTCTGCATCATCCGCCTGTATCGAATACAAAGCTTTCAGGATGAAGTTTAAGTGCTGCATTCCTTTTGCAGGCGGGACATACGATTTTATATCTTTTGAAAAAGCAAGAACAGAAACATAATCACCGTTTTTGAGCGCCGCGGCTGCAGTAATCATTGCTGCTTCCAGCGCCTTTTCAAGCCTGTTGCCCGTTTCCAGCTCCGCACCCATGATCCTGCCGCAGTCAATCATAATGGTGACATATTTTCCGTGCTCCGGCTCATGGACATTGGCCATGACCTCCTGAAGCTTGGCTGTCTGCCTCCAATTGATTTTACGGGGATCATCTCCAGGCGCATATGCCCGAATCTTTGAAAATTCCCCGGCTCCGCTCTGCTGCCTCCGGATTTTTTCTCCTTCATAAAGCAAATAGGATTGCGCATTTTCAAGATATCGCCGGGTTTCGGTCAAATCAGGAATCACTTTGACCTGGCTTTCGGCTTCTTTCACCATCTGCTTTTCCCATAGGCCAAGGAAACTGCTGCAGCGCATATAGATCCTGTTCAGCGTATAATGCCCCCTTGTACTGGCTGCGGTTTCATATTGGACTGTCCCCCTCGTGTTTCCTGCTAGCTTTCGTTTAAGCGGAAATGGCCTGGCAAAGGAGTCGGAAAGATCATCAATGATCCGCAACGTTAAAGGCAGCTGGGAATGGTTTTCTATTTCGATGCCAACATCGGCAGAAAGCCCTCTTTCCATCTCTTCCGGGACTCTCCGTTTCAGCCTGATCTGAGAACTCTTAGGCAAAAAAGCCAGGTCGGCAAAGGAAAGCAGCAGAAAAGCGATATTGAGCCCGGCCGCCAGTTTCCACGGCACTCCCCAGATTGCTGCCGCAGCCGCCAGTGCCAGTGAAAGGATACACATGCCGATGAGGAGCCGCTTTCCGGGAAGTATGCCTTTATCTCGGAACAGGAACCGATCCCACAAGCTCATCGATTGTCTGGTCAACAGTCCTTCCCTCCAATTCTGCATTTGGGGATAATTGGATCCTATGCCTTAAAGCAGGCTTGGATACCATCTTGATGTCATCAGGGGTAACATAATCGCGGCCGGCAAGATAAGCCCATGCCCTGCCTGCTTTTCCGATGGAGATGGCCGCCCTCGTACTGGCGCCGAACCGGATGGACTCTGCTTCCCTCGTCTTTCTGACAATCCTCATGACATAATCCAGAATATCCTGGCTTAAAGCCACCCTCTCAATATTTTTCCGTATGGACAGAAAGTCTTCGAGTGAAAGTGCCTGCATGATCGACCCGGCTTCCAACCTTCCTTCCAGCACAGACTGAAGCACAAGCTTTTCTTCATCAAATTCAGGAAAACCAATGATCAGTTTGAAAAGGAAGCGGTCCTGCTGGGCCTCAGGCAAAGGATAGGTCCCTTCAAATTCTATCGGATTCTGGGTTGCCGCAACAAAAAACGCTTCCGGGAGCTGATAAGTTTCCCCCTGGATCGTCACCTGCTTCTCTTCCATTGCTTCCAAAAGCGCAGCCTGTGTTTTCGCAGGTGTCCTGTTGATTTCATCAGCGAGCAGGACATTTGTAAAAATCGGCCCTTTCAGGGTTTGGAAAGAGCTTTCCTTCATGTTATAAATCATACTTCCGGTTATATCGCTCGGGAGGAGGTCGGGTGTGAACTGGATCCTGCTGAACTCACCGCCGAGAAGCCCGGCCAGTGTCTTGACCATCTGGGTCTTTCCGGTGCCAGGCACCCCTTCTATCAATACATGTCCCCCTGAGAGGATAGCGGCAAGCAGCAGCCTCAGGTTCAGCCCCTGTCCTTTTATCCGTTCTTCATACTGCTGGAGCAGTGAGGATGTATCTTGTTTCATCTTTTCTCTACCTCTTTCCTTAAATGATCCAGTTTTTCAGACCAGAGCAAATAATCTTTTTTATGCAAATTCTCTTCTCTTAATACAGGAGATATCCCCTTAGTGATTGTCGCAATCTCTTCTTGAGTCAAAGAAGATGCTTTTGCCAGGATGGAATCCCCGGCTTCTTCCCAGTCGCGGCTGAACGGGATGCCCCATTTTTCCTGAAGCAGCTCTTTCGTATATTCCGACTGGATTCTGAGCGAGTCCTGGTAGCGCCTTCCCCTAATATGCCAGGCAGACAAGGCAGCAATCTTTTCATCGGTAAAACGGACAGTTTCCTCCCTCGGCCAGTCAACAGGTCCAAACCTTTTTCCTTTATAGAAAACCCATAATAGGGCGAGCAGGGCTCCCTGTACAAGAATAATGAGGAACCATTGAGGATACGCCCCTGCACCGGAAGAAGATTTCTGCCCATGCAAAAATTCATCTATGAATATATCCTGAGAGGCTGATTCGTCCATTAATGCCAGGATGAGCTCTAAATGGTTTTCTTCCAGGATCATTCCATTTGTGAGCCAGGAAGGGGAATTGGCGGCAATCAGGCTGCCTTTGCCGACAGCCCTTTTGACCGCAACAGCACCCAGTTCATCTGAAAGCAGGATTTCATCCCCAGGTTCTTCTGTGATCCGGAATGGAGAGTATATGGCTGCACTGTGCATCATTCCGTCTTTATCTGCAACATTCACGGCGTTATCCCCTTCTGCTGCCAATTGCTCTGTTTTTATCCCGAACATCGGAGCCGGATTTTCCTTGAATAGCAGAATTGTATGGCCATTCTCCAAAAATTTCGTATAAGCTGCCATCTCCTCCTGGTCAGGAACAGAGCTGGGCTCTGCCATAACCAGGAGGATGGGTTCTTCAGAGTTGGGAAGCAGACCGGGCTCCCTGCTCCATTTTCTGATGCTGGAGCGGTTTTGCTCCAAATATGTATACAGTCCCTTAATGCCTGTCGGCGAAGGGGATTTGGCAAGATAGGGAGGATAGCTGGCTGGCGCATCGCCGGCCAGGAAAAAGCTGGCCATAATAAACAGCAGCAGCGGAAATATCCAGTAAAAAGACTTCTTAATCAGCTGATTCCGCAACTTCTGGATTCCTCCCTTCCTGCAGGTTTGCACTATTGTCCATAAGTCTAAAAGCTTCTCTCTTGTATTGCTGAAACTCACTGCTCTTTATGTTTTGACCCCCATAGGCAGCCCGGTCGAAAAGTGCAGAAAGTGAGTAGAAAACCTCAGCCGTGTTAGTGTCGGTTCTTTTAAGCTCCTCGTAATAATCCCAGTTCGTTTTCCATATCTTTGCCTTCAGCCACCCGTGTTCATTGAACCAGAGCAGAAGGGCCAGGAAAATATGACGTGCTCCTTTTGTCAGGTCCCCGGATTCCTCATGCTTTCCGGCTTCTTCAAGATGCTTCTTATAGGACCAGCTGATTTCAGCGGCCCTGTCAAGAGGCTGTTGCTCCTGCAGGATCTTTTGCCTTTTGGAAGCCCTTGCTGCCGCAAACACGACTATTCCAATGAATAGGACTCCCGCCAGAACCATGATGAACGGAAAGGAGCCTGAAGAGCCGCTGGAAAACTCTATCTGCGGGAACAGTTCTTCAAGCCACGTGAAGAATTTTTCCCTCAGCTTCTCAAGAAAACTCTCCCCTTGATCCTGATAGACAGTATATTCCCTGCCTTCCAAAATCTCAGACAGTTCTTTTCTAGCTTGTTCAGCATCCTTCATTGTTTCCACCTCTTGCCGGTATTCTCAGCCTTCATCCTATTGCACCCTGCTGTAATCCTCTATCATGCTGTTAAGGTCATCGCCGCCCTGCCTTCCTTTCAGGTCGAAATACATGACAGAAAATCCGATATAATACAAACATGTTGTGACAAGGGTTGCCAGATTCAGGATGATATCAAACAGTACACTGCCTCCAAGGAGAAGGCCGGCCGTCATCTCGATCGCAAAAGATACAATCCCGATGATCAAAAACAGCAGGGCATAAATAAGGAGCATATGCCAGGAGCGCCCCTGGGTCAATGTCCAGCTTTCGGAGAAGCCCGGTGCTTTTTTTTCCAGAACGGTATATCCAAAATAAAAGCTCCACCTTGTCAGAAGGTACCCTACTCCAACGGCAAAAGCGAGTAAAAACAGCCCGGCAAAAATAATACCTATCACAGGATGGACCATGGACCCGAAAATACCTGTAATTGATATAAATACAATTGGCAGAATGATGATGGCGAAGGTGATGATGCTAAAAAGGATGCTTGTTCCCAGAATCGGCCAAAACCGCCTGAAAGCCTTCTTGATCACCATTCCCGGGGTGAATTCCAGACCTTTTCTCACCTGGTCTACCGCTATAAGGACCGCCGCCCCGGCCAATGGGATCATTAAAGCTGACAGCAGGCCGGTAAATAACAGGCCCAGATCGGCAAAAAGTGAATCTGGTGCGTAAATATCTGTACCTGCGGTTTCAGTTTCAAAGCTTGCGGCAATCTGTTCAAACCAGCTTCCCCCGGCATTTATGTCCCTGAAAAAACTCTGTCCCGCGGCAAGGCTGAACAGTGCCTGGAGAAGATAGACCGGCCCTGCCAGAATGAGAAAGATGGCCGTGAAGGAACCAAATCTATTTCTGGCCAGGCTGAAGGTAAGGTCAAGGATCTGGCCGATACCTTTTGGCTTGTTTAATTGTGAATTCATATTTCAGCCTCCTAAATGAATGGAGAGGACCCCGATAAATATCCTGATTGCGGTGATGCCTCTCGTGGATGAAAAATTTGTCAATCTATTGGATATTCTAACATTTTTCTTCCAGCAGCGGGGACTAAAAGCGCAAAACCTGACAGTTTCCCAATATAGCAGGATATTATGATAGGAGTTTGTGATAGAAGACAGTTGTGTGGAGGCTGCCGTCTTCAGAGCGGGCATAGCAGGGGATCATGCCTGATTCTATATAATTCAGGGAACGGTAAAGCAGGTTGGAAGGATCTCCTTCCCTCGTATCGAGTACAATCAGCGAAACTCCGCTTCCCATTGCTTTTTTCTCTGCAGCTTCCATCAGCCTGCGGCCAATCCCTTTGCGGCGGAAATTAGTATGGGTCATCAGCTTGCCTATTTCAGCGCGGTGGCTGCCATTTTCCTTTGTGCAAAATTGAAGCTGGACAGACCCGGCAATTGTACCTTCTTCTTCTTCTTCAGCTATCAATAGGGCAGTCTCATTCAGCTGGAGTTCCTTCCAGTAGGAAAGGGCGGCTGCTTCATCCATCGGAGGCAGAAATCCAATCGACGCTCCGCTGTTGACTGCATCAGCCAGCAGCACGGACAGCTGTTTCAGTTCTTTTTCACCCAAGCTCTTTAGCTCTCTGACTTTCATTATAAATTCCTCCTTTATTTTCTTTTCCAGATTCATTCGATCATTCAGCCATGGAAAAAGGGGCCCATTCATGGCCCCTTTCTTCCGCCTTTTCCATTCTATTCGCTGTCCTCGGCTATTTTTCCTTTTTTCAGGTCATAATAGGCCTTCATGATGCCCTGGCCGATTTTTTTATTGATGGTGTTTTTATCAGAAGACACATAAGGCACAACGATCGAGAAGGCAACCTCCGGATCACGTGAAGGGGAATAGCCTGCCAGTGTGAGATTATAGGTTGGTGTGTCTTTGTACAGCTTTTTCTCTTCCATACTATAATAGAACGACTGAGCTGTCCCGGTCTTTCCTGCCAGGTCATATTCCCGGTAAGGACTTCCGCTGAAATAGTTTTCTGCAGTCCCGCCCTTTTCCTGGAATACCTTCTTGAAGCCGGCCTGAACCTGCTGGATTTCCCGCTCGCTCATGTCAATGCGGTTAAGGGTGACCGGCTCGAAGCCCTTGTAGACAGGGCCAAGCTCTTTTGCCGGTGATGGTTCCCTGATTTCCCTGACAAGCTGCAGCTTCATGCGGTTCCCGTCATTGGCAATCGTCGATATATATTGTGCAAGCTGAAGGGCTGTATAAGTATCATATTGCCCGATTGATAAGTCGAGCAGAAGCCCGGGCCTGTAGTCGGTGCCCGGAAGTCCGCTGGATTCGTTCGGAAGGTCGATCCCCGTCTTGACCCCGAGGCCGAACTGATTGAAATAATAGCGGAACTCCTCAAACGCTCCTGGATCGTACGGCAGCTTCATTCCGGGTGTATATTCCTTGCCGAGCGCCCTGATTGCCGTTTTAAACATATAAACGTTCGATGATTTCTTCAAAGCTTCAATATCATTAGGTGATCCAAGTGCAAGGCTGTATGATTTTTTCACTGGTGTCTGATACAAATTAAGGGGCTCATCTTTGAATCTGGTACCTAGCTGAAGGACGCCCATTTCATAGCCGGCAAGGACAGTCGCCCCCTTGACGGCTGACCCGACTTCATACGATGAAGTGAAAGTCCCCAGTGCATAGTCATCCACCTTGTAGCCGCCGTTTTCGTATTTAAGTTTCTTGCCTGAAATAGCCAGGACTTCGCCTGTCCCCGGATTGGTCATGACAACGAAGGCACTGTCGAGGAATCTGCCTCCGCCGCTTGCTTTAGCAGCTTTCAGCTCACGCTCGATGACTTCCTCCACCTTCTCCTGCAGCTCAAGATCAATGGTCAGGATCAAATCCTTGCCGCTTTTTCCTGGTGAAATTTCTTCCGCTTCTTTCACTTTCCCGCTTTTGTCCACTTTGTATTCTGTTTTTGTTTTTTCTCCAGCAAGCACATCTTCATACTGATATTCGATCTGGCTTTTCCCGACCCGGTCATTCAGACTATAGCCGCGTGAAGTGAAATATTCCAGCCGGTCCTGAGGCAGGCCTTCCTCGCTTGAACTGATATTTCCAAGGATCGATCGGAATGTATCGCCATTAGGATATTCACGCTTCCAGTCCGTGAAAACGTCGACACCCGGCATATCCTGGAGATGCTCACTCACAAGGGCGGCTTCTTTACTGGTTACATTTTCATTTTTGACGATCTGAGGTGTGAGCGCATAGCCTTTCGCCATTTCCCTGAAGATAGCGGCCACCTTTTTATCCTGAGGCGTCATTTCAGCAAGGTGCTTTTCCGGAGTAATTCTTTTGAGCTGAAGCTTATAAAGGTCTTTGTCTGTCAGCTTTTCATTTTCCAGCTCTTCCTCAGTAAGCAGCGCCTTTGCCTCTTCTTCATGTGTCAGGATCCAGAAATCCTTCAAGTCCCTATCCGTCAATTTATCTGTGCCCATTTCAATATATTTGGCAAGCTCTTCCGCAACATCCTTGATTTCCTCTTGCCTCGTATTCTGATCCTTTATATAGGAAATGGCATTCTGCCCCACATTATCGACAATGAGCCGGCCATCCCTGTCAAAGATTTTCCCCCTTGGGACAGATTCCTTGATGACGAGGTTTTCGGTCCGGTTCAGCTCGTTCACGAAATCCTCCCCTTTGACGATTTGGACGACGCCAAGCCGGACAATCAGCAGGCTGAAGCATACAAAAACAAAGAAAAAAAGCAGATTGAGCCGGAATGGCAGTTTGTTTTTTATCTTTTTTTTCTCTTTTTCCACTTCCACTTTTAAGGCCCCCTTTTATTTTTTGAACTCAAATGGCCCGGAGACAGACATGTCAGCCATCTCTCCCTCTGCCTGTACAATCAAAAAGTATTCGCCCCCGCCTTCAAGAATGCGGACAGGATTTGCCATCGACACCGTGAGCCTGCCGTCAGCAGTTGGTATGAAATAAATATCGTCCTCAATCGAACCTTCCGCTATATCAATATTTTCAGCCGGTCCGAACACAACGCCATGGTTTGCGTTGGACTTCAGTGTAACTGTATAACGGCGGCCGGGATTGAGACTTTCAAGCGAAACTCCGCCAGTGAACTTCTGTGTACTGTCAATAGAAATGAAAGCCTTGCCTTTACCTATTTCCATGGAACGACCGTTTCCCCTTCCTGTTTTAAGGAAATCACAGGTGTATTCTTTACGATTGATCTGATCCTCGCAGTATTGTTTGAATCCGAAGGGGCAAAGCGTATGGTATAGGCGTCTATGAGGACATGCATCTTCCCGCCTCCTTCTGCAGCCAGTTTAACTTTATCTGAGAATTCTTCCTGATTTTCAAAAGTAATCCAGCTTTCCCTGGTGTCTCCCTTAAAACGCGGCAGGAGAGCTTCAGAATCTGCATCAGGTTTAAAATAGAATTGGCCTTCTAGGAAACCGGTGGAGCCGCCGAAACTTTGGACTGTGCCGCTTAAAAGCTTTTCTCCCTTGAATTCTGCATACACTGTCTGGAATGCTCCATGCCTGCCTTCACTATCAAGCTGGGATAAACGCATTCCCGCTACCATATCGCCTGCCACAGCTTCCTCAGGGTCAAAAATATTCCGGCCAGAATCGTATGCGACTATTTCTTTTACGGTGTCCTGCTGCTTTGAACTCTGGCCTTCTGTCTGCAGAATGCCCAGCTGATATCCGGCAAAACCGCCCGCAGACAGAAAGAATGCACCTGCTGTGAGCCATGCGGCAGCCCTTGGGAAAAAGGTTGAAAAATGTGCCGTTTTCTTTTCCTTCCCTGCCGCAATCTTTTGTCTGATCAGCCTTTTATCTTTCTCTGTAAAAACCGGGTCCTTAGAAATATAGGGATCAAAATGCTGCTTCAAATCTCTCAGCCTGTCATCCACTGAATTCATTCCCTTCTTCTTCAGAATAAAAGACTTTCAACTTCTCCCGGCCCCTTCTGATCCTCGTTTTAACCGTTTCTATATGAAGATCCAGGATGCCGGCAATTTCCGGCATTGAAAATTCCTTCACATAGTAAAGGAGGATGCTCTCCCTATATTTGACCGGCAATTTTAAGATATTTTCCATCAGTCGGTCCTGCCCAGCTTTTTCAACCAGTTCATCCTCAGCCGATCTCTCCCTTCTGTCAAACCAGAATAGTTTGTCAGTAAGCTGGAAGTGGAGATAATGCCAGCTTCTTAGATGGTCTTTGCATTTATTCGCGGCAATCCTGTAAATCCACGTCTTAAAGGACGATTCACCTTTAAAGTTATCCAGATTCATATAGACGCTCAGGAAAACCTCCTGGAGCACATCTTCAGTCTGCGTCCAGCTTTTCGTATATGTATAAATAAATCGCTTCAATTTCTCGCCATACAAATCCATGGCATATTCTATGGCTTCGTCCTTTGCAAGCTTCTGCCAATCTCGAATGATGTCAGGGTTCAAATACTCCCCTCCTTGCTGCTTAAAAAGCCGTTTGTAATATAGACGCAACATAACTGTAAAAAGGGTCAAAAAACAGGGAATTTTTTCTTTGGTATATGGGATGACACATAGAATTCATAAAAAATGGGGAAGCTCTTTTTGAATTGAGGGTATTCTGTCTGAATTTAGCAGAGTGGGAACATAAACTTCAGATGATTCAGGAATGATTCTGCATACATTAGCAGTATTCTGCCTGAATTTTGAAGAATTCAGGCAACATTTTGAAGGATTCGACCTAAAATTCCATTTATTCTACCCAGAATCGGGAATAATTTTTCCCTCTTACAATTTCTGTAAAAACTTAAAAAAAAGAGCCGGAATCCTTCCAGCTCTTCTCATTATTTAAACCATCCCTTTTCACGGGACCGTGTAATCGCTTCTATCCGGTTTTGTACTTCAAGCTTTTCCAGAATGGCAGACACATAATTGCGCACAGTCCCGCTTTTAATGGACAGCTCTGCTGCAATTTCATTTGTATTCTTTCCGTCCGCGACCAGTTCCAGTACTGCTTTTTCCCTTTCGGTCAGCGGATTTTCTTCGGCATACATATCATCCATCAGCTCCGGGGCGTAAATGCGGCGGCCAGCCAAGACACTGCGGATACTGCCTGCCAGCTCTTCGCTCGGGCTGTCTTTGAGCAGGTAGCCGCTCACGCCGGCTTTGATCGCCGATTGAAAATAGCCTGTTCTGGCAAAGGTAGTCAGGATAATAACCTTGCAGGTGCCCTTCAGTTCTTCAGCTGCCTCAAGTCCCGTTTTCAGCGGCATCTCAATATCCATGATGCAGATATCCGGCTGATGCTTATGGACAAGGGCGACAGCTTCCTCGCCATTGCCTGCCTTGCCGACAACTTCCATATCATCTTCAAGGCTCAGCAGCGAACCAAGTGCACCGAGCATCATACGCTGATCTTCTGCTATGACAATACGAATCATTGCAGCTCCTCCTTTTGTCTGATCTTCACAACATTCGGCACCCGGACAATCAGTGTAGTTCCCCCGTCCTGGTACACCTCCATAGTGCCATTGACAAATTCAGCACGCTCCCTGATTCCGAGCAGGCCGCTTCCTTTGCCGATGTCCCGGTCAGGGTCAACGCCAACGCCATTGTCACTAACTGTGACTGCAGTTTCGTCATCGGCCTGAGTGATTTCCACGATAACTTCGGTAGCATTGGAGTGCTTCACCACATTATTCACTGCCTCCTTCAGGCACATGCTGAGGATGTTTTCCACAAATAATGAAACATTGACAAGCTGCCGCTCCTGTTTCAGCACAAACGAAATCCCTGCAGCCCCGAGTATTTGTTCAATCAGGACTACCTCCTCCTTCAGCCGGATCCCCCTCATCTGCGAGACCATCTTCCTGACCTCATTCAGGGCGGTCCTGGCCGTCTGCTGCACATCCTTCAGCTCGGAACGGGCCTGCTCAGGATCTTTATAGACTAATTTCCCCGCCAGATCGCTCTTAAGCCCGATCAGTGAAAGCTTCTGGCCGAGCGTATCATGCAGGTCCCTGGCAATCCGCTGTCTCTCTTCCATCTTAACCAGCTCTGAGATCCGTTTATTGGCATCTTCCAGCTGCGACTCCAGCTTGCCCCGCATATTCCGGTTTTTGATGCTGAATGGCAGGAGAATGACACTGAGCCAGCTGATGATGATGAATGGAATCTGCTTCAGGAATAAAGGATCCTGCAGGACAAACTGATAATTGATCGCTGCAGAAGCGCCGACCAGATGAAGGATATAAAGTACCGCAAAAGCGGCCTTTCCTGTAATATTGCCGATAAAATAAGCAATGAAAAACGAAAAATACACATAGCCGAACAGTGTGGTCATTGCAGATGAGATCCCGATCAGCACGACGGCCCAGATATAGACTGTCCATCCCCTCGAAAGGAAGGCCAGCCGGAAGCATAAATAAAAGATGACAGTTAAAATGATGCCTGCAACGATTTCCGCTGTTGAAGAAGACTGGAAAATGAAATAGAAAGGCAGTATCGTCAAAATTGCCCAAATATATGGGGATATTCCGGTGCTGCTGTTAAAGACAAGCAATTTTTTCTTCATTATACAACTCCAATATCTTTTGTATCCTTATTTTACATAAAATTGTCTTTTCAAAAAAGGACAGAGCCATGATTTCCGGGCTCCGTCCTTTGAATTGGCTTTTTAAACTGAAATGCTTTTCTTTTTCTGCGCTTTCAGCAGGTGATGGATTTCCCTGAAAGAAACAAAGCTGCGGCTCTGTTCATCCCATAATCGGTATTTCAGCGACTTCAAACTAGTTGACAGTGTGATCGTCTGGACATTATTGAGCAGCGGCTCCTTATTATGGGCATCTTCCAAATAATAGTTCGGAACCCTTGGGCTGAGATGATGGACATGGTGGAAGCCGATATTGCCGGTCAGCCACTGCAGGAGTTTCGGAAGCTTATAAAAGGAGCTTCCATCAACAGCTGCCCTGACAAATTCCCATTCTTTGTCATATTCATAATAAGAATCTTCGAACTGGTGCTGTACATAAAACAGCCAGATGCCAAGCGCACCGGAAATATAGAAAATCGGTCCCTGGATCAGAAGGAAGGCCTTCCAGCCTACCAGCCAGCACATGAATGCAATGACAAGGACAATCAGGATGTTTGTTAAATAGGTGTTCATCCTTTCCTTTGAACGTGCCCCCTTGCGGTTGAAGCGCTGGGCAATGAGGAACTCATAAATCGGTCCGAGGCCGAACATCACAAGCGGATTGCGGTAAGCCCGGTACTGCATGCGCTGCCAGAAGCTGGCGTCCAGGTATTCATCAACCGTCATGACCCAGATGTCACCGGTGCCCCTTTTATTCAGGTTGCCGCTGGTTGCATGGTGGACAGAATGGCTGTGCCTCCACTGGTGGAAAGGAAAGAGTGTCATCACTCCTGTGATCATGCCAAGCACTTCATTCGCCTTCTTGCTTTTGAAAAAAGAGTTATGGCAGCAGTCATGGAAAATAATGAAGATCCGCACCAGGAATCCTGCATTCACAACGGTTAAAATAAAGGTGATCAGATAAGATATTTGCATGGTTTCATAGGCCAGATACCAAATGAGAAAAAATGGCACCAGTGTGTTCATTAGTTGAATGATACTGCTCTTTGTATCTGCTTTTTCGTAAGGAGTGATATTTTTCCTCGATAATTTGCCAGGTTTTGACGTTTTTTTATCCATACAGTTAATCCTCCTCATACTTGCTTATTTCATTATGTAATAGAAAGAGATGTGATGTAAGGCATACATGTCATAGGGTGGACATGATAAACGTCATGGGTGGAGTTTAGAACTTCATGCAGTTTCCTCCCCGCAAGGCTTATGCAGGGTCTCATCTTTCTGCTATTTTCGCTGGAGTCTGCTTATTTCTCTTAATCAACAAAGTCTCAATAAACTCAGATATCTTTAAGTAAATACTTTAATAAACAATAAAAAGAGCATGGGGATTTTCTCCATGCCCTTTTTTTCCATCTTATTTAATTATCTTTTTATCCCTTTCCTGCCTGGAAACCGGGATATTGCGTCATCCCGCCGTCAGCGAAAAGTGTGAGGCCGGTGACATAGCTTGCTTCTTTTGAAGCCAGCCAGACGGCGCAGGCCGCGATTTCTTCGGGCTTTCCGATATAGCCCATCGGAATGAGCTCCAGCACGCCTTTTTCCAGTTCCGGATCTGAGAATTTCTCTGCGTTGATCGGTGTGTCGATGGCCCCGGGTGCAATGCAGTTGACCCGTATTCCTTTAGGGGCAAATTCAAGCGCAAGTGTTTCGGTCATCAGCTTCACACCGCCCTTGCTGGCAGCATAGTGGACGAAATGCGGCCATGGAATACGCTGGTGAACGGATGACATATTGATGACTGAACCTTTTATATTGTTTTCCAGCATATAATTGATTGCCTCCCGTGAGCCAAGGAACTGACCTGTCAAGTTTGTGTTGATGACTTTATTCCAATCATCCAGTGACAGTTCCTGTGACGGGACTTCATTTTCAATCCCGGCATTATTGACCATAACATCAAGGGAACCAAAGGTATGCACAGCATGTTCAATGATCCGCTTGATATCTTCCTCGCTGCCGACATCGCCCTGGATGCTGGTAGCCTTTCCTCCCGCGTTTTCAATCTTCTCAATGATTTTATCGATATTATCATCACTGCTGTGATAATTGATCACGACATTCGACTTTTCTGCTCCGAATCTTTCGGCCATTGCCCGACCGAGTCCCGAGTTTCCACCTGTTATCACGACTGTTTTTCCTTCAAGGTCTTTGTACATATCCATTCTCCTTTGCTTATCCTTTTGTAAATCCAATCAGCACGCCGCCTGCTATGATGAGCAGACACCCTGTGATGATAAGGATTGTTTGCTTTTTGGATGTTTTCTCGCCGAGAAGGAAAATTCCTCCCAGGGTAGAGATGACAATTCCAGTCTGGGAAAGCGAAAAGCTTGTCGCCACCCCTATTTTCGGGAGTGACAGGAGGAGCGTCAGATTTCCGGCTGCCCAGATCAGCCCTGTCAGAAGATTCCGGACGGCATATTTATTGAACGGCTTATTTTCAATTGTGAGTGCCGTGCCGCCAATGACCATACCGAGCGCCTGTGGAAGGAGGGCCGACCATCCGTCGATCTCCAGCCAGTTGATGATGACTACATATCCGACAAAACCGACAGTCGATATGAGGAGGGTGACAAGTCCTTTTTTCAAACTCTTAGATTCGTCATTCCCTTCCTTCTGTCCCCAGGAGGTCATCACTGCTCCGCCGATAATCAGGACCAGGGCGATGATGCCGAGCGTGATTTGAATGCCTGTTGACCATTCATTGAAAACCACAATCCCGAAAAAGCTTGTCCCGATAAGCTGGAGGCCGGTCGATAGTGGAGTAGTCTTAGCGACTCCCAGATATTTCACTGCCCCAAACTGATTTTTCTGTCCCAGGGACCAAAGCGCCCCGGAAGCCAGTCCAGCACCCCATACAAGCGGTGACAGTTCCGGTCTGACAAAGAGAAATACTGCTCCGGCAAAAATAAGTGCGCCGATGGTCGTCCCAAAGGTCTGGCTATTGTCATCCCCTCCGAGTTTATTGCTGACCAAGATAATGCTGCCCCAGCATGCTGCTGTTATGACAGCCAATAAAATTCCTGACATATATGCGGTCCCCTTTCTCGCTGAAAAAAAATCAAGATGCTGATATTAGTTTTTCCCTGATTGTGCTGAAAATGAAACCTCGAGTTAAAAAGCACAATAACAGGAATGTTTTTACATCCGGCAGAACTTAGTAATTGGACATATCTTTGCGGACATATGATCCAAGATAAGTCGGGAAGGTGAAAGAAATGAGAAAAGACGGGTGTTTTATCTTCTTCATAATCGAAGCTTCTTCCATCAGAAAATTCCTTGCTCTGGAGATGGGATTCGGAACGGTGTTCTATTACGGGGCTAAGTTCATTTTCGCCAATGAGATTATTTCAATATGTTCTAGCATCTTGGCAGTAGAGATTTTAAAAAAAGGGCTGAAACAGCTTGAGAGGAAAAAAGTTCAAACAGTCTGATATGTTATGTAAACAGGTTGATAATTTGCAGGCTTCTTAAAAACATAATTTGCTTTTATTTAAACTATTCCTCGGCTTCACAAAAAATAAGGCCCGGCACAATGCCAGGGCCTTCTATTCCATTTTTTCAGCCTCAATCTTCCCATTGCGGCTGATTGCCTCAGGAGGGAAAATCATCCTGCAGATGATTCGGGCTGCTTCCAGGGTATTGAGCGGCGAAGAACTTTGCTCTACTTTATGAGGGCCATTTTCGGCCAAAATAAGGGCAGACCATGCGGCAGTGTCAAGATCTATGTCCTTCCAGGTCATTCCTTTTTGCCTCGCCTGTTCTAAACCCTGCACAATCTGCATATGTATATTTCTCCGAGCCTCCTGTAAAATAGCCGCCAGTTCTGAATCCTTATGCAGCAGTTCAGGCAGGACACGGTGGATGCCGACAGATTCGAGCCTTTTATAGTGTTCATCCAGCAGACGGGCAAGGAGGAGGACCGGATCGCCATTGAGCCAATCCGGCTCAGGGATCATTAATAAGTCGATTTTGTCCTGCAGCAGAGCCATAAGCAGCTGGCGCTTATCGGAGAAATAGCGGTAAAAGGTGCCTGTGGCCACATCGGCAGCAGCTGCTATTTCTTTTGCTGTGGTCATTTCGTAGCCTTTTTCTATGAACAATCGCCGCCCGCTTTCCAGGAGTGCCTTCCTTTTCTGCAGTGCTCTTTCCTGCTTGGGCAACGAAGGGAATTCACCTGGAAAAGCGCCGGCATTTTTGTCCGCCATAAGCTCACCTCCCAATCCATCATATCATATAAAAAACATCATCGAGAGCATTAAATCACGGCATATATAAAAACATGAACTTAAGTTCATCTTATTGATTGACAGAGGTTTCTCATGGTGCAATAATGAATTTAATTTCAGTTTAGTAGTCCTTACGTCTTAGTTTTAAGGTTTGAAAATTTAACGATAAGGGGTCGCGATCATGGCAAAAGAGGGAGATGTAATCAGATTTAAAAGGCATGATCTTTCCATTACAGGAACGGTCGTCAAGGTTAAAGAAGAAAGCGTTCTAGTCCAAATCAGCGATGAAGATGCACTGATGTTAAAAATTGATACACCAATCACGGTCGTATCACATAAAAATTACAAGATAGTATGAAAAAGGATATTCGGAGCTTAAAATATTTAGAGAAGCATTTGATGAGTTTATTTGCTTTTACATGAAAAATACGCAGGATTTCAGCTATAAAGGTAGAATTGATTTATATGTTTATTCATACTGCCATTTCATCAAAATTCATACCCTGGGAGGATTCTGGCATGGAAATCAGCAAAGACTCAAAGAAATTAGCGGTAGATTCACCTGTTTTGCTAAAAGGCATTGTAAAGGCTATCTACAAAGATACCGTTCATATCCAGATCGGCGGCAAAATCATTGCTCTGCCAGCTTCCAATATGCCCGCCGCTTCCTCTTAACCTGCAGCCTCATGAAGGCTGTTTTTTTATCCGCATATGGATCTTTTAACCTTGTAAAAGGAGCCGGTATACCGGCTCCTTTGTGCAAACTTATTCAGAAACCTTTTCAGCATATCTGAAATCCGGATTATTGAGCGGGCTGAACCGGATTCCCTTGATATTTTCTTTTACAACCGCATTTTGAGAAGAAAAGTAAATTGGGATGATTGGCATCTCATCCATCAGGACAGCTTCAGCCTGATGCAGCAGCTCAAATCTCTTTGCTTCATCCTGCTCTGTCAGCGACTGGTCGAGCAGCTGGTCAAATTCAGGATTGGACCAGTTTGTAAAGTTGCTGGAACTTCCTGAGCTGTACAGATCCAGAACAGGGTACGGATCCAGGAATTCCCCAACCCAGCCCATGCGCGCCGCCTGGAAGTTTTTCTGCTTGAAAGTATCTATGAATGTTTTCCATTCCTGGTTCTCAAGCTTCACTTCAACGCCAAGGTTCACCTTGAACATTTCCTGCAAAGCTTCGGCAATCTTCTTGTGGTTTCCTTCTGAATTATATTTCAGGGTTACAGCGGGTAGCTCCTTCCAGCCTTCTTCCTTCATCCCCTCTGCAAGCAATGCTTTTGCTTTGTCTGCATCAAAAGAATAGTAAGGATCCTTTTCATCGCGGAAGTCATTCCCTGACGGCCCTTCCACACCGTATCCCACATAGCCGTAGGCAGGCTTTTCGCCTCCTTTGGAAATGTTTTTCGTGATGGCTTCACGGTCGATTGCCATGCTGAACGCTTTCCGGATCTTACTGTTATTGAAAGGCTCTTCATTAACATTGAATGTATACGTATAGACACTGAATTGCGGCGAGTTGATGAACTCCTTGCCTCCCTTTTCCATATCTATCGCATCGGCTGCTAGATTCTTGATCAGATCAATATCGCCGGATTTGTACATTTGGTACTCGGTGTTGGCATCAGCAACCATTTTAAAGTTTACGGCGTCCATCTTAATGTCTTTGCTGTTCCAGTAATTGCTGTTCTTTTTCAAAGTAAGGAGATTATTGTGTTCCCATTCCCCTAGTGTATAAGCGCCATTGGTCACGATTGTCTCCGGCCCTGCCGCCCAGTTTTTGTCACCCTCGACTGTTTTCTGGTTCACCGGCATGAAGCCCTGTCCCATCAGTACTTTCGGGAAGAACTTAATCGGTGTGTCCAGCTCCACCTTCAGGGTATGATCGTCTTCTGCAATAATTCCTACATCTTCCACAGCACCATTTTCCCTGTTATATTCTTCAGCCCCTTTTATGTAAAAAAAGCTGGAAGGATCATAGGCGCCTGTTTCAGGATTCAGGACCCTTTTCCATGCAAACTCAAAATCCTTTGCTGTCAGCGGATCTCCATTGGACCACTTCAGCCCGTCCCTGATTGTGAAGGTATATATTTTACCGTCTTCTGAAACATCAACCTTGCTGGCTGCCCCTTCCACTGCATTTCCGTCTTTATCATAACGGTATAAGCCTTCATATAAGTTATCGATCACCCAGAAGGAAGTTGTATCAGATGCAAAAGCAGGATCAAGGGTATACGGCTCCCCTCCAAGATTGGCATTCAATACTTGTTCAACGTCATTTTCTCCGGATGCTGATCCTTCTTCACCACTGCTGCACCCTGCAAGAACAGCCAGCGCAAACAGCAGGATGGCCAGCGATACAAGCGATAATTTTTTCATGTTTTACCCTCCTTTTATTTTAGTGCTTTAAATCGATTTATCAGATTAAAATACTAAGATTTAACGTAGCAATCCCCCCGTCCTTTATGCCTTATTCCGAAAATGTTCTTCACTTCTTTACCACACTAAAAAACCTCCCAGCAAAGACAGGCTGAGAGGAATGTCTCCGCTTATCTTTCCGGTAAAACCGGTGGAATTGGCACAATGTCCGCAGACCTGCTGCCGAGGCTTCATCGGGCCAGTCCCTCCGCCTCTCTGGATAAGTGATATAGTTTTTTAGCTGGCAGAAATAAAAAAGCCCCTTCTGCAGATAGAAGAGGACAGTATGTATGAACAAGATCCCTTCTTATCTGCCAGGCCTTTGCCTGATGGATTTGGCACAGTGTTCGGATGAACCTGCTGCCGAGACTTCTTCGGGCCATACCCCTCCGTCTCTCTTGATAAGAAATTATAGATATATAATTTTTTCGGTGCACTAAGAATAACCAATTTAGAAAATTTCGTCAACAGAAAAAACAAAAGTCCAATTTTTCTATATTTTCAAACAAAAGAAAAGGTTAAAGACATAATTAGGATAGTTCCTGCCTTATAATTCCTCCCTAAAGTGCAAACACTATTTTCATACTGATTGAAGGAGTCTTCCTATGGAAAAGAAACCCCCCCTTACATCGGCAGAAATCGCGATGCTCTGGACTGCTTATATGAATGACAGCATGTCAAAATGTGTTCTTGGCTATATGATTACCCATGCCTCAGAAGCTGAAATTGGCGCTGCCCTCCAATTTGCCATTGATCTTTCGACCAGCCACCTTCAATACCTGGAATCTCTTTTCAAAGAAGAAAAAATGGCGGTTCCGAATGGCTTCGGCGGAGGCGATGTCAATCCTGATGCTCCTAGTCTGTTTTCAGACACCTTCTGCCTGGCATATATCAACCATATGGCAAAGGCAGGAATGCTTGCTTACAGCGGCATGCTTGCTATGTGTGCCAGAAATGATATAAGGAAATTCTTTACCGAAGGATTGGCAGAAACAGCCTCGCTCTACAATATGACTACAAACCTGATGCTTGAAAAAGGGATATACATAAGAGCTCCATATATCTCATATCCGCATGAAACGGATTATGTGGATACAAAGAAATATTTAAGCGGCCTGAACCCCTTTGCGACTAAAAGGCCTTTGAATGCGGTGGAAATTTCTCATCTGACCTTGAATATACAGACAAATTCCATCGGCCTGCAGATTGCCGCAGCTTTTGCACAAACAGCACGGCTGAAGGAAGTACAGGAATTTATGCTGAGAGGAAAGGAAATTTCCCAAAAGCATGTCGGCATTTTTACGAAGACCCTGCTCGAAAGCAATATACAAGCCGTAGGTTCACCTAATATAGCCGTTTACGATACAACTAAGCAGATATTTTCCGATAAGCTGATGATGTTTCATATGTCTCTGTTAAGTGCAACCGGGTCCGGAAATTATGCTACAGCTGGTGTTGCAAGCCAGCGTACTGATGTAGCAGCCAGCTACCAGCGGCTTGCCGTTGAGATTGCACTCTATGCTAAAAGCGGAGCAGACATTATGATCAAGCACGGCTGGCTGGAGCAGCCTCCCGGAACCACGGACCGTGATGCATTGGCCAAAAAAGGAACACCCTGACCCCATCTTTAAAAGCCGGGGTTTGTGCTGTCCTATTTTCGCTTCCTTCCATGATTGAATACAAACGGAGTATAACAGCAGATAAGCAATTAGGGAACATGGACAAAATATACTTAGGACTCCAGCTGGGAGAAAGTTTTATGACTGAAAAAGGGACATCAGGCAAATCTAAAAAGGATACCACTAAGAGGAGGCCCTTCTCATGACACAGTCAAAAAAGCAGGAAGAAAGACAGTGGCGGCAAAGAAAAGAAACTCAGCATCCGCACGGTAAGGTTAAATCATTTGATCAGCTGGCTGATGAACCCGGCAAAGGCGGACGCTCCTGAATGAAAGGGCCCGGGACATAGTCCCGGGCCTTTATATTAGCTTGCTGGCGATGAAGTTGCTAATAAAATGGGAAAGATGCTAGTAAAATCAAAAAGTTGCTAGTATATGGAGAAAGTTGCTAATAAACTGGAAAAGTTGCTAATAAACTAAAAAAATTGCTAATAAATCCAAAAACTTGCTCATAACGCCGTTTCTCAGAAGTGCCTGAGCTGGAACTGGCTAACAGGGGCAAACTTGATCTACACCTGCTTCCATTCACCACGTCTTTCATAAATCCAGACAAGCATTTCACCATTCAAGCTGAACAATTCCTTATCTCTTGAAAAATAAGCCATAAAGATCAGCTGGATGCAGAGCAGCATCTCCCCTAAGTACTTTTTTTCGTAAGCCGTCAGACCGATTGTTTCATCATAGTATGTGAAAAGCTTTTTTGAAAAAAGCACCCACTGTTCCCTTTTTTCTTCATCACCAAAGATTTCGCATAATATACTGGTCGCACAATAGCAAATATCAAAAATCCGGTGGCTTACTTCAGCGATTTCAAAATCGATAATGCCTGAAAACTTGCCTTCATCAAAGAGAATATTATAGAAATGTGCATCGCGATGAATCAGCTGCCTGGGAAGTGTGTCAGACATATTTCTGACAGCCGGCTCTATAGCAGCAATAATCTCTTTTATAGAATCCCCCCTCGCTATTGGGCTTTTCATCACCTCATGGACTGCAAAATCATAAACGGTTTTATAAAGGTCCTTCTCCGGATAGCCAATTTGGATCATATCCATTTCAGCATGAACGGCCGCGATTGCGGATGCCAGCAGCTGTTGTGCTTTTTCAGATATCAGCACTTCATCAGCTTTAAAGTTTTTCCCTTTGCAATAGGTGTAGAGGCTGTATTGCTCTTCGCTATAAATAAAGGAGTTGGAGCCATCTAAAGCAGATATCAGCTGCTGGGTGGGTATACCCTTACCTTCTAAGTTCTGAAGCAGCTCAGCTTCTCTTTCCAAACACATTCCGTTTGTCTTTTTAAGAATATAGCGTTTCGCATCTTCTGAATGCAAAAGTGCAACCCGGTCAGTCAGCTCCTCTTCCTTAGTTATTTTTAACCTAAACTGGCTTTCAACAGCAGAAATTCTGTTCATTAATTCCACTTCCTTAAGCGTTTTCTGAAATATATTCAAAAAAAAGCTCAGTCTTATCCTGCAAAAAAACAGGAATTTTGTACAATTTCCCCGCAGACAAGGATATGCGAGTATAATAAGGGTGGCAGTTTGCCACGCTTTCTTATATAGGTCATTTTTGGGGGATCACATTTGATTACTTTGCTAAAAACGCTTTTAATAAATATGACGATATTGTTCTCATTCACCTTTAATGCAAATTTATTTTTTCCTTTTCAAGTAAAGGAGCTGCTATCCTTTAAGCACAAGCTTACTTACGGGCTGATTGGATCTTTGGGAGCAGTCTTTTGCATGCTGTATCCTATTGAGACGCTTGGAGACACTCACTTTGATTTCAGGATGATCGCGATACTCATTATTTCGCTCTATGCCGGACCTATACCCGGCCTGATCGTTGTACTTGTCGTCTCGCTGATCAGAATAGCCATTGGCGGTCCATTTATGATCACCGGTGTTGTGGTATCATTGCTCGCAATGCTGATCGGGCTCGCTTTCCGGAAGAAATATATTGAAACTTCTTATAAATTGATCATAAGCTCTGCAGCATTTGCAGTTTATGCAATCCTATATATCCTGGTCATTTACTTCAATATAAGATTTTTGGATTTATCTTTTTATCTCATGTACTTTACTGCTTTTTATATTACTTTCAGCAGTATTATACTGATCATCGAGAAACTCATTAAGACGAATAAGCAGATAGAAGAAGTTGTGTATCTGGACAAGCTGACGATGGTCGGACAGATGGCTGCTGCCATTGCCCACGAAATACGGAACCCGCTTACGACAGTCAGGGGATTCATCCAGTATTTAAGTGAAAAGACGACAGATGATCAGGTTAAATCTTTTTCTCCACTCATATTGGAGGAATTGGACAGAACCAATAAGATCATCACTGACTATTTAAAAATCGCCAAGCCGGAGCAATTCAATCTGACTGTCATGAATCTTGATAAAGTCGTAAGGGATAGTGTGGACTTGCTCCGTCCGCTGGCGAATTATATTAATACTTCGATACATTTTGAGGAACAGGGGCATCATTTTGTCCGTGGTGATGAGCACCACCTGAAACAGGCCATCATGAATGTAATCAAAAATGCCATAGAATCAACAGAGAAAGACGGGCTGATCCAGATCACCATCCAGCCCAATCAGCTGGCAAACACGGTATCCCTTAAGGTTACTGATAATGGAATCGGCATGACAGAGGAACAGCTGAAAAAGATAGGTCTTCCTTTCTACACAACAAAATCAAAAGGAACCGGGCTTGGCAGTATGGTGACAAATAAGATCATCAGGGAGATGGATGGGAGAATAGAGTATGAAAGTGAAGTGAACAGGGGCACAGCGGTTACAATCATCCTGCCGCTTCAGCTTATTCCAGACAGAGCACAATAATGTGTCTATTAAGCCACATATGGTGCATGGTAAAAATAACGTGTATAGTTAAGAGAGAATCCATAAACAGGAGATTTATGATGCTGAATAACTTGTATGATCCGGATTTTATCCGTTTTTGTGAAACAGCCACCCATCTTGAAATGGTCACAAGGCTTACAGGAGGAAAAGTGCGCGGACTGGAAAACCTGGCACTCAGGTCCCTGAACAACCGGAGACAGCTGCCAAAGGAAGTTGTCAATGTCCTGCTTGTTTATTTTTATGACTCATATGCCCATCAGGTATACGACCGGAACAGCCTGGCGCGGCTTTATGATTACTGGGCGACAAAGAATGTCCGCTCCTTTGCTGCAGCGCGCGATATGGCTTCGATTGATATCAGGACAATCATTAATAAATAGGAACAGTCTCTTCTGAGGCTGTTTTTTTTCCGCAGTTTCCCCACTTTCACCAACCTGCCTTCATAAAAAAACTGCTTCTGAACATGCTATTAATAGGTCTTTTTTATTTTTTCAGTGTACTTAGCATTGATGTTGGTTTTGGAGTCATTCAGACAGGATTCGCAAAGCTGTAAAAGCTGGCTTTTTCAGAGCAGAATGAATATCCGGCTGCCTTTAGCTGCAGCTGAAACAGCCGAGCCTTAATTTTAAAGAAGGGACTGAAGAGCGATGGGACGAAATGCTTCAGACAGAAAAGTATTATGGTTCATGTCTATTTTTTCAATCTGCATCCTCTTTTTCACCTTAAGGAAACCGCCCATCAAAGATTGGCTTCTTGCATACCTTTTCAATGCGTACACAAACGGAATCATTGATAAATATGTTGTCAGCAAGAAGTATGTTTCCTATCCTGTACGGTTTTTGCCAAAGCTGAGTGATATCAATATCCTATTTGACTACCTGTTTTACCCGACAGCCTCACTGCTTGCCAACCAGGTGACAAACAGGGACAAAGGGGTGCTTCTTTTTGTTAAAATGATTGTCATTACTTTTATCATGTTCCGGATAGAATCATGGGCAGAACGCAGAACAAGGCTTGTCAAATGGCAGAAAGGGTGGACAGGATACCATTCATTCGCTTCACTTACGATCAAGTCGCTCCTGAACCGGTATATTATTGAAGCTATACGAAAGGTCGATTATAAACAGCAGAAAAAGTTCTTGAATAAAAACAGCCAATGAATTTCCAGATTTCTTTCCGGAAAAGGTTTTAAACTTGTCCAGCAGGGTATTTAAAAAACGTATGAAATATTTCAGGAGGAGTTGAATCAGCCATGTCCATGATTGAAAACCCATTCAAGGCAGAAACTGATGCAGCCGCCATTCGGTCAGGTGAAGTGGAGCCCAAGAAAATGGTTATCAGCTTAACAGGTAGCAGTTCTGTCGTCCCTCCTTCTACTAAAGGAACAGCACCCGAATTCGATATTTTCGGTACAGGATTGAATGAATACCGCTAGTACCCTATTTACTCCCCCAGCCTTCAATGAGAAGGCTTTTTTTTTCGATTAATTTTCGTCAGACGGTAAAATAATTATGTAAATAAAGAGGAACAAGCTGCTGCCTGTCCCTCTTTCCTGTTTCTATTCTTCTTTTTACTGATCAGAGCCTTGGTTGTATGCATTGCGTAGAATTTCTTTCATTTGCCCGCGCAGTGACTTGCGGAGGCTGTCAGCGCCTTTTCCAGACTTGGCATCCTCTTCGTAGCTGTCTCCGAATCCGTTAAGATCAGGCTGGTCAAAGTCCTGTCCGTCCTCATATTGACCCTGAAATTCTGGTTGAGCATCGAAATCATCAGCTGCAAATCCATCTGCCCCAAATCCGCAGCGTGGATCATACTGCTGTTTCTGGAAAAGTTTTAAGAAAATGACAACTTCCATTTTTTCAGTGATTTTCTTGAAGCTGCCGCACAGATTGTGATCTTTAGCCAAATCAAGCTCGTTAATAATAGCTCCAAGCAGTTTCACTTCAATTGGTTCATTGAAGAACTCGGAATGATAAGAACCGAATTGGTCTTTATCAGCACCGTGTCCTTTTTTGTCCAGGAAGCGGTTTTCGTGGACGCTGGACTTTTGGCTTGTTCTGGTATTTACAGGATTGAAGATGCGCACCTGCTGATTGGTGCTGAATTTGATGTCTACGCCGTAATCTCTTACATAGCCGCTGTATTCTTCTACATATTGAATGTTTTTGTGGACTACACCGGTGATGAACACTTTTACCAGATCTCTTCTGACAACAGAAGGAATTACCTTAGCTTGAGTCAGGTATACGTTTTTACGGATAGATTTAATTTCCTTTGCCGGAGTCGGCAGTTCGATATGCGCCTCTACATCAGCTTCAAGAAGAACTTCTGCCAGCACCACATTTGCATCGATGACAGGGAAGAATTGAAAGTCTCCGCGCGGCGGGAAAGAGCGTGTAAAGGCATCAACAGTTTCTGTTTCCCCTTTGTTGGCCGGCTTGCAGTATCCATCAATCTGATGGTTTGCCGGATATTTCGGTGTGTGCTTCGGCGTGCATCCATAGTTCATATTATGCTGATAGCTTGTTGACTTTTTCTTTTTTTGATCTGACATTCTTATATCACTCCTTGGAATTTTTTGCTGACAGTTCCTCCCGTTGATTAAGAAAGCTGAAGTTCTGAAAGCATTGTGAAGTTTCTTCACTCTCTTAATTTATATGTGATGCAGCTATACGCGGCTTGTACGGTTGACAGTGGCAAAAAGTCTATTTTGCAAACAAAACGGATGGCCGGTATCCAGCCATCCGCTTCTGCACTCTATTTTTCAGCCAAGATCCCTGTTTCGATAACCGGTAAAACCGGCAAAAGCGAAAACAGCAGCACCAATCAGCAAAAACAGAGGTCCCATATTTAATTCTTCTGCAGGCAATGATGGAACATAGCCAAATGGCGACAGCTTCTCAAGCCATTCGGGAAAGTTAAGCAAGCTCCCCAAATAAACAATGATGAAAGAATAGCCGAGTATAATCCATATGAGGCCAGTCAGCCTAGGGAGGAATCCCAGCAGAAGGACGGCAGCGCCTGCCATCAGCCAGACAGCAGGCAAATAAACAATACCGGCACCCAGCATACTTCCAAAAGGAATCGGATCTTCCATGACGGACACAGCCGCCCCCCAAAGTCCAAAAATAGCCAGCATTTGCATAACAACGCTGGAGATCAATGATAGGCAGAAATAGCTTCCTGCCAGTCTCAGCCGTGAAATGGGTTTTGACAATAGTATATCGATTCTGTCGTTTCTCTCCTCGCTCTTAAGCCTTAGAAAGAAGATCAGCGGCGGAATGCATGTAATCATAGATATGACTGACATCAGCATCGTCATGAATTGTTCGGTCAGTGATATATTGCTGGCAGGATCAATCATCCTCTTGAGCATTTCGTTTTCGGTAAAAAAAGACTCCAGATCCCCAAACACAGATCCATATGAAACACCAAGGATAAACATCCCCACGGCCCAGGCAGCAATGGCAGTCCGCTGCAGCCGGAACGCCAGTGCAAAGGGGCCGGACAGCAGCGGGGAGGCATTTTTCTTTCCTGGTCTTGACGGGAAAAGCCCTGCATCAATATCGCGTCTAAGATTGAAATGAAAGGCTGCTGCTGTTATCAGGACGCCAGTAATGACTGTGAGGATGACAGGATACCAATAGTCATTGACATATACTTCCGTGAAAACTATCCAGCCGAGTGGCGAAAACCAGGACAGGCTGCCGCCGCTCACATCCCCGACAGCGCGTATCAGATAGGCGATGCCAAGAACAGCAAGGGACCAGCCGGCTGTTCCCCTTGCATTGTCTGAAAGCTGGGCGAACAAAGCAGCAATCCCTGTAAAAAGGATGCCGGCTGCACCGATTGCAGCTCCATAAAGCAGTGAACCTTCCAGACCGATACTTTCAATTTGCAGGCAGTAAAGGCCTAACCCAGTGATAATGGCCAAAACTGTATTCACAGCAAACAAAACAATGACAGCGGCTGTAAGATTGGCCATTCTGCCGACAGGCAATGAACGGATCAGCTCAATCCTTCCCTCTTCTTCATCATTCCGGGTATGCCTCGCCATCAGGAGGATGCTCATTATGGCTGCCGCAATGCTTGTGAAAAGGAGCATCTGATGGGCCATCATCGGGCCGGCAGTATAGTTTTCCAGCCCAAAGCCAGGTCCTACCATCGCAGTCATAGCCGGATTCTTCATGGTTTCTGCAATGGCCTGGCGTTCAGCACCGGTCTTGTACAAATCAGTAAAAGAGGAAGCAGTCGCAATCGTCAGCCCTGCAAGCGCTAAAACCCAGACGGCTGCCCTGACTCTGTCCCTCCTGAGCAAAAAAAGGATAAGAAATCCTGTCCTGCTGAATAGTCTTTTTCCCATTCAGTTCTCCTCCTGCTTTTTTCTGCCATGATCCGGTGATGCTTCATAATGGCGCATGAATAGTTCCTCCAGGGTAGGCGGCATGCTTTCCAGCTTCATGATGCCAAACCGGCTGACATATTTAAGTATCGCACCGAGATCTTCAGCATCTGCCTTCAGTGAAATCATTCCTCCATTAGCCTTAAGTTCATGAACCCCTTTTAGGCTTTCAAGATCAGGAACAATATTGCTTGTTTGAAAAACCAAATGTGTGCGGGTCAGGTGGCGGAGCTCAGCCAGCGACCCCGTTTCTATGATTTCCCCCTGCCTTATAATGCCGACCCGGTCGCACAGCTTTTCCACTTCGGAAAGAATGTGGCTGGATAAAAGGACGCTTTTCCCCTGATTTTTTGCGTCAAGCACGCACTCCTGGAAGACGATTTCCATTAATGGATCAAGTCCTGACGTCGGTTCATCCAGGATAAACAGCTCTGCGTCTGAAGAAAAGGCTGACACAAGAGCGACTTTTTGCCGATTTCCTTTTGAATAGGTTCTGGTTTTTTTTGAAGGATCCAGGTTGAATTTTTCCAGTAATTCCTTTGTCCGCTTTTTATCGGCAGCTCCCCTGAGCCTTGCAAAAAGGTCTAATACCTCTCCTCCTGTAAGATTTGGCCATAAATTGACATCTCCAGGCACATAGGCAATCTTTTTATGAATATCAACAGCATCTTTCCAGGCATCCCTTCCAAACAGCCTTGCTTCCCCTGAGGTTGCCTTCAGGATACCGAGCAAAATTTTGATCGTGGTGGACTTCCCGGCTCCGTTCGGTCCAATGAAGCCATAAACTTCCCCTTCATTCACTTCAATATTAATATCATTCAAGGCTGTAAACTTTCCGAACCTTTTTACAAGGCTGTTCATTTCTATAATCGCCATTTCCATTCCTCCCCGCTTCGGTTCATACTGCCATTCAAATTTATGAAATATTTATATCATTTGAGTTCATAATACATATAAATTAAACTTCTTACAAGAGTTTATGAACTATTTTATTTGTTATATTACATAAATTTCATTACAATAGGTTTGAGGTGAATAAATTGGACGGATTTCAGCGCAGAAAAGAACAAAAGCAGCGCCATATACTTGAGGCAGCCATTAAACTGTTTATGGACTCGGGAATCCATAAAGTGTCTATATCAGAAATTGCGAAGGAAGCACATGTTTCACAAGTGACCATATATAATTATTTTGAAAGCAAGCACAAGCTCATCCATGAGGTATTCCTCTATTATGTTGACAAAGCTGCCAGTGAATTTGAGCAGATAATCAGCAGCAATGATGCATTTCCGGATAAAGTGAAGCAGCTCATTTTTAATAAAAAGGAAAATGCCAATGGAATCCACGAAGAGTTTTATCAATATATGATGAAGGAGTATTCTGTGGAAGGCAATTATATAGATAAAATCTATGCGGATAAAGCCCTCCCCCTTTTCAAGGAGCTGTTCAGGCAAGGGCTTGAACAAGGATATATCAATCCGGATCTTTCATTTGAAAGTATGCTGTTCTATGTACAGATGATGAAGGAGTATTTTCAGCGGGAAGAGGTATACAGCAAGGCTTTGCCGCTGACTGAAGATATTACTAATATTTTTTTCTATGGAATCATAGGGAAAAAGGAAGGCCGCTAAAGCTATCTTCCTTTTTCATTTGATTTACGCTGATTTGCCTTTATCATGAAAGTTTGTCCTTTCTGCTGCATATATATAGGCTGTTCCTTCTTTTAAGGGACAATCTAATCTAGAATAGGCAGATGATCATGACTGGATTAATTTTAATCTTTTTTCTCGTTCTGCTGCTGCCATTTACGCTGAAAGCTGTGGAACACAATCTGGAGATTTTCCTCTTTGTGATGGGAATTCTTGCGGCTTATATGAGCGGGATATTCAATGGCGAACTATTCCTTAAAGCTGCATGGGATCCAATGAAAATCACTGCGGCTGTCCTGGCTGCCGGTCTGCTGTTCAAATGGCTGAAGAGGCCGCTTGAAAGGACCATCATAGGGATAAGCAGAAGAATGCCATTCAGGCTGTTTTCCGCTCTGACGGTTGTCGTCCTGGGACTGGTATCCAGCATCATCACCGCAATTATTGCCGCGCTGGTGCTCGTCCTGATTGTCGGCGCCCTCCGGCTTGAACGGCAGGCAGAGGTTCGCTTTACTGTGCTGTCCTGCTTTTCCATCGGCCTAGGGGCTGCCCTTACGCCGATTGGAGAACCCCTGTCAACCATAGCCATTTCAAAGCTGAATGAGGACTTCTTTTTCCTGGTAGAGCTGATTGGACCAGAGGTAATCGCAGCCCTTCTTGCATTAGCGATTATGAGCATGCTCCTTATCCAGCCTCCTGAAAAACGGCCCGGAAGCTTCCGTAAAGAATCCGGAAGTGAAACATATGAAGAAATACTGTCTAGAAGCATTAAAGTCTACCTGTTTGTTATGGGGCTTACCTTCCTTGGCGCAGGCTTTGAGCCGCTGATCAAGCATTATCTGATCGGCCAGAGCCCATTTCTTCTTTATTGGGTCAACATGATATCGGCGATCCTTGATAACGCCACCCTTGCAGCAGCAGAAATCAGCCCTTCGATGGATCATTTTACGATTCAGTCCATCCTTCTCGGGCTTCTGATTTCAGGCGGCATGCTGATCCCCGGGAATATCCCTAACATTATCTCTGCCGGAAAGCTGAAAATCACCAGCAAGGAATGGGCACGCTTCGGGGTCCCGGTCGGACTGCTTACCATGTTTGCCTACTATTTGGCCATTATGTGGCTGGAACATAGTTAAGAATCCCATTATGCCGGGATTCTTCTTTTTTAGCCTCCTATGAACAGCTCTTGCTTATTGATCATCTGAGCCTTCAATCTGGCCCCAGTAATACAGAAAGCCTGCTGAAGACAGCATTGCCAGCAGGATCAGCATCAGATTCATACTAACACCTCCATCATTTCAGGCATTTTCTTATCATCATCCAAAACATACAGCTTTTCCTCATACGGCCTGAGCAATTCCAGTATTTGCGGCTTGCTTACTGTTTCGAAATACCGGTTCCATCTGAACATCTTTCTGAACATTTCAAACGTAGGCTTGTAGTTTGCTTTTTCCATATGAAGCTTTTGCTTAACGAACCGTTTAATGATCCTATTGGTTCTTTGGCTATAAGGGGGATCCAGCAGAATGATCTGGTCTGCCTGCCTTAGGCTTTCCATAATCCATGTATGGTGCACCCCCTCTATGATCCAGCTGTCTAAGGCTGTGATTTCCTTCAAAAGAGCGTCCCTTTCCTTTTCACTCCTTCTCCTGTCACCGTGCGGCCCTCTTTCCCATACCATATTGTCCAGTTCATGATGGGGAATTCCGAGCTGAGCAGATAATTTTCTGCAAAGGGTTGTTTTGCCGCTTCCAACAGAGCCGATAACATGGATTTTTCTATTCACTTTCATCAAGCATCTCTCTCTTTCTATACCTCTTCCAGTAGTTCTTGCTTCCCAAACAGCTTAAGCAGAAACTCCCTATCCTCAGGAAAACAAAGCGGGATACACTCAAGCTCTTCTGCGCCAATCCAGGATATATCATAAATAAGTCCATCAGGATCCTGGATAACAGGTGTGCCGCCAGCTATTTTAATTTCAAAATAACTCACTTCCGAAAATTCAGTCTCTTTCACAAACAAAGGACGGATGATTTCAGCCAAATATCCTGTCTCCTCAAACACTTCCCTGATACAGCAATCCTCACTGCTCTCTCCCTGCTCCTGTCCGCCCGATGGAACTGACCAGCGTTTTTCTTCATCTGGGGCTCCCTGCAGGACCATCAGCAGTCTTCCACTTTCAATACAAACGCCAGCAGAACCAAGCCACTTTTTCATTTGCCTTCCTTGTACCTCCCATATACTGCTATAATAACAAGCATTTCGATAATGAATGTATAAGTCCTTCTTTTTTGAGAAAAAAAGAGTAAAGAAAAAAACAGAGGATATTCACTCTGCTTTATAACGTATGTCCCCATATATCTTGGAGGCGTTTCTTTTCTTCTGTTTTATCAAGATATTCAAAGAGTCCCAGCATATTTCCCCAAGGATCCGTAAAAGTGCCCCATTTTACCGGTACCCCGCTGCGTGACTGTATTAAAAAGGGTTCTATCCTTAATTCATCCATCAGCCGCTGTCTTTCTGCTTCAATATTCTTGACTCCCAGGCGGATAGGCCCGCTTCCTTCTGCAGTATTCCCTGACGCCAGCTGCAGCCAGCTGCCAGGCACAAGTTCCCACTCAGCAAACCCTTCATGCGGAATAAAGTCAGGCGCTCTGTCGAGAAGGATGGTATACCATGCCTCGCCTCTTTTAAAATTTGCCACTCGCAGCTGAGTGGTCATTTCAATGTACATATTAGAACCTCCTACTGGCATTTTATTCAGTGTATCAGATAAAAACCGGTGAGAAGTTCTTCTTGATTGCTATTTTTTCAATCTTTATCATAGATTTTTTGCTGAATATACAACGTCGTATGGCAAACACTCATCTTCTAAAAAGAATGACAGCAATAAAAACAGCGATTGGCACTTTTAAAATATCGGTCAAGTATTTTGACAGTTCCCTGAAGGTTCCTTTGCTTTTCAATCGATGCATTCAGTTCTTTCCGGATTTCCATAAGTTTATCAAGCGGAATGCTTTCAGAAAGCAGAAAGTCTTCGATGCTTTCGGACAGCCATCCTGCCGTTTTGCCCTGGACTGGCAGGGAAAGTACCTTGCTTAAAAGCCTTCTCTTTTGTACAGTCCCGCGGGAACAGCAAGGACAGACTACCTTCTGCAAAATTTCTTCCAAGAGCCGATCCCCCTTCTCCTTTATATACGAATAGCTTATATGCTTTTGAAGAAGATTTCTGTATGCTTAACGGAGGATTTTTACATTTATGTTACAAATTTTACTAGTCCTATTGTACGAGCCATGCTGCTTTATCTGTTCAGTAAACAGCATTTTCATTATTTTTATGATGGTGAATGAACGAATAATCCATTGCGTATCTTTTAATTAGAATGAATTCTCTTCAAATTTAAAAAATAGCTTTGTCCAGAGGCTGGAAAGCTAGTAATGGAGAGTTTAGATGCTATAATTGAATAGTAATATCATTTTATATTTCTTATAAAACAGATGTTGTTTTATAAGAATCAGAGGGAGCACATGAATGGAAAACTGGAGAAATATTTGGGTAAAGACTGGTGCGAAGCGGTTCATCATTTTTGCGATCATCCTCTTGCTCCTTATTTCACTGCACAGCATGATCAATATCATCCTGCTGACCTTTATTTTTTCCTTTTTAATGGACCGGCTGACCACCCTGCTTACAGACAAGTGGAACCTTAACCGGCCGCTGGTGGTAATGTTTTTATACCTCGTTTTAATTGGAGGGCTGACACTCGCTGCCGTAAATTATTTGCCTGTCATATCACGGGAAGTAACACAATTGATTGCCCAGCTGCAGGCGTTTTATCTGCATCCCCATGAAAATGGATTCATCAATTATATTGTATTGTTCATTGAACAAAATGATATCAACAAATATCTTGAGCAAGGATTTACGTTTTTGCTGAAATATTTTACCGATATAAGCAAAATCGGCATGCAAGTCCTGATATCCCTGCTGCTCAGCCTGTTTTTCCTGCTTGAAAAGAAGAAACTGATTGATTTTACCTTGAAATTCAAGACAAGCAAAGTCGCTGCTTTTTATGATGAAATTGAATATTTTTCAAAAAAGTTCTCCATGACATTCGGAAAAGTCATCGAGGCTCAGTTTGTTATTGCCATTGTCAACTGCATCCTGACAACACTGGCTCTTTGGATCATGGACTTCCCGCAGCTGGTGGCCCTGTCTTTGATGGTATTGGTACTGGGTCTAATCCCTGTAGCAGGGGTCATTATCTCTATGATTCCGCTGACAATCATAGCCTACTCTATAGGCGGATTCATGCTCGTCGGCTATATCATCCTGGTCGTCATGGTCATTCATTCTATCGAAGCTTATATCCTTAACCCGAAGCTGATGTCTTCCAAAACAGAACTTCCGGTTTTTTATACCTTCATTGTACTCATCTTCTCAGAGCATTTCTTCGGGATCTGGGGTCTGATCGTCGGTATTCCTGTATTTATGTTTCTGTTGGATATACTGGGCGTCAAAGAAATTGCCCCAAAACAAACAAAGCAGGCCCGCGTCAGCTGACCTGCTTTTTCTATGAATAAAAAGGATGCACCTTTAAGCTGCATCCTTTTTATCATGCTATGAAACTCTCTTTACTTCAATATACAGGACCTGGTGCCCGTCTTTTTCTGTAATTTTGAAAATAAACCCTTCTGCTTCCACTTCTGTTCCAACTTCAGCATCGAAATCCTGAGATAGGACCCACCCGCCGATCGTATCGATATCATCACTCAACAGTTCAATTCCGAGAAGATCGTTTACGTCCTCAAGCAGCATTTTGGCATCAAGGATATATTCATCTTCCTTCACCTTCCGGATTTCAGGAACTTCATCGTCATCAAATTCATCCCTGATTTCTCCAACAATTTCCTCAAGGATATCTTCTACCGTAACGAGTCCTGATGTTCCGCCATACTCATCCATAATGATGGCAATATGGGTTCGTTCTTTTTGCATCTTTACCAGCAGATCATGAATCGGTATATTTTCAATCACATGCATGACAGGCTTGACGAACTCGGACAGTTGGTGAATCATACCGTCATCCAGGATTTTTGCAGTAAGGAATTCCTTCACATTAACATAGCCGATGATATGGTCTTTGTCTCCATTGACAACAGGATAGCGGGTATAATTCTCCTCTTCCACCGTTAGCATGATTTCTTCAAATTCATCTTCAATGCTGATCGTTATCATTTCGGTGCGCGGCACCATGATCTCTTTTGCAACTCTTTCATCGAATTCAAAGATATTGTTAACATATTTCAGTTCGTTCTGGTTGATTTCACCGCTCTTATAGCTTTCTGACAAAAGCAGGCGAAGTTCTTCCTCTGAATGGGCAAGCTCATGCTCGGATGCAGGTTTCAGGCCAAAAAGTCCGACAAGCAAACGTGCTGACCCGTTAAGGAACCAGATGAAAGGATACATCAGGCGGTAAAACCAGATGATGGGCCTCGCAAAGAGCAATGTGATTCTCTCTGCCTTTTGAATGGCAAGAGTCTTCGGGGCAAGCTCCCCTACGACAACATGCAGGAAAGTCGCAATGCTAAATGCAAATGCCAGAGTCAGAATATGGGAAAGCGATTCGCTTACTTGGAAATATTCAAGCACAGGGTGCAGGATCACTTCAAATGTCGATTCTCCTACCCACCCGATGCCCAGTGCTGTCACGGTTATGCCGAGCTGGCAGGCAGAAAGATACTCGTCAAGATGAGTCACGACTTTTTTTGCAGCCAGTGACCCGTTTTTCCCTTCTGCAATAAGCTGGTCAATCTTAGAAGATCTTACTTTAACGATTGCAAATTCCGTCGCTACGAAAAAGGCGGTCAATGCAATTAAAATAGCAAAAATGATCAAGTTAATAGTGGTCAATGAATAGCCTTACCGAGTAAGGCGTACACCTCCTGGAAAATTAGGGTCATGACCGCTGCGAATCCCCTGTCAGTTGATCAGGCAAGTCAGGAGAAATATTTCTATCACTCATACTTTTTAAGAACCATTCAGGCGCTGGTGTCGGCAGCAGCCTTAAATCCATTACTTAAGCCGGATCCCGGCCAGGCTGCAGCGGCAATTCAATTTAGAACGTACAGGTTTCAGCAAACTAAATTTGGTGTAATAGTTTACAGAACCCCTTGCATCACAGGTTGCTGTTGAAAAGCCAAACTGCTTTAATTGCTCGTTCCCAAATGAATCACCCCCTTACCGGCACGTTATAGTTAGTTCTTATTTTACTGTCATTTTTGGCCGGTGGCAATCAATTAGCCCTTCTGTCCATAAAATGTTCAAAAATGATAAATCAATGCCAAATGGTTATGCTGAATACTGAGCAAACCATTTGGAAAAAATGGAGAGGTGAAAAGATGTCTTTTATTCAATTGTTGAAAAAAGGTAACAAATCATCCGGCATTGCTGCCATTGGCAATACTGTGCTGACGATTGCAAAAGGGATAGCTGCTGCCATAAGCGGCAGCGGTACAATGCTGGCAACCACGCTGCACTCTGCAGCAGATGCCCTTAACCAGGGCTTTGTATTCATCGGCAGTGCCCTTGCTGAAAAGGAGCCGACGAAAAGATTCCCGACCGGCTTTGGCCGTGTCGTGAACCTCTTTGTGCTGGTGGCGGTCATTGTCATCGCAATCATGGCCTATGAAACAATCCACAAAGGCTGGGAGCTGATCCAGCACCCAAAAGAGTCCACCAATATCCTGCTTAATATTTCCATCATGCTTTTGGCAATAGGAGTTGACGGCCTCATTCTAGTAAAGGCGATGAAGGAAATCAATCATGAAACCCGCAGTGAGGCCAAAGGCTTTAGCATTGTCACGACTGCGTTCAAGAATAATGGCCTGGCATCGCCGCCGACCAGGCTGGTGTTTTATGAAGACCTGATTGCCACATTTGGCGCACTGCTGGCTCTTGTCTCCATCCTGCTTGCTCACTTTACAGGTTTTTACTTTCTTGATGGAGTTGGAACAATACTGATCGGCTTACTGCTTACAGGGATCGCCGTTAAAATCGGCTATGAAAATACCATAGGCCTGATCGGGGTAGCCGCCCCAAAAGTCGTTGAGGACCGTGTAGCAGATATGATCCTTTCCGATCCTGATGTGGTGGATATCATGGATATGCGCATCCTGCAGGAAGGCAGGCGCTTTCATGTAGAAAGCTACATCGAGCTTAGGGCAGGACTTTCACTGGCAGATGCTGATGATATCAAATTCAGGGTCCGCGACCTGCTGCTGACCGATACCGATATCGGCGATGCAACGCTTGGCATACTGGAAACAGACAATGTCCAGACCTGGAAAGATGAAGAGGAAGAATAAATAAAGGAGAGGGAGACCTCTCCTTTATTTATTTGGCGGGGTGTGATATCCTTTTTCGCCATAAGGCTGGAAATGTTCATGCCACTTCTCTTCCAGCTCTGCCAAGGCTTCCTTTTCATTATAATAGGGGTCTTCCTTCTTCTTTAGAACCTCAATCACCGAGATTTCGAAGGCATCCATCCCGTACTTCCTCCAGTCATCCTGAAGATGCTTATTTACATAAGAGCCTGTTTCCAGACTGAATTTTAATCCATTCAGTGTCTTTAGATTCCTGGTACTTCCAATAAACATTTTATGGTTGTGTTTGTTTTTTATTTGAAAAACACCCGCTTCCACAGGAGCTTCCTTGAATTGATTTTTCAGTTCTTTTTTCCGGTCCATGATTATTTCCTCCTTCGGTTATCTTTTCAGCCAATATGCGCTTCCATCGGCCTTTCTGTCCAGAAGGCCATATTCAATCAGATATCTTCTGATAAGTGCATAGTCTTCGTAGATGCTCTCAATAATGCTGTTTAACTCTTTTTCGCTGTACACTATGCCATCCTTCAGAAGCTTGCTGATTTCCCTTATCACTGCAAGCCGCTGTTTTTCTTTTGGCGGGAACTTTACAAGGCCGCCTTCAATGCCATTGGGTAAAAATTTATCAACGATTTTGTGCTGTTCTTCCTCAGTTATGGCATATCTGTCATCAACCATAGATGCATGTATATGCGGGGGTATAAAAGCTGGCGCATAGTGGTCCTTCTCCCTTAAGAGCTCCATAACGGCAAGGAAAGCCTTTGCCTGCCTCTCTTTTTCCTTTAGGGCAAAACGGTGATGCCTGATTGTCGATGCACTGCCAATGCCCAATTCAGCTTGCACCTCTTTATCTGCCATCCCTTGATAGAACAAGCGCAAAAGCTGACTCTGGTGCTCTGTCAGCCCGGTCCATTTCTTATCAAGCCCCAGCAAATAATCAAACACTGAAGAATGCGATCTCTCGATATGAAGACGTGTATATCTCTCAGCTTCATACAAGAGGTTTTCATAAGGATAGACAATACCCTTTTCAAATTTCTCCCCGCATAACAAGCATAGAAAGCTCTCACTTTCTTCTCTGTATCCTTTTTTTATTTCTTCAAGACTCGCCTCCCAAAGGCTTGCTGATATATCCGGCATACAAACACCCCCAATAGATTAATGATCACAATACAAACATATAGTTTTATTGTTTATAATTATACAAACAATATATATTTTTGTTTGTGATAAGTCAATAAAAAACGGCTATCCATTTTTGGATAACCGAATATATTTAAAAGTTCTTTCCTGTCAGATAGCCCAGGCAGGCGAGTAGAATACCGAAGAAATAAGTGATGCCTATGTACAGGAAAAATGCTTTTTTCTTTTGTCCGATATGCAGCTGGATGGTTTCTAGCTTTAGTGTAGAAAAGGTTGTAAAAGCACCCATAAAACCGGTGCCGGCGAATAACAGATAATTCTGGTCCAGATGAGCTCCTGTGAGCAGGCCCAGCAGAAAGGCACCAGACAGATTGACGATGATCGTTCCAGTGGGAAGGGATTTCTCTTTGCTGTTGTATTTCCGGCTTATGGCAAACCGGGCCATGCTTCCGAAAAAACCTCCGATGCCCACCAGTGCAAAGTGATAGAAATTCATGAAGCCAGCTCCTCCTTTGCTATGCTGAATCCAAGCCTGCTGAACAGCAGCCCGCCGATCATACTGAGGAGGATATAAAGAATCCCAGGGACCAGGTGGCCCTTGTTAAATAAATCGACAGTTTCCACACTTAAAGTTGAAAAAGTCGTGAACGACCCGACAAAGCCTGTGCCAATAGCTGCCGTAAGCTCAGGAGAGACATTTATTCTTTTGAATCCAATGGTTGTCACCCATGCGAGCACAAAGCTGCCGGCCAGATTGCAGGCCAGTGTGCTGTATGGAAAAACATTCTCCGCGAACAGACTGATCCCTATCCAGTATCTCAGTATGCTGCCTAACATTCCGGCGAGTCCGACATACATATAAATCATGGTGTTAACTCCTTTAATTCTAATAATCTCTAACCGTACTTTTTAGTATAGCATTTTTCTTGTTTGTCTTGAAAATCATGAAAAAACTCCTGCCGGCTATGGAAGGAGTCCTTATCTGAATTCTTATTTGGCCAAGGATTCCTGGATAGCAATCAGTTCCCCTGCCAGCTTTTCAATTCTCTCAAGCACAATGGGTGCTGCAATTTCATTGTCTTCGTTAAAGTCATTGCTGTGGACAAAAACTGAGCTGGCCGGGGTAGTTCCCTTCAAGTAGGAAATGATCGGCTTGAGCTGATATTCTGCTACAAGGAAATGTTTGTCAGATCCCCCTGTTGTGACAATACCGACTGCTTTTGATTTAAATACATCAACCGGGAGATGATCAAATAGATTTTTCAGCGCTCCTGTGATAGAGGCCTGATAGATCGGTGTGCCTATAATGAGGAGGTCTGCTTCTGATACAGTCTGCACAGCCTTCCATGTATCACTGTTATAATAGGTCAGCGGCTTTCCTGTAACAAATTCAACGTCATAGTCCTTTAAGTCAAGCAGCTCTGTCCGGATAGATGGCGACAAGCGTTTCGCCGCAGCGAGTACCTCGTGTACAGCATTTGATGTTTTCGATCCGGTCAGGGATCCTGAAATGCCGACAAGTTTCATAGCGATTCCTCCCAATGTCAGTTTTTTCAAATGGCAAATTCCTTCAATTCATTATCAATATGCTCTTTTATCAAATGAAGGCACTCCTCTGCTGTCTTTGCAAAAATCCTCTTTCCATTCACCATTGCATAAGGGCGCCTGGCGCACATGCCGCAAAAGGAGAGGCAGCTGCTTTCAATAACGGCCACTTCAGGATACTCCCCTTCAAGGAGCCCTTCGAGATCCAATTCTGTAATCAGGCTCCCGTCGCAAATCTCCACCACTACTATACCCATCGCTGCTCACCTCCCTGCTTTTTAAGCATGCTGCCCTTTGTATAATTCCTCACCAAGGGTGATCACTTCGGTTTCAAGGTCTATACCATGCTTTTCCTTCACAGTTTTCCTGACATACTCTATAAGTGCCAGATAATCCTTTGCCGTACAATTATCTTTATTAATGATGAAGCCGGCATGCTTGCGGGAGACTTCTGCCCCGCCGATATTTTTTCCTTGAAGGCCGCTGTCCTGTATAAGCTTTCCTGCATAATGGCCTGGAGGACGCTTGAACACACTCCCGCAGGATGGAAATTCAAGCGGCTGCTTGCTTTCCCTCGCCTCCGTGTTTTCTTTCATCCTGGCTGATATATCCTTTTTGCAATCAAAGGACAGATTAAACTCTGCCTTCAGGACAATGAATTTTTTTTCAGCCATGATGCTTTTCCGATAGCTCAGCACAAGCTTCTCTCTTCCCAGTTCCAGGATGCTTCCTTCCTCTGTGAGAACCAGTGTTTTTTGAAGGACATCAGAGATTTGTCCGCCGTAGGCACCTGCATTCATGTAAAGGGCCCCTCCAGTCGACCCAGGGATCCCGCATGCAAATTCCATTCCTGAAAGGCTATGCTCCAATGCTTTGAGTGAAACATCGATGATCCGGCTGCCTGCCTCGGCAATTACCGTCTCTCCAGTGACCGAAATCTTATTCATTTTTGACAATGACAGAACAAGCCCCCTGATTCCTCCATCCCTGATGATCATATTCGAACCATTGCCTATCAGAGTCACAGGCACCCCATGCCGCTTTGCCTGCTTAAGGATATAAGCTGCATCCTCAGGGCATGCCGCTACAGCGTAAAGATCTGCCGGTCCGCCAAGCTTTGTATAAGCATGCTCCTTTAAGGGTTCATTAAGTCTAAAAGAAGAGTCCGGCAATTTTGAGGAAAGCAATTCATACAGATTTTTTAGCATATGATTCATGAAACCAGCTCCTTAAACAGCCGGCGGGCCGAATTTGCCATTATGGAAATCCCGGTATGCCTCCCTGATTTCTTCCATTGTGTTCATCACAAATGGACCATAGGGAACAATTTCTTCCTTAATCGGTGCACCGGAGTAAACGAGCACCTTCGATTTCCTGCTGTTCGCCTTTATGGAAAGCTCGCTGCCTTTATTAACATCCCCGCCTTCCTTGTATGAAAGGGTCGCGACTCCATGCTTTTTAAGATTCACTTCATTTTTTCCAAAGTTCATATCCCCTGAGAGGATATACAAAAATGCATTGTGATTTTCAGGGATGGTCAGAGTATATTCTGCACCCTTAGTTAAGTTGATCTCAGAAAGAGTAATGGGGACAGCAGAACTGAGCGGCCCCTTGACACCTGCTATTTCTCCGGAAAAAACCTTAATCGAGCCACCTTGGAAATCCACCGTGGGTGCATCCTCCCCATAAACATTCTGATAGCTCGTTTCAGATTTTTTCAATTCCTTCGGCAGGTTAAGCCAAAGCTGCAGCGTGTGGGCAATATCATTTTCCACGCCCTCCTCGGCATGCCGCGCTGCCCAGCCGGCATTCATATACTGCACATCGCCAGGCTCAAGAATATCCCGGCCCCCTGCATTGTCGATATGCTCCAGCCTGCCATCCACAACATATGTGACTGTCTGGAACCCCCTGTGCGGATGGTCAGAGAATGCCCCCTTCTTAAACCAGTCCTCAGCCATCAGGATGAACGGATCAAAATCCTTGAACCGGTCAGCCGGCAGTACCCACCCCTTCTGGATGAACGGGAAGCTCGCTTCTTCATACTCCACATACCAGTGGTCTTTGACACTTCTTTTAAAAAGGTTCTTTTCTTCCATTCTATCCATCTCCTTCTTCGTGTAATAATCGGTATTTTCACTATTTGCCTTCATTAGAACATATATTAGTTGTTGCATCAACTATTACGGCTTTCTTCGTGAACATGCCTTTTTTATAAGATGAAGCACACAATCAGGGTGGGTATATACATTAATAAAATCCGCATTATACATATGCAGCCAATCCACCAGCTCGGAAAACTCCTTGGAGCGGCTGTAAAAAATTACAGGATGATTGTTGAATAAAGAGGGCCTCAGCTGATTTGCCAGCATTGAATCTATATCCACAATAACAACATCCGCATCATCAGGCACGCTGCCGCGTGCATCCTTCAGGAATGATATCTCCAATTCTGGGTATGCCTGCAGCAGCAATATTAAGCTTTTCCCTACTCGCCCATTATCCGAAACAATTACTGCCTTCATCAGCTCAGCCCCCTTTTGCTCTTCTATCATAATGTAGCATAATACAGAAGGGTTTCCTTCCGTCATTCTGGCGAAAAGCCTATGCTGCTTTTGGCTGAGTGGACTAAGACTAAAGTTGCAGGGAAATCTCCTGTGGATGAACTAACTTGCTCATCCATTGATTAAACTGTTTTCTATGCATGAGGTCCCTTTTCAAGTGCGGGTCATGCATTGATTAGACTGTTTTCTATGCATGAGGCCTTTCTTCAGGCGCAGGTCATACATCGATTAGTCCGCTTTCTATTCGTGAAGCCCCTTTTCAAGTGAGGCTCATGCATTGATTAGACCGTTTTCTATGCGTGAATCCCCTTTTCAAGTGAGGCCCATGCATCGATTAGACCGTTTTCTATGCGTGAATCCCCTTTTCAAGTGAGGCTCATGCATCGATTAGACCGCTTTCTATGCATGAATCCCCTTTTCAAGTGAGGCCCATGCATCGATTAGACCGTTTTCTATGCACGAAGCCCCTTTTCAAGTGAGGCTCATGCATCGATTAGACTCTTCTTATGTTCGCCCTCTTTGTTTCTGCATGTTTCAAGCTTAAATTAGATTCTTTTTTAAGATAAAAAAAACCCTTCCTATAAAGAAGGGTTCCTCTGGTCATACGCCCATTTTTCTGCGGGTATTGCTCGCTTTTTTAGTCATCTGGCTTTTCATTACCTGATTCTTAGCAGCTGACTTCGTACTTTGATTTCCATTTCCCTGCGCTTGTTTCTTTTTCTCAAGCTGCTGCTTCATCAATTCCTGAAGACTTACTTTTTTCTTTTCGCCGTTTTGAGTATTTTCCTGATTGGACATATTGTTTCTCCTTCAGATCGTATTTCTTTTATTATAATACAAGCTGAAGATAATTTCTTTTATTTATTAAAAGATAATAGCCCAGCCGAAAATAGAGGACCTTCTTTTTATGATGGCAGCTACCCCTCACTCAGGCATCTTCAGCCTAGGAAAGGATAAATAGAGCATCAATCCGCCAGTCCCGGTCATGAACAGGAATCCCCATATACTGCCTTCCTTTATGGCAAAAAAACCAAACACAAGAAAAATAAGCGACAGCCATGTAAGAAAGGAATTAATCGTATATTCATAAATCGCACTTATAAAGGTCAGGGTCCTTCCAAGGAACCGTCCTTCGCTTCCTGCCCTTTTTGCGTGAATCGCTGCAAGCACCGTACTCCATAAGAGTAAAGCAGGCAGCCCCCATAAGAAAATCCATCCAAAAACACCCATAAAAATCCTCCCCGCCAGTTCAGCAGCAGTCCCAGTTAAACAGCACCCGGTCAAACCGGCGTGCCTTCAGGTCGCTTTCGCTGATAAAAAAATTGCAGATGCCAACATCGCCCCATATGACCGCGTATTTTTCACCGGCCTTGTCATAATCGCTGTCCAGCTGGAACAGGAGGGTATCATATCTGCTCCCGCCATCCCGCGGATCCATCTGTGTAAAATAAGGATAGCCTCCCATCTGATGGTGGACTTCTCCCTCAGGATTGCTGTAGTCATTATAGAGGTCGTCAACCTCTTCATATCCTTCTGGCATTTCTTCTTCTGCCAGCCTTTCAAAATAATCAAGGCTTGATTCCCCGATCACTTCATCAAACCGGTAATCCCCTGCCGCTATATACATACTTGAAGCTTTTCCTTTAATCATAAACTCTCCGCCTTCTAGAACTTCATATTCGCAATTGGAACGGTGTTCATCTATAGCGGAAAAGTCTGTGACCAGATTTTCTTCATTTTCCTCCACATCCGCAAAAAATAGGACACGAAAGCCTGACTGGTCATCCTGCTGATCAAAATTCATCCCGAAAACATCATCATTTAAGTCGATGTAAAAAGATAGAATGCCTTTGTCCGGAAAATCCGGCAGTTTAGGGAGTTGGCCTAAATTAAGCTGGGCAAGCAAATGAAGGGGCTCCCCTGCTTGATTACGAGGATATTGGGTGACTTTTGGCAAGTACGGATTTCCTCCAGCCTTGCTTTCCCAGAGCCGAAGCTCATCTTCAGGCTTTACAAGTTCTAGCTGCACAAACTCTTTCCTCGTCTTTTCAAATGCTTCCCGGTCATTATGGCGTATTAATTTTTCCTGTTTCATCAAGCATTCCTCCTGATCTCAAAACATAGACTTTCATATATTTACTGGCAGCGTATAATACGATGCTGTATGAATACAGTTCCTAGTGCTTTTTTCCTTTTTTCAAAGAATGTAAACAGCTCACCCTCACATATAGAGTACTTTAATGAAATACCAGAGTTCAATAATAATTTTCCGAAAATTCAACAAACTATTTTATAATAAAAAGAGACCAAGAACTAAGGGGGAAAAATATTGAGCAAGTGGAAAATCAGTTTTATGATCATAGGGGGTTTGCTACTGCTGTTTTTGTCTGTAACCGGTTTCAACACTTTGATGGTCCAATCCAGGCAGCCCGAACCTAAAGAAGCATCCCTGGAAGTCAATGAAGACCAGGCTGTCGGGCATTTATCAGAAGCAGTTACATACAAAACGGTTTCCTACCAGGACAGAACCAAATTTGACTGGAAGGAGTTTGACAAGTTCATTTCTTTTCTGGAGGAAAGCTATCCACTCGTCCATGAGAAGCTGGAGCTTGAAAAAATAAACTCCTACGCACTCGTATACAGATGGAAAGGAAATTCCGGGAAGAATCCAATCGGCCTGACGAGCCATTATGATGTGGTGCCAGTCCTTTCAGGAACGGAAAAAAATTGGGAACAAGGGCCTTTCAGCGGGAAGGTCGAGGGAAAGAAAATATGGGGCCGCGGTACCCTGGATGATAAAATCGGGGTCATCAGCATACTTGAAGCAGTGGAGAATCTACTTGCTGAAAACTATCAGCCTGAAAGGGATATCTATCTAATGTTCGGATTCGATGAAGAAATTGGCGGAGACGAAGGGGCCTTAGCCATTGCTGAAACTATGAAAGACCGGGGTATTGAATTTGAATTTGTCCTTGACGAAGGCGGCGCCATTGTGGATGGGATGGTTCCAGGCATCAGCCGGCCGGTTGGGGTCGTAGGGATTTCTGAGAAAGGCTCTGCAACAGCCGTCCTATCGATTGAAGGCAGTGGAGGACATTCTTCCCAGCCGAAGGACCATACTAATATCGGCCGCATATCCAGCGCGATAGCAAAGCTTGAGGATAAACAGTTCAAAGGCGATTTGAAAGGCCCTGGCGAGGATCTATTCGATTTCACAGCACCGGAAATGAGCTTTCCGATGAAATACGTTTTTGCCAATAAAATGATCTTTGAGCCTGTCATTGAGCGGATACTGCTGCAGCAGCCTGCATCAGCCGCCCTAATCCGCACTACGATCGCGCCGACCATCTTTCAGGCCGGGGAACAATATAATGCCCTGCCGGAAAAAGCAGAAGCAATCATCAACCTGAGAGTCATGCCGGGAGACACACTTGATTCCATCCAAACCTTCATAGAAGATACAATCGGAGATGATGAGATAAAAGTTACCGTCACTGGCAGCGAAGCTTCCAAGGTTTCCAGCATTGACAGCTGGCAGTTCAAGACAGTACAGCAGGCAGCAAGGAATGTCTATAAAGATGCTGTTATTGCCCCATACTTGATGTTCGCCGGCTCTGACGCCAAGCATTATGACTCTGTCTCCAAAAACACATACCGGTTCCTCCCTGTCCACATCACCTCAGAAGACCTGAACCGGATGCACGGAACAAATGAGCATATTTCAATTGAAAACTATCTGAACGCAATTGCCTTTTATGCAGAAGTCATGAGAGAGGCGGTTGCAGCAGAATAGTTGCACATGTCCTTTAAATGTCCATTTTCTGTGTATGGCACAGTTCATGGGCATTTTTTATTTGTCCGGTACATTTTAACAGTGTATGATTCTCTTATCTGAAAAACTTTTAAAAAGGTGAATCTATTTATGTCCCGTACAATCGTCCGCAGTGCAGCCGCTGCACAGCTTTTCTTTCTCCTATCTCTGCCATTCATCGGCAATCTGATTAAATATCTGCATCCGCTCGCTTTAATTGTCGTATGGGCCAGCATTACCAGCTTCACGATTACAGCTGGTCTGCTGATCCGCGGTAAAAAGCTGCCATTAAACAAATATCTGGTTCTGCTCGGTTTTGCCTTATATAGCGCTTCCCTCCTGGTACTGCTTTTTTTCAGGCCGGGTGATAATGCTAATGCAAACTATAACTTAGACCCATTCAGTACGATTGAATTTTATTTAGCCGGACGGGTGGACTTTCTGGTTGCCTTTTATAATTTAGCTGCAAATGTCCTGCTGTTCGTCCCTTTTGGGCTTTTTCTTCTAGCACTTTTGAAAAATCGGTCTTTCTTTAAACTGCTGGCCATTCCGTTTGCAGCTATATCGGCCATTGAGATAGCACAGTTTCTGAGCAGGCGGGGCAGCCTGGACATTGATGATCTTATCCTGAACATGTCAGGAGTATTTTTGGGCTATGCTTTATTGCCGCTTCTAAAGCGGGCTTACAGGATTAAGTGATTAAAAAATCAGCAGCCATAAAAAAACCAATCAGCCTAAATAGCTGATTGGTTTTTGGGTTTATGCAAGCTCAATCCCTCCAGTGACGCCATATACCTGGGCGGTCACATAGCTGGATTCTTCAGAAGCAAGGAACACGTAGACGCTAGACAGTTCGACCGGCTGTCCGGCACGCTTAAGCGGTGTATCCTGGCCAAATGTCGGGATGACTTCCTGAGGCTGCCCTCCGGAAATCTGCAGCGGTGTCCAGATTGGCCCTGGCGCCACAGAATTAACACGGATTCCTTTTGAAGCTACCTGTTTAGCCAGTCCCCGCGTAAAACCGTTGATGGCAAACTTAGTTGCAGCATAATCCAGCAGGTTCGGACTCGGGTTGTATCCCTGCACAGAAGAAGTGGTGATGATAGAAGCTCCTTCAGGCAGATGCGGAAGTGCCGCCTGAACGGTCCAGTAAAGGGAGAATACATTGATCTCAAATGTTTTGCGGAGCTGTTCGCTTGAAAGATCTTCAATGTTTTCTACTGCCTGCTGCTTGCCGGCAACAAGGGCAAGCACATCAATTCCTCCCAATTCTGATTTGGCTTGTCCAACCATGTCCCTGCAGAATGACTCATCGCTCAAGTCCCCCGGGATCAGGACGGCTTTACGGCCTTCAGCTTCAATCAGCTTCTTTACCTCTTCAGCATCTTTCTGCTCCTCAGGCAGATAATTGATTGCCACATCGGCGCCTTCGCGGGCATATGCAATGGCTGCAGCACGTCCAATCCCGGAATCACCGCCGGTCACCAGTGCCTTTCTCCCCTTCAGTCGACCAGTTCCTTTATAGCTTTTCTCACCACAGTCAGGCTGAGGATCCTTCATCTCATTCTGGACCCCTGGCGGCTCCTGATACTGCTTCGGGAAATCTCCATTGAAGAATTGTTTAAGCGGATTTTCAGGGTTTGACATAGTCCAGCACTCCTTTTATAAAATTTAGTCTCAATACATAAAAAGCCTGCTGCTAAGATTGTGCAGCACTTCACTATGTATTCGTACTAATAACATTCCCTTTTCTGGTGGCGATAAACTAGCATAAAAACTTTGAATAACAAGGTAACCTTTGTAAATAAATGGAGTTTATGTTGAATAATTTATCTTCCACAAAAATACCCGCCTTCATAAAGGCGGGAAACAAGATATATAAGCTGACTGCTGACATTCTAATAATATTCAGCTTGCTAAACTTTTTTTCACAGAGCAGATTATGGCAAACCTGTCCAAGTTCATTCTTTTGGGCGTTTTTTAAGAAGGCTTGCCCCATCTTTGGCCGATTGCATTAGCATCAGACCGTAACTCTTCAAAAATAGTTATACATCAGCCTGTAAAGAACCTTCAGAAGGCATTTCCACTCATTCACAGCAGGTGCACTCCGAACTGCAGCGCCTTATATGCTTCTCGGACAAAGCTTCAAGTGCTTTTCTTATATTAGATACAGAAATATAGAGGGAATCATTCTCTCCGTTGTATAAAGCTTTTACCTCTGTCCGGCACCACAGGATTCCAAATATTTCATTTATGGTACCCGGCACTCCTGCCGGGATATTGGCAAAAGCAATAACCGCTTCCTGCTTAAAATGGATGTGAAGGCCTTCAAGGATTTCCCTTAAAGAGTGCAGCGTCTCTTTTGTTTGGCTGTCCGTATCGCCAGGAACCAATCTGACAAAATTTTTTCCGCTTTTATCTTTAGACAACATAATGGCCGCAATATTGATGGATCTATCGGCCAGTTTTTCAAGCAATCGTGCGAGGGTTTTATCACTTGCAAAAAAAGTGAACTGTTCTCTGATATCTATGTCCAAGCCAGAAGAACATTTTTCGTGGCTTTTCAATTTTCAGCACTCCTTTTATAGTATTCTCTTTATACTATGCCAGGCATGACTGGAAGGCTTGGACAAATACTAATGCTGCTTTGTGCACATTTTTTTGAAAGATGAATATACTAATGATTTCATCAAGACGAAAAGCCGGGATTCCTGTTCCCGGCTTCTTCGTTTACTTTTTCTTTACATCATCATTCGGCGAATTCCCTGTTGCATGATTGCCTTTATTATTTTTGGAGCCAGTTGTCTGTCCGTCATTGGTGACTTTGGCTCCTTCAAGAAAATTGTCCTTTGTTTTCATGGTCGTCACCCCTTTTGCTTATTGTTACACTGCTGAGTTAAATTATTCTCTTAATAATGGATAAATTTCCATAATAGATTGACTATTTATGGTATATTATAAATAATACTGGTGAGTAATATAATCTGCAGGAGATAGGACAATGGGAAATCGAGGACGCAAAAGAGGCTCCATCGGAGAAAATAGCAAAAATCTGCTTTTAAAAATTGCAGCTGAGGAATTTGCTGAGAATGGTTACAATGATTCCAAAATCAGCACGATTGTTAAAAAGGCAGGATTAACTCAGCCTTCATTTTATCTTTATTATCCAAGTAAGGAGGCAATCTTTCATGAACTGATCAAGGAATTTCAGCAAAAGCTCTCTTATTTAACAGATGCGAGCCGAATAGAGCCTGGTGTAGAAATACCGCAGCTTCAGAATAGAATTAAATCTGGACTTTTTGCCATTTTCAGTTTTTTTCATGAAAATCAGATGCTTGCTAAGATCGGGTTTTTTATGAATCCCGATGCAGAAAGCATAAAATCACAAATGGCCGCCCAAATCCACCATAATCTTCTTTCCGAGCAAAGAGCAGGCTACTTCCGGGAAGAAGCTAATATGGAACTGGCAGCAGTGAGCCTTGTGGGTGCTATTGAACGTCTTGTCATCACCCAGATTTTTACAGGCAAGAAATCACCCGATATGTTGGCAGAGGAAACTGTGGATATCTTCCTTTACGGACTATTAGACAATAAGAAGTAATTTTTAGGGGGCAATACGATGGGAGAGAATGCACAAATTGATCCTGAATGGAGATTGTTAATCCAACAAGCCAGGCACTTGGGACTGACAAAAGAAGAAGTGCGCCGCTTTATTAAAGATTCGAACAGTTCAGATACTCCCTTGAAGATACAGCAAGCCAAAAAATTAAAGCAAAAAGGAGTCAAAAAATATATAGTTCATACCCAGCAGCAAAGATAATATCCTTCTTGATCTTTAAATAAGAATTCCCATCCGGAGTTTGATATTATCTCCACTGGAAGCCAGTTCTATCACAAGAAGATATAATGAAGACTATCAAGAAGATGCTATGCTGAAAAAACAAAAATAGTTTATTGAAATTAAAACATTCCAGCAGAGGCTTTTTGGAAAAGCAAGGGTTGCTATGATAGAGAAGAAACGCAATAGGATGGCAAACCACTTTATAAATTGAAGAAATAATAAGGCAAGATAAACTTTAGAGTAAGTCTATCTTGCCTTACTGAAGTCCTTATGGCTCTCCTCTGCCCTAATCCCTTTTTTCTGCAAGCTCTGAGAAAACCAGAAGCCTTTTTTTGTCTGAGTAACGCGGATGGCATGTAACTAAAGTAAGCATCGATTTATTTTTTTGCGGACTTAAATACTCGATCTGATCTGGTAAAATCACTTTTTTTTCATTGATTATATAGCGGTAAGTCTTTTCACCCTCCGTAATATTAATTTCATCTCCTATCATAAGCTCATCCAGTCTGTTAAAAAATTGCCCAAATTGATGGGACCGGTGGGCGGCAATGACAAAATTTTGTCCTGTCCGGGCCAATTGTCCGCTGCTCTCTAGCCGTCCAGCGGCCTTATCGAGGATTTCGGGTGTGGTTCCTTCAAGAACGGGCAATTCTAAGGCAATTTCAGGTATGGTTAAAATCCATTGATTGCTTTTATTTGAGGAAGCTTTAACAGTCTTAGCTTTATTCGATACAGGATCTGATATAGCCAGCTGCTCAATTTCCTTAATCAGTTCCTGCATTTCTGACTGCTGTTCAGCTTTTCCGTATCCCAGGTATATTAGCAATAAGCAGCCCAAAAATATCAAAAATGCACCCGTCCTTTTCATTGCTTTCACCCCTTTAATGGAAAAAGGGGGAAGAGTTGGCTTCCCCCAGCAAATTTTAGTATGTTTTTCTAATTAAGGTTAAGCAAGTGCCTGCCGCAATGAGCAGCAATGCTAAAGCAGCCAGTATATTCTGATCAAGCAGCCCGCCTGTTTTCGGGAGCTTATTATCCATTAACTGTAATGCACTCTGACCGCTTAGTGAACTGCTGCCGGCGTTATTGAACATCGTCATTCCATCCTTAGATACAGGAGAATAATTTACACCATGATCCATTTCATCCCAGGAACTTTCGTGACCATTCTGATACAGCCTGCCGGAATCTGATCTTTTTTCTGTGGCATTTTCCTCCTGGCTATTGCTGTCAGCTTGATGGCCAGTTTGCCCATTGCTGCTGTTGCTGCCACTCTCTTTATTTTCTTCGCTTGAACTATTCTCTTCATCTTCTGGAGCAGTTTCCCCGTTTTGTCCTGATTCACCATCTCCTGTGTTGTCCTGATTGCTATTGCCCTCATTGTCCGGTGAGTTATTACCATTGCCAGGTGTTTGCCCGTCTTGTCCATTTTCAGCATAATTATCATCATTTGTATCCGGCTGCTTAGAGCCTTCTTCTTCACTGGATCCGTTTTTTTGATCGTCAGGCTGCTGGCTTGGATAATCAGTACTCTCAGACCCCACAGAAATCTCTTCACGTTCTAAAATATCAATAGTGATATGATCCAGGAGAGGCAAATCAGTTACATTCAAGTCTATTAATGAGGAATGTTCAAGGCCGTTCTCTCCATTGGCTGCTTCCATTTCTTTAAGAACACCAAGATTGATATTTCCCAAGAGGGGAAGATCAGCCATATCAGCATCAATTACAGCAGATTCATCTAGCTGGCTTTCTCCTCTGGATGCTTCAAATTTCTTTAGAATGCCAAGGTCAATATCTCCAAGTATTGGCAAGTCATCAAAGTCAGCATCAACTGCTGCAGATTTTTCAAGTTCACTTTCTCCATTGTCCAACTCAAATTCTTCAAACACACCCAGCTTGATATTTCCTAAAAGAGGAAGGGCATCTAGGTCAGCATCAACTGCCGCAGAATGCTCTCCTGCGATTTTCTCGCTGGAGAATCTGGTTTCTTCCAAAAGACCCACATCTGCTTTTTCAGCAATCGGCAGGTCTTCCACTCCCGCATCCAGGACAGCTGTATGTTCATACTTACCTTCACTTGTCGATGCTTCTGTTTTTTCCAGTACACCCAAATCCGCTTCTTCCGAAATCAGCAGGTCTTCCACTCCTGCATCCAGGACAGCTGTATGTTCATACTTACCTTCCATTGTCGATGCTTCTGTTTTTTCCAGTACGCCGGCATCCGCTTCTTCCAAAATCGGCAGGTCTTCCACTTCAGCATCCAGGACAGCTGTATGTTCATACCTTCCTTCACTTGTCGATGCTTCTGTTTTTTCCAGTACGCCCAAATCCGCTTCTTCCGAAATCAGCAGGTCTTCCACTCCTGCATCCAGGACAGCTGTATGTTCATACCTTCCTTCCATTGTCGATGCTTCTGTTTTTTCAAGTACGCCGGCATCCGCTTCTTCCAAAATCGGCAGGTCTTCCACTCCCGCATCCAGGACAGCTGTATGTTCATACTTACCTTCACTTGTCGAWGCTTCTGTTTTTTCCAGTACGCCCAAATCCGCTTCTTCCGAAATCAGCAGGTCTTCCACTCCTGCATCCAGGACAGCTGTATGTTCATACCTTCCTTCCATTGTCGATGCTTCTGTTTTTTCCAGTACTCCGGCATCCGCTTCTTCCAAAATCGGCAGGTCTTCCACTTCAGCATCCAGGACAGCTGTATGTTCATACCTTCCTTCACTTGTCGATGCTTCTGTTTTTTCCAAAACATCTACATCTGCTTCATCTGCAATAGGCAGGTCCTTAAGATTAACATGAAGGAGTGACTGGTTTTCTGCCTTTTGCTCTTCTCCTTCCATCTCTTTCCCTTCCAATACATTTATTTCAACATCTCCGAGGATGGGAAGGTCTTTTAAGTCAGTGTCTATAACAGCTGACGACTTTTCCCGACTTGAAATTTGTTGTTCCTCATTCGCTTCTTTTGATACCTTGTTTGATGGGCTGTCAGAAGTAATGCTGGCAGGATCCTTAACGCTATCTGTCTTGCTTGCTTCTAAATCTCCACTCTTTTCCACATCAACACTTTCAGCAGCCGGCTTATTGTCTTTGTCAGGGATGCTTTCTGCTCTAGTACTTTCATTCCCAGCTTCGGCAGCAACTGAGACATCAGATGATATTGTCACTTTTCCCTCTTCTGCATGAGCAAAAAGGGTTCCAGATAGTATACCTGTTGTAAAGATACCGGACAAAGCAATGGCTTTCATCAAGTGTTTATTATTCATTTCGTATCTCTCCTTCTTCTCTTTTTATTTTGTCATTATGATTTTAGAGAAGAAGGGTTGATTCGGCGGCGGAGTTGGAGGTGCATTGGTCCATTGGCTCTTTAGCCAGTCTGGCTGTTTTTTAGTCTTATCAGACAAAATTGGTGCAGGGGCTTCCGCCATTAGCATTACAGCTGCCGGAAATGGCTGGCTGTGTCCTGAAGAATGTGAAGTTGCCTGCCCTGTGCCTGAACCGTTACCTGCAAGGGATGCTTTAGATTCAAAAAGCAGCAGCGCGCTTGCTGAACTTGCCTCTCGATTATCCTGACGGCCATTATCCAAAGAATTTGAGATGTTGTCTTCTTTTTGTTTTGGATTTATAACTGTCTGTTCAGCTTTAAAACCGGAATCTACAGGAAGTAAATCTTTCATATCTCCGAGCAGATCAGCTCTTGCCGGCTGGCTTTCTTTTAGAACAGCAAACTCACTAGCTTCTGTTTCGCCGTGTTCAGCGCGGGGTATTATAATTTCATTGCCGGTTTCTTCTAAAGCTTCATTTTTCTCATGAGCAACAGGATCGTAGCTATTCTTGTCATCATTTTCGCCGATCCTGTTATCATGCTCCGGAAAATCTTCAGGTTCAGAGCTTTTATTTTCATCGGATTTTACTGGAGCAGTTGTCCGGTTAGGCTGAGGAAGCCATTCTTCTTCTTGTACAGGATCCGTTTTTGTGCCCTCTTCAGATGGAATAGGAGAAGGAAGCTGTGTATCTGAATCAACCTCTAATGATATTTCAGCACCAGCTCTAGGTGTCTTCACATGGATGCCTTCGCTTGAAATAGACGTACTGATTATTGAAGACTCCAGTTTTACTCCATCTTCCGGGGATACTTCAGCCGTGGCTACAGGTGTCTCTGCCTTTAAACTGTCTTTAACATTTAAAGAACTTTTTAATATAGAGCTTTTCGCTTTAATCCCCGATTCCTCAGATATTTCTGCTTTCAAACCAGGAGTTTTCACACTCACTCCATTTTTCAAAGAAACTGAAGTGCCGGCTGCAGGCACGTCTGCCTTTATACCGGTATCTTCAGAAATCTTCACATCTGCCACTTGGGCCTTTGCCTCGATACCTTTTTCTTTAGAGATTGATGTTTTAATAACAGGCGTTCCGGCCTCGATTCCTTCTGCTGCTGAAATTTTTGCATCTAGAATCGGTGCCTTCACTTCAATTCCATTCAGGAGCCCTTTTCTTTCAGTTTTGCTTGTTTCCCTTTTTCCATCCGCTGTTGCAGAAACCGAAATACCGAGAATCTCAACTTTTACATGAGATGTCTGATCTGGTATTTTTTCTATTTCTTCAGCTGGAGAACCTTCTTCTGCAAAAGCTGCTGCAGGGACGAAAAAGATGGCACAAATGAGAAAAGCTGACCAGATCTTGGTTGATCCCATTCTTTTCACCCCCTTTCAAAACTATTACAAATATTACAATAACACTTTAGTTTTTTACCAAAAGATTTACAAATTTAAACATTATTCAGCATAAATAGGGAATAAGTTGCCCATTAATCCATATAGCTTAGTACTTTTGATTTAATAAAAATATAAAGCCTTTGCGCTGAGGCAAAGGCTTTATAAAAAAAAAAAATTTATTGTTGATCCAGCAGTTTTTTCAGTTTTCCTGCCTGCTCCTTATCGGCAAGATAATATTGTTCTCCTTCTTTAAGGACCGCTGTCCCGTCCTCTGTGTACCATAAATAAGCAAATTTCTCGGCAACTCCTTGTTTTGGCCGTTTTAAAACAAAAGCAGTATCTGCTGTTCTGCCGGGCTCCCCAGTTGAATTTTTTACTGTCAAATCGTCCAATAAAGACCGGAGCTGCTGGATTTGAGCGGAATCATCCACTTCAGTATAAAACCGGACCCCTTCGACTCCATCCTCATGAAAAGGTTTGCCGACTGACAAAACTTCTTCAGCCGAACAGCCAGCCAAAATAGCAGCCAGCATAAGTAATAACAGCATTAGAATATTTTTCATCACTTTCAAAAACCCCTTAGATTTCTATCTGGATAAGCTAAAAGGACATCACCCGTTTATGAAAATAAGCAGTGAGCTATCTTTATGAAGAGCATTTTATAAGCATTGATTATGTTTCATGCTCACCTGCTTGCATCTCGCGGGAAGCTCTAGCAATGCCCAGCCAAAGCCATAAAAAAGAAGCCAAGGAAGGCTCCTTTCTTAAAGTTCTTTTAACACAGCCATCTCCTTGCCGAATCTATCTCCCTTATCAATAAAACCAAGGCTTGCATATAAGTGATGTGCAGCCAGATTGTCAGGATGATAGCCAACCGCTATACTCCTGGCACCTGGCAGCTGTGCCATTTGCTCAATCATCAGGAGCGCGGCTGCTTTTCCAATCCCCTGCCCTTGCATATTGGAATCAATCATGATTCTGTATATCCAGATAGAATCCAATTCTTCTGGAACAGTATTATACATCAATAAGCCTGTCATTTTTCCATTTTTTAAAATGGCAAAAGCTCTTAAAGTCTGTTCATAATGAGACTGCAGGATTGATACTGCATTAGGCTCCATATAAGCCTCCTGGTCACTGGCTACCTTCAGCTGGCAGCATTCATACCAATTTTCTTCATTGATTTCTTGTAAATTAATCATTGTTTTCCCCTTTCATCATAAGGGGAACGCTCGACTATTTTGTTAAGAAGCCGTATTCCCCTCTGTGCTGTTATGCTTTCTTACTGAATTGTTTTGCATAATGAACGCCTCCTTTAACAAACTGGTCCAGTTATATACTGCCACTTTTATAATAGCAGAATTTTCTATCTTCGCATATATTTCTCTTATAGGTTTACCGCTTTTCCTTTAAAAGAGCATAAAGGTATGTATCATTTGCTTTTCCATCCTGATACATATACCCCCTCAATAAACCTTCCTTTTCAAAGCCCAGCTTGCAAAGGAGCTTACTAGATGCATGGTTCTCAAGAAACACTACCGCCCCGATCCTGGACAGATCCATTTCTTCAAAACCGTAAGCAATTGCCTTTTCGGCAGCCTCTGATGCATATCCTTTCCCCCAATAGCCAGAATGGAGATCATAGCCTATTTCAGCCCGATGGTGCTTGGGGAGCCAAGAGTTAAACCCGATGGTGCCAATCAGCCTATTAGTTCCTTTTATTTCAATAGCCCAGCGGACTCCCCTTTTTTCGTTGAAGTATTTTTGGAAAAAACGGACCATTTCTTCAGCCTGTTCTACCCGCTGGAAAGCATCCTGTCCGTAATGGCGTACAACATCACTTCTCGAAAAATACTCAAACAGGCTTTCCGCATCCTCCATCACAATCTCCCTTAGCCTTAATCTCTCTGTCTCGAGTTCTTTAAACATTTATTCTCCCCCTCTGATTGCCATTTACTAATTTTACAGTTGTTTTCCCAATTGTAAAATACTTACTTTTTCAGTTAGTATAATAGTGTAGACTAATAGCCAGGCAGGTGAACGATGAAAAAATACATGGTGCTGTTTTTAATTTGTTTCATATTTTTATCGGGTTGTAAATGGGAGTCCCATGCCGCATTATCAAAGGATGAGATTATGAAAAAAGAAATGCTGAAATCAGAAGACCTGCTTTCTCCTGCCGTAATGAAAAAAGATTTTGATTTCATGAAAACAAAAATCCTTGAGATCCACCCCGATCCTAAAAGGAATATTGATAATTGGGATAAGGCTGTAAGTGAAACTGAAAAAAAGATAAAGAGAGCTTTGACTGCAATGGAATTTGCACAGGTACTCATGGAGTTTACAAGCAGGCTTAAGGATCCGCATACTACCGTGTTTCCTTCCGGGGAAATGCTGGTGCATTCAAAAACCTTCCCGGCAGCTTTGGAATGGGTCAAAGAAGGACTTGTTGTCACTAAAAGTTTTGATTCTACCCTAAAGGCCGGGGATCTTATATTAAAAATGGGCGGGCGTTCTCCTGAAGAATTGAATGAAAAGTTGAGCAAGCTGATTTCTGCAGAAAATGAATATTGGGAGAAAAAAACCAGCTTAGCATTGCTGCATTACGAAATCTTTCTTAAAGAAATATCAATCGCTGAAAAGGACGATACAGTCAAAGCAACGATTGAACGAGATGGAAAACAGCTTAAGGCTGAAGTAAAATTATTAGAAAACAATTACAGCACCACTGGCCAATCAAAAGAATGGTTCAACTGGGAGATTCAGCAAGATCGGAATATAGCATATTTCAATTTGGACACATGCTTAGATACAATAGGCTATCAGTCTGCAGTAGACTCTTTTTTTCAGGAAACAGTTGAAAAAGGTATTGATAACATCGTTATTGACCTGAGGGGTAATGGTGGTGGAGATACGGGCGTGACAAATAGTTTTCTCAAGCATCTTCCCGCTGCGAACATTCAAAGTATAGGCTATCTAACGAAATACTCTACCGAAGCAGCAAAAAGATATGGCTACAGACGGACTAAAGGCGTACATAATATACCCTCTAGCAAAGTTGAAAATTTACAGGATCCTCCTATATTCACTGGCAAGATTTATATTGCTTCAGATAGCGGAACATTCAGCTCTGCTGCTCAATTTGCAGTTTTATTTCAGGACAACAATCTGGCTGAAGTCATCGGTGAGACTTCAGGCGGCAACCCGGTTTCCTGAGACTTCCATACAGCAGATTTGCCTTGGTGATTTCACACAAGGAATATTTCAGGCCAAATCAAGAAAAAAGCCATCTGCCATACATTGTACCAGATGTAATGATAGAAAAAACCAGGAAAGACATCATCTCCGGACAGGATGGCCAGCTTGAACGGATTTTTGATTATGTAGAGAAGAATGGGCAGAAATAACAAGAGGCAATGCATAGAAATGGAATTAAATCAGCCTGAAAGCGAAAAGGACCTTTGGCAAAGGTCCTTTTCATCTGGCCATATAAAGAAGCAAAGCCAGCGCAATATTCGGAAGTCCTATTAAAATAGAGGCCGCCGCTGTTCTTCTGCGCTTTTTTCTTTGCTCCGGAGGTTCTTCCACATGCAAATCAGCTTTGTACCTATGGGGTCCCATAATGATACCTGAAACAAGGACGGAGACTCCCCAGAACAGCAGGCCGATGGCTCCGGTAACCAAATGGGCATATTCCAGAACTCCTGCTAATAAAGAAGCTATTATACCAAGGATGGATATTCCAATGCCTATCAGAATATATCTCAAGTTGCTTCCCCCTTTCCTGTATCAATTTTACGGAGCAGGTATTAATTTGGTTTCAAAATCATAATAACTTTCCGAAAAATCAACTTTCATCATATTACCTGAAAAGCAGAGTTGTTGAAGATGTTATAATATTCTATAAAAACATTTTAATAGTGATCACAATGATATCTCGGGTCATTCCTATTAAAACAAAAATACCGAAAACAACTGTCGCCGGAGGTCTTTATGAGCTATAAAATTATATTTTTCGATGTGGATGGGACAATCACCCATCATGAAGACGGAAGCATTTCAGATAAGATGAAGGAAACGATATTTAAGCTGAAAGAGCAAGGGATCAAGGTTGCTGCTGCGACCGGCAGGCCCTTGTCATTGTGCAGGGAGATTGAGGAGCTTGGCATTGATACATTTGTGACTGCAAACGGAGGTTATGTTAAGCACCGTGATCAGGTCATCCATAAGGTAACGCTTGATCCGCAGGTCATCCGTGATGTGGCTGCCTTTTCCCTAGCAGAAAACCACGGTTTATCCTACTTCACGGAAGAATTCAGCACCAATGGCGTACAAAGCGAAGAAATTCTAAAGACACTGAAGGAGACGCTGGCCTTTACAGATTATCCTCCATTTTATGAAAATATCCATGAACAGGAAGTCTATTTAATGTGCCTGTACGCAAACGAAGAAATGATGAAAAAATACATTCATGCTTTCCCCGATCTCTTTTTTCAAAGATGGCATCCGTTTATAGCAAATGTGCTCCAGAAGGAAGTTTCCAAGTCTTTAGCCATCATGAAAGTGCTTGAATTCTTTGAGATTGAGCCATCAGAGATGGTTGCTTTCGGAGATGGAAACAATGATATCGATATGCTTGAACTGGCCGGTCTCGGGATAGCAATGGGGAATGGAACTGATGAGCTAAAAGCCATTGCTGATTTTGTCACCCGCAAATCCAGTGAGGATGGCATCGGATACGCTTTAAAAAAATTTGGGATACTGGAGTGAATCTGAAAAATAATCTTGCCTTCAAAAAAAGAATGCAGCCGTTAAAATGAACCCTGGATTCTATAATCCAGGGTTCTTTAAATCAGGCTCTGTATCATAATATTCTTTATACCACTCGGCAAACTTTTCGAGGCCCTCCTCAATGCTGGTTACAGGCTTATAGTTAATCAGTCTCTCCAGATCATCAACTTTGGCATAAGTCTCTTGTACGTCTCCCGGCTGCATGGGCTTGAAAGTCTTAATCGCCGGGATTCCCAGTTTCTTTTCAAGCACACTGATGAATTCATTCAGCTCAACAGGCTGGCTATTGCCTATATTAAAAAGACTGAACGGCAAAGACTTCTCCGGTCCTCTCTCCATCAGCCGCCAAATTGATTCTGTTACATCATCTACATAGGTAAAATCTCTCTTCATATTGCCATAATTATAAACTTCGATCGGCTCTTTTTTGACTATTTTCTCGGCAAAGCTGAAATACGCCATATCCGGCCTTCCCCAAGGCCCATAAACAGTAAAAAACCTGAGACCGGTTGCAGGAACTTTATATAGATGGCTGTACGTGTACGCCATAAGCTCGTTTGCTTTTTTCGTGGCTGCATATAAACTTACGGGCTCGTCAGTGCGGTCCTCCACTGCAAAGGGGATGGTTTTGTTATTCCCATAAACAGAACTGGAGGAGGCGTAAAGCAGGTGGCCAATTTTATATATACGGCAGCATTCAAGTATATTCATAAACCCCGCTACATTTGATTGGATATAGGCATGTGGATTTAACAGACTGTAGCGGACCCCTGCCTGGGCTGCCAGGTGAACGACGATTCGAGGCTCATGTTGTGTAAAGAGAGATTCAAGCAGCCTCTGGTCCTCAAGTGATCCTTTTATAAAATAAAAACCGGAATAATTATTTAATAATTGGAGTCTTGAATATTTCAGATCCTGATCATAATAGTCATTTATATTGTCCAGGCCAAGTACGGGGAGGCCTTTTTCGAGCAGCTTTTTTGATAAATGAAAGCCAATGAATCCTGCACAGCCTGTAATAAAAATTGGATTTTTCTTCTGATGCACCCTTCAGACTCCTTTCCTTCATGCTTTAAAATGAACTTATGCCGACTCCTTTATAAATAAAACCCGCTCTTTTCATAGCTGAAGGGTCCAGGGCATTGCGTCCATCAAATAAATGGCTTCCTGACGCAAGCGTTTTCGCCTTTTCCCAATCCATTTCTACTATTTCGTTCCACTCGGTAACCACCAGAATCGCTTCCGCGTCTTTTACTGCTGCTAAAGGCGAAGATGTATAAAGTATATCAGGATATACCTTTTTCATATTTTCTGTTCCTTTAGGATCGAACGCTGTTATGACAGCTTTCTTCTGCAGGAGAAAATCTATTATTCTAAGCGAAGATGCTTCCCTGATGTCATCAGTTTGAGGTTTAAAAGTGAGGCCGAGCAGAGCGATTTGTTTCCCTTTTAATGATCCGAGAGCATCTGTAACCTTTTCCAGGAACCATTCAGCCTGGGTATCGTTAACTTTTGAAACAGCCGTAAGAATATCCATTTGGGTTTTCTTTTCCGAAGCCATGGCAAGCAACGCCTTTAAGTCCTTGGGAAAGCAGGAACCGCCGTATCCTATCCCCGCTCTAAGAAACTGCGGCCCAATCCGGCTGTCGAGACCCATTCCTTTTGCGACCTCATTAATGTTAGCCCCTGTTTTTTCGCATAGCCGTGCCAGTTCATTGATAAAGGATATTTTTGCAGCTAAGAACGCATTCGAAGCATATTTAATCATTTCCGCGTCTCTTACTGATGTAAATAGAATAGTTGAGGAAACATCTTTATACAATCTTTCCATTGCTTTTTGGCATGGCCCCGGCTCGCATCCTATTACTATTCTTTCAGGATTGAGGGCATCCTCTAAAGCCTTTCCCTCTCTCAGGAATTCAGGATTTGAGACAAGGTCAAAAGGAATCTTTTTGTTTCTTTCAGCAATCGCACTCCCGATTATTTTTTTAATATGGTCACCGGTGCCAACAGGAACGGTACTTTTTATGACAATGATTTTATAATCGTTCAGAAGTCCCCCAATCGACCTGGCAGCATCCTCAACATAGGATAAATCGGCTTCTCCTTTAGGCGATGATGGTGTGCCGACTGCAATAAAGATATAATCACTTTTTTTTATACATTCTTCTAAATCACCTGTGAATATAAGATTCCCATTTAGCTGAAGCTGCTGGAATTCGTTTTCTAACCCATTTTCATAAAAGGGAAGTCTATTCTGTTTCATCATGCTGATTTTTGTGGGATCCTGATCCATTACGAACACTTTGTGGCCGTATTTGGCAAATGCCACACTTGTCGTAATCCCGACATAGCCGGCTCCAATTACTCCTATATTCATCTTTTCACCCCGAATCCACTTCTGTCATTGCATTCCAGAAAGGTAATTTTCTATAAACTATGGCAGCCGGTACAGACTTGCAACCGTCAAAAACCCAGCAGAATGCAAACTCTAATGTGATTGATCTTCGAGGGAAAGCTTTCTGAGATAGCTTGAAATCTCATCTTTGAGATCTTCCCGCTCTAACGCAAAATCGATCGTTGCCCTGATAAAGCCTGCCTTCGTTCCGATATCATATCGCTGCCCCTGAAAGCCGCAGGCTAGGACTGTTTCTGATTTATTTAAAATGTTCAGTGCATCTGTCAGCTGAATTTCCCCGCCGGAGCCTGGCGGTAAATCTTTGAGAATATTGAAAATTCCAGGTGTCAAAATATATCGTCCCATAATAGCCAGCCTGGATGGAGCCAATTCCTTTTTTGGCTTTTCTACCAAAGCTTCGATACTGAACACGTCTTGCTCTAAGCTTTTGTTTTTCGGTTTGATGATCCCATATTTTGAGACATCCTCTTCAGCTACCTGCTGTACTCCTGCAACAGAACAATGATGGAGGTCAAATACATCTATAAGCTGCCGCAGGCAGGGTATCCTGGATTTGACAATATCATCACCGAGCAAGACAGCAAAAGGTTCGTTGTTGACAAAACTTCTTGCACAATAGATAGCATCGCCGAGTCCTTTCGGTTCTTTTTGGCGGATATAATGAATATTGGCCAGCTGGGATATACTTTGGACCTCTTTTAACAGGCTATGCTTGTTTTTTTTATACAGGGTTTCTTCAAGTTCATAGGACTTATCAAAATGGTCTTCGATTGAACGTTTGCTCCTTCCGCTGATGATAATGATATCCTCTATCCCTGACAGCACAGCTTCTTCGACAATATATTGGATGGCCGGTTTGTCAACGATCGGGAGCATTTCCTTTGGCAATGCTTTTGTTGCAGGGAGGAACCTTGTTCCAAGTCCGGCAGCCGGTATGATTGCTTTTCGAATTTTCACCTATCCTTCTCCTTTCCTAAGAATCTCATCATACTTGTTATCTATTTCTATGACATAACAGACTAATTCGCATGTGGGATAGCACAGGCGTACAAAAAATTGGTGAATATTCTTAAAAAACGGGGGAGCTGTCCTATACAAAAATCTTTTAAAATCATAATTTAGTAAAAAGTACTCTCCCTACAAATGACCCTGCTTAAATCCAACAAAGGTAAAACACCGGGCAGGAGCTTATAAAAGAAACTCTTTCGTTATTAATTTTGAGGGAAATTGCTTTTTAATTTTAGGAGGGATAGCGTGGAAAGGATAGAAATTGTCCCATGGGAAGTAACTGAATCCATGCATGAATTCTTTGTTCCAGAATATATTAACGAGCTTGCTGCCGAGGTTCTAAAATCCTACGATCTTTCCGTTCAGAGCATTACGGTGGTCACAACGAAGCCGGATAAAGGCGGAGCCATATGGAAGCTTGAAACCGGCTCTGGCCCGAAAAGCTTAAAGCTTTTGCACCGAAGACCCACAAGGAGCCTGTTCAGCCTCGGAGCCCAGGAGTACTTGGTTGATGTCCAGGATGCCAGGGTACCGCCCATCTATAAAACAAGAGAAGGGCATAACTATGTTGAAGCAGGAGGAAAGCTCTGGTTTGCAGCGGAGTGGATAGAGCCCCTGGCGCCTGTTACCAAGGATTTGGAGGGTGCGAGGCAGCTTTGTTATGCACTTGGAGAGTTCCATCGCTTAAGCAAGGGATATACTCCCCCGCCATCTGCTGAAATTGCTTCAAGAGTTTTAAAATGGCCGAAAAGCTACCAGAAAGTCCTCAACAAAATGGACTGGCTCCGGAATATAGCTGCTGCTTATAAAGAGATGCCGGCTAGCGAAAGTTTAAAAAACGCAGTCGGTCATTTTGAAGAACAGGCTAAGCAGGGAATAGAAAAGCTAAAATCTTCAGCTTATGCCGATCTTGCAGCACAAGGGAATGAGTTCTGGGGGCTTGTGCATCAGGACTACGGCTGGTCTAATGGCCAAATGGGTTCGGGGGGGATGTGGATTATTGATCTTGACGGAGTTGCATATGATTTGCCAATCCGTGATTTAAGAAAGCTCATAACAGGTTCAATGGCAGATTTGTACAGATGGGATATTACATGGGTGAGGGAAATGATCAAAGCCTATCACGAAGCTTACCCAATATCTCCTGAACTATATGACCTGTTATTGATAGATCTTTCCATGCCTAATGAATTTTATAAGAATTTAAAGGAAGCAGTATATGAACCTGAATTATTCCTGAATGAACAAACAACACAGCTAATACAGACAATCCTGGACACAGACCAGACGAAATGGCCTGTGCTGGAGGAAATTCAAAATGACTGGAAGGGAGCCCAATCACTATGAAAATATTAATGATCTGTACGGAGAAACTTCCTGTTCCTCCTGTTCTGGGCGGGGCAATACAAACCTATATCTCCGGAGTCCTTCCTCATATAGGAAAACATCATGATATTACTGTCCTTGGAATCAGCGATCCTTCCCTTCCCGATCAGGAAACACTGGACGGCATTCATTATGTGCGGGTTCCCGGCAAATTATTTGACCTTTATCGTGACGGAGTAGTTGGCTATATTGAAAAAAATCAATTTGACCTGATCCACGTCTTTAACAGGCCCCGCCTGATCCTTCCCGTTCGAAAAGCGGCCCCTCAGGCTAAAATTACCTTGAGCATGCATAATGATATGTTCGGTCCTGATAAAATAGCCCCCGAAGAAGCTGCGGCAGCACTAGAAGAGATTTCAAATATTGTTACGGTCAGCAATTATATCGGTAATGTGATTCAGGATCTTTATCCTCAGGCTGCGCCAAAGCTGCAAACCATTTATTCAGGAGTAGATACCCAGCGCTTCCTGCCAGGAAATCATCCAAAAATGCAGAAAATCCGAAACGAACTCAGAAATGCTCATGGGCTTGAAAACAAAACCGTTCTTTTATTTGCCGGGCGGCTCAGCAACAACAAAGGTGTTGACAGGCTGGTCAGGGCGCTGCCACAACTTTCGCAAAAATATAAGGATCTCGCTTTAGTTATTGTCGGCAGCAATTGGTTCAGCCAAAACCATATCACAGATTATGTGGCCTATGTCAGGGCATTGGCAAGTAAACTCCCGATACCTGTTGTGACAACAGGTTTTGTCGCACCGAGCGAAATTCATAATTGGTTTGCAGCCGCAGACATGTTCGTCTGTACTTCCCAATGGCAGGAGCCGCTTGCGCGGGTTCATTATGAAGCGATGGCTGCTGGCCTTCCTATTGTCACTACCGCACGGGGAGGCAATCCGGAAGTTATATTACCAGGTGAAAATGGCTTGATTGTTGAAAATCCTGAAGATCCTGACTGTTTTACAGAAAAAATTTCTAATATTCTTTCCAGCAAACCATTGATGAAGAAAATGGGGCAAAAAGGGAGAGAATTGGCTGTATCTCAATATGAATGGCCGAGGGTCGCCTCTGAGCTGCTTGGCATCTGGGAGAGAACAAAATTCACGACTTATGGTGCAGCACCAGAAGCAGGGACAATTCCGGTGCTTCAGGAAACTCCATCCAATACCTCAGTAAGGGAAATCACAAATTCTGCCCAAGATCATAACGAAGCTGCACCCCTGACTGAAAAAACTTCCTTTGAAAATAAAAAAGAAAGGAAAAAACCTCTTAAAGAAAAGCCGGTAAAACAGAAGCAGAAAAAAACCAGCCCTGGAAGTATGGATTCTGCCAAGAGTAAGCGAAGCAGCAGAGAACTCCTTCAGCTATTGCAGGATGAATCTATGAAAAAGGAAAAACATGATCCAAATCACAAACAAAAAAGAAACAAAAAAGACAATCTTTCAGAGATGAATATGAAAGAGACAGTAAATGATGCCGTCTCCCCCGTAAATTCAAAAGCAGGCAAAGTAAATTCCGAACAGCCACATACAAAAGAGACAACAAAAAACGATAGGCTTAGGGGTATTGTCAAAGAATGGATCAGGGAATCCGCAAAAACGACCCTGGACCGTCTCAAGGAAGAACAAGTAAAAAAAGAAAGAAGTACTAATCGAAGGTAAGAATAACTTTATTGCCCGCCGTATTTAAAAGGCGGGCTATTTGGGTCTGCATATATAAGTAAATAGAATAATCCTCCTTAGCTTAATGCTGCCAAGGAGGATTGCTTTCAATCTTAATTACATTACAATTCTTCAATCGTCTTTTGGATAGTAACAAAAACCGGACACCCAGCAGTAAGCAGCTGGGGCAGGCCAAGTCTTGTATGTTTAATATTATAGTGCCATTCGGTCAAGTATGAAAGTCTCAATGAGCTTACGTCTTCTGATTCGCTTGTTCTCTGCATCATTTCCTGATGAGGCAGCTTCTGTATCAACAAGCTGAGCATCTTCGTCGTCATCATCATCATCATCATCATCATCTTCGTCTTCATCTTCTTCATCTTCATCTTCGTCTTCTTCATCATCTTCGTCTTCATCATCTTCATCTTCATCTTCATCTTCATCTTCATCTTCATCTTCATCTTCGTCTTCTTCATCATCTTCGTCTTCATCATCTTCATCTTCATCTTCATCTTCATCTTCATCTTCATCTTCATCTTCATCTTCATCTTCGTCTTCTTCATCTTCTTCTTCGTCTTCATCTTCTTCTTCTTCTTCGTCTTCGTCTTCGTCTTCATCTTCGTCTTCATCTTCTTCTTCGTCTTCGTCTATTTCGTCTTCTTCCTCATCTTCATCCTCATCCTCATCTTCTTCTGCTAAGTCTTCTTCTTCACCATCTCTTTCAAATTCTGTCTCAGTTCCATCTTCAAATTCAACTTTTAAAGTGACTTCCCCGACAGCTTCATTGTTCATTGAACCTGACAGAAAGCTCAACACATCTTCATAGGTTGAGTTTTCACTCAGTTCCATTCCCTCCTTGAACTCGATCTTGATTTTGGCCTTTACAATTTCTTTTGACATTTCTCTTTCCTCCCTTGGAGCTTTCTTGTTTAATACCAATAAGCTTTTGATTATACATGTCCAAAATTGTCATCAGAGTTTCTGAATCCTTAGTATTAGAATATGTTTCTCTTAAAAACTTGATATAGGACAACTTTCTCATGTTACGTCTTTATATAAAAATTGGACAAATGCCCCTGCTGCCTAAGAGCTGACCTGCCAAAACAGAAGCATGAAAAAAAGCATCAAAACGATGCCGAGATTGAATTCTATATTTTTTGGGGAGTTTATTTCCCTTCTGAAGTATTCTCAGTACCAAAAAGCTCTTTTTGAACGAAGACTCTTTATAATATAATCACCTAAAAATTTGAGCCCCCATGATCCCTGTTGTCTCCCATCATATAATTCGAATCATCGCCAGGCTTGGCATGAGGATGTGTGACATTTGGCGGGTTATTATTTATTTTCTTTCTGCGCCAGTCGATCAGAAAGGCAAATCCAAGGACAAGGAATATGATAATTAAAAGAAACCAAATCATGATTCTCCTCCTTTCCCATAGTACTCCAGCGGGATTTTCAACTTGCCAATTATCAGTGTATGATCCTCATCCACTTCATATGACATCTTAATTAGTTCATTTTGGCTCTTTTCAGCGAGTTTCGAATCGTCTCTAAATTCTTTTCCCTCTTCATAAACATACGGTAAAACCCTGCTATAGACCTTTACGGCCACACCATCATAATCTTTTTGCGGCAGTTCATAGCTAAATCCGGTGATCGCATAATCTGTACCTTCAATAATCGTATAATTTTCTGCAAACATGAGCCTTGGCAGGATGGATACAAGAATGATAAGCAGCAGAAGCACTGCAGCCATCCCAGGTATGCTTTTATTTTCAAAGTATATTCCCGAAACCAGTGTGAACACAAAGACCATCAGAAAGTCGGGAACCAATGCTGCCATCTGCAGGTCCTGCCCTTCTGGTCCGATAAGAGCGAAGCCTGCCGCCGACAGAATGATCATGGCCAGTCTAATGAGGAGATACATTCCCGTAATTCCCAATAATGTTAAACAAAAAAAAGAGAGGATATTATAAGGACGTCCACTGGCATTCATCGCTAGACCTCCTTCTATCTGGCTTTTTCAAATTTAATCAAGGCTGAAGAGAAGGTAAGCCTTCAAAACATTGATGCAAGCAGCAGCTCATTCTCTCTCATAAATTCCCTATGCTTCTCTGCCCCTCTCTTCTGCCCCCAGCCGACAGAACAAAATGCATCAAAAAACTTATAAAAAGGAAGGATGCTTTCCAGATCAATCATGGGTCTTAAGGTTTCATAGCCTTCTGTATAGGCCTCCCTGGAACCTTCATGACGTTCCCACACATCCCGGTTTATCTTAGAAAAGTCCATTTCAGGAGATCCGGAACGGGCACTTTCGAAATCGATGATACCTGCCACTTCATTGTCTTTCACGAGAATATTTCCCGGCCTGAAATCCATGTGGATGATACAGGGGCCATCAGGGGCGGGAAGTTCCTGTAAACTTTTATAAAAGTGCTTCTGAGACATTTCAAGCAGACTATCAGGAAGCACCTTGGAGGCATGCAGGCCGAAATGTTCCAATTTCTCCCTGACCATTTCTCTCCACTCCTTGGGATCAAAGCAGGAATATGCCTTAGGAAGCGGCGCATTATGCAGCATTGCATGGTGCCTGCCAATTTCGAAGGCAAGATCCCTGTCCATACCACGGGTGCATGGTTCGCCTTCGATTCCTTCAAGCAGCAGTGCACCTGCCATGTTTTCATCCCCTTCCCAATGATCAATGACTGCAGGCACCGGGACATGCCCTCTTAATAATCGGAGCACTTCCAGTTCTCTTTCAAGCTTCTCTGCGGAAAAGGGAATTTTCAAATATATCGTCCGCCCCCCATTAAGTACTAATTTGTACACAGTGGAACTGAAAGACTCGGGAACATTGCTGATTTGCTTTACACTTAATTGAAATCGGTCAATATAGTTCTGTATTAGTTCCATGGATTCTCCTGTTCCTTCAAAAGCTTTTGATTTTCATGCTTATATATACTTATCCTTATAAATTCGACTTAAAAATAAAAAAACCCTCTCAAAAAGTAATTTTTTGTAAAACAAAAGCAGGGTCAGCGCCCTGCTTTTCCATCCAATTCAATCTTTATGTTTTTGCTGCTGAATATGGTATAGCTGTAGCCCTCGATTTCAAGCCGTTCAGGAATCACTTCCTGGCTTCCATCTCCTTTTAGATTAATAGTATGCTTTGTTGTATACAGTCTCGGTTCGGATAGTTCGTCTGTACGCATAAAGTATTCGTCAGCCTTGTATCTCTGGCCATCTTTGTCGATAAAATAACCGTCTGAATTGCCTGCTGATGAGGTCCTTCCTTTACCTTCAATTGTAAATTGCAGTTTTTCATATGCACGGCTTTCCGGCAATTCCTCAGTCAAGACTACTTGAGCCGTTTTGCCGGGTTCTATGCTGTCGATTGAGATGCGGTTTCCTTTATATTCAGCCTTGATGGGAAGGCTTTTCCCCTTAAGATCAATGCTTTTTGGTTCTTCTACTGAATATTGCAGAGCACCCAGATGTAATTTAATATCCTTTGGCTCTTCCCCGTATATAGAATCGAAGGAAGCTGTCACTGTATTCCACCCACCGCCGGATATGTCTCCTCCAGGACCGAAGAGCTGGCTGCTGACAAGGCCATTCTCTGTTTCAATACTGTCGATGGCAATATAATCAAGGATTTTATCACTATGGGTGTTTTGATATCTGTAAGTAATCATGGTCGCTGTAGGAGCAATGACGAGTTTTTCAAAAATAATTGGATTCCCATCCGCTTCTGTTTTGGCAGATAAAGGGTATTCTAAGCTGGGGTGTTTTACCACTGGAACCGTGAATGACCATTCCCCTTTCAAAGTTTCACGTGTATTTTCTTTCCCCTCATCCCGATTTGATGCTTCAATAAATTTCTCCAGCTGCACAATTTTAAGATTAATGGTTCCTTCCGGCTGATCCATTGGTGCCACAGCAAGTTTTCCCCTAAAGGTATTTTTTTGATCGGAATAAAGATTCAATTGGCTTCTGATGGGCGAAAATGATGGTTCATCCTGATTCCCCCAATATTCATCTGCGTTCAAGACTTGAATGCCGTCATAATCCGGCTTAAAAAGATCGTCGGTCTTCAAATTTTCTACTTCATAATAGATCAGAGTCTGGATATCATCTGCCGCCACACTTGTTATCCTCACTTTGACCCCGCTGCTTTCTGCTTCAAGATCCAGCTTTTCGCCAAGTCCTGACTGGATGTATTGCTGCTCCTGCCCGCTTTCTGCGGTACTGAAATTCTGCCACCAATCTTTAAAAGTAGTGAATCCGCCATTGGCAGCTGCCGTTCCGACAAATAAGGTAAGGCAGACAGCTGCCGCCAAACCGCCGATCCTGCTGGCTTTGCTTTTCTTCTTCCTTTCCGATTCTGACAGCCTGACCCTTTTTGCCACATTCAGCATAAATTCTTCAGGCATGTCAATTTCTTGTGATCTAACAGCCAATTCAGCCGTTATTTCCTGCAGCTGTATCATTTCAGCTTCACATTTTCCGCAGTTTTCCAAGTGGTCTTTCAATATTTTTTCGTCTCCATGCTGGAGTCTTCCTTCCAGGCTATCCAGCATCAAGTTTTGTATTTCATTGCATGTCATGGCTGCCAGCACCTCCATATTCTTTGCGAAGAATCAGCAATCCCCTATAAATACGGCTCTTAACAGTACCGAGCGGAAGGCCGAGAATGCCTGCAATTTCTTCCTGAGAGAATCCTTGTATATATTTCAGCAGAACCGGCTCCCTGAATTTCTCATCAACATGTCCAAGTGCATCCAGCACTTCCAGCCTGACTGAGGGAAGCTGTCCTGCCTCTTTTCCTTCGATAGCAGTTTCCTGCTGCCTGCGCCTATTCCTCCGGTAAATGTCCCTGCACTCATTAATGAAAATAGAAGTTACCCATGTTTCAAAATAACGGTCCTGCTTCAGTTTATCGATATGGTCATGAACCTTCAGAATCGTATTATGGAATACATCCTCCACATCATGATGATTCTTTAAATATGCCCAGCCGATTTTATAAAACTTTGATTTGCGTGCCTCAAACCAGCTTATAACGGCATCAATATCCTTTTCCTTGATTTTTTTCAGCATAATTGAATCCTTTATGGCTTTAATCACACTCTTCCCCCGGCCCCTTCCTGCTGTATCTTTGTTAATTAGAGGAATGACGGCTGCAAAAAGTTCCCTTTAATTTTAGTTATCAATAAAAAAAGAGCTGCAGAGCAGCCCTCTTCAAGACAGTCACAATCCCACTTGTATTTTTTTAATGGATATGATTGTTGTAAGGATCATAGATCCCTGTCAATAAAAGCACAGAAATACAAAGAATAATAGTAGCGCCAGCCAATGTTAATGAGGCTGCCTTTTGGTTCCGCTTCAACATTGAACATCCTGTTATCAGGAGAACAGCACCCATCAACAGCAGTATGAATCCAGCTCCAATATTCATAAGAAAATCTCCACGTGATCAATAAAGCCGCTGCACATAGCCTTCATTCAGTTCCTTTTCAACCTGCTCTGCAGTGACATTCGGTATCTTCGTATGAGCGACGATCATTTTAGCTGCAGATGGAAGCTCTTCTTTGCCCGCCCATGTTTCCGGCTTCCACAGCCCTGACCTGATAAAAGCTTTGGCACAATGGGTATAGCATTCCTTCACCCGGACGCCTATTCCGAACAAAGGCAGCTTGCCATCTACCGCACTCATCTCAAGCAGGTCCTGATCGCGGACTATAAAAGCCTCCCCATTAACCCTTAAGGTCTCACCAAGCCCCGGTATAAAAAAAATAAGACCAACATGGGGGTTTTCCAGTAAATTTTGGACAGAATCCAGCCTTTTATTGCCGGGCCTTTCAGGAATAAATAAGTGCTTTTCGTCAATTACAGCAACAAACCCCGGCATATCGCCCCTTGGAGAAACATCACATTCGCCAGCACTGTTGGACGTTGCCATCGTTAGAAACGGTGACTTACGGATGAACTCCCTGCAATGTTCATCGACTATCGGAATCACCTTACTTTGTGCCCTTTCACTTGGAGACCCGACGACAGGACGGAACTCTATAAATTCTTCCTTTGTTTGAATGACATTTTTAAAAATAGTATTCATTTCAATCACCTTTTTCATCAGATTTACGCACCGCCTGGCTGTCACTCTTCTTTTCAGTAAATGCCCATGTAAAAAATAGCCTGGCTCCAGTAATACAGATTGAGATACTTATGTTCCTTTGCCAATGGATGCTATCTCCACGAATCACATCAAATAGACTGAATGAAAACATCCAGATAAAAAATAGGACTGCGTTATGCCATTTAGGGTTCCTGATACCTGTTCCCCCAATCTTCATTCCAGGAATAATCCTTTTTTTAGACGTCTAAAAATTCCAGATAAGTATATGTATTCAGTATAATAGACGAAATGCTGAGAATAAAGATTCAATTTTCCGCAAAAAAAAGAGAAGCAGTTTCTGCCTCTCTTTTCTTCTGTCTATAATACCTGATGAAGGCTTGAAAAAACTTGTATGTCGTTTAAATTCACCTCAAGCTTCACAAATGTCTGGGCAATTTCCGGCCGGATCCCTGTCAGCTTAACTGTCATCCCTGTTATCTGAATCGCTTTGACTGTCCTGAGAAGTTCATGAGCGATGCGGGTATCGATGAATTCTACACCTGACAAATCAATGACCATGCAATTCAGTGACCTGCTTGCACCGTACTGCAGCGCTTTTTCCATGAGGTCATTCGTCCTTTTTCGATCAAGATCGCCAACTAGCGATATGACCGCTACGTCGTCAGAAACCCGGATAATTGGTATAGACAGCATCTTAACCTTCGCTTCTGCAGCCAGCAGTCTAGTGCGCATCAATGAAGAGGACTTTTCGCTGGTCCAGCAGATGATATCATCGGCTGTTTTGTGAAATTGCCTGTCCCATTGTTCATAAAGGTCCTCAGTCCAACCTTTTTGTTTGGCCATTTTTCTGAGCTTTGCAGCAGTTTCCTCCCTGAAGGAACATACCTGCTCTATCATTAGTTCAGCCGGTGTACCTGCCGCTAGCAGCTGATCCAGATTATTTTCCCAAAAACCAATTGTTGTCTTCCTATATTCCTTGTCAGGATGAAAGGCCTCCGCAAACATATCAGCCAGATTGTTTCTACAGTGATGGAGCACATTTTTCCACTCAGGTTGGGGATATCCCGAAGTTTTTTTTCCAGGAAAACCTGATGAGTAATCTCTCTCATAATGCTGGTGTATTCCATAATCGTCTCTCCGTTCTTCATAGACTGCTAATAAGGTTTATTTTGTGACCTGATGAAGAAGGGTTCGGTTATTGTTCCCTCTTAACCTACCTTTTCCAGTATGGGGGTTCATCAAACGAAAAAGGACTTAAAGATTGTGGCTGGTTTGACCCGGCTGGTCAAGAGCATAGAAACTTGACAAGTTAAAATGGTTTTCCAAAGATAACCATCTTATAATAGAAGAATAAGGAGGTATGTTCATGTCTGATATATTTGTATATTGGGGAGATGCAAGGATCAAACTTTCCTGGACTAAAAGCAGTTCATTGCCGCCATTAAATAAGATTACCAGCATCCATAGCTTCTGTTTTTATAATGATCAATTACTGCTTGTTAATCTGAATGAACGGGGATGGGATTTCCCTGGAGGACATCTTGAGGAAAATGAGACACCGGAAGAATGCTGCAGGCGGGAAGCCTGGGAAGAGGGCTATATAGAAGGAGATTGCACCCTTCTCGGGTATATCACTGTCAGCCATGAGGAAAATCCGCTTTGGAACGAAAATAGCCCGTATCCTAAGATAGGATTCCAGGCTATTTATAACATGGAAATAGAGCTGCTCCACCCTTTTGAAGGGAAATTCGAATCTGCAGAGAGAATGCTGATTAATCCCGAAAAAACCTCTCTATGGTATAAAGGCTGGAATTTACTGTACGAAGAAATACTGGAAGATTCATTGGCCAGCCGGCAGCTTAGAGCAGTGCCTCCAGATTTATAATGGAGGCATTCAGGGCCGCGAAGCTAGACAGGGCAAAGCCTGGTTACACTGGAAAGTCTGATTCCATCAAATTCCAATTTATATAAATCAGGCTTGGAGGAACACAATAAAAATTCCAATCCATATTCTTTGCTAAACTTACCCATCATAAGAGTCATAACAGCCCCATGCGTACCGATGGCAATTCTCCTGCCCTGATTTGTTCGAATCAGATGAAGCAATACTCTTGTTGCTCTATCTTGGCAAGCTCTATTCGACTCCCCGCCAGGCAAAGTGTAATCAGGGTCGGAGAAAGACCGCTCCAGCAGCGGCAGCAATTTCTCTTTACTTATAATAGCTTCATCCGGCAGGAACACTCTTTCCTTCAGATCCTCAAAAACATGGATGTCTTTATGGAGCCTTGCTGCAGCCCCCTCGATTGTCTGTACCGCACGCTGATAAGGACTTGATGCAAACACATCAACCCCTTCATCCAGAAGGCACTCACACACCTTTTGAGCATCTCTTTTTCCTTTTTCAGTCAACCCTCTTGATCTTTCATTTTCATTTTCTTTGGGCGACTCTCCATGCCTCACCATATATATGTATGTTTTCATAGATTCTCCTTTGTATTTTTTACAGAGCCTCTATAGGCCATTTAATCATCAGGCAAACTAAATATTAAAAAGGAAAGGATAGCTGTCCTTTCCTCTTTCAGGCAGTTACTCAACATACACAGTCACTTTCTCTTTTTTCTAAGCAGGGAATAGATAAAAAATCCGCTAGTCGCGACTATCAGCAGCAAGTGGGGAACAAAATACAAATCTGCCGGGACGACCCAATACAATATAGCTGCCAATGCGATAACTGGCAGCATGATGAGCATCCACGCTCGAACAAGCTTATTATTCAGGCTAAAATCAAAGCGATCCATATAGCCTTCCTCCCTCTATACGTTTTTTATTACAAGGATGAGACTTGAGGCATTAACTACCCAAACGCAAAACCATGCGGATTGTCATTAATACATGTCCTTCAAATTCCTCCTCAAACTCTTTGATATGCTCAAAACCTTTTGACAGATAAAAATTCCTGCCGATTTCATTGTCTTTTTCTACATTTATATAAATCTCTTTCACACCGGCCAGTTCTTCTATACCCTTGTTGAGGAGGGAGGTTCCAATCCCTTTGCCCTGTGCTTCAGAATAAAGATAGATGGCACCCAACTCTGCTTTTCCTTCCTTGTTTACAGGTGAAAAGTTGGCAAAACCGACAATCTGCCCTTCTGCCTCTGCAACAAAAAGATGGGACCTTTCAATTCTTTGCAGCATACGTTCACTGCTGTAGGCTGCAGCCAGGAATTGATCCTGCACCTCCCTGGGTATGATGCCTTCATAGGTGCTGTGCCAGCTTGCCTTTGCTGCATTCTGTACTTGTTCTATGTCATTTTCCTCCATTTTTCGGATGGTAAGTGTCATTTTATATGCTCCTCTGCTGAAGTTGCTGATGGCTGTTAATTTTTCAATCTATATGCTGTTCAAGACACCAGGAAAAAAATAATGAAGAAAAGAATATAGAGAGATTCCGGCAGGATCGGACGCTGCCTGAAGCGCTGCGGGTATGCTATGCAACTGGCTGTACAAGACATCCTGCTTATTGACCCACTATGAGGCAGAAAAAGAACCAGCCAAAATTGATATGTAAGATACCCAGCCAGAATAATCGTACCAGCTGTCTCCATAACCGAAAGAATTTCTTTTAAAACTGATTCTGCAAGATTCTGCCCATTAGTATTGTGTCATAATATTTACCGTCGGACAGCAGCTTATCCCTCCTCAATACACCCTCGATTTCAAAACCAACCCTTTTATAAAGCTGGATAGCATTTTCATTTGTTTCCAGTACTTGAAGGGTGATTTTTTTAATATCTGCCTCTTCCGCCCACCTGATAGAATCAATCAGAAGCTGTTTACCAATTCCATTTCCCCAATAATCTTTCAGAACGCATACACCGAATTCCACTTTATGGGCTGTTCTTCTTAAATTGGAGCCTTCGCAGCGGGAAAAGCCGACAAGTTTGCCATCCGCTTCAGCTACCAGAAAAAGATGGGTCTTCTGCTTGCTGTCATTTGAAATGACTTCTTTAAATCCTTCTTCACTGATAAAATCCTCGCCGCTCTCCCTGTCCATGTTTTCCGTTTCCCCGTCGATTGTCACCCTAAGTTCAGCAAGGCTTTTGGCATCTTCTATTTTCGCTTCCCTTATCGAGAAAGCATGCTTTGCATCTTGCAGCAAAATAATCTCTCCTTGAGCTAAAGAATCTTCTTGGAATTCCGTATTTTTAAGTATGGGTTTATCCTCCCCATTTTCGAAAAAAGCGGCTATAAAAAAGTCATTCGAACGTCTTTGCTATCTTTTCATTTAGCAGCTGGAATGATTGATTGAGCAGGTCTTTTGGAACCTCCTCATACAAGTCGCCAATGCTGACCTCATAATAGGAGGAATGGCTGTCTTTTTCTCTAAGATTTCCTGTAAAACCTATCCCTGTCTCTTCCTGTATTTGAATTAGAATTGGTTCGATTTCTTCTTTCGGGTGCTCAAAATGGACATGAAACATATTGGATACCGGAATAGATGGTAAAGTATATATGCCTTCACAGCTGTTGTATAATTGTGCAAGCTCTTTTGCTTCTTCATAATAAGCTTCCATCTTACCGGAACGCTGGTCATAATAATAATCAGCTGAAAGAATATATGGATAAAGGCTTATCAAATCGCCTCCGTGGCGCCGTTTCCAGACCTTTGATTTCTCCGTGAAATCTTTGCTCCCCGCAAGAATGGCACCGGCTATCCCGCCAATTCCCTTGTAAAGTGAGATATAGACACTATCAAATAGTGCACTCACTTCTGCGGCTGTTTTTTTATAGTAAGGGAGCACTTCCAATAAGCGGGCACCGTCAAGCTGCAGCTTAGTCCCTTTTTCACGGCAAAAGGCTGATATTTTTTCCAAAGTCCCGTAATCAGGAAGCTGTCCGCCGATTTCACGCTGAGGCAATTCAAGCAGCAGACAGGCAACATCCTCTTCCATGCCAGTGACATCATCAAGTTCAATCAACCTTGTTTTATCTGCGAGCAGAACGGTCTCAATATGATGCAGCTTTTTCAGCCCATCTTCTTCATGAATTTCAAGATGGCTTAAAGGATGGTAAGCAACCTTCGCAGCGCCCTTTTCGTCGCACCAGATACGCAGAGCGATCTGCTGGGCCATTGTACCGCTTGGGAAAAAAACAGCGGCCTCCTTTCCGAGCAGGTTTGCCATTTTATCCTGGAAATCCTCGATTACCTTCCCCTTCCCGTACATTTCACTCTCTATGCTGCCGCTGATCTGTTCAAATGCCTTTTTCAATACTTCTGCATTCCGTTTGCCATGGCCTGCGAGCGGATATTTAACCAGGCTGTATGATTCTTGAAGCGATTTAGTATGCATATGTATTCTCCTGTCTTTTCAGAATAATAGAATTATATCCCAAAGCGGGCTGCCGGGTCTATGGAATGCTCTGTTCCAGGAAAAAAGGGCAGCCGCAATGGCTGCCCTTCCCATTCTTATCTGTTTTTGAGTCTGTAAAATAATGAAGCAATCAGATTCGCTCCCCAGAATAGGAACCCTTGAGCATTATAATGCAGCAGCTGATTTTCAAATGTCATGCTCTCATAAAACTCATCCTGGGCTTTTCCTTGTGCTTTCCGCTCCTGATCCATTTTCTTCAGCTCTTTAATATACCCATATTGAACGGGAGCAAGAATACATGAAATCAGCAGGTAAATGCCCGCAATCCATAAAAAAATCATACGGTCCATTTTTACAGCTCCTTTCCAGTCGTTTTCCTATATTTACGAATGGCGGTATGGAAAGGTTTCGCTTTTTTCAAAATATTTCCTTTACTAATTGTTTAACCTTCATATTTGTTTGTAAACCTTAGGACATTTTTGTTGGAGCTAGGATGGTATCTTTATATGGAAAAAAGTTTTAAAAAAAGCATAAAAAAAAGCTGTCTTTTTAGTCAACAGCTTCAATCATAGTGTTTTGATTTTGATAATTGTTTACGGGGATTCGGTTGGATGGTTCCCTCTGTTTCTTTTTTCACTGGTTCAGAGGGTCTTAGTCCGTCTGACTGGTACCCTCTGTTTCCTTTTTCACTGTTCAGAGGGTCTTAGTCCGTCTGACTAGTACCCTCTGTTTCTTTTTTCATTGTTCAGAAGGTCTTAGTCCGCATGACTAGTACCCTCTGTTTCTTTTTTCACTGTTCAGAAGGTCTTAGTCCGTCTGACTAGTACCCTCTGTTTCTTTTTTCACTGTTCAGAAGGTCTTAGTCCGCATGACTAGTACCTTCTGTTTCTTTTTTCATTGTTCAGAAGGTCTTAGTCCGCATGACCAGTACCTTCTGTTTCTTTTTTCACTGTTCAGGGGGTCTTAGTCCGTCTGACTAGTACCCTCTGTTTCTCTTTTCTCTGTTCAGAAGGTCTCAACTAAGCCTGCCGCCAGCCTCAAAGTTTATTTTAATTTGATATATAGAAGAATCCGTTCTGCCAGCATAGATATGTGTGCAATTTCCACATAAAATCTATCAGTTTCTATCCCCACTATCAGCCTTTCTTTAAGAAGCATCCTCAAACTGGCTATTATACAAATCAGCATAAAAGCCATTCTGACCAAGCAGCTCCTCATGGTTTCCGCTTTCGATGATGTCGCCATCTTTCATGACGAGAATCAGGTCGGCGTTTTTGATGGTGGATAGCCTGTGGGCGATGACAAAGGAAGTTTTGCCTGCTGTCAGCTTATCCATTGCCTTCTGGATCAACACTTCTGTGCGTGTGTCGACAGAGCTTGTTGCTTCATCCAGAATGAGGAGCGGTGCATCTTTTACCATGGCCCGTGCTATGGTGATTAACTGCTTCTGTCCCGCTGAAAGATTTGCTTTATCATCGAGGATGGTATCATAGCCCATAGGAAGCGTCTGGATAAAATGATGCAGTCCAACGGCTTTGGCTGCTTCCACTGCATCCTGATCACTTACCCCTTTTCTGGAATAGACGATGTTTTCACGAATGCTTCCTTCAAACAGCCAGGTATCCTGGAGCACCATGCAGAACAGGCTGCGCAATTTTTCACGGCTCAATTCTTTTGTGGGCATACCATCGATCAGGATTTCTCCGCCATTGACCTCATAGAAACGCATGAGGAGGTTAATAATGGTCGTTTTTCCCGCCCCTGTCGGTCCGACAATCGCCACTTTCTGCCCTGCTTTTGCGAGAGCAGAAAAATCATGGATTATCATTTTATCTTCGCTGTAGCCAAAGCGGACATTTTTAAATTCAACTTCCCCTTTGACATCTGTGAGAACCGTTTTCTTATTATCTTCATTTTCCAGTTCTTCTTCTGCCAGGAACTCAAAGACCCGCTCACTTGCAGCCGCGGTGGCCTGCAGGTTTGCCGCTGCCTGGGCAAGCTGTGAAAGCGGCTGGGTAAACAGCCGGATATAAATCATAAATGCAACGATGACACCAAATGTAATTGAACCATTTACAGCCAATACTGCACCGACCACACAAACAACGACATAGCCGAAATTTCCGACGAACATCATGATCGGCATCATGAGCCCTGAAAGGAACTGCGACTTCCATGCGCTTTCATACAGCCTTGTGTTGATCTTGTGGAAAGTTGCCTTAGCTTCCGGCTCTCCGTTATATACTTTTACCACGCTGTGCCCTGAGTATATTTCTTCAATATGTCCGTTAAGCCTTCCAAGCTCTGCCTGCTGCTGCGCAAAGTATTTCTGAGACTTGGATATTAAGAAGCTCATAAACACAAAACCGATCAATGTTGAAAGAATGGCAGAGACAGCCATGATCCAATTTGTATAGAACATCATGACGAGCGAGCCTAGGAACATCGTTATGGCTGATACCAATGTGCTTAAGCTCTGATTCATCGTTTGCCCGATCAGGTCGACGTCATTTGTCACGCGGCTGAGAACATCTCCGGTGCTGCCTGAATCAAAGTATTTCAAAGGCATCCGGTTCATTTTAGAGGATAAATCGCTCCTTAAGTTTTTGGATACCCGCTGGGTGACTGTTGCCATGATGAATCCCTGAATATAATTGAACAGAAAACCCAAGCCATACAAAAAGGCGAGGATGGAAGCAATGCTTACGACCTCATCCAAATTGATTTCTGCCATCAGCCCTTCTGCAATCAGGTCAGTGATCCTGCTGAGAAGGTCCGGGCCGATGATGCTGAATATGGATGCTGCCATTGCCAGAACAAGGGCAATCACAATAAACGGCAGATAGGCCCTGCAATAGGAAACCAGCTTCTTAATAGTCTTCTTGAAGTTCTTCGGTTTTCGACCGCCTCCCGGCCCAATGGCACCTGGTCCGCCTTTTTTTGGCCTTATGCGGTTAGATTTTTTATCAGCCAATTTCCAGTTCCTCCTTTGACAGCTGAGAATAGGCAATCTCCTGATACACGCTGCAGCTGTCCAGCAATTCTTCATGTGTTCCGATGCCGGCGACCTTCCCTTGATCAAGGACTACGATGCGGTCTGCGTCTTTGATGGTTCCGATCCGCTGGGCAACAATCAGGGTGGTGCTTTCACTGGTTTCTTTTTTCAGCAATGATCGCAGCCGCCTGTCAGTTTTATAATCAAGTGCCGAGAAGGAATCATCAAACAGGTAAATTTCCGGCTGCTTGTAAATGGCCCTGGCAATGGAGAGCCTTTGCTTCTGGCCGCCTGACAGATTGGTTCCTCCCTGGGAAACAGCTCCTTTATACTGGTCTTCCATTTTTTCAACAAATTCAGAAGCCTGCGCTATTTCTGCCGCTCTTTCTAGCTTTCCGGCCGGTTCTGTCTGGCTGATGCCGTAGGCGATATTTTCCGATACTGTGCCGCTGAACAATACAGCCTTTTGAGAAACGTAGCCAAGCTTATCGCGGAGATCTTCCTGCCTGTATTCTTTAACGTTGATGCCATCGACCAGCACTTCGCCTTTTGTGGCATCATAAAAGCGGGGAATCAGGTTCAGCAAGGTGCTTTTTCCGCTGCCTGTTGAACCGATAAAAGCGACAGTCTCCCCTTTATGGGCAGTAAAGCTGATATTATGCAGGATATAATCCGCCGCATCCGGGTATTTGAAGCTGACATTCCGGAATTCAATCTCCCCTGCAGCTTTTGAATCGTTCCCTTTTAAGGTGCCGTCAAGGATTTTGGAATCTGTTTGCAGCACCTCATTGATCCTCTTTGCGGATACCGTCGCCCGCGGCAGCATCACGAAGATGATCGACAGCATCATGAAGGCCATTATGACCTGCATGCTGTAAGAAGAGAACACGACCATATCAGAAAAAAGGGTCAGTTTGTCTGGCAAAGCAGCATTGTTGATGATAAATGCACCAATCCAATAGATGGCAAGATTGATTCCCGACATGATCAATGTCATAACCGGCATCATGATCGCCATCGTCCTGCCTGTAAAAAGATTGGTCCTCGTCAGTTCACTGTTTGCCTTTTCAAACTTATCTTCCTGGTATTCCTCAGCATTATAGGCCCTGACTACCCGGATTCCAGTGAGATTTTCCCTGGTCACGCGATTCAGGTTGTCTGTTAAAGTCTGGATCACCTTGAATTTAGGGAGCGCAATGACAATGATGACTGCGAGCATCACCATAAGAACGGCAACGGCAATCCCGGTCGCTGCAGTCCACTGCCAGCTTTTGCCCATAATTTTCAAGATTGCCCAAACAGCCAGTATCGGCGCCTTGACAATCGCCTGCAATCCAACAGCAATCAGCAGCTGGATCTGTGTTATATCATTGGTGGAACGTGTGATCAAACTTGGGGTTGAGAACCCATTGATTTCCTCCATCGAAAACGACATTGTTTTTTCAAACACCATTCCGCGCAATCGTACGGCAAATCCGGCAGCCACCTGTGCGGCAAAAAAGCCGACTATCATGGCGGCAGCCATACTGCCGATGGCACATAAAAGCATGTAAGCGCCCTGAATAAGGACATCACCCATACTGCTGCCTTCTGTCTGGACCAGCATGGTGATTTCATGCATATATTCAGGCAGCTTTAAGTCAAGCCAGACCTGTACAATGATAAATACGAGGCTGCACAGGACAAGCAGCCAATCTTTCCCCTTAAAATGCTTAAACATAGCAAGCATCCGCCATATTCCCCCTTAATATTTCTTTATCTAACAGTATTAGATATTAAGTGCAGCTTAACCATATTGAGCGGTTGAACATCATTCCATTTCTTTATGAATTTCTTCTATGCGCTTCACAATACGGACAAACTCTTTAGCATCATGCTCCCCGAGCTTTCTGAAGGTCTTTTCGACAATACGCTTTGCTTCTTCATGCTCTTCCATTACAAAAGTTCTGCCAAATGGAGTAATGGAAACAATCACGAGACGTTTGTCATTTTTGTCCCTGTTCCGCTCGATATATTCCTTCTTTGCCAGATTTTTGAGTGCGGCAGCTACTCTCGGAGTCGAAAGGCAGAGCTTTTCACTCAGTTCACCTGAAGTAACCTCATTTTGTATAAAAGTCAGGTAACCCAATATACTCCTTTCCCCATAAGAAAGATCGTTGACCTTCTTTTGGAAAGGCATCTTCGGTGATTTGCTTATATTCTGGAAAAATTCATCCACTAAATCTTTATATTCCATAATTAGCACCTTTTTATTTATTTTATCTAATACTATTAGATATCATAATGCCAAAAATGTCAACGACGTGAAACAGCAGCTAAAGGCAAGCAGACTTCTCCAAAATAAAAACCTTTATTATTGGTTATTTTACTGATATGGAGGTGATTGGAATGGCGGAAAAGGAATTTCCGAATGTGAGTCTTGGGGGTAAGATCGCCAAGGAAAAAGGGGACGGCGGAGACCAGGTGCACGGGCATGAAAAAGAAAATAAAAATGGAAGAGTCAATACAAATTCAAAAACGAATATGTGAGGGCTGCACAAAGGCAAAGATCAGGATAGCCTGAATGGCTCTCCTTTCTTTGCCGGTTTGACAACCCTTCTGTAAGAGTGCAAATTTAATAATACTCTCTGTGATGCGCTTAAAAACAATGCCTGTTTACACCAAGAGAACAGGAAGCTCCCCTCCGTTTATTGAGCAGCGGTTTTTTTCCTCTATTCCGGCTTCTGTCTGGAGCGTCTTGGCCAATAAAATGTGGCTATCCAGATAATCATGCATGTTATAAACTTTTGGCAATATATTGAAAAGTGCATCAAAAAATTATCCCCCAAACACATTCAAACAGGAAGCCTTTCTCAGCCTCTGCTATTCTCTTTATTAAAGACATAATGAAATGAAGGAGTCCTGAAATTGGAAGAAGACTATTTGAAAGAACTGCTGAATGTACTGGAAAAATACACGCAGACTGTAATCACCCTCACCCTTTCAAACCAGCAAAATATTCCCTACGCCATCGTAAATTACGAAAAGAAAGTATTTGTCCTAATAGATCCAGGTACTGAAACAGCTTCAGTTTATACAGATATATGTTCAATATTATCAGCCATACAAGGGTACTGGGATAACAACAAGAAACTGGCAGGTGCCTAACATTCCTTCAACTGAACCAAAATAAGCATGATTTACCTTCAATTGGGAACTCTAAAACATAGAAATTAAGAAGAGCCGCAATCATGAGGAGGAGCCGGCATGTGGAATGCACTGCTGTGGGGAGGAATATCAGGATCAGCTGTCTTATTGGGGGCAATGGCATCAATGCTTTTGCCTATCCCGCAAAAAATCATAGGGCTCATCATGGCATTCGGTACAGGTGTACTGATCGGTGCAGCATCTTATGAACTGATTGGAAATGCCGTTATTGAAGGCGGCATCCTAGCCACAAGCATCGGATTTCTCTCTGGCGCCCTCCTTTTTACCATCCTGGACAGCATTGTGTCCCGGAGAGGTGCAGATAAACGGAAACGGTCCAGCCATATGGCTGCAGGAAGCGGAGGAATGGCCATTTTTATCGGCACCGTCATTGACGCAATTCCTGAATCGATCATGATCGGAGCAAGTTTGATCGAGGGCCAGTCTGTCAGCTTCCTATTAGTCGTGGCCATATTCATCAGCAATATTCCTGAAGGACTTTCCAGTACTGCCGGCATGAAAAAAAGCGGATATTCCTATACAAAGATTTTTCTGCTCTGGTTCACTGTACTCGCCATCTCTGCCATTGCATCACTTACAGGCTACAGCCTTCTTGCCGGGGCTCCTGCTGAAGTGATGGCGGGAATCGCTTCATTTGCCGGGGGAGGCATCATTAGCATGATCTCTTCGACGATGATGCCTGAAGCTTTTGAAGACAGCGGTCCTGTTACAGGGCTTGTCGCCTCCCTTGGGCTTCTTGTATCCATTATCCTGGATCATGCTTCTTAAGAAAGCTCCCGTAATTAAAACCACTGTTTTCCCCCTCCTCAGCGAAAAGATGATGCTTTCATCTAGTACAAGCTCAGCCCCTCAATCATAAAATAATCTAGCGCCATGATGAGGGAGGTGGAGTCATGAGATGCAATTGCAGAAAATGCCGTGAACGTGCTGCAGCTGACAAAACGATTGTAAGCCCGACGGAAACAGTTGTCCGCAAGAACACACGTACACAAACAATCAGAAGGATTCACCCGACAGAAATCGTGAATGTTAACCGCACGATCATCCGCAATGAGAATTATTTCCCTGTCACTGAAAGGACAGTGAACGAGACTATTGTGGAAAATTTCGATTGCGGCAGGGATCCTAATAATAGTCGCAACTGCCGAAGAATTTAAGCTTCCAGAATAATAGGCGCCCTGCATGGGTGCCTATTTCAATTTTTTGATCAGATCGATAACATAATACAAAAGTGCAATCAAAAAAGAAACTAAGATAATAATGATGCAGCCAAAAGTCACTGCGGCGAATTCCCCCGGCGAACTGTCAGCAAAAATGCTTGCAAAGATAAAAAACAGTATGATGCTGGATCCGATCCCAAGAAAAAAGATGCTGATATATTTAGACATGGTCCCTCCTTATTTCTTAAGCTTTGTTTCTGCCAAAACTGTACCCGCCATCAAAAGAACAAAAATAATAACAAGACCTGGGATAAGCAGCGGCTGAAATTTATTTCCTTCAGATTCTGAAAACGTGTATTCCCCATCCCTGTCAGCTCTTGCGTATGTCCCGTTCCCTGCTTCCACTGCAATCGATTCTTCTGTACTGACTCCTTTTATTGAGAAATATTTGCTTCCTTCCTCAAACTCATTGGAAAAATTGCCGCCCATAGGATACATATCTGAATAAGATGTGACTTGCCCGATTTCTGACTCGATTTCACTTTCTTCTATATATTCATCCTGTACTGTATACTGATAGCCTTCCCAGACAACAAAGCTGCTCACCCACTTGGTCGCTCCAGCGATAGCCGGACATGCTGCAATTAAAAGAAATAGAAGGCTAAAGGAAAAGAACATTCTCCGGATTCTCACTTTTCTTCTCCTAACCCGGCATTTCGGTTTCTGCTGAGTATACCCAGATACTCCACCCAAGGGCCGACATCCTCCCGGTATCTTTCTGCCATCACTCTTGTAATCTGTGAAAGATGGGTCAGGTCATGCACTGCCCAGGTTGAAACCAGCTCCCTTGCCTTCACGGTTCCAAATGCAGGATGTTTTCCTGCAGCTTCCAGCCTGTCTTCGGTCACCATCAGTTCCCGCAGAAGAGCCAGGTTTTGAGCCCTGATCTCTTTAAATTCATGAAGCTTCCGGGCGACCGTCTGTTCCTCCTTTTTCAAGTGGGAAAAGCGGTCAAACGGAGGGAATGATTCTTCTTCCCCTTTTTCCAGCATAAACTTGAGGCGCGGCACCCAGTTATGCTTTTCTCCTTCAATCAAATGGTCGACCACTTCGACAGGATTCCACGTTCCTTCCCCTTCACTGGCCCCAAGCCATCCAGAAGACAGCCCTCCCAGTAAAAACTCCAAAACCCGTGGTGTCCGCTCCAGCAATTCCATGGCTTCACTCAGCTTGAAATTCATTTTTACTCCCCCTCTGTTCATAATCTCTTTTAATCCATTCCAGAATTTTACCAACTACCTGCTGTACATAAATTTCAGGAAAATAACAGTCTTGGATTTGCTCCGCTATATGTACTATAGTAAGTGCAAACCGAAGGAGTGATATATATGTTCATCAAGCTGACGAAAGAACAGCAGCAAACCATGATTTCTGATATCCAGGAGTTTTTCCTGCAGGAGCGTGACGAAGAAATATCAGAATTTGCAGCTGAAAGGGTGCTGGATTTTGTAAAACAGACACTCGCCCCTCATTTTTATAACAGCGCCGTTTCAGATGCCAAAACCTTAGTGGAACAGCAATTCGCTTCAATGGAAGAAGAAATTCTCACTCTTCTGCGCCCGATAAAAAAATAGATGTGATTGCCTGGAAATACTCCGGGCTTTCATTACTTAATGGAATCCAATAGCTCCACGTTCACATGATCAGTATTATCTGGATCACTGTTAAAATCATAAATCTCCAGATTCCATCTGTCATTTGCCCGTTCATATCCTTCAGCTTCTATCCAGCGGTGCAATATTTCGTAGCTTTTACGGATATCTGTGTTCGGCCCATGATGATGGATGGCAGCATACCGCTGGAGCGGGACTGTCAGACTCGTCATTCCTTCTGGTACCGGATTGTTTCGGTCAGCTGCAACCCCAACCCAATAACCATCTGCATCTTCTGAAGCAGGATTCACAACAAATGCGCCAATCTGCCGCCCGCTATCCTTTACACCTTGGATTTCGGAGACCCTCTCCTTAAGCCTTTTAGCTGCCAAGGGTATTTCATCTATATATTGGCTTCCCTCACAAAGTACGCGAAAGCCTATCAGGTATACTTCTTCCATTTCGACTATCCTTTTTTTATGTTTCAAATTCGCCTGCATTCTGCCATCTCCTTTCTTCTCACACCTTATTTCGACAAGGAGAGCAGGCAATCCCCCCACTCACTAAAATTTGCGCAAAAAAAATGAGCTGGAGCCAGCTCATTTTTGATCAGAATTCCTCATATTCAGCCGGGTCCTGGTCATGCAGCCTGCCGCCGGGATGGCTTAATTTTGAGATTGCCTCCATATCCTGCCCATCCAGTTCAAAATCAAAGATAGAAATATTCTCTTTCTGTCTTTCCGCAGAAGATGATTTAGGAATGGATACCGCTCCCAGCTGATAATGCCAGCGAAGAACCACCTGGGCAATGGATTTCCCATGCTTCTCAGCAATCTTTTGGATATCTTCATTTCCGAGAAGGTCGCTGCCGCGGCCAATCGGGCTCCATGACTCTGTCAGAATACCATGTTTCTCATGATAGGCGCGCTGTTCTTCCTGGCTGAAATAGGGATGCAGTTCGACCTGGTTCATGCTCGGTAGAACCCCTGTCTCCTTTTCCAGCCTGTCCAAATGCTCCGGCAGGAAATTGCAGACACCGATTGATCGGATATACCCTTTTTTCTTTGCTTCTATCAATGTTTGCCATGCTTCAACATACAATTCTCTCTTCGGGTTTGGCCAGTGGATCAAATAAATATCATAATAATCCAAGCCTGCTCTGTAAAGCGATTCTTCAATCGCAATCATCCCTTTTGCTGATTCATGATAACGCCCCGGGAGCTTCGAGGTGATGAGCAATTCCTCCCTGGAAACAGAGCTTCTTTTTACAGCCTCGCCGACTGTCCCCTCGTTTTCATAGTTATACGCAGAATCCAGAAGCCGGTATCCTCCCTCATCAATCGCCTTGCGGATCGACTCGGCGCCTGCACTCCCCTTTAATTGATATGTACCCAGCCCGATCGCCGGAATGGACAATCCATCATTAAGCTTTACTTCAGGTATCCCATTAATCATCTTTACTCACTCCTTTTCTGTCATACTATTACCTTACCATAATTTGGATTTTTTACCCTGCTGGGGAGATTTGATTCTTCCCTCTTGGTATTCAGAAAACCGATCTCCTCCTGCAATTTTTGTTTTTCACTCCCTATTTTTAAGGCAGCCTATTTGCTATTCTCGATATCTGGAGTGCTCCAGAGAACTCTCATGATGCACTCTATCCACTTCTTTCACCCTCTAGGGTGCTCTATAGACCTCTCTTGAAGTACTCTGAACGCTCCTTTCCTACTCTAGAGTACTACATAGACTTCGTTTGAATCACTTTATACGCTCCTTCCATCCTCTAGAGTGCTTCATAGACTTCGTTTGAGGCACTCTGTACACTCCTTCCCATCTTTAGAGTGCTTCATAGGCTTCGTTTGAGGCACTCTGTACGCTGATTTCCTACTCTAGAGTGCTCCACTCCATAGACCTCTCTTACAATCTTTCCTCCCTCTAGAGTGCTCTATAAACCTCTCTTGAAGCACTCTATCTGCTCTATTCCCACTCTGGAGTCTCCAAAGATCAAACAATCCCCACCTCAATTCTCAACCTGCATCAATTTCACCCCAAACAAAAAACCTCCCGCAAAGGAGGTCTTTCATTCTATCAAAGGCTTTCTTTCGCAGTTGATACACCGCCGCTCCGAATGGCAGCCACAAAGAATCCAATTACTGCACCCGCTGCGGCTGGCATAACCCATCCAAGTCCGACTTCATATAATGGCAGGATTGCAATGAATACCTCTTCAACCGGTCCAAAGCTCACTCCTGCAGCCTTCAATCCGTCGAATAAGCTGACGATGAAAGTGAGCAGCATGCTGACCTGGTACACTTCCTTTTTCCCTTTGAAAAGAGGATGCAGGAAGGTAAGGAACATCAGGCAGATGGCTAAAGGATAGATTCCTGTCAGAACAGGTACGGAAATGCTGATCAGCTGGCTGAGTCCGATATTGGAGAAGACAGCGCTGAATACAGACAGAATGACAACAAATACTGAGTAAGAAACCGAAGGAAACATTTTATGGAAATAAGATGAACATGCTGTCACGAGTCCGATGCTCGTTGTAAGGCATGCGCCAAGAACAATTACGCTTAAAAGCAGGGCACCAAATGAACCAAAATAATATTCAGATGCACCGGATAACACGGCTCCGCCATTATCAAGCCTGCCAAGCTCACCTACGCTTGATGCGCCAATATAAGACAGCGAGGTATAGATAATAGCAAGAAGTGCTGCGGCAATAAGGCCAGCTTTAGCAATTGAAACCATGATTTCTTTTCTTGAAGCGGCCCCTCTTTCTTTTACTGCATCCACAACAATGATCCCAAATACAAATGCGGCAAGTGCGTCCATTGTCAGATAGCCTTCCTGGAAACCTTTGAAAAAGGTGTTAGCTAAATAATTTTCTCCTGGTGATTGGAAAGAACCCATAGGATTGAAAAAAGCGGCAATGATCAAAATGCCTACTACAATCAGCAGGATCGGCGTCAGGTATTTACCGACAATATCAACAATCCTGGAAGATTTTAAAGAAAAGAAGCCTGTTACTGCAAAAAACAAAACAGAAAAGACAATCAGCCCGATTGTGCTGTTCCCGGCTAAAAAGGGCTTTACGCCCATTTCAAATGAAACGGTTGCTGTCCTGGGAATCGCAAACAGCGGCCCTATGGACAGATACAAAAGCATCGTAAATACTGCGCTGAATGCCGGGTGCACCCTTCCTGCCAGTGACTGAAGATCGCTTTTGCCGGAAAAGCCAAGCGCCAATATCCCTAATAGCGGAAGCCCTACCCCAGTTACTATAAAGCCTGCATTGGCTGACCAGATACTGGTTCCTGCAGACTGCCCGAGCATCGCAGGGAAAATGAGGTTTCCTGCCCCAAAGAAAAGTGCAAACAACATAAAGCCTACGGCGACTACATAAGAAAACGGTATTTTAGTTCCCATCCTATTCTCCTTTATGCTAAGAATTCTAGCTGCATATTTTTTACCAACTTAAAAATTTCAGAAAATGATAAAAGCAGTTTAATAGTTACGTAATATATTGCATAACTCAAGATAACACACCAATAATGCGTATGCAATATATCGCATAAAGAAAATTGTCGAATTATGCAATATATTGAATTCTTCTTTCTAATTCTCTATACTAAATGTATAATCCAGTAAAAATTAAAGAGTTTATGAAAATACTAGAGGTGAAAATAGATGCCCATCCCTGCCAATTTTGCTTCTCCTGCACGTGTATCAGCGAAAGACCGGGCCTTTCTGCAAATCCAGGAATGGATTATTGACGGCACCTTAAAGCCTCAGGAAAAATTAAACGATGCCGATCTTGCTAAGGCGCTCGGCGTGAGCCGCACACCGATCAGGGAAGCGCTTCAGCTGCTGAGCGTCCAGGGATTCGTAGAAATGTTCCCAGGCGTCGGCACCCAGGTCACTACCGTCAATCCGGAAGATATCAACAAGATTCTGCCGCCGCTTGGAGCCTTGCAGGCACTTGCTGCAGAGCTTGCAGCACCATTCATGGACAGTTCTACGATTGAGAAATTGCGGTCCATCAATCGTTCTTTTGCGGATTCCCTTCTACGGGGCGATACCTTTTCAGCACTGAAACAGGACGAACAATTGCACAATCTCATCATTGAAAAAGCGGATAATCCATACATCACCAGTTATGTGTCTTCCATGCAGGCCCATGTAATGAGGCTTTATTATAATAAAACGATCATCTTGAAGCCCCGCTCAATCGATGAGCATGAGGATATCATCAAAGCTTTTGAAGAAAAAAATACGCATAAAGCTTCAGATGTAGCACGGACCAACTGGCTGAGGGCCATTGATGAATATTACGGTGAAAATTAAGATTAACAAAAAGGAAATGGCACATGCCCATTTCCTCTTTTTATTCAGCATCGGCCCTCAGATGTGCTCTTCTCACCAGCCTGGTGCCAATATAAGCAATAAAGGCAATGACAAGATCTATCAAAAACAAATAAAACAAGTTCATTCCCTTATTCAGCTCCACCATGCCGAGCGCTTTCTCTATCGAAGCAAAAACAAGCGAATACACTGCACTGAGAATGACAGTATACAGAATAAAATTCTTTCTATGACTGGTGCAGTACTGATAGATCAGCATAAATCCTACAGGCAGTACTGACATCGTAATGTTAAAAGCATGCGGGAAAATAGGCAGCATATAATATGTATGGACAAGCAGGGTATAATTGCCGAGCACAATGTCCGTGTATGTCCAAAGAACATGTACAATAAATCCGAAAAAGAATATCTCAAAAATCCTCTTGCGGTCGACTGTAAAATATAATAAACCAAGCGGCAGCACCAGAAGTACTGTAACAGCCCAAAACTGCCATGAACCAGGATCGGAATAGCTATTCCAATATGAATCAACCAAGGAAGTCATCTCTTCGCTCAGCTGAAATATTTTATCCCAATATTCGCTATAGCTCATCTGCAGCACTCCATGACATGTATTTCAAGCCCGACTTTGACAGCTTGCCTTCTTATTGTTTGTAGGATTAATGGAGATATACACATAATTTCCATGAATCAAAATCAGTAAGAAGGCACGCCAGCTCAGAACATCAACCTCAGTAATTTTCCCATTTTCGGCAGATCGCTTCCTTTACTAAAAAGCAAAATTAAGACACCCGCTTTTGTTCTGGGTGTCTTCTCAGCACTATCATTCGTTTACCAGCGGGCAGTCAGCATCTTTCTTCTGGTATAAAACTCGACACCGTCAGAGCCGTTGGCATGGAGGTCTCCATAAAAGGAGTTCTTCCACCCGGAGAATGGGAAAAAGGCCATTGGTGCAGGTACGCCGATATTGACACCAAGCATTCCAACTTCAATGTTTTCCCTGAAATAGCGGACATTGCTTCCGCTGTCGGTGAACAGGCATGCTCCGTTGCCAAAATCTGATAGATTTGTCAGCTCAATCGCTTCCTCAAGGCTCTTTACCCTGACAATGGAGAGAACGGGAGCGAAGATTTCTTCTTTCCATATCTTCATGGATGGATCTACGTGATCAAAGATGGTCGGTCCGATAAAATACCCATTGTCATGGTGAGCTTCATCCTTCCGCCCATCACGGATAAGGACTGCTCCTTCTTTTTCGCCGACTTCAATGTAGTTTCTTGTCCGTTCTTTATTTTCCTGGCGGATGACAGGTCCTAAGAAAATATCTTCATCCAAGCCATTACCTATTGTCAGGCTGTCTGCCTGCTCCTGCAGCTTTGTCACGAGTTCGTCAGCGATGGAGTCTACAGCAACCACAACTGAGCAGGCCATACACCGTTCCCCTGCTGAACCATATGCAGCAGCAATAATTTCTTTGACAGCTCCGTCAAGATCCGCATCCGGCATCACAATCGAATGATTCTTTGCACCAGCCAGCGCCTGGACCCGCTTTCCCTTCGCAGAAGCTGATTTATATATATACTCGGCAACGGGCTGAGAGCCTACAAATGAAATGGCCGGTACATCCTGATGGTCAATAAGGCTGTTTACAACCTCATGGGCGCCATGCACAATATTGAAAACGCCGTCCGGTAGGCCCGCTTCGGTAAATAGCTCGGCCAAACGGTTTGCGAGTATCGGAGTCCTTTCAGATGGCTTTAGCACAAAGGTGTTTCCGCACGCGATTGCCAGCGGGAACATCCAGCAAGGGACCATCATCGGAAAATTGAAAGGCGTGATGCCGCCGATGACGCCAACAGGGTAGCGGTACATTCCGGATTCAATATTTGTCGCAATATCCGGGAGCTGCTTGCCCATCATAAGAGAAGGAGCTCCTGCAGCAAACTCCACACATTCGATTCCCCGCTGCACCTCGCCATAAGCTTCTTTATAGTTTTTACCGTTTTCCTGTGTGATCAGCTTTGCAAGTGCATCCCAGTTGTCTATCAACAGCTGCTGATATTTGAATAGAATTCTTGCTCTTTTGGGTACCGGTGTTTTGCTCCATGTTTTATAGGCATCACTGGCCGCCTGTACGGCATCTTCCACATCTTCCCGGGTAGAAATCGGTGTCCGCGCCAATTCCTCGCCGGTTGCAGGATTGGGAACTGATTCAAAACCTTCCGTTTTTGCATCCACCCATTTGCCATTGATAAAGTTTTTTAATATATTTGCCGTTTTCGTTGCCATAAAATAACTCCTTTCAGCATTAGTGACATTTTGCAATTACACTTTTTCAGTTGCAGAGGAAAAATGATAGTCATAGCAAATATGATAGAGTTTCTCCAGTTCCAGCTGGCTGGGCACTTTGGGATTATTGGCCGGGCTGCCGCTGTCAATAGCGTCTGCTGCCATTTTGCCGACGGCCTTCTCGAAGGCTTCCCCGTTGATACCCCACCCCTTTAAGTTGGGTATATTTAATTTCCTGCATAACTCTTTTACAGATTGTACAGCTATTTCAGCTATCTTAATATCGTCTCCGCTTTCAATTTCAGGCCTAAAGATCCGGCCTATATCAGCAAGCTGTTCCACGCAGGCTTCCTGGCTGAATTCCAATACAGCAGGCAAAAGCATAGCATTTGAGATGCCATGCGGCACATGGAACAAGGCACCGATCGGACGGCTCATTCCGTGTACAAGGCAGACTGAAGCATTCGAAAAAGCCATTCCCGCCTGCAGTGAGCCTAGACTCATTTTTTCTCTTGCATCAAGATTCCCGCCATCATTGTAAGCGGTTAAAATATTCTCTGCAATGAGCTTCATGGCTGAGATGGCCATCGTGTCTGTCATGGGATGTGCTTTTTTAGATAAGTATGCTTCAACAGCATGGCTTAGAGCATCAATTCCTGTTGCCGCGGTGATATTCTTTGGCGAAGATACTGTCAGCAGGGGATCCACAATGGCAGTATCCGGCAAGAAAGCGGGCTGCTTGATCATCATTTTAACATTGTTGGATGTATTAGTAATTACGGTTACATCGGTTGCCTCAGAACCTGTACCGGCTGTGGTTGGTATAGCAATATGCGGGACAGGGGTTTGCTGTGCCAGTTTCTTACCTCCCATATAATCTCCGATATATCCGCCATTTGCTGCCAGGACTGCTATTGCTTTTGCGGTATCGATACAGCTGCCGCCTCCAATGGAAATCAGCAGGTCGCACTGCTCGCTTTTAAAAAGATCCAGCGCTTCTGACACATATTCATCGGTGGGTTCAGAGGCAATACCCAGATAGACTGCGCTTTGAACACCTGCATCACTAAGCAAAGCTCTGCCTTCTGTCACATATCCAAGCTGATCCATTATTTTATCACTGATGATCAATGCCTTCTTCCCTTTAAGAGCTGCTTGCGATCCTAGATTTTCAAAGGAGCCCCTCCCATAAAAAATGGACTCAGGCACCCGGAATACCGCTGGTTTTTTCAATGCTTTTACACCCCTTTTTCATAGACGCCCGCATTTCCACCCCAAGCACTATTTTTACAAATCATCCGGCAGACCCTGGCTCTTTAGATGAAAAGGCTGGAGCAAAAGACGTCAGAATAGTTAGATTATTAAAATTATACCATTAAACTAAGAATTCCCGTGAGTTATTAGGCGAAATTTATCCTCCTAAACAAAAAAGCTTCCACAATCCTCAGTTTCCCTAATGAAAATTAAATGTATATTCTCTCAGAGAGCGGGTAAACAATGAAGAGTGAAAATATAAATTCAGCTTTGAATGGAGGATATTTTAATGACTGTCAAACTAGCAATCGTCTATTACAGCTCAACCGGAACAAATTATCAGATGGCCCAGTGGGCTGCTGAGGGCGCAAAGGAAGCAGGCGCTGAAGCCACAATCTACAAAGTGCAGGAACTTGCGCCAGAAAGCGTGATTGAAGGCGTTCCTGCATGGAAAGCACATTTGGAAGAAACAAAGGATGTGCCTGTAGTTACACCTGATGATATCGCTGAAGCGGATGCCATTATCTTCAGCACACCGACACGTTTCGGGAATATGGCAGCCCAGATGAAGCAGTTCCTCGATACAACCGGCGGCATCTGGGGTGCAGGAAAAACAGTCAATAAGGTTGTCAGCGGCATGACTTCCGCTCAGAACCCGCACGGCGGTCAGGAGGCAACCATCCTTTCACTTTATACAACCATGTATCATTGGGGTGCCATCGTCGTGACACCAGGATATTCTGATCAATCTTTATTCCCTGCAGGCGGCAATCCTTACGGAGCAAGCGTCACTGTCGACCAAAATAATGAAATAGTTGGCGATAAGGATGCTTATAAGGGAGCAATCAAATATCAGGCGAAACGCGTTATCGGGATTGCTGAATCTGTAAAGAATGGCGCAGGGCAGCAGTAAAGTAAAAAAAGCAATCAGCTAGCTGGCTGGTTGCTTTTTTTGGATCTGATTTTTCTATGCTGAATTCGTGTGTAACAGTAAAAGAACATGAAACGAACAAGTGACCTTTTCTGCTTAACAGGTTTCACCTTTGATCTTCTCCCACTCCTGTCCGAACAGGTCTTTCTCTGTATCAAGCTTTATTGAAAGTTCTGCCGCCGCAGCCTCCAGAAATCCCCTGCAAAAATAATAGCTTTTATGCCGGATGAGCTTTCCATCCTCTATCTCCGCTGTTGCTATGTCCCATAATACAGGGCCGCAGCCTGCATCCCTTGTATAGATGACAGCATACCGTCCCCATAAGAAAGCAAGCTCTGCCGAGAGTCCAGCTGTACTGCTGCCCCAGTCGCCCATAGAGTTCTTCCGTATCTGTGTTTTTCCGATATCCATGCCCTGCCCGACCACTTCATTTGTTGCATAATTACCTAAAAGCTCGCCGATAGACTTAAAATCGCCTTTCACAAAATAGTCCATATACTGCTGGATAACTTGTTTTTTATCATCCGTCAGCACTGCCTCTTGGAAAGGATTCTCCGCTGCTTTCTGCTTTTTGAGATTAGCTCTCGCCCGGCTTAACAAGGACTGGACACCGCCTTCTGTTGAACCGATAATTTCAGCAGTTTCCCGGATGGTGAAACGGTATACCTCTGCTAAAAGAATGGCTGCTGCCTGCTTCGCAGGCAATTGATGAACTAGAATCTCTACACTTTCAAGCACTTCTGAATAAGGTACGAGGTCTCTATCCGGAATTTTTTCGGACTCCATATCCAGCAGCTGAGGCGATTTTTTCCTGAAATGGTCTATCCAAATATTCGTCGCAATCCTGAACAGGTAGCTTTTTGCATTCATTGTCTGCCCGATTCTGGATAAAGAAGAAAACGCCTTTAACATTGTGTCCTGCAGCAAATCTTCCGCGTCCCAGGGTGAACCAGTCAGCTTCCTGCAGTATTGCCAAAGCTGATCCCGGTATGGCTGAACAATGCAATCAAAAGAAGGTGCAAGCTCCTTAATTTCTTTACTGATAGAAAACAAATCATTATGTTTTTCCACAAAAACTCCCCCTTTTTTATATCCAACTTGTAAGACGGAAAAGACTTGTGAAAACATACGGGCAGCATTAAATTAATTTCGTAATTTTTATAGCATAATTTCAGTTGGTTTTTTAGAATTTGAGAAAAATGCCTTCAGCTTCCAGCAAGCGGAATGAGGTAACTAAACGTCCGGCTCTCAGGAAATTCGTATTTTTCCAGTTTCATTCCTTCTGCTTTAAATCCAAACCGGTGAATCTGCCTCATATAGTGGAAGCAGGTGAAAGGATCATATACATTGCACTCTGCTGCAGCAAACATTCTTGGCCCGAGACGCTCTGTATATAAGTCATCGCAAAAATCAATTTCTTTGCCGGGCATATGATGTAATAGGAAGCCCACTTCCCCGGTTATTGTATCTCCCTTTGATTCTAACGTTCTTACAAATACCCCTGGCTTTGTCTCAATCCTCAGCGTCTTCAGTCTTTCGCTTATTTCAGACATTTCCTCTTGAAAAGGATGAAATGTCCTTGGAACAGTCCGCCGGAACCAGATGAAGGAATTGTCCCCCTCCCATTTAACAAGATGCAGATGCCGTTCTTCAGCATGCATGGAGCTCAAATACTGCTTCGCGATATTCATGGACGCAAGCTTTTCCTCTATCTCCCGCTTCCATCCGGATATCCATGTCTTCTTCTCTTCTTCTTCTGCCTCCAAATAGGATTGTATTTCTTCTATTTTTATATCAGCCTGCCGGAGAGAATGGATGATCATTGCCTTGGGTATCTGTTCTTCTCTATAGATACGATATCCTTTTTCACTGCGTCCTGCCGGTTCGATCAATTTTTTCCGGTCATAAAATCGGAGAGTACTCGGAGGAAGCCCGGTCCGCTCAGCAAACTTCTGTATATTCATTTCCAATGCAGTTCCTGCTCTCTATTATGAAGGATATGACCAGACATTGATCATGTTCCCATCCGGGTCATAGAAATGGAAACCGCCCCAGCCTGCTGCTGGATTGCCTGCAATTTCGGATGGGCTTAAACCTTTTTCAGACAGCAGCTCATATGTTTGATAAAACTCATCAGGCCTAAGATCAAAATAATTCCTCGCTGAAGGACTCCCTTTTTCGAAAGCAGTGCCAGCAGCCGTTTCGAGCCATACGCTGTCATGGAATACTTGTTTATGCTGAATCCAATCGTAAGCATCTTCCACCTGCATATGAGCAAATTCGCTCCCAAAACGTTTAGACAGTTTAAGTCCTAAGTGCTCCTCATACCAGGAGATTGCTTCATCCAGATTTCTCACGCCTATTCTTGCATTAACAGGACCGAATCCCGTGATTCTCGCATCCGGAAATTGACCTGCCTCACCAGGATTATATACGGCTGTGATTCTCGCATTTTCATATGCAAATATATCAAAGCTATTTTGTCCGCCAGGAAGCTCTGCTATCGGAGTAACTTCAATCCCCTCATTTTTAAAATAAGAAAGGGACCTGTCGATATCCAAAATTTCAAAACATAGCCTCACATGGCCTTCAGTCCTGCTGTCCTTTTGAAAATGCTCAAAATTCCCTTCAAAAGATTTCAGTGTCACAACCCCCAGTCTTGGCATCTTCAAAAAGGCCTTTTTGCCGACCGGCGATATAACCTTATCCAGGCAGCTCCAGCCAAAATGCTTTGTGTACCATTCTACCCCTTCCTCAAATCCATCCCATGAAACCATGATAAAGCCGCCATCCCAACGAAATGTCATATTGCGAACCTCTTTTCATTTAAAATACGGAAAGTTCTTCCATACTTTATACTAAAGCTTAAAGTAAGTTTAAGGTCAAACAAAATTATTGATAAACTCAAAATGTTTGTTTGCTATTTTAAAATAGATGCATTAGAATACAAATAGTAATCATTACGCTTTAATATGCTTTGCAGCAATTTTTTTACCAAATAAATCGTAATGATTTCTAATTACAGTACATAAAAGATTTAGAGAATAGGAGATTTCACAATGAAAATGAATAAATGGAAAAATGTCCTGCTTGGCACTATGCTTGTCTCCTCTGCTTTCCTGGCAGCCTGTTCAGGTGCAGATAATGAAGGAAAGTCCGCTAAGGAAAATACGGGAGAAAAACTTCAAGTTTTCACCACAATTTTTCCTCTTCAGGATTTTGCAAAGAAAATTGGCGGAGATGAAGTTGTGGTTGAGAGCATTTATCCCCCGAATATTGATGCCCACTCTTATGAGCCGGATATTAAAACGATGACTAATATAGCAGATGCAGACTTGTTTATCTATACAGGAGCCGGTGTTGAAGGATTTGCAGAAAAGGCGGAAAAAACACTTCAAGGCGAAAAAGTAAAAATTGTAAAAGCGGCTGAGGGAATCGAACTCTTAAAAACGGCAGATGAACATAGTCATGAAGGCGAAGGACACTCTCATGAAGAGGAAGACCATGAGTACTCTGAAGAGGGCCACTCCCATGAAGAAGTAGACCACGACCACTCTGAAGAAGGCCACTCCCATGAAGGAGAAGACCACGGCCACTCTGAAGAGGGCCACTCCCATGAAGGAGAAGACCATGAGCACTCTGAAGAAGGCCACTCCCATGAAGGAGAAGGCCATGACCACTCTGAAGAGGGCCACTCCCATGATGACGGACACCATCACGGCGATCATGACCCCCACGTTTGGCTTGATCCTTCGAAAGCTATAACACTGGCTGAAAATATAAAAAACAGTTTGGCTGAATTAAAACCCGAAGCAAAAGAACAGTTTGAAAAAAACTTTAATACTTTGAAAGATCAGCTTACTTCATTGGACACTGACTTTAATCAAACGATAGCAGAAAGCAATACAAAATATATTCTTGTTTCCCATGCAGCATATGGCTATTGGCAGGAGAGGTATGGACTTGAACAAATCGCGATAGCAGGCCTATCCCCTACACAGGAGCCCAGCCAGAAGCAGCTTGCGAGTATAATAGAAGAATCCCGGGAGCATGAACTGAATTATATCCTGTTTGAACAGAATGTTGAATCTCGTGTGGCAAAAGTCATCCAGGAAGAAATCGGTGCAAAAAGCTTGACTCTTCATAATCTTGAAGCGGTCACCGAGGATGACATTAAAAATAATGAAGACTATTTCTCTATAATGGAGCGCAATTTAGAAACGCTTGAAACGGTTTTAAATTAATTTTCTCCAAAAAGAAGATCATGGCAGACGGAGGCTCGGCGTCTTTCTGTTCGCCCTTCTCCTTCTTTTTACATCCTGCTAAAACGGCATAAATCTTACTTATCTGGAAACTGACCTTCAGAGACAGCAATTTCTTCAAGGTTCTTAATAAGCAGCATCACACATCGCCCCCTCCCTATTATGGGAGGGGACTTTTATTTTTTTGTTTGTACCGATTCTCCATCCACAAAAAAACATTTGTTGTCACTTTTGCTGTCAATAGTACAATCAAATACCCTCCAAACAAGTGGAAATAATGAGTATCTCCATACAGCCGAAAAAGGCCAACTGCAATTAAGAATGGCTTAAAGACAAATGCTAAAAATACGGCTGTAAGGATGGAATATACATAATAGTTCTTTCCTTTGTTTAATGTCCACTGATAGACAAGCATAAAAACAACAGGGATTAAGCTCGAATCTATCGATATTCCGGGAGTCACCGGAACCAGCGGAAACGGGTAATTCCAAAAGCCGCTGTTTTTGCCGTACCAGTCTGTATAATTGAAAAACACATGAATGCTGTAACCGTAAAAACCAAGCAGAAAAATCCTGCTTCGATCTATTTTGAAATAAAGCACAATTAGCGGAACTAAAAAAAATGCCGCCATCAGCCAGTATTCAAAGGATGTATACAGCGAATAATCCATCCAGTAAGAATTAAGTGCATCCTGCCCTTTTTCATTCATCTCTACAATTTTATCGAATTCCTTGACCCTTTTGTTCTCCAAGATTAATCATCCTCATTAATGTTCTTTCCATTTCATCCAGCTGGCATATTTAAACTCTTATCTAAGTCTTGCCTACCTTTAATATCAGTTTTTTTTCAAAGACTATGTTAGTGTACCTTGTTGATTTTGGTCTCATTCGTGTGAAACTCTGTTTAACAAAGCCTTTTCAAAAACAGAGCTATACTTCTGCTTGTTTCTTTTGCATGGAAATGAATATATTGGTGATGATTTTAGAGACGAGGAAAAAAGCAATATAACATATGAATAAGTGGAAATAATTCACGCCCTTGAACATTCTGAAAAAATCTAAGCTGACTAATATAGGCTTAATGATAAAAGCAAATACAGCAGATAATAGCAATGAATATAAATAAAAGTTTTTCTGGTGATTCAATGTCCACTGGTAAAGAAGGATGAACATAACGGGAACAAATGATGCATCCAGGGCAAAGCTCGGGAGGACAGGCAGCAGTTCATAAGGGTACTCCCATAGACCCAGCCTGATTCCGATTGAATTTGTATAAGCAAACCAAATATGATAATTCAGTCCATAAAAACCCAGAAGCAGTATTTTACTTCGGTCAATTTTAAAATATAGAAGGATCAGCGGGACAATAAGAAGAATAATTACTGCCCATAGCTGCCAATCATTAAAGCTCGAATACTCTTTCCAATAGTCAATCTGCTCACTGGAAAGAGCCCCTGCCTTTTCTCTTATATCCTTAAGCATCTCCCGCTGTCTCTCACCCATCAAATACACACCTTTACCTTAAATTTAGTTCAGTTATTCGTGCCATGCTGGCTATTGTCCCATCCGTGAAACTTTGTTTAGCACAGCCTGATAATGGGATACAAGAATAGGTTTTGGTGTTACGGAACAAATTATTCAAAGAAGCATTAGAAAAGCACACCCACAAAAGAATGCAGACTAAGAATGCCTTGTCCAAGGCAAGGTTCTTGTGATTTTTTCCAAAAATCCTTAAATACATCCTGGAATGAATTTATGTCTTTTTAAGGGATTGCTTTGACATCAAGGCGCAGAGACAGCAGCCAGTTCAGTCACTAAGTTGAAAGTATGTTTCTTTATCATAAAACGAAAAAAATGCCAGCTGCAATGAGCCGGCATTTCCCTGAAAAACGGTACAAACATATTTAATTGCTGTCCTGATTGACCAGTTCAACTATGTCCTTAATCGTATAGTCTTTTAAATATTCGCCAAGATGCTCTTCTGCTCCGATGAAGATGCTGAAGAGGACGTTCCGCATATTGGCCCCTACTATGCATTGTTCGTTGGATTCCGGACATTTTGGCTGCAGTGAGCCTTCAGAGGTAATTTTATAGATATCACGCAAGTTGACCTCATCCAGCTCCCTTGCAAAAATAAATCCGCCGCCGGTGCCTTCCTTGGACTTGATAAAGCCATTCCTTTTTAACAGGCTCAATACTTTACGGATCCGTACAGGATGAACCCCGGCGCTCTTGGAAATTGCCTCGCTTGTAGACATCCGGTCCAGCTGCAGCGCAAGATAGGCCAGGCTGTGAATGGCTAGTGTAAAGTCGCTGTTCATGGATAGCCTCCTAACTAAGCAGTGATCCCGGCCATTCTGCTTTTTTATTCATCAGCAGATCAGTTGGCCATATTCTGCATTTGCATGAATGAGAATGTACGCAGTTTCCGCGGAAGGAAACTTCTGATTTCTTCATCATTATATCCGACCTGCAGCCTTTTTTCATCAATGATGATCGGCCTTCTCAGCATCTGCGGGTTGTCAGCAATCAACTGATACAGCTCTTTAAGAGGAAGAGAATCGATTTCCATATCCAGCTGCTGATAAGCTTTTGATTTGGTTGAAATGATTTCTTCAGTCCCATTTTCCGTCATGCGCAGAATGGATTTAATTTCTTCAACAGAAAGCGGTTCGTTAATGATGTTTCTTTCAGTATACTCAATATTATGCTCTTCAAGCCATGCCTTTGCTTTGCGGCAGGATGTACAGCTGGATGATACATATAGATTGACCATTAATCATGCACTCCTTTAATGAAGATATAATGTTATATAGTGATTATTTTATGATCATAAATAAAGTGTAAAATAAAAAGTTACAGTTGCAGCAAAAAAATAAATACAGAATTGAATTCCTTACTGTAATTTTAATATTTACAGTTAAAAAAGTCAACCTGTTTCTTGCTTGGGGAGCTGGTCCTTGCATGTTCTTTACCAGCCCCCAGCGGAATTTTTTAACCAAGCATAAAAGCAGCATGCTCTGACGGATTACTCTTTAGACAAAGCTTCATGATCGGCAGCTGCAGGAGGCGCTTCAAACCAGGCATTCTTAATCATAAGCTGCATGCCATCCTCAGCGATCAGGGCAACTTCTACATTCATTCTGGTATAAGCAGAAACAATATCCCTTCTTTGGCTGAGGGCGGCTGCTTCGCCATAATAACTGATCGCTGCCGACAAAAGGCCAGTTATATGGAAAAGCATCAGCTTATCCGAAAATGGCGGCACAATTGAATCCGTCACTTCCGATTCAAAGACTTTGGGGACATGCAGGTTCTCTTCTTTCAGTAAAGATGCAAGTATTTCAAAGTGCTTTAAACAAAGCCCTCTTGCCCTTTCCATGTACGCCCTCACATCATTGGATTTGCAGACCTGGCTGAAGCCAAGCTCCAATACCATCTTCACCATCGTCTTCTGCATATTCAGAAAGACGCCGCTGATTTCAATCGCATTGATGGGCCTGCGTTTCCCAAGCCAGCCCTTCATATAACCGTTTTTGACAAAATGCACTTTCTGTTTATTATGGAGCGTTGGAGCTTTATCAATTATACCTTTTTGAAGAGCCACCTCGGTAGTGCGGTCATACAGCTCCAGAGCTTCTGAGGTACATTGCATAAAGTATTGCCTGATATCCTTCCGTGAGCACACTGACGTCGCGCCTGCATATCTTGTAAGCCCATGAAGTGCCATGATATGTAAATAAACGATTTTAAAAGCATCCGTAAATAATCCAGGGGCCTCTGGATTTACATCTTCTTCAGAAAAGCCTATCGGCAGAGGCTGATTCTCACTTTTCAGGAGCTTTTTAGTTTTTTCTAAATGCCGCTCTGACAGTTCTAGGGCGAACTCAAACACTTCCCGGATATTTTTGTCTTCTGAATCTTTCAGCATATGCTGCAGCACACAGCTTGATAAACTGTCATTAATGTATTGCGACCATATGACAGCATATTCAGAAGCATTCATTTTTGTTTGGTGCTGGATCTGTTCCATGCATTTCCCTCCCTGCTTATATCAGTTATTTTTAGCTTTTTTTATAAAATTATTTATCTTTAAACATAAAGGGAGGGTGCAGGTTTTTATTTCTATGCTGCCATTCATACAAAAAGGCCAAATCCCATGATCTGGCCCCGCTCATTCTCAAACCTTATTTCCTGACAAGAGTGCATCCAGTTTTTTCAGCTGAGAAGAGAACCCCTCAGCAGCCCCCATATCGATGATCTGCCTGATAGCTCCGCTGGAAGGAAATTCAGTGACTGACACATACCTGGTTTTTCCCCCTTCTTCACTAAATGTTGCCGTAATCAGGGTTTTTGGCAATGATTCATTAATATTTCCTTCTTCATCGGAGAAAGCATCTATATGGACAATTTTCTCTGGTGCCGAGATTTCCTTATAGACAGCAAGCCCCCAAGATTCCATCCCATAAAATTCACCCTGGCTTTTGTCCTTGCAGGTCATACCATAATGCCATATCCCGCCAGGTTCAAATTCAAATTTCTTATTCTTCGTTTCCCATCCCTCAGGACCCCACCAGCTTTCCAGCAGTTTGGAATCTGAGAATGCTTTAAATACTTCCTCCCTTGGCGCATCAAAAATCCACTCCATTACCAGGTTATTGCCTTCTTCCCTCATAATCAGCTTTCCGCTCATTTTTTCTGCCTCCTTTTCGTATGTTCCGCGCTGCCTTTAACTTCTGTCCGTTTTTATATTCAACAGGCAGTAAGCATTTCCTTTAGGCAGACTTCAATACATTTCGACATTCTTCTCTCAAAATGGCACCTGCACAATCAGCTCATTGCTGCATAGTTTATTGGAAATAACATTCCCTGGGAGAAAATGAACATGACTGCTTATCTGGATTACACTTCCCCGTCCCTTGCGTACGCTTTCGATGTGAATAAAAGCCCCCTTATGAAAAAAGACAAACATAACTTTATCAATATTCTGGGGATTGCCCAGCTGAATACCCTTGAAAATGTTTCCCTGCTTGATATATATCTAAGCACCGGCAATGCTGTAGAACCCCATTACCACCAGAACGCTGCAGAATTGGTCTACTGCATATCCGGAACAGCCACTGTTTCCCTGCTGAATCCTTTTACAAAAAAAATCCAAAATTATACGATCGGACCAGGACAGGTTGCCAATGTACCGCAAGGCTGGTGGCATTACGAAGTAGCCCTGCAGGATAACACCCATCTTCTTGCTATTTTTAATGCACCAACGCCAGAAGTGATACTTGGTTCTGATATCCTGAAATTTACACCGCCCAATATTATGGCAAACACCTACTGTATAGATGAAAACCAGTGGAAGGAGACGGTTGCCCAAGTGCAGCCTACAGCCTATATCGGACCCTCCAATAGCTGCAGCAAATCCAATAAAATGGCGCGCAGGCACCAATATTCTTATGGACATCAAGGTTCAACTTCCCGGCCATCCGCTTATAGCAGAGCAGGATACTGGCCCGTATATCCAGGATGAATGCATCATTCCACAAAAGGATTACGAAATTTAAATGCATCCCCGAAAAGAGGATAAATAAAATCCGCCGCTTTCATGAATAGAAAGCGGCGGACACCTTGGCAGAGTTAAGAATAGTTTTACTCATAGTTGTTTCTCTTCTTTACATTTGCTGTACTTTTCCCGGCACCAGAAGCTATAACTGCAGTAAACATAATGCAGGAAAAGGTATAGATTCTCTCGTCTTCAATGGGGACAAGCTCAGTGAGCATCATCCATGCTGCAAAAGGGAGTGTGATCGCCAATGCCCCGGCAGCCATTGTGCCTAATCTGTTGAAAAGTTTTTCACGAATTTTAAAGACAGGCTCTATTGCGAACTCTAATAGAAGACCCAGAGCTAATGGAATGGCTATAAACATCCTATTTTCCTCTCTATATTTCGATAAATCCGGTCCCTGTTTAATAATCCGGATATGAAGGTTCTTTTTTCTTATTGGCTGTCAGGATCAAAATTCCGGAAGTTATCAGGAGGCCGGGAATAATTATTGTGGGCAGACTCAATACACCAACGACAATAAAAATAACAGCTGCGGCTTTAGGATTTTTCTTTATACTTAAAATGCCGGCCAGGTTAAGGAACAGCATAAGGAGCCAAAAAACGAGAAATATAATAAGCACAATTTCGACAAAATCCATAGTACCGTCCGCCATCTCCCTGGCTGCTGCAGTTCCATCCTGCCCTGACATTTCCCGCTGGAATTTTGGATCGCTGCTGATAAGTTCAGTTAAAACATTCGCCGTAAACCCCCTTGAAACGAGGAAATAGAAGAGCCCTGCGGTAAAGTTAACCAAGACCGTGATGCCAAAAGAAATAAATCCCAGCAGTTTAGAAATCCTATAAGTTTCATCTGCCAACTTTTTCCCTCCCTGCTCACCATGTAATTTTTTTCTGCTTTCTTGGAATTTCGGCCAATTCAGTTTTTCATTTCCTATCAGGAATCATTTACCTTTTTTATTGTATTCTTTGCCTCTTAATTATTCAATACTTCCGGTTATTCTTGTGCAGGCAAATTCATTGCCTTTAAATAAGCGGACCTTTATATGGAATTTTCGGCATATTGATAAAGTCATAGCCGGCAATCTCATCTGTCTTAGTCAGGTATGCATGCAGACTTTCCACCAGCATCAAATTCGGGATGCTGGTTTGCTTTTCTTTTATCAAAATGATCGGCTTTTGCAGTGCATACGCATAGCCGAGCTCAAAGGCTGTCCCGCTGTCCACGGAATTTTCTTCATAGTCGTGAATGGCAACTACCACGTCAGCACGCCGCAAATATCTTAAATCATTTTGGAAAACAGTCTTCCTCCAGGGATCAGAAGCGAAAGTCAGCTGTGGGAACTGGTAAAATCTCGCCGAGAAGAAATCAGCCACATATGGATTCTTCCTCAGTGCATTCTCAAGCCTTCCGATCCTTTCCAGCTGCTCTTCATTAAAAAAGGGGCTGGCGATAAAAACTCTTACCGTCCTGAAAAATTGAATATTTTCCATTGTTATTCCTCCGCATTTTTTTGTATATATATGTGCCGAAGGAATGTGATTATGTTAAATCCTTTTATTCGTCTTCCTCATTATACAAAGCTGCCTGTTTCAGCCGCAGCCGGTAAATGTAAAAGACAGGTATTCCGCCGCAAACTGCGATAATTACACCTAGGATCAGGCCATCATCCCATCCATAGCCCGGTGTAATGCTGATCAAATATGAAATGATGGCAGCCCCTCCGAGAATGGCTGATATGCTTAAAATAAATGACTTTTTCGGGTTTTTTCCCTGTCTCTCATGCTCTACGCTCACACTCATGGATAGATAAGCAAATACAACCGAGGTTCCGATAAAAACAAGCCAAAGCGGATTCCCACGCATAGCTTCCATGCCGCCTTGCATTAAATCGTATGCAAGAATGCAAAGGATTCCCAGCGTCTGGACGATATAGACTATCCGTACATGCTCCAAATTCCTTTGCTTCAAACGTTCATCGGTCATTTTTTTCATCTCAGCTCCTCCTCTTCCACCCAAAATAATTCGTCCAGCTTTGACTGGACTGCATAGCAGATCTGCAGGCACAGCTTTAAAGAAGGATTATACTTGCCCTTTTCAATCAAGCTGACCGTCTGCCTGGTTATTCCCACCCGGTCCGCCAGCTCTTGCTGGGTCAGCTCTGCCTGCAGCCGGGCCTGCTTTACATTATTTTTCATATATTTTTCCTCCACCCAGAATGTAATATATATATTCCCTTTTGTAAATTATATATTCCATTCTCATATGTGGCGTCTTACGAAAAAAAGAGACAGGGTCGCCCTGTCTCTTCAAACTTCTGCTAATGTTCTTCTCCCCGGTATTCGAGAATATCTCCCGGCTGGCAGTCCAGCGCCCTGCAGATGCTGTCAAGCGTGGAAAGCCGGACTGCCTTTGCTTTGCCGTTCTTCAGTATTGAGAGATTGGCCATGGTGATACCCACCCGCTCGGACAGCTCTGTAACACTCATTTTCCTTTTTGCCAGCATAACATCTATGTTAATGATTATTGCCATTGCTTCACCTCAGATAGTCAGTTCATTTTCGTTTTTCATGGTTAGGGCGCTCCGCAGAAGCTCCTTCAGGACAGCTGCAAATACACTGATGACAAAAGAACAGAAAGCAATGGCTGCACCCATAAGGAAGACTCCTGGATGAAGGGCCCCGGCAGCTCCAACTCCGATGATCCCGGCAGCATATATAAGCCCCAAAGCAATGCCGCAATTCCTGATGCGGCGCAGCGACTGCACAGAGAAATCGGAAAAAGCAGTCTGCCCTTCAATGTATCTTAATAAATTCCATGATTCATACAGCGCAATGTAAAATGGAATCGCGGCCGCATACATGCCCAAAAGGACCGGCCATTTCAAATAAGCAAATTCAGGGTACTCTGCAGCTGCATCCCCTGCAAGTTCAGGCAGAAGAAAAATGCAGAGGAGTGCCACGATCAACCCCATAATAAGGATGGCGGCTTTCAGGAAACTCGTTATGGCCTTGTTCATAAGGTACCTCCGGTTTATGAATTATTATATTTATCTTAATACAGGTTTTATCGTATTTCAATAAAAAACAAATACATTTCAGTAAAAATCAAATGAATTTTAATATAAAACCATTGACTTCATTTATTGATCTGCGATAAATTATCATTACATTTCAATATTGGAGGCGGCTCATTGTGACATCTTTTTTACTTTTGGGTATCATCGGAATTGCTTTCTTGCTAATTCTGTTCAAAAAAAAACCCTCTCTAGAGGGAAGTGCAGCCAATCGGAAAATGGTAGATTTTTTAAGTAATTCTTCCTGGTTTCAAAGCCATTGGAGAGCTGGTTTGTTTTTATTTGTTTCCAATGCACTGCTATTTGCGGCAACACTCTTGATTTTGTATTCGCTGCTGTTTTTGAATATCCCTTATATACACCTGCTGATCATGTTCCTGGCAGCAGCCTTCAGCATCCGCTTATGGCTTGATATAAAACTGGCTTGGAGAGGCGCTGCAAAAGAGCGGTTGAAAGCGGGCTTGATTGGAAGCAGCTTTTATCTGATTATTTTCGTTATCTTTCTCTATCAGTTTGCATCGGCAAAGCCTGAATTTCCTGGTGATGATCCCTTCATGCGGGCCATCGGTTTCTTCTTTGGAATGATTGTGGCTGCCGCAGCAGCGATTTCCTGTGTAGCAGCTATAGGATTTTCCAGTAAAGGACATGAATAAAGTAGGGAAACCATTCTCATGGGTTCCCCCTTATCAAACCGTACGTGCCCTATTAAGGCATACGGCTTACCCATATGTTACAATGATTATCAAGAGGATGCGTTCCAGGCATTCTGCATCTTTTGGAGTCGGTGAGGAGTGTAATATTCCTCACCCTTTTCTTTTGCTCGTCTTATTGCATTTCGTTGTTTTCGCTTACCTTTTTCTCTCATCTCTTCGAGATATTGTTCGAGTGTATAGCCAAGTGCTTTATTTAAATATAGCCAATAAGCGGGTATCAGTTTAATTCCTACAAAGAAATTATTATTCCACTTATATCTCATCTTTTGTTCTTTCTTTTGGTTGGGATGTTTATGAATAAAGGCAACTCGCAGCCTTCTCCTTATATAGCCATCTAAATCTAAAAGGATGCTTCGCATCCAACGAGTGGTACAGTGGCTATTCTGCCCAAGCTCTTCATTTGCTTTAATCGCTTTGACGATGGTTAGATAGTAGTTTACTTTCCCCCGAATAATTGGATTTACACGGTTTACCCATTCTTCTTTGTTTAAGGTTAAGGTCTTCCGCGTTTTATTCTTGATTTTCAAACGGAAATCTTTGATCGATTCTTTCTTGGGGGTGACATGAAAGGCGAGCTTTGTATCTTTCTTTCTTGGCCTCCAATGATGAAAGGTGAAACCTAGAAAGTCGAAGTTGTCCTTTTTGAAGTTAACTACTTTAGTTTTCTCTTTGGAAATTTCCAATCCCAGTTCGGCTAATTTCTCTTTGGTCAAGGTGGCTGCCTTGTCTATAGCTTCTTGGGATTTGGCAAATAAAAGAAAGTCATCGGCATACCGGACAAAGCGGACACCATGCAAGTCCCATTCCCAGTCCAATTCGTTAAGATATACATTCGCCAATAAGGGTGAGATGACTCCACCTTGTGGCGTTCCGTAGTCAGAGTGTATTCGTTTCCCTTCTTCCAAGGCACCAGCCTTAAGCCATTGTTCAATCAAGCCTAAGACCGTCCGGTCTGATACATACTTCTTCAATATAACCATGAGTTTCTTATGGGGGATGTTGTCAAAGAACCCTTTTATATCACAGTCATAAATGTAGTTGTATCCTTGTTCTATGTTCCATAGGATGATTTGAAGAGCTCTTTCTACTCCTCTTTTCGGACGGAATCCAACTGACCAGTTGTGGAACAGGGAGTCCTCGAATTTTGGCTGTAGTACGTTTACTACGCTCTGCTGGACAATCCGATCTTCGATCGTGGGAATGCCTAGTGGTCTTTTCTTCCCATCCTTTTTCGGGATATATACTCTTTTTACCGGTTTGGCTTGGTAATTCTTCGTTTTTAATCTGTTTAGAAGGGACAAGATGTTATCTTCTAGGTTTGCATTGTAGCTTTCAATTGTTTCTCCGTCTATTCCTCCGGAGCCTTTGTTCGCTTTCACTTGTTCAAAACTTTGGGTTAATTTACGGTCAAACAAAATTTGTCCGTACACACTGTGTAACTTGAATTTCCACTCTTGATTCATTGCATATTCCGCGCCTTTCCTTGATGTACTTTCAAATGGTTTTACCGCAGTAGCTTATTTGTTGGCATTACATCTTGTCCATGGCTTGGAGCCATAGGTCATTCCCCTTCCGTTCATCCTGCGTTATGGTCGCTGGACTACTTCCGTACTATGAGAATGTCTGACTTCTCCGCCCGTTCCTAATCACTTCGGATTACCCTTATAGATTGGAACCCTGCCTGTTTGGTAAGGCGGAGACCTCACGGGGTCATCGCATTTTCCTTCAAAACATACCCTGCACCATCACCTGATAAGTCACACTTCCCCGTTCTGACTTCTAGGGAAGTGCCTTCTAGTGGGCTTCCTCACTTTTCGAAGAGTCGCCAACTTATCCTGCCGCCGTGCTTCACACTTCTTGCATTAGGGTCTATTTCTTCACCTGCGGATCTCACGATTTCCCGCATCTCCTTCAGACAATACCTCACGATATCGCCCTAGATTAGGCTTCCTGAGCTAGGTCAGTCTCCTCAGGGATGGACTTTCACCATCTGGAATTCAGCTTCTATTCATTCATCCAGTCGTTACATCTCAATGTCGTCTCTGTCCTTAAAGAAGTGAAGGACGTCGGCTTCGCCGACGTCCAATGCGACTGCCCGTCGCACAAAAAGGCAGATATAACATCTGCCAGAACATTACCGTATATATTGCACCGGCGAGACAGACTGTATCAAAATCAATCCATCATACTGTTCAGCCGGAACCAGGGTATATGGATACGCACTCAGCAGTATCAAGCTGACAATCAGCATTGCTGCTCATGATACACATTAAAATATTGCTCCCCTTTTTATGAGTTTGAAAGAACTGCGTGCAACAGTTCTTTCTATTACCAAGCAATTCTAAAGACCTTTTTCAAAGCAGACACATTCATGCACCCGTTTAAATCTCTTTTTAATTACTGCGGTTTCCTCCCCAGTATAATGGGCAAAAACCTGCATAGGATACAGATTCTTCAAGTTTGCAGAGACAGCACCTTTCAGCTCGGAATCTCCTTCCATATAAACATGCAAGTACGATTCTTTTTGAACGAAGCCGTTGCTCTCATACCAAGCGCGAACCCAGTTATCATCACGGGTCCATGCTTCCATCCTGTTCAATCCCTGTTCCCTGGCGAGCCTTTCTGCTTCCTCCAGCAGGGCTGCTCCAATCCCCCTCCGCCTAAAGTCGGGGTGGACAGCAATATGCCAAATCATCCCGCCCAGCCCGGTTCCGCGTGAGCAAACCGTCCTTTCTTCTTCCTCATATTCCAGATCAAGCAGCCCTGCTATCATTCCGTCCACTTCGGCGACTAGCTCAATCGCCGGATTTTCGTATTGTTCCTTTTCACGTAAGACATTGTCAAAATAATCCGTATCCAAAAATGACAGCACCCTGCAGCGGACCCAGCCTTTCTCATCTTCTGGCTGATAGGATCTGATAATCATAAATTCCTCCTTCAGGGCCGCTTACAGCAAAGCCCTTATTCCTTCTTTAGAAATATTCTTGGCTGATATGACAAGTCTCTGAAATTCCTCTTTGGCTATTCAAGAGGCATCACCTCCAAAATTTTTACATTCTCACATTGAGAGACTTTTTACCTCTAGAATGATTCTTTATCGGTTATGGAAAATCCTTCAAACTCATTTAAAAACAAAGAAATGTATACATAACGGATATTCTATAAACAAAAAAAGACCCTCACATTTGGAGGGCCTCATAGGCTTTTAATGGATGCTTCTCTTTTTAAAACGTCCGCCCCTCACCTCAGTGATGTCAGCTATCGCCAAAAAGGCGGACGGATCAAGTTCTTCAAGGATGCTGTTAAGCTTGGATTCTTCAAGTCTATTGATGATGCAGAATATCACTTTCTTGTCGTCTCCTGTGTATGCGCCTTCCCCTTTCAGGTACGTGACGCCGCGTCCCAGCCGGTCATTGATGGTATCGCCGATTATGTCAGCTTCTTCGCTGATGATCCAGACCGATTTGGATGCTTCGAGGCCGTCAGCGACAATATCAATCGCTTTTGCTGCGATGACATAGGCAAGTATAGAATACATGGCCCGGTCCCATGTATAGACAAAGCCTGCAGAGCTCAGAATGAAAAAGTTGATGAACATGACGATTTCACCGACAGAAAAAGGGACACGCTTGCTGATGACGATGGATAGAACTTCGGTCCCGTCAAGCGCTCCGCCATTGCGGATGACAAGCCCTACGCCGATTCCGAGAAAAATGCCGCCGAAAATTGTGGCTAAAAGAATATCCTCTGTAAAAGGAGGGATTGGGTGAAAGAATGAAGCGAAAAGGGAGAGCATAATGATGCCGTAAATGGCAGAAAGCGAAAATGTTTTGCCCATCTGCTTGTAGCCTAAATAAATGAAGGGCAAGTTCAAAACGAATAAAAATAAACCCAGCTTGATTCCTTTATATGAGAAAGCATAATGGATATACCTGTGATCCCGCCGTCAATTACCTGGTTGGGAATCAGGAAGATCTCAAGCCCGGTAGCCATCAGCAAAGCACCAAGCGTTATAAATACCATGCGCTGGATAATCTTGAGCCAGGAAAGCTTTTTATGGCCCTTCTTTAAGGTTATAAGTTCTTCCAAGTGGCACACCTCTATATTGTATTTGTTATAAATTATACCTTAAGTCTGCTATTTTAGAGGTGTTTGGGGATCGGTTGAATGGTCACCGGGCATGCTTTCAATTTTAAAAAACCGCATTTCCCTAACCAGTTTTGCCGCTTCAGCCGGTCTTACAGGCAAATCTGCCAATAAACCAATATCCACCCAAAGCGGCTCATATGTGCCGCGGCCCCTTGCCAGATCGAATTCTTCTCCTGTCCCGCTCCCAAAAATACCAGCCATCATCTCTGCAAAATAAAAATATTGCGGTCCATTATAATCATGGCGGACCAGCAGTCTGCCAACCTTCACTTCCATCCCCAGTTCTTCAAGGACTTCACGTGCTGCTGCCTCCTCAGGCAGCTCTCCAGGCTCTGCCCCTCCGCCGGGGAACACATAATATTCTTCACTTTCCCGAATCCGCTTAATGAGTGCCACTTTACCATCTTTTACAATAACTGCCCTGCCGCAGATTCTCATTTCTTTCTCCTTCCCCATCAATTAAATTGTTCAGTAAGCTTTACAATTTCTCTAATGACAGAACCAGCCTCTTCATTATTTTTTATAACAAAAAGGTAATCTGCCTCATCTTCGGCGGGGTCTTCCTTACGGGCAGCCTGCTGAAACTCCAGCACCTCTTTAAAGGTGGCTGCACTCCTGAAAATATTAGTGTTCCTGGTGCTTTCTGCAGCTCTTGCTTCCAGAATGGAATCCGGGATTTGGAAGTGAACCATAATCCGGAAGAAATCTTCACTTGGAAATAGTTCATTCAACAGATAGTCCCTGTCTTTCCTGCTGAGATTAGAATTGCAGATGATCATATGCAGGCTGGTATTTTCTTTTGCATACTCGACAATATATTTTGACAGCCCGTGCTTTAGGGTATTAGGCCCGCTTACAGGCTGAAGAGCTTCATAATATGTATGGATAAATGCCGCGTGGTTATCCTGGTCCATCACAAAAGAGCCTTTCAGCTCTTTCTTCAATTCTCCCGCAAATGTGCTTTTTCCGCTGTGTGTCTTCCCGACGGTCATGATTACAGTTCGTTTCACAGTTTCAGCTCCCCACTCGTAAAATCAGACAAAAAAAGGACCAGGAGGCCCTTTTACTGCGATACCATGAATTTCTCCTTGAATGAAGGACTCAGCTCGCTCCATACATCGAACAGATTGCCGTCCGGATCCCTGAACACAAAGTTCCTGCCAGCATGTCCCCTCTCCTCGATCTCGCCTGTATGGACTCCCTGTTCACTGAACTCCTGATGAACCGCTTCAAGGGCAGCCTGCCCATCCACTTCAAACGTCAGAGAAAACCTTTCCGCTCCCGAAGCATCTGTGAAATTACTAGTTTGTGATTCTGCTGCTTTAACAAGGAAAAAGCTCTGGTTCGCCAAATTAAGGATAGCTTTGTCTTCATCAATATAGTTCAGCTCTGCACCGAGCTTTCCGGCATACCAATCTGCAGATGCCTGGACATCCTTAACCGGAATATAAGTAGTACCTACTCTCCAAATCTTTTTGCTCATAAGAATCCCTCCTGGAAAATTCAGTATATACAAAGATTCTCCATGCAGAAGCAGGATCCCTTTTTATTCTGCTGCATTATTTGCCTTTTTTCTGGATGAAATTGATATCCAGGCTGCCGTATGAAGAATGATGATCAGGACTCCACCGATCAGAAACAAATAAAACGAGGCAGTTCTTCCTTCAGCATAGCTGCTGTATGCCACCGAAAAAGAAACTAGTGACATAAAATACCCGATAATAATCTGAAAAGGCTGTATATGTTTGAACATTGCAATCCCTCCTGCTGACTGATAGTATTATACCATAATTTCCCTTATGTCGTCGGAACAGTATTGGAGGTATAGTATGTATCTGGGAGATTGGCTGATTTTGATAATCATTGTTTTACTGACTTTGCTGGGTGTATTTTCTTTTACCCTGTTTATGCGGAGGATGGTGTCCCGTTCGGCTGCCTCCTATTCTTCTGATCAGGAGCTGCACGCCAAGCTGGATGAAATCATCAGATTGCTGAAAAAGCTGGAAAAAGATGAATAATTATCTATGCCCTCCTGATCCGGGGGGTTTTCTTATTCTCCTGTTAAAAGCTAAAATGAATTGAAACTTTTTATAAAAAACACAAACCTGAACAGCGGGTGCCCCGTCTAATGGTTGGAAGGGAGCAAAGAACCGTGGAAGAAACTTTATCAGAAATATTATTGGCAATGGACAGGGAAGCAGCCATCGACCAGATTATGCAGCTTTATGGCCAGGATATTCTCCAGCTTGCCTATACATATGTGAAGCAAAAAGATGTGGCAGAGGATCTGACACAGGAAATCTTCATTAAATGCTATAAAAACCTCCATCAATATAACCGAAAATCGATGCTGAAAACATGGCTTTGGCGGATTGCCGTCAATCATTGCAAAGACTATCTCAGAAGCTGGCACAAACGCCATATCATCCTTTCAGAGGAACAGGCAAAATCGGGCAGCGGCATGAAGGATGAAGTCGAGGCAGCCGTCATTAAAAAAGATGATGATTCACAGCTCGCAGCGGCAGTCATGAACCTGCCGGACCACTACCGAGAAGTCATTTACCTGCATTATTTCGAGGAGATGAGCATGAAGGAAATAGCGGCCGTCACTGGCATCAACCAAAATACAATCAAGACGCACCTAAAGCGGGCAAAGCAGCTATTAAAAGAAAGACTGGAGGAGCTATGATGGAAGAGCGCTTGAAGAGATTAAAAAAAGCGATGGAAAATTCCGTTTTCCAGGACCTGTCATTTACCGGCAAAAGCCGTGAAGAAATAAAGGCAAAAGCAAGGAATCTTCAGATAAAAAGTGATGAAGATGTTATCCTTGCTGTCCTGCAGCTGCTTGTCCATGAAAAGACAGGCTTTGAATTGACCAGAAGCATCATCGCAAGGGGAATTTCTAACTTTGAAAAAAACGAAGGCTTCCTCTATGCCCTGCTGCACAGGCTGGAACGGAAAAACTATCTTCAGTCCAGCTGGCAGGATTCACGCAAATACTACCAGCTGAATGACAGGGGCAGGAAACTCCTGGAGCAGTCAGAGAAAAAATCGGCCGGCAGGCGTACGGCCCTGCAGGAATTATGGGAGGGCTGAAATAGTGGCAGCTGAGAAAGACGACTTCCTCTCGGAGGTCAAAAAGCATATAAAATCCAAAGAAGCCAAGGCTTTTATCCATAAAGAGCTGGAGCACCATCTCCAGGAAACGAAAATAGAGCTGATGGCAGAGGGAATCGAAGAAACAGATGCGGAAGAAAAGGCAGTCCTGCAAATGGGCAGCCCGGCGGAGCTTGGGATGCAGCTGAACAAAATACATAAGCCGAGGGTGGATTGGCTGCTGATAGGGCTGCTGGCTGCGGCTTTTGGGATGGGGCTGCTTCCATTGTTGAGTGTTAATAACGAATATGATGGAAACTTTATAGGCAATCAAATTGTCTATATTATTCTTGGTTTGCTCGTTGCACTTGCTGCCATGCTTTTTGACTATAGGAAATTGCACAAATGGAGCTGGCCTTTCCTGATAGCAGGCATTTTATACTTGATCCTTTTGCCGGTGTCTCCTTTATCTATCTCTGTAAACGGTTTTCCCTATTACAGGATCCCTGGAATTGGAGCATTCGGCGGAATGTCAATATTGCCATTATTCTACCTTTTCTGGGCAAGCTTTTTTTCAAAAGAAAAACCAAATCTATGGATAGGCTGGCTTATATTTGCTATTACTTTATTTCTATTCTTATCCTTGCCGGGCTTCCCGATTGCCATGATGTACGGCTTCCTTGTCATGATATTGTTTACCAGAAGCGCTGTAACACGGAAAACCATCATCGCAACCACATCTTCTGTCGGAGGCATCCTAGTCTTATTGGGCATATTAGCGTGGTTCACAAGCAACGAGTATCAAAAAGTCCGCATATTCGCTTTTCTTAACCCAAAAGAATACTCAGAGACTTCGGGATTTATGTATATTAAGATAAAAGAAATGCTGGCTGAAGGCGGCTGGCTTGGCAATCCGGAAAAAACAGCATCCATTCCAAATTTGCATTCCGATTATGCCTTTGTTAATATCACCTATTTTTACGGATGGCTGATGGCTGGCCTGTTAATTGTCATTCTTGCCCTTCTTTTGGCCAGGATGGTATCTGTCGGCGGACAGATTAAAGACCCTTACGGCAAACAGCTTGTCACAGGGGCAATCGCCCTCTATTCTGTCCAGTTTCTTTATAATATCGGGATGACATTAGGGGTCCTCCCAATCATCTCTATGCCATTGCCGTTCATAAGCTATGGCCTTACACCGGCAATCCTTAATGCTTTTGTCATAGGCTTCGCCCTCAGCGTCTACAGGCGAAAGGATTTCACTGCCGCTGCCAGCAAATAATACTGAAAAAAAGACTTCTTTTCCGGAAGTCTTTTTCCATTTAAAGAAAGATTATTTTATTCGCTCCACATCATAGCCATAGTGGATGAAGTCGTTTTTAAAAAGCTCCTGGACCAGCTTTTTTGTTTCCTCATTATAGAAATCAGTGTAATCAGGGAGAGGCGTTTTAATTGTCTGCCTGGAAAATTTAACATCAGAGAATGTTTGCCGGCCATTGCTTTGCATCGCTTGTGTAAGATGGTGGGGAGATTTTACGAATTCATGCAAAGGCGAGTTCTGCAGCTTAAATTTCTGCTCAAGATTACGTATTTCTTCAGTAAAGTTCTCCAGGCGGATATGATTTTTGACAAACAGCTCTTCATCCTTGATATACTGCTGGGCAATGTGGGGATCAAGCTTAGGATTATCAGCTCCGATTTCCTTAACTTTATATAAAAACTCTTTGAAGGAAATCCCGGTACCCTTTGCTCCGGGAGCGATCTGATCCAGCAATGTTTCATTATAAATAGCGGCAAGATATGAACTTACCGCTCTTGTATAAGGATTGCGGACCAGTTTATAGGATTCCTTTTTATTAAAAAGGAGCTGTTCTGCTATACGATACAAATACTTGGGCTGCTTCTGGTAAACCTGCAGCCTGTAGGTATGAACCCATGGATTATGTTTCAGCGCCTCATCAAGCTTTCCGATCTGGTAATAAAACCACTTTATCAACGAAGTACATCCGCTTTTCGGGCTCCAGAAAAAAATGATCGGAAAATCCTGCTCGAATAAAGGCGGCCTGGAGTTGGTGAGGACATCCTTCACCTTTTGTTCTTTTTTATTCATAAGAATCCTTCTGCCTCCCTCTTTTTATACTAATAAATGCAGGCCGGCCGCCCTGCGATTGGACGAAAACCCGGTTATTAATAGAATTATCCATAAAAAAATGAGAAAGCTTAGATTGCTTTCTCATTTTGATACATGTATGGGTGCAGTCCTTATGCCACGACAGGACCAATTTCATTGTTTTACAGCTTCTTCCTTCTCATCCACTGGGTGGCTGCCCACTTGCTTCCTTTGATTACAGGCGCCCCTCCATGGAGAGTCAGATCGTTTAAATCCTGATTATCATAGAAGTATTCAAAATAAACGGCAGAGCCTTTTTGCGGGTTCACCGAAAAGTTCAGCTTAGGAAAATAGGTTTCCCCGCCTTCCTCAACATCATTCAGATACATAACAAGCGTGCTGATCCTCGGATTGCTTGCCGCCCTGCTGGATGATGAGAAAAAATCAAAATGAGCCTTATATTCCTGGCCGATGTGATAGTTCAGCATCTGCAGTCCTTCCCCATGTTCCACAGGAATGTTCATGATTTGCGACAGCCTTCTTTCAATTCTTGCCACCAGCTCATTTTCGCCTTCTTCAAAAAACATGCTGCTGCTCGTCCTGATATCGTCCTCCGTGCGGGTGTTGCCGATTTTTGAACGCTTCAGCTTATCCTCGGACATCCGGATCAAACCTTCACATTCCTCATCGCTCAGCACATTCCCTAAAATCACAATTAGCGGTTCCTCTAATTTGGCAATGATATGAATCTCTCTATCTTCCGTTTGAATCTTGTTACCAATATGATCAAAAATAGTCTGTTCTTTTACATGTGTTTCATTAGCATCTATTTTCAACTTTCATCGTCCTCTTATTCAATTTTTAAATTTCTGAAATATTTGATAAATCAAAACCTGGAACCGCTTAAATGGGAATGCTGGTGATCGGGATCCAATCACGAAATTCGTTGAATTTCATCTTAATATTACACTGAGGATAAAAGAATTTCTATCATTTTATTGCTGAATTAGACAAAATAGCATTCTTTCAGGCAACTCTATACTCCATACTTTTCCGGCAGCAGCTCCATTACATTGCATTTAACGAGTTTCCCCTGATAAGAGAGAATAACATCCGTTTCCTTTCCATAGTCGCTGATCAGTTCCCGGCACATCCCGCATGGAGCGACCACCCAGCAATCTTCCATATCTTCGTGAGGATGGGCATGGGCGACAGCCACAATCGTCTTGATTTCATGCTCTCCTTCAGAAATAGCCTTCCCCATCGCCATCGCTTCCCCGCAAACCGTGACCCTTCCTACATTTGCCTCCACATGGACGGCTGCAAAGATATTGCCTGACGATGACCTGACAGCAGAACCGATATGGTGCCGTCCATAACGGTAGTTTTTTTTGATGACTTCCTCAGCGGCGTGTATCAGTTCATAATCTCTTTCATCAAGACAATTTGTCTTAATCATGGGCCCTCTCACCTCAAATAACATTCACTGATTCTATTTTATCTTAAACAAGCGGAATTTTCTATTTTGCAAAAAAATTGAAACATTACAGGCTTATTTCCGTAAAGTAGAACAGGAGGTTAAAGAATGAAAATTATTTTATGGATACTTGCTGGAGTTGTGCTGCTGGCAGCTGCATTATTTGGAATTGGAGTTTGGATGTATTGGAAGAATTTAAAAAATGAAGAACCCGCCTATCTTGTCTCTTTTATAAAAGAGAAGGCAAAAACAAAAAATGCTGCACTCGTTATAAAATACAATCAGGAGGAAATTGCCAATATCAATCCTGAAACAAGCCTGCCTTTGGCAAGCACAGTCAAATATATTGTGGCGTTAGAATTCGCCAAGCAGGCAGCTGCAGGAAAAATAAATCCTGAACAGCAAGTCAGTCTGAAGGAGCTTGAAAAATACTATGTGCCGAAAACAGACGGCGGCGCCCATGAAGCATGGCTCTCTGAATTAAAAGGGAATAGTGTTTCACTGCAGCAGGTGGCGAAAGGCATGCTTGCTTACAGCTCGAATGCGAACACAGATTATTTAATTGAAATGCTTGGACTCCACCAAATCAACTCTAATCTGGAAAGCATGAATTTAGAAAATCATGAACCGCTGTACCCGCTGGCCAGTTCCTTATTCATTCCAATGAAACTTATGGAAGAAAATCATCTGTCAAAAAAAGAAGCACTAACCAAGCTAAAGGAAATGCCTTTACAGGAATACCGCGATATGGCAATTGACATTCACAGATCCTGGCAGTCCGCTCCCCCTACAACTGAAGAAAAGTCCCAGCTCCTCAAAAAGCTAGACATGGACTTTCAGCAAATCTGGTCTGACAGGCTCCCGAGATCAACGGCTGCAGATTATGCTTCTCTTATGGAAAAATTCAACAGTAAAACTTACCTGGCAGAAGACATACATACACGTCTTGACCCGGTTCTCGAACAGCTGATGGAAGACCCCCGCAATCAGGAATGGCTTTTGCATGCAGGCCAGAAAGGCGGCTCTACTGCTTTTGTCCTTACAATGGCCATGTATGCTACAGATAAAGATAACAATCAAACTGAAATCACTTTTCTCTCAAACAACCTGAGTCCCATAGAGCAGAAAAAACTGTCACGCAATATGAACAGCTTCCAGCTGAAGCTGCTGAAGGATGAAGATTTCAGGGAAAAAGTGCGTCAAGAACTAAAATACCTGAACTAACAATTTATTCGCCTGTGGCCGCTTATTATTTTTAATTGAGAAATAGCGGTTCTAGCTCTCTCCGCTGGAACCATTATTTTGCTTTTTAAGAGAAATAGCGGTCCTAGCTTTCTCCGCTGGAACCATTATTTTGTATTTTAAGAGAAATAGCGGTTCTAGCTCTCTCTGCTGGAACCATTATTTTGTATTTTAAGAGAAATAGCGGTCATAGCTCTCTCTGCTGGAACCATTATTTTGTATCTTAAGAGAAATAGCGGTCATAGCTCTCTCTACTGGAACCATTATTTTTCTTTTTAAGAGAAATAGCGGTCAGAGCTCTCTCTGCTGGAACCATTATTTTAGTTTTTCAGCGAAATAGCGGTCCCAGCTCACCTCGCTGCAACCATTATTGTAGTTTTCCAGTGAAATAGCGGTCCTAGCCCTCTCCGCTGGAACCATTATTTTAGTTTTTCAGCGAAATAGCGGGCCCAGCTCACCTCGCTGCAACCATTATTATAGTTTTTCCAATCAAACAGTAGTCCCAGCTCACTCCTTTCTTCCGCTGTTACTGTTTTCAGAGAAATCAAGGTCTTACCTTATCGCCCTAAATTCAAACCACTAAAATTCCCCTTTCTTTATTTCGTTTGAGGGTCGACATTTCCGAACCCTTTTCAATCGTCCCAGAAGCCAGAGAAATAAATTTAATCAAATTGTAAATAAAATGCTTTTTAAAGTAACAAAAACGGGGAATAAAATGAATAGATTACTTACTCTATAAAAATTTGAAATACCGGAGGGAATGACCATGAAAAAGTCGACAATGAACATGGCTGCAGGAATCCTGCTATCTGCTGGCGGAGCTGCACTGGCCATTGCGGCAATGAAGAAGCGCAGCGAAGAATCTGCCACAAATACAAGTACCTTTTCATACACAATCAAAGACGGCGTCATAGAAGACACGAGCATGCGGAACAGTGAGAGGATTGACCAGATTGAAAGTGTGGATGCCGATAAAGTGGATGCTGAAAAAGGACTCACCCAGTATGACTCAGCCTTAAGGGCAGAATGGGTAGCCAATGGATTCCCACAGACCCGGATGGAGATAGAACTGGAGGAACAGGACATCTAATGAAGGCCTAAAAAGGACTGGCAGAGTCCTTTTTTTTTGGGATCCATGAGCTCTTTGCTCTCTTCTTAACCATTTATAACAAAACATAAATACCAGCTTAATATTTCCCTATTAATATAGAAATCAGCGGGGGCAGCATGCGTGGCTGCCATGGCATTTGGCGAAGGAGGAGCCAGGTGCAGGGACAATCCTTTAAAGGGGGCTGGAGTTTATGTTTGAATTTATTACAAGGCTGCTGATTCTTACGCCTGTTTTAATCCTGTTTCCTTAATCGAGCTGTCAGATACAGCAATTATTCTTTCGCGTATTTTTCCTTTTTATAGAAATTACATATATAATCTTCTATGATTACTTTGTGGCTGCCCACCATTTTCTCCGGAAACTCATCTGGGTGGTAAAATTTAATATTCATCGATTCCTGTGGATCCATTTTCATCTCACCACTAAACGCTTCAGTAAAATAGGCAATAGTGACTGCGTAAAATTGATCTCCATTTTCGGCCGTCACCAAATAATTCTTTCCCGAATAAACATTAATCAGCTTTAGAGAACCGGCTGTCAGGCCTGTTTCTTCCCATATCTCCCGCCTGCATGTTTCTTCTGCAGACTCCCCAAGTTCCATCAGCCCGCCAGGCAGGCCCCACGATCCTGCCGGAAACACCCTCTGCTGAAGCAGCAGCTGTCCCCTCTTATTAACCAATATCCCAACACTGCCTGTCAGAATAAGCGGCCTGTGGCCAACAATCTTCCTTAAATCTTCTATATAGCCCATTAGTGCCCCCCATTCATGGTTTTTGTTTCTTAAAGCTGTTTTATTGTAAAATACTCCCACAGGAGAGATCCCCTCTATGTTATATTGAAAAAAAAGCAGGAGGACCTTGTTATGAAAATCACCAATACAATTCCTTTATTTCTCGAAACAGAACATCTTTCCGCTGATTCTTTCAAGGAATACCATCGACAGTATCCTGATATTTTTGCACAGTATTTTCAGTATCACTGCCGGAATCATGAAGAACGCATACCAAAAAGCATTGAGCAGCTAGAGTCTAAAAAAAGCCATATTCAAAGAGTGCAGGAAAACATTATTCCCATTATTCACGAGACGGGCACACGTTTCAAAACAGCTTATGGAGTCGAGTTTCCAATTGAAGTCAGCCTGATTGCCGGCATTTATGGGTCAAATGCCTATACTTGGCGGCAAATCATCCCGAATATTACTTTTGCTCTGGAGCAGCTGACCGATGATAAGGAACATTTAAAAGCCATCGTTTCCCATGAATTCGGCCATGCTGCACAAAATATTCTCAGTGATCAGGCCGGAATGGACTGGAAAAGCGTTCCATGGAATCATCCCCTGATCTGGCTTAACCAGGAAGGCGCCGCCATCCATTTTTCGCGAAAAATTGCTCCAGGCCTTCCCTCCTCCGCCTATTTCAGCTTCAATGATCAAGGAGATGCCTGGTTATCCTTCGCCAAGTCCCACACCAATGAAATCATAAGAAAGTTCTATGGAGATTTCAAAAAGCTGCAGCATGAAGAGGTATTCAGAGAATGGTTTTCCATCAGAGGCGGCCAATCATTCGGGTTCAGCAGATTTGGCTACTATATTGGGGACTTATTTTTTCAAAGCCAGATCCAACGGCTGGGAGAAGAAAAAGCGATCATCGCCTGGTGCAAGACAGATTTTCTGGAACAGGTGCAGATCTGGCTGGAGAGCAAAAAATCACTTCCAATCTGAAAGTGATTTCGTTGCTCTTACTTCAAGAATCTCATCAGGTCTCCATTCACAACATCATCGGACATACCAAGCTCTTTTCTGGCTGTTTCCAGATAAGGTTCGCACTTGCTGACAGCTGCTTCTTCACCGGAGTCTATTTTCAGGCAGCTGCCGCTTTTATAAAGATAGTCTTCAGCAATGAAGCTTCCATCCCGGAAAACAACTGGCTGATCGGGATTGCGGGCAAAAAGATTGCGGCTGAAGCTGTAATGATCTTCGGGATTGATGCCAAGCAAATGGAGGAGAGTTGCTCTTATATCGATTTCGCCGCCAATTGTTGATATAACCTTCCCCTCTTGCCCCGGAATATGGATGATCAGCGGGATCTTCTGCAGCTTCATCCTGTTAACAAGAGTATCTTCCTGCCGCAAAAGCTCCAGCACACCATGTTCATATTTGTCTGAAATGCCGTAATGATCTCCGTACAGCACAAACATCGTATTATCGTATTCTCCACTGTCTTTCATTTCCTGGAAGAAGGTCTTGATCGCTTCATCCTGGTATCTGACTGTTGTGACATAGCGGTTTACCACCATCTCGCTTGTCTCAGCCTCAGGAATAAGCCGGTCCTCTTCCTCGAGCAGGAATGGAAAGTGGTTCGTTAATGTGATGAAGCGGGTGTAGTACGGCTTTTCAAGGCTCTTTAAGTGCGGAATTGACTGCTGGAAGAACGGTATGTCCTTGATCCCATAATTCACTGAATTTTCCTCTGTCACTTCATAATCGCCTTTAGAGAAGAAACGGTCATAACCAAGAGACTTATACATAACTTCCCTGTTCCAGAAGGTGGGCTCGTTTCCATGCAGGACCGCAGCCTTGTAGCCTTCTTCACCTTTCAAAATATGCGGCAGGCTTTTGTATGTATTCTCGAATTTCCGGACAAAAGCCGATCCGCTCGACAGGGGATACAATCCGTTATCGACCATGAATTCTGAATCAGATGTTTTCCCCTGTGCGGTCTGGTCATATAGATTATTGAAATAAAAGCTATCCTTTGCCAGCGAATTAAGGAATGGGGTTATTTCTTCACCCTTTACCTTTTGATTAAGGACGAAGCCCTGGGTCGATTCCATGCTGATGAGGACAACATTCATTCCTTCGGCAGCTCCGAAATAATCGGAAGGCTCCGCTGTCCTGCCGTTTACGTACTCGGCAGAAGCCTTGGCATCAGATGCATCCGCAAATGCTTTTTGCAGGGGATATGATGCAGCTGATCCAATATCATAAAGATGATACGGATACAGTCCAATATTTTTGACAAGCTGAGGGCGGTTGTATGATTCTGTGAAAAGATGCGGCGCATTTACAAGCCCGATCGCCCCAGTCAAGAGAAAAAGAGCGATGCAGGCACCACCATACTGCCATGCCGTTTTTCCGGTCACCGTCATTTTTGTCAGCTTCTTTTTCCTGATTAAAAGAAAATACAATAGCAAATCAATGAAAAGCAGCAAATCCCAGGGACTGATCAGTTCCAGGGTGCTCGGTCCCAGGCCACCGACGTTTTTGAATTGGAAAAGAATCGGCACCGTGACGAAATCAGTGTAAAAACGGTAATATAAAAGATCTGAATAAAGGATGCCCGTCAAGACCAGCATTATCAGCCATATTCCAGCAGGCTTCACTTTCTTTTTCCAAAATAGGCCGCCCCCGATCAAAAGCATCAGCAGCCCCAATGGCGAAATTGTGAGCAGCATTACTTCAAGCAGGCTTGCAGCATGCAGATTAAAGCCGATGAAAGATACTGCAGCTGTTTTGAGCCACATAAAGAAAACGGCTACCCATACCGGCGTCAATTTTTTAAACTGTTTCATATTGATACCGTTTTTCGTTCTGTATTTCAAAAGCCTGCTCCAGGATCTTCAATGCCTCTGCTGCTTCTTGCTCGCTTATGCTCCCCATGAAAGCGGCCTGAATCCAATTTCTTTTCAGCAGATAGTCACTTTCATAGCTGATCAGCACACCTTTACTTTTGCAATAATCACCTATTTTTTTGCTTGATATAGTTTCTGGCACGAGTATTGTGATGATGCCGGGAGAATAGCTCTCATCCCCAAGAACTATCCACCCGTTTGCCTCCATCCTTTCCCTTGCCTGCTCTCCAATCCTTGATGTTTTTTCATAATCAATGAGACCGCAAGCTTTGTTAAGCGCAGTGACGAGATTGGAAGAGTGGGTATAAGGGATGCTTTCATGGTCCTGATACATTTTCAAGTCCAAATATCTTGGTATATGATTGCCGCCCAGAATCCTCTCCCTGTGAAAAACAATCGCCAGGCCTGGATATGATCCAAATCCTTTTCCGCTGACCGCTGATGCAAGATAGATTTCCTTCAGATCAAGGGGCACTGTACCTGCCGAGCTGCAGGCATCCACACAAAGCTTAATCCCAAGGCTGCCGCATAGCTCCTTTAGTGAATCTAAATCATATAAATAGCCTGTCGAAGTTTCACAGTGAACAGTCCAAATCCAGCTGATCGAAGAGCTGGAGTTGATTGCCTGTTCAATCTCATATAAATGGATCGGCTCATTCCATTCTTTTTCAATAGATTGAAAAGATAGCCCCTGCCTTTTTGCATGGTCAATCAGCCGGAAGCCAAATTCGCCATTCGCCAGAATCAGCCCTGTTCCCGGTATGCAGGATAGCTGTGCAGCAACAAGGTCATTGGAAAGGGTTCCTGTCCCGACGACAACTTCTGCATGAGCAGCCCCGGTCATGTGGCATAGACTGCTGCGGAGTTGATGAAGTTCTTTTTTAAACTCTTCGCTTCGGTGGGATATGGCAGGCTCTCTGAATGCTTTTTCAGCCTCCGGATGGATTGAAACAGGCCCTGGCAGCAAAGAAATCCTCTTAGCAGGCTTAGTCTTTTTCTTCATTAGGCGGATAAAAGCTTTAGTCGAGCGTTCAAAGTTTTCCTTTGTTAAGTACATGGGCTGAAATTGCGCCCCCTCTTCCCCTGTTAAAGGGCCAAAGGGAATAAAGCCGATCCGCCTGTACAGTTTCAGCTGCCGGACCGTACCGGAAATAAGGGCCATCGTATACCCTTTTTCAAGACAGAACTGTACAAGCCTTTCGCATAAATGATAAAAAACGCGGCTGCTTCTGTATTCTTTCTTGATCGATAACAGACGCACCTCGCAAGCTGTTCCCTTTACGGGGAGGCAGTCATCAAGTGACTCAAGCTTATAGTCGAGAGAAAATGGCCTTTTGGCACGGATGGCAATCATACCTACCACTTCCTCTCCTTTTTTGGCAATCATATATGTATTTTCCTGATGAAATTTATCAATCAATTCATTTTCATCATTTTTGCTGTGCTGCGGAATTTCCTCTACAAATGTTTGATAATTAAGCTGATGGATTTGTTCAAACTCGCTCTGCTCACTGGCAAGCTTATACGTTAAACTTTCCACGGTTAACCTCCTATGTCAGACATGATGATCCGGTTTAACTGGCTGAGCTAATGGATAATATGTTAATTAAAGTATAGACTACCTCGTAATACTATATATAATTTAACGTTTAAAAAGAGTAAAAAGTTTCATTTTCTAACATATTTCTTCTTTTAGCCCTTCTATTAATATGGCAAACCCGCAAAATAAAAAGGAACCCTATTTAAATCCGGGTTCCAGGACTTGCTTATGACAGCGGTCTATTTCTTCCCGCCTCCGTTGTTCAGATAATTCGGCCTGTACCGGTCATCATCCCTGGCAGAATACACAAAGCTTATCCCCATCGCAAATGTGCCGAACATAAAGCCGAATAAATAGCCGGCGGAATGGAATCCCGAAACAAAGCTGACAATTGCCGCAGCAAGCAGAACCAGCAGAATAGACAAGAAAACTTTACCCATCCTCCGCCCTCCTTTTCCTTAATATACCATATCATATTTCTCAAAAAACTTCTTGTTTAAAGTGCTTTTAAGTGGCCAGATTCATTATAGTACTCTACAAGCCACCCTTTTTCATTCAATTTAAGGTTGCATAAGCAGGCATTTTCAAGCTTCGTTTTGCCTGAGCCGATCATGCCTGAAGAAAGCAGTGCCAGCAGAGCATTTATGGATGCTCCGTGTGAAACAAGGATAACTCTTTTCCCGCTATAGAGCATGCTGATTTTATCAAGCCCTTCCTTGAGCCGTATATGATGGTCCTCTTTGCTTTCCATCTCTGGATAATCCCTGTCTGGAAAAAGAGCGTGCCTCTCCTCAGCTGTAAGACCTTCAGCTCTGCCAAAACTTCTTTCAATAAATTCCTCCATTAACACCAAAGGCTTCTGGATATTTTGGTTAATGATTTCTGCAGTCTGTCTGGCTCTTTGCAGAGGGCTGGAAATGATAATATCCCAATTTTCATTGGCAAGGTGTTCCCTGCACGCTGCTGCCTGGCGGACACCCATCTCATTTAACTCAATATCTGTTCTTCCCTGGATCCTGCCTTCAGCATTCCATTCTGTCTGGCCATGGCGTACAAGGCAGATTTCAGTCATGTACACTGCCACCTCCTATTGGACTCTTATTATGCGAGAGTCTCTTCCCCATAATAACGTAGGCAGTTCCTGTCTGGTCAGGAAAGAAGGATTCCTTTATTGTTGTCCAACCAAGAGACCAATACAACTGCCGGGCTGCGATGTTATCCTTTTGAGTTGTGAGAATAGCTGTCTTATTTGGCAGCTGCGCCAATATTCTTTGTTCAAGAAGGCGGCCGATCCCCTGCTTTCTGCTTTCAGGATGGACGGCCAGCTCCACCACTTCAAAGCAATCCTCCAGCCAAGTCAGCGCCTCTTCTTCAGAAAGCTCCTTTTCAATCAAACCTCTATAATATTGACCCTTTTGTGAGTTATAGCCATAAACGAAACCTGCCAGTCTGGCATCACCCTCAAACGCCATTTCCCCCTGGAAGCCATCATAGCTGCCATGTCGCATCAGTCTTTCCAGAAAAGATTGATCTTCTTTATTCCAGACCAGATTATACAGGCTTGCAGCTTCGGCCAGGCACCCTTCTCTAGTTTCCATTTTCTTCAGATGAATTTTGTCTTTATTGGTATTCATGCCTCAACCTCCATTATTCAGGCAAGCAATCCTGCTCTAATTCTGCGGAAAATATTCCATCGGCTCATTGCAATGCTTATAACCGTTCCTATTATAAAATTCTACCCCTTCCTCACTCGGCCAGACGATGACGAATTCATAATGGTTCTTTTCAATCCATGTATTGATGGCAGTGATCAGCCTGCTTCCGACTCCTTTTCCGCGATATTCCGGCACAGTATAGACATTGGTCATATAGGCGAAGGGATAGGTGATCCGGCCGGGCCTTGGAACTTTTTGTATTCTTTCTATGTACATATGTGATACAACTTTTCCATGATCTTCAGCGATCCAGATATACCAAATGCCTCCCTTAATAGCTTCCTCCAGAAAGGATCTGCATTCTTTCTCGAATTCCGGATAATCTTTTTCTGAAAAAGTGCCCTCCTCATAATCTTCAAGCGTGAAGTCCCATCTCATTCTAATCAGCCTATCTATATCCTTTCTTTCTGCGAGCCTTATTTGCATTTTTAAAGCCTCCATATTTTCATTAAGTAATCCTTCTGCAGCCTGCCATGGTTTTCCTTTATTTTAAAAAACTGCAGTGAATATTGGCAATTTTATGCTAAAATTAATTTCATTCGAATGATACTAATATAGAAAGGCGGCAAATGATGATTCAATTTTTCACCTATAACTGGCAGGTCAGGGATGAGTGGTTTCAATGGTGTGAGCAGCTAAATGAGGATGAACTGCTTAAGAAGCGGGCGGGAGGAGCGGGGAGCATACTTCATACACTGCTCCACATAGCGGATGTAGAATACAGCTGGATCCGTGCTATCAAAGGCCTGGGCGATACGATCGTTGACTTTGAAGAATATCGCAGTCTGAGTGAGGCCAAGCAGCTCTCTGACTCTTTCCGGAAAGATATCAAAAGCTATTTTGGCGAGGGTCTTATTGATGCGCCAGACTTTACCGTTTCCATTCCATGGGATGATGATGAATTTAGTAAAAACGAAATCCTCCATCATATCGTTGCACATGAAATCCATCATATTGGACAGCTTTCTGTCTGGGCACGGGAACTGGGACTTGCGCCGGTCAGTGCGAATTTTTTAGGCAGGGATCTGAAAACTGCCAGCTTCATAGAGTAAATGTGACAATAACCATATATTTTATTGTACGTTTTAAATAGAGGAAGGGTTTCATTTTTCGGTAAGGTTTTACATTAACCCAGCTCCCCAACCATTCTTTGTCTGCAAGGAATAAATGCTCCTATAGGAGTTTATGATTCTTTGTTGGACATACCCGCCAGGCTGGCGTATACTAGCGATATTTATGCAGGAAATAGCAGAAGGCTGGAAAGAAAGGTTTGAGATCATGCTTCAAAATCCAACAGGAAGAGAAAGGCTTGCCCTTGCTTTTCTCCTTAGTTCATTAGGAATTTTAGGGCCATTTAACATCGATATGTACTTGCCAAGCTTTCCCGATATCGGCAGAGACCTTGATGCCACTGCGTCCCTTGTACAGCTCAGCTTGACAGCCTGTCTGATGGGGCTCGCTGCCGGGCAGATGATCGTTGGGCCGATCAGTGATGGACAAGGCAGGAGAAAACCGCTTCTGATCGGGATTTCGCTTTTTAGCATCGCTTCATTATTTTGTGCGCTTGCACCAAATATCACTGCGTTTATAGCTGCCCGTTTCTTTCAGGGGCTAACCGCTTCAGCTGGGATTGTCCTGTCGCGTGCAGTTGTGAGGGATGTATTCAGCGGTACAGAGCTGACGAAGTTCTTCTCACTATTAATGGTGATAAATGCTACCGCTCCGATGGTTGCCCCTATGACCGGCGGCGCGCTCCTTTTACTGCCATTCGCCAGCTGGCACACCATTTTTTACTTTTTATGTGCGCTTGGACTGGCCATCGTTACACTCATTTCCATACGCCTGCCTGAGACGCTTCCTGCTGAAAAGCGCATTCCCAGCAGTCTGGGAGGCACAGTCAAGGCAATGGGCGGCTTATTCAAGGATCGCTCATTCATCGGCCCCTGATTGTCGGTTTTGTACATGGAGGAAGCTTTGCTTATGTATCCGGAACACCATTTGTTTACCAGGGAATTTATGGCGTCTCTCCTCAGGTGTTCAGCATCCTGTTCGGTATCAATGGGATTGCCATCATCACCGGGAGCTTTCTGATCGGCCGCCTTGCCGGCATTGTACAGGAAAGGACCCTGCTTCGGACAGCCGTCTGCATCGCTGTCAGCGCGACTGCATTATTGCTGACTATGACCATCATTAAAGGGCCGCTGTTTACGCTGGTCATCCCGATATTCATCTATATGACGTCCATGGGGATGATCCTTACCAGCTCCTTTACACTGGCGCTGAAGAATCAGGGGCACCGTGCCGGAAGCGCCAGCGCCGTCATTGGCATGATGCCGCTCCTCCTGGGCAGCATCGTTTCCCCTCTTGTCGGAATCAATGAAGCATCCGCCGTACCGATGGGAAGTTCACCACTTCATTCATCGGATTCATTCTTTTCTTTACATTGACGAAAGAAAAACAGTCTCATCTAAAGCTGCATCCGGAGGGGTAATTCCCTCCTTTTTTATAGGATTTTATTAGTGTTACTTGTTGGGACAGTGCTTCTGCAGCGGAATTCTACATAAATTTTCAATCTTTCTACAATATAATTAAAGGATTCTACATAAAAGAGAGAAGATTCTACATAAATTTACCGTTATTCTACCAAAAATACATTTATTACCAAAAAACTCAACTTTTTGAATCCTCCATCCCGTCTACCCGGCACAAATGAATAGTTTCTTGTTTAACTGCAGATGACTATGTTAAAAGATCTTTCTGAGGGGTGATGTTAATGGATTTAAATTGGATATGGAAATCAATATTGATTGTATTGGCTGGAACCCTGCTCCTCAGGATTGCCGGCAGAAAATCAATATCCCAGATGACACTTGCCCAGACTGTGATCATGATTGGAATCGGTTCTTTGTTGATACAGCCGCTCGCCGGGAAAAACATCTGGACCACTATCTTTGTTGGAGGCATTCTTGTATTTACTTTGGTCATTATGGAGTTCTTACAGGTGAAATCCGATAAGATTGAGAAATTCATCACAGGAAGGTCAAAAATATTGATTAATAATGGGAACATCGATGAAGAAAGCATGAAAAAGGTAAGGCTGACGGTCGACCAGCTGGAGATGAAGCTCCGGCAGAATAATGTGTCCAGCCTGCAGGATGTAAACTGGGCAACGTTAGAGCCAAACGGACAGGTTGGATTCGAGCTGAAGGAAGATGCCAAGCCGGCATTGAAGAAAGATATCCAGCTCCTCCAGCAGCAGATGAACCAAGTGATCATGCTCCTGAAGGGTAATGGAGTACCTATGCCTGCCAATGACTCAGCAAAGCAGGACCTTTTTGCTGAAGTAGCGAAGAAATCACATATTACAGAGCCGCCAGAGCATCTTCAGTAGATGGAGGTAAAAAATAGGCTTTTAATAGTTTTTTCCACTGTTTTTATGGTCTTTTTTGCGGCGTTATTTATTTTTTATATTTTGAAAGACGATTCCTCCCGCTGGCAGGTATCTCTCGGAGGAATCACCGTAAGCGCCCTGCCCTTACTACTCATCTTTCTAAAAAAACCGTTTCCCACTGCCCTGGTCATCGGCTACTTTTTGTTTGTATTCTGCTCCATCTACCTGGGATCGATCACAAGCTTCTATCGCAAATATGCCTGGTGGGATACGTCCCTTCATCTATACAAGGGAATCTTTGTCGGCATAGCTGCCGTCTTTGTCTTCAAGGTTTTTTCTGGAGGAAAAGGCCGTTCCCGAACACTACTATTTTTGTTCAGCTTTTCCTTATCGGCTGCATCCAGCATCTTTTGGGAAATCTATGAGTTTGCCGGCGACCAGCTTGTCACTGAAACGATGCAGCGCGGCGGCAATAAAGATACCATGATAGATCTCATTGCAGGCACTTCAGGCGCATTAATAGCAGGCATCTATAATATCCTGAGATTCAGGAAACTATAACGGCCGGCTCCCCATGGAACCGGCCCTTATTTTCAGCTTTTTAAAATATCTTCAATTCTGTTGAGCTCTTCAGATGTAAACTCCAGATTATCCAGCGCAGCGACATTTTCTTCAATCTGGGAAACCCTGCTTGCACCGATCAAAGCAGATGTCACCCTGCCTCCGCGGAGGACCCATGCCAGCGACATTTGTGCTAGGCTCTGCCCGCGTTCGGATGCGAGTTCATGGAGTTTCCTGACTTTTTCAATTGTCTGCTCTGTTACCTGGTCCCCTTGAAGCGCACCGGTCTTGCTGGCAGCCCTGCTGTCCTCGGGAATCCCGTTGATATACTTATTCGTCAAAAGCCCCTGAGCGAGCGGACAGAAGGCAATCGATCCCACACCATTCTTCTCCAGAACATCCTGGAGGCCGTCCTCAATCCAGCGGTTCAGCATAGAGTAGCTTGGCTGGTGTATGACAAGCGGCGTGCCCAGCCTGTTAAGTATTTTGACAGCTTCTTCCGTCTGCTCTGCCGAGTAGCTGCTGATGCCGACATATAAGGCTTTTCCCTGTCTGACAATAGTGTCCAGAGCACCCATTGTTTCTTCTAAAGGTGTATCCGGGTCAGGGCGGTGAGAATAGAAAATATCCACATAATCCAGCCCCATCCGCTTTAGGCTCTGATCGAGGCTTGAAATGAGGTACTTCCTGCTTCCCCACTCCCCATAGGGCCCGGGCCACATATAATAGCCAGCCTTCGTTGAAATGATCATTTCATCCCTGTAAGGAGCAAAATCCGACTGCATCATCCGGCCGAACATTTCCTCAGCCGAGCCTGCAGGAGGGCCGTAGTTATTGGCCAGATCGAAATGAGTGATGCCAAGGTCAAATGCCCTCCTGAGCATTTCCCTCCCATTTTCATATGTATCAGTTCCCCCAAAATTATGCCATAAGCCAAGGGAGATGGCCGGGAGCCTGAGGCCAGAGCGCCCGCTTCGATTGTATTTCATCGTTTCATAGCGTTTTTCTTCTGCAAGGTATACCATCGATCTTCCTCCTTCAAGTAATGCGTTCTTTTCCATATTAAACGCTTTCACGGGGCTGTACAAAGAAACTGCCCATAGCATGATATCTTCTTAAATGAAAAAATAAAGATTAGCCGCAAACTAATCTTTATCTTAAGTCCATTACTTTATCTTTTGTCTTCTGGCTCTGCAGAAAGTGGTACAGTGCTCCAATCAGATTAGAGTCGTTTCCGAACTTGCACACCTCGGCTTTTACATCAAGAGAATGGATATCCGATTTCATGCTTGATAGCACCATATTGATTCTCTCGCAAAAATCATGCCTGGCCGAAATCGCACCGCCGATCAGGATTTTTTCCGGGTCAATGATATAATGCAGATTCAGAATGCCGACAGCCAGGCGTTTGTAGAAGCGGTCTATTTCTTCCTGAATTTCTTTATCTCCGCTCTCTGCCATCTCAAATACTATACGGCCGTCCAGTGTTTCAGGATCCAATCCTTTTTTGGCTGCTGCAATATTGACCAGTGCCCCAGTGGCACCCAGATCGCTCCAGCTTCTTCCTAAAGGACCCTCTAAATAATCCTCCATGATCATATAGCCGAACTCTCCGCCATGGAAGCTCGCTCCATGCCTGACTTTTTTGTCCAGGACAATGGCCCCGCCTATTCCTGTCCCGATGACGATGCAGATATAATCCCGGACATCCTTTGCAGCACCGATCCAGCCTTCTGCCAGCCCTGCACAGTTGGCGTCATTTTCCAGCTCTGCCGGCAGCCCTGTTCTTTTCTCCACCAGTTCCCTGATATTGGGGCCATGAACATAAGGGACAGCGCTGGCGCCATGAATAGTTCCGCTCACTACATCTACGGCCCCGGGCATGCTCATCGCTATTCCTTCAACAGGGCTGATGAACCTTATTTCCTCGACAGCGTTTCCGATTGCCTCAATAAATGCTTCAATACCTTCCTTTGGAGTCGGGATTGATGACTTTTTTATAATGCTGCCCGCTTCATCCATCAACGCATATTTTATGGATGAGCCCCCTACATCAAATGCTGCATAATTTCGCATGCTCCTACCCCCATATATCCTTTCGCCAAAGGATCAATTTCCTTCTATTACGGCTGTGTTCCGCAGGATTCCCTGATGATCAGCTCAGAGTCGATCAGGGCAGGCCGCGGCTGGGATTTGCCGTTGATGAGATCGTTCAGCATATAAGCTGACAATTTCCCGAATTTCTCTTTATCCTGTTTTACAGTCGATAGCTTGGGATCGCTGTAGCGGCAGGCGGCAATATCATCGCAGCCAATCACCTTTATATCACGAGGGACTGAAAGCCCTGCTTCCTTAATGGCCCTTAATGCTCCAAGCGCCATTAAATCAGAGGCCGCAAAGACAGCCTCTGGCTTCCTTTTCCCCTCAAGGATCCTTTTCATGCACTCATATCCGCTGTCTTCATGATAATCTCCATATTGAATCCAGTCTTCCTTTATTTCCAGGCCGAACTGGTTCATGGCCTCAAGGAATCCCTTCTTCCGCAAATTGGAAATGACAGATCCCTTCATTCCTCCTATAAAACCAACATCCCTGACAGAATTGAGATAAAGATGTTCAATAACCTTTCGGGAAAGATTCACGTTATCTGTCATAACAAAGGCAGATTTCGGGCCTGACAGTTCAATGTCAATCCCGATGCATGGAAAATCAGCCTTAGCAAGCTCATGCACTGCTTCCTCCACTTCTTCCCCGGCAATGACGAGGCAGCCGTCCACATTGAAATGCCTGCATCTTGCCATATAGCTGCCATTGTCCTGCCGGAAGTTTTCATTGGAGAACATGAGGATATCATAGCCGAGCATGCCGATATTCTTTTTAAAAGAAGAAATGACTTCATTGAAATATGGGTGGGTCATGTCAACATTGATTTTGCCGGCATAAATCAGGCCAATCAGATTGGATTTTTTCGTGGCGAGCGACCGTGCTGAGAAATTTGGTTCATAATCCATCTCAAGAATGACATCCATTACCTTTTTCTTTGTTCTTTCGCTGATGCCTCCGTAATTATTGATGACTTTAGAAACGGTTGCAGCAGACACACCCGCAATTTCCGCAATATTCTTTATCGTTAGGCTCATGAGAATCCCTTCTGCTTCCAAATTATGTTCTTTGTTACTAGATTACTAGCTGTTCCCTTTCCTTTCAATCTCCAGAATCAGAAAGGCCCGATTATTTTACAGACCCTTCTGTAATGCTGGAAATGAAAAGCTTGTTAAACAGCAGGAATATGACCAAAAGAGGCACGGTAGCCCAGAAAACACCTGACATGATCATTCCAAAATCAATATTATGGGTGTTGCTGAGATTGGCCAAAGCCACCTGAATTGTATACATTTCAGGGTCCCTCAGCACAGTAAACTGCCACAGGAACTCTCCCCATACAGCCGTAAACACGATAATCCCCAGCGTGGCAAAGGCAGGCAGGATGATGGGCAGGACAATGCTGCGGTAGATCCTAAAGTTAGAGCACCCATCCAGCTTGGCCGCTTCTATCAATTCATCCGGCACAGCTTCGTTCACATACTGCCTCATCAGGAAAATTCCAAGAGGATTCAGGAAGAACAGAAGCATCACCCCGGAAAGCGTATCCAGAAGTCCAGCTTTGGAAATCAGGAAATACTGAGGGATCAGGCCGAGCTGCGGAGGAATAATCATGGTTACCAGGATTGAGATGAATAACACATTCTTCCCGGGAAATTTGAATTTAGCAAATGCGAAGCCGGCCAGGGAACTGATGGCCAGAACCACGAGCGTAACAACCACACAGATGATAAAGGAATTCCACATTGCGTTGAAAAAATCAATATTGCTCAGAACTTTCTTGAAATTGTCCACCAGCAGATTCCCAGGTGTCAAAGTAGGCGGAATTGTGTTGTATGCAGAGCTTGGACTGGTCGCCATTACAAACATCCAGTAAAAAGGGAAAAGGGAGACTAAAGAAGCAATGCCCAGAAACAAGTAGATCGGCAGATTCCCTTTTCCGGGTTTCTTTTTGACAGTGTTCATGCTCATTTCGCTGCCCTCCTTTTGCCCCGCCCATATCCGGATGTCAGCATCGTATTGATGGTTGCGAAAGCAGCGATGATGACAAGCAGGATGATGGCTGTTGCAGATGCTGTACCAAATGATTGAAGCTTGAACGCATCACGGTACAAATACATAACAATCGTCATTGCTTCATCCCTCGAAAATGCCCCTGCACCAAGGAATACAGTAGGCTCTGAGAACAGCTGGAGCGCACCGACAGTAGAAAAGAATACAGTAAGGAGAATGAAAGGTTTCAGCAGCGGAAGTGTAATGTAAAATAGCTGCTGCGTTTTACTTGCTCCATCGATTGTAGCCGCCTCATACAAGTCGTTCGGAATACTTTGGATCCCCGCCAGGAAAATGATCGTATTATAGCCGACCCACCTCCAGAAAACCATAATGGAAATCGCGATTTTTGTCCCCCATTCGGAAGCTCCCCAATGGACCGGATCAAAGCCGAAAAGACCCAATACATAGTTGGCCAGTGAGGTTTCATGATTGCTGAAGAGGACGCTGAAGATTAAGGCCACTGCCACCATGGAAGTAATATAAGGCATAAAAATCGTTACCCGGAAGAAATTTTTAAACCGGATGAATGTTAGATTGAGCAGGAATGCCAGGATAATCCCGACTATCAGCTGTGGAGCTGTTCCCATCAGTCCCATTACGATTGTGTTGTAAACCGACTTCCAAAAAAGCGGATCCTCCAGTACAATCTTGAAGTTATTCAGGCCGGCAAACGTCATTGGGCTTAGCCCGTTCCATTTCTGAAAAGCCAGATACAAACTGAATAGGGCCGGATAAAGGCCGATGATGGCAAAGATGATAAAAAAAGGTGCTATATATAAATAGCCGGATATCATATCTTTCTTTGATTCAGACAGACGCTTTTTTCTTCCAGTCATGCCGCCTGTACTTGTTTTGCTTTCTTTGGCAGCTGTTTGCATGTTTCCGCCTCTTTTCTATGCATAAATCAGGAAATGGCTCAAAAAAGCCATTTCCCCTTTTCATTCTTTATCTTCCTAATAAGTCTTTTGCCCGTTTGACGGCTGCTTTCCATTCTTTTTCAGGATCTTTGCCGTTTTGGACATTCTTCAGGGCATTCTCGACCTCCTGATGGACAGGGAAATATTTTTCACCCTTATAGACTGCTCCCTGGATATCTTGTGCTGCCTGGGCAAATACAGTAGATGTTACCTGGCCGCCGAAGAATTCGTCTTCATTTGACTTGAAGGCATCCATGTCATAAACAGATGGTGCAGATGGGAAAAGACCTTTACTCTGGAAAGATTCAAGCTGCTGTTCAGGTGCGACAAGCCACTCGATGAAATCATAGGCAGCCTGTGCATTTTTTGTTTCCTTTGGAACAGCTATATAAGAACCGCCCCAGTTTGCAGCGAACTCCTTCGGCAGTGTGGCTACTCTCCACTTGCCTACTGCATCCGGCGCATTGCCTTCCATCCAGCCCTTCAGCCAGCCGGCTCCAAGCTCTGCTGCAAATTCGCCTTTATTGACAGCATTGGACCATTCGGGAGACCACATGTCATACTTTCCTACAATTCCTAATTCATTGAGCTTAACAGCATAATCGTAAGCTTCTTTAACTGCATTTCCTTCTTCTTCAATCAGAAGCTCTCCATCCGGATTCAAATAGGTGGCTTCCGCTGCATCCAGATATGCCCGGAAGGCCATTTCAATACTGTCCACAAAGGGCTTTCCTGTTTTCTCCTTTAACTGGAGGCCAGCTTCCTGGAAAGCCTCAGGAGAATTGATAAGCGCCTCCACCTCGGCAGGCTCTGTCGGAAGACCGGCTTCCTCGAATAGATCTACACGATAATACAAAGCCTTGGGCCCGATATCGGTCGGCATACCGAACAGGAAGTCTCCATCTGCATTTTCTCCGCCCTTCCATTTCCAATCCAGATATTGATCTTGAACATCCTTGGCACCTAAATCGTATAAGTTTTCGAAACGGTCCTGGGCAACTTTAAAGCGGTCGAACTGGTCAATTTCCAGCATAGCGATATCCGGCGCCCCGCTGCCGGCTGATAGAGCAGTAAATAAGGCATCATGGTGATCTGCGGTCTCTGATGATTTCACTTTGATTTTGACATTCGGATTTTCTTCTGTATATTTCTTTGCAAGCTCCTCATAATTGGTAGCTCCGAAGGTCCAGAAGCTCAGGGTTACGTCTCCGCCGCCATCTGATCCTCCGGATGAAGTTTCTTCGCCGCTGCACGCTGCAAGTGATAACGCAAGAACAGATGATGCTCCAAATGCCGCTATTTTTTTTAGGCTATTCCATTTCAAGTGAATCTCCCCCATTATTATTAAGTAAATTTGAACCATCCTTTTGAGAACCTGCCCAATCCTGCCTTAAGCCACCCCCTCCAAAAGAATACCAGGACCTGTCTATAATTAAATAAGTACGGAAACCGGTTTCCGTAATGAGCGGAAACCGCTTTCATTTGTTATTATAAGAGCCTATTTTTCAGAAATCAACTATATTTTTGAAAATTTAGTCTATATTTTTTATTGAAATTAGACTAATATAATAATATTTTCTTCAAAATCAGTTGATCAGTCCTGATATCGAACTGATTTCCAGTGTTTTTCACCGTCACAGAAACCGATTTCCAAAATAAAAGAGAGCATTACGCTCCCTTTTTTCTTTATAAGCCTATAACGTTTCTCCATTGCTTTTTATTACTTCGCTATACCAATAAAAACTCTTCTTCTTTGTTCTTTTAAGGTCATGCTCGCCTTCTTCATGCTGATTAACATATACAAAGCCATATCTCTTCTGAAATCCATTAAGCCAGCTCAGCAGGTCGGTAAAGGACCAGACACAATATCCAAGCAGCTCCACTCCATCTGAAATAGCTTCTTGCATGGACTGGATATGAGCACGGATAAAAGCAATTCTGTAATCATCATTCACCTTTCCATCTTCTTCTAGCTTATCGAACTCACCCAGCCCATTTTCACTGATCAGTACTGGAAGCTGGTATCTGCTTGTGATCCGGCGGAGTGCCACACGAAGGCCTTGCGGGTCGATTGTCCAGTCCCAGTTCGTTTTTTCCAGGGATGGGTTGTCAGCTGTTCTGTATAGTCCAGGCACACCTGAGGCCTTAGTGGTCCCTTTCTTGCCTGTGGTATTCATTTCACCTTCAGACACTCCCCCATCAAGCGGATTGGCTTCAAAGGTAGCGGTTTGATAATAATTGAGTCCCATAAAGTCCGGCTTTCCTTCTTGCAGGAGCTCTAAATCCCCTGCTTCCAGCGATGGTGCCAGCCCTTCCCTCTCTAAGTAATCCCACGCAGCTTTCGGATACTTGCCCCATGCGTAGACATCCATCCACCAGTGGCTGTTCAGCTCTTCTGCATTTTCGCTGGCAATGATGTCCTTTGGTTCATGAGAGCGCGGGTACGAAGGCGTGTACGCAAAGCTCGGCCCGATTTTACCTTTTGGCACATAATTACGGAACGCTTTTATGACACTTGCATTGGCTAAGTTTGCATGGTGGTTCACCTGGTAAAAAAGCTTGTCATCCTTGACTCCAGGCGGGTGCATAGCATTTCGGTAGCCGAACATGGTAAAGATATTCTGCTCATTCAGGCTGACCCAATATTTGACCCGATCGCCGAAACGCTTAAACAGCTCTGTACTGTATGCTGTGAAGTCTTCAATGATCTGCCGGGATTCCCAGCCGCCGTATTCCTCCTGGAGCGCCTGCGGCAAATCCCAGTGATATAGAGTCACGACAGGTTCAATATCATGCTTGATCAGTTCATTGATCAGTGAATCATAAAACTCGATGCCCTTTTCATTCACTTTTCCTTTTCCTTCAGGAAAGATTCTCGTCCAGGCAACCGAAAAACGGTATGCCTTCAAGCCCATTTCAGCCATCAGCTGCACATCTTCTTTATAGCGCTGGTAATGGCCAACAGCTGTATCGCCTGTCGTCCCTTTAAATGTCTTGCCGGGGATCCGGACGAACTGATCCCAATTGGAGAGGCCTTTGCCATCTTCATTCCAGGCCCCTTCTACCTGATAGGCCGCAGAAGCAGCCCCCCAAAGGAAATTCTGCGGAAAAGCCTTCAATTCTTTATGTATCATATTCACTGCCCCTTTCTTAATATTGAAACCGGTTTCCTTAAACAGTATAACAAATTCTGATAAACAATATATTCAGAAATATACTTTTGTACCCTTTTAAAATAAAAAAACCGCACAAGGCGGCTATTAAATGGTTGTGCTATGTAATACATCTGTTTCTCTTCCTGAATACTCTTTTTTCAATAAACCGTAAACTATATGGTCTACATAATGATCATAGAGCCATTCTGCTTCTCGTATTACGCCTTCTTCCGTGAAACCGAACCGCTCCGGTAAAGCCCTGCTTTTCAAATTGCCGGCAGCAGCCCTTACTTCTATCCTGTTTAGACCTGCTTTTTCGTATCCATAGCCTACCAGGGCTGAAAAAGCCCTGCTCATGATTCCTTTTCCCTGGTACTTCTCACCAAGCCAGTAGCCGATTACGCCGATTTTGTGAAGCGGGCTGATTTCATTAAATCCTATCGTGCCGGCTATTTTCCCCTTGTAAACGATGGCGGCAGCCTGGGGATGCCCTCCATTCTTCTCAAACGCATCAAGAGAAGATTGAATAAAGCTGGCTGAATCTTCTACTGTCCTGGTATAATCCAGCCAGCCCAGCCATTGTTTTAAATATTCCTTTGACTCGATTGTCAAATTAAAAAGTTCTTCAGCATCCTCAGGCTGATAAAGCCTAAGTGAAATTTCGTCACCCAATTCCATGTTAAACATGAATACTCCCCCCTTGAGTTTTCATTATTTTACCATAATTCTCTTTCTATATATAGATTCAACAGGAAAAAGCTGACCATAAAAATGGCCAGCATCTGTTAAGTAATTATTATTTTACTTTGCTCTTATACCATTCTGCCGCAGCTTCCGCTTCCTGAGATGTCAGCTGATGTCCATAATTCTCCCAGTGCAGCTCAACATCAGCATTGGCATCCTCCAGAAGGGATGTCAGTTCTTCTGATTCTGAAGACGGACAGATCGGATCGTTTTTGCCGGCGGCAATGAATACGGAGGTACCTGTCAGGTCAGGCAGCTCGACACCCCTTCTCGGCACCATCGGATGATGAAGGATTGCCCCCTTTAAGGCATCTTTATAGTGGAATAACAAACTGGCAGCTATATTGGCTCCATTAGAATAGCCGACGGCGAAGATATTGCTGCGGTCAAACTCATATTTGGCAGCTGCCTCATCCAGGAATTCATTCAGTTCACTTGTGCGGAATACAAGATCTTCTTCATCAAATACACCTTCCGATAATCTCCGGAAAAAGCGCGGCATCCCGTTTTCCAGCACATTTCCCCTTATGCTCAGCACAGAGGCTTCTTCATCTATAATGACAGACAGCGGAATCAGGTCCCTCTCATTTCCCCCCGTCCCGTGTAAGAGCAGGAGAGTCGGTTTATCCGGATTCGCACCTTTTCGAAAAATATGTTCCATCCCAATCACCTTCCAAAATTATTAATTGTATTATCTTTCTCTGATTTCCCCTATTTTTAGGGTATTTAACCTTCCGATCTTTATCTTTAATTCGAGATAATTTTAAGATGCTTCTTTCATATTGTCAACAGCTGCGTATTCTCTCTATATTTCAATTGTAAAAATCCTCCACTCTGGTGCCTGGCACCATGTTATAATTTCCTATAGACAAGCTCAAAGGAAGTGTGCGTTTTGGCTGCTCAATCAACCGAACCTAAGAATTCATACAAAGACCTTTCCTCTGACTGCGAAAGCTGCTTCGGCCTCTGCTGCGTGGCTCTCCCGTTTGCAAAGTCTGCGGATTTTGCCTTAGATAAAAGCAGCGGTGCTCCCTGCCCGAATCTGCAGGATGACTACCGGTGCAGGACGCATGAAACACTAAGAGAGAAAGGATTTAAAGGCTGCACTGTATACGAGTGTTTTGGAGCCGGGCAGAAGGTCTCTCAGCTCACTTTCGCAGGCAGAGACTGGCGTAGAAATCCTGAGGTGGCAACTGAGATGTTCAAGGTATTCCCAGTCATGCAGCAGCTCCATGAAATGCTTCTGTATTTGACAGAGGCACTTAGCCTGAAAGAAACACTTGTTATTAAAAATGAACTGCAATCTGCCTTGGATACAACAAAGCTGCTGACACTGCTGGAGTCTAAGTCCATTCTGAACCTTGATGTCCATTCACACAGAATCATGGTCAGTGAATTGCTGAACAAAAGCAGTGAACTATATAGAAAAAATGTCCCTTACAATAGGTCCCCCAAGTTAATATCCAAATTGAAAAGAAGCAGTGATTTTATTGGTGCCTCTTTAAAAGGGGAAGATCTCAGAGGGGCCAGCCTGCGAGGGGCGCTATTGATTGCAGGAAATCTGCAGAATGCCGATTTGCGTAAATGCGATTTGCTTGGCGCTGATTTAAGGGATGCCAATATTGGCGGTGCAGACCTGAGAGGATGCCTTTTTTTGACGCAGGCACAAGTGAATGCTTCTATTGGAAACGTTTCGACTAGGCTGCCACCCGCCCTTAAGTTACCTGCCCATTGGAGCAGGTAACTTTTTGCACAAGATGCAAAGTAAGAAAATATCTATTCTGTTAACATAATAAATTTATAATAAACAAAAAGGGAGATTCATTTTTGTGAATTTCCCTATTGCCTGTATTCTGCATTATATGAATTTTCACCTGAATGGACTGAAAGCAGTGTATTGGCATAGCCTACAAGACGATTGACAATTTCATCGCAGACAGCGTACACAAACTTATGCCTGCCTGCTATGCAAAGTGCCGGATCATCCCAAATAATCGTCGTATTGATGTTAAAATGCTTTGTATCGTATATATTGTAATGGATGATTGCCTTCCCTGCTGCTCCGCCCGTTTGCGGATCCTGGTATCCCGGCAGGAACACATACCATTCCTCAGCAGTAGGGGACCGGAAATTTTTTGTGAATGATAGTCCTGCTATTGCAGTGCTGACTTCTTTCTTAGTCTCTTCATCCATTGTATCGATTAGATTATTGTTCAACCATTCTTCCTTCCTTCTATAACCAAATAATCACTTTTGATGCCTGTGTGCCTTGCGGATGCATGAACGGCAAAAACCCATTTCGTCTTCATATGGAAACCAGGACTCACAGTTCAAGCATCTTTTATACAGCACCCGGTCAATCAGCAGATCATAGCCGTAATAGGTTTTCAGCTTTTCAATCCTCATGATTCAGCCTCCCTGCTTGAGCATATGGGCAATATATGCAGGGAGGCTGGGCAATGCAGCTTGGGCCTTTTTAAATCTCAATGATGATCGGCAGGATCATCGGCTTCCGTTTCGTTTCGGAGAATAAATATTGCCCGACTGCTCTCTTGATTTTCTGCTTGGTTGAATTTCTTTGGTAGTAATTTTCCTGCCTCAGATCATTCACTGTACTTTTGACAATACTGTTCACTTTTCTCAGCAGATCATCAGATTCGCGGGTATAGACAAAGCCCCGTGATATAGTATCAGGCCCTGAAACAATTTTCCTTTCCTTCTTGCTGAAGGTGAAAACGATGACAAGCATTCCGTCCTCTGACAGCTGCTTCCTGTCGCGGAGGACAACCTCGCCGACATCTCCAACACCCATTCCGTCAATAAGGGTATTGCCTGATGGCACCTCCCTGGTCTGGCGGGCTGTGCCATCTTCAATATCCACGACATCCCCGTTTTTCACAATAAATGTATGTCCCTCTTCTACACCTGCAGACTCAGCCAGCAGCCTGTGGTGATGAAGCATCCGGTATTCTCCGTGTATAGGAATGAAATACTTAGGCTTCATCAGAGTGAGCATCAGTTTGAGATCCTCCTGGTAGCCGTGGCCTGAAACATGCATTCCGGTTGAACTGCCAGAGCCGTATATGACATTTGCGCCAAGCATATAAAGATTGTCAATTATCTTGGTAACACCACGTTCATTCCCGGGTATAGGACCTGCTGCAAGAATGACCGTATCTCCCGGCAGCACTTCGGCATCCCTGAAATTATTCGTGGACAGCCGGGCAAGAGCGGCCATTGGCTCCCCCTGGCTTCCTGTACACAAAATACACACCTTTTCAGGAGGCAGCGAATCGGTATCCGATCCCTGGATCAGCATGCCTTCAGGTATAGTCAGATAGCCTCGTTCCATTGCGACGCCTACTACATTGATCATGCTCCGGCCTAGAAGAGCCAGTTTGCGCCCCGTTTTGAAGCAGGCATCTGCCACCTGCTGGACCCTGTTCACATTAGAAGCAAAGGTGGAAATGATGACCTTCCTCTCCGCCTTAACGAAAGCCTCCAGAATATGGTCACCAACAATTCTTTCGGACGGAGAAAAACCGGTCCGCTCCGCATTTGTACTCTCAGAAAGAAGAGCCAGCACACCGCTTGTCCCTAATTCCGCCATCTTATGGATATCCGCATACTGCTCATTCATAGGGGTCAGGTCGAATTTGAAATCGCCTGTATGGACGACCAATCCTTCCGGAGTTTGAAAAGCAATCCCGAGGCAGTCCGGAATGCTGTGGTTGACCTTGAAAAAGCTTGCCCTGATGCTGCCGAGTTCCAGAACAGTGTCAGAGTCAATCTGAATCAGTTCGGTATCAGCAAGAATCCCATGCTCCGTCAATTTCAGTTCAATCAGGCCCAGAGTAAACCTTGTTTCATAGACAGGGACATTCACCCTCTTCAGAAAATAGCCGATGCCTCCAATATGATCTTCATGCCCATGTGTAATGATCAAACCTTTTATCTTTGATCTGTTTTCTTCAAGATAAGAAATATCAGGAATGATTAAATCTATGCCCATCAGGCTTTCATCAGGAAATTTCCCTCCGCAGTCGATGACTATGATATCATCACCGGATTGCAGGACATACATATTCTTGCCGATTTCATTTACGCCGCCGAGGGCGAAAATAGACACCGCACCTTCGTTCATGCTCAAACCCTCCTATTCATTCAGCCCTAACTCGGCTGATTCCAGATTCTGTCCAGGTCCAATGGGACATACACCTTTTCTCCATTGATCTGCTTATGTACGATTGGCTGCTGGAAATAATGGTCCAAAGAGTATTCCTTTCCCTGATGCCTTGCTGTTATATTCTGCCCTAGCAGTTTTTCCAATCGGGTCTCTGATTGATGCATCATGATGCGCCCCCCTTGTCAAAACGTTTTACATCGTTAATATGACCTGAACATGCTGATATTATTTCCATACATCAGTAAAAAACATATGCAGTTAGAATCTGGACATACTGCAAATATTGTTTGGTCATTACACATAGTTTTTGAAAGCATCCCGTGTGTATTGGAACGCCTGCTTTTTACTATTATTATTCAGATTTTTTATATCTCCTAAAAAAAAGGCTGCTCCAATTAGGAGCAGTCCTCATTCATAATACTCACATTCCTTGTTTCACTTTGGTTATTCCGCCAAGTAAGCCAGCCGGCAATAACACCAGCCAATATATTGGCAGACATGTAAACTAAGTATTCTCCAAATAAATCTTCGTTTTCTTTAAATTCAGCCATGCTGGAAAAAACGATGAAGCCGACCAATATCCCCCAGCCTATTGCCCATTTAAACACATAAAGTGCCATACCTCTAGGCGCTTCTTTTTTCTGCCATATGAGCAGACGCTGCTTTCTGGTTATATGACGCTCTTTATAGACCAGCCAGGCTAGAATGGCCATTATTATGCCTGCTGTCAGCCGAATTGCAAAAGCAGCTGTACCCTGGTCAGCAGTGAAGGCTAAGAAGATCTTATAGAAAGATACGGACAATGAAAACAGAATCAATAAAATTTTAAAAAACATCATGTTCAGCATCTCTCCGGGAGTGGATTTATTTGGCTGGGCAATATTAAGGAAAATTGTTTATAATGGCAATTGAATTCAATAACGGGAAGGTATCTTATGTTATATCAAAAATTTCTTACTGCCATTGCAGTTTCTTTGATTTTTTCTCTATCTATATATCTGATAGGCTTTATAATAACAGGCCGGGAACCCCTGCTTGATACTTTGCTGGGACTTTTTCTTACCATTATGTTTTCGCTTGCCGGCACCTTGTTTTACGGTCTGCCTGTTTCCCTGCTTGCTTCTGCTCCAGCCGCTCTTTTTAAAGGAAATATTGCACTGCAGACTTTATTTTCAGTCTTCATTTATGGTGCTTTTACTTTTCTGGCCTTTTTATTGGCGGAAGAGAATCCACTGCTAAGGGGTTCAGTCATCACCTGTTCAATATTGTTTTTCCTGCTGGATATCCTGTTCGACACCAGAAAGCGGCGATGGATTTTTTCCGTTTGGTCACGGAAAAATAAGAGAGCTGCTGAAAAGTAAATCCCGATGCAGCATTCTTTTTATCATGAATTTAAAAGGCAGCTCAAAGCCGCCTTTCCTTCCCCTCCGCCTCAATCACAATATTAATGTAGCTTCCTTCTCCGCTATCTGTATAATGGTCCATTCCCGAGACATCTATATCAGCTGTAAGTTCAATGAAACGCTCCTCATCTGGATCAAGATGTATGCTGAAAGGACCTGCCTTATTCATAAGTGAAGCAAAAGGTATTTCAGTGTCGGGATAATCGCTAAACGATAGACGGAAATCAGCATTGCGGCTGCTATAGTTTTTTAAGGGTACTGTACAGGTTCCATGTAAGTGTTTCCTTTCTCCCATTTCAAAAGAGCAAGTACTCAATTCTTTTTCATACTTAACTGCGTATATCCCGCTTGCTGCTGTTCTTTGATACATATCTGCCAGGAACGGCGGCACCAGGGAAACAGCCAGAATAGCTGCCAGAATGGCCCGGCCCTTAAACATATCCAATGACTTGGCCAGCAGATAAAAGCTTCCAAGGAGCAATATAAGGACTAAAATACCTGGCAAATGAATTCCGCTTTCCAAAGTGACCGGGATATTGAAAATGGTGAGTAAGCCCTCTCCGAGCGGATACTTATGAGGAAAGGGGAAATTCAAAACCATGACCGTACCCAGAAGGACGAGAGCCGCTGTATACATTCTCTTATTATTAATCATAAATGACCCCCGCTGCGTTTATCATCTAATCTATATACGATTAAATAAGGAAAATGTTTCAATTCTGCCTTCTGTTTTCTCAGGCAGATGCCTGCCTCTTGAGAGATGGTTCAATGTGAAGGCTGTTATGCTTTGCCAGAGGTTTTGTTGACCGTTATTGATTAAGGCTTTACTAATCTATTTATGAGTACAATTTTAATACAAACTATTCCCCGCAGGATCTGCTGCATACTCCTCGAGCTTTTGTTCCTTAATAAGCTCCAGATTCCTTTTATTATGGGCGTATTCCAATATATGTTCCTTCATATTTGGATAAAGGATAATTTTGTGAAGCTCTGATAGCTTTACCCACCTGACTCCTGTTTGGTGCGGATCCGGATTATCCGGCATTTTAGCATGAGACCCTTCTTTTATTATGCATTCAAACATCAGACAGAGTGAGTGTGTCTCACCGAACCTGCCTTCAGCTGTATGCGGAGCATATTCATAAACAAATGCAAGCGGACCTGCTTCAACATCTATTGATGCCTCTTCCATTGCTTCCCTTCTGGCAGCTTCCTTGACCGTTTCTCCCGGTTCAGCGCCGCCTGCCGGCAGATTATAATGGAGGCCGTTTTCATCATTAAATTCAATCAGCAGGATTGAGTCATTTTCCATAATGACGGCTCCTGCCCTGACTCTTATATGGTGCGGCATATTTTTCCCCCTTGATATAGGAATGACGATAATTCTTCTATTTCTTCTCCTGTAGAATGTATTCGACACGCTGCTGCAATAATCATGCTTGATTGGTGAGATTTGGCTTTTCTGATTGAGTGTTTCCTATAGTGGATATAATGTTACTACTATTTGGGAGAGGCTTATCATATGTACCTTTTACTGGTTATTCTTGTCTATATCTTATTTGCGGTCTATCTGGTCGACTGGAAGCGCTGGAATGAATTTTATCCGACCATCCAGTATTTCATCATCTGCAATCTTTTATATAATTTCCTTTTCTATAATCATACTCTTTGGAGTTATCATGCAGTAACGGTTGACTGGCTTAACCACACGCTGATTGAATTGGCTTTCACTTTTTTTGTACTGCCCGTTGTCTTAATGATTTACCTCCGGTTTTATCCTAAAGGCAAAAAGAGTTTTGCTTATATAGCCATATGGATCGCTTACTTCACGGCTCTTGAATATGTCTTTTACAAAAAAGGGCTTTTTATCTACGAAAATGGCTGGAGTATCATATGGTCTGGAGTATTTAATATCATCCTTTTCACAATGATCAGGCTTCACAGCAAAAAACCAAAACTTGCATTAGCCTTATCCCTGCCTATAATCATCTTACTGCTATGCTTCTTTCACCCGGACTTAAAAGACTTAAAGTAAAAATTGGGGTGCTAATGATGGAACCAAACCCAATACCTACACCAGTTTTTCTGATTATGGTGATCTTCATCTACCTCTCCATGGCCATCTATCTCAACAGAAAAAAATAACGTGCCAGGCACCTCAAATGGACACTTTGCTGTATTTTGTCTATAAAGAGTGCCTGACACGGACTGTTTATAATCTTTTAGAAAGAATTATCCAAGATGTCCAGACAGCGATAATAATGATTGAGAGAAGAAGTCGAACGACCTCCAATGACGTGAGTGCGAGAACTTCTGTTTGAATGAAGATATTCAAAATAACCAGACATAGAAGCGAAAATAAAATGACATAATACAGCCCTTTTTGTTTAATCATCTTAACGCGTTCATCATTATTCTTGAATTGCGGTAACAAATAAGCAATGCTGCATCCCATAAATGCCAGCGCTCCCCAGTTGGAAAGCTCAATCAGATCCGTACTTCCAAAGCTGGATCCAGCCAAGAGCAGTACTAGCAGCCTTAAAAGAAAAATGCATACAAATAATCCGGCAAGCAGCATATAATTTCTTCTTGTTGCCATCACTTTCTCTCCTTCATCATTTATTTGAAGTTTTCTATATTTTTCCTCCAGTACAATAAGTGTATTGTAAAGGACACTTTACGTCAAGCTTCCTTTACAATGTTATCCTGCACCACCAATACATCTTTTTCGGTTTCCTCCAATGCCTAAAAATACCTCACATAAATCAGAAAATCCGTCCATTCTCCATTTTCAAAGGCGAACTTCTTTCGTGTGCCTTCATAATGGAAGCCGCTTCTTTCGGCAAGGGATATGGATGGGCGGTTATCGGTGTTGATATGCAGCTCAAGGCGGTGGAAGCCGAGTTTTTCATGAAATATCTCAGCTGCCACAGACACCGCTTCTGTAGCATAGCCTTTTTTCCAGAATTGGTTATGAAGGGAATAGCCCATCATTCCCCACTGATAATCCATTCTCAGGATAGTGAACAGCTCAACTTTACCAACATTAAGGCCATCTTTTTTCCTGAATATGCCAAGGTTTGTCATCTGGTCCTTCATGGCTGCTTCTGCAAAACCTATGATCCATTTCTCAAACCATTCTCTAGTGTTATGCTCCATAGTGATTGGCCTTCCTTCATCATACTTATATAATGAAGGGCTTCTGTCCGAGAATCCCTTATACCAATTTTCATAATCAGAAAGCTCGAATGGGCGTATGACTAATCTTTCTGTCTCGATAGATGCTATTTGCAAATCCATTGCTTATCTCCCCTTTCATCCCTTCCACTTCAATGAAAGATTGGAAGAATCCTTCTTTTCTGCTGGCTCTATTCGCTTAAAATGGTGCTATCTTTTTAAGAAGTTAGGAGACAAATGCTGCTCATCCTCTCAACATTCAAACAGCATAACCGTCAATCAGAGTGAGGGAATCTATGACAGGGAAAAAATAAGCGGAGAAATTCCCCCTAAACTCGAAAAATCTCTAAAAATAGCTCAAATAGACGGAGAAATTCCGGCTATGAATTCAAAAAAAAGGAAAATGAGCAATTTCGCTCTCCTTAACCGGAAAATCTACCCTTATTTACACCCGCCAGAGCCATATCTAGCAGCTTAACCGGAAATTCTCCGCTTATTTTAATGCTCCTGGTCATACACTTCAATAAGGATTCGCCAACCTGTTTCTTCAATACCTTTCCTTCAATACCCTTAGCTGAGTAAACCTCTTCTTATAAAATATCAAATAAAGTAAATAATTCCGTATTATATTTTGAATCAACAACCTTTACGAAATAGCCTCTTTAAAAGAGTTTTAATACCAACTTGACAAATCGGATATATAGGGATTATAGTTGTACATAATATGTTAATTCACATTCTTTAGCCATAGCAGAATAATTGAGGGGGATGAGCATTTTGATGATGACAAAGGAAGAATCTCGCAGAAACCTTATTCTCGATAAATTGATGGCACTTGCACCATTCCAGGACAATAAAGAACTGGGGGAAATGACTTGCACAGAGCTTGAGGGGCTGTATTTAAGCCAGCTTTTCTCTGCCTCTTCACATCCCCACAGCGGACATAAATCGATCCGGTTAATCGGAAAAAAATAAATAAAAAAGGTGGAGAGCCGTATTTGACTCTCCACCTTTCTTTATACAGTAAAGGATCACTGACAAGAGTTTACCGTTCCCCTTACTAAAACGGAACATTATTTCCTCTTACTCTCCGCCTGACATGATATTCTCTTATTGTACAGGCCATCCTGCTTCATGTTCTATTGTTTGTTTGCTTTTTCTCTATCCCTCAACCAAATGCCTGTGCCGCCAAAGCAAACAAACGGCCATTTCTTGCAGGCATGGCTTCCGCATGTAACACCATGACAGGAGGTGAAGCAGAAAGCGTAAACCCTCTGTTTTCAATCATTTCCATAAAATCATCCTGACCTGACGGCAAATCAATCCTCAGCTGTCCCTGATGGCCGTTGGCAAGCCGGTCAAGCAAAAGGGAGGCAGTTTCAGGATCATCTGCTGCAATGGGGCCAATAATGAGATTGACTGGGCCCTGAATCGAAAGACCATAACCAATCAGCTTTCCTTCTGAATCAAAAGCAAGCAGGCATTGTTTAGCCTGTGCTATTCTATTTTTCAGAAAAACCGTCCTCCCGTCCCCAAAGGCTGGTTTATCGAACTCTATTAGACTATTAAAATAATCAGTGCTGAATCCCTTGATGACCGAAACTTTCGCTTTCTCAGAGACTGATGGCTGATTATAATCCCGGCATAGATATTTATGTATGGTGTCAACTTCTGAAAAGCCCATTTTAAGGTATAAAGGCCTGCCTTCTTCAGTGGCAATAAGCAAAATGCTTGTTTCATCAGCGGCCAATTCCAGGCAGCCCTGCACCACCTTTTTGGCGAGACCTTTTCCCCTGAAGCCGGGATCTGTAATCACCAGCCCGAGCCATGCCAGGCTTTTATCATATGAGATCAGTGCGGCACAGGAAACAAGCTTCCCTGCCATAGTCTTATGGCCCAGAACAGTTCCAGATTTAAGGACCGTTAAGACTTCTTCCTGTTCATAGTCCCAGCCGACCCCTGCGGAAAGCGTGATCAACCCTTGAATATCATCTTCACTCAGTTGCATGAGGGAAATATCTCCTGCAATTTGCTTCATTTCCTTTTCCCTACCTTCTTTCTAAGCTGCTTATCTTTCAGTCAGGCTTTGAATAGTGTTCATGTGAATGCTGGATTCAGTCTTATTAAACTCTGCTTCACCCTTCACCAAGCCATCAGTTAAAGAAGGACATAATGATGACGGCAGCAATTGAAAACAGGAAAAAACCGATAATGACATATTTTATGATCTTAATCGGTTTCGGAAGGCTGCGCACATCTGCTGCATCCGGCAGCCCCTCAATCTTTTTCATATGATCCACTGCATCATTCATCGGTTCTTTTCCAGCCATTATGCCATCCCCCTTCGCTCTTTCTACATATTATTCTCTGTTTCAGCCATCATTCCTTTAAAACAATGAGATTTTTTGTAAGAATAAAAAGCCTTCATAATCTTGTCGGTTTCCATAAAATTCAAATCCTTAAGGCTCATCCCGCCTGACATCAGGCTATTGATGATTTGAGCCCCGGCGAAATAGCCGCTCCTGCCCTCAGCCTCTGTACCTGTGAAGTATTTCTCAAGCATCCTCCTATCGAGAGGTCGGTCCAAATCATTAAGAATTTCTTCTTCTAATTCTGGCAAAGATAATTGCAAGGTCCGATAATGATATGGACTCATCATCAAAGCTTCGGCAATTGATGCATCATCAGGATCCCTTCCTGATAATTCCAAGGATGCCCACACAGCCAGACCTTCAGCAGCCGCCAGCTGCCCTGCAGTCAGTGCATTGAAATCTTCTTTGCCTTTCAGACGGTAAAAGCGGGCCATATGGCTGAATTCATGCGGTATGAGGATTTCGGGATCTTTTTCTTCCAGGAGCTCAAGTCCAAGGTAAATAAACGGATCACTGGACGGGAGAGCTGCACCGTCGCTGTAACCAACCCCAGTCAGCAGGTAGACAGTAAAATCCTCGTGAAAGTCAAAATAGGTACAGCATTTCTTTAAAATCGCCTCTATTTTTTTGAGTGGAAATTGTATCCGCCCTTTTTCAGACTGTAAGAGCAGATCCTGAAAATTCAAGTGCCCGACAATAGTTTGGATTCTTTTCTCATCCAGGTTGTAAAGGCTGCTGAAGAGAGGATCAAACGCAGCTTTGTATTTATTATAGTAGGCCTGCCATGCTGGATATTTGTCAATAGCAGGCGCCAGCTCTGCCGCTTGTTTAAAATCATAGAATCCATCGACCAGTTTCATCCCGCAGCCCCCTTTTCCTTCTAATTTCTACAAAATAGAGAGAATGACCTTCAAAATAAGAAAAAGAGCCGAAAATCAGCTCTAAAGCAGACTTATTTAATAAGTTTATCCCGATCCGCAGCATGAGGAGGCTTTTCCATCCATTCATGATTAATAAGAATCTGTGCCCCGTCTTCTGCATATAAACCCACTTCAGCCAGAAGGCGGCTATAGTCAGCAGCAATATCTCTCCTTGGACTGGCAGAAATTGCTGTACCGTAATTTCCTATTCCTGCAGCGGACATCATGTTCAGCTGGAACATCATTAATTTATCAGAAAAAGGCGGCTCCTGGCTGTCCGTTATCTCAGCATCCCAAGTGACCGGCGCAGGCAGATCATTTTCCTGCAGATACCGGCTGAATACTCTGGTATGTTTTTTGGTGATTTCTTTTCCCCGCACAAAATACTGCTTAACTTCTTCATCTTTAACGCATTGTGCAAATGCTGTTACAAGGGTCCCGCCAAAATAATTGGTCTGGATATTGGCGAATAGATGTGTGATCTCAATTGCGGTAAGCGGTCTCTGCTTACCGAGCCAGCCTGCAAGAAAGTGCTCCCCTTTTACTATCTCTGGTTTTGCAAGAGGAGGAATATAAGGCGACCGCACTTCAAGGCCTTTGGAAAGGAGCAAATCCTTCGTTTCATTCATCAATTCCATTGTTGATGATATACACGACATAAAATGCTCCCTGACATCATTCCGGTACGTTAAAGGCAGGATGGCGCCATAAGTCACCAGTGCCCCTTTAGCCATTTGCTCTGTATAATAAAGAAAAAATTCATCAGAAAACAGCCTGGGTGCATCAGGATGGACATCATCATCAGTAAAGCCTGCGGGCACTGAATGCCCTTCTTCTTTGAAAATTCCCGATATCACTTTAATATGCTGTTCAGCTAAGTCGAGGGCATGGCTCAAGATGTTTTTCGTTTCACGATCCTCTGCACAAGCTATAAAATATTGATAAACACATCTGAACATGCTGTCTGATACAAAATTTGTCCATAATCCGCCAGTTTCTGATGAAGTCAATCGAATACGCTGTTTCTCCAAAAAAATACCTCCATCTTATTGATGGAAGTATTTTTCCCAAGTTCCCCGGCAGTTATGAATATTTGTAGGATCTAAAATTGAACCTCTTGAATAACCCTTTATATCCGCATTTCCTTCTCTAAAGAGTCTTCTCCAATTCCTCCACAAGCTCGCCAAACTTTTTCATGGAATTTTCAATAGGCTCTGGTGAAGTAAGATCCACTCCCGTCTTCTTAAGCAGTTCAAGCGGGTAATCGCTGCTTCCGCTCTTCAGGAACTCGATATAAGACTCAAGCGTCTGTTTGTCGCCTTCAAGTATTTTAGTGGCAAGATGGATGGCTGAAGCAAATCCGGTGGCATATTTGTACACATAAAACGGGCGGTAAAAATGCGGAATACGGGACCAGCCATATTTCACCTCTTCATCAAAGACAAGTTCTTCGCCATTGTATTCACGGAAGAGCTTTTCATAGATCCCGTTGAACACTTCGACATTCAGCGGTTTGCCCTGCTCTGCATATTCATGGGTGACCTTCTCAAATTCGGCAAACATGACCTGTGTAAAGAAAGTACCCTTGAACTTATCGATAAAATGATTGAGTAAATGCTTGCGCACATTTTCATCTTTCTCGTTATCGAGCAGATAGTTGATCAGGAGCACTTCATTGACCGTTGAAGCCACTTCAGCAACAAAAATGCTGTAGCGCGCTGAGATCTGCGGCTGATGCTGGCTGCTCAGCTTGCTGTGCACCCCATGCCCGCACTCATGCGCAAGTGTGAATAAGCTGTTCAAATCATCCTGGTGGTTCAGGAGGATATAAGGATGAACACCATAGACACCCATATTATAAGCGCCTGATCTTTTCCCCGGTGTTTCGCGGACATCGAGATATCGCGCATCTTTAAAGTCCTTCAATGTCTGGACATAATCTTCGCCAAGCGGTGCCAAAGCCTTCAGCATAATCTCATAGGCCTCTTCATAAGGAATTTCCTGTTTCACCCCGCTTACAAGAGGGACACTCAAGTCATACTGATGAAGCTCATCAAGCTTGAGCTTTTCTTTTCTCAGCCTGTTGTATTCATGCATTGGCGCAATATTATCCTTTGCCGATTGAATCAGGTTTTCATAAACCTCTTTCGGGACATTATCCCCGAAAAGCCCTTTTTCCAAAGCAGAAGGATAACGGCGAAGCTTGGATGTCGCCACATTATTCTTGATAGCAGCAGACAAGGTGGATGCAATTGTATTTTTCAGTTCGACATATGGCTTGTAATAAGCTTTATAAGCTTCCTTCCGCTTTTCGCGGTCTTCATCTTCAATCAGTTTGCTGTACATGCCCCGCGTAAGGCGGACCTTCCCGCCATCGTCTTTGGTTACCATCCCGAACTTGATATCGGCATTATTGATCATGCCATACGTATTGCTTGGGGATGAAAGAGCCTCGCCAAGCTGTGAAAGAATTTCTTCCTGCTCTTTGGTCAGAACATGTGTTTTATACCTAAAAGATTCAAGCAAGTCTTCCTCGAAATATTTCAGGCCAGCTTCTTCTGCGATATATCCCTTAAGCGTCGCTTCATCAAGCCCAAGGAGATATGGCATGAAAAATGAAGTGGCCGATCCGACTTTTACCCCAAGCTGCTTGACGCGGTCCTGCAGGGCTTGGGCAGCTGTATCCCTCGTATCCTGATCCGCCTTAAACATACTGTAAGCATATACATGAGTAAATGTGTACGACAGCTCTTCACTTAGCTTTAAATATTGGTAAAGGTCTTGTGCATCATTAATGTTGCCGTCATACTCTTTAAGCTTTTCAGCCATCTTCCCGACTTTATCGAAATCCTGCTCCCACAGCTTTTCATCACTATAGATATCCTCAAGATTCCACGTTTCTTCAACAGGCACATCCTGCCTGGAAGTGTATGCTGTCATACCCGTCACTCCTTTTGAAAAATACTTCCTATTTATTATGTACGGAAAACCCGCTGAGGCTATTCCCCTTCAGAAATAAGTATTTTGTAGCCTGCAAGCTGGGGACCTTCTTCATAGCTTTCCCTGCTGATGATATAAAACCCTGATTCTTCAGGATCGGCAATCACCAGTTCATCCGGACTTTTATCCACCTGGGCAGCGTCCAGGCTGAAATATTTTTCCCCTAATAGGGCATGATCGAAATTCATATAAAAACCTCCTTTTGAAAAAGATATCAGAACATTAAAGAAATACCAAAGCTTATGCTCCATTTTCATGTAACTTTCTCCATCCTGTTTACGCCAGTATATATAAAGGGAAAAGGAATCCTGGCAGCAAAGAAAGGTGATCATGATGTATAAATGGATCCTGGTGCTGACACTTGTTTTAGCAGGGTGCGGCACGGGCGCAGAAAATAATGAACCGGGTAAAGAAACAGAAAATAACACAAATGGAGGAGGGAGCGGCATTATTGCAGGCAGTGTAGAACCTGAACTTCACAAACAAAGCTCATTGAATTATTTGTACACCATTAAAAACCAGACAGAAAAGGAAGTTGAAATGAAATTCCCCACTTCCCAGCGTTTCGACTATTCCGTAAAAGATAAGGACGGAGCAGAAGTATTCCTGTTCTCAAGTGCGGCATTTTTCCTCCAGGCTGAGGGAAAAGAAGTATTGAAGCCTGCTGAAGAGCTGAATTACGATATCAACCTCAGCCAGCTTAAGCTTGCCCCGGGAATGTACACGCTTGAAGCCTGGATGACACAGCAGGACGGGGAAGACTATAAAGTCACCGAGGAAATTACTGTTCAATAGACAATGTCCCCTGCATTAGCATCCTTGCAGGGGTGTTTTTATATAATTCTTATCACAGGCTCATGAAAGGAAAACACGTGAACGTGATGCTCAAAACATGCAAAAGAATAATGCGTCAGCTCTTTTCCTTCTGATTCCTGATAAGCATATTCCTTTTTTACGAAATCCTGCAGCTTTGACTTCATATAGATCCTGAACACTTCTCCCTCAAAAACTTCTTCATTATCCCAAACCGTATAATCATCATGAACGACAGAATAAGTAACATAATTCTTAAAATCAATATCTGCCTTTACGGCTTTGCTGTCAGGATGCGGAAAGATCAGCAGGTCAGTGGCATCTTTGCTTATAAGAACCGTAATGCGCAGCATCGCTCCTTCCATTCTCGGCTCGGAGATTTCATGAAATGAAATCGTGATATCCTTCATCTCCATTAAGTCTTTATATCGCATATACTCTCCTTTTCAAACCAGGATTTTACATACTATGATAGTAAATATTAAAAATAATACAAGTAATAGATAGCCGCGCCTGCTGCCGCCATCCCGAGAAGCATGAAACTCCGCTTCCTGCTTTTTTTCCAAATATATATGCTGGCGTTAACCATTCCGGCGAGGACTAAAAAGAAAGACAAATTCCTCAAACCTTCATCAAAGAACAAGAAATTTACAAAGTTTAAAAGCAAGCCGACAGACATCAGGCCTGCTCCTCCGGCAAGCGCATCTTTCCAGAACCCCGCTTTTCCCCCCTCATGGCTCTTGCGGTATTCCTTTCTTACCGAAGCAAATATCCAAAGAAAAAAAAGAACAACCAACACGAGCTTTATGTAGAACAATCAGTACCCTCCTACTTTCACCGTTTCTACCAATCACTAAAAAAATCTTGGAATCCTGCATCCAATGGAATCAGCCAAATAAAAATACTAAGTCCGGCAGTAAATATGAGCAGAAGCTTAAACCCTTTTTTCGGCAGCCAGCTGAATAATGTAAATTGAATTAAAAAGAGCCCGCTGCTAACTGCCAGGAAAACCATCATAGGCCCTATAATGAAAAATAATGAGTTCAAATAGTGCACCTCCAAAATGGGTTCATTTCTTATATACGGTCTATCACGGACAAAAGTTTCCCTATTCTGTCAGCTATGACGGAAAAATGAAAAAGGCTGCCCTTTTAAAGGACAGCCTTTCCTGCTACTCAGCCTTGCTTGAATTTTCATCATCTATTTGATCTTCAACTATTTTTTCTGTGTCTGTTTCTTCTTCCTCTAACTTTTCTTCATCTGCTTTTTTAATTACAGTATCTTCATTCTTGTATTGATATTTCGAGCGGTCCACCGGTTCAAAGCCTTCCGGTGTATAGAATCGGAGCAGGTCACCGTTAACAACTTTATCTGACAGTTTAAGCTTCTGCTCTACATTCAGCTTGTATTTTTCCGCTTCTTCAAGCCTGTTTTCATCCAGCAGTTCACCTGTCTTGGAATCGTAGAACTTACCGCCTGTCGAAGTGATCTCAGGGCTTGCAAAATCTCCATTACGGAAAGGAACGATTTCATCATGTTCCTCTGACAGAAGGTCTGTTCCAAACTGGATATTGTCTTTATTTTCTATTCCAAGCAAGTGCAGAACGGTCGGCAGCAGGTCGATCTGGCCGCCATATTCATGATTGACTCCGCCTTCCATGCCAGGCACACGGATGAACAGTGGCACACGCTGCAATCCTTGGCTGACAAAGTCATCGACTTCCTGTCCAAGCACCTCTTCCATTGCCTTATTATGGTTTTCGGAAATTCCATAGTGGTCTCCGTACATAATAATAATGGAATTATCATATAGGCCTGCTTCCTTCAGATCCTCGAAAAACTGCTTCAGCGCCTCATCTGCGTATCGGGCGGTCTGGAAATAATTGTCGACTGATTTATCCCCGGTTGTATGAGGGGCAATCGTAGCTTCAGCCTGATCCATTTTATAAGGATAATGATGTGTTACTGTAATGAACTTTGTATAGAAAGGCTGCTTCAATGATTGTAAGTGGTCCATCGACTGCTCAAAGAACGGTTTATCCATCAGGCCGTATTCTGCCTGAGGGGCAGTCATATCATAATAGCTTGAATCAAAGAATTGATCGAAGCCAAAGGATTTGTATATTTCATCCCTGTTCCAGAAGCTTCCGGAGTTCCCGTGGAAAACAGCGGATGTATAGCCATGCTGGCCAAGAATGGCAGGTGCAGCCTGATACGTGTTCGTTCCCTTTGTTGTAAAAGCGGAGCCCTGAGGCAGTCCGTAAAGGGAATTTTCAAGCATGAACTCAGCATCAGCAGTCTTCCCCTGTGCTGTCTGATGGTAAAAATTATCGAAGTACATCGTATTTTGATCACTTGTGAGTGAATTCAGGAATGGCGTTACTTCTTCGCCATGCAGCTTATAATCAATCAGGAAATTCTGGATAGACTCAAGGTGAAGGTAAATGACATTCATTCCTTCACCGGCCCCGAAATATTTTTCATTGGGTTTGGCATGATTTGATTTTGTGAAGTTGATGACTTCTGTCACATCATTGCTGTCCGCAAAAGCCCTCTGTGCAGTTGATTTGGTACTTTGAACAGCATCATAGATTGTATAATTGTACATTCCAAGATATTTGACAATATAGTTGCGGTCAAATCCGCGCGTCAGCAGCTGCGGGCGATCTGACTCAGCCAGTCCAAGATTGAAGCTGGAAATAGCCAATGACAGGAACATTAATGCCGCTGCTTTCCTGCGCGGCACAGCAGCCATATCCATTTTCACAAAACGGCTTGCCAGCAATACAGCCAGGAGCAGCAGATCAGCAAAATATAGGATATCATGCGGCTTCAGCAGGGATGTCACACTTCCGCTCACATCGCCGAAGTTTTGCGTCTGAGTCAATGTCGGCAGTGTCAGGAAGTCATTGAAAAACCTGTAAAACAGCACATTGGCATACAGGAGGAATGACATGAGCAAGTCGATCCCAATCAAAGCAAAGTATTTCTTCCGTCCTTTAAAGAAAAAGGCGATTCCGAGGAACAGCATCGCTGATCCAAGCGGATTCAGCACAAGCAGGAACTGCTGCAGGACGCTGTCAATTCCAAGGCTGAACTCATGGGCCTGCACTGTGTAAGTCTTAATCCACAGCATCAGGACGGCCAATGCATAAAAGCCTGCAAATTTAGTTAGTATATTCGCATTCATATAGTTTGTTTTCTTCAAGTATAAAACCCTCTTTCTATTGCAAAATCGAAATCTTGCACAGGGGAAGCCATTTCCCGTTTCACATCTTTGGCCCTTACATTGCAAATGAAGCACAACATAATGTGTAAGTGTATCATGTTTCTGTGCAAAAATGAACTGGAAACCGATTCAAACCAGCTTGTTCACAAAAAGCTCACATATATTATACGTATAAACAGACCAAAAAGTTTCAGCGTGCTATGGACAGAAAATATCACAGACTCAAATATATATACCCAGGATTAGAAAGATATTCCTGGTTTTTTTGATTAAAAAGAAATAGTCTGCTATAATTTAGGAGAAAAATTTGTTATCCATTATATGGTATTAGCGTTGCCAGGGCGTAACGCGGAAATTATGCATTTTCTCCTGGCTGCGACAAATCTTGTTTTCCTTTGTCGAGATCAGGAGGTCACAAATGGAGGTAACTTTATGACTGGGCATATAGGGGAACTTTGGCAGAAATATTGCATAGAGGAAAATTTTATCGGAATCGGATCTACAAGAAAGGTTTACAGGCATAAGGACTATGCCATCAAAGTGCATCTTCATCCAATAGGATACAAGCAATCTTTAATGGAGAATGAAATTTTTCAATTTATGAAAACACAAGGATTGGCCAGCCTGTTTGCTGAAACCTTTTATGCTGATCCTTCTGTTGCCGTGCAAAAATACTATGAGCCCCTGCCGTTCATCAATCTTCAATCTTTTGAGATTGATAGAGATAGATACAAGGCATCCATTCAAGCCGGCTATGAAAAAGCTTTGCGGATTCTTGATGCTGAATTCGACTCTTTTGATCTTAAAGACAGCAGCAATTATGGTTTTAATGAAGAGAAGCAGCTCGTTTTCATTGATTACGGCATGACAAGGACCCTGTATGAAGATGAGTGGGTCCCTTTGGCTGAATGCGGTGTCCTGCCGCAAATATATTTTGAACGGTGCATCTCATGCGGGATAGAAAAAGAGCTCCGCATGTACGGAGAAGATGATGAAGACAAAAGGTGCCTGCAATGCGGCAAAGAATGAAGCAATGAGGCACCAGAGACTATTAACCTCTCAAATAAATCGCGGGGCAACGACATGTATGACGATATCAGCAAAGATATGGGCGATCATTGCATATTCCAGCCCCGCATAAACGAATATCGCTCCGAACACGATACCGCCTATTCCATTTATAAGGAGCATTCCAAGAACAAGACCAAGAGTCATGTCGAAAGCCGAAGCTGCAACACCGTAATGCAGGGCGCCAAATAAGAGAGCTGCACTAAATATGCTGATCCAGATGGCAGTTTTCCCAGGCTTCTTTTTCTTGATTTTCACTGTTAACCAGAGAAGCAGAGTGACAAAGAACAATCGGAACATGGTTTCTTCTGTTATACCCGCTCCGAAAGAGCCTAAAAGACCCAGTTTCCAATCAGGCTCATTTATGCTGGAATTATCTATACCGAGCGGCTTCGAAATAAAGTAGCTTGTGATACAAATCACAATCCCTGTCAGAACTCCATAAAAGACAGCCTTTCCTGCATCTTTTCCATGCTTCCTCCAATTTCCTGTACGCATAATGAAAGATTCCAAAATGGGAAGTTTAACAGCTGCCGTTCTCGCCATGAGCAGAGCGAGCAGGATTAGAATGCCAGCTTCGATTACGATCTGGCCTGCAAAAATAAGTGTAAAAGCTGCTTCAGACACCCCCATTTCCTTATGGAATCCTTCTCTGGCCATTGCATAAGGAGCTAATGCCAGTGCCCCTGCCAGGTTGATGGCTAGAAGCAGGAAATACATCCTCCAGTTAACAAGCGGCTCTTTTATTGATAGGACCTGAATCTCCCTCTCCTCTTCTGAACACTCCTCCATTTTCATCTTCAGCAGTTCAGCAAGTTCGTCTGATTGCTCGATATATATGAAGGCTTTCTTCACTTCTTTCTTTAATCCAAAATAACCTCTTGCCGTAACAGGATGCTTAAAGATTATTTCATGCCTCAGCTCGTCACCCATTCCGAATATCCTGGTCAGCACTCTCGGAAAAGCGGTTGCATGAAAGACACCCTTTTCGTAAATGATCCCCCCGCTTTTGTTATACTGAAGGGTTGCTTTCTGTATGCTGTCAATCTCGCTGATATGGAAGGATAATTCCCTTCTCGCCCCGATTTTCATTTCAACCCTGTTATTGCTGACGGTGATTGGTGTATTGCGGAGCCAGTTATAATCGCCGATCATATAAATGATGCTGTAAATATGGACCGCTGAAATAGTGTAAGCAAGGGCTGGCTCCTCATTTCTCAGATAGATATGAAAAACAATCATCTCAAGAATCTGTTCATGTAAAAGAGCGAGGAAGAGCCAAAAATAATTGGAGCCTTTCAATAATGGAAAAACAGCTGCCTGATTTGCAGGCCTCCTCTTTCCCCATTGGAAAATGCTGTAATACAGAATCTTCCCTTCTTTTAACACCATCGCTCCAAATGGGTTATGATCGATTCTTCCCTGTTTATATTTGATAAAAACAAATATCAGAAAAGCCTCGAGCAGTACAGCCAGTATGGAAAGTGAAATCAGCATCTGTTTATCCATGTAAGCTCCCCCTTTATCGGTGTCTTCTCAGCTCCAGCCAAAAAATCAAGTATTGCACAATGCCCATCCCGGCAATAAGCATGACCGGGAAGTAAGGAATATGATTCAAGAAAGCTGTCAGTGCAATGGCAACTGGGATGAATGAGGCAAAAAAGATATACACCTTCCTGGTCGCCTTATAGGTGATCCACTGCTGCCCTTCGTCCTCTTCCCTCAGCTCCATCGGGATGATCTGCGGTTTCACCTTGCTGCCAGGGTTCAGCTTATTGTAGACAGGTATGGAAGCAACAAGGATGAGTATTGGAATGCCGAGGTACAGCGGATCAATATTCATCCATCCAGGAACACTTTCAGTATAATAATTGCCGATCATTATGATCCCAAGGCCCAGGATCAGCAGGCAATTAAAGAGTGGAGATTGAAAAATAGCTTTTAGCATGGTCATTCTTCCCCTTCTAAATGAAATATCTGTTCGACCGGGACTCCAAATACAGAAGATATCTTTAAGGCGAGTGTGATGGACGGGGCATAATCGCCCTTTTCAATCAGCCCGATCGTCTGCCGAGAAACACCGATCTTATCTGCAAGATCCTGCTGTGTGAAACGGAATCTCGCCCTCATTTCCCGAACGGAATTTTTTAACATGGTAATTTTCCCCTCCCTATGTCAATTTAAGAGTAAAGGATTATTGTCATAATGTAAACGATAGTTGTCATTTATCCATAATTTTGTAACAATTAGAATAATAAATTTGGTTTTTGGAAGGAAAGAGATAGGGAGGATAGCAATAACAATCGAGTACCTAGAAGGTTATTGGGCGGGCTTTTCATAAACAAAGTGGGGAATTCAGTCTGGGCGTCACCGCTGCTTACATTACGACGCATGCATTGATTGGCCTCTATTCGATGCATGAGSRTCTTCTTTTTTTCCAACTCATGCATGATTGGCCTCTATTCGATGCATRAGGGTCTTCTTTTTTTCCAACTCATGCATTGATTGGCCTCTATTCGATGCATGAGGATCTTCTTTTTTTCCAACTCATGCATGATTRGCCTCTATTCGATGCATRAGSGTCTTCTTTTTTCTCACCTCAAGTACTGTTTAGCCGCTATTCGTACATATCATCGGTTCTTCTCAACTCTAGCTTTGTTTACACTCATTCGTTAGCTGAAAGAACATATCAAATAAGCCCATCCTCAGCGAATGGGCTTACCTCTGCTTGCTGTTGTAAAAAGCCGGTGCACCGTCCACTCTTTCAAGCCATACCTTTGCTTTGCCGGCTGCTCCCTTTTTGATCCAGACATCTCCCTGCAGTCTCCCGCTTTCTTTTCGCACCCATGTTAAATAGCTCCCTGTTACTTGAGGCTTGATATCCATGCGGTCAGGTTTAGGAAATGTGATTTGCTTTTGGATGCCTGATTTGATATTGATGTTGTATAGCTTTGAATACAGCTCCGGTACCGGCCCTTCCTTCCAGTCTTTATTTTCCTTTGCCCGGGCCGAGATCACCTCGTCTGCTGTCAGCCAGGCGAGGTCAATATCTACATAGCCTTCTGGGGTATAATCCTTTTGGCCGGCTGAAATTGGAATATCTGCTACCGACGTCCTTTTATCTTGTACAAAAAACCTTCCTTCCCCTGAGATATATGCGATTTTGTTTTCTTCCGGGGACCATTTGAACCAATCAGGCTGGTTCAGCATCTTGCCGATAGTCTGAAACCGGGTACCTCCTGCAGACAATACCAGGAGTGTGTTGCTGTCGGCCGACCATGATGCGGTCGGGACTCCCAGAAAGCTGATCCACTTGTGATCTGTGCTCCATTTGAAATGATTTGCATCAATCGCAAACAATTTGTCAGGGTCTGTTTTAATCGTATAAAACGGCTTGATTTTTTCAGGGTTCAGTGCGGCATCCTTCTTTATCTTGAACAGCCTTACCGGCCCCCATCCTGTAGGCAGCAGTTCCGCTTGTGATGAGGCAATGAATCCCTTGCCGTCCGGCGTCCATGTAAAATCACTTACACCCAAAGAGACATTTTCAAAGCCCTTTGGTATCCCGTTATTTGTTTTCGTGGTATTAAGAACTCCCCTGGAAGTGTAAGCAATCGTATTGGCATCCGGAGACCATTCGAAGTGATAGGTTTCGATTGTTTTATAGGGCTGATAGCTGCGGTTCTTCTGTAAATCATATATATACAGATAACGCTGTTCACCCTCTGCAGACAGATAAGCAATGAACCTTCCATCATAAGACCATTTCGGATCTGAAGCCTGTCCCCCTTCAGTCAAACGTGTTTCTTTTTTTCCCTCAGCAAGCCACAAATTACCGTCCCGAATAAAAACTGCCTTTATATTTCCTTCAGCCTGGCTGGAAAGGGGCATGCTTGCAAATATAGTCAGAAAGCATAAAAAAATCCTTAATCTCATGGAAAATCCCTCCTGCCGTTAGGATGTCCCGATCAAGGATGATGATTCCAATATTCAACACAAATCCTGCTTGCAGACAAGAGCATGCTCTGCATAAAACTTGAGGAGGACGAGTGCCTCTCCCCAGCCGGCTGCACAATTTACGCATGCCTGAAGGTCTTTGCGGGAGGAGGAATATCCCGTCTCGTGCACACTGACAATCGTTCCTTCCTCAGCAGGCTCCAGTGTAAACGACACCGTGGTCGGACTCTCACCGGGGGCCCATTGAAAGATGAATCGGCTGTCCGGCTCTGCATGAAGAATCCTCCCCCCATCCTCAAGCACCAGTTTTTCTGGACCATAATTATTCCATTTCAGGCGGATATCACCTGTGCCATCCGAGTTCAGATTAAGTTCAGTCCCATCGGTAAACCAGCTGTTCCAGCCTTCAGCAGTCGTCAAAACCCGATAAATATCATGTCTGTCTTTTCTGATCAATATTCTATGATTGATCTCCGGCATTTTACTATTCCCCCAATCCATTAAGGCATAGAGCTTGAAATGAGCTCAATGACCAATGCCATAACAGCCAGCAGAATGGTCATAATCGTACTGCTGAATAATATGTTTTTGCTTATCATTATATATTTTTCAGGCTCCCTGAGCTGGTGGTAAATGAGTGATACCAGGAGGCCCAGAACGATAGCTGCCCCCCATAGCATTAAACCGGACACAGTCGTCAGCCTTTCCCAGTCTGCCATCCATAAAAATAGTATATAAAGCTGTGATCCCAGGATAAATAAACCTGCGCTCGCTCCTAGTTTTCTTCTCATAATAAAACCTTTCCTCTCAAATCTGACTGTTCATGCTGCGCTGAAAAGGGATATGGCACAATACTTTCCCTATGCTTGATGTCCCCTTCGCTTCTTTTTAAAAGATGATCTTATGTATTCCTTGTTCTGTTTCAGACAGCTCGATTACAAACACTTCTGCTGCTTTTTCATTGCCTTCTTGCTTTTATAATAGATTTGACGAAAAAAAGAACAGTAAGTTTCAATTTTCATCAAAGAAAAAAGGACCTGTTATAGGCCCTTATTTCCAGACTGTATCCAACTTATCTGCATAAAAGAAAATCGCCTTCCTATACTGCTGAATGCCTTCGTCTGAAGATGTTTCCGCCAGGCTTTCCAGCAGGATGCCCATTGCTTCTCCATGGTTTCCTAAATTGTATAACACCATAGAATAAAAAACGATCATTGCACGGTTATCAGGGAATCTTTCCATCCCCTTCTCCAGCGTACATCTTGCCTTCTGATATTCTCCTAATGTGCGGTAAGTGCTCCCCAATCCGAGCAGTGCCCCCTCCAGCTCTTTATCTGGAAGCCCAAGGCTGATGGCTCTTTCATAATAGGGAGCAGCCTCCGCTTCCTCCCCCAGCAAATCAAAGCTCCAGGCAGTTTGATAGCTGATCAGCGCATCACCGGGATTTCTGTCAGCAAGCTTCTTGAGGATAAGATTTGACTTCTTGAGCTCTCCCGATCCCCTAAGGTACATTGCAAATTCAAGTTCTTCCATAGATTTATCCTCCGCCTGACACAAGATAATATACCAATACTGCTATCATATTCGGGAGGCCGAACAGCAGGACACCGCCCCCTATTTTTTGCCGCTTCTTTCTATCATTCTTGCTTTCTGTGTGTAAATTTGCCCTGTTTTGTTCCCCGCTGATGAAAACACCAAACAATAACTCGCTAATTAAAATGGAAGCTATAGATACAGTCCCGCTCAGCATCCATGAAAGATTCCAGTTTTCCGCCGCATAAGAACCAGCCGCCGCAAGACCTGCCAGTACTATTCCTGACAATAATGCTTTTCTCATCAAAACATCCCCTTTTCTTCATTATTTATGAAGGGAAAGAGCCGTTAATCTTGTATTCTTCTTTTTTAAATGAACTTTATCCTTCCTCTTTTGAAAAAAAAGGGCCGCGACATTTTAGTGCGGCATCTTACGATTTTAGAAAACAGGCAAAGGGTCATCAAAAGTCTTCCAGTCCGCCTCAGCTTCCTCTTCACTAATCAGACAAACATCAAGCGAATCCTCAATGGCACGGCGATCCATTTTTATGCCGATCATGACCAGCTCTGTCTGCCGGTCCCCTGTTATTTCATCCCAGCTTTCCTTAAGTCCGGGATCTTCTGACAGAATTTGTTCCCGTTCGGCCTCGGGAAGCGATGCGATCCATGCACCCGCCCCTTGCAGGATAAGCGAAGGTCCAGCCTGAGAAAGAAGGCCGGCAGTATCTTCCCTGCCTGCAACCCAAATGAAGCCTTTTGATCTGACCACCTCGACAGGCCATTGTTCAAGCCATTGCATAAACCGGTCAGGATGAAACGGCCTTCTTCTTCTATAGACAAAAGAAGAAATTCCGTATTCCTCGCTTTCCGGTATATGCTCTTGATTAAGCTCTTTTATCCATCCTGCATTTTGTCCAGCTTGTTCCAAGTCAAAAAGCTTTGTATTCAGCACTCGGTCCAGCGGCACTGCCCCCTGTATTGTTTCAATAATATCTGCTCCCGGGTTGAGCTTGCGGAGGACGGCTGTAAGCTCTTCAGCAGCCTTCCTTTCTGTTAAGTCAATTTTGTTCAGTAATATCACATTGGCAAATTCAATCTGATCGATCAGCAGGTCCGCCACTTCGCGCTCATCTGAATCCCCTGCCGCCTCCTGCCTGTCCAGAAGGCTTTCTCCTGAAGAAAAGTCCTGCCAAAAACGGTAAGCATCCACAACTGTCACCATAGTATCCAGCCTGCAGATGGAGGACAGATTAATTCCTAAATCTTCGTCAGCATATGAAAAGGTCTGAGCAACAGGAACCGGTTCGCTGATCCCTGTTGATTCAATCACGATATAATCAATACCGCCTTGGGCCGCAAGCTTCTCAACCTCTATCATTAAATCCTCGCGCAGCGTGCAGCATATACAGCCATTCTGCATTTCAACCAGCTTTTCATCTGTCCTTGAGAAGCCGCCCTGCTTCACCATTGCTGCATCAATATTGACCTCGCTCATATCATTGACAATTACAGCCACCTTCAAGCCCTTGCGATTTGCCAGAATGTGATTGAGCAAAGTTGTTTTTCCTGAGCCAAGATAGCCGCTCAAAACAGTAACAGGTATTTTCTTTGTAGTCATAAAAATTTCTCTCCTTAAACGTATTTATTACGATTTAAACATGATCATAAGCTGCTTGTAATTCTTTCTGCTGCCTGGCGTGCCCCTGAGATATTTCGGGCAATCGGCCCTATCTCCAGCTCGGCCAGTGCTCCTGTAACATAAAGTCCACGAGACCATTGGAGCGAATGGCCAACGATCGGATAACCGCACTTTGCACAAGGCAGGCTATGATTTTCAATAAAAGGGGCAAGCCATTCTCTTCCCGGAAGGCCGGGCTGAAAGCCTGTAGCCAAAACAACAGTCCCAGTCTGATGGATGAGCTCCCCTTCTTCATTGAACATAGAAATGCCCTCTCCGCTCCACCCTGCCCGCTCAACATGGCCATCAATAAGGTGAAGCTTATCCTCTCTAGCCAGCTGCTTGATTTTTGCCAGAAGATCAAATGGAAGGGATCCCTTATTCCTTGCTTTTATAATCTGCCGGCGCTTTTCCTTCCAGGATTCAAGCTTGCGGAAGCCATATTGTTTTTTGGGTCCGAGCCACCCTGGATCACTGTCAAAATCATGCACCCGGAAAGGGTGACGCTTAAGCAATGCTGCCTGGCCGGGATATTGTGTGCTTAAGCTTATGGCCAAATGTACCGCTGATATCCCCCCGCCAAGGACCGTTATAGGAACCTGGAGATGTTCAAGGGCCGGCATGCCTTTTTCGAAAATATGATAAATGGAAGGACAGCCCTCTTCTCTTAGACTGATGGCCCATTCAGGAAGTAAGGGCTGTTCTCCAATCCCGATTGCAATGGCTAGATTTTTCGTCTCTAATGTTCGTCCATCCTGAAGGGCAACACGCCAGCCTCCCTCTGTCCCCATTGCTTCTTTCACCCTGCCCTGCACCCAAGAATCCTTCATATCTGTATCCTGGATAACATGCTGGCAATGCTCATTGAATAATTTCAATGAAGGCCTCTTATACCTGCCGTAATATGCTCCCTTTTGTTTTGTATCACCGGCAAATTTCTGCAGGCTGAAAGGCCCATCATCAATATGATGCACTGAAGGCGATCTCAGGTAAGGCATTGAAATGGCAGAGGTGCAGTGGTTCCAATTGAATAGCGGTTCATGATGCGGATCAATAATTGACAGCCCTTCTAACGATACTTCTTTCTTTCTCAGCAAGAAAGCAGCAAGAGTAACACCCTGAATCCCCCCGCCGACAATGACCCATTCTTTCATTTTTTGAATCCTCCTTGAAAAAAGCGCTTGGCTGATGTGATTTATGTAAAATTCTTTCTCAGCTTTTTGTGTTTATAAGCAACTTTTCAGTTTTATTGGCAGCTTCAGCGCCAAATAAAACGTAACAGTTACGATTTATTAATTAAACCACAACTTATAAACCTATGCAATCCCCACTCCTGATAAGGTTCACCAAAATTCTTTGTGCCTGCATCTGCTCTGGTTCTATTCACTAATCAGGATCATTCCGGGACGATCGGCGCATTTCTTCTCCTGTATAAACAGGTATTCCCGCCTCCTTAACTGCTATAAATTGGACAGGTATATTCCCATGGACAAACACATATAGTTAGCTTAGAATGTAAAGCGTAATAATTACGTTTACTTCAAATTCCGATACCCGCGGGTGCTGTTATTTAGGAGGTTTATATGAATCGAATAATGAAAAGCAATATGGGCGATCTGACAGGTCTGATTATCGCTGTTACAGCAGGCCTGTTTATCTTTTTGATTGTCAGTTTTCAAGAAGCAGTGGAGCTTCCCTCATCATTGCTCAATTTGAATACGATTTTTATCAGTATTTTGATAGAGGCGCTTCCATTTGTATTGATCGGCGTTCTTATAGCCGGGTTTATACAGATTTTTGTGACTGAGGACCATATTAAAAAATGGATACCTAAGAACAAATATATGGCGATATTGATGAGCTGTACGGCGGGAGCCCTTTTTCCAGCATGTGAATGCGGTATAGTCCCGATTATTCGAAGGTTCGTAGGCAAAGGGGTGCCGATTTATGCGGGAATCGGCTTTATGCTTACTGGACCGCTTATTAACCCGATCGTTATTGCTTCTACATATATGGCATTTGGCAATGATGCGACGATGGCCGGTCTTAGGATGGGGCTGGGTTTTGTCATTGCACTGGCATCCGCTTTTGCTGTCAGCCTCTTCTTCAAAGGCAATCAATTTAAAAAAGGCCTTCATACAGTGTCCGCTCAATCAATGAGCAAAGCCCCCTTCATGGACAGGCTTTGGTCGATGCTGACACATTCTATTGATGAGTTTTTTGATATGGCAAAATATTTAATACTGGGGGCTTTCCTGGCTTCATTCGTACAGGTATACTTGCCTGCAAGGACACTGCTCGAGGCAGGGAGCGGCCCTGTCACATCACTGCTGGTGATGATGGGCCTTGCTTATATTCTATCATTATGCTCGGAGGCCGATGCATTCATCGGGGCGTCATTCGGCAGCATCTTCCCTTCTGCCTCTGTTTTGGGCTTCCTGATTTTCGGTCCTATGATTGATTTGAAAAATACGCTGATGATGCTGAGCGTCTTCCGGAAAAGATTCGTCTTATCCGTCCTGCTGATTGTCGCAGCAGCAGTTTTCATCATTTTGCTCGTTGTACAGGGCTTATGGTAAGGGAGGGAGAATAAATGGTCATACACTATCAGCAGGGCTTGAGGGCATTGATACTGCTTATCTTTTCAGCTTTGATTTTCAAGCTGCATTATACAGGAGAAATCAGCAAATATATCAATCCCAAATATGAGAGCCTCAGCCAAATTGCATCTGTTATTTTTCTGGTCCTGTTTTTTATTCAAATTACAAGAATATGGGGACAAAAGGAAAAAATGCATCATCACCATGACGAAATGGGATGCTGCCATCATGATGGCGGAGACCATGATTGCGGCCATCATCATGATCATGGCACCTCTCCTTTTACAGTAAAAAAGCTGCTATCCTATACGATCATCATCTTCCCCTTGATTACGGGCTTCCTCCTCCCGCCCAAGGTGCTCGACGCGTCGATCGCGGATAAAAAAGGGGGAATGGCCATTTTGTCGCATGGAAAGCAGAAGGCTGACCAGAATAAAGCGGCAACAGAGGAGAATCAGACTGACCAGAGTGAAGCAGCAGCAGAGGACCTGACTGAGGCTAAACAGGGTGACACTATAGACGAAAATGAACCTGATCCAAATCTGGAAAATCAGCCTGTTATGACAAATGACGAATACACCGCATACAAAAAAAGACTGGCAAAAAGCAATAGCATTCTTTTGAACGACGATGTATATGCCGCCTATTATGAAAGCATGCATGAAGATCTGGACAGCTATCAGGGGAAGGAAATAGAGCTGAAGGGATTTGTCTATAAGGAAGAAGGCTTTAACGAGGACCAGCTTGTCATCTCCCGTTTCCTTGTTTCCCATTGTGTGGCAGATGCAAGCATCGTCGGCTTTTTATCACAATTTCAAGAAGCTTCAGGGCTGGAAGCTGACAGCTGGGTGAAAGCAAAAGGTACAATAGAGATGGCTGAATATAATGGAACAATGCTGCCGCTCCTTAAGGTGACAGAATGGGAATTGATCAGTGAGCCTGATCAGCCATATATTTATCCGATAACAATCAAGGTCTTATAAAGAGGGGCGGACACTTAGATCCGCCCTTTTTCATATTTGTCTGTCCAAGAGTCTTTTTAACAGCTTAATCTGTCCTCTATGGCTGATTTCATCCTCTATCACGTGAAACCACATCCAATAATGATTGTATGCCAGCCCATTTTCCCAGTGATGATCCTTAAGGAGCCAGTCTTCATCCGCGTTCTTCAGTTTTTCCAATGTGTTTCTCCGGACTGCAGCGAGTTCAGCCATATAAAATGCCAGATCCTTGCCTCTGTACTTTTCTCTGGCCAGGTTCCCCAGTTCCAGCGCAGTTCCCCATTTTGCTCTTTCATCCTCATTTAAGTCTCTTTGCTCAAATGTTATAATGGTGTGTACAAATTCGATTGCAGCCATATGCATCAGCAGGGCACCAATTGAATTAGAGGCCTCGTCAATCAAAAAATCGAGCCGGGATTGATCCAGCCCCCGAATTTCAGTAAGTGTTACAGACCTTGAATGTTCAAGCATACTAACCACATCAGCAACTCTTTTGCCGTATTCCGCGGCAGGCATTATCCGGTAATCAATCAAAAAAACTCCCCCTTCAGCAGCGGCTATTATCATCCTATCAGTCAAGCAGAAAAATTATAGACTGATTATTGAAGAATTTACATGGTATACTTAAATTGACCATATGCTCCACTAGAACAACACGGCAAGATCGTATACCTCTAGTGAATCTATCTTTTTTTCACCGCAATAATCGCCGCTGATCTAGGTGTTAGTAAAATTTCAGCACAAGCCATTAAAGGATGATGAAACCAGAATTCCCTCACTGTATCAGGTTTACCTTTCCATTCCTCAGGAAAATGCTCTTCAGGCGTGAAATCATCCATGAACAGCACCCCATTTTGATCCAGCATTTTTATCAGATCTTCCCCTTCTTTTTGTTTAGCTGCAGCAGCATCTGCGAAAATCAATTGGAAGGGTCCATGCCCCGCTGCCTCCTTCCAGTCGCCATGAAGAAAAGTTGCCTGTTTGTGTTGAATGCCGCCTCTCACCTTTTCTATCCTCTCAAACGAGCTATCTATCGATACCAATTCAGCTCCAGGTGATATGTCCGAAAGGATCCAGGCACTCCCCACACCTAGCCCTGTCCCGATTTCCAGAATTCTTCCTTGGCCCACCTGGGCAGCCAGGACAGACAGCAGCCTGCCAGCTTCATCTGTGCAGAAATGTTCAAACTCTTCATTGATCGCAGCCTCTTTTCTTTGCAGCACCAAATCACGTATCCCAGGAACTGTATATACATTTATCATGGATAAAATCCCCCCTTTTCAAATTACCTACTCCAACCAATATCACTGTTAGCATCAAAAAAGTGAATTTTTCCCATATAAATACAAATTAAATGTTATACTGGAAAAAAGAAAGGTTGTGGAAAGAATGTTTAACAGTGGAGATCTTATATTCCAGATTCTTATGTTTGCGATAATGGCTGGAATGGTTTTTGCTGTCTATTTCCTGGTCCGCTGGATGGTTATAGGAAAACCTGAATCCAAAATGGAGCAGAAACTGGACAGAATCATCGAGCTGCTTGAAGAGGACAAAAAAAGCTAGCCTCCCCTGCCGGCAGGCCCGGAAATATGGAGGAATCTATTTCGGGGACTTATATTCATTGCTTCCTGGCATGCTTTTAATATGCATCCACGCTGCAATAGCCTCAGCTCTGCTTTTCCCCTGGTTTTTTGGATCTGCATAATAATCACGGATAAACCGGTTATATTCGAATTGCCGGCCAATCTCGCGCTGATAGGAAGGATCCTTTTTCCGGCTTTCTTCCTCGCGCCACGCTGATACAGCATCCCTATAGGTCTTTCCGGAATTATGCTTAAAATAATCTTGTATGTAAGTAGAAAAATGAAATTGTGAACCTATGGCACTCTTGAAAAAAGCACGGACTTCCTGTGAGCAAGTATGATTTTCAGAAATGACAGTATCAAGGCTTAATGGGGCTTTGGCTGCACGGGGCTTTGGCCTTCTTTTTATCATTGGGCCTTTCTTCTCCCCTGTAGTCAGATAGATCTCAATCCTTTTCGACAGCTCCGCTTTTCCGCCTGACGTACTCATCCCTTCTTCCCTGCAGAAAGCCTGAAGCTCTGTTTTCAGCCAATAATATTCACTGAATTCTTTATAGCTTATTTTACTGGAAAGTTCCGGCCTCATATATACCCTCCGCTATTTTTAATTACAACACCATTATAGAACGAATGTTCTTTCAATACAAGATTAAAGGTAAATTATTCCACTGCTTAAATATTCTTTATTATGGGTAGATTGGTGAGAAAAGGACTTTTTAAAGGATAGGAGGTTGGCTGATGGCAAGAATGGACAAAACCCTTTCCAAAAATCAGGCCAAGTTTTCCGGAAGGAACTTGGGTTCCGGTGCTTTGTTTGGCGTTGGTCTGGCAGCTTTTTTGGATGAAGCTGTTTTTCACCAGCTTTTGCACTGGCACCATTTTTATGACCTTTCCACCACAGCCGCAGGACTGGTTTCTGACGGATTTTTTCATGCTTTCAGCTGGTTTGCTACGGTTGCAGCTTTATTTATGCTTGCAGACCTTCGCCGGAGGGCGGCCTGGTGGCGGAAGAGATGGATGAGCGGCGTCATGCTGGGTTCAGGCGGCTTTAATTTTTATGACGGGACTATCCAGCATAAGGTGATGAGGATCCACCAAATCCGCTATGAGGTTGAAATATTGCCTTATGACCTGGTTTGGAATGCAATAGCGCTCTTTTTCATTCTTTTGGGAACTATGCTTTTCCTGAAGACGAACAAACAGCTGCGAAAGGCAGGTGCTGCTCCAGATGCACGGCAATAGCCATCAGCACCACGAAGCAGTGGTTGGTGCTGAGTTAATCGCTTCCCAAGGTGCCCTTATTGTGTTTTTTGTATGTCTGCTTCTCATGTACCTTGCAGTCCAATTTTTTAGGAAACGTGATTGGCCTTTATACAGGACAGCTCTCTGGGCTGCCGGAATCCTTTGCTGTATAGCGGCGGCAGGTCCAATAGCTTACTGGTCCCAGAATCATTTTCCAATGCATATGATGGGCCACCTGCTCCTCGGGATGCTCGGCCCCCTTTTGATGGTGTTTTCCGCACCTGTCACTTTATTTTTGAGGATGCTGCCTGCCGGATATGCTAGAAAGGGTGCCAGAATATTAAGATCGCGCTTTTTTGGGTTCGTCTCCCATCCGGCAACAACAGCAATCTTAAATATTGGAGGCCTTTGGCTTCTATATACAACCGATTTGTTTACAAGGATGCATGAACAGCCTCTGCTTTACCTGCTGGTCCATTTGCATGTTTTTCTGGCAGGATATCTGTTTACGGCTTCGTTTATCTCAATTGAGTCTTCTCCTCATAGAAGGAGTTTTATGCCGAGGGCAGCCATCCTGATTACAGCCCTGGCCGGCCATGGCATATTATCAAAATATTTATACGCCCATCCGCCGGCAGGTGTATCAATTGATCAGGCTCAGAGCGGCGCAGTCCTCATGTATTATGGCGGAGATTTGATAGACCTGTTCATCATTATTTTTTTCTGCCTTGAATGGTATAAAGCGAGCCGCCCGAGGGAAGCAGGAATCGGCACCGCATCATCTTAGCATCGGAGGCGCGCAAAATAAGAAAAGCACTGCCAGCTGGGCAGTGCTTTTCACGTTTTATAGAACATTTTGTTTATTCAGACGCGTCAGTGCCTTTTTCAGGCTGCCAAGGAAGACAAGCCCGTCAACCTCAAGACCCAGATTAACCATGGTCTGAGCTATCTCAGGACGTATACCGGTAAATATCACCTTAATGCCAAGAAGCTTTAGCGCATCAGTGACTTTAAACAGCTCATTAGCGACCATCGTATCTACGATCATCACACCTGATACATCCAGAATCAAATGCGTAATGCCCAATTCCCTTGATTTTTCAAGTGTTTCTTCCATTAAAAGCTGCGCCCTGTCAGTATCAATATCCCCAATCAGCGGCAGGATCGCCACAGAGTCTGTAATTGGCACAACCGGTACAGAAAGCTCAAGGAATGCCTTTTTAGAATTATTCAATGTTTCTGTATATGATTTCACATAGGCCAGGCTGAAGGCATGGACCGCCGTATCCAGCAATGGATCAATTGTTTCTATTATTTCAAAAACGGTGTCTGCTGCCAGTTCATTTTTGAGAACTTCCTTTTTGATTACTTTCCATATGTATTTCCTGTATAAGGCCGTATCCATGAGGGCCTCATCCAGCGACACGCCTTGAACACACAGGTTCTTTCCTGTTTCGGCTCCCCAGTTTTCAAAAACTCCCGATAATTCTTCCCCTTTGGAAGATTTGATAAGACTGTCCCCAAACATGCTGATAAAAGCAGCTCTTAAATTCAAAATCTCTGTTTCATATTTGCTGATTTCTTCTCTTTCTATATCAGTCAGATCAGCAAATCGCTCTGTTTGGACCTGTTTGGCAATCTGCATTTTTTCCTGGTTAATTCTTTCCCCTATATGTGCAAGTTCTCTTGTCATAAGCTCCCCCAACATGAATATACAAAGAATCTTTTTTATTTTTTTATATTATTATACCGGCACCATTCCAAATTTCCTAGCTTTTCGATAACTAATTATGCTTTTTTCCAATATACATTTAACCGTTTTTCCGGCTGATTAAACGCCTTTTGAAAAATATATATCCTGCGGATTCCTTTGAATTTACAGAAAAGGAAGCTGCATACTGACAGCTTCCAGATGGTGAATTTATTTAAGTGAATTGATGGCTCTCTCCAAGGTGGAAGTAACACTGATCCTATCAAATGAGATTCCCAGCTGCACCGCGGTTTGGGCAATTTCTGGCCGGATGCCAGATAAAGTGCTCTTCACACCAATCAGTGTAAGCGTCTCTATCAGCTGAAAAATCTGGTGGGCAACCATAGTGTCAATCATGACCACTCCCGACAAGTCAATGAACAGATGGTTAACCTTTTTCTCGTTGCATTCGAGCAGCGTGTGCTCCAGGATGAACTTGGCCCTTGCCGTATCGATGTCTCCCACAAGCGGCAGCAATGCTGCATTGTTATTAAGGGCAATGACCGGCGAGCTGAGTTCATTGATCATTTCCTGGCTGGCCTTCAGTCTGGCTTCAGAGAATTTATGGTTTTCCTGCGTGAACCAGGTCATCACCTTGCTGAATGCCTTGATGATCAATCTGTTCCAGGTGTTGATCTGCTCCTGAGCATACTTGCCTTCATTTTCCCTGGTGAATTTTCCAACCAGGTCAAGATACTGTTCCTGCGTATTAAAAAACTCTCTTAAAATGAAGTGGACTGGAGTTCTCAAGTGCTCTTCATCCTGGGCTATAGTAAGGATCCACTGCTCAAATTCACTGAAAAACCGATTTTCATCCATGATAAAAATTTTGCAAAAATGCTCGTGGAAATCATGATTTTGCTGCTTGATCGTACGAATAACATTTGGATTGGTCGAGCTGTATACCCCTTTTGGATCACTTTTGTCCAAAGAAGCATACCAGTCTTCTGTTAGCTGCCATGTTTTATCTACTAAGTATTCATGTAAATCTTCATTTCTATGCATAGCTTCCCCTGAGACCTCTCTATTTAAGATATTTTTCCTTTACTATTGTAGCATTTCTGCTTACAAGGGTCATCTTTTAAACTGCATTGGAAAGTTAATTCCTTTCAGGCATTCCTGCTTTTGCTGAGCATCTCTTTAAATGCCCAAATACTGTTAAAAAAGGAAGGTTCGCATCGGCCACTTTCTTCCCAGCTCCATGAAGCAGAGAGGATCGAATGGGCATATCCCCAGCTGATCAGCTTATCCCTTTCCAGGCCGGCTTTCTCAGCGAATAGGTTAATCCTTTTTGAGATGATAGATTCAGCATCTGTTTCAGGCAGCCGGTTGAGAAGGTACTGTATAACATCATATTCCTTTTCCCCGATCAGCCCTTTTGGATCGATGATGATCCAGCCATTTTTCCCGCCATCCAGGATATTATAGTGATGCAAATCTCCATGGAGAAGGAAATTGTCTGCTGTATTCCTTATGTTCTCAGCAAATATGCTGTTTGCTTCATTCAGCATTGAAGCTGTTATTGGTCCCAGCCCTTCCGGTTTTTCACGGAGAATCCGCTGAAGACTTTGATGCCGCTCCTCCATCCCAGGCAAATCTGATGAATCCTTTGCAGGAACCCAAAGGTTTTTCATCAGATTTGCGGCAATCCCTGCAGCTTCTTCATCATCTTCCACTCCAGCAAGTGTTGAACCTGGGGACACCTTTTCAAGGAGGAGAATGCCTTTTTCCACATCAGCTTCATATACTTCCACGACACCCGGACCTTTAAGCTGCTCCAGTGCATAGGCCTCTCCTTTTGATTCCCCTCCTGGTACAGACAGTTTAAGAACAGCCTCTGTTCCATCTGCCATAAAAACGGGCGCAGCAAAATTATAAGAAAGCTTATAGTGCTCCCCTATTCTAAGCTTCCACCGCCGCTCGCATTCTTCTATTAAATCATCAAAGGAAGAAAGCCATTGTATGCCATTCTCTTTATGTACATTTATGATGGTTCTTTTAAACGCTTGAGGCAATTCCATTAAACAGATAGCCTCCCTGATTTTTTGCTTTTATAAAAAGTTTTGACGGCGTCAGCAGCCTGGCAGGGAAACTGCAGCCAAACATACGCATGCAGTGAGTTGGGGATATAGGTCATGTAATGTTCCTGGATAAGGGAAGAAAAATGCTGGATGCTTTTTTCCGCCAGTCTGTTTTCAGACTCCTCCTGGCTTGGCAGCAAAAGAACAGGACAGCTGATTTTACTATAATAGTCTTCCAGCCTGATATCCCAGCATGACGAGATAAAGCCGGCAAGGACATTCTTTTTAAAGCGATTCGCGAAGTGTCCGTTTACTTTTTGTTCCATCGTGCTTCTTATGAATGCTTCTGCATGTCTGCTCCAGATTTCAGCTTCCTTGAATTCTTTTTCCATTGAGGTAAGATACTCTTCGGCTGAAGAGTAAACACGTTCTTCTTCATTAAGAATGCTTGCCAGGAGCTCTGTTCTTTCTATGTCTGCCTCTTCTTTTGTTCCTTCCAGCAAGCTGTATTCACCCCAGCGATCATATAAACCGCCTTCACAAACAAGCGACTGGACCATTTCTGGATGGGAGGCTGCGATGCTGAGCCCCACTTCAGCCCCCATAGAGCTTCCAATGATATGGCAGCAATCAATGCCCCATTCATTTAAGAGCAGGATGATATCTTCTGCCATCTCATCAATATGATAGCCGTTTTCAGGTTTTTCCGATTTACCATGTCCCCTGATATCCGGTGCAATCACACTATATTCTGCAGAAAAATGCGGTAAGATTCCATGCCATGCCTGCCATGTTCCTCCGCTGAAATGCAGGAACAGAATGACTGGTTTTTCAGAAAGCCTATAAGCCACATTCAAACTTATACCATTTGCCAATTGAAGTTTTTCTTCCTTCATGACAGTCCCCTTTCCCGTTCAATACTAGAGTTGGGTTAAATCTCTTTTCAAACCTTCATGATTATTTTAAACTTTCTGTAATCAAATTCAAATCAATATCATCCGCTGAATATGTCGATTTATTCTTCAATTCCTCCCCTTGCCTTCCCCTGTGGATTCCGGTAATATATGTATATTAATTTACCGGAAGGGTGACAAAAGGGCGATGAACAACTAATTCTTTTTGGAAAATGTTCGTAATTCATTTATACGATTTTTTTCTGGATAGGATTAGTGCATCCCTTTTGTTGCAGCAAGCAGAATACCTCTGCTCTGCTATACACCAAAGGAGCCTCCTGCCCAGAAAAATCCAGGAGGTTTTTTTATGACAGAAATTACGCTTGCAGAAAAAGCGGGATTGGGGGCGCTGTTTCAAAATCGCGTCATCAGAACCATCCTGCTTTCCGTCTTTTTCCTGCAAATCGGGATCTGGGTCCGTAATTACTCGATCCTTCTTTATGTAATTGAAAAAACAAATGAAAACCCGGTAGCCGTGTCTCTCATATCAGTCGCCGAATTTGCGCCGATCTTCCTGTTTTCTTTTATCGGAGGGACATTTGCAGACAGGTGGAGGCCGAAAAGGACCATGGTATGGTGCGACTTATTAAGTGCTTTGTCCATATTTGCGGTGCTGCTGACCCTGCTCTTCGGCAGCTGGAAAGTGATATTCTTCGCGACGCTTGTTTCTTCAATCTTATCCCAGTTTTCCCAGCCTGCCGGCATGAAGCTTTTCAAACTGCATGTACCGGCAGAACTGGTTCAGATGGGGATGTCCATTTACCAGACTGTATTTGCGCTTTTCATGATCCTTGGGCCGATTATCGGAACCTTTGTCTACCAGCGTTTCGGAATCATGACAGCCATTGCTGTTATGGGTATAGCTTTTATCCTTTCTGCCCTCATTCTGCTTATGCTGCCAGCTGACACGGAATTGGATGAAACATCTGAAAGAAAATCACTGTTCCAGGAAATGAAGGATGGCTTCCGCTATGTCTGGAGCAGCAAGCCGCTCACCTTGCTCGGAGGCTGCTTTGCGGCTGCCGGCCTTGCTATCGGCCTTACCCAGCCGCTCGGCGTCTTTCTCATAACTGACAGGCTTGGCCTGCCAAAAGAGGAGCTGCAATGGCTGATGACTGCATTTGGGGCCGGCATGATACTTGGAGGAGGCATTACCATAGCTCTTTCCAAGAAGGCACAGCCCCAGCTGCTTCTTGCGCTTGGAATGGCAGCCAGTGCACTCGGCTTTATAGGAATGGGCCTGTCCACTGCTTTCTGGCTCACACTTGCTGCACAATTTTTCTCCGGTCTGTTTATGCCGTGCATCCATATCGGCATTAATACGATGATTCTTCAAAATACAGAAGAAAACTTTATCGGCAGGGTCAATGGCATCCTGAATCCCCTCTTTATGGGAGCAACCGTCATAACCATGTCGCTGTCCGGCTGGCTGCTCAGCAAGCTTTCCATCGTCCTGATTTATGAAGCTTCCGCTGTACTCCTGGCGGTCGGCATTCTCATCCTCCTGCCAATCATGGGCAGAAACTCCGTTAAATCCGGAGTGAGCGAAGAAATTTAATATCAAGCTTGAGGTGATTCAGCCTCAAGTTTTTTTGTGCTTTTCAAAAAAGATGAAATGGATTCCAGGCAGATTGGCAATACTACCCTTGTGCTTAACAGAAAGGCGGCACTCTGATGAGAGATAACTTAAGGAGGTTTATGATGGGAATTTTAAGCGGCAACCCGAAGGAAGAACCGCTGCATTATGGCGAAGTATTTAGTATCTGGTCCTCCCAGCTTGCGGGAAATGCGATGATTGCAGGCTATCAGACCATGATGAACCATGCAGGTGACGATGATTTAAAAAAACTCCTTGCAGAAGCGATTGAACTCGGTATAGAAAATCGCAGGCAGGTGGAAGAGCTGCTAAAAGAAAATGGTATCGGTCTTCCGCCGGCACTGCCTGAACGGCCGGATGCGTGCCTGGATGATATCCCGGTTGGCGCAAGGGTTTCTGACATGGAGATAGCGGGAACACTCTCAGCTGACATTGCAGCAGGGCTTGTTGCCTGCAGCCAGGTTATAGGTATGTCGATCCGTGAAGATGTAGCCATGATGTATGGACAGTTCCACACTCAAAAAGCACAGCTTGGCGCCAAGGTTCTGCGTCTGAATAAAGAAAAAGGCTGGCTGATCCCTCCTCCCCTGCATCTGTCTAAAGGGAAGGACTGCTAACTGCTAATCCAGTTCAGCTGTCCAAATTATGAGCTTTACTTTACTAGCAAAATCAGTCTTGAGCCGTATAAAAATACAGCCGGGGCTGATTTTTGATTTCTGCAGAATTTCTTACACTAATAATAGAGAATGAGTGATAAGGAGAACTCTGTTATGGCCGATAGTTAAAATACGCTTGTTTGCTTTGAATAGTATTTCCAGGGGTTATGCTTGATCGCGCTCTGGCTGCTGTTTTAATCATGGTTTCTGATATGGAAATATTGTTTTTAGAGCTTCTTTAATAAACATCTGTTTAGCATGATCAGCTGAGTGTCATTCAGGCGTTTCTTCCTTATTGCCGCCTTCACAAAAGGGATTACTTCCTTTTCTCCTGACTAGTCAGGCCGGCTGGCAGTCTTCTTGACATGTTATCATCCCAGGTTGTTTTCCTGGTTACATCTGCTGCTTTCCATTACTCGCCATCTCTATGACACTGCTGAAAATCTTGCTTAAACAAAGCGAATAGACTAATTTCCCCTTAGATTTAAAGGAGAATATTGGAAGTGCATCGAATATTGATAGAGGTTCCTCAGTTCAGCATGAGGGCCATTTTATAATTGGATAAAGGATGATTCTTATGAAAACAGAAATTCTAGAGAAAAACAAAGAAAGCTGGAACCTTTCAGCAGAGCGCTTTTTTAGGCGAAATCCGCTGCCTGAGTATGGCCCCCTCGCTCCTGTGGAAGATGAACTGAACCTGCTTGGCGACCCTGCCGGGAAAAAGGTGCTGGATATCGGCTGCGGCAGCGGGCATTCGCTTCTCTATATGGACGGGCGGGGTGCGGCCGAGCTTTGGGGCATTGATTTGTCGCCGAAGCAGATACATACGGCACAGCAGGTGCTCGGCGGTGCGGCAGCGCCAGTAAGACTATTTGAATCCCCTATGGAGAATGATCCGGGGCTCCCTGATCATTATTTTGATATTGTCTATTCCATCTATGCTCTCGGCTGGACCAACAAGCCTCGAGGAAACACTGGGTAATATCCACAGGTATTTAAAGCCTGGAGGCACTTTCATTTTCAGCTGGGAACATCCCTTTTTCAGCAGAATCCGGAGCAAAGATTCTTCCATTATTATCGATAAGCCTTATCACGAAGAAGGCATTTATAACCATGAGGGATGGAATACGCCTGCTTTTATGCAGCAGTATAAGGTAAGCACCTATATCAATGCGCTGATCAGCCAAGGCTTTATAATCGAGAGAGTCATAGAAGAAGCTTGTCTATCAGAGGAAGACAGGAAAAGGCACAGCAACCGCTGGTATTCCTATGAAAAAGCCCAATATCTTCCGACAACTATCATTATTAAGAGCACAAAAGCTATTTAAAGAAGAAGCGCAGGGTACGCCATGGATTTTTCCGCTTCATATGGAGCATCTTCATCGCCGCTTTGTCCGGTTTTTTTTGTAAATATATGGAATTAGGAATGATTAATGCGGAAACCGGCATGAATATTGGCAGATATGGAATGATTATTGCCAAAACAGGCATGATTTTAGTCAAATCAGGCATGATTATGAAGGTATCCGGAATGATCGTCCTCAATATTGGGAGACTCTTTTTAAAAGTCGGGCAAATCTGCTTCTAGATGTGATGCTCACCCCTCCATCTTAATGACTTCTCCCTTAAATTGATGCCATTTTCCAACTGAACAAAGCAATCCAGTGTCAATTCCACCCCCAAACCTCTGAGGCGCCAAAAAGTCCATACAAAATTGTATGGACTTTTTTCTAAATAAAAGCGGGTGCTCAGCATTCCTTATGTTGTCTTGCTCTGCTCCCCGGGAACAGACAAGTTCCTTTCTCTGAAGCTGCCTGCCAGATAATCAATGATTTCCCTTCTTCGGATCAATCCTATGAAAACGCCGCTGTCATCAGTAACAGGGACAAAATTCTGATTTAGTGATGAATTAATGATTTCTTCCATCTCGCTGCTAACGAGCACCGGCTCATATGATCTATGAAGCGGCACATCCTTCAGCATCACTCCCTGGATCTCATTAAAGTCGACCCTGCACATGCTTTTGAGCTTCCATAACAAGTCTCCTTCTGACAAGGATCCTACATACTTTCCTTCTTTATTTAATATCGGAAAGGTTGTATAACGGTGATACTCCATTTTTTCCATGGCTTGCCTCATTGTCCAATGGTCATAGACAAAAACCAATTCATTTTTAGGCAATAAAAAAAACGCGATATTCATTACAGCTGATTCTCCTTCTTCTTATCAGTGAACACCTGCAGCATTCAATCCGGCTTAATAGTTCCCTTGGGGTAATTGGGCACAAACTGTTCCATTGGCCATGAAAATGCATAAACAGTCATATTCCCTTTCTTCCCTGAAAACAGCCGCTCTAAAACGTACGCAGTTTATATACAGCACAAAAAGACCAATCCTGGCTCCAGGCAGCTCCTGCAGATTTGGATGCAGGGATGCTGCTCATTAGGCGGTCTTATATGACCTCACTCGCTTTAGCCGACGAAGTTAGCTGACGGGCAGGATGGCGAAAGATCATTCTCATCCCTCCTGCTTCCTGCAGGATTAGCCCCAAAAATTGGTTCCTCCGCTCTCAATATGAGATTAAGCCGATTCATTTTTCAGGTGTTGAAATAATTTTACTTCCAACTTTCCGTATTAGCAAATTTCTGCATATCTTTTTTATATCTGACCTTCAGCAATCCGCAAAAAAATGAGTGAATCCTCTATTCTACAAAGACATCACCATGTTTTCAACCCGTTTATTTCTTTTTTTATTTCTTTTTTATTTTCCGTTGACAGCTATTAATTTCGTGAGTAAGATAAGGCAGAACAGGATTTATTATTGGAAATCATGACTCGAAAATCCGGTTTCTCATCCTCTGTTTTTGTGTATAAAACAAGAGAATCTTAGAATAGGAGAAACCATTATGGAATGCATGCATCATACCTTTTAAAGACCACAGCAACGGGAGGATTTATGGGAAACACTTGCCGATATGTCATTAATGCAGTTGGAAAAGGCGGAGAAACCTACTATACGCAATGCAAAGATAAAAAAGAAATGGAAGAATGGATTTCTGAGCATCAAGACCGGATAGTGATGGAGGAAATCAAGGTGAAGGACAAAAATAAGCATCCGCTGCTGAAGCTGTTTTCAAAATAAAGCTTAACACTCTATAGACTTGTACAGATAGAGAGCTTGCTGAAGCTCTCTATTTTCTACCTAGCCATTCTACTTTCACTCTGGCAATCATTGCCGGAGAATCTTGAAATAATCATGAAGAATGGCAAGGGAGGGGACCGACGGATCCCCTCCCTTTTTCATTTTCAGTTTGCTTTCATGCTTCCGAGAATCGAGATCATTGTCCTGTAAACCTCTTCTGATTCCTCCTGGTTAACATAATGGATGGTAAATCGAAGCAGCTTCCCATCTACTTTTTTGACAATGATGTTTGCCTGATCAGTTTTGTTATGTGCATGCAGCACCATCATACTGTCACTGTAAAATGGAAGTTGGACGGATTTCATTTCTTCAGGCTTGCCAATCGTCCTAAGATAATCCAGAGAATTTTTCTTTACCTCACCTATTACTGATTTTCCGTCGAGCACTTCTACCCTGGCAAAATACCGGCTATTCTTCCCATATTCCAAAAGGAATCGGCGCGGCTCTTCTGCATGAAAAGTGTAACCTTTCTTGGCTGAAACGGACAATTTCACCTTTTCAGCATCATATGAAGCAATACTGCCTATATTGACTGACAGCTTTTGCCCTATCAGGATCAAGTCGCTCCTCAGTCCGTTTATTTTTTTGAGTTCAGCGACGCTGAGACCGTATTTTTGTCCGATTCCCCAGAGTGTGTCTCCTTTTTTCACTGTAATCTTTCCGGGAACCTCCAATCTGCTGCCTGCATAGATCAAATCGCTCTTTAATTTATTGAGATGCTTCAGCTGCCCGACTGTACTGCCATATTGCCTGGCAATGCTATAGAGAGTGTCCCCTTTTTTGATGGTATAAAACTCTTCAGCAGATGCAGTCCCCTGGCTGAATGTCAGAATCCCAAGAGCGACAAGCGCTGAAGCAGCCAGTTTTTTTACTTTTCCCATTTTGAATCCCCCTTCTGTCAATCTTGTTGTATTTTCATCTTTACAACATATTAGACGGGGAGCACTAAGAACCGTTTCAGGGGGACAAGCCCATTTTGTTTAAAGCATGATAACTTTTTATACTGCTTTTTTCCATCATTTAAGTACGGAATGAGGTCTCATTTCAAACCGCAGAACTGCCATTAACTATTTCAGTTCCCTGGTTTCTTTTCAGGATGATGGCAAATATTTCATTTGGGACGGAGTTCTTTTTCAATAACAAGTTTTTTTGCAGAAGAAAGATTAGAGAGTAATTGCCGGGGTAAAAGTATTTTAGCTTCTCATTTATTAAGTGCTTTTCGCCAGACTTCCTTTGTATAAAGGAGGATTGGCGGGAGGTGATTAATTTTTGAGAAAGGCTTACAGCATAAAAGAACTGATAGCTTATCTGGATATGAAAGATTATCCGCTGTCTGAGGAGGCCATTCTGGATCTCATTCAAAAACGGAAGCTCCCCCATCAAAGACCCTTTAGCAGCATGATCGTTTTTGATCTGGATCATATAGACTGGTGGGTAGACCATCAGCGCAGCAATGGTTAGCTGTCAGCAGGCCCCGCTCTCTAAGAGCGGGGCTCAGTTCTGTCCACTGTGCCCGGAACTTCGCAGCTTTTCATAGAGCACTTGGAAGCCATATAAAAGGACTGCTCTGAACTGCTGAAGCAGGATAAATTGCTGCTTGGTCATTTTTTTGAGTGAAGCAATTCTTGTCCGCTCTAAAAACCGGACGCCTGGGAATGCATATAAAAGATGAAGGACAAAATTGACGATCATATACAATCCAAACTTTCCGTACATGAACTTCAATACCAGAAAGGATATAACAAAATAAGGTCCGATAACAAATGGTACATCTCCTCTTACTTTAGGATGGATACTGGATTGGAAAACCCACCACTTGCGTTTTGCTGCAGGTATATTCATGATCGCTGCAATGATACAGATGAATATAGATGCCGGCAGGAATCTTTTAAAAGACCTCTTCCCTATCATAGGTATGCTAGCCCAGGAAAGAAGCAGCATCACAGCCAAAAGCAGTCTTTGCGGTTTCATACAAGCACCTCTTTTATGGGATAAACTAACTTGCGCCTTCCAGTTTGCGTATCCATTTATAATATTGAATCAATAATAAGAACAAAATTGGATCAGCAATGGCAGCATGCCACAGCTTCCACCACCCGTAGTGAAAATATCCCCACGGCTCAGGAAGCAAAGTGAAATATTCGTAAAGCAGGATGGCAATCACCCAGAAAAATACATAAAATATCCTTGTCAGTCTATCAGAGCTAAAAGGATAGCGGCTGAGAAAGAGGATATTCACCGGGGGAAGCAGCACCGTGTGTGCCAGCAGTCCGCCAAAATCGGGATCCAGGCTGAAATACCAGTATCCATGGAGCTTAAATTCTATGATGACGTCAAAGGTTTGCTGAAATGCAATCGTAAAAGTCCATATATGCAGCTTCTGATTGCCAGTCAGGGTTTTGCCGAACTTTACAGCTGCGATATTAAAAATGATAATTGAAATAATAAGTCCTGCCATCTCTTTTCCCTACTTTTCAATCAGCAGGATTCTGCTTCTTTTTATTATGGCATTGTTAAACATTGTTGTTGATTTAGGGCTCATTTTAACCAGATATTCACACGAATGCGCCCAAATCAATAACATAGCCTTTATTATAAAATCTCCTCATTGGCTGCAGGTTATTCATGTGCAGTTCAGATAGAGCCGCCCATATTCTTGGATCCCTTTCCCAGCAGGAATTTTACAAATCGTTACCTCTTATTTCGCATACTCTCGTATCATTGAGCATATGGTGAATTGAGGTGAATTTCATGATAAAAGTTGTAGCAGTAAACGTTAAACATTACAAAGATCTCATCTATCTACTAATCGCGGCCGCCGTTTTCCTCTTTTCTATCATTATCTACACTCAATTCAGCTCGAAGTCACTGGAGCGCGTCATGAGAAATATTGAAATCAATGAACTGCTGACTTATTTTATCAGCTCGGCCAACCATTCCTTCGCTCCTGACAGCGATCCTTTTACGTTTGAAAATGTGACAGATGCTTTATTTTCCCTTGCCACTAATGTAAAGCCTACAGATGCCCGTACCTTTCTCGGTACAGAGCTTCCCGGCCTTGTTTATTTTGATACAGAAATTGTGGTTGCCGGTGAAGGGACAGACCTTTCCACCCTCCCATTTGAATCAGCACCTCCAGCAGAAGTGCTCATGAATGAGCGTGAAGTTGCAGAAGAAAAGCTGCAGCAGCCTGTGGCGGACAAGCCGTCACAACCGGCCAAAAAGCCTGAAAAAACAGATGTGCTGATTTATCATTCACATAATATGGAGGCCTTTCTTCCCCTGCTGAAAAATACAAAAGACGCCAATAAAGCCGTAACTTCAGATGAACGGGCCAATGTGGTCGGACTGGGCAGCAAGCTTTCAGATGCACTGCTGCAAAAAGGGATCGGAGCATCCCAGGATAAAACCAATATTAATAAAGAATTGCTCAAGAGAGAGTGGACTTACTCTTCTTCCTATAAAGTATCCAATGAAGTTGTCCACGCTTCTGCAGAAGCAAATCCGAATTTGAAATATTTTATAGACATCCACCGCGATTCTGCCCGGAAGGATAAAACGACTGCGACAATCAACGGCAAAACCTATGCACGGCTGTATTTCATCGTCGGCAAGGAAAATAAAAATTACCAGGCCAATCTTGAATATACAAAAAAACTGAATGCGAAGGTCGAAGAAAAATACCCGGGCCTAAGCCGCGGAGTATTCTTGAAGACAAAGCTTGAAGGAAACGGGGTATATAACCAGGATATATCCAACAGAGCCATACTGGTGGAGCTTGGCGGAGTCGATAATAACTTGGAGGAACTCCACAGGACAGTAGATGCTTTGTCTGAAGCTTTTGCAGATATCTATTGGGACGAAAACGGCGGCAGCAAGGAATAATCCGCCGGGAACAGAGAAAAGCCGCACTTTTGAAGTGCGGCTCTCTTTGTCAGGTACTGCTCTTTTTGAAAGTCCAGTTGACAAGAAAAATTCCGAGAAAAATAAGTGCTCCCCCTGCATAGACATACCAATGGACAGCTTCCCCCAGCAGAAGCCATCCGGACAGCACGCCAAAGAATGGGGCAAGGAAAAGGAAGGCACTCGTTTTCCCCGGATCTCCTTTGCTTAATAAATAAAACCAGACAGCGAATTGGACAATAGATGCCATCACAGCGAGCCATACAACAATGAAGATTGAAAGCGGAGTGATGTGCAGCTCAATCTTTTCCATGGCCAAGCTCATAAGCAGCAGGACGATTCCTCCGAAAAGCAGCTGATAAGCTGTCAAAACCCAGGTATTGAATTGCCCTCCCCACCTTTTAATAAGCAAGGTTGCGATTGCCCATGAAAAAGCTGCCCCAAGACCGAGCAGGGTGCCTGATTCCAGCCGAAATTGAAAGCCAAGTGTCAGGATCACACCCAGAAATCCAGCAATGACGCCTATCCATTGAATCTTTGTATATTTTAGGCCGAAAATGATCGTGCCAAGAACAACGACGAGCAGCGGATTACTGAAAGTCAGAATGGAAGATTCCCCGGCAGTGATGGTCCTTAAGCTCAGAAAAATACAGCCCATTACCCCTGCTGTCTGGAACAGTCCGATTGTGAACACTTTCAGCCAGTCTGTAAATGTACCCGGCCGCGGCTTCTGATACACAATGACTGCCATCAGCACCCCGGCAATGGTGAAACGAAGCCCTACAAGCATAAGGGGGGAGATATAATGCAGTCCGATTTTCCCAATAGCAAAGGACGATCCCATAAGGGAAGTTGTCAAAAGTACCAGCAGCATATAAGTGAAGCGGTTCATATCAGCATCCCCCTGTTAGTATTAACTCTATGTACACTTATCTATTTTACAGGCAGACAGGCATCCAGCGTCAACAAATCCGTTTGCCGCAAGAGTAAAATAAGCAGGACCCTGATTTCTGGTCCTGCTGCATTTAGCGGAGTGCCTTCTTGATATTTTTCAAATATGCTGAACGGATAAATACATAATAAACCAGCTGAATCAATAAAAAGCTTCCCAGCACAAGGGCTGATTCCCTGAAGAGCGAGGTGCCGAACATATTCTGCATGCTGGTAAGGGCGACAGCACCGTGGACAGCGGCAACGCCTGACGGTACAAAAAACAGGAGTCCGATTTGCACTGAAACGACTTTTGACAGTTCATCATCCGTTAGTCCAATCTTTGCAATGCGGGAAAATTTCTTTTTATCCTCATCAAGGTCGCTAAAGAGCCTGAAGTAAAGAAAGCTCCCGGCGGCAACAAAAAACACTGCTCCGATAAATAGGCCGACAAATAGGATGGCCCCATACCCTTGAACGATCTTATCCAATTCATGAGCAAGCGGGAAAAAGCTGTATTCTTTTCCCAGTCTGCTGATCGGAAGATCTTTCGCGAGTTCTTCCCCGATATCTGATGTGCTTTTCCAATCTTCTGCATCAAAAATATAAAAACGCTGTTCGTTGGCAAAACCCTGCAGCGCAGCAAACTTACTGTCTGAAACTACATAGAAGCTCTCATATGCAGGGAACGCAAATGATTGTGTATTTCCTGCTATGGAAATGGGCTCCCCGCTTTCTTTGAGGGTCAGTTTTGTTTGTTTTTCTTTTTCAGCAGGTGTTTTCATAGGTATTATCTTGATTGCTTTGTCTCCTTCAGGGTCTACCGCTTCCCCGCCTGCCGCACTTGCTATCGGATTATATTCAGAACTTTTTATAAACATCGCCTGACTGTCGCCGATTGTCTGGTAAAGCCCTTTTGCTCTAAGTTCGCGATAGGAAATTCCCTCTTCTTTAAGCTTATCCCGAATAAGCTCAACCTGGGATGCTTCCCTCTCGTTCCCTGCATAGCTGCTGTAGTCAAAAGCAAACGGGTTCTCCTCCTGGACTGCCTTTGTCATAACTGTCCTGAAGCCGACCAGTGCACCAATGGCTGAAAATGCTACAGTGGACACAATCGAAACAATGAAGAAGGTACGGGCGTTATCCTTCATCCGATAAGCTAAATCAGAGAAAAGAAGCAGATTCGTCTTTTTGAACAGGATTGATGGATTCTTTTTTAAGCGGCCGATAATATACACGCTGAACTGTGTAAAGAGAAAATAGGTGCCGATGATGACAACAGTGCTGACCGGCACCAATGCCAGGCTTACATAAACCCCCTTTACCTTGAGCGCAGTAATATACCCTGCGGCAAGAAGCAAGGCAGATAGCAGGGCAAGCAGGCGGGAAGCCCGCGGTTCGGGCTTTGGAGCAGTGCTTCTTTTAATAAAAGCTGTCAGCTGATTCCCCCTGAACATGGAAACTGTGAAAGATGAAATAACTGCGAACAGCAGGACAAAAGCACCCGCTGTAAGGCCCAGCGCTTCAAAAGGCATATAAAAAGGCAGGGACTTTTTTAAACCGAGTACATTTTCAGCTGCGAGCAGGATTGCCTTGGCAAGCACCATGCCAGTTCCGATTCCTGTCAGAATTGAAACCAGTCCGATCATCATGTTTTCCATGAAGATCATCATTCTAAGCTGCATGCCTGTCATGCCATGCATAACCAGCAATCCGAGCTCCTTTTTTCTCGATTTCAGGAATGCACTCATGCTGAAAAGAACAAAAAAGAAGGAAAACACATAGATAACTGCCTCGGCAAAATGCAAGCCGGTTGAAACATGCCCGCCGATTCCTTCTGTTTTAAGGCCCGGATGGAAAGCAAAAACCGCATAGACAAAAAATACCATGACCGAAAAGGCGCTGCTCAGCAGATAAGCAGCATACAGCCGTTTATTGCGGTGCACATTCTTAAACGCGAATTGACGAAAGGTCATGTGCATTCCCTCCCAGTATTGAAAGCATATCAATGATTTTCAGGAAAAAGGCCTGGCGGCTGTCTCCATGGCGGATTTCATTATAGAGCCTGCCATCCTTGATAAAGATAACCCGGTCACAATAACTGGCAGCCAGGGCATCATGGGTGACGAGCAGCATGGTGGTACCGTCATTCCTGTTTATGTCTGACATAGTTTCCATCACATCGTGTGAAGCCTTTGAATCCAGATTCCCTGTCGGTTCGTCTGCCAGCAGGAGCTTCGGGGTATGAATGATCGCCCTTGCAATCGCCGCTCTTTGTGCCTGTCCGCCCGAAATTTCATAAGTCCTTTTGTTCATGATCGGACGGATGCCAAGCTTGTCTGCGACCTTTTCTGCTTTCTCTTCCATTTCCCTGACGCGTACCCCTTCCAATGTAAGAGGAAGCATCATATTTTCTTTCACAGTCAGCGTCTCAAGCAGATTAAAATCCTGAAAAACAAACCCAAGCTCTCTCCGGCGGAATTTCGCAAGATCCCTTTTCTTCAGCTTATTCGGATCTTTTCCTTCTATCAGGATTTCCCCTGAGGTTGGAGAATCAATCGTGGATATCATATTCAGCAGCGTAGTCTTCCCGCTGCCTGAAGGGCCCATGATCCCTGTGAACTCCCCTTTGCTGATTTCCAGGCTGAGTTCTGACAGCGCCCGGTAAGAAACCTTTCCTGTATATACTTTGCTCAGCCGATTTATCTGAAGCATATTCATCTAACTTCTCCTCTCTTTCTTCTGATGCTTTTATGTTAAAGGAGAGTGATTGCTTCAGCTATCGATGTTCCTTTCAGGAGTCTTACAATCTTGTAAGATGCTGTTCGGCTCATTGAACAGGAAGCGGACAGCAGTCCCTTTTCCTTCCTCGGACTCCAGCTCCAGCTGAAATTGAAGCTTCATGCTGATTTCTGAAACCAGATACAGTCCCATTCCTGTTGATTCCGGGAAACGGCGCCCGTTTTCACCGGTAAAGAAAGGCTGGAAGACACGCTCGATATCACTGGCTGGTATTCCATGCCCGCGGTCCTTCACTTCAAGGATGACAGTTTCTCCTTCCTGCCAGAAGGAGATGGTCACCTGTTGATTTGTACCTTTTGAATATTTGATGCTATTTATCAGAATCTGGGAGACTGCGAACTCGAGCCATTTCTTGTCAGAATGGACAAACAGATCAGCTCCTTCTGCAATTTCAGGATAAACTTCATTCCGGATGAACAAGCGCTTGTTTTCCTGCACCAGTTTCACAGCCAGCTCCCACAGACTGACAGGCTCTGCATGGAAATCATGCTCAAAAGATTTAAGCCTTGCATTGTACAGTACTGTTTCCAGACCATTATGAATTCTGTCCGTCTCTTCCCTGATGCTTTCACGGCTTACTTCGTCATCATCCTGCAGCAGCAGTTCTATGACAGACAGGGGGGTTTTCATTTGATGCACCCACTGATTCATAAAGATAAGATGTTCATTTTTATCTTTTTCCCATTGCGCCAGCTTGTTCTCATAAAGCTGGTATTGATTCAGCAGGAGCTGATCAAGTGCTTCTGCCATCGGATAGAAGCCTGTCGCAGAAATCGATTCATCGAGAGCTGCTAACGGATCGGTGAGCCGTGCATAATATCCCTTCATCCCTGCATAACGGAAAACCAGATAACCGCCGAGCAGGCAAAGCCCAAAAAAAACAGTATAAAAGCTTACCTTCATGTCCCGGAATCCTGCCATACGATAGATGATAAGCACAGAAAAGAGCATGACAATATGTAGAAATATGACCCCTGAATGATCCTTAAAAAAGAGCTTCAAAACCAATCAGCTCCTTTTCCAGGTATTTTGAAGCAGATAGCCTGCTCCCCTGACGGTCTCAACCGCTCCGGTTATAGAAATTTCCCTGAGCTTGTTCCTTACTCTGTTCATATTGACATTCAATGTGTTTTCATCCACATAAGCCTGATCATCCCACAGCTTTTCGAGCAGCGCTTCCCTGCTGGCAAAGCGGGGATATCTTTTCATCAGAATTTCCAGGACCGCACACTCATTCTTTGTGACCGAAGCCTGCTTTTCCCCGAAAACAAGCAGGAGTCTTTCAGGGTAAAGGATAAGTCCATCAGCTTCAATCTGCCGTTCCTTCATATTCAATGCATATTCCCCATATGCCCTCCTTAGATGGCTCTTGATTTTAGCCAGGACGACCTCATAATGGAATGGCTTGGTTATGTAATCATCGCCTCCATGCTCTAATGCCATAATCTGGTCCATCTCACCCGCACGGGCTGAAACGAATATGATCGGGCAGGTGGTCAATTGCCTGAGCTGGCGTGTCCAGTAAAAACCGTCATAGCTCGGCAGATTGATATCCATCAGGACCATCGCAGGCTGCTCTCTTTCAAAGCATTTAACTACCTCATCGAATTCCGTGCATACGGCAGCTTCATAGCCATACTTCATGAGATGCGACTTCAGCAGATCTGCTATTTTAGTATCATCTTCCACAAGCAATATTTTGTGCATATCCTCTCTCCTGTTTACAAAATGTATGTATGGATTTTTTAACAGCATGCTGTTTCTTTCAATTTTAGCTCAGACACACTTTTAGCTCCCCGTTTTTATATACTGGAAGGAAGTTAGCTGCTTTTTAAACAAATATTAAACACAATCTTACCCTATATTAAACTGTTGCTTTTATAATAGTAATAAATGATTTGAGCAATAGCGAAGAAAGGAGAAGAACGATGATTGAATGGGCAGAATCCGCCAGTGCTTTCTGGCAGTATATCGTCATTTTTATTTTCTCAGCTGCACCCTGGATGGACATTTCCATTATGGTTCCGCTTGGAGTACTTTGGGGATTGTCACCCTTTTGGACAGGAGTCCTGGCATTTGCAGGAAATCTTCTGCTGCTTATCTTGCTTGCTCTCTTTTTTGAGCAGTTCTTTCTGTGGAGGAACAGCAGGCGGGAGAAAAAAGGGGCATCCGGCCCCACAATAAGAGATATACGTTCAAAGCAGCTTTGGGAAAAATACGGTATCCCGGGCCTCGCCCTTCTTGCTCCTTTATTGGTTGGGACGGATATTGCTGCCATAGCCGCTTTTTCCCTCGGGGCTTCCCGTTCCCGGGTTCTTGCCTGGATGACCGTCAGCCTTGCCATGTGGACAATCGTGTTTGCGGCTGCTTCCGCCTATGGGGTCAGTTTGCTGGATTTCACCCAGGAAGCGCTGTTGGCTTTTACTCCCGCAGCTTCACACGGTAATGCCGCATAGATTTTGGGACTCCCCTTGATTCAAGATTGCCATTGTAAATCAGTTCTCTGATCCGGTACTCCAGGTAAAATAAATCTGTGTCCGGCAAATCTTTATCTGTTATGGCTCCAATTAGGTGTCCAGCTCTGACAAAGCCATCTTCACTATCAGCTTCAATTTCTTTTATTGTTTCGATGATTCTAGGGTCTAGATGGTCTTCTTGAACGGAGACAATGCATTGGTTCTCCCATTTGCGCAAAACTGATTGAGTGCGTGCAAGTTTTTCCCACTCACTCAGGAGCTTCGAACGCTGTTTCTCGCTCAGGGGGGAGTTCTCTTTGCCCCTCTTAAAAATAAGCGACAGATTGTCGGGCTCCATTTGGCTTGTATAACGGGCAGGCCCATTATTCTTCAAGCCCATCTCTGTGAATTGGCCAGTGGAATTAATGACGATTATGTCATTTTTCTTGCCATTCAGCAGACTCGTTAAATAGCGGAGATTTGTCTGCTCATCCGCATTTTCGCCTGCCCATATATAGATGGGCACTTCTTCAGGGATATCAGCTATTTCCAGGAGCATATTGTCAATTTTCTGATCCAGTTCAAAGTCTTCTATTTGGTAGTTGATATGGTCAAACATCCAGTCAGCACGATGTTTTTTCCCCTCTTTTGTATCCAGTTTCCATATTGGCCCGATGCCCAGATGTTCGATCTGGCTGATTACTTTCTCCCGCTGAGGCAGCATAACCCTTATGCTGCCGGCAGCGGATTCTGATGGTGCAAGATGGACAGCGGTGAATGAGTGGCTTCTCCTGGTTTCTGTTTCTTTTTTATGCTGCTGAATCGCCCTGTTGATTATTTTAATCATTTCATAGCGGTTTTCAAGACTCATAAGATAACCGCGGCCTTCCAGAGGCTGATGGTTTTCATGATTGAAATCAGAGAAAGCCTCCCCTGGTGCCATCTCATAAGTCTGCTTCTCCAGTTCACGGAAACTATTGGAATCCAGAAATTCTGTCCTATTTATTTTGCAGACAAAAACTACATTCGGCTCAGCATAGAAATAAATAAAAGGATATCGGATTCTTGTAGACATTCAGTCACTCTCCATTCCTGCAGCAGTATGGTGAAGATGCCATTCTTCCCCTAGAATCGCATAATAATATTCATCCCGCCATCCTTCACCATGCGGAATGCATTTTCTGAAAAATCCTTCTCTTCTCATTCCGATTCTTTCCATCACTTTAAAGGATGCGATATTTTCCGGCTGGCAGGTAGCAATGATTCTGTGGAGATTCTTTTGTTCGAACCCGTGCTTCAAAACAGCAGAAGCTGCTTCAGATGCCAGACCCCTGTTTTGGAAATGAGGGTTCATTGCCCAGCCGATTTCATAGGTATGAGTTCCAAAATAGGGATGAAAAACGATATGGCCGGCGAGCTGCCTGTTTTCTTTAACAATGACTGGATAGTTTCTTGCTTCAATCATATTTTCCTTCACAAATTTCATGGCAGCTTCTTCATTGAATACACCTTCCGGCATATACTCCATGACTTGTGCATCAGAGGTATATGTATAAACATCCCGCCAGTCCTCCTCCTGAAAATCCCTGATGATCAGCCGTTCTGTTTCTATATACATTGAATATGCTCCTTTTTATTTCAGATCAGCTGACAATATTCGGCATTTTATAGAGAAATTCCTGCTGAGCTAATTTGTTTTCTTTATTTGAAGATGCAAACTGTTTTTTTAGTGAAATACTTTGATATCAGACAAGAAATGCAGCTTACTCTTTGAATTACGGCAGTAAAATTGCCCGCGAATCTGCATCTTCTCCATCCTCTCAGAAGATAGTGTCATTAATAAAAGCCCCGCATGCAAGATTGCGGGGCCTTACTGAGCTTTACTTTTCCCAATGCTCTTTAATGAACTCATCACGCCCTGATTTTTCCCTGTCTTCCTTGTAATGGGCGGAATTTTTCTTATAATAGTCCTGGTGATAATCTTCAGCCGGATAGAAGGTTTCAGCAGGCAGTACCTTTGTGACAATCGGCTTGCTGAACTTTCCGCTTTCCGCAAGCTTATTGCGGGCAGCGATTGCTTTGTCCCTCTGAGTTTCATTGTGATAGAAAACAGCAGTCCGGTACTGGTCTCCGCGGTCATGGAACTGGCCGCCTTCATCGGTAGGATCTATCTGCTGCCAGAACAGCTCAAGCAGGTTTTCATATGGAAACACGTCAGGATCAAATTCGATCTGGACGACCTCATAATGGCCGCTGTCCCCTTTTTTCACGTCTTCATATGTGGGATTGGCAACATGCCCGCCGGTATAGCCGGAGATGATGCTATATATTCCGTCAAATTGATCAAAAGGCTTGACCATGCACCAAAAGCAGCCTCCAGCAAAAGTTGCCGATTCTTTTCTCTCTGTCATTCACAAATCACCTTTTCTATTAAATATGAGAAGCTTTTCTACCAGTTTACCACCTCCACTGGCTTTTGGATATTCTCATGTTCAGTATAAGAAATTTTCACTGGGCAAATGTCCATTTTTAAAATTCCCTGCCATAATTGCGGGCAACTGCCCTCCTTCTGCATAGCATACAGAGTAAAAGAGACTGGAGGTTATGCAAAATGAATCCTTATATGGCAATTCCTGAATATGCATATCAGCAGCATGATGAAAGGTTCCTTCCGCTCCTGGCAATCGGTGCAGCTACAGGCGGGTTCGGTTTTGGCCGCCCTGGATGGGGCTATGGCGGTTATGGCTTTGGCTACGGCCGTCCAGGATGGGGCTATGGCAGGCCAGGCTGGGGATATGGACGTCCTGGATGGGGCTATGGTTTCGGACGCCCCGGCTTTTGGTATTAATAAAAATAGGAGAAACATGCAAAGCAGATCTTTGCATGTTTCTTTTTTCAGTCATACTTCTTAAAAACAAATTTCTCGAATGCTTCTTCCCCTGTTTCCATATCCTTTACTTTATACTGGTTATTTGAAACTTCTTCTTCTCCCAGCAGAATCACTTTCCTGATGTTTTCCTTGTTAGCCCTTTCAAGGGCCTTGCTTATTTTGCGGCTGCCTAGCTCCAACTCTACTCTCCACCCTTTTTCACGCAGATACTGTGCAAGAGCAAGGGATTCTTTTGGCGTGTTGATTGGAATGAGATAATAATCTGCCGTACTCTCCCGTTCAGTCCCGGACAAGCTTTGGCTGACCGCGGTAAAAATGGCATCCAATCCAAACGAAATTCCAACCGTGGCAATTTTACTTCCGCTCCCTATGAAGCCGCCGATTGCGTTATCATATCTGCCGCCGCTCCCTATGCTTGAGGCAAGCGATCTGTCAGTGAGGAAGATTTCATATACCGTGCCGGTGTATATGTCCAGGCCTCTTGCTAAAAAAGGATTAAAAACCGCTTTCCCGCCGCAATTCAAATAGGTTAGATAACCTTCCAGCTCCTGCAATTCCTGCAAACCTTCTTTTAAGAGGACGTTTTTATCCTCGATTTCCTTGTAGTAGGCAAGCTCTCCAATATTCGTGTCAGAAATAAAGCCCGCAATTTTTTGAATCGTTTCATACCCGATATCCTTTGCTGCCAGTTCTTCAGAAACCTTCTTCCATCCTGCTTTTTCCAGCTTATCTAGCACAAGGATTGCCTCATTGCGCTTCTCTTCCAGCACGCCAAATTCCTGCAGCAAGCCGGAGAGCAGCTTGCGGTTATTATATTGAATTGTAATATCGAGGCCAATCCTCTGAAAGGCATCGAGTGCCATTACCATCAGCTCGGCTTCAGCAAGCTGGGAATCTGCTCCTGCTATATCAACATCACACTGTGTGAACTCGCGGAGACGTCCTGTTTTTATCGGGCCATCGCGGAAAACTCTGCCGATCTCATACCGCTTGAAAGGAAGCCGTATTCCAGGGTTCATAGCAGCTGCTTTTGCAAATGGGATAGTCAAATCATACCTTAAAGCCAAATCTCTGCCCCCGCGGTCAGACAGCGTATACATCTCCTCAAGAATCTCTGCTCCCCCGCCATACTTAGAAGCGAGAAGTTCAGTATAGTTCAGAATCGGGGTCTCCAACGGTTTGCATCCGTATTGAATGAATACATCCTCCAGCTCTCTTTGAATCCTCCGTCTTACAATCTCTTCTTCAGGCAAATAATCTTTAGTTCCTTTTACATTTTGATAATCCATCTTTTTCATCAGTTATTCCTCCAGAATAAGATTTAGAGATGATCCTCACCCTTTTAAAAATACAAAAAAACCGCACTCTTTTAAGTGGATACTTAAAAAAATGCGGTTCATGATTAATAGCCTTCCTATTTGCGATTTTTAAAAATCGATAGCAAGGCTAGTTTTTATGATGATGGTTTTGTGAAAATGGACAACAGCTTCTATCCGGCTGCATAAGGATCACCTCTAATTTCCATATAATGTAGCATAGAGGAATAAAAATATCAACCTGATTTTAACGGGGGATATAAAAAACGGCGGATGCACTCACCTTCTATGATTAAGCAGAAAAAAAGCTGCCTTTACAGCAGCCCGTTTACAGCCCTTCCTTCTTCTCGCTTTCACGCCTCTTCCTCGATTCATGGTAGGCTTCATGCCGGAAATGGAGGATAGGATCTTCGCTGCATTCAATGCCTTCAGGTAGGATGGTTGGATCAAAAAACTCTTCATTTGAATCTTCGAGCCTGCGGGTGACCGTCAGCTCCCCAACCGCAATTTTTTGCCTGTTTCCCGGCCACAGCACTGTAGGATCATCTGTCGGGTCATCTTTTTCTCCCAGCTGCACAGATAATGTAAAGCGGACTGGACCTTTTGCCAGCCTATCCTCCAGCTCTGTTTCGAGGTATGTTTCCCCAAGATGGCCGGCTGCTTCTTTTTTTGTATACATGCTGACGCCTTCTTCCGGCTCCCAGATGAATTTAACCGCCTGCCGTCCTCCCTCCCCAGTGGTGAGGTAAAAGGCATGGATAGAATAGTAAGGAGCTGCCGCATAGCTTGCAGGCAGCCTTACTTCCCGGATCAATTCAATGAACGCCTTGCTTTCAGGAAAATCCTTTGCAATGCCTGCTAATGATTTAAGATCAGGCTTCCCCTTTCGTATAGAGGCAAACAGCTCAATGATTTTGGTGAAGGATTCAGGGGTTTTTGCAAAGAACAGCGGAACAGTCGTGCATACAAGGTTTGTAACATCTCCGTCTGGCAGCTGGAATTGAACTGCCATTCCTTTAGGAGGAGTCAGCGCATCACTGTGCCCGAGATTGGTCGAGCTGTTGGAAAAACGGACGACAGCCGGCACTTCACTGCCCTGCAGATGAGGGGCAGACGTCAAATAGGCGGCCTTTCCGTTTGGCTTAAAGATTCCTTCATACGAGATTCCCCGTGCATGTGCCCTTTTGCGGCCAGGGAACTTACCGGCTGCTCCTTCAATACTGTCTATGGCACGTCCGGCAAGATCAGTCTTTTTAATGCTATCCATTATTTAGCCCCCTTTTCCTGATCGATTACTCTATTCTTCCCCTGACCCGGCTACTAGAAACAAATGGGTGTGTGTTTTTTAAATGACCATAAGAAGGACTGAATATCCGGCAAGGCCGATGCAGAATGCCGCAAAGCTGCTTTCCCGCTCTTCCGGAAGCTCTTCCTTCAGCACATTCAGTACAACTCCTCCAGCCAGGAAAGCGACCAGGATTGAAATGATCAGCTCATGAACTTCCATAACCGCTCCAATCATCCAGCCGAGCAGAATTGCTGCAGTAAGGAGCATTCGGCCGTATTTGTCATAAACTTCCCGGTGATCCCGCCTTAGCCCCCTGTCATTGGTGATGAAATGGATGCTTAAAGCTATAAAATAAAAAAACATGCCCCAAGGGCTTTCAAATTCCTCTCTTATGAGGAGATAGCCGATGATGCTGTTGTAAATAAAAAAAGATCCGATGTGAATCCAGAACACGCCTGCCGATGTCTGGTTTTCCGTCTTGTCTTTTTTCTTCTTTTTCGAAACCTTCACAATCCGTTCAAGGCCATAGAATATCGCCAGCCCGATCATGGCAATCAGGTAAATATGATTCTCAATATATCTTCCTGCATCCGTCCCGATCGAATCCTCGAGGCTCTCCTGATAGCCATTCAATTCCGGCAGCAAATGCAGGAACACATATGCAACCGCAATGCCGCCGGCTATGGAAAGGATCCGGCTTCTTGGGGTTTCTTCGATAAAATTCATATATTTGGAGGAAAAATGGATGAGCGCAAAACCGATGGCAAAAAGCATGCTGAGCCAAAAGAGCATAAGATCATTCCTTTTTTAGTTTGGTGTCTGTTTCGGGCTTACTGGGCTGCGGGACGGCAGGTTTGCTTGGATGGGCAGCAGCTGGCTGAACATGTGAATTGGTAGAATATTTTTTGAAATGGTAGATTATCTGCTGAAAACGGTAGATTATCCGTTGAAATGATTGAATTATTTATTGATTAGATGGAATTAACTGCCGAATTAATTAAATAGCCAGCTGAACCTATAAAAAAACCAATAAGATACTAGATTTATCACAAACCACAAGATTCCCGCAGCCTAATATTCCATAACCTGACTCCAGACAGTCTAAACACCCTTCTTTACGCAAAAAAAAGAGCAGCTTTCTGCCGCTCTTTCGCTACATCTGTTTATTTTACCGGTATCCAGATCTCAGAATAGCAGTCCGTGCTGTAAGGATCACCGTCATTGTAGACTTCCAGCTCTGGTGTCCCGGCATGCTCGTACGGATTGGAAGGGAACCACTCTGAGAAGATTTGCTTCCAGGTATTCTGCATAGCATCAGGCATCTCTCCATGCACCTCAAAAACAGCCCATTTGGAGGCAGGAATGATCAGCTCTTCTAATCCTTCCTGCTTCTCGCCTTTGCACTCTGCCGCGATCCAATAGTCCATCTTCGGCTCTCCGGTCTCACCCCTTTTATCGACACAAATTCCAAGAACATGTTTGTTCAGCGTGAAAAGGATTTTATTGATTCCGTCTTCATGCACCTGCTTCCACATTTGTGGAATGCCTTTGAAATTCTCTCCGTTTTCCATGGAAAATTCCTTCCTGATCCCTGCCGCTGTAAAGCTTTCTTTTTCAATGATTTTATACTTCATTGGTTCCGCTCCCTTCAAGGTTACCTGTATGACCAGGCGATTATAGGCGTTCAGCTGTCCAGCCTTTTTCCGCGCATCGGATGGTGTCAGCCCATGCTGGCGGCGGAAGGCTTTCGCGAACGCCTCGGGAGTGTCATAGCCATATTTCAGGGCGATATCGATGACCTTTTGATCTGATGCTATAAGCTCCTGTGCTGCAAGCGTCAGCCTCCTTTTCCGCAGGTATTCACCAATCGACATATCTGTCAGCACCGAAAATGTCCGCTGAAAATGGAAGGAAGAAGCATTTGCCTGCAAGGCAATATCCTCAACTGAAATATCATCCAGGAGGTGTTCCTCCATATAATCGATCGCTTTTTGCAGCCCCTCGGCCCATCCCATATCGCTCACTCCCTGCTTTTATTGTAGCAGCTGATCATGCTGGCATCCTGTCAATTCTTGCTCTTTGATGACAGCAATTTCTATTCTGAATCTATTCTATGTAAAGTAGAGATTTCCCTTTTGCAAGCGTGAAGATTTCTCTCTAAATGGAAGACAAAAGGAGCCTCCGGTGAAGCTCCTTTTGTCTTGTTCTACATATTTGCTAATCCGATAAAAAGAGGCTTCAATCTTTTCCTCGCCCTGTACAATCTTGTTTTTACTGTGCATGGCTTCAGATTAAGCATTTCTGCAATCTCTTTTTCCTTCAGTCCCTTGCTTGCTTTAAGATGCAGGATATCTCTGTAGCCATCCCCCAGCGTATTAATCGCCCGATTGATCTGCGCCTCCATCAGCTGGGCCTCTACCATGCTGTCAACCGCTTCGCTCTTAACATTGCCCAAAGCTTCGATTGCCTCTATTTCCATGGGCTGGCAGCTTTTCTTCCGTTCCCTGCGTACAAAATCAATTGCTGTTCTGGCTGCAGTAACAGACAGCCACGCTCCCAGCTTTTTTTTGTCTGTAATGGTGTGTGCCTTATTGAGTGCCTTAATGAATGTTTCCTGGACTGCATCTTCGGCTAAATAAGAGTCTCTTGTAATAGAATAGCTGATATGGAAGAGCCTTTTTTTATGAGTTTCATATGAGTTTGCTATTTCTGCCCCAGTCATTTTTCCACCCCTTACCCCTCCAACGGCAGTATAAGAATTACCTTGAAAAGATCGCCATCTGTCCCGATTTCAAGCTCCCCTTCATGTAAATCAATGATCGATTTGGCGATGGCCAGCCCCAGGCCTGATCCATCAGTATGGCGTGATTCATCTCCCCGTTTGAATCTCTCGGACAGCTCTTCTGCGTTATCATTAAGCTCATATTTGGAAACATTCTTGAAAGTGATTTCCGCTTTTCGGCCCGTCTCCCGGATAGAGATATACACACGGCTGTTTTCCAGTGAATATTTCAGGATATTGCCGATCAGATTATCAAATACACGCCAGATTTTTTGTCCATCAACCATCGCAGCCAGCGGTTTGTCAGGTTTTGTGACCCGGAAATTCAGGCTTGATCCCTGGATCATTTCATCATATTCTCCGAGGGACTGCTGAAGAAGCTGGACAAGGTCTGCTTTCGTTTTGGCGAGCTCGATATTTCCGCTTGCCATTTTGCTTACTTCAAACAAATCCTCAATCAGGACCTTCAGCCTTTGCGATTTGCGGTCTATGATTTCAAGGTACGCCTCCCTCTCATCCGGCTCAATGCGTTCCTGCTTCAAAAGCTCTGTATAAGTGATAATTGATGTCAAAGGAGTCCGGAGATCATGGCTCACATTCGTGATAAGCTCTGTTTTCAAACGCTCGCTTTTGGCTTCCTGGCTTTGGGAAGTCCGGACTGCCTCCTTTAGTCTATTTACATTGGCAGCATGGTCAGCCAGGACAGATCTCCCTGCAACTTCCAGATCAGGACCCAGATTTCCCGAAGACAGTTCCTCCGTATATTGGACGATGCGGTTAAAATAGCCGATCTTTTTTACAAGGCTCATGGCAATCCGCGTGCCCAGACCAAAGAGAATGATAAGATACACTATGATAAATATTGGATCTATAAGAATGATGATGGAAAGGGCTCCCATAGCAAACACGAGGATGAACATGATGAGCATTTTGGTGCCTGTGCTTCTATTGATGAATGCATCTTCCAAAGCCCGATTAGATTTTGTATATATCTTCTTTGAAAGGATGCTTCCCTCATACAGCAAGCTATTCTGCCAATCCTCCCTGGTCCGCTTCCCATTCTTTAAGACAGCGTAAAGGTAGTTCCACTGTAAAATCACCAGTCCCCATAAAGCAGCGGCAGCAGGAAAAAATATAATCAATTCCAGCTGATCATAAGGAACATCTACCATATTCATGGTGGTGTCTATAATAACTGACATGCAAGTCATTGCACCTATTGCAGAAAGCAGGAGAAAAATAATCCGGGAGTCGATCGGCAGCCTGTTATAATATGGCTCCAATCTTCCCATTTCCATTTTTAAAGCTATCGACCTGCGTGTGATTATGATCCAAAGAACCAAGGCTGCCAACCCTGCTGCTGAAAGGATAGCCAGCACCATCTGATCCCTTTTATATGCCTGGTTATCATAAAAAAAGGAATTGGCAGGGCCTATTTGGGCGGCAACAGCAAATTTCCCTTCATAATCACCCATCGAACTCAAAAGGGGGTCAATCATAGTGGTCTCACGGGGCAAACTGTAGAAGAATAAATCTGATCCAATGTAATAATTAGTTGCATACTGAACCTTATCACCGCGAAAATACTCTTCTGCTGTTTCACCGCTCTTTAAATGAATATTCGTATAAACCTTTCCAGTTCGGTCGTTTTTAAAATAATATAGTAAGTTTCTCTTGACCCTTTGATAATCTTCCCGATACTGTTCTCTCTGTTTAAATAGTGCTTCAAGCTTTTCTTCCTTTTCCTTGACTACCTTAGGCCTCACATGGTCATCACTTTGGAAGTTTTTGGTGATATCAGCTATTTTTTCATCCCGTTCCTTGACGAAAGCTTCCTCGGCTTCTTCATTGCCGGCATCAATGGCACCCTGGATGACCCCTTCGTACTGTGACTTGATATTTTCTACCTGAGATGGCAGGGATCCATATCTTGTACGATGCTCTTCAATATCGGCAACAGATACTGTTATTTCATCTTTTGCTTCTTCCAATGTGATATCGTAGAGCTCCAACATACTTAAATAACCGGCTGCTTCATCAATAGAATATCTGAAATTGTTTGTATGAAAATAATCACGATGAGAATAATTGCTTGCTAAAAGAAAAGCTGAAAGCACCCCATTAATGAAAAGGGTGAACAAAAGTGCCCATACTCCAATCATCAGCCTACCTTTCCATCTTGTATCCAACTCCCCAAACCACCTTTAAATATCTTGGATTTTTTGCATCGATCTCTATCTTTTCCCGTATTTTCCTGATATGTACGGCAACCGTATTTTCAGCATTATAACCCGGTTCCTTCCAGACTAATTCATAAATTTCCTGGATGGAAAATACCCGGCCGGCATTGAGCATCAGCAGCTCTACGATTTTATATTCTATCGGTGTAAGCTTGACAGGCTCGCCATTGACCTTGACTTCCTTTGTTTCCTTTTCAAGCGTCAGGCCATTCAAATCCACGACTTTTCTGATGCCTTCAAAAGTCCCGAATGACACATATCTTCTCAGCTGTGACTTGACCCTTGCGACCAGTTCCATAGGATTGAAAGGCTTGGTTATATAGTCATCAGCCCCGACCTGCAGCCCCAGGATCTTGTCGGTATCCTCGCTTTTCGCGCTCAGGATGATAATCGGGATATTCTTTTTCTCCCTGATTTTATAAGTTGCTGAAATGCCGTCCAGATTCGGCATCATCACATCCAGGACGATCAGATGGATCTGATGTTCATTGAGCATCTCGAGCGCTTCAATGCCATCGCCAGCCTTCAGCACCTTAATTCCTTCGTTTTTTAAATAAATCTCAATCGCGTCCCGGATTTCTTTTTCATCATCTACCACAAGTACATTATAATTTTCCATTCTCCTATTCCTACCTTCTTAGCAGCTGCTTATGTATCTATCATAAAGCGCAAATCTTAATATTCCTTTTATAAATATCTTAATATTTTCTTAATATTGGATGTTGCTTCCACTATTGTATACTAGAAACCTAGCGGTGAACGCAGCGAATAGAAAAAAGCCGCCGGGTGGCAGCTTAAGTGAAAGATAACGTATATAAGGTGAAAGCAAGTTCCTCCAGTGACTAATTGATCATGATTTCCCTTTATGGTTAAAATGGGCCCCTTTCGCTGGGCTGCTGTATATCTTTGCAATAGGATTCAGGCCGGCCTTTCAAGCAATAAAAAGCTTAACATGTTTTTGGGAAGTGATTCTGCTCCGACCACTATTTTTCTTTTTACACGAAATAGCGGTTCCAGCTTCTCCGGCTGGGACCACTATTTTTTTATTTACAGCAAATAGTGGTTCCAGCTTCTCCGGCTGGGTCCACTATTTTTCTATTTACAGTAAATAGTGGTTCCAGCTACTCCGGCTGGGACCACTATTTTCCCATTTACAGCAAATAGTGGTTCCAGCTACTCCGGCTGGGTCCACTATTTTTCTATTTACAGCAAATAGCGGTTCCAGCTTCTCCGGCTGGGTCCACTATCTTTCTATTTACAGTAAATAGTGGTTCCAGCTACTCCGGCTGGGACCACTATTATTCTTTTTACAGCAAATAGTGGTTCCAGCCCCTCCGCTTGTAATCACCATCCCTCTTTCTTACAAAATCACCCTTACATTTCCTCCTTCCGCTAGCGGTCCCAGCACTTCCATAATGACTAAGGACAATGGTTTTCCTTAATACTTCAAACTCCCCGAATCCTTCGTTTCCCGGTAGAGCCGCTCCGCTTTTGCACTGAATACGAGATATAAGATGAGCATGACATGTTCTCCTCCTATTCTTTTAACGCTTCCTCCGTGATCCTGGTCATATGCTGCATTCTTTGAAAATCCAGAATCAGCATTTCCTTTCCTTTATCGCTGATGACGAATACCTTCCGCCTGCTGTCATCGCTTTTCACAGGCTGAATGAATTTCAGCTTCTGCAGATTTTCCAATGCTCCATACAATGTACCTGCCGCCATCCTGACTTCCCCGCCGCTCAGCTCTTCTACCTTCTGAATGATAATGTAGCCGTGTGCCGGTTCGAGCAATGATAATAAAATATAATAAACCGTTTCTGTAAGCGGGAGATGCTTATCTCTTTTCATATTGCCCTCCTCTTTATTCAGTTCAACTGTATAGTTATACAGTCAAACTGAATAATCCAACTGTATACTTCCCTATTTTTCCATAAAACAGGAAAACCGCCACAACCTGCAGAAAACATACTTAGTGACTGCCACAAAGGAGGAAACAAATTGACAACACTCACTTCTATTCAGGGCTGGCTGGCACCCCATTCAATCGAATGGTATGAACAGCTCGGCAGATTGGAAGGAAAATATGTTTATCCTTGGGATTCATACATTAATGAGCCTAATGGAGAATCTATATTTGACAGCGAGGCTGAAAAATTGTCGGTCAATCAGAAAGTCCTTGACGTGGGGTGCGGGGAAGGCCGGTTTACCATGCACTGTGCCTCATTTGCCAAGGAAATTGTGGGGGTTGATGCAGCAGAGACTTTTATTATGGAAGGGCATCGACAGCGGAAGCCTAATGTATCTTTTATTATTGCAAATACAAAAAGCGGCCTGCCATTTGCCAATAAGGAATTTGATTTTGCCTATATTAGAAAAGGACCCACTTCTGCTTACCCTCTTTTAAAGAGAGCGGTGAAAGACGGCGGACACATTCTGGGCCTTCATCCGGGCGACAGTCAGGGCCTGGAATTGCCTGGCTTGTTTCCGTTTCTATTTGAAGAAAAAACGGGTACTCCCATTCTAAAAGGTCTGGAGAATCGTGCAGAGAATTCCAATTTTACGAATGCGGCAATTGAAGAGGTTTCCAGTATTGAATATCTCAAGTCACCGCAGGACGTTATCAGACTGGCCTGCTTCGGACAGCTGCCATCTATAGCAGCATTCGTTAAGGAAAAATACGGCTCTGAAGTCACCACGATTTTCAATCTGCATGCAGCTTCCGGAGGATTGGCCATTACTCATTCCAGATATATCGTCAGGGCAGTTGTTTGACTGAATAAAAAAATGACCTGTGCTTTGTTATTAAGAAAGTACAGGTCATTCATACCTTATCTTGTAAAAGACTCTCTCATCCTGTCAGCGGCCCATCTCTTGATCATCCCTTTAGGGGAAGAGCTGTTTTTCAAGGTTTGCACACGCCAATACATCGGCGGATGGGGCATGAACTGGAATTCAATGAGGCGCCAGATGAGCTTGTCGCGTTCAAGTGAGGAGATGACTCTCCTTTTTTCATCTTTAGCCGCACGGTATTCGGCTGACTGATTAACTTCATGGTCCTGCCTTTCTGCCAGATCTGCAAGCCCGCCAGCCATCTGACTATAGCCCCCCTCAAGAAGCTGCGCACCCAGCTGGTCTGCTCTTACTTCCATCCACTGTGAAATAAAAGATTGATAGATAGGCAGAAACATCATGAGGAGCCAGACGCCGATAAAAACTGGAACAGGATATTCCGAAATATCAGGAACCCTGTCTAACAGAAGCCAGACGCCTGATCCCAGCAGCAAAAAGTAGGCAATCCTCCATATTTGCGACCACAGTACGTCCCTCTTTTTGACATGTATGGCTTCGTGGGCAAGAATGCTTTCTATGCTTGATGGGGGCAGAGATAATGTAGCTGTTGTTATTGTTACCATCCCTCGTCCAATATTCATGCCAGTGGCAAGGCCATTATATTGCGGAGAGTCCGTTTCATAGACCTTTACACCCGGAATCCCCGCCTTTGCAAAAATCCTCTCAGCCATCTGCCTGATTTCTGCATTTTCAATTTCCTTTGCGTCCATCGCTATTTTCAAAACTCTATCAGACAGGTATAAATTGATGAGCCAATACAGGAATGCTGAGGCTGCAATGGCCCAAGAGTCCGCCTCCAGGAAATAGAGGACAAGAATGATCGATGTGTATGCTGAAATTCCTTTGACTGTGACTGCATAGTAAAGCTTTCCCGCCAGCCGCTTCAAATTTTTCCAGTGGTAAAGAGGCAGAACAGCTGCAGCTTCTTTTCCTGTTTGACATTCCGGATAGCAGCTGATCATTTCTTTCAGCCTGTCTGTATCGGCTATATTAAGGTAGATCGTTTCATTTGCAGCCCCTAAACGCTGAACTTGCCCCAGACTGGTTGTAAAATCGCTGTTTGAAGTAAAAAGAGTCAGCAGGGGGTGCAGCCTCAGAATATCTGCCGCTTCTTCTTCCCTGTATTCTTTCAAAGCATCCAGAGGCAGCTCTCGGCAATCGAGCTTAGAAACAATGAACAGCATATTGTTTTCTTCAGAAAAATAGATTTTTAAAGTAATAAAGACTATTACACGTTTTCCCAGTTCAGCCACTGCAGCTATTAGGCCGAAAAGGAGGAACACCTTAAGCGGACTGGCCTCAGGGCCATATATCAGAAACAAAATGGCACCCAGAAAGACGGCCAGGCTGATTAGAATATCAGTCCAGATTCTTGCTGCATTCCGGATGACCATCCATTCTTCCGCCTCTATCCTGTCCAGCTCCTCTTTAAGCTCCCGGTACTTTCTATAGCCGATTCCAGCCAGAAAAAGGGAGAAATAGGCAGTGGAAAGAAGGGAAATCAGCAAAAGGCTATCCAGAAATCCATTTTTATAAATCATCCAGCCGATAGAAGCAGCAGCCAGCAGGATTTCAGCAGCAGCTGCCCATTTTCGGTGATTGATCCCGATCAGCAGACCGATTCCGGCAATGGCAAATCCCCAAAATATCGGAACCAGCATTTCAGTTATACTAGGCAGCATGATTCTCCTCCTTTAGCTGACAGGCTCCATGCCTTCAAGTTCCTTAATGACTTCCTCTTTGCTTAAATCAGGATGTTCAATCATCAGCACATAGCGGAGTCCCTCTTCATCCCAGCTGATCATGCGGAGTTCTTCCTCAAAAGAACCAGCTGTATTCCTTACAGTGACTTCCTCTCCGCCAAGATCCATGCCCTCTCCTTCAGGAACCGGGAATGTTGAAATGCTGAAGCTTGGAATATCGTCTTTGCTATAATAAGCAGTCACCTCGGTCCGTGCCAATTCTCCGCCAAGCTCTGTCCATTCAATTCTTTCCAGGCTTTCTTCCAGGATCAGAATTGGCATGCCCAGCTTTTCTGCAGCCTGCTCTGCAGTGCCCTCAGTTGCTTCCATACTGGAATCAATCGATACGATCTCTACATCTTTGGGGAAATCTGCCTTAAATTCATCAGCAGCAAAGTCCGGGGAAAAATCAACACTTTCATAGATGACTTCTGTCCGGTTATCCCCTGAATGAGAAACCGACTTAACCGGAAACCAGTTTTTTTTGTCAACCCAGAATTCCATATCGCCAAGCAGGTTCTCCTTTGATTTGGCATTGATTTTTAAATGGTAAACATCCCTTCCGATCATCTCTTCTTCCCCGGCAACTTCATATGAATGGGTGCCGCTGAGATTTTCGAGCATACCGGTGATCTGCTCTTTTTGAGTGGTGGCGGCTGGAAGCTCTGCTCCACTGATGTCTATGGTTTGTGCCGTCTTGCTTCCTTCCTCAAAGCTGATGAGCTGTTTGCCGTCATTAATGGCAATGAACCTCTTCCCATTCTCCCCGCTATTCTCTATAATGATTTTTCTTTTACCGTCCTTGTCTGCATATTCTTCAAAAGAAGCATTCTCAGTTAGTTCTCCATCACTATATATTTTGTAAAATCCTTTTCCAAAATAAGCTGCCGGTTCTTTTCCGGACTCCAGTACATTGGAAACGATCTCATCTGAAGAAACATTGATGCTACCGCTGCAGCCTGATAGAATCATGACCGCTGCACCTGCTGCTGTTATCATCTTTTTAAATCTCATTATTGGTTTCCTTCCTTTCTCTAATCCAGCAGGCAAAAAGGGTTCCATCACCTTCACTGGACCATACACTGATTTTTCCTTCATGCTGCTCCAACAGCATTTTGCTGATGCTCAGCCCGATACCTGAGCTTCCTCCCCGTGCCCTAGAGTCTTCACCCTGGACAAACGGGAGGAAAATCGTTTTCTGCAGGTGTTCCGGGATATAGCTTCCTTCATTTTGTACCAGGAGTATGGCTCCATCTTTTCTCCACTCTTCCAGTTCCTCTCTAAATGGAAGGTAAACAGCATCAGGCAGTGATTCATTTTCAGAGACAGCTGCTGCCAGGATGGAGCTGCCTTCACCAGTATGCCGGATGGCGTTTGCCATTAGATTGTCAGCTATCCTTATCATTTGGCTTGCATTCAGCATGTACATCCCGCTGACCTTTGTTTCCACTTGCAGCCTGATTCCTTTTTTTAGGCAGGGCTCTTCAAATCCGGACAATAGATATTCAAAAAACTCTTCACCCTCCACCTCTGCCAATTCAATTCTTTTCTGGCCGGTCTGCAGGGATGCATAAAGGGCGAGATCATCGATCAGCTGCTTCATGTAGCCGAGCTTCTCCAGCAGTATTTCTTTATATTCACTGCTTTCCTCTGCACTTAATGGCCGGCTGCCAGTCAATGCTTCTGCATAGGCCTGGATAACAGTGAGCGGTGTTTTCATATCATGTGATAATGCTGCTAATATAAATTCCTTTTCTTTTTGCTGCTGAATGATTTCCTCCCGGGACTTCTCCAGCTGGGCCTTCATTTGATAGAAGCCTTCGTAAAGTGCACCAATTTCATCTCCTGCAGCCTTTTCCTTTTCAATTGGCATCCCGCCGGCAAAACGTTCCATCTGGTTTTCCAGCCGCTGCAGGGGACGATTCAGCTTTCTGTTTATCAGGACCGCTGCTGCTGCATATACTGCGAGCAGGAAGCCTGCTAATGACGCCCCGTAAAGGAGGGTGCGGTTTTCAACGCCTTCCATCCAGGTCTGTCTGGCAAAGGTGACCTCATATATCCCTATCAAATTGCCATCCTCAAATACCGGTTTTTTCACCACATAAGATCTCATGTTTTTTTCCATTTCATTGAGCCCTTTATACAGATCTTCCGGCCTTCTTTGCTGGAGCCTGTTCATTGACAGGTCTTCAAGGGAGGAAAAAAGAGAGATTCCATCCGGGCGGTAAAGAGAAATTTTCAGCTTATCACTGGAAAGCTGTTTGATTTCTTCGTACCGGCTGGCCGGCTGGATCTGATAAAGATCATTGCTATCCAGTTTGGGGCTGAGCTCCTGCATTTTTTGCTGCACTTCCATGTATTCCGTAATATCTCTTTGTTTGTCCCACTCAGATATGCTCGAGTACAGCAGAAAAAGAAAGAGCAGCGGAAGCAGCATCACTGCGAGATAACTGATTCTGAGCCAGGTTTTAATTTTCATCCTTTTCTTCTCCAATGAAACGGTAGCCGGAGCCCCATACAGTCTGGACGAAAACAGCTGACCTGGAAGTATCCTTCAGCTTGCTGCGCAGGCTTTTGATATGCACGGTTACCGTATTGCTTGCAGAAATATCCTCCTGTTTCCAGACCATTTCAAGCAGAGCTTCTTTCGAAAAAGTTTCAAACGGATTTTTAGCCAGGAGCTGAAGCAGCTCATATTCCTTTGCAGTCAAATTCAGCAATTGACCGTCCAAGTGAACAACTTTTTGAGAAAAGTCGATTGAAAGGCCATTTTGATAGACATTCAACTGGCTGGTATCATGTACTCCCTGATATCTTCTGTACCTGCGTAAATGGGAAGAAATTCTGGCACTCAGCTCTTCAAGGCTGAACGGCTTTGTGATATAGTCATCCGCTCCCAGGTTCAAGCCTTTCACCTTGCTTTCATCTTCCGACCTTGCACTGATGATCAGCATCGGAATATCATGTGTTTTCCGGATGGTGCGCAGCAGCGTGAAACCGTCCAGCTCAGGAAGCATAAGATCGACAATCACAAGATCGAAGTCCTCCGAAGCAAATTCCTCCAGCCCCTCTTTTCCGGTAGATGCCCATGCCACACTGAAACCATCCTTACGTAAGTGATCACAAATGATTTTGGCGATCTGCCCATCATCCTCCACGAGCAGCAGCCTTGCTTGCTTTGCCATATGCCCCTCCCCTTCCAGTCCATTATAAAAAATGATACATATATCTAAGAAAACTTTATAAACACTTCATAATTTCAATAAAAATAAAACTGCCAGGCCCATTCCCAGCAGTTCAAATTTCAAACCATCTTTTACCTTTTATTTTAATTATTATATTGATATATTACAACACTATTAATTCTGTTCAAAAAGGGATTCGCCCCTTTTTGCAGAAAACAGTATATAAAGGAGTGGTTCAGTGAAATCGGGAGAATTATATATTATGAAAGATAGCGGCGGAAATTACAGCCTTGTCAGGTTGGCCAAGGAAGTTTATATGGGGAGCAAGAAAATGGAGGATCTTATAACAGAAGATTATTTTGTTGATTTTCAATGCCTTTCTCCTGCTGAACAAAAAAACCAGGTTCATTCTCTGGAAGCAGATCTATTTTTTAATACTGGCACCCACGTGTCCCATGAAGCTGCCTGCGGGGAATGCGGGCAGCAAATACCAGCTGCCGAATATGAGATTTGCATCCGCTGCGGCAGACTCTATTGCCAGGCACACCGCTGCAGCTGTCAGTAGAGTGAAAGAAGGGCATCTATAGCCCATCTTTTTTCATGAATTATGAAAAATCCTCCAATATTTCTGTCACTTCAATTCGGCCATCTATTAATATTTCCGGAAGTACGCTGTTGCTGCTGCCCTTCCAATATTCTCTGGCTTGTTCAATTTTCCGGGCAAAAGGAGCTCCATCTTCTTTCGGCAGAAGATCTCCATCACCTTTAAAAGATTTACCAAGTACTCGAAGCCTTACTATCTGCAAAACTTTTCTATTATAAGACTCAAATATTCCCTTCCATTTTAAAACGTCTTCATAGCTTTCAGCTGCATAAAGACATGATAATCTGGAAGGATACTGGGGATACTCCTGAAGCCTGACCATTTCAACTATCACTTCTCTAATAGCTCTGATGGTCCGGCCCATATACTTGATGGCTGTATCTGCATTTTCTTTGTCCAGATTAAGCCCTTCATTTGTATAGTTCCCAAATAAGATCTTAATAAAGTCTTCACCTTTGGAGTTAGTTTGCTCCCTTTCAAAGAAAAACCGGTATAATGTATTCTTTTGACTGCTGTCGAAATAGATCCGCTGCCCAATCTCCATTTTACTGTTAGTCACAAGGTGAAAAACATAAAACGCTAGATCCATTTTCCGTCTCCTCTGCTACTTCCTTTTTGTTCTAATTATAATTGTTTTTATAATAGATTTGTTTTCAGGAAAATTACAAATGATACAAAAATTACGCATTAAACTGATTCCAGTTTTTCTTTTCTCCTGCATTTTTCTGCAGATACCGTAGCGTTTCAGCTACTATCGTCAAATATCTCCAATCACTCCTATAAATAGACATAAATCCTTATCGATTATGCGGAAATAGACTGTTAGTATTAAATTAAGTAATGACAGGGGATCCTTCAGACTTTTCTTAGTCCCATCCCACACTGGATAGGAGGAATCAGGATGACCACTAAAAAAGAAATCCGGAATATGCTTCTGAATCTTATGTATTACAGGGATTGTGACATAACCCATATCTTTACGGAGCGGAATTTGCGTATGGAGGTCAGTTTTTTAAAAGAAAGCTTTTGTTATTCCTTGCTGGTTTCCGTGCCTGTAGAATCTGTATTCAATCAGCGGACCTTGAGGTTTCAATCGATTGATTATGCCGCAAGTGCCATTGAACAGATTCTTTTTAATAATGACAATCCCAGCCCCTTTGTTTTTGACCCTCCACCTGAAGACCTGCCCATCATTCCTGCCGCCGAACCTATTTCCATCACGATTAAAGGATGTTAAAAAAAAGCACCGCTAATGCGATGCTCAATTGCTTTGCTATTTCAATCTGAACCGGCTGACTGACTCATTCAGCTCTTCTGCCATTTTTGCAAGCGATGCTGCAGAATCAGACATTTCATCCATGGAAGCAAGCTGCTCTTCTGTTGACGCAGAAACCTCCTGGGTGCTTGAAGCTGACTCTTCGGCTGCAGCAGCTATGTCATCTATCGCCTGCACAATATGTTCGGCTCCTGCTAAAAGCTGCTGCACAGCGGCTGAAACCTCTTCAATCTGTGCTGTAACCCCTGATACAGAATCCCCGATCTCTTTAAAGGCTCCCCCTGCATCACCAACTGCCGTGATTCCTCTTTCTACTTCCTTGCCTGCATCGGCCATCGACGAAATGGCTTTGCCTGTATCCTGCTGAATGGCTGAAATGATCCCGGAAATCTGCCGGGCGGAATCTGCCGACTGCTCAGCCAGCTTCCTGACCTCATCTGCAACCACTGCAAAACCTTTTCCAGCCTCACCAGCACGTGCAGCTTCAATTGCTGCATTCAATGCAAGCAAGTTGGTCTGATCTGCTATACCAGTAATGGCTTCTATTATATGTGTAATATCATGTGACCGCTGGCCAAGCTTTTTAATGACATCTTCCAGCCCTGCAAAGGTTTCATGAATAGAACTCATTTGTTCGATTGCAGAACCGATCGCCTTGCCGCCCTCTGCTGACAGGCTGGCTGCACCAGCGGCAGTTTCGGAAACAGCAGCGGCATTATCTGCAATTTGCCTTACACCGGCAGACATGCGCCCTACTGTAATAGAAGCCTGCTCTACCGATTGCACCTGTTTATCAGAACCTGACGCCACGTTATTCATGGCAGCGGCAATCTGCCTTCCTGCAGCCCCTGACTGCTCTGCCCCTGCTGTCAGCTGTTCGGCCGAAGCTGCAACCTGTTCGGCATTCTCTGCAGTATTTTGGATGACTTTTCTCAAATTATGTGCCATCAGATTAAAAGAATCCGCCAATAGGCCGATTTCATCTTTGTTCCGGACGTTCAGCTTCCGGACTGCCAGGTTTCCGCCTGCAATTTCCTTTGCTTCAGCCGCAAGAAGCTTGACTGGCCTGGTAATGGTCCTTCCTGTCAGAATAGCGGCCAGGATGCCTATGAGGATGGCCGCAAATCCGATTAAGGAGACGGCAAGCATAATCCCTGCGGAATCCTTAGACACAGCAGACTGCCCATCTGCCATCAGCTCTTCCTGGAATAGGGACAGTTCTTTCACCCTTTTGTTAAAATTCTCCACGATCTGCTGTTTGGATACAAGCATCTCCAGCTGTTCTGTTTCTCCTTGCTGCTTTAATTGAAAAACAGACTGGGAAAAAAGATAATATTGCAGTTCAAGTTTATTCAGGTCCTTAAATAATTCCTTCGATTTTTCCCGTTTGATTGCGGGTTGAAGCTCTTTGCTTAATTTTAAATAGGCAGAGTGACCTTCCTCAAACTGCTTCAAATACTTCTCTTCGCCCAGTGCCAGGTAGCTGCCCTGATTGCTCTGCTGTTCTGCAATATTAATGTTGAGCTCTTTGATTTTCATGAGCTTTGCAGCCCGGTCATCTATCAGCTCTGAATATTGGCTGTCGATTGATTTAATTTGCGTAATACTGATCACCGACATCGCTGCCAGCAGTATCAGCACCCCTGAAAATCCCGCAAACAGCTTTCTCCCGATTGTCATTCTCATTAAGCTCCCTCTCTCTCTGTTGTCAGCTTGTTCATATGACATATCGGCAGATTTTGCAGGTTTTTCAGTTAATGTACTGAATTCGAATTATTCAGTTAATGAAGTAAATACTAAGCCTATTTCTCAGCAAAATCATGCCTCTAACTTCCCTGCATTATTGAATTCTTTTTTGAAATTCCCTGATGATCTCATCTTCTTTTTCATAATTAAAATTTTCCGCAGCTTGTTCTGCAGGCGAATGGTTAAGCTCCCATTCAATTGTCTTTTGAAGCCCTTCCCCAAATGAAATGCGTTCTTTATAGCCCAGTTCAATTCTGATCTTTTCGGATGAAAGATCAATACTCTGCCGGGCATTCATGCCTAAGGGAAGCTGCCCCTCCTCTACCTCCACTATCGAGCCTTGCCAGCCCATAGCTTCTGCAATCCTGCTGACCCATTCTCTTTCCGAAAAATTATTTTCTGCGACATTATAAATTTTTCCTGCAGCCTTGGGGTTTTCAATAGCCGCTGCAATGGCATGTGCGACATTCTCAACATATCCCCTGCAGGTCTTCCACCGGCTGTGAACTTCATCCAATAATATATAAGGCCTTTTATCTGCCATTCTCTTAATATATTGATAAAGTCTGTGCTGTCTGTCACCTGGCCCATACACCATCGGAAGCCTCAGGACCGTGCCTTTCAGCTTTTCGCTTTCCATATAGACCTTTTCCACGGGAATTTTGTCATAGTGATAATAAAAGTGTTCCTCACTTACATTTTCTCTGTAGGGATAAAGCTTTTCCCTTAGTGGAGAATCTTCTTTGGATGGTGCAGGAACCAGTTCCCCCGGCTCCGTTCCGAGCAGCCGGCCAAAACTCCGGTACACATCTGCACTGCTGATGGCCACAAGCCGGTCTGCTGTTCCCTCAAAAATACCCCTCACAGTCTCAGCGTGCTTCTCAGTAAACGGAATCATATCAAGGACTATATCTGGACGGAAGCCCCTTAGCTCATCTTTATGATGAATGATTTCATTGATATCTCCATGGAAGCGGATTATATCCTCCGGCATGGATACTTCAGTCTGCCCTCTGTTAAAAACTGAACACTATGGCCTTTTTGATAAAGCTCTTCTATCACATATGGACCCATGAATTTTGTACCGCCAATGATTAATACCTTCATTTGCATGGCCCCCTTTATATTAATTCTTTTATCATATAAACCTGCTTTACGGCAGCCGTAAATCCTATACCTGACAATAGTTCATAAGTTTCTTTGTTGTCCTCAACAGGAAAGTTGGGTATGACTCTTCGAATTTCATCGCTGAAGTCCCCAAAAATTTCAGACAGCATAAAGGCGATAATTTCCTGCTGATCCTTTCTTCCTGGGTCAGCTTGGATTTGAAACAGGGTGGTTGCGGCATGCCTTCCTTCAGCTGTGAAACCTTTACGGAAGACAGCATAGCCAGCTGCACTGCCCTCATCCACTGCAATATGAGCCTCACCGTCCTTTGCATTCTGCCAGCAAGTCTGCCAAGGGGCAGTTCCTTTGTAGAAGCTCAGTGAGGAAACCTCCTGGGGATAAACAGACTCTCCTAGATAAACCTGCTGATGTGGCAATGTGACAGGATTTTTCTCAAGGCTGCCTTTCAGCTCCAAATATTCCAGACTATCAGCTTTCTGGTAGCCCAGTTTTTCATAAAGGGCAATTGCCTTGCTGTTCTCGCTGACTGCCTCAAGTGTGGCAAGCTGGACTCCTTCCTCTTGGTATATTTTAATAGATTCTTCAATCAGCCTGCGTCCGACCCCTTTGCTGCGCCAGGCAGAAGCAACACCTGTGCCGCCATTCCAGGCAATCTTCCTTCCCCTGAAATCCCGTATGCCGCTTTTTACAATTCCGATTGGCTCTCCTTCCCCAAAAGCGACAACGGACAAATCCGGCGACAGTCCTTCAGCCGCCATCCGTGCAACAAACTTTTCCGGTGTTGTCGATGCATCAAAAAAATAGCCTGCAAACCCTTTGTTCCAGGCTGTTACTGCTTCATTCAACGTGCAATCCGACAAGCGCCTGATTTCAATCATTTCTCTTCTCCTTTGAAAAAAGCTATTATTTTTTCCATTAGCATTGCCGGCTGTTCGATTGCTGTCCAGTGGCCGCATTCCTGTATCACTTCAATGGCTGCATGGGGAATAAGAGGAAGCAGCAGCTCCTCCAGCATATCGGGAGTCAGGATATCCCTTTCACCCTGTGCTGCCATAACAGGAATATCAGCAAGAGCAGCTGGATTGATGCTGGATTCGTAATTTTGCAGAATATCTTCCCCGATTTGTGAATTTACTATAGCATTGCTTTTCGTCTCAGTTTTCCTGGAAAGATTGGCACTATCAAACAAGTAATATGGATCGATGATCTGAAAGATATCTGCTGCAGCTGCCTTGCCTTCTTTATAATCCTCTGTAACTTGATGGAACCGCTCAAGCTCTGCTTCAGAGAGCCTTTCCATCAGCAGGCGGCCAAAATTAATATATCCTTCTGTTTTTGCTCCGACTGCCGCTGTCAGAAAAATCCTGTTAACGTTTTCCGGATATCTTGAGGCATACAGCAGTGCAAGCATGGATCCCCATGACTCCCCAACAAGATACAGCCTGCCGATTTCAAGATGCTGCCTAAGCGCTTCTAACGTTTCAACTTCATCCTCCATGGTATAAACCGCTTCTTCACGAAAAGATGACTTGCCGCAGCCGCGCTGATCATAAAACACCAGCTTGAATTGTGAAGACAAGGGTGCAAGATGGGGGAGAAAATATCCATGCTCCCCACCCGGTCCCCCATGCAAAAAAATGATTGGTTCTCCTTCCCCCATTTGCTTTACAAAAATAGACTCATTTCTTAACGTAACAAGAGCTGATCCCACAGATATTCCCCCTAAATAAACTAATTAGTCTATTTAATATTATCATTCTATTCTGAATTTTATCCAGTTATTTTTAGTTATTCGAACTTTTTTTTCATTTGCACATACGCTGTAATATCTAGGCTAATGGAGGGGAAATAATGAAAGCTTTATTAGAGCAGGGGCCTGCATTGGAAACCATTATTCGCGGAAGCAGGGAGTATCAGCTGCTGAGGAAGCTGGCAGCAGAAATTAATGCCGACCCGGCAGCAAGGCAGCTGATCGAGGATTTCCGCAGCATCCACCACTTGCTGCAGGAAAAGCAAATCCGCGGAGAAAACCTGAGTCCTGCTGATATCCAGAAACTGCAGGTGCTGGAATCCGGTCTGATGCAAAATCCTAAAACCGCTTCTTATCTGCAGGCAGAAGAACAAATCTTCCAGGCAATCCAGGAACTGAATATGATGCTGGCCAGGCCGATGGATGAGATTTATAGCGGAGTGTAGAACGGGAGGCAATAAGCTTTATAGAACCCTATTTTAAGAAAGAAATAAAAAAGGAAAGCCTATTTGCTTCCCTTTTTTATGAGGTACAAGCCGGTCCCGCTTATGGCCGTCCCATTTCCTTATAATATGGCGGCTCTTCTCCTCTCCCTCCTTTGGCAGACATGGATTGACGGCCAACTTCATAAGAAAAAAACCATGAGCCGGACTTTCCTTCTTTTTCCCACGATTCATTGTATGTAATAATGAATTTTTCCCTCCCTATTTTTTCTGCTGACGTTTCTTTTACCACCTGATATCCTTTAATCTCTCCTTCCCATTTTCCTTCTCTCTCAGGGAAGTGGTCAGTGATCGATCCTTCTCCCAGTGAAGCAAACTCTAGCGCTTCCGTCTCAGTAAAAGGGGGCTGAGGATCTGATATCAGTAAAAGATAACCCCAAAGCAAACCGGCGCAGAAAAGCGGAAGTACTATAAATAAGATGCTGCCTTCTCTCCTGAAAATCCGCCTGTCCAGTAAGGCGTATAAAAGAGCTGCTCCCATACCATATAGTGCTGCAATCGTATTTTGAAAAAGCAGTCCGTTTGCCAATCCGAAAAGCCCGTGGAGAAGGATATAAAACCAGTCTTTCCTAAGGACAGCTACCCGCTTCTGCAAAACTTCAAGCAGAAACGAAACAAGGTTCCCGTAAAAAAAGACAATCGCTCCTGCATACAGCATAACTAAAAGCAGCCAGCCAAGAAAGGCGGTTCCAAGTCCATAGGCAGGTTCAGAATCATAGACAGTAAAAAAGCAAACAATATGGAGACCGCTGCTGAGACAGCAAACGAAGCAGTCAATTTTCTCTGGATGAGCTTTCTAAGCTTCAATTATTGCTTCCTCCTTATTTCAGGCGCCTTCTTGACTTTCTTTTTTGTTTGAGTGACTCATTTCTCTCCTCTTGAGGCACTCTACCCAGCTTTTCCCTCCATCAGAGTGACTCATATTCTCATCTTGAGTCACTCTAACCAGCTTTCCCCACCATCAGAGTGACTCATATTCTCCTCTTGAGACACTCTAACCAGCTTTTCCCTCCATCAGAGTGACTCATATTCTCTTTTTAAGTCACTCTGAATAGTTTCACACTCCATCAGGGTGACTCATGAATCCCTAATCAGGGATACTCCTTTCTTTCTAAAACCTCATTTTCCATTCCCCGCACAACGATTTGGTAGACTTCTTTATGGGCCTCATCATTTGCTGTACTAATTATGCTGTGTGCTTCGTCGATCATCCTGGCTGCTGATGCAGCATCAGAATTGAAAGAAGTTTTTATAATATATTTAACCGGTTTGGGATGTGTATCAATGGCAATGCCTTTGAAACCTTCAAACTCACTAAGTTTATGTTGGATTTCAGAAGCGGGCATACTCCATGTGCCTACCTGCTCACCTTTCATTCTATAAGCCTTGCCAGTTTCCTGTTGTAGCGGTCCGCTTATTGAAAAAAGGAGGACAATCCCTATAAATACCACACCTGTTTCAAATGTCTGCTTGCGGCTTTTCTTTTTGGACAGCATTTTATTTTGGTAGGCTTGCTGGACTTTTCTTTTCATAACAACCTTTTTCATTTTAACGCTCCTAAATACCTTCATTATTGAATGATACTCATTCGTGTATCTAAGTTCTCTTTAGAGTATAGAAATTTAAGCAATTCATCATAAGCATCTGTTTGAAAAATAAGCTCTTTTTCGTTAAAAACAAAAATTGTAAAATCGGTCAGCTCTTTTCCGTTCTCCATTTTAAGAGAGTTTTCAGCTGAAGTCTTCACAACAGTTTTAATCCCCTCTTTTTTCAAAGATTCCATTTTCTCTTTTGATTTTCCAATAGCAAGTATGGACAGTTTACCACTTTCATTCGACATCCAATTACTGCCATAAAAGATTTTATCCTGTTCCTCGAGAACCCTGACTTCTTCCAGAATTGGAAACCATAATTGACCGTCTTCTGGATATCTCGCATTAAATGCAAGTTTCTGGCCTGTATGATACTTTGCTCCGTTATCAATCCAAAACGGAACCCCATCTATTTTTATAAAGCCCAGTTCACGATTGACTTCGGTTACAATACCTTCCTGGCTGGTTGCTTGAGGAAGTACATTTTCATCTATATATTTTTCCATTAACCCGATATCTTTGCTGCGGAATACTTCTCCTTCCTCGTCCAATAATATATAGGAAGGTACTTCTTTAATATTTAATTCCGATAGCTCTTCTTCCGCTCTTTGTAAATCTGTATACGCCCCTACTGTTATAAATGCAGAGGGATACTGCTTTGATAACTTCCCTCTTAACTCCAGATCTTTTTCCAGCGTGGCCTCTTTTTCTGTTACCACAATGGAATACTGGCCTTTAGACCTTGGAAAATAAGGTTTTATCTGTGGCTGTTTTTCAACTTTAATAGGAAGATAATACTCAGCCGTTTTTCCATCCTTCCAATATGCCTGTAGAACTGCTGTTTTAATTCCCTCACCTTCACTGATTAAGCCGTTTTCTCCCATTATACTCGGCAATATATCCGGGAATTTTTTTCCGTTAGGCATCAGAGTGCTTTTTCCTATAAAAACAGGGCTGTCAGCTTCATCGGGAAATTCAACCTTCATTTCCTCATTCTCGTATACATGCTGATTTTTCAGAGATTTGGTAATATCCTTCATCTCTCTCTCCACCAGTCCGTCATTCCACCGGTAAGAACCCATGATTGCCTGCACCTCTGTATCTCCAACTGTGATCACCGGCATCGGCGGCTTTTCTTCCTTATAAACTTTTTCTCTGTCAAAATACAGCATAGCCATAATGATCATCACTGCTGCGGACCCCCATAAAATAAGACGCTGCCGTTTTGTCCATTTCTTTGTACCTTTCTCTTCCAAGAAAATCCCCCCTGTAGCTGTACAACATAATAAAGATACTTTATATACGTACAGACTTTAGGAAAGTTGCAAATTTTCTCATAATTACTCAAAAAAGAAAACAGGCTTATACGAGCCTGCTTTCTTACAAACTTATTTAAAGAGCGGGACTCTCCATTCTTGTTCTGCTTTATAATATCTGGTTACTGAAGTGAGATGCAATGTCAGTTCTTCCGGTGCTTTGTCCAGATCATATGCTTTAAGGTCGAGCGTAGTTTTGAAACGTCCATTTTTGTCTTTTTCGTCTAAAATGGAACCGCTATGAAATAGGGGATAGACATTTCCTTTTTCATCCGTCATCACCCATGATCCAAAATCAGCGGAAGGCACTTCTTTTCCGCCCTCCATCTCAATTTCGAAATAGGATTCCTTTTGGATTGGCAGCAGTGACTTACGCAGCGAGTAATCATTTTTTTTCTTTGCTTTTTTAATTGTTAAGTGATTGCCTTCGTATTCAAAGCTGACGGGTTTCTTCCTGAGATCGTCAGGTTTAATCTTAATGGAAAAATCGGCTGGCAGGGTTTTGATTACGCCATCGAGTACAAGGGTATAGCTGCTTCTATCTTTCTGCGGGATGAATGATTCATTCCAGCGCATTGCCCCAAGTTCGTCAAGATCTTTGCCGGATCCGGATATAGAACCCACATCGCTTGGATGGCCCTGCCCCTCAGCAAAGGTATTATGCTTATAAACGGCTTCATTTTTATCATTCACAATATGATATTGAATCGCGGTACCGAATCCAGAGAACCTTCCGACATTTTCCTTGCCAAACTGTTCTTCAAGGCCTTTAATCCTGGTTTCCACGTCAGCTTTTTCCTCTTTCGTAAAAGCTGTCTCATAAATCAGCTCGTTTGAGGAAGGAGCAAATTGCACTTCCTTGAGGTTAATGGAGACTCCATTGGAAGTGGTGCTGTGCTGATCGAGCGCCAGCCTGCTCGTATACTTTTGCCTTTCCTTCAAGTCAACAGGCACTTCAACATTCCAGTTCCCCTGCTTTCCGTTCAGCTCCTTAAGATCGACTTTAACGAGAACCTTTTCCAAGTCATTCATATCCCTTAATGAAAACTCTATCAATCCATACTCGGAGCCTTCTGACCAGCCCATCCCATATCCTTCGATTTCTTTGCCGTCCTGGTCATAGGCCGCAATGCTGTTTCCAGTTTCCTCCATGTCGAGACTTGTATCAAGCGGTTTGCCATTTGAATCCAAAACTTTAAAAGAGAGTGCAATTCTTGATGTATCCGCGACTACATCCTCTATTTTAAATGTTGTGTTTTTATCCGTTGCTGCGATATCCACCCGGCTCGCAAGTCCTTCCTGTGATGCCATCCTCAGCCCGTCATCTACCTCACTGGAAGAGAATAACCCTCCGACCCAGTCTGCAAAGCCAGGGACCGTGCTGATTCCTGCAGCAAGAAGCAGTCCGGCTGCCGCTGCGCCCATCCGTTTCCCCGGGACATACTTCCTTTTTGGTTTGTATGATTCAAGCTGCCCAATGATGCCTTCAGCAAAATCGTCAGGAAGCTTCGGTGTCTGCAGTGTCTCTTTCATAAATTCAGCTTCATTCTCAAATATTACAGCAATTTCTGCACAAGACGGGCAGCCTGCGATATGCCGATTCAGTTCCGAATATTCCTTTTCGTTCAAAAGCTGATCGATATATTGGGAAATTTTATCCGCCGTTGGACAATTCATTATAAAAGCCTCCCTGTTTTTTGACTGTTTCCCTCATTTTCTTTTTGGCCCTGTGAAGCTTGTTCCGCACCATCGATAAGGGAATGCCGGTCGTTTCTGCGATTTCCTCATATGGCATTTCATTGGCATAGCGAAGGAGAATAATGATCCTTTCATCCTCCGGCAATGTGCCGATCAGCTTTTCCATCTGCCTGTTTTTCTCTTTTTTCAAAAGAATCACTTCCGGGTGCTTTGTGTTGATGGCAGAGGCCTCGCTCATTTCCGCCTGCTTGATCTGAGAGCTTTTCTTCCTGAATTCATCCATACAGTGATTCACCGCTACCCTGTACATCCAGCTTGAAAAAGCCCCTTTCTGGTCATACTTGCCAAGCTGATGATAAATTTTGATAAATGCCTCCTGGACCAGATCCTGGGCATCCTGCGGGTTTTTTGTCATCCTGAGTATCGTTGCATACAAAGGATTTTTGTATTTGTTAATGATATGTTCGTAAGCCTGCTTGTTTCCTGCCAGCACCTGCTTTATCCACACTGCTTCCTCTTCCATATGTATCTCCCGCCTTTTTTCCGATTCTTCTATAATAACGGAAACTATGGTAAAAAAATCTCAAGTTTTTGCAAAAAAAAATAGCAGCTGCAGGATATTAGCAGCTGCCTTGCTATTCTTCACAGACTTTTTCGTATCGACAGATAATAAGAAAGCATCTGAATGGCCGGGATCAGCAGAATGACCAGAATCGGGTAGAAAGGGATCTTATCCTCGAGCAAAGGATAAAAGAGCATAAGGGCTGCAGTAAACGGCACCGCAAAATACAGGGAGATATAGGAGCTTCTGCAGGCTCTGGCAGTCATCATTTTTTCCCGTTCGTCCTGTTCCTCGAACTCAGGCGGCAGGAGAAGCAGAGCACCGATACTTGACCGCTTTTTCTTATTCTTGCTGTAAAGGAACCAGCTGATCAAACCCCCTATCAGCAAAAAAACGGCAACCGGTGTGATATTAATCGTCAATGACCAGGGCGGCTCAGGATTCCGCAGCACTTCTGCAAACTGGGTCTGGGCATCGTACATTGCTATCATAGCCCAGGCAAATAAGGCATATAAAACAAAACTTAATAAGACTGTCCGATTCGTTTTCATTTTTCTTCCTCCTTTAATAGCCAAAATACTTCTTCCATCTTCAGCTGGAATGCCTCGCATATCTTCAGGGCAAGCAGCAGGGACGGGATATAATCCCCTTTTTCAAGCGCTGCGATTGTCTGCCTCGTCACACCTGAAGCCTGCGCCAGCTTTTCCTGTGACCAGCTGTTTCTCGCACGAAGTTCTTTGACACGATTGCCGATTTCCATAAAACACCTCATTCACCGTCTCTTGTTAAGTCAACTTAACATCAATTAAGTCAATTGTATAGAAGAGTTTACATTATGTAAAGCCTATTTAACATTATTCTTAATAAATGTATAACATTTATGTTTTTGGAAAAATTACTCATGAATAAAAATTAGGAGGTATTAGAATGAAAAAATTAAGATGGCTTTTAATAGGCGCTGCTGCGTCTGTGCTGATTACTGGCTGTGCCTCATCCAACCAGGGCAGCCAGGATGGAAAAGACGGCCAATCTGGCACATTATCCATGAGGAATGTCACAGACAGCGATGCAACCGACGATGCCAATAACTTATTGGACGACGAACAGAATAACAACAAGCAGTATAACAATGGACTGGAAGATAATGGGCAAAATGACAGCGATCATGAAAATCTTCGTAATTCCGAAGATGCCCAGCAGAAGGTTGAAGCTATGAAAGAAGTTGATAAGGCGGTAGTCATTACAGCCGGAAGCAAGGCATATGCAGCTGTAAATCTCGCAAATGGGGAAAATGGTGATGTTAATGATGAAATGAAAAAGAAGGTTTCTGATCAGGTTCAGGCAGCAGATCAGAATATCAATGAAGTGTTTGTCTCAAGCAATCCTGATTTCATGGAACGTATGCGCGGGTATAGGGATGACATTCAGAATGGAAAACCTGTTAGAGGATTGTTTGATCAATTTTCCGAAACAGTGCAAAGAATATTCCCTGAATCAAGATAACAGTAAATCGCCCGTTTCCAAATAGGAAGCGGGCGATTTTATTTGATTTTGCAGGGTTCAAACAATAGTATTTCCTATTTGCACTGAGTCACTCTGAAAGATAGGAAGGGAGCCAGTCGATACATCATGGCATATAAAAGAAGCACTCATGTATAGAAAGAGGCCTAATCAATGCTTGAAGACCCTTAAGAGAAGCCGATCATGTATAAAAAGAGAACCATTCAATGCATGACAACCCTCAGGAGAAGCCACTCATGTATAAAAAGAGACCCATTCAATACATGACAACCCTCAAGAGAAGCCACTCATGTATAGATCATGGTGCAATTAATGCATGACGGCCATCAAAAGAAGCCACTCATGTATAGGAAAGGTCTGCCAGATAAATGCAATCGAGTTTTGTTTCTTCAGCTTTGTTATCATTGACTTCTACATAATAAGCGCTGGCTTTCTTTCGGGAGCTGACCGTTTTATAAATCTTCTCATTCACAAAATGAAGTGCAGCCCCATCATCAGCTGCAAAGCCGGGCTTCATGAGCCCTTCCCTGATATAATTTCTGTAAGCTGGCTTTCTCTTATTCTCCCCGTCATAGTGGGGGCAATGGCTGCCTTTTAGGATGCCCAAACCTTTAATGGGATACAGCGGTCCGTTAAGAGGATCTGTAAGGCCTTCTTCAAACCAGCAGATGCTTCCTGCGCTTATGCCGGCCAAAATGATTGCTTTTTGATAGCATTTCAACAGAAGCTTATCCAGTCCCCATTCTTTCCAAAGAATCATCATATTGCGGGTATTCCCGCCTCCAACGTAGATGATATCCTGTCCAAGCAAAAATTCTTCAGCATCATTGAAGTTTGGCTCAAACAGCGACAGATGGGCCGGTATGCACTCCATTTTTTCAAAAGCCTCATAAAATCGGTCTATGTAATTTTGCTGGTCTCCGCTTGCCGTTGGCAGAAAGCATATTTTTGGTTTCTTATTTTGCGACTGCCCAATGATATATTGATCAAGAAGGAGGTTTTCAGGTTCCATGGAAAATCCTCCTCCTCCTATTGCGATGATCTGCCTCATTTTCATTTCCTCTCTTTAAGAATCTGATATCTCAACTTCAGTGTCTGTTATGATGCCTTGTTTAACATAGTAGATCAGTTTTTCCGCTTCCCCCTTTGCCCTCAGCCTGCCTCCTTCTGACAGCTGCCAGTTCCCTTCTTTTGTATGGATGTCGTCCACAGGGCAAAGCGAGTATTCTATCCAGTCCGGCATATAGGTTTTCATGGCCAGATATGCCCTTCTTATATGGCAGGAAGCTGTAACAACCAATATCCTTTTTATTTTGTGGAGATTGAATTCCCGGTCAAGGACCAGCAGTGAAGCAAGCACATTTTCCTTTGTGTGGAGAGATTGATTTTCTATTAAAATATCTGCTGCCGGGATACCAAGTGCCAGTGCTTTCTCTTTTAAAAGCTCTGCCTCGCATAGCCTGGACGGTGCCCAGACTACTCCGCCGGAAAAAAGAAGCTTGCCTGCCCTGCCGCTGTTATACAGCTCGAGCGCCTTTGGCAGTCTGTATTCAACAGCCTTGCTGCTTCCCAGGACGAATATGCATTCTCCCGATTTTTTGTCATCCGCGGTATTTTTATAAAGAAGATCACCAATCTGCCTGTCTGATAACTGATTGAAATCAAGCTTTGATATTAATGTTTTCATGGATTGCCCCTCTTTATTCACTAGTATATTATTCTCCAGCCTCTCTGAAATTCCTGTCATATTTATATTTTATGTAAGAAAGGCGGGCTGCTTTTCCGCCGTCCCGCCTAAAACCATTTTTAATAATAGTATGGGTAAGGCGGATAAGGGTAAGGATAGCCGTATCCATACGGTCCGGCGAGAGCGCTTCCCAATAGCAGGCCTCCTGCTAACCCTCCCAGGAATGGGAATCCGAAACCAAAGCCAAATGGACGGCCAAAACCGAATCCAAACGGACGGCCGAAGCCGAATCTGCCAAAGCCTGGACGGCCAAAGCCAAAGCGGCTCAAATCTCCATGAGAAGCTGCTGCTTCAGGGCGATACATAAACTGCTGTTGATTCATCATGCCTTCTCCTCTCATATTCTATCTTTATTTTCCATATGAGGGGCAGCAACAAAGATGTCAAGCCCCCTCATCGTATAGGTTTCAGTCTAGAATATGTCAGAGAAGGCCTCGTTGAATAGACATTTACCCAGGATTAGAGGCAAAAATTATAAATTCCTGTTTCAGGACAATTTAAAAAAGAACCTGCTGAAAAGACAGGTTCTTGCCAGACCTTATTTTAAAAGCTTTGCCATTATATATTCATCATGATAGTTCCCATCAATGAATAATGAGTCTTTTTTGACACCTTCAATTTCAAATCCAGCTTTTTTATATAACGCAAGCGCCCTTTCATTTTTACTGACGACTGAAAGCTCAAGTCTGTGCAGGCTGGCTTCCTTCGCCCAGTTGTCAAGCTTCTGAAAAAGGCTGTAGCCAATTCCTTGTCCCCGAAAGTCTTTTTTAATGCCTATAACAAGGGCAGCAGAGTGGCGCACCCTGCCGGCCATTCCGCCATTGACAATCAAATAGCCCGCCAGGCGGCCGCTGTCTTCTGCTGCGAAAATGGCGGCATTATCCCGGCTGGAAAGCGCCTCGATCATCTTTCTTTGAATGTCTGCGGAAACTTTCCGTTCCCCTGGACCATACAGCATATATGACGATTCATTTTCCACATCTTTAATAAGCTCGGCAAAAGCTTCTCCATCCTCTGGTTCAAGCTTGCGGACTTTCATGTCATTCCCTCCCATTATACCCCTTCAGCTGGAGCGAATTTTTTCTTTTGAATATAAATCAGCCTTGCTGACAGGCAGATGCCTGCTGCCAAAAGACCGGCGGTAAGCCCGATCCAATATCCTGGGGCACCGAGGCTCGTATAATGGGCCAGCCCATATCCGAGGGGGAGGCAGATCAGCCAGTAGGCAACAAGCGTGATGATGAATGCAAGATTAACATCCTTATAGCCTCTTAAAGCTGCCTGGGCAGTTGCCTGGATGGCATCTGAAATCTGGAAAAATAGAGCATAAATCAGGAAATGTGCCGTCAGCGAAATCACTGCCGCATCATTGGAATAAAAGCCTGCAACCTGGTAGCGGAACAGGACAACCAGAAGGCCGGTGACAAGGGCAATGACGATGGACAAATAGATGCCGATCCAGCTGTATGCCTTCGCATCTCTATTCCTCTTAGCTCCTACCTCATATCCGACCAGTACAGTCTGTGCCATCGAAATGCTGATTGGAATCATATAAAGGAAGGAAACGATATTGAGTGCCGACTGATAGGAAGCAAGCGTCTCCACACTGAAGCGGCTCAACAGAATCGTCACAACCGCAAACATGCTCGTTTCAAAAAAGATCGACAATCCCATTGGAACGCCAATTTTCAGTATCTCCTTGCATTGAATCCAGGAGAAGTCACCCATATTAGAAAATACTTTGAACACCGCAAATGGCTGCTGTGTCCTGATTATGAAAATCGTCAGCGCAAGTATTACCCAATAGGTGGCAGCAGTAGCATAGCCTCCCCCTGCCCCGCCAAGCTCCGGAAAGCCCCAATAACCAAAGATCAGGACAAAATTCAGGAAGAAGTTAACAGGAAGTGCACACAGAAGAATCACCATGACAACGCGCGTTTTTCCTAGAGCATAAATAAAAGACCGGAGGACATTGAACAAAAATAGGGGGATAATCCCAAAGCTCAAACCAATCAGATATCCTCTTGCTGTCTGTTCAACACCGCTCTCCAAATTCATTCTGTCCAAAATCGGGCCTATCAGGAAAAAACCGGCCGCAATGACAGCCAGTGCTATCATGACGGCAAGATACATGCCGTTCTTGACAACTGATGCAACCTCCCCAGGCTTTTTCTCACCAAATCGCTGAGCGGCAATTGGCGATACAGCCAGCAGGATACCGCTTAGCCCCGTAAATACCGGATTCCAGATCGATGACCCGATAGCCACTCCCGCAAGATCGGATGCACTATATTTTCCTGACATAATGGTATTGAAGAAAACCATTGAAAACATCCCAAGCTGAGTAATCAGGATTGGGATCAATAAAATGAAGATTTGTTTAATTTTTTCTTTAACGGTAAAAGTCTGATTCATGTTGGTACTCCTTGGTAATGAAAGTCACAAGGATAATTATAAGCCAAAGAAAGCACCAGCGGGCGGAAAATATGTAATTGTTTGAAAATGTCCTGTGGCAAAGAAAGACAGGCTGCTGTTGAAATAGCTTTTACAAATGTAAGGATAGCTCTTGCTAATCAAGTTTTAGAGCCTGTTGATTGGAGTGGAAGGCACGCAGACTCCTGCGGGAGACAGCGGCAGGGCTGAGACCCCGCATGTGCGAAGCGAAGAGGAGGCTCAGCGCCGCCCCGCGGAAAGCGAAGTGCCTGGAACGGAAATCAACTGCCCCCATTTATAAGCAAAAAAGCCTGCTGCTGTGTTCTTATTCTCAACATAGATCCACAAATAATAGAAAACCCACATAATCATGATCGGCAGGATGGCAAAGCTGCGGAAAGGGGCATACAAGAGCATGCCTATACTCGCAAGCAGTGCCCACGGAGCCAATCATGAATATTTCTTCCATTGCATATGCCTTCCCCCCTGCTAATTCCCAGTTCCCGCCGGATGCAGATATTTTGTGAAATAGGCTCCGGCCAGCAGCAGGATAAATGTCATCATCCAGTTGAAAATCCCAAGCCAGCCCATCCAGTACGAAATAAGATTGACAATGGCAATCAGGAAGAAACAGATGGATGTCAGGGCACTTTTGAAGCCGGTAACGCCTGCTTCTTTTCTTTTTTTCATTAAAATTGGTATAGAAATAGGCAAACCTATAACGAGTATAATAGTCAGCAGGATCGGAATCATAGATTTCCTCTCTTTCTAACAAGATCTTGATTATATGTCCTCTGACTATTATACGGACAAGATGTTAAAAAGTTTCATCCGCCCATGACCAGGCCGCCGTCGACATACAGGCACTGACCTGTCACAAAGCTTGAGAGCGGGGATGCGAAATAAAGGGCAGCATCTGCAATATCCTCCGGTGCTGCAAGGCGCTGCATCGGAGTGAGTTCAATAATACTGTTTCTTACATCCTCCTTTGTCCCGGCGCTCGAATCGGTCGGATAGGTCAGCCCTGGGGCAACTGCATTGACAGTGATTCCAAAACAGCCAAGCTCCTTTGCAAGATTCCTGGTAAACCCGAGCAAGCCTGACTTGGCGGTTGTATAGTCGTGATAGGGAATCACTGGAAAACTTACAAGGTTGCTCGCTATATTTACAATATTACCGCTCATCTGCTCTTTCATAAAGGGAATGGCTGCCCTGCATACATTATAAGCGCCGCGGACACTTCCTTCCCACTGACGGTTATAGTCGTCCCACTCAAGCTCCCAGGCTGCCTTGCGTTTCTTGGGATTAAAAGAATAATGGCTTAAGGCATTATTAATGACAGCATCGATGCCCCCATAACTCTCGATAATATCGTCCATCATCCTGCTGACCTGCTCTTCATCAGTTACATCTGCCTGCATGGCAGCAGCCTGGCCGCCCGACTCCCTTATTTCCTTTGCAGCCGACTCGGCGGCCTCCCTGCTGGAAAGATAGTTAAGGATGACTAAAGCTCCCTCAGAACCCATCTTCCTGCTAATTGCTCTGCCGATTCCCCTGCTCGCACCGGTAACAAGGACCACTTTGTTTTTTACAAGCATAGTTTCCCCTCCTCCTATTCAACATCCGGATCATAGCGTTCCATATCTTCTTCTGCATTTCTTTCAATATCTATGACTCTTGCAAGCGACAGCAGATTGAAGCTTCCGTCATGATGCCAGCCAGGCTTTGCCCTGTTCATCTCGCCGACCGGGCAGATTCTGCTGATTCCGGCCTCACCGAGTTTGGCGCATATATCCATTAGCCTATCAGGCAGGACCGCCAGCCCGCATGACTGCATATACTTTTTATATGGCTGAAGATTGCCTATGCATCCTTCAAGTTCCGGGACAGAAAAAATATGAACAAATCTATTCAAAGGAGAAGCTTCAAAACCGCTTCCTTCATGAAAAACCACTGTCCAGCCTGTATTCATATTATCTTTATAAACTGTGGTTCTGCTGCCTTTCAGTCTTTCCAGTTCATATTTTCCCCTTGTTCTTTGGATTGACAGGTGCTCTTCTTCTGATAATACGGACCTGCGCCGTTTTTTTTCGTACCGGGCAAGCTCTGAGCCGAGCAGCTGGGCGAAACGCCGGGGCTCAACCGTCCCTCCTTCTTCTATGTAAACGGATTGCGGAGAGAGACAGCCCTGCTGGTCATAGATGCAGATGTCTTCCGCAAGCCTGCGGGCTGTCCTCGCATACAGATCAGGAGTTAAAGCTTCTTTTCCGATCATACTGATGCTGATTTTATGCCCATATGCCAGAAGTCGCTTTCCTTCCGGAAGCCTCTTTTTAATGCTATTTACTGTCTTGTCTGATCCATATACAATGACAGCTTCGGCTGATTCAAGAGCCGGCGCTTCCAATTGGGAATTCCCGCCATGCCATGGAAGAACCGCTGCGGCCTCTGCAAGACTTTCATCTATTTCTGCCAGGGATTTCAGAAATAAAACCGGCAGGACAGGCTCAGAAAAAGAAGTTTTTCCAAGGTGTGCAGATTTCATAAGGAATCCCATGATCAGGCTCCATAGCTGGACACCCGGAACATTGCCGGAAAACACGTGAAAAATCAGGTCTGGCCCGTAAGCCCTGCTCAGTCCTCCCGACTTTCTTGGCCGGAATTCGTCCAGCATCTCCGGAGAATCAAATTCTTCTTCCAGGAAGCGCAAGAGCTCTTTTTTCCGGAATGTCCTCATATACCTTTTCAGCTCCAGCCGGATCATTTCACTGTCATAGCCTGTAACGGCAGGAAGGAGCTTTTCGGCTAACTTTCTCAGATGATAATCAGGATCCAGCCATAGCTGGACCGCTGCATCAATTTTGCTGATAATGCTTGAAACCGGCAAATCCTTAAGGTATTGACTGCGCTTTTCCAGTACAGCTTCAATTGCATGTTTCATTTCTTCGCCGCTGAGTTGGGGATATCTGAGCGAGAAAGTTTCTCCTTCCGCGTTATAAATCTTCTCTTTTACAACAGCGGGCTTGATTGATGACGGCAAAAGGTAGATATCGACTGTATCCGCCACCTTACCGGCCGCCCTTTGAGAGAAGCTGATCGGCTGCAATGGAGCAGCCTCTTGCCTCAGAACCCTTTACTCTCCCGAGCAGCTTGAAACCGTACCCCGTTTTTAACCCAAGATCTTCCGTCAGGACAGCCAGGCAGGAATTCCAGTTGGCCAGGTCATAGTGTGCAAGCACTCCCGCTTCTCCTTCTTTTACCGGTTCAAAAGTGGCTGGGTCCAGCACTCTCGTCTTCAGCCAAGCTGGACCGCTTTTATCGGTTAATCCCTGTCTCCCCAAATGCCTGGAAAGAATCGTCTGATCATAAATCTGAGAGCTGAGCTCCGTCATGCCGTACATATTGATTTGCATATCCTTTTCTATTCCAAAGAAACGTTTATAAAGAGCAGTCATTTCTTCCGGCGTTATTTCCCTTGCCTGGCCTTTGAACCCGCCAGTATCAAATATTCTGCTTCCCTCAGCCAGAAGGAGAGACTGTTCCATTTCATTCATATAATCCAAGAAATGAACAAAAGCAAATGTCGCCCCCATAATCAGGACAGGCTCTCCCCTTTCTGCCATCCGGCCGAGCGACTCTGCTGCACCCTGAAAGTCGAGGCCCTCTTCATTGTGGAAGAAGCGGCTGTACTCATTGCCATAATAAAAGACAGCATTGGTAAGGTAGCGGGAGAGAGAAGAGTTTTTGTTATACTCATCTGATGGTGACAGTACAAAAATGGCCATCTTTTCCCGGTCAGGCAGTACAAAGTTTTTGAAAGGGCCTTTCATGGAGAGATCCCACAAGGATAAATCAGGATGAAAGTTCTTACCCTTAGCATCAGGATTGGTCGTCCCGCTTGTCATAAAGACTGCCTCTGCCTCTTCAGCCGGTTCGCAGGTTAGTGTCAGATCTTTAAAACCCTGAACCGGCATAGGGGGAATTTCTTCCCATGTGTGCACTGTAAAGGGAGTCTTCCTTTTTGCCTGGCAAAAGTTTTTATAGAATACGTTATTCTCATACTGGTAGCGGAAAAGTTTCAGCGCCAGCCTGCCAAACCTCTCCTCAGAATCATTTCCGGCTTCGATAAAATCTTTAATTTCCGCTATCAAACTGATCGATTCTTCTTTCATCACTTGCCGCTCCTTTCTTAAACAGATTTGGGAGATTGACTAAAGACAGCTGAAGAAAGATGCTAGTGAATGCTCCGATTAAGATGCTGTTCGTCAGGAATGTCCCTGCAATTCCTGACGCATTCACCGCATATGCCGGCAGTGAGATGGCCAGCAGCATGGAAAGCCCGACAATCATATAGTTGATTTGGGTAGCTTCCGCCTTTGCCAGAATTGAAATTCCTGTGAACACCAGCGTTGCGGCAGCCGGCAGGAAGATTCCGCCGACAACAGGGGCCGGCGTCAGAGCCAGGAGTGCGCCCGCTTTAGGCACAAGCCCGAGCACCATGAAAATGACAGCTGCCGCCATGACCGGGTATCTTGAGCCGACCCCGGTCAAACGCAGCAGGCCTACATTCTGCGCATAAGCTGTAGTCGGAAATCCGCCGATCAAGGCTGACACAAAAGAGCCTGCAGACTCTCCTGAAAAACCGCCGCGGATACTTCTGGCAGTCAGCTCTGTTTTCAGCATGGCAGAGGACGCCTGATAAACGCCCATTGCCTCTATCACAGCCACAAGATATGCAATGAAAAAAGTCAGGAAGGCTCCCCATTCAAAGGTAAGTCCATAAGGAAGAAACTGGGGAAGCCCAAACCAGTCGCTTTCCTTGATCATGGCAAAATCAGTTTTTCCAAGCGAAAAAGCAAGAGCATCGCCTGCAATCAAAGCAATCAAAAACGAAAAAGACTTCCAAAGCCCTTTTCCGAACAAAGAAAGGCCAAGGACAATCAAAGCAGTCGTTATCGACAGCAGCAGGGTTGATGGACTGGCAAAACCTTCATCACCCGGTGAGCCTCCCAGAAATTCATGCAAAGTGAACCCGGCAAGCGAGATCCCGACTAAGAAAATGACGGTCCCGGAGATGACTGGTGTGAACAGGGCCCTCAAGCGCCCAAGCACCCCGGTTATTGATAAAAGGAACACAATGGCGGCACTCACCAGGATGCCCCCGGTAGCTGCAGCAAGCCCATTCGCTTTCCCTGCAGAAATCATAATGCTATCAAAAGCAGCCGAGGGGCCCTGAATGATCGGAAGTCTCACCAGTTTTGTTGCCTGTATAAAGGTGACGATTCCGGCTGCTATGAAGATGCTGTTCACCATATTGGCCGATAATGCAAATGGAAGTCCGATCATAGCTGCCACAAAGATCGGATCCAGCCAGACATTCGATACAAAAACATGCTGGAGCCCATATAAAACGGTTTTCCCCGGCGGAAGCTTTTCTTCCAATCCTATTAATAACTCATCCTTGGCGGATTCTGTTCTTCTTTCGTCCATCTTCATTCTCCTCATCCTTTAAATTGACCTGTTCAAAAATCGGTGTCCGTTTTTTCTTCAGAATAGCCAAAATAATGATTCCCAGAAGGGCTCCGGCAGTCGAACTGAAGATAAAGAGCGGGATAAAGCCGAATAGTGCGGCCTTCTGCCCCATGATCATTGTGGCAAGCGGATATGAAAGGAGCGCACCGATGATGCCGGTGCCAATCACTTCCCCAGTAAAGGCCATCGACAGCTTTTTTGTCCTGCTGTAGAGAAGCGCTGCAAGCAGCGCACCTGCCATGCTCCCCGGAAAAGCAAATACTGAGCCGGTTCCCATCAGATTCCTGAGCAGCGATATACAGAACGCCTGTGCCACGGCGTAATAAGGGCCAAGCAATACCGCTGACAGCACATTCAGCAGATGCTGGACCGGGAATACTTTTGTAAAGCCAAGCGGAATATACAGCATGCTGCTTGACAGCGTACCCACTGCAGCCATCATTGCAGCAGCAGTCAATTTTTGTGTTTTACCCATAAAAAAAATCCCTCCATGCTAATTTGCACTGAGGGAATGGAGGCGGAGGGATTAACAGGCCGGCTCTTTGCCAGCCGAAGCATATAATCCCGCACTTCCCTCCGCCGGCATAACCCGGATCAGGTATAAGGGTCAGGGCCGGAACAGGCCCACTCTCAGCCGGACTCCTCCGGCTCCCCCAGTGCTTTTATGTATTAACTTATCTTGGATATAAGGCTGTTTAGATCTTTAACGGCCTTGCTTAGAGTTTTTAAAATGAAGTGCCGGCCATTTTACCGTAGATTCCTGCTGGTACAGGAATCTATCAGGAAGGAACTGGTGTAGGCTTCCAATCAATTTCTGCGATTACAGCTCTTCTGATCCCCCAATAAAAAAGCCCGGTCCCCATATGGAAAGAAGGACCAGGCTTTTGCACACATAAAAAAGTAATGCTGCTCATTCTACTTTCCTACGCTGGCATGATCCAGTTCAGGTCCAAAGGGTTAAAAAACAACGGTTTTCCTCTCAGCCCGCCTGTGCGGACACCCCTAGCAGTTATACAATATCCAATTAAGAATCATCATAACTTTGTTCTTGTCAAAAGTAAAGACAATGTTCAGTTCTTCCTCTGCCTGAACAAAAAGAAAGCTGCGCCAATAATAGCCGCCGCAATCAGCATATACACCACATTAGAATACATATCCAGATACCTCAATGCCGTTTCCCATGAATCGCCAAAGGCCGCTCCAATTTTTACAAGGATGGTATTCCAGATCAATGTGCCGATGACTGTAAATAGCAGAAACAGCGGAAAATTCATTTTTGCCATCCCGGCAGGAATCGAAATCAGGCTTCTTACCAGCGGGATCATCCGGCATATCAGAATTGTCCAATAGCCGTAGCGGTCAAACCATCCAAAAGCTTTATCCAAATCAGCCTTTTTCAGTCGGAGTATGCCTCCCCACCTGTCTATCATTCTCTCAAACCTGTTTCGGCTCAGTAAAAGGCCCGCCCCGTAAAGCAAAGCAGCGCCCACTGTCGAGCCTAGGGTAGCCGCTGCAATCGTTCCAGTAACAGTAATATTTGTTTGTGCCGTCATGAAGCCGCCAAATGTCAATATAATTTCAGACGGTATAGGGGGAAAAATGTTCTCTAGCGCAATCAGCAGGAAAATTCCTGCATAGCCGAATTGTTCAATCACATCTTTAATCCAGTTCTCCATAATACCTCCCAAGACGAAAAAGCATATCAGTTAATTAACGTCAACTTCTGATTCCTCCCCTTCAGGAAAAGGAATTTCCTATAGGTTCAGGCCAATACAGATGAAATTAGAATAACTCATCCTGCGAAATAATCAAACAATAACTGGCACAAGGCCAAAAACAAGAACATACGTTCTTAAACTGCATATACTTTATGGAGACTCTTAATGAGGAGGATGTCCATGAAAGCTATCCCTGATGCTTTTGCCTGCATGGCACGTTATCTTATGGAGGATGATGAAGCATCTGCAGAATTGTGGAATAAAGTACTTCTTGCTGCTAAAAGGAACGGGATGGAAAATGACCAGGAAGCTATATTGCCTGCTGCTGTAGAATCATTAAGGGTACTCATGAGGAAAATGAAATCATGCCAGCCTGCAAAAAGTCCTGCCGCTTATTTTTACGTTGTCCTAGATCGGAAGCTAAAGCTGCTGAAGGCTTATTATTAATTTTTGTTAAGAACTTCCCTGAACCGAAAAAAAGATCCGCCAGTGATCAGGGGCGGATCTTGTCTTTTTAACCTAATTAAAATTGGGATGGAGGAGGTGTCTGTCCAGATGGCATTGTTCCATGAATATAAAGCGGGCCTGCCGCCAATATTGGGATCTGCCCCATCGGCTCCGGGTTTTCAATATATTCGAACTGCCCCTGGCCATCCATGCTCGGCCCTTTTGCCCATCGGCCTTCTGCACTGTCTGTCCCCTTCGAGCAGTTCATGAACGAATAAGAGACTTCCTGCTTTTCCTGCTGGCGGTTGAATGTGCCAGGCACGACCTTGCCGTCCCGTGCTTCAAGTTCTGAGATCGCTGCGAGCCATTGGTTTTGGTGCATGGTATCACGGGCGATCAGGAAAGACAGCATGTCCCTGACCCCGCGGTCTTCTGTCATTTCATAAAGACGGACCGCCTGAAGACGCCCTTGTGATTCGGCATTAAGGTTCGCGCGGAAGTCAGCCAGCAGATTCCCGCTTGCCACTGTATAGCGGGCTGTCCAAGGATATCCCATGCTGTCGTCCGGCTTCGCACCAAGGCCGGAAACAATCGCGTGCTGCACGTTCATACCGCCCATAGCTGCCCTGATGATTGGATCCTGTGCTGCTTCTTCCTGTTCTTTAACAGGCGCTTTATCAAGCAGCTGCGCAATCATTGTAGAAAGCATTTCGACATGAGCAATTTCCTCAGTTCCGATATCAAGCAGCATATCGCGGTATTTTTGGTCTGCCCGGCAATTCCATCCCTGGAAAAGGTATTGGATCATCACGCTGATTTCTCCGAATTGACCGCCAAGGATTTCCTGCAGCTTTCTCGCATAGACCGCATCCGGTTTTTCTGGCTTTGCATTGTATTGGAGCTCTTTTACATGGTAAAACATGCTGGTCACCTCTCTTGTCTTTTAGTATCAAGGATAGCTTTACCAATTGGCCGGGAAACATGCTTGCTTTTTTGATAAATCATACTCTGATATACATTAAAGTGGTACAGGAACAAATGAAATTTCCTGACATAAAGTATGAAGCGGCCTATATACATGGCAAGAAAAGTGAAAACGGAGGTGCCCATCATGAATAACCGACTGCCTGTTCCTCATTTGTATGCACCTGTATTGAACTTAATTGACACTGAAAAAGCATTGAAAAATGTGAAAGACTGCTTTGAGAAAGAGCTCTCTGAAAGGCTGAACCTTACAAAGGTATCAGCCCCGCTGCTTCTTGAAAGCAGGACCGGCATCAATGATAATCTTAATGGGGTCGAGAGGATGGCCACAATTGAAGCAAAAGACCTCGCTGAAACTTTAGAAATTGTCCAGTCACTGGCAAAGTGGAAAAGAATGGCCCTTGCACGGTACGGTTTTTCAGAAGGAGAAGGCTTGTATACCGACATGCGGGCAATCAGAAAAGACGAAGAGCTCGATCAGCTGCATTCCATTTATGTAGACCAATGGGACTGGGAAAAGGTGATATCGAAAAATAAAAGAAACAAGCAGACACTTACGGCTGAAGTTGCTTCCATCTATGAAAGCATCAAGGAAACAGAAAAAAAGCTTTTCCTTTCCTGCTCACATTTGGTGCCAGTTTTGCCGGAGCGAATAAGCTTTATTACTTCCCAGGAACTAGAGGACTTGTACCCCGGGGTTCCTGCAAAACAGCGGGAAGACAGGATCGCAGAAAAGTTGGGCGCAGTCTTCATCATGAATATCGGCGGCACTCTCCTTTCAGGCAGCAAACATGACAGCCGTTCCCCGGATTATGATGATTGGAGCCTGAATGGGGATCTGATCTTTTGGTATGCACCTCTGGGCAGAAGCATTGAAATTTCATCCATGGGAATCCGGGTTGACGAAAAATCACTCAGAAGCCAGCTCAAAGAGTGCGGAAATGAGGAAAGACTTGAGCTTCCCTTCCACAAGGCACTCTTGGACGGCAAGCTTCCTTTCACAATCGGCGGAGGAATCGGCCAGTCGAGATTATGCATGTTCCTGCTCAAAAAAGCCCATATAGGCGAAGTTCAGGCATCCGTGTGGAACAGCAGGATCAGGAAGGAATGCCAGGAAGCCAATATCCCTCTTTTATAAACGGTGACAGGCACCTATACCAGTCAGCCAACTGGTATAGGTGCCTGTCACTACTGCTATCTCAGCTTCAAACAATAAACCGGCTCTGGATGATGCCCTTCCTCTACCTCTCCGGTTGGGACGAAGCCGGCTTTTTCGTACATTTTTATCGCTTTGTCATTGTTTTGGATCACAGTGATATAAATTTCACTGCACTCCATGGACTCTGCCATCTCATCAATGACGGCCTTCAGGACGGGACCGCTGTATCCTTGGCCCTGATACTGATGGCCGATCATTAAACTGACCAATTCATACCACTCTGTTTCCTTCCTGAATCCATATGAAGCAAACCCGATCAAATTGCTGCCATCGTAAATAGCTCTTGGCGTATACCCAAACACCTGGCAGGCGCCAAGGAAAAAGGCATTCGACCCTACCCACCTTTCATAAATCTGGATTCGTGTTTCCTGCACTTCATCTGATTTAAGATTGATTACATCAAAGAAGTTTTCTTCCGTTACTTCCGCAAGTCTGATATCCATCATATCCCCCATTGGCAACAGTCACCATGTTATTATTAATTTACCTCTCCAAGCGTCTTATAAAGCTCCAATGATTCTTTAAGAAAAATCTTACAAAAGCCTGTCTTTTCGTAAATCCGTTCCGCCCATGCATCAAGCTCTTCAAGCGGAGGGTCATATACCAGCCCATTTTCTGTGCTGAGAAAACTTTTCCAATCATAAAACTCCCAATGGGTCGTTACACCTGTTATGGGAACGCGGCATTCCAAGAGCGGTATAGGGTGTATTTGGCGGCTTGAATGCCCCGCAGCTATCCAAAATTCATCCCTGTCGACCGGCTCCAGATGATACGTCTGCATTGACTGCTTCCCGCCCGGCCTATGATAGGTGATTTCTGCTGCATTGCCGCTGCTTTTAATCTCAATGCCTGCCGCCGGAAAATACCCTTTTTGCGGAACTGTCGTGTCTCTATCAATCAGTACTGGCTGCAGCCACTGGTCGCCAAGGTCGCATAAAAAGCGGCTGCCTTTATCATCCTCGGCTACAACGGCGGCATGCGCCTTTTCCGTATGCAAGCTACTGCCGACAGGATAGGCCCTGATTCCTTCTTTATCAAACTCATCAAGCAGCCACAGGGCAAGATCAAAGCAGTTTCCAGTGATCCCGAACTGCTCCCGATGCTCTTTCATCTGGGAAACTTCCCTTTGCCCTATCCCTTTATGGTGCAGCCATAGTTTTGTAAGCGTCTCCATCGGAAAGCTGTCGAATCTTTTCCATACTGACAAAATGCTTTCAGGTGCTTTCATCATGCCACTCTCCTCTAATTGTCCGTTTGCTTAATTCGACAATCAATGAAGGTTTTCCTTTTACATTCAAAATAAAAAAACCGGCTATTGGCCAGTTTCACTAAAATCATCGCTTTCTTCTGCATCCATCTCCATATTTTCTTCTTCCCCATCTTCCTGCAGAAGCTTCCCTATCCATTCAGGAATCTCTTCTTCTCCGTTCTTATAAAACACTTCGGTTACATCCTTTTCTTCCAGCCTGGACATGATATCATGAATATCATTATGGTCTCCCAGTACATTGCCGAATCCCTGATTATGTTTCTTAAGGCTGGTAAAGCCTGTTGGAAAGCTGTTTCCGAAGTTAACGCATGAAGCATCCTCGATGGACCCTATATGAATGCTGTTGATTTTAAACAAAGGAGAAAAATATCTCATCACAGTTCCTCCGTTCCCGTGGTGCTTTCCAGAGCATATGGAGTCTCTTTTCCGTTGACAAGGATACGAATGCCGGCATAATCGCTGTTTTTTTCTGCTGCTTTAGTCCCTTTTGCATTTCCTTTTTTCCCGGTCTGCGGCTTCTGTTTGTTTGCTGGGGTGTAAAAGCTGTTTCCGAGATTCATCATCCCGCTCAAGCTTTTAACGTCAATCCTGTCGAGAAAATAAGAAAGCTGATCCAGCTGGAAACTCTCTATATTCACTTCATTTATCTCCAAGTGGATGTTATGCCCGCTGGATTTTTCTTTTTCAAGCTCTTTCAAACGGCCCTCCATATCAGCAAGGCGGCCGTTCAATTTTCCCAATATGGTAATCAGAGCTTTTTCATCCAATTGCATAAGAGTTCATCCTTTTTAGTGTCACATCTTCTGCTTTTGAAGGCATATGGTAAAAGAGGCATAAAGACCGGGAGGAGTAAGCATGAAAAAAATGATTGGAACAGCAAAAATCCATTTTGACGATCTTTCCATTGGACAAATCACTGACAGCTCTGGCGTATTCATGGGCAGAAACAGACAGAAGAATTGGTCCTCCCATATGAATGGCACCTCAGGCTTTGGCTCTATAGAGGGAGATCTTAATAAAATTTCGGGTAATCTCCACCTTGTCCAGCCAGAAGGCAAAAAGGGAGAAGAAAGCCAAAAGTAGGCTATGAACCTTCTCTGCTTTGTGCCACCCTTGTATAATTCCGGCTGATTTTATTCCCTTTTCCCGCCACTTTGCCAAATCCTTCAGAGATTTTACCGGTATGCTGCCAGTATACAGGTGTATTCTGTCCGTAGAAAATTCCGGAACTGTTTTTAATCTGATTCACTGTTAATGTTTTGAATTGGACTGTTGTCAACATCCTACCCCATTTCAAACCGGACTTTTTTATAATCTTATTTTGCCGGCAAGGAAATTATGACCCTCTATGCTCTAAAGCTTTTGAAGGAAAAAATAAAAAGCCATAGGAAATGGCTTAAAGATTTTGATCCCCTTGTTCCTGACCTTGTTCTTCCTCACCTTCAATCCGGTAAAAGAAGGCATCCATAAAATCGCTGTCATCAACTATATTGACATTATAGGCTGAGACGTTCTGGCTTCCCGTCACCGACCCGAAGCCTGTATTATCCTTCCTGTTCACCTGCCATCCGGATTGTGTATTGTCTCCCGTAAAGATGCCGGAATTGGCCGCCATGGAGGTTATATTAATGTTATTGAATTTTATTGAGATATTCCGTAAAGCTGACTTCATCTTTATATCTGGGAGACAGGCTGAGGATTGATGTTTTCCGGCTGGGCAATCGGCGTATCCGCAACATCCGGATCATTGACAAAGCTGAAGTTGCCAAGAGAGGCAGCGTTGATATATACCCCGTTTCCAGTATTCAATTTCCCTTGAGCGTTCCAGTCCGGCTGGCTGTTCTGCCCCGTGGAAATGATGGAATTGGATGACATGCTAATAACATTAACCTGATTAAAAATGACCGAAACAGGCAATTCCATCCCTCCTTTCTGCTTGTAATGCTACTATATGCATGATCAGAAAGGTTTGTGTGCCGCGGCCCTGCAGCTTTTAACAGAAGCTTACATCCCGAAAATTCGATTCTGCATCCAAATGATGTTATAATAGATGAAACGGCTCATAAGGGAAGGATGACCAATTTGATAACCTCTTACGAGAAAATAACCATTTCCGGGAATAAATATGCCGAGGTCTTCCTGAATATAACGGAAGACAAGCGATTCATTATTTCCATACCTTCCATCAGCTGGTCAGCCGAAATCAGTCAGCTGGATGAACTAAAGGAACAATTTGCTCACCTTCAGTCATCGCTCAATTTCCATATGTTCGAAGGGAACACGGAAGAGCTTGCTGCCGCAATTATCAAAGAAGCAGAAAAACATCTCTGATTCTCTTTTAAAAACCGCCTGGCAGAGTGACTCTGTTAGGTGTATAAACATCATAAACCCCCTCGATCCTACCCTACATTCTCTTACTTTGCTAAAAAACCCATAAAGAAAGCACGGAAGAGGATATCCGTGCTTTTTCATATTCTATAAATTATTTTCTGTAAAAGGAAAAGCCCGGAATATATCCCGGGCTTTACAGTATTTAACTTTCCTGATGCTCAACCTTGACACGCTTAATAAAGAATGAAGCAATCAATCCCAAGATGGCCACACAAATGGCAAATATAAAAGCATCCTGGATGCCTGCTGTCAATGAGAGCGGCAATAATGCAGGATCCTGAGGGTTTGCTGATTCTTCCATAAAGCTCTTTTGCCCAGCTGTCATGATGGAAATCGCAACAGCTGTTCCGATTGCACCTGCTACCTGCTGAAGGGTGTTCATGATAGCCGTCCCATCAGGATACAGCTCAGGCGGCAGTTCGTTGAGGCCATTTGTCTGAGCGGGCATGAACACCATCGCAATCCCCACCATCATGAAGATATGCAGCATAACAATATAGCCGGATGAGGTATCATTTGTTATTCCGGAGAACGCAAACATGACGATCGTGACAATCACAAGACCGCCGCGGACCAGCCATGTGGGACCATATTTATCGAACAAGCGTCCCATTACAGGGGACAGGATTCCATTGACCACTCCTCCGGGCAGCAAAATCAGCCCAGCCGCAAATGTAGTCAGCAGAAGTGAATTCTGCAAGTAGAGAGGAAGCATGATCATTGATGATAATATGACCATCATTGCGATCAGCACCATCAGCAGGCCTAAATTGAACATAGGGTATGAAAAGGTGCGAAGATTGATCATAGGCTGCTTCATCTTTGTCTGGCGGATACAGAAAAGAATCAAACCGACTACTCCAAGCACAAGGGCAATGATAACTTTCGGGCTCCCCCATCCGCCTTCTCCTTCACCGGCACTGCTGAATCCGAATACGATTCCACCGAAACCGATTGTTGATAAAAGGATGGACAGCAGATCGATCCTTGGCTTGGCAGGGGTGGAAACATTCTGCATATAAAATAGTCCAAATATGAGAGCTAAAACAAAGAACGGCAATGAAATCCAGAAAATCCAATGCCATGTCAGATTCTGCAGAATCAATCCTGATATCGTCGGCCCGATTGCAGGAGCGAACATAATGACCAGACCGATGATCCCCATCGCCCCTCCGCGCTTATGCGGCGGTATGATGACAAGGATTGTATTGAACATGAGCGGCAGCAGAAGCGCTGTCCCGATTGCCTGGATGACACGAGCCAGCATCAGGATGCTGAACACAGGTGCGATTGCTGCAATGAATGTCCCGATGATTGAGAAAACGAGCGATACTGCAAATAGCTGCCTTGTCGTAAACCATTGCAGCAGCAGTCCAGAAATCGGCACCAATATTCCAAGGGTCAATAAATACCCTGTTGTCAGCCATTGAACGGTAGCTGCATCCGTTTCAAAAATCACAATAAGATCCCTGATTGCCATATTCAGGGCAGTTTCACTGAACAGGCCGATAAATCCTGCTATCAGGAAAGAAATAATAATAGGAACCGCTTTGATATCCTTTAATGCATTCGGCGCAGCTGCGCCTTGGTTTGTAATTTGCACAATGATTCTCCTCTCAACTTCTGCGCTGCTTTACTGGACTCTGATTACATATGTAAAATGTTCAGCTATATTCCGCAGCGGCTTGCCATTTCCATAGGTGTTCGAAAGTATGACCGCCCCTTCAATCATAGAGCTCACAAGCAGGGCCAGCTCCTTCGACCTCTTTTCAGAAAATCCGGAAAGCAGCAGTTTTTCTTTGTACAGCGATTGCCATTCCTTGTAAGTTTCCTGACAGGCCTGCCGGATTGGCTCACTCGTCAGAGCCGTTTCCGAAGCAATCAGTCCGATGTGCAGGCCGCTATTTTCATGGCTCAGGGGCACATCAAAATATGAAGCAATTTTTTCGGCATGATAGCGGAAGGCTGCTGCCGCATCTTCAGAAGATGCCAGCTCTTTCTTTATCATCGTTTTTATTTCATTTCCAACATGCTTAACAGCTTCCACTGCAATCTCCTCTTTGCCGCCGGGAAAATGATAATAAATCGACCCTTTGGGAGCCCCGCTTACCTCTATAATTTGATTCAATCCGGTGCCATTATACCCCTGGCACTTGAACAGATTCGATGCCGCACACAAAATCGACTCTCGTGTCTTTCGCTTACCCTCCAAATTCATTCTCCTTTCGGAAAAAATTATAACAACCGGTCTAGATAAATTTATGGGAAATCATGAGGAAAGTCAACAAAACAAAACTAAAAGAGCACATTTCTTTGAATGTGCTCTTTTAAATATGAGTAGGCCTGTTAAGTTTTTTCCTATCCTTCAACCCTGCAGACAGCAGATAGAATGATACCAGCAGCAGAACATAAGCTGCAAGAGGGAAGATAATGATCCACTGGGAGTGGTAAAGAAAAGAACGCGACTGTCCGATTAAGCCTGACCACTCATTGGTTATTGATAAATAAATGGTAGGAAAATACTGCTTTTCCGTTCCGCCCAGGAATAAATTAAAGATACCCAGCTGTCCAATGATGTGCAGAACCTGGATGCATTCATTTACAAAAATCGCCGAGAAATCAGCCCGCAATGATGGAATGATATGTTTGCGAGAAAGATGTGAACTATTGCCTCCAAGCGTCCTTGCTGCCTCCACATAAGCCATTTTTTTAAGCTCAAGCGTCTTATTGAAAATAACATTGTAAACCCCATTGATGCCAAGTATGGTCAATAGAGCCCCTTGTATAACGGTCAGCTGAAGCGGAGAAAGCGTAGGTTCAATATTGATGCCAAGCATGATGAAATAGATGATGATAAATATAGGGATTCCGCTGAATAATGAAATGTTCAACTGTTTCCTGGCCGTTTTTTTCGTTCGGATCCCCTGAAATATCCCAAATGCTGCTCCTATGACCAGCCGCACAAGCGCGACAATCAACACAGTGAAAACAGTATATTTAGCACCATGCAGCAGGAGGGTCAATATATCATAACCCCATTTATCTGTCCCAAAAGGATGCTGCGCAGAAGGCGGAAACGGCGAACTCACTAGTTTCCTGTTTCCTTCTTCATCTATGATATGATCGATCTTTTTTGATTCGTTCACATCATAGGGTGCAAATTCAGGCCCGGCTAGTGCGGCCAGCAGGAAGAAGGCAAGCATCAATAAACCTGCGGCTAAAGAAAGATTCCTCCTTTTTTTCATCCCTGCAGCCCCCTTTCAGCCAGCCATAATAATAGCTTTAAAGTATATAAAGAAACGAGATATAGTAAAAAAAGACTCAACAAGCATAAGATAACCAGATTATATTGATACCCAAATTGAATCTGCTGGACAAACAGCAGAGCTGTGATTCCCCTTGTGTTATATAAGTATTCAATAATGAAAAGATTCCCAAACATGATGCTTAAAATTTTGTGAAGATCGGCCTTCAAAAACGGAAGCACATTGGAAAATATATGGAAGAGATAGATATTCCCCTTTCTTAATCCTTTTGCTTTGGCAGTCAGTATGTAGTCTTCCCCTTTAACTTCATGGCTCCGCTCTGACAGGGAGCGCAGAAGATAGAACAAGGGAATGATAACAAGTGTAATTATCGGCAAAAATATAGCCGGTTCACTCATGGAAGATGAAGCCACCTTTACTGTCTTTATACCGGTTTCTTTATGAACAGCTACCGTCAGCAGCTGCAAAAGCAGAACAAGGATAAAGTCAGGCAGCATTCCCATGAAACCTAGAGCTGCATTCAGCACCCTGCCCCCTTTTTCCCATAAAAACACACCAAATACCACGGACAGAATGACAGCAATAATTGCACTTACAGTCAGATAAATAAAGGAAGAAAGCCAATATGGAATCAAATCCTCAAGGAGCAGCCTTTCCCGCTCTCCTTGCAAATACTGCCACGATTCCCCTGACAGCAGCCCATGGATAAAATTCCTGACAGCCTCAAACATAGGAAATATGCTGAATACCAACTTCGCATCGCCATTATGGAGCCCAAGCGGAAGCGCTGCCAGAATTAAAATGAGAAGAACACTCGTCAAGCTGCGAAAAATAGTCCCCATAGTAACTCCTTCTTTTATAAAGTCGGTTTCTATTATATATCATGGGAGGTTGCTGCGGGAGGAGATTTATGCAGGAGATTGAGATTAGTGCAGGGCACTGAGGAATTGTTATGTCGGGGTGATCGCCATGGGGGATTTATTTGAGGCACTGAATGGTTTTTCCGCAGTCTTAGTGATTCATGTTTTCAGAGGAAGCACTCTGTTCGGCTTTCTCTCCATCTGAGTGACTCATATCATCTTCTTGAGTCACTCTGTTCGGCTTTCTATCATCAGAGTGACTCATATCTTCCTCCTGAGGCACTCTGTCCGGCTTTCTCCCCCATCAGAGTGTCTCATATCCTCTTCTTGAATCACTCTGTCCGGCCTTCCCCGCCATCTGAGTGACTCATATTCTCCTCTTGAAGCACTCTGTCCGGCTTGCTCAGCCATCTGAGTGACTCAATATCATCTTCTTGTGACACTCTGACCGGCTTTCTCCGCCATCTGAGTGACACATATTCTCCTCTTGAAGCACTCTGACCGGCTTTCTCCCCCATCAGAGTGTCTCATATTCTCTTCTTGAGTCACTCTGACCGGCCTTCTCCCCCATCAGAGTGACTCAGATGTCCACACACTATATCTCCCGAAGTTCCTCTGCCCGCTTCCGCATCTCTGCATATGTCTCCTCTTTCTGAAAATCCGCAGCCTCCAGGCCCAGGCTTTCAACCGCATAGTAAAGGTGCTCCAGCCAGTTATGATCCCCGCATCTGATTGCTTCTTCGCATTCCCGTTCAATATAAGGAGTACTGATTTCTTTTCCTAGTTCCCTGAAAATTTCTACCGCATCCAGGGCACCAGGCCAGTTCCTGTCCTGAAGGAGACCTGCCAGCCGCTGCAGCGCTTTTTCATTTCTTGGATAGCCTATTTTCCTTATGACTGCTACTCCATTTTCCCAGCAGGCTTTGCCATACTTTGGGATAATCATGCCTACTTTGTCTGCGGGGAGCTGTAATAAGATATCAGCCGCTTCTTTTTGCGTCTCTATAGGAAGATGCCAGTTCAAATTGTAAACATGATAGATGATCTCCTCATCCTCCATATGGATAAATCCGCTCATAAAAATCACCTCGACAACTATTTTACCAGAAAAAGGCTGCGGGGAATTCCGCAGCCCTTTAGTATCTAATGCTTCTTCTTGCCTTTTCCTTTCAGGTCAACCCCAATCGCTGCTCCGCTTCTGCTGGAGTCGGCAACTCCCTTGAATATTCCTTGTTTGTGATCAATCAGGATGCTTTAGACATTGCCTATCGTTTCTGGTTTTTCTCCGAATCGATGGCCTATTTCCTTCAGCCTCTGCAGGGCAGAAGCTGGCACCCCTTCTTCATATCTGTAGGAAGATGGGTTATTCGTATAGATCCTCGGTTCCTCCACTGCTGCTTTCAGTTCCATATCGTACTCTATTGCATGAATGATTGTTTGCAGAACAGAGGTTATAATGGTCGCCCCTCCCGGTGATCCGACTGTCAGTACCGGCTTGTCATTTTCAAAGACGATCGTCGGGGTCATGCTGCTGAGCGGACGCTTATTAGGCTGGACCTCATTTGCCCCTCCTGGCACAGCATCAAAATCAGTCAGTTCATTATTCAGCATCACTCCAAAGCCCGGCACCATGATGCCCGTACCAAAAACCTGCTCAATCGTTGTTGTATAGGAAACCACATTCCCCCACCGGTCTGCTACCGTAAAATGGGTGGTTTCTCCATACTGTCTGTCTGCAGGCTGTGCTGCTGCATTGTAATAGGGTTTCCCGCTATTATGCTTCCATGGATCGCCTGCTTCAGGGTCTGTATTCATTTCCTCAAGCGATATCAGCTGCTGCCGTTCTTTAATATAGTTTTTATCAAGAAGCCCTTTGACTGGAACCTCCACAAATTCCGGATCCCCTGCATAAGCTGCCCGGTCTGCATAGGCAAGATGCATCGCTTCTGACATGAGGTGATATTTTTCCCAGGAGCGGACTGGATATTGGGAGAGATTGAATCCATCAAGTATTTTCAGCATCTGCAGGAGGAAGACACCGCCAGAGCTTGGCGGAGGCATGCTGGCAATCTGATAGCCTTGATATTCCCCCCACACAGGCTTATCTATTGTTGCTTCATATTTTTCTAAATCATCCTTCATCATAGATCCGCCGAAATCCTGGACCTCCTTGGCAAGGGCATACCCAATCGGCCCTTCATAAAGCGCATGGCTTCCCTCTTTCCGAATTAACTTAAATGTTTTGGCAAGATCTTTCTGGACCAGAATGTCGCCTTCCTCCAGCGGCTCCCCTCCTGGGAGAAACACTTCAGCAGCTGCTGACCGGGACAGCTTTTCTTTATTATCCTCTATTGCCGCTGCCAGTACCGGATCGATTGGAAAACCTTTATCAGCCAGTTTAATAGAAGGCTGGATTAATTTCTTCATGGGGATGGTTCCCCACATATCCAGTGCTTTTTCAAGCCCTTTCAAGGTTCCCGGTACACCGACTGCTGTTCCGCCCGAAGATCGTTCTGAAAAGGGAATCGGCTTTCCTTTTTCATCAAGGAACATGTCCGGCTCTGCTCCGGCCGGCGCACGCTCACGGCTATTGATGATTGTTGTTTCCTTTGTTTTTCCATCATACACCATCATGAATCCGCCGCCTCCGATGCCTGACATCATCGGCTCAGTTACATTGAGGGCAAACTGGATTGCCACAGCTGCATCAACCGCGTTTCCGCCTTTCTTCAATACATCAGCCCCTATTTCTGAAGCAAGCGGATGGGCTGTGGCAACCATGCCATCCTCACCTACGGCAACTTCTCCATATTTTTCATAGGGGTCCTGCTTAGGCTTTGCATCTGCAGCAGCAAGAGGAGCGAATACCAATAAAAAACTGGACAAATACACAAATAAAACACTGGCGGCTTTTTTCATCTTATCCCTCCTATTGTTGGTTCATGTCTAACTTAAAAGAAGGAAGGCTGGATTGGCAAATTTATAGCAGAAAATTTAGAATTTTAAATATGTTTTCCTATTAAGATAAATAATAGTTAGGCCCAAATGCATTGAAAATCTGAGAGTTGCTAATAAAAACCGATACTTGCTAATATACAAAAAAAGCTGCTAATAAAATCCATTTCTTGCTAATAAAATGGAAAACTTGCTAATAAACCACACACCGCATTCCGTCACGTTCCCTATATACGAAAAAAAGAGCCCCCTCAGGCTCTTTCTTCAAGAAATAAACAAAAACAGCTGCCTCTTCCCATTGGCATCAAGCCTATCAGTAAGATCTACCCACTTCATTCGGGTTCTCCGTTCTTCAACCAGCTTGTTAATCTCCCGCTCGATCATTTGCATCCTTTGATAGGTTTCCGTCACACCCAGGCTGAACTTTTCTGCCGCCTGCTTATGCGGAGAGTGCTTGACCAGGAGGCTCATGAACTGGTCGGAGGTTTCGGACTGCTGTGCAAGACGGTCCTCTATGTTTGTGACATATTGGTAGAGATCCCGGTCTTCAGGAGGCAGCCCCGAGACAATCTCCCTTATGATTATATCGACGAGTCTTTCATTCATGCTAAACACCCCGCCATGTAAGATTTGTCCCTTTAGTTTATCATATTACCAGCTTGCTTTTTTGACTCCGGGGATTTGCCCTTTATGCGAGTATTCACGGAAAGCGATCCGGGACATTTTAAATTTGCGCAGGTATCCGCGCGGACGGCCTGTCACCTCACACCGGTTTTTCAAGCGGGTCGGGGAGGAATCGCGCGGCAGCCTTCTCAGTGCCTCATAATCACCCTTCTCCTTCAGTTCCCTGCGGATCTCAGCATATTTAGCGACCATCTCCTGCCGCTTTTTCTCTTTTGCTACTTTTGATTTTTTTGCCATTTTAACGAATACCTCCATGAATTAATACGTAACAATTACGATTTAAACAAGATAAAATAAAGATAGAACAGAGAGATCGGAAAAGGATAAATCGTAACCATTACTATCTATAACAAAACATATCGTACCATGAATCAGCCTTTCGTGTAAACCAGCATGCCCGGAAACACAAAAAAGCTGCCAAAAGGCAGCTCCCTCTTCACTATGCAGCATGTGATTTATCAGCAGAACCTGACTTATTCTTCTTCCGGAACAACGGCACAATCATAACCAGTACAGCGATGATCATCAATGTAAGGCCGATTGGGCGATCCAGCAGGATGGCCAGGCTCCCGTCGGAGATAGTCAGTGTCTGCCTCAGCGCCTGCTCCATCATCCCGCCTAATATAAAGGCAAGGATAAAAGGAGCCGCGGGGAAAGAAAAAATCCTCATAAGAAATCCAATTACTCCGAAAATCAGAAGCAGGTACAAATCAAACGTGTTGAAGCTCAAGGCATATACGCCTACCATACTGAAAGTTATAACGAGTGAAATCAGCATCGGCCTCGGAATCGTAAGCACCTTAGCTATATACGGCACAAGGGGCAGATTCAAAATCAAAAGAAACACATTGCCGATATACATGCTCGCAATAATGCCCCAGAATACATCCGGGTGATCCTGAACCAGCAGGGGTCCCGGCTGGATGCCCAGCACCAGGAAGGCCCCCAGCAGGACTGCAGTTGTACCGGACCCCGGAATCCCCAGGCTCAGAAGCGGAACGAAGGCCCCGCCGGTTGCTGCATTATTGGCTGTTTCCGGAGCAGCCAGCCCTCTGATGGAGCCCTTCCCGAATTCTTCAGGATTTTTCGCCAGCTTTTTTTCACTGATATAGCCGATGAAAGAGGCAATGGTCGCTCCTGCTCCAGGAAGGACGCCAAGGATGAAACCCAGTACCGACTGGCGGGCCATCGGTCCCTTCATCTCACGGAAATCTTCCCTGGTGATTTTCAGGCTGCCGATGTTCTCATTTTCCGATGAAGCAGCATTCTTTCTATTAAATATCAATGTACAAACCTCTGCCAGGGCAAAAAGCCCAAGAGCGATGATAAGGAAATCGATGCCTTCCAGCAGATAGGCATTGTCAAAGGTAAATCGGGCTGTGCCTGTCTGCCCATCGATTCCAATGGTCACGACAATGACGCCAAGAGTAGCCGAGATAAAAGCCTTTAGTGTTGATCCTTCCGACAAGCTGGAAATGGCCGTCAGTCCCAAAAGCATCAAAGCAAAGTATTCGACGGGGCCAAATGAAACGGCAACCGAGGAAAGAAGCGGGGAAAACAGCATCAATAGAACAACGCTGACTGTCCCTCCAAAGAACGATGCAATAGCGGCAATGGCCAGCGCCTTGCCCGCCTTCCCCTGCTGGGCCATCGGGTAGCCATCGAATGCGGTGGCAACCGTCCCCGAGACTCCCGGAGCATTCAGCAGGATGGATGAGGATGATCCTCCAAAAATCGCTCCATAATAGACACCGGCCATCATCATTAAAGCAATGGCAGGATCCATATTGTATGTGACCGGGATCATGATGGCAATCGCACTGATAGGGCCCAGGCCCGGCATCATGCCGATGAATGTACCGATAAATACACCGAGGAATACAAATAAGATCCCCTGCAGGCTCAGTGCAACCTGAAAACCTGATAATAATCCTTCAAACGAACCCATAAGATCCCTCCTTTAAAATGGCAGAATGCCTGCCGGCAGTGAGATTTGCAGCAGATAATTGAACATCATGTAAATGGACAGCGAAAAGACGACCGAGACAATTGCATTTGTCCATTTCTTCTTATAGCCCAGATACCAGGTTGTGATAAAAATGAAAAGAGCCGTCATGACCACAAATCCGATCATTTCAAAAAAGAAGATATAGACCAAAATAAATGCGCAGACTGTAAGCAGTGTCTTGGCTTCGCCTTCCGGTATCTTCCGTTTTTTCTTTTCTTCTGCCGTCTCGGGCTTTTTAGAAAAAAACAGCAGTACAGAAAGCAGGAGAAGCAGGAGCCCGAGAGCTTTTGGCACAAAGTCTGCATCTATTGCTGCATAAGGATATTCTGGCAGCCGGAAGCTCAATATGAGGTAAAACAGTGCAAATCCTATTAATACTAGGCCAATTTTTCGATTGATCGGCTTTAGCATGGATGATTCCCCCTTTTATCTGATCAGCTTCAGCTCATCAAGCAGTTTATACATTTCATCGTTTTCTTTCTTTAGAAAATCCTTATATTCGCCGCTGTCCATATAAAGCTCATTCCAGCCATATTTCTCGCGGATCTTTTTCCACTCCGGCGAATCATTCAGCTCTTTTAGCTTTTCTTCATAATACTGAATTTGCTTTTCATCCATATTAGGAGGCCCGAAGAAGCCCCTCCAGTTCACAAAGGTTTCATTGATGCCCTGTTCTATGGCTGTCGGGAAATCCTCGAGTGTATCACCCTTCAGTCTTTCCGGAGAGCTTACTCCAAGCACCTTGATTTTTCCGGCTCGCACCTGCTCGATCGTTTCTGAAGTACCGGCAGAATAAACATCGACACTTCCGTTGAGGAGCTGTGTCAATGCTCCGCCATCCTGGTCTGAAACATATTTGATTTTTGTCACATCCACACCTGCGGCTTTGGCAATCTTGATAAATTGGATATGGTCCATGCTTCCGGGAGATGAAACGCCAACAACCGAGATTTTGGAAGGATCTTTTTTCATATCATCAAACAAATCATTCAGATTATCCCATTTTGCATCGGCCCTGACAGCAAATGCTGCATAGTCGGCAATCAGATTGGACAGCGGGGTAAAGTCATCTGCTCCGTATTTTGACTGCCCATTCAAAGGTACAAGAATAATAGGCGGTGACGAGACAAAGATATTATGAGGGTTGCCTTCCTTTTTCATCATATACGCCCAGCCGACGGCCCCGCCTCCGCCCGGCTTATTGATGACAGGCATCCTTTGATCAACAAGCCCGTCCTTTTCAAGCGTCTGGGCAACCATGCGGGCCGTGGTATCCCAGCCTCCGCCGGCTCCAGCAGTTGCCACAACTTCAATCGGCCTGCTTGGCATCCATTTGCCATCCTTATAAATGCCTGCAGCTTCCTTGCTTGAGCAGGCTGACATCATCACCATGCATAGCAGCAGTGCTGCTGCCAGAATCATTTTTTTCATCGATTATATGCTCCTCCCCATGGTTGAAAACGTTTTCTTTTTGTTATTGTAAAAAAATCAGAAAAGTTTGTATCTATTAAACAAGTATTGAGCGTTAAGAACTTTGCGGGCTTTTTGTTCATTTTGTTCACGGATTTGCACACAAAAAAGCTGCACCCCCATCAGCTAACATAGGGGTGCAGCTCTTGTGAACTATAGACTATAATCGATAATATTTTCTCTCGGGCCTTCCGACGATCCCATATTCCAGCTCAGCTTTCGCTTCCTCTGAAGCTACCAGGTATTCCAGGTATCTGCGGGCAGTCGTCCTTGAAGCGCCCATTTCCTTTCCAAGCTCTTCTGCATTAACGCCTTCCGTCATTTCCTCCAAAATTTCTTTCACTTTTCTTAAAGTGAGCGAATCGATTCCTTTTGGCATCTTTTCGGAAGCCGCTACTGACGCTGAACTGCTGCTTAAATAATAGTCGATTGCTTCCTGCGTCAGTTCACTATCCCGGCATTCCAGAAGATCTCTCTTTTTGTTCACTTTGCGGATTGCCTCTGAGAATCGTTCAAAGGTTACCGGCTTGATCATATAATCGATCACTCCGTATCTCAAGGACTCCTCTACCATCTGTTTTTCATTGGATGCCGTAATCATGATCACTTCGATATTAGAAAAGCTCTCTCTTATTCTGGGAAGAAGGCTGCTTCCAAGCTCGTCCGGCATATAGATATCCATAAGCAGGAGATCTGCTTCCGTTTCTTCAAGCAGTTTCAGCGCTTCTGCTGCATTCAACGCCTTTCCAATACACTCGATGCCGTTAATTTTTTCTATAAATTGCTCATGGATGTCAGCCACCCGGTAATCATCTTCTGCGATAATTGCTTTGATCATTCTCCATCATCCTCTATCTGTTTTGGCAGAAAGACAGTAAAGATTGTCCCTGCCTCTCCAGTCTTCATCTCAATCGTTCCTCCCAGCTCCCCGACCGCCTGGCTGACGAGAGCAAGCCCATAACCCCTGCCGTCCTTTTCTTTTGTCGAGAAGCCTTTTTCAAAAATACGCTGCTCATCCTCAGGCAAGATTCCACCGCCATTATCTTCCACTTCAAAGATTATGTCATTGCCGATATCTGTAGCAAAGAAGGAAATACGCCTGTCCGGCATCCCATCTGTCGCTTCTATAGCATTATCAATCAGATTGCCGATGATGGTAATCAAATGGGTAATGGTCATTCCTTCCGGCAGCGGTTCCACCGCCGAGCTGTCATCAATCGTAAAGCTTATCTTCTTTTCAGAGGCTTTCGCCAATTTTCCGAGCAGGACTGCCTGCAGGCGGCTGTCCCTGATCTGCTCGAACAGAATGTGATTTTGCTGATCATGGGCCCCTGATTCCTCCTGGATCATGCGGACCGCTTCATCATACTGACCCAGCTGCATCAGACCGGACAGCACATATAATTTATTTGTAAATTCATGCGTCTGGGCGCGAAGGTCCTCAGAATAGCGCCTCACCTCTGACAAAGTATTGAGCATCTCATTGATTTCAGTTTTGTCCCTGAAGCTGGCGACTGCACCTATAACCTCACCATTTTCGAAAATAGGCGTCCTGTTCACCACGACTGGTTTTTCCTCAAGCAGAACTTCCACATCTTTTTCCGGCACACCTGTATCCAATACATGGTTCATGCCCGTTCCCTTGACCACATCAGTGATTTTCTTATTCACCCCGTCTTCCTTGAGAGAGAGAATCCTTCGGGCAGAAGGATTCATCATCGTGATGAATCCGTCACGATTCACAGCGATGATCCCTTCTTTCACAGAATCCAGGATGGCGCTTCTTTCATGGTATAAGGCGGCAATTTCATGCGGCTCCAGGCCCATCATATCTTTCCGGATATCTCTAGCAAGCAAAGTCCCGCCGGCTACACCAAGGAGGATGGCACCAAAAGAAATGAGTCCGATTTTCTTCAGCCTGCTCAGAGCCTCCTCCTCGAGATCATCCAAAAGGAAACCTACTGACACGACGCCTGCAATCTCCCCATTTTCATCCGCTATTGGCGCCTTCCCTCTTATCGAAGGTCCAAGCGTGCCTGTAGCCTTCGATACATACGCTTCACCCTGCTCAAGGGCGCGCTCATTATCTTCTCCGACCATCCGCCCGCCAATTTTGCCGGTATCAGGATGTGAATAGCGAATGCTGTCCGCATTCCCTATCACAATAAATTCAGCACCAATATCTTCCCTGATTTTCTCTGCAAGCGGCTGAATCTTTTCTGAAGGATCTTCCTCCCCAAATGCATCCTTCACACCAGGCATATGAGAAACCGCCAGCGCCACATAAAGGGCCTGCTTGCCCATGCTTTCTTCTGTCTGTTCAAATTCCACATAAGCGTATAACCCGGACAAAAGGGCTATCACACCCGATATCAGCATCACAATCAATACGATGATCTTCGTGCGCATCGTAACCGCTTTCTTATTTCTCATAAGCTGGCACCCCGAAGTATATGTAGTCTAATATAATTGATGATTTTTTATAGAGTTTTCATATGTATTGGTAAAACTGGACGCCCATTATTTCGAGATGGTCAAGATACTGTAGTCCTCTTTGCTCCATCCGCAGCCTGTAAGGGCATAATCTGTCCGCTTTTCCCCTTTCTCTACATTAACAGACCTGCATTCTCTTTCTTCAATCGTTCTCGGTCCAAAACCGTCTCTTCTTGTATCAAGAATAAAATGGATGACTTGCCCATCATATTCAAGATCATGCAGAATCGGGGCACCTTCTTCTGTGTAACGTACAACCCTGATGGTGTCTTCACTGCCTTGTTGCACATGTTCTATAAATGAACTAAACCGGTCCATATTCTGGATTTCTCCGTGCATGGAAACAATATCATCTTCAGAAGGTTTGTAGTCTGGCAGTTTAGCTGCAGGTTCCTCTTGTGTTTGACAGGCAAGGAGGAGAAGCGGCAGCAGCAATATGTAAATAGGGAAGAGTTTCTTCAAGAAGCAGCCCTCCAAATATACGATTATTTCAGATTATACCATTTGAAAGCTGATCTATTAAATGAAAAAAAGCTTGACCCTTTCTAAGGATCAAGCTTCCCTCTATTCTTCCTTCTCCACCCAGTTATCATCATCGTCCTTCTCATACTTTTTCTTCACCGCACTCCAGGCAACCTTGAAGGCTGTTTCTTCTTCGTCGTATTCTTCACTTGCTGAGTTGAAGGCTTCTTTGAAGATTTCCTGGGCGTGATGCGGCAGATTGTCTTTGACGGAATCCGGCAGTTCGCTTAGTTTATCGTATGGCATGATGATTCCTCCTCTTCTCTTGTCCTGTTAGGTATTTTTCCTGAATGGCATTTTCTTAAACACCAGAAGAAGAAATCATAACAGGAACTGCAGGAAGGGATATAACCAGGGAATGACCAAAGAAGTTAGAATGGCGGAGAATCCCATGGCTGCGCTGGAGACTGCTCCCTGAACAGGGTCTTCAATCGCAGCCTGGCTTGTGCCGATCCCGTGGGCCACCGTTCCTATGCCAAGCCCTCTTGCGAAAGGATCGCTGATTTTTATAAAAGATAGAATAACAGAGCCCATGACGGCCCCGAAGATACCTGCCGAGATGACGAACACAGCGGCCAGCGGCGGGTCTCCGCCGATGATTTTTGCCGCTTCGATTGCCACCGGAGTTGTGATGGCTTTGACGGCAGAGGTAGCCTGGATTTTTTCCGGCAGACCAAGCACTTTTGCCAGCAGTACGGCCGATGTGATGGTCGACAAGGTTCCAGCCGTCAGTCCGATGACAGCAGGCTTCAATCTTTCCCTGATCACCAGCCGGTTATGATACAGAGGAACAGCAAGGGCTACAGTGGCAGGACCAAGCATAAAGGTCATGATATTCTTTGCCGGCGTGTATTCTTCATAGGGAATCCTTCCAGCCAGCAGCAGAAGGATCATGACAGCTGTAGCTGTAAAAACAGGCGTGGCGAATGGGGAGAGCAGCCGGGCGGAAAGAGCCTTTGCCCCGATATAGACGATGACCGTCAAAAGGATGCTAATGAGTGTGATCCCGCTCACCCTTTTCCGCCCCCTTTCCTGAAAAATAAGCTGCCAATCCGGAAGTTACGATCAGCCCGATGACTGTGCTGCCAATAATCATAACGAGCAGCTGCCAGCCGCTCGTCTGTATCAGTCCGCCGTAACTCATCAGGCCTACTGCTATCGGGATAAAAAAGAAAGCCAGATGCCGGTTCAGGAATGAAGCTCCCTTTTCGATCTGGCTCACCTTGACGGCACCGGTAAGCAGCAGGATGAATAAAATCATCATCCCAAGTACGCTTGCAGGAAGGGGCAGGTGAAGAATTTCAACGATAAAATCTGAAGCAGCGTAAATAAGCCACAGCAGAAAAAGCTGCCATAAAAAGATAAGTGCATTTTTCAACATTCTAATCCTTCTTCCACTAGATAATCTACTATTTATAATAGAGGAAAAAGTGCAAAATTGCTTAGAATTTCATCCTATACATTTAGCCGGCGGGCGGCTTTCCTTCCATGGAGGATAAAGTAAAGGACTGCAGCAATCAGGACAATCACTGTTCCTATCGTGTAAATCATGCTGTAGCCTGATTGGGCCGCTGCAGTTCCGAGGATAAAAGAGCCAATGGCAAAACCGCCGTCAAAAAAGACAAAGAAAGTCGCGGTTGCCGTCCCCTTTCTGCCTGCAGGGGCCGTTTCCACTGCAATGGTCTGAAAACACGATACCAGCGTGCCAAAGCCGATGCCGACAAATGCTCCTGAAAGCAGGAGCTGAAAGCTTGATGATGCCTGGCTCAGCATCCAGACACCGATCCCAAAGAAGAGGATGCAAGGATAGATCACTTTGTTTTCCCCAAATTGATCAAACCATCTTCCAGTGAATGGTCGGGAAAACAATAAAGCCGCGGCATAAACGACAAAGAAATAGCTTGCTGCCTGGACGAGGTCCAGCTCTCTCGCATACACCGAGATGAATGATATAACGCTGGAATAGACAAAAGATAATGTAAAAGCAACAAATCCGATGGGCACTGTCTTACGTTCAAAAAAGTCCGACAGCTTCATGTTTTTCACCGCTGCTGCCTGCTGAGTCTGCACGTTTTGCAGTTCTTTCAGGTCCAACATCAATCCGCAGATTAAGGCAAGCAAGGAGCAGGCAATGCAAACGGCGAACAGTACGGTATAACTCGCTGCTCCTATAATGGTCAGCCCCGCGAATGGACCTATGACCATGGCAAGGTTCATGAAAGTGGCATAATAGCCCATCCCTTCCCCGCGCCGGGATGACGGAATAATAGCTGCAGCAATTGCTCCTGTTGCGGTGGTTGCCATCCCGAAGCCTGCCCCGTGGATGACCCTGATAACCAGCAGCACAAGCGGTGATTCTACAAAAAGGTAAAGGATTGATCCAGCCAGGAAAATAGAGGAACCGATGATCAAAATTTTCTTTGAGCCAAAGGTATCAAGCCATTTTCCAGAAAACGGCCTGAATACAATCGCAGAAAGCACGAATACCGTAATAACGAGCCCTATATCCTGCCCTCCGCCCTGCAGTTCATCTGCTACATATACCGGCAGTGTGACGGTAAGCATATAAAAAATCACAAATACAAAAAAACTGGCAAAGGAAATAAAGATAAAATCCTTTGTCCACAGCTGAGCTTTTTCCAACTATTTCACATCTTTCTCCACATATTTAACGCTGGAAAAGCTCCCCAAATTGATCTGAGGAGCTTTTCCCTATAGTATAGGATATATTCCTGTCTTTTATTAGAATGGGAACTCACGATATGTTTTTTGGACAGATACCCATTTGGTTGTCGTAAATTCTTCAATGAGCCAAGGATTTCCGAAACGGCCGACACCTGAAGCTTTATTGCCGCCGAATGGAATATCCGGCTGCGCATTAACAGTCTGATCGTTGATATGCGTCACACCGCTGTCAATCTGCAGTGCATATTGCTGCGCTTTTTCAAGATCCTGCGTAAAGATGGATGATGACAGTCCATACTCTGTTTCAGAGGCAATCTTGATCGCTTCTTCATCACTTTCAACCGGAATGATCGTTGCGATTGGCGAAAAGACTTCAGTCTGTGCAAGGGCAGAATCATTTTTCACATCTTTGAAAACGTAAGGAGTCAGGATGTTGCCAACCCTTTGTCCTTCAAGCGCAACTTTCTCGCCGTTTGCAATTGCTGCTTCGATGACTGCCTGAGCCTTCTGCAGCTGCCTATCGTTGATCAGCGGCCCAACGACAGTGGCAGGGTCCTTTGGATTGCCATAAGGAAGTGCTTTTGCTCTTTCAACGAATTTATTGGTAAATTCTTCAGCGATATCTTTATGAACAATGATCCTGTTTGTAATCATGCAGATCTGGCCCTGGTGGACGAATTTTCCGAAGATAGCAGCATCAACTGCACGATCGACATCTGCATCTGAAAGGACGATGAATGGATTGTTTCCGCCAAGCTCCAATGCCACTTTTTTCAGATTCCTTCCGGCAATTTCCCCGACGTGTCTACCGACAGCGGTTGAGCCTGTGAATGATATGAAGCGTGGAATTGGGTGTTCGAGCAGATAGTCGCCTGTCCCATCTGTTTTCGGATCTGTCAGCAGAAGGTTCAGCACGCCTGCCGGCAGGCCAGCTTCTTCAAATGCTTTTGTCAGGATGACGCCGCCTGTGATGCCTGTTGCCACATCCGGCTTATGCACAACTGCATTCCCTAAAGCAATGGCAGGGGCGATTGTCCTTACCGACAGATTAAGCGGGAAATTGAATGGCGAGATGCTTGTGATAACACCCACCGGCACTCGGTACACATGGTTTTCCTTCCCCAGGATGGTTGCCGGAACCTGGTTCACGACATTCACTTCATCTGCAAACTTGATCGCTTCCTCCAGCTCCTCAAATGTAATCTGCAGGGCAATATTGGCCGCAAGAATGGTTCCGCCTGTTTCTGAAGTATAAATATCTATGATTTCTTCTTTATGTTCTTCAAGATAGGCAATTACTTTCCTTAAAACTTCTTTGCGTTCCCCGGGGGTTGTCTTTGCCCATTTCTTTTGTGCTTTTTCAGCTGTAAGCATAGCCTGATCAATGTCAGCCTCATTTACAGTTTTTACAGTATAAAGCTTGGAATCGTCATATGGGTTCAATACATCAATTGTTTTGGCGCCGCTCCCATCCAGCCATTTACCGTTAATATATTGTTTTGTGTAATCCTTAAAATTGACCATAAATCTCTCCCTCTCCCTGAAACTTACTGCAAAGAAAGATTACCAGGTTGCTATAGCAACATTTCGGGTTACTTCATCAGCAGCATTAGAATCTTAACACACATAAAGTTGCTATAACAACTTATATGCTTAGCTGGCAAACCTTTTTAATCAGGAGTTTATACCCAGAAACTTAAGGAGGACACCGGCCGTAAATAAGCTATACTGAAACAAATGTCTGAGGAGGAAAGCATGAAGGTATACAAACGAAGGTATTTATTATTATCAAGTATATTGAGCAGTTTTCTGATCATCTCTGCCTGCAGCAATACGGAAGCTGATAAAGACAAAACGCAGGCTGCCCAGCAGGAGGAAAATAAATACGAAAAACTCGCAAAGGATCAGAATAAGGAATCAGAGCTGGAGCCGATTGAATTGACTTCCTACAGCGAAGAGGTTGGGCTGGAACTGAAGGAACCGGTCTACAAGGAATTTACCGTCAATGAAAAGGCGGTTATCGAGGGGACGATTGAAAAATCAGCCAGCCTGAAATCTGACTTTGTCTGGATCAAAGTCCATGCAGCTGAAGAAGGTCCGGCAGGCAGTGAGCACGAATATTACACAGCGATTGAGGACGGAAAATTTAAGCAGGAACTGCACTTCTTCAACGGTGAGGGAGAGTATCAGATAAAAGTGCAGATTCCGAGCATGGATCAGGAAAACTACTATTATGATACTGCATCTTTCACGGTCCATAATGTGAATCCGCAGATCGTCCGCGATGTCACCTATACCCCTTTCGGACAGGAGGATGAAATCAGCCTGGATCTTAAGTCCAGCTATGTTGAAGAAAATGAAATCTTCCAGCTTGAAGGAGACGCAGGCAAACTCGGTGACAATGATACCATAATGATCAAGCTGAACAAAGACTCTGATACATGGACTCATGTCCTGCCGGTCGAACAGGGCAAGTTCGCTTATGACGTCCCCCTGCTGTATGGAAAAGGCGTCCACAAGCTGGAAGTGCTCGTGCCTGACAAAGAAAGGGAGAACTATTACCAGACAGCCACAACGCTTCTGATCGACAATCAGTCAGACAGGACCATGAAGCCGATCGAGTATTATGAAGCTTACAGGGAACGCGGTGTCACACTGGAGTCTCCGCAATTTGGCGGCGAGGAGTCCAATGATGAGTATACAGTAAAGGGAAAAATAGCTCCAGAGGCTGATTTCGGTCCTGAAACAACGCACATCTATGTTTCTACTAAAAAAGGTGAAGATGAAGCACTAGATGTCATCCCGGTAGAAGACTTTGAATTTGACGGCTCCTTTTATCTCCGCTTTGGTCCAGGCACATATGAGGTTACACTGAGCGTCCCGGAAATCAAGGAAGAAAACAGTGACAGCTTCCGCTATTACGGCTTTGCTTCTTTTGAAGTGGAAGCAGACAGCGAAGATAAGCGCGACCTTCTTCCATCTAGAGGCGTTGAGTCAGAGGCACCAGAGATTCAGAGTCTCGCCGGCAAACTGACAACCGGAAAAAGCACTGATAAGGAAAAAATCAAAGCAATCTATGAATATGTCGCCAAAAATGTTTCCTATGATGTCAGCAAATATGAAAATAGTACATTCAGCTGGGATGACAGCGCCCTGAAAACGCTGGAAATGAAAACCGGCGTCTGCCAGGATTATGCCTACCTCGCCACCGCTCTATTGCGTGCCAGCGGGATTGAAGCGCGAATCATTGAGGGTACCGCGCGCGGCGGCTTCTGGCCATCCAACCATGCCTGGGTCGAAGCCAAGGCAAACGGCAGCTGGATCGTCATGGACCCGACCTGGGGAGCTGGCTATATTCAAAACGACAAATTCGTCGCCAAATACACCGATAAATACTTTGAGCCCAATCCGGCCGAACTTGAAAAGACCCATACGAGAAAAGGCGTTACCTACTAAACCGATTGGAGAGACAGAACCTTGGCGTTCTGTCTCTCCTTTTTAAAAAGGTTCATTTTCATATGGGGCGAAAGACCATAATATGGTAGTATGAAACTAGACAGAAGCGAATATTTTGATAAGAATAAATGACAGAGCTTTATAAAGGGGGCAATACATATGACAGGTTTAGTTACTGTGGTTATGATTTTTTCCATCCCGCTTGTCGCCATCGTCACAAACCACTTTCAATCACTTGCCAAGACAAAAGTTAAGATTGTTGAAAAAGAATTAGAACTCGAAAAACTGAAGCATGAGAATTATTTGATAGAGACACAGAAGATGAGGATTGAATTGGAGAAGATGAAGCTGGAGGGGCCTTTGGAGGTAAAGTAATACATCAGTTATCCTGTTGCAGAGGAATTTGTACCTTCGCCTCCTTTCATTGAAAGGAGGCTGCAGGAAGGAGTCTATTAACCTTTTATGCTGAAGCCGGAGCTGATCAGGAGATTCACTTTTCCTTTCAGCACTGAAACAGGTCCTGAAGAGCTGCAGCAGGCCTCATTTGCATTAAACCATCACCAGACTGTGGATCTGGTTCCCTATTTGCCTCAAATAGAATGTCCGGCAACCTTCTTATGGGGGCAGCTTGACCGGTACCTGGTTCCCTACTGGGGGCAGCTTCTGCATCAGTATGTCCCGCATTCTGTTTTCAAACTGATCCTAATGCAAGCCACTTTTCAATGATTGATCAGCCAGGCATTGTTTCGGCTGAATTACTGGCCCACCTTCAAAATTCAGCTTCAAAAAGACAGCTACTCAATTAGCTGTCTTTTCATTGTGCTTGCATCATTTTTCATCCCTTAGCTATTCCACGGCTTTGCTCCAATTTTATACAAAGCCATGAAGTAAACTCACAAGTGAACACAATTTAGAATTTTTATTGCTTTTTGGCTTGGTTTAACGCCATATAGCCGGCGCCGATCACCCCTGCTTCTCCTCCAAAAGCACAGATGCCAAGCTTTATTTTGCCTCTTAGATTGGCATATAATTTTCCCTTAATTTTATGGTTAATTTCATCTATCAGCCAGGGATTACGGCAGATGACAGCTCCGCCAAGGACAAATGCCCCTGGATCCATGAGCTGAATGATGGAGGCAACAGCACTGGAAAAATGCTCAATCCAATCATAGATCACTTTAACAGCCATCTTTTCCTTATCTTTAAATTTTTTAAACAGGTATTCTGCGTCCGCACTTTCACCATATATTAGCTTACTCCTGGCATCAAGAGCCCTGCCGCTGCAAAGGGATTCCAGTGTCATTTCCTTGGTCCCCTCTTCCCCGCTTGCCTGGCCGATGATCATTCTGCCCGCTTCGCCTGCATATCCATTGTCCCCCCTGATCATTTGGCCTTTATAGTAAACACCCATCCCAATGCCTGTGCTCACTGTCATGTAGAGAGAATAGCTTTTTCCTGCAGCAGCTCCCTTTTCAGCTTCCAGCAGTCCCGCTGCATTGACATCATTGTCAAATGAAACCTCAAGCCCGGGAAAGCAGGATTGTATGTACTCAATTCTTATTCCATCAAGAACAGGGATGTTGTCTGCATCTTTTATTATTTTTGTCTGGTCATTCCATGGGACAGGCAGGGCAATTCCAATTTTCTTAGCTTTTTTCTGAGGATCGACCCTTTCAGCCATCCGAAAAATCTCACCAAACATTTCATCTGCATTGTTAAAACTCCTGGTTACTGCCGTCTCCATACGGATAGCCGACAGCTCTTTTCCGATAAGTCCCACGCGAATATTTGTAGCGCCTATGTCAACACCTATTACATATCCATCCATTTCAAAATAGCTCCTTACCCAGCAACTCTGCTTCTATTGGATCACCGAAAGATACTTATCATCTAATTCGGAGTATCCAGGAGCAAATATAATACGGATTGCACCAGTACTGCAACTCTGATGGATGCAGAATGATGGACACCGAATTTTAACAAGATTACATATTGTATGGTTCATGGTTCACGGTTCACCTGATAAGGCACAAACACAAAAAAGCGGGGCACCAACCCGCTTGTCTGGTTTGCCCCGCTCATTAAATTTGTTTTTACGCCCACCACATATCCCCAGGCGTTTCCCGAATCAGAACTTCATTCAGGTTCTTCACTGCACGTGCAAACCCTTCATCGATGGACATCAGCGGATCTTCATGCTCGATGCTGACAACATAGTCATAGCCATACAGCCTCAAAGCGCTCATCATATCGCTCCATTCCTGGATGCTGTGGCCGCAGCCGACGCTTCTGAATGTCCAGGCGCGTGTCTGGACTTCTCCATATGGCTGCATGTCTGTCAGTCCATACATATTGACGTTATCCTGGTCAATATAGGTGTCTTTGGCATGGAAATGGTGGATGGCACCGGCTTTTCCGAGAATCTTAATCGCTGCGACGGGATCGATGCCCTGCCACCACAGATGGCTCGGATCCAGGTTCGCCCCGATGGCCGGGCTTGTTTCTTCGCGAAGCTTCAGCATCGTATAAGGTGTATGGACAAGGAAGCCGCCATGCAGCTCCAGTCCTATTTTCACATTATGTTCTTCTGCTAAAGTGCCGATTTCTTTCCAATATGGGATGAGCTTGTTTTCCCATTGCCATTTCAGGACATCGCCATATTCTGCCGGCCATGGTACAACTGGCCAGTTTGGCTGTTTTGCTTCTTCACTGTCGCCCGCTGTGCCGGAAAAGGCATTGACGACCGGTACATTAAGGAGTGAAGCAAGCTTGATGGTTTTTCTGAGTACTTCATCAGATTCTTCACCAAAAGCTTTATCAGGGGAAATCGGGTTCCCGTGGCAGCTGAATGCGCTGATCGTCAGGCCTCTGGATGTTACAGCTTCCAGATAAGCTTTTCTTTTTGCCTCATCTTCAAGCAATTCGTCCAATGGGCAATGGGCATTTCCAGGATAGCAGCCTGTGCCGATTTCAACCGCATCAAGACCTGCTGCTTTTACATGGTCAAGCATTTCTTCGAAAGATTTTTGTGAAAATAATACTGCAAAAACACCGAGTTTCATTCTGCCAGTACTCCTTTCTTAAGGGGGATAATCTGCTTTGTTTTCTGTGATTCGATAGCGGCAAGGATGATTTCAAGGCTCTTCAGGCCCTCTGCTCCGGTGATCAGCGGCTCCTTGTCTTCTGCTACACTTTCAACAAAATGATTGATCACATGGGAAGTCGTCTGTCCGCCTTCCTCGTTTGTCTGGATTTTGTCCAGCTTATGCTGAACCGAACTGCCGTCACGGTAAACCTCTATCAGGGAATATTCCGGATCTGCTTCAAGATGGAGGGTCCCTTTTTCCCCGTAGATGACAGTGGAATTATCGCTTCCGCCCATATATGACCAGCTTGCTGCCAATGTGCCGACTGCTCCTGACTCTGATCGGAGGACACAGACCGCATTATCGTCCACTTCTGTATTTTCTTTCGCGTTAGTCGCAATCAGCGCACCGACTTCAGTGAACTCGCCGAGCAGATAGCGCAATAAATCAGCTTTATGTACGCCAAGATCACCCATGGCACCGATAAAAGCTTCTTTTTTATTAAAGAACCAGCTGTCAGCTCCATCCGCACTCCATCCTTCCGGGCCGGCATGCCCGAATGTCGTTCTGAAGCTGAAGATCCTGCCAAGCTTGCCGCTCTCAATGATCTCCTTTGCTTTCTGATGTGCAGCAGTGAAACGCTGGTTGTGGGCAATCATGAGTTTCTTTCCGTTAGCTCTTGCAGCCTCATTCATTGCTTCTGCTTCTTCCCTTGATGCAGCCATAGGCTTTTCACATAATACATGGCGGCCTGCATTCAAGGCTGCCAGTGTGACTTCTGCATGGAGGAAATTCGGCAGGCAAACACTGACCAGGTCGATTCCTTCCATTTCAATCGCTTCTTTATAATCGGTAAATGCCCTGGCTCCATATTTCGCAGCCGTCTCTTCTGCTCTTTCCTGATTGCTGTCGCATACAGCAGCGATTTCTACCAATGGATTTGCGGCATATTCCGGCAGGTGGCGATATTGAGCAATGCTTCCGCAGCCGATTACAGCAACTTTCAATGTAGTCATAAAGATCAAACTCCTTTAATGGATAATTGTTTTTTTAAGTAATTGATGCTGATTTCAATGCTTTCAAATGGCGTCAAACGGGTTGCATCCTGTTCTACTACCCACCACTTTACTCCTGCTTCATCCCCCAGACTGAGGATTTCCTCCAGGTCGATGCTTCCGGCCCCAAGCTCCGCGAAGAACTGTTCTTCATCTTTTGTCATATCCTTCAGATGCACAAGCGGTGACCTGCCTTTATACCTTTTGATCCAGGCAGCCGGATCTTCCTTTGCTTTTGCCAGCCAATATATGTCCAATTCTGTCTGCAGCAGGCCAGGGTCGCTATCATCAAAAATGGCCTCAAGCGCCATCCGCCCGTCACTTAATCTTTCAAGTTCGAAATCATGGTTATGGTAGCATAATGTGATTCCTGCATCCTTCAGCTTCCGGCCTGCTTCGTTCAGCAGGGGAATGAGTGATTGATAGTTTTCCTCTGTCCGCTGATCGGGCATCAGAAATGGACAAACTGCATATTGAATCCCAACCGTTTTAAGATCAGAAATCACGTTGTCCAGGTTGTCCTTAAGATCGGCCAGCGGGATGTGGGCTGATACTGGCGCAAGATTAAGATCGTCAGTCAATTCCTTCACTTTTTCTGCACTCAACCCTCCAAAACCTGCAAATTCGACGCCGTCAAAACCGAGTTCTGCCACTTTCTTCAGGGTACCTGCAAAATCCTTCTCCGTTTCTTCACGGAGTGTATAAAGCTGCACTGCAATTGGTATTCCAGCCATCCTGATCCCCTCGCTTCCGAATAATTTCAAAATAAACTATTTGATTCCATCATAAGTGACCACCAATTATTTGAACATTCATGATATGATTAAAACATGCACTATTTTGCTATTTTGAGTGACGGGGGTCTCTTTTTGAAAACGGATACATTATTTTGCGGCTATTCATACCATACACAGCCTTTTTATTCTCATCATAAGTCCGGCTACCCTTCCTACCTGATCCGCCTGCAGACAGAAGGAGCTTGCGAAGCGATCGTCAGAGGCAATCGCAGGAAACTGGAAAAAGGCGACCTGCTGCTGATTAAGCCTGGGGATCATTATGAACTGATGGTCGACAGCCTTCTTCCTGATAAGGCTATTTTGAGCGGCGACTATCATCTCATCTGTGAGGGGGAATGGATTGAAGATTGGTGGAAAAGATCCAATAAACCGGATGTGGCACGGATTGACGCAGATGAGCGGCTGCTTTCCCTCTGGAGGCATTTAATCATTGAATTAAGACGGCCTTCGAAGGAAGAGTTTAATGAACTGTCCGACTACCTTCTCCGGTCGCTCTGCATCTTGCTTGAAAGATCGCTGAAGGAATCGTCTCTTTCTGCCCACAGGCCATATGCAGTGACAAGAATGCTCAGGTTCATTGAGGAGCATGCCCTTTCCTCTTTTAAAGTAGAAGAAGCAGCTGCCCATGCCGGATTGAGCGTTTCGCGTGCTGTTCATCTCTTCAAGGAAAGCACAGGGAAAACGATCATGGAATATGCAATGGAAATCAGGCTCGCAGCTGCTGAGGAAAGGATGAAATATACCACCATGACACTGGAGCAGATTGCGGAAGAGTGCGGCTTCGGCACCTACCCTTATTTTCACCGGGTGTTCAGCAAAATGCATGGCAGGGCACCGGGGGTTTACCGGCGGATGGAATATGGGGGGATGGGGAGCGTGAAGAGCTGAGGGTTTTGGATGGAAGGTGGTGTTGGTGGTATGAGGCACTCTGCACCTATATTTCCAGCTTTAGAGTGTCTCATAACGCTGATATGAAGTACTCTTCACAATACTTCCAGCCTTAGAGTGACTCATGTCGCTGATATAAAGCACTCTGCACTTATACTTCCAGCCTTAGAGTGACTCATGTCGCTGATATGAAGTACTCTGCACTTATACTTCCAGATTTTGAGTGACTCATGTCGCTGTTTTGAAGCACTTTGCACTTATACTTCCAGATTTAGAGTGACTCATATCGCTGAAATGAAGCACTCTGCACCTATACTTCCAGCCTTAGAGTGACTCATGTCGCTGAAATGAAGCACTCTGCACCTATATTTCCAGCCTTAGAGTGACTTATATCGCTGAAATGAAGCACTCGGCACCTGTACTTCCAGCCTTAGAGTGACTCATGTCGCTGAAATGAAGCACTCTGCACCCAATTCTTCCAGCCTTAAAGTGACTCATGTCGCAATACAAAGCACACACCGGAACAGATGGTCCAAAAGTTCATCATTTCCTAAGAAAAACAATTTCACTATCCCTCGACACACCAAAAAGGCGCATGCTCTTCACGCGCCATTCTACAAATTATGCAATCTCATGAAAAGTGATTTCAGGCCGGCTTCCGATGCGGATGTTTACACCTGTCTGCCCCAGCCCCTCGCTGATATAGAAAGGCATGCCGTTATGATAGTGCAGGCCTTTGACCATATTCATGCGTACCAGCTTTCCCATCTTAGCCAGGTGATACGGTTTCGGCCAGTGGATCTGGCCGCCGTGGAAGTGGCCGGATAAAAGATAATCATATTTATAGTCCTTCATCTCAAGGACTACATTTGGATCATGCGTAAGCACCAGATTATACCCATCAGACGCCCCTGAATAGGATTGAGCCACATCATGATGCTTGGTACTGTAATTATCAATTCCAATAATATTTAACTTTTCTCCATTAATATCAATGACCGAATGCTCATTCTGCAGTGTCCTGCACCCGTTTTCCTCAAGGATCTTTTTTAGGTCTGCAAAATTCTTTCCTTTCAGGACATAATCATGATTGCCAAAAACAGCATACATGCCATATCGAGGTTCGAGTTTATTAAGCATTTGCAGGTAAGGGGCCAGTTTCGGCAAACTCCATTTTCGGTCCATGAAATCCCCCGTCAGGGCAATGAGGTCGATATCCTTTCCGGCTATCCGCTCATAAAGTTCCTTTGGGCTGATTGAGATATTCTCCAAATGCAGATCAGATAAATGTAGAATCTTTATCTTATTGCCGGCAAGCACAATATCCGGCCGTTCGACCGATACTGTCCTGACAGCTATTTTACTTGTATTTTTATTTGCTTTAATCAGTGAATATACAAGGTAGACAGAAATAATCAAGAAAAAATATAATGACATTCGCACATCTCCTCCTACTTGACCAGTATAAGGGTCTTGTTCCCTAAGTCCTAGTGGGAGTTGAAGGAAGTCTTTTTAAAAACCATAACCCTTTTTCCAGAAAAGATAGTACAATAGTATTTTCTGGTTCATCGGAAGGAGTTTTTTTTTATGAGATTGCTTGGCATTATTATTGGAGTTATTGCTGCTGATAACCTGTTCCACCTGATCGACGCTTTTGCATATGGCCTTAAGGCCGAAACCATCCTGGAACGGATCGGGGCTGTATTCTTTGGCGTCTGTGTACTGGGCGTATTGATGCTCATCTTCTACCGTCTGTTTTCTGCTGCCTTTTTCAATGGGTTTACAGCCGCAACAGGTTTGTTCCTGAGCTTTGACATCGCCGTATTCCACTGGATCTTTCAGCTCCACAGGATCACTAACGGGCCTGAAGCCAACTGGCTGGAGCCGCTGTTTGTTATTGGGGGATCTTTTTTGGTTTGGTATGGGATTAAGAGAGAGAGGATGGCTTCTAAGGAAGCATAAAAAAGCCAGGTTCCAATTTATGGGACCCGGCTCTTTGGTATTAACCAGCAAGCCACTCAGAAAAGAACTCCCAGTCGCGTACTGAGCCGTCATCATTTAATATTTTCAAATAAACACCATCCCTCTTCCCCACTTGCCAAATGGCCTGTGCACTTCCCGCTTTTTTTGATATCCCACTGTTTTTAACATACTCGAAGAAATTGTTCCTTCCACCGCCAATCGTTTCTGAGACGTATGCTACTAAATAAATACAAATACAATTCGCTCCCAAATCCTTTGGGTTGTTTTTCAGAATATGCTCTCTTAAAAGTTCAATTCTAGTATTTTTGCCGGAAACTAGAAGAGGTAACTTTAATTTTTCTAAACAGTAAGCTTTAAAGCAACTTTTTTCCCAGGCATTTAATTTCTGTACATCTCCATTTAACAAGAATAGTTTATTAATCATATTTTCTAAATTGCATACAGTTGGTATTACCCTCTCATGGATATTTCTTCCGCCGATTGTTTCAGGCAGTTTGGTGATAGGCATAATCTTCACTCCTACTAAATCTAATTTCTTAATTATTTCCATTATAAACCAGTTAACTGATCTCCGGTAAAACATTCTTTAAAAAATGGTGTCTAGTGGTCAACAGAAACAGCAGTCCTTATATTCCACTACCGAAAAACCTGCAAGTTTGCTAAGATAAAAAGATAAAAATCAACTTGCAGGTGAATAAACATGTCTGAAACAAACGAATTCAAAGGCTTTGATACAACTATCGTCTATGATTATAAGGATTATCCTGATGAAAAAAGCGGGAGATGCGATAATTGCGATAATACCTTGTTTAAAAGCTCGGTGAAGGATTTTATTTTTCTCCGTGAATGCCGGAAATGCGGAATGAAAAAAAGTATATAAAGCTGGGGAAGGAGGCGCAAATTTTGCGTCTCTTTTATTTTCCGCTGAAAGAAAAAGCGCTCTATCTATCTGTTTATTATTGTGCACATCTCTTTGACCCGCTACTCATATACTGGACTAGCACAATTTTAAAGGAGTGAACGGTCTGGTATGAAAAGAAATATACTTAAAAGGCTGGTGATTTTGTTGGGGATCCTCTTTGTCTTTCTTTTGCTCGGCTCTGTTTCTGCCATCATTTATGCCAACTATTATGTCAATGACGGCGAAGTGCCTGTGTCACAGGAGCTTTTCCCGGAGAATGAGCCGAAAAGAGTGCTTGCCCTGTTTGCACACCCGGATGATGAAATTATGGTCAGCGGAACCTTTTCTAAGCTGGGGAAACAGAAGGATGCATTTACCGCACTCGCGGTATTCACCAGGGGCGAAGCAGGTCCTGACGGCGGGGTGGTCACAAGGGATAAGCTTGGGGCTGAACGAACAAAGGAAGTGAAGAAATCTGCTGAAGTTATTGGCGTGGATCATCTGGAGATTTTTGACTTTCCAGATGGAGGCTTAGAAGAAGTGAATGGAGAGAAGATCAAACAGGTCATCAGAGATTTGATTACAGATATTAAGCCGACAGTATTGATATCTTATGATGATGAAATTGGCTTATACGGCCATCCCGACCATGTGGTTACCGGCAAGCTGGTGCGGGAAGTGGCAAAGGAAGAGCTTTCCAAGGGCAATTCTTCTGTTAAGAGGCATTATATGGTTACTCTGCCCAAGCCGATGATTGAAGTGGCCCTTAAGCTCTCTCCAACTTTCAAGGACAAGTATCCCAAGAATACCAGCAAAGGTCTTCCAGAGCCGGACATCGCTTTCCCAATGGCAACTGAAGCTGCTTCACGAAAAAAAGTCCTCCTCGCCCACCGGACCCAAAAAGAAGTGATTTCAAGTGTGCAGCCGTATTATGATAAAATTCCGGCATCCATCTATTACCGGATCTTTGACCGGGAGTATTTTCACCTGGCTGAATCAGCTGATCGGGAATGAAATCATAGCAAAATGCCAACCTATATTAGGATCAATATGGAGAGGCAGCGATAGCAGCGGCAAAAAAGGGCATCCAAAAATCAAGCATTGAACAAATCAAAAAAGACCATGAAACGGAGTCTGCTTTCCAGAAGAACGACGCTAAAATGAAACAGGGTCGGAAATGATTTAAGTTACAGATTCAATAGAATGGCAGGAAATAAAGCTAATACCTTTATTTCAGCCAGGATTCATAATAGTGGTTCCAGCAGGCTCTGCTGGAACCACTATCTCAGCAAAAATCATAAATAGCGGTCCTAGCCAGCAACGCTGGAACCACTATTTCAGCAAAAATCATAAATAGCGGTCTTAGCCAGCCCTGCTGGAACTACTATTTCAGCAAAAATCATAAATAGCGGTCCTAGCCAGCACCCCTGGAACCACTATTGCAGCAAAAACCATAAATAGCGGTCTTAGCCAGCCCTGCTGGAACCACTATTTCAGCAAAAACCAAAAATAGCGGTCTTAGCCAGCAACGCTGGAACCACTATCTCAACAAAAATCAAAAATAGCGGTCCTAGCCAGCACCGCTGGAACCAATATCTCAACAAAAATCAAAAATAGCGGTCCCAGCCAGCACCGCTGGAACCACTATTTCAGCAAAAATCAAAAATAGCGGTCCCAGCCAGCACCGCTGGAACCACTATTTCAGCAAAAACCAAAAATAGCGGTCTTAGCCAGCCCTGCTGGAACCACTATTTCAGCAAAAATCATAAATAGCGGTCCCAGCCAGCACCGCTGGAACCACTATCTCAGCAAAAATCATAAATAGCGGCCCCAGCCAGCACCGCTGGAACCACTATTTCAGCAAAAATCATAAATAGCGGTCCCAGCCAGCACCGCTGGAGCCATTATTTCAGCAAAACACCAAAATAGCGGTCCCAGCCCGCCACCCTGCAACCACTATTTCAGCAAAACACCAAAATAGCGGTTCCAGCCAGCTCTGCTCGAAGCTTTATTTCAGATCAGAAAAAGTTCCCAGTCCGCTGTCTATCAAAGCATTACACTGTAAAGTGCTATTTCTTCTTATCACTCTTCCTTTGGCTTTGCGGTACCGCTGTATTAAGCGCTCCTGTTTCAAAGTCATACTCCTTGGATATTCCGGCGAATCTTCCAAGATCGTCCGTCCGGTCTTCACCCTTTTGATTTTTAGCCATGAGGCTCACCTCCTCCACTGTAATTTCCCCGTTCCTGATTCCAATTATGTACAATTCCGCTAGCCAAATAATCTGCCTTGAATTGACTTATACTATGAATGAAAGGAGGCGGAACGATTGAAAAATAATAAGCAAAACCAACCTGATACAACGCAAATTGCCGCCAGATACTTCAATGCATCCGATTATGAAGGGAACTCCCAGCTGGAGCAGGGTCTCGCTGAAACCCATGAACAAGTCGGGGATGATTATAATGAAGGAACTGTGGATCAGCTGAAGAAATAGAAATAATAGCTGCTTGTCTCTGCAAGCAGCTCTCTTCCGTGATAACAGACTTGCCTAAACAATCTTCTTATGTCAGGATATAAGCCAATAAACTTCCCCTCCATCTCCTGCTCTTTTAAAATAAGTACCAGGAGGGATCTTGAAATGATAATCCGTGAAGCAGCAAAAGAAGATTTGCCGGAAATTCTTGATATTTATAATGAAGCAATCCGCACACTGACAGCGACTTTTGACCTCGAAGAACAAAGCCTGGAAGAGCGGACGGCCTGGTTCGAAAAATACGGCGGCAGATATCCCCTGACGGTTGCAGAGGAAGATGGCCAAATTGCAGGCTACTGCTCCATTGGACCATTCCGCGATAAACAGGCCTATGAGAAAACAGCAGAGCTTTCTGTATACATATCATCCCGCTTCAGGGGGAAAGGGATCGGGAAGGGTCTGGTAGAGGATATGCTCTCCCGCGCAGCCGGCCTGGACTACCATACCATCATCAGCGGGCTTACTGCCGGCAATGAGGCCAGCGTCAGGCTCCACGAAAGGCTTGGCTTCCGCTATATCGGCATATTTAAGGAAGTCGGCTTTAAATTCGGGGAATGGCAGGATGTCCTTTTTTATCAGTATTTCTTTAATAAATGACAAAGGCCGGCAGAATGCCGGCTTTATAAAAAACAAAAAATCGCCTAACTCATGGTTTAGACGATTTCATTTTATCTTACGCAGTTGATCGCAGTCTGCAATAGCTCGATATCCTTAACAATTTCTGTCTTTAAGTTTTTGTCTTTACATCTGTTATACTCTTTTTGCATCCGTTGGATTTCCTCTAAAAAAATGTAGTATTCTATGCTGTTCATAATCGCCCTCTTACAATTTGAATTATTTACTACTCTTTACCCTTTTTACAAAAATGAAAACAACAAAATATGTCATTTTTTAGGTGACAGGCACCTATACCAGTTATAGACCACCTGCAAAAAGCCCCAACGCCAGTCATGCCGGGGCTTCCATTATTATTGATTAAAAATGCTGTGACTGAACCAATCAGCTTTATTCCTGTCTGTTATAGTGAATCGTGTATGTGAGTATATTGCCTTCCAGGCGGATGGCTACTTCCACAAGTCCGGAATGGGATATATAATTAGCTGAACTGTCCGCTGATTCCTGTCTCTCCCATCCTGCCGGGCTGCTCTCTAAAGCTTTTAAATAATCCGTAAGATTGCGGCTCGAAGCCTCCTCCCACCGGTATTCTTCATAGCCGGAGCTGACAGTGACCGGCGTCAGGCCAACCGGATATAATATCTCTCCATATCCATGGGTGACATAAAGGGGCTCCGGATGAATGTAAGGTTCAACGTCTTTGAACCGCAAGCTGGCAATAGCCTGAAATATTTCTGCATATTCGAATTTAGGATAATCAAACGAGAAGTAAACCCATTCTTCACCCTCAGGCTGGATGAAAAAATGATAGCGGAGAGCCGTATCCATCATCTTGACATGCTCAATATACATGATGGTTTTATACGGGAAATGCTCAAGTTCTTGCCTGACGTACATCGAACGGGAAGATATGATGCTTTCCATGTCCTGCTCTGATATGTTTTTGCCAAAGCCCGCCTTGGTTTCCGTTCCCTCCGCTCCCCTTAAAAACTCAATTTCTCCTTGTGATGTTTTCACTTCAATACCCGGCAGGTCCCAAGTATAGGGGTGGCCATCCAGCATAATAGAAGCATCCTGCGGCAGTTTTGACTCCTGCAGGGAAAGAAAAAGCAGACTTCCGCAAATAATCAAAAGCAGGCATGCCGCCGCAATTGAACCTGCCCTGAAAAAATAGGGCCCCATGTGACTGCCCTTCCTTGCAGAATGCATGATTCTCCTTTTCAACTGCTCGCTTTCATCTTTGCCAGGCACAAGCTCACGAAGATCATTCCATTCACGGTCATCATATTGACTCTTCAATTCCATCGCCTCCTTTCAGCTGCTTTTCCTTCCTCAGCACTTGTATGGCGCGCGAGAGAGTTTTGCGTACCTTTGCTTCAGACCAGCCCAGGATTTCAGCGATTTCCTTCGAAGTGCATTCCTCTACCTTGCTTAAAATAATGACAATCCTGTAGTTGGGCTTCAGCTCCTGGATCTGTTTCATCAGTTCCTTTGCTTCCTCCTTCAGCTCCACAATCTTCTGTACATCCAAACCAGATGGAATAGAGCTTTCCGCTAATCTTCCAAGAAAGATCCTTCTCCTTTTCTGCCTGCGGATTTCATCGAGCACCTTATGTTTGGCGATGGCAAACAGCCAGGTTTTCACAGACGATTTCTTCTCGAATCTATCTATAGCCGACCAGGCTTTCAGAAAAGTATCGTGTACAATATCATCACATCCCTCTTTTGTTCCGAGCATAATCCAAACAAACCGGAACAGTTCTGTGCCGTATTGCTCATACCATTCAAGGATCAGCCTTTCCTTGTGATTTCCCACACACTCACCTGCTTTTCATATTCTATATACTTAGTCGCCTTTAAGACAAAACTGTGACACTTTAAGAAGAGAAAAATTGAAAAACCTTTTTTATCCTTGATATAAGGGTAAAATAATCAGGATATAGTGGATATCAGGCTTGCGGTATGATACCATTTACAAGTTAAAGAAAAGGAAGTGACTGAAGATGATAAAAATTGAAATCCCAAATCCGGATTTGACTCTGACTAAAAACAAGCATGCCGATGAACAGACATCCTCTGTACTGAGCAATCTTTACGGCTTTACGGATTACCACCGAATCCCCCGTGATAAAGGCGGTCTGATCTTGTTCCTTGATTCAAATGAGGACCTGATGTTTGTAGGAAAAGCCCGTAAACTGAGGCAGCGTGTGAAGAAGCATTTTGAAGACACTGTTTCACCGATCAAGGATGTCCGCCATGATGTATACAAAATTGCCTTGATTTATGTAGAAGATCCAATGGAGAGAGAAATCTATGAGACCTATATCATCAATACTCTTCAGGCCAAATATAATACAGATAAGGTTTTTTATAAATAACCTATGAACGAAAAAACGAAGCATCTCTGCTTCGTTTTTTTGTCCTATTCAACCCAGCTTTTCAAGTCATCTGTTGATAATATATACTGCCAGGCCTCTTTTTCCCCTTCATCTATACCGCCAGTTTTAATGGCATAATGCAGGAACCAGATTTCCCCGCCCCCGCTTTGAATCCTGGCTGTTTCATATTGATCAGGATGGGCAGGATCTTTGGCCAGCTGAAATTCATAATAAAGATTATGAGCATCCTCTTTTAGAACCTCAAAGTGAAGGTCACCGGAAACAGACTGTTCAAGAGAATTTTTAAATTGGGCTGCATATGCCTGCACCGGCACCTCATTCGGATTGCTGAAGCGGTGGACTGTGATCAGTTCCGACCAGTTGTCGACTGTTTCTCCCGCAAGGACATACTCTTTGAACAGCCCGTTTTGAGAATCGGTAAATCCAAGCTCCCATTCCTTTCCATTGGCGATAAAGCTTTCCTTCTCTGCCGCCTCTTCAGCTTCCACTTCTTCTATTGCATTTTTTACAGGAGCTGCTGTCTTTTTATCTGGTGCTGGCTCGCTTTCCTCAGCTCTGGAACAGGCAGCGCTCGTCATGAACAGGCCTATTAATACTAATAACAATTTCAAATGCTTCAACAAAATCCCCTCAGTTTCTGTAAGAATAGCTAAATTTTACCTGAAGGAATCTGAAACCGTCAATTTACTTCACGCGCTTGCCAAGACCATCCTGCAGAAGCAATCAGCAGCTGAGTGCGGCTTCACCGGGAATCATCCCAGGTTTCACTGACGAGCCGGATGAAAACGGTGGCACTGTCTGCTGACTTGCCTTATTGTTTTTTCACATCCGTTCTGCCTTACTGCCGGACAGCCTGTTTCGACTTTGCCTCCAGCCTCCTTTTATGCAAAATAGGCTCTGTATAGCCATTAGGCTGATTTCTCCCCTCAAAGATCAGCTCACAAGCCGCCTGGAATGCAACTGAAGTGCTGAAATCATCAGACATCCTCTTATAGCTTGGCTCTTTCTCATTTTGTGAATCGACTACCTTCGCCATTTTCTGCAGTGCATTCATGACCTGCTCTTTAGAAACAATTTTATGGTGGATCCAATTGGCCAGATGCTGGCTTGATATCCTCAATGTGGCACGATCCTCCATCAGGCCGACATCATGAATATCCGGCACTTTTGAGCATCCGATGCCCTGTTCCACCCAGCGGACCACATAGCCAAGAATACCCTGGGCATTATTTTCGATTTCCTCCTGGATTTCTTCAGATGACCAGGATCCGCGGGCTTCCACCGGTATTGACAGCATTTCATCTCTATACAGGGACGGGCTCTGATACTCTTTTTCCTGTATACCCTTTACATTAATCTGATGGTAGTGCAATGCATGAAGGACGGCCGCTGACGGTGACGGCACCCAGGCAGTGTTAGCCCCGGTCATGAGCTGCGCACCCTTCTGCTCGAGCATCTCTTCCATTTTGTCAGGCATAGCCCACATGCCTTTGCCTATTTGAGCCTTGCCTGAAAAACCTGCTGTTAGACCTGTTGAAACATTGGATTTTTCGTATGCCTGCAGCCAATTGGACTTTTTCATTTCTCCTTTACGCACCATCGGGCCCGCTTCCATGCTTGAATGGATTTCGTCCCCTGTCCGGTCAAGGAAGCCTGTATTGATGAACACGATGCGGTCTTTGACTTCTTTTATACAGCTCTGTAAATTCAGTGAGGTTCTGCGCTCTTCATCCATCAGTCCAATTTTCAAGGTATTCCTATCAAGCCCGAGCAAATCCTCTGTTTTATCGAAAAGCTCCCCTGCATACGCGGCTTCCTCCGGCCCATGCATTTTAGGCTTTACTATATAAATAGAGCCTTTCCTGGAGTTAGCCGGTTCCTCTGTGTTTAAAAGAGAATGCTTCCCTGCCAGCCCCGTAAAGACGGCATCAAGGATTCCTTCTTGCACTTCATTTCCTTCCTTATCCAGAACTGCCGGATTGGTCATCAGATGGCCGACATTGCGGACAAACAGAAGCGATCTGCCTGGCAGGGAAAAAAGATTGCCTTCAGGATCCCGATAGTGCCTGACACCGTTCAGTTTCCTTGATTTGATCTTTCCGCCCTTTGAGAAATCTGCGCTGAGCTCCCCTTTCATCAAACCCAGCCAATTTCGGTAGACGAGCACCTTGTCCTCCGCATCAACAGCCGCAACTGAGTCCTCGCAATCCATGATCACTGTAACAGCTGCTTCCATAAGAATATCTTTTATGCCCGCCGGGTCACTTTTTCCAATATCAGATGCACGGTCTATCTGGATCTCAAAATGAAGTCCATGATGCTTCAGCAATACAGCTTCGGGAAGGTCTTTATCTCCCCTGTAACCGGCAAATGCCTCCGGAACTTTAAGTTTTGACGAAGACCCATCCTTCAAAGTGATGACCAGACTGCCTTCCTTCACTGAATACCTGACAGCTTCCTTATGGGAGGCACCGTCGAGAGCGGCAGCCTGATCAAGAAATCCCTTTGCGAATTCAATTACTTTATTTCCGCGCACAGGATTATACTCGATTGACCTTTCTGCTCCGCCTTCTTCACTGATCGCATCTGTCCCATATAAGGCGTCATACAAGCTTCCCCATCGTGCATTGGCCGCATTGATGCTGTATCTGCTGTTATTGACCGGCACAACCAGCTGCGGACCTGCCTGCTGGGCAATCTCATCATCCACATTTTCCGTGCCGATCTGGAATTCTCCCGGCTCCGGCAGCAGATAACCTATATCAATCAGAAACTGTTTATACGCCTCAAAGTGGAAGTCATCCCGGTTCTCATTATGGTAGCGGTCAAGCTCCCTTTGCAGCTTCTCCCTTTTGGCCAGCAGTCTTTTGTTCTCTGGTGTAAGCTCTTCAATCAGCTTTTCAAAACCATTCCAGAATGCTTTTTCTTCCAGGCCGGTCCCGGGAAGCGCCTCTTTCTGTAAAAATTGATGCAGAGCCTCATCCACCTGCAAGTTTCCGATTTTCCGATAATTCGCCATCCTTATCCTCCTTTGTATCCTATTACACAACGTTGTATTTTATATCTGTTATAGTACAGAATAGCATAAAAAATGAAGTATTTACAATTCTTTTTCTTAAAATTCAATTATTTATATACAAAGATAAGACCGGCCCAAACCTGAACCGGTCATTCTTCTTCTTCTTCTTGTGCGGCCTCTTCTTTTACCTTATCAATTTTTTCAAATGCATTGGCAAGAAGAATGGCGGCGCTGATAATTTCGTCCAAGATTTCGAGAAATTCGCCAAAGTCCACTTCATTCTGCGAACATTCTCTGATCGCTCTCATAATATCAGTATAGAACCGCTTGTACTCCTTCTCATACCGGCTGTTGTCCATTTCCCTGATTGTTGTCCCGTCTATGCTGATGGCATGATAAATCAGGCTCGATAAAGTTTCAACAGCCGCCTCCAGCCGCTGCTCTTCCTTTTCCGATTCTCCGGGAAGATGATAAAAATACACATCGCATAAGGTTATATAATAGCTTTCAATATTGGTATCCTGCTGTATATGCTGTAACTTGGCCATCGGCAGCCCTCCGCCTGTATGTTGCCCATCCTGGGGAAATTTATCCCTTGCTAGTAAGGTTTCCCGGCATTAATGGCCTGCTGGAGGAACTCGCTTCCCAGGAGATGATCGTAGTACTGTCCCGGACTTGGTGTGCCTTAATTACATCTAGCATTTCTTTCACACCCTGCCCTTCTGAAGCATACTTCAATGCCGACATGATTTTCTCAGGGTTTTCAAATGGCAATCCCGGGCATTCAAGGAGGCCATCTGTCGTAAGCAAGATGGTATTTAAGCCTGCTCTGAGCTCCCTCCTTCCTGTTGTATAACAGGGGACGGGCAAATCAAAAGCATTGGCCCTTCCTGTCCATTCAAAAAATTGCCGCTGGTTCATCTGATGCTGCCCCATAGCCACCAGTTCTGGATGAAAGAGGAACAGCACACAATCACCGATAGACAGCCACCAAAGATACCGGCCTTTCCGAAAAGCAAACAGGCAGGCTGTTTCACCTTTTATCTTGCTGCATTCCATCCGGAACTCTTCAGAAGCCAGGAGTGACAATATATATTTTTCCACACCAGGTATTGCCGTATGTGCTGGAAGCATCAGTATTTCAAATATGTCTTCCTTTTTTAATTGAATATGCTGCAGGACCAGCTCTGCGCTTTCTGCTGATTCATGTGCATCCAGTATGATGGCAAACTCCCATTCACGATTTTCATCTGCCCAGACAAGGCAGCCATCCTCATTTTTATACTGCCCGGCCTCTGTATTTCCACCAAACCGCCCTACCGTAATATGGGCGTCCTGTCTGACATCGGGATCATCCAGATAAGGGGCATCCTTCCCGGTCCAGCAAATATCAATCATGTTTCCGCTCCTCGAGGTAAGCCTTGAACCTGCGGCAGATTTCGCTGACCTCCTCTTCATCTCCCATCGGAGCCTGCTCCCAGTCATAAACACTCATCGGCCCCCAATGTTTTTCCGGTGTCCCCGGGTAGCGCGGCACCAGATGCATGTGCAGATGGGGAACAGCGTTACCTGATACAAGAGAATAAATATGCTCTGCTCCCTCGCTTTCCTTTAAGGCCCGGCTAATCCTCGCCATAGATCTCCCAAAAGCTGAAGCTTCCTCCATCGTTAAATCCGCCAGCGACGGTGCATGCCTTTTCAAGTCAATCATCAAATGTCCAAGATAAACAGGCTTACCGCCTCCGTCAATATGTCCAACATAAACAAAATCATCTTCATAGATTACACTTCCTGAAGTTTTGATTTTCCCCTGTTGCTTATTGCAAATAAAGCAATCACCCATACGATTTCCCTCCTTTGGTAATTGGTATAATATACCTTTCAATGCTTGTTGTCTATATTTTCTGATATTATGGTTTTTTTGATTGAAGGAGTGGATTAGGCGTTCGAGCTGGCATCTTTCCTTTTTTTGGGGCTTAGTAGGCAGAAGTTCTTTTCACAAGCACCCTCTATTACTCTTTTTCAGTTTAGAGGGCTCTAGTTTCTTGGACTAACACCCTCTGATTCTCTTTTTCCAATTTAGACGGTCCTAGTTCGCCCGACTAACACCCTCTGATTCTCTTTTTCCAATTTAGACGGTCCTTGTTCCCCCGACTAACACCCTCTGATTCTCTTTTTCCAATTTAGACGGTCTTAGTTCCCCCGACTAACACCCTCTTATTCTCTTTTTTCAATTTAGACGGTCTTAGTTCCCCCGACTAACACCCTCTATTTCTCTTTTTTCAATTTAGACGGTCTTAGATCTCCCGACTAACACCCTCAGGTTCTCTTTTTCCAATTTAGACGGTCCTAGTTCGCCCGACTAACACCCTCTGATTCTCTTTTTTCAATTTAGATGGTCTTAGTTCCCCCGACTAATACCCTCTGATTCCCTTTTTCCAATTTAGACGGTCCTAGTTCCCCTGACTAACACCCTCTGATTCTCTTTTTTCAATTTAGACGGTCTTAGTTCCCCCGACTAACACCCTCTGATTCTCTTTTTCCAATTTAGATGGTCTTAGTTCCCCTCACTAACACCCTCTTTTTCTCTTTTCCCAATTTAGACGGTCCCAGTACCTCTCACTAACACCCTCCCGCTTTGACCATTAAGAACTTACCCCATTCTTCTGCTAACAAAATAAGCCGGACAGAAAATGTCCGGCTTCCTCTTTTACGCTGATACATCCCTTTTATTGAACAGCCAGAAGGCAAGCGCATGGAAAATGGTGAAATAGAAAAGCAGGACGATGACCGAAAAGGTGAGCGTCATTCCTTCTACAGGCGGTACTCCGTCGAAATAAACAGTCAGATCCGTGTTGGCAAAAAGAATATATTTTGCCCAATCGAAAAGACCTGCCAAAATAAATGTTGCCGTCCCTCCTGTGAAAAGCAGAAACAGGGAAAGGCCGATCGCAAGCGAACTGTTGCGGAAAACTGCTGAAATCATGAAAGCCATCGTTGCGACAAGCAGCACATCAATACTGGCGAGCAGATAGGAAATTGCCAGATGTCCCGCTATGCCCCTTTCAACCACTTCTCCACCTGAATAGGCAAGATGAGGAATTTGTTCAGAAGGAAGACCGAACAAAATCACACCGAGCAATGTGGCCAGCCCGTAAATCAAAGCCAGCATGAAAAGCCCGAACAAAAAGACGGTTATGTATTTGGACAGCAGGATTTTCGATCTGCTGATTGGCCGGATCAGCAGGAGCTTGATTGTTCCCCATGAAAATTCAGAGGCGACGATGCCTGCTGCTACGATGATGGTAAAAAGGCCTGCAAAGGATATCAATGCCTGGGCTTTCTCTACGAAAGACCAAACCGAATATTCGGTTTGAGGAGGGATATCATTCTCAATCTGGTATTCCTTGATGGCAATTTGCCGTTTATAGAACATATCGAGATTGGCATTGAAATTTTCTTCCATATCCGTTTTGTCAGTCTGGATGCTTTGTTCCATTGTCTGCTTCCAGTCAGCCTGCGGCTCCTGTCCGCCATTTTTTACTTGGTCATATTTTTCAAATCCGGCATAGACCATTGTAAAGAGAATCACAAGTCCGACCATTACAAGCGTACCTGTTCTGCGGAAAATTTTAATCCATTCATTCTTGATTAAACTACCCATGCTTGACACCCCCAGCCGTCACTTCTAGGAATCTGTCTTCCAATGTTTGCGAAGCCGCTCTCACCCCGTAGACCGCTATTCCACGTTCAACAAGGCTTTGGACAATAACAGGCACTTCGTCTCTTGTGCAGGCCGCTGTAAAACCACCGGCTGTCCGGACTATGCCAAATTTGTCTTCCAGAAGAGAGAATGCCTCGCTGAGATCGCCTGTTTCAAAAGCGTAAACCGTCCCGGTCTGAACAAAATCATTCACCTGCTGTACCTCTACAAGCCGGCCATCCTGGATGATGGCAATCCGGTCGCACATCATTTCCATTTCCGAAAGCAGGTGGCTCGATACGATAACACTCATGCCTTTTTCCCTGGTGAGCATTTTCAGATGGTCCCTGATTTCCCTTATCCCTGCAGGATCAAGGCCGTTCGTCGGCTCATCCAGGATCAGGAGTTTCGGATCATAAAGCAGGCACTGTGCCAGTCCGAGCCGCTGCCTCATTCCGAGCGAATAGGTGCGCACCTTATCATGGATCCGGTCCTGCAGACCGACCAGCTCAACTACTTCTTCAATCTTCTTTTTCGAAATACTCTTCTGCATTCGTGCATATTGCATCAGGTTCTGGTAGCCAGTCAGAAACTTGTACATTTCCGGATTCTCTACAATTGCACCAATATGGCTAACGGCACCGGCAAAGTCCTTGCGGATGCTTTTTCCGCAGACGATCACGTCGCCCTCCGTTATCCCGATCAGGCCTACAATCATCCGGATGGTCGTCGTTTTGCCGGCTCCATTGGGGCCGAGAAAGCCGAATACCTCTCCTTCATTTACAGAAAAACTGAGTCCTTTGATGATTTCTTTTCCTTTAATCACTTTTTTTACATTATCCAGCTTCAAAATAGAATCCAAAACTGTGCCTCCTATCATTCTCATTCTAACCATAATACGGAAGAGGCTGGAAAAAGGTTCATTTTTTTAGCAGTTTTTAATATTATTCCTTTCTTTTTCACCATTTGAATTGTTCGATAGTAAGCAAACCGGCTTTCCCGGACAGGCAATAAATGCTTGCTGGCTTAAAAGCTGCGCCAGTCTTTATATGACTATTTTAGGGAAACTGTTAATATATTCGTCAATTTAAGCTAATTGTATTGTTTCTTTTGACAAAAAATTATAATATTTTTAATATACATACAAAAATGCGGTGAAATAAATGGAAATAACCAGGCACTTGTTTTTTAATTTGGCGTTGATTATCATTCTTCTTTTTTTCTCATTGGTTTGGTCAGAGAGAAGGCAAAGAATCTCTTTTTCCCGCGTGTCGTCCCTTATATGGCTATCACTGATGCTTTGGATGAGCCTGCAGTTTTCTTTTAAATCCTCGTCCGACTTCCAATTTGATCTGAGGCTAATCCCGGTTTTGATCGGCGGCTTGTATGCCGGACTTGGCCCCTGGCTCAGCGTGATTGCCATTGTCTTCCGCTCGTTCTTTGGACTTGGTACCGGTTTCTGGCTCAATGTTCTTTTGTATGTGCCGCTCGGATTTTTACTATGGCGCATTTATCCTAGATTCAAAGTACAGCCTCCCCCAAAAAGGATTGCCTTTTCGGTCCTCTTGACTGTTATTTTAAGCGTAGTGACAGTCATCGCTATGGAAATTTGGTCATCCCCTGAAAGCAGGCTTGATGCCTGGGCCGCTCATCTGGCGGTTCCGACTGTCGGGGTCGCAATGATAGCCTATATCATTGAATATGTCAGAAGGGATCTTGAGCTCAAGAAGAAACTGATAAAAACTGAAAAGCTGGAAGCTGTTGAGCAGATGGGTGCCGCGATTTCACATGAAATCCGCAACCCTTTGACAGCTGCGGCAGGCTTTGTACAGCTATTGATCGAGCATCCTCAGCCCCTTGAAAAAAGAAGAGAGTATCTGCATATCGTTAAAGGAGAGCTTGAATCGGCAGAAAGGGTTATAAAAGATTATTTAACTTTCACTAAGCCTTCCCTCGACTATATAGAGGAAATTAACGTAAAAAAAGAAATCACGCAGGTTATCAACATTCTGACACCACTCGCGAATCAGAATTCTGTCAGGATTACAGCCAATTTTGCCATCCTTGGTTCCATAGAAGGAGACCGGCAGAAATTCCACCAGTCGATTCTCAATGTCCTGAAAAATGCCATTGAAGCGATGCCTAAAGGCGGCGAGCTCCTTGTCGAGACCAATTATACGAAAAGCCATATTTCTATATCGGTCAAGGATACTGGCGTTGGTATGACTCCTGAACAGCTGCAGAAGCTCGGCGAGCCTTATTATTCTACGAAAGGCTCAAAAGGGACCGGCCTGGGTATGATGGTTGTATTCAGCATCGTCAAAGCGATGAAGGGCACAATCAAAGTCGAGAGCAAAGTCGGGGCAGGCACCACATTTTACTTTTCTTTCCCTGTTTTCAGCCCTTCTGCCAAAAATGAAAGATTTTAGAGGAGAAGCAGATTCTTCTCCTCCTTTTGAATTTCCTTCTCAGAATTTCTCCCCATAGACTTCAATATGGAGTCTCTTGATACACGCTTCAAGGCGATCCCTGCCAGCAGGAAATAAATCATTCCATTTCAGCCTGAAATACAATGTTTTATAAAACATCATCATATTGGTCCTGAGATGATAATAGGCATTTCCATCACTTTTGCTTCTTCTGGCGTCCTCCTCGTATTGAGACAGCTCTTTCAGTTTATTGGCAAAGCTGTTTTCACTTGATTTCTCCATGATAGCCGTGAGCGGGAAAATGAGCCGTTCGGGTTCATCATCAGTGTAAACGCCGTCGTTCCTGGATACACAATGAAAAATCACATCCATCCCCTGTAAGAGCAGCTGCTCGCTGCTGAAGATAACCGGGTGGCGGACGAGCTCATTTAAAAGGTCTGCTGCATGAGCCATGCTGTGTGCCCAGCCCTTTTCTTCCACACATCCCCGGAGGTCTTTTTCTTCCTTCATATATTCCAATGTTTTTCCATATGTGTACTGAACTGTTTGAGCAGAAAGAAATCTCTTTTCAGCATCTTTTTGGATGACCAAAGCCAGCACCAGGGAAGAAAAGCTTCGGGTGAACACACTGTCATCCCCCTCTGCCCCTAGATGGAAAAATAAATGGCTGTCATCCAGGCAGACGGCGAGGATTTCTTCAAGCATGGCATGAGAAAATCTGCCTTCTACAATCAGCCGGGCAAAATTGGCGTAAATAAGATGATCTCGCAGATATGGATCAGATGTTCCAATCTCCTCGAGCATAGCCTCTGCCAGTAGTATTAGTTCTGTTTCAGTTAGTGCTGCATCATTTAATTTTTCTAAACTATCCTTAAGCTTATATGGTCCTGGCGGCGCATTTTCTCTGAAAGCCATACTTCTTCCCCCTCAATTTTTCATAACAGTAGATTCGACTCCCGCTCTTCCGCTTCCTGCTGATAGGCATAAAAAAGCAGCGCCGGCATTCAGCGCTGCTTTTTTCATTTTCTTTGTGCGTACATCATATTCTTCACTTCAACGATTTTGAATTTCCTTTCAAGATTTGTGAGCTGCGGAATCAGGTCAGTGATGCAGTCTGCATAAAATTCAGTACTGATGAATTGGTCCTCACGGTTTTTATACACAATTTTATATCGGTTCATGCAGCTTCCTCCTGTTGTATGGGTTGTACTATTCTGTTCCCGTTTTTCTGCATGATTGAAACCATTAATCTTCAACCTGGATAATCTGGTCACGGTCAGCCCTCTTCAATGTATAAAGCCTGTAGGCATGGCTGATGATGACCTTGATGATTGCATAGGCAGGAACAGCGACGATCATCCCGATCAGACCAGCAAGATTGCCCGCAACCAGCAGGATCAGGATAATGGTAAGCGGATGGACATCCAGCTTTCTCCCCATGATGAGCGGAGAGGATACATTTCCGTCTATTTGCTGGACCACTATCACAACGAGAATGACTTTCAGCGCCATAAAAGGCGACATAGTAAACCCTACGATGACCGCCGGGACTAGGGCAAGAAATGGCCCCAGGAAGGGTATGACGTTTGTTAACATGGCCACAATAGCCAGAATCAGAGAATAATTGATTCCGATGATCAGATAGCCGATATACATCATTACACCCACAATGAAGCTGACGATTGCCTGGCCCTGGATATAGGAGCTGAGGGCTTCATCCATATCCTTAAGGATTTTCCTTGTCTCTGCAGCCTGGAAATACGGCAGATATCTGACCATGCCTTTTGAAGCCCCTTCGCTGTCCTTCAGGAGATAGAAGACAATGAAAGGCACTGTTACAATCACGGTTACAACACTCGTGACGATGCTGAATACGCCAGTCAGGCGGGAGCTTAAATCCGAGAAGTTCGATTTGAAATATGAACTCACCTGTTCTGTAATATAGTCGAAGGTAATATAATCGTTTTCCTGGAAACGGGAAAACCATGCGCTGTTCTGAAGCTCATCCGCTTTGTTTCTAAGCCCCTCTATATATTGCGGGTAATTGTCCATCAGATCTTTAAACTGGCGCTGCAGCTCCGGCCCCGCAAAGTACACAAGTGCGGCTGCCCCTCCAATGACGATAAGATAGATCAAGAGGATGGAAACAACCTTTGGAACCTTTTTCCTGTTAAGGAAATAAACAATCGGGCGCAGCAGATAGTAAAGAACCCCCGATATCAGAAAAGGCATAAATAAAGTTTCAAAGAATATTTCAATCGGTGTAAAAATAAAATCGATTTTCGTTGCGAGGAAGATGATAACCATCACAATAATAATTCCATAGCCGATTTTAAACCATTTAGAGCTTGGCAAAGTATCACATCACTTTCATTATGTATAAAAGACTTATACCCTCTCTTTCTTTTCATCATTCATCCGATCTCTAACTTCTGCTCTATTCATTAAATAAAGCCTGATTCTTACAAGTAATTTATACGTGTACCCTTTTCTCCACCAAATATGTCTCCTGTGTCTCAAAAGCCACGCCCATTGCCAGTGATACATGATAACCTAGAGCCATGCATAAACAACATAAACGAGATTGGTTAATTAAAATAAGAAAAGCCAGAAAGCCCACCCAGGAGACCGTAGCCACAAAGGCATACATCGACAGGGCTTATTACGCACAAATTGAAAGCGGGGTGAGGAATCCCAGTGAGGAAATCAGGCAAAAGATAGCCCAGATCCTGAATTTCCACTCTTCTGCCTTTAATGCGGATGATGAAAGTCCCTTCCGTTATGCGCTGGAGGCTGCACCCATGATCATCGCCCACTGTGACATGGATTTAAAGTATACATGGATTTTCAATCACCATCCCTTATTCCCGCCTGAATCTCTCATAGGGAAACGGGACGATGAGCTAGGCCTTGGGATAGGGGGACAAATGTATGCACAAATGAAAAGAACTGTCATAGAAAAACAGATCTCGATCCGGAAGACAGTCTCCTTTTCACTTCCAGACAAGCATCTTTATACATATATGATTTTTGCCCACCCGCTCTTTGACAGCACAAAACAAATCATAGGTGCGGCCACCATACTAACAGAGCTGTCTAAAATAACACTGACAGAAGACACTGATGCATCATCCGGATAATTTCTTTACACAAAAAGGGCGAACCAGGACGGTTCACCCTTTTCTCTAGTCATTCTTCCTCAAGACTCTCAATGGCCTGCTTTACATTTGCAAAGGTCGGTACAGAGGTAAGATCGATTCCTTCTGTAACAGCCTGCTGCGCAAGATCCGGCCGGACCCCTGAAGCGATTGTATTCACCCCTACTAGACGGAGCACACTCCGGATATCAAATACATACTTTGCGATTTGGGCGTCTATATTGACAATGCCGGAAAAGTCCATGATCAGGCATTCTATCTGCAGTTTTTTAATTTCCGGCACCACTTTTTCCATAATCAGCTTGGCCCGGTCATAATCAATTGAGCCAATCAGCGGAAGAACGGCAATGCCATCTTGTATCGGAACAACAGGTGCAGTCAATTCGTTGACCTCATCCTGTGCTTTTTCCAGAAGTAACTCGGAAAATCGTTCAAAAGCAAATACTGTTTCGTTGATGCTGATATCCAGAATCAAATTGACCTTTTTTATCAGCAATACAACTTCGTCCATGCCTAGATCGAATTCTTTCCCTATACTGGTCACTTTGTCGATAAACACTTGCCTGGAATCAGGATAGCGCATTACGATGTCCGAAATGCGGCCGCCGTTCTTTGCCTGCCGCTCTCCATTTTCCTTGCTCCAATCCAGCAATCCGTCAGGCATCTTCTCAGTTTCGGACACAATGGACTCCCCAATAAACTTCATAAAAGATTCATAAGTCTTTTTGGCATTCTGAATTTCTTCCTTTGGCACCTCAAAGTCAAATTCCTGAACGATGCTATCCACCAATTCATCTGCCAGTGATTGTGCATAGGCCTTGAAATATGAAGAAATTTTGTCAAATGGCTTCATGTGTCGATTCCTCCTAGTTACGATGTCTCTATTATATCGCATTATAAAGCATGGGACATCATCCAGAGATTAATTAGTTCATGCAGGACCTGCAGAAATGTATCCCAATAGGCTTTAACATCAGGTTTTTCAAAAACTTCCCTGTAATGTGAGAAAAGCTTCCCAACGTTTCTTCCCATGAAAACCAGGGAATGATAGAAGTAATTCTATTAATCTACCGGAGGAGAATATTCATGAATAATCAATTGATTGGCGGCTATGATACGATCGAAGAGCTTACGGAAGCACTCTCTTCAGCTAAGGATAACGGCTATAACAGCAGAAAGCTGGTAATCGTTTCAAAGGACGGATCCAATATCGAAGCACTTGCTGAAACATACGGGGCCATTGCCAAAATCATCGGCTCACAGGAACTCGGAAACCAGCGCTTCCTGGATTCCGCTAAAGCATTGTTTTTAGGTGCAGATCCAGGAACCAGCTCAGGTATCCATTCAAATGATGAGTACGCGAGCTATGGTGCAGCTGATAAGGATGCAGAAGAGTTTGCGCAAAAAGTATTTGACGGGCAATATGTCCTGTTTGTAGATAATACCATTGAAGAAGATGAACTGCTCCGTCCATCCCATGAAGGGAACCAGCTCGGTGATACTCCGGGAGATGAACCTTCTGCCAGAAGGGAAGAATATTGATGGGAAATCCCGGCTGTTTGCCGGGATTTCTTTTTTTTATGGATCTGTACGGTTCCCTAAAAACAGAGTAAATCATTATCCCTTACCCTGCTCCAAAGAAAAAAGCCCTCTGTTTCCAGAGGGAGCTCACTTTCTTTAAATGACCAGCTCACGTCTTTCAAGATAGCGGTCAAGTTTTCGTTTGACGCGCTGGAGGGCGTTGTCGATTGATTTGACGTGAGTATCAAGTTCCTCAGAGATCTCAATATAAGAGTGGCCGGCAACGTATAGATCGAGAACCTTCCGTTCCAGATCGCTCAGCTTCTCGGCTATTTTCTCTTCGATGTCTGCAGTGTTCTCCTGGTTCACAATCAGAATGGCCGGATCTGTGACCATGGCGCCCGGGAGGATATCCATGAGTGTGTGCTTGGATTCATCTTCATATATCGGCTTGTCCAGTGAAATATAGGAATTAAGCGGCATTTGCTTCTGGCGGGTAGCCGTTTTTACAGCAGTGATGATCTGTCTTGTAATGCACAGCTCTGCAAACACTTTGAATGAGGCAAGCTTGTCCTCCTTAAAATCACGGATTGCTTTGTATAGCCCGATCATCCCTTCCTGAAAAAGATCATCTTTATCTCCGCCGATCAAAAAGAATTTGCTCGCTTTCGCCCTGACAAAGTGCCTGTATTTTTTCATAAGATATTCAGATGCCATACCATCCCCATTTTGAAAAAGGACCACCAGTGTTTCGTCTTCATAGTTTGAATAGTCTTCTATCAGTTTTACTGCGATGCTTGCACTCACTCATATCCCTCCATCTATCATTCTGAGTCTGAAGTTTTACTGACAATACCATTATTGTTTTTTCTAAAAAGTCCGTCTATTAACTTATTTCTATCTTAAACCATTTTCCGCTTAAAAGATATGAACAAATAGCGAGCTTTCTTTACAAACTATGACACTCAGTGAAGCAACGGCAGAAGATTGGACGTCTATTGCTGTGGATTTAAGCTGGCGGAATTGGATGCTGTCGAAATTTTTATGAATACAGCATTAAATGTGCATCACCATCTTTTCTTTCACTTTCGCAGCACCGCCAATTTCCAGTCTCTCAATTTCCCCTGAATCTGCGGCTGATAGATTTGCCTTTATGATAGAGGGAAGCCCCATTGTTTCTCCCTGGTGAAAAAAATGCGGGCCTGCCGCAATTTTTTGATGATGATAAAGATAGCCGCATAGAGCGCCGCTGGCAGTTCCTGTCGCACTTTCCTCCGGTATGCCGGCTGCAGGAGCAAGATTGCGGCAGACTGCCGCAGGACTGCCTTTTTCATTGAAAGCAAACAGATGATACCCTATTGCCTGATACTTTCTGCTGATCTCAGCCACCCGCACGAAATCAGGCCGGATCGACTCCAGAACATCACGGGAACGGATCGGGACCATAATGTCCGGCAATCCGGCAGAAACAATCTGGACCGGCAGACCTTCCGCAAGATCATCCTGGCTGATTCCCAAGGAAGCAGCAGCCTCTTCTGGAGGTAGAGCTGTTCCCATTTTTGGAAGAGGCTGTTCCAGGAAGACCTCTCCTGTATCACTCGCTATTGCTTTAAGAAGGCCTGCATGGCATTCAAATGTGTGCTCTCCTGGGGGAATCCTGCCTTCCTTGACAAGCAGATGGAAGGAGGCGACAGTAGCGTGCCCGCATAGGTCGACTTCGTTCTCCGGTGTGAAATACCTCATGGATATCTCACCTGTTCTTGAATGGCTGATAAATGCAGTTTCCGGGAATCCCGCCATTGAGGCAACTTTCTGCATCTGCCCGGTGCTTAGGCCATCGGCGTCGAAAACCACGCCTGCCGGGTTTCCACCCTTGTTGTCCCTGCAGAATGCATGTATTATATAGACGTTTACTTTCATATAATAGTTTCCTTCCTTTCCATTATAAAAGCCGCTTCCTGTGAAGAAAGCGGCCTTTTTTTCTGTTATGCCTGCTGCAGATCACCTACGAATTGGTCTATGAAATGCTGCGGGTTGAGTTTTTCGCCGGTTGCTTTTTCTATCTTTTCATTCCAGTGGAGGGCCGCTCCCGGCTTGAAAAATTCTTCAAGCAGATAGCTTCCTGCATCTTTAGAAAGAATATCACCCTTCAGATTTTTCTTGATATGCTGTTCCAGCTGTGAGGTTGTAAGTTCCCCCAAAAGATAATTTTGATAGTATACAGGCACAAGGGTAAAGTGGATCTTAGCAGCCCAGTGCGGGGTATCCTGATTTTCCGGCGGATTCAGGAATTGGACTTCTTTAACGATATCCCACCAAAGACGGTTCAGATCCTGGTTTGGATTTTCATACAGTTCTTTTTCAAACAGCGAAAAAGTGATGAACCACCGGGCAGAAATGAGCATCTGCCTTCTGAGCGCCAATTTCAGCTCGCCAGTCAGTTCTTCCAATTCCTTCTCTTTAATGCCGAGGAATTTTCCCAGCCACTCCGGGTTCCGGCCCATCCGGCCGTAAAGCATCGCAATCGCTTCAGTGGTCAATGTATGTGCCGGGGCTCTGAGCAGGAAAGGGAGATCACGGTCTATATATTTGAAATATACGGCATGCCCGAACTCATGCAGCATGGTGGTTGACCAGTAATCGCTGCTGCTGTTGTTGCACAGGACTCTTACGTCCCCTTCCCTGTCGATGTCTGTACAAAATGCATGCTGATTTTTCTTTTCCCGCGGATAAAGATCGCTGTTTTCCAGCATATCTCCAATATCCATTCCCATGGAAGCAAATGTATCAGCTGTCAGCTCCTCCAGATTCTTCCCTTCATAGTAAGAATCCAAGTTCAGTGCTTTAGAAGGAGGAGCTTCCTGAAAGAATGGATCCGCATAATGCCATGGCCGGATGTCTTCTATAGATATGGATAGGCGTTCTGCAATTTCCTCATCCATTTCCCGCTTCAGCTGGCGGAATGGTTCATCCGAAATTTCCTTAAGCTCATCGAAGATAGCAAAGATAACGTCCCTGTCCAGCTCCTGGAGTTCAAAGCTCATTTCATGAAAATTTCTGTAGCCAAGCTTCACGGCAGTTTCGTTCCTTAATTTCACAAGGTCAATTAGCTTCTTTTCGACTTTGCTGCCAATTGTCTTGCTTGCATGCCAGGCCCGCTCGCGCAGCTCGTTATCCTTGCTATCTGTAAGGATTTTCCTGATATCATTTTCCGAAACTTCCCTTCCATCCAGAACGGCTCTGTATGTATTGAAGACGCCTATTAACTCTGAGCTTCTTTCAGAAAGGTCCTTAAGTACACCTGCGTCCAGCTGATTTTTTACCATGCTGTTCTTCAGCAGCTGCAGCTGCCTTTGTTCAAGCTGGTTTAGTTCCCCGCTATCGAGGAATTCCTTTACATCTTGAAATCTTTCAGAATCTGATAAGTAGAGGCTGACCTCTGTCTGTGCCTCAGCTGTCTTCCTGTTCCATTCATCTTCTCCAGTTACAGAAGCTTTCCATGAAGCTTCAGCGCGCTTTTTCTGGAGCTTTTGCAAGGCTTCATTTTGTTTTTGTAAAAACTGTTCTGCTGTCATGCTTTTTCCTCCTCTGGGTTTCAGACTTATTATATATTCTTGGAATGACAGCAAAAACCCTGTTTCTCTCCAAAAAAAGTTTCGTAAACCGAAACTTTACTTACTGAAAGCATTGACCGCTGCAAGCATGATAAAGGAAATCCCAATCATAACTGCCGTCCAAAGCCAGGCCATCTCCATATTGCCCGAGTCAATGGCAAAATATATGGCCGTCGGAATGGTTTGCGTTTTGCCGGGAATATTGCCGGCAAACATAAGTGTTGCCCCAAATTCCCCGAGCGCTCTGGCAAAGCTGAGGATAGCCCCGGCAGCCAGCGCTTTGGCTGACAGCGGCAGTGCTATGAAGAGAAATACCTTCAGCTCTGAAGCTCCATCAACTCTTGAAGCATCCTCTATTTCCTTCTCGATCGTTTCAAAGCCCGTCTTTGCGGACTGGTACATCAGAGGAAAGGCGACAACACTGGACGCAATCACGGCAGCCAGCCAGGTAAATATGACCGGCTGCCCCAAAAAGATTTCTATCGCTTTTCCAAAGAACGACTGCTTACCAAACACGATGATAAGCAGGAATCCGACCACAGACGGCGGAAGTACGAGAGGCAGGAGGAGGATGGTTTCGATAAGCGGCTTTCCTTTGAATTTTTTTAATGATAGCACTCTTGCCAAAAGAATGCCTGCAGCAAAGACAATAGCCAATGAAATGGCTGCCACAGAAATCGACAGCCGGACGGGCGACCAGAAGTCCTCTGTCATCCTTCCCTTCTCCGGCTATATTCAACTAGTATCATTTTTTAATGCCCCCTGTATTTTCTGCTAGATTCATTATAGCCGAAAAATGAAGGTGATAAAGGGATTTTGCTTTCTGTCATTTAAGAATTAGAGGTATCCTATTCATAGTTTTCAGCCCATTTGACAAAATAAAAAAGGACAGGCAATTGCCCTGTCCTTCTATGCATTATTACGGAAGCTTTTTAATCTTGTCTTCGATGCTGATGCGCTCTTTGATAGCCGGGATTTCTTCGGGGTAGCCAAAAGCGATAATGCCGACTACCTCGTTCCCTTCCTCAACTCCGAGCACTTCCCTCGCAGCCTTTGAAGCACCAAGAGAACACCAGAAAGTCCCTACTCCCTCATCCCATGCCTGCAGCATGAAGTTCTGGATAAAGCATGCCACGGCAGCAGTATTTTCAACCGTTTCCAGTTCAGTTTTTCCATGCTTGACCGTGACGGCCATCACTTCCGGCGCACCGCCAAAATCTGTTTTATGCTTCAGCTTTCCGCGTGTCTCCGGGCCGGCAAAAATAATATCCCAAGGCTCAGTCATTTTATGGTTGGGAGCAAGGCTGGCCGCTTGAAGCCACTTCATGAACAACGCCTCATCCACTGGATCTGCTTTAAACTTTTTGATTGTTCTTCGTGTCGTAACCAATTGTTCAATATTCATTACATCAAGCACCTCATCAATAATGATAATCATTTTCGTCCAACTTCATTATAGCAAATAATTCCTTAGTTTTGAACCATAAAGCAAAAGCCCCGTACTTTAAGCAGCAGGGCTTTTGCTTTCGGAGGTATATACATTATAGGTATGCAGCGATTTGGATGGGTATTCTAAAATACTGCTGGCCTTTGCGGCATAGCTAGATATTGTTTTTCACACTCGGGCTATCTTCCTCGTCACCATCCCACACTACACCTGCTGGCACGGCCATAAAAACCCTGTCAGCGGACTGCTGGCCAAACCCCTGGTTTTTCTTTCCGTTCACCGCTTTGTTAACCATGATATTCTGGCCAAAGATTATACCAGATCCATGATCAGTACTTCTTATTGATGTCTTGCCTATGGTTACACGCGTAGGATAGAACATGCTTTTCCCCCTTTTGCTCTCACTGACCGTTTATCATAAATTATGCAGAGCTGAATATACTTAGAAGCAAACAAAGGGGGAGATATAATTGCCGGCTCCTGCGCCATTTATCAATATCAACATCTGTGCAATCAAGATCAATTCTTTCGAGAATGCTTCCGCTGTCAATATCGGCCAGAACCTTCTTGCCGAGTGGCATAATTCGGATAAAAAGAATCAGGGCTACGGACAGAATTTTGGTGATGCAAGCGGATTCATCGGCACAAAGGGAATGGTTGATGACCGTGATCAGCTTGACTCCAATTCAACTTTCGATTCTGCGAGAATTCCAAATCTGTAGGGAGTGATGCTTGTGATATTTGCCCCCATGGTGGTAAATCTTCTCGCCTTAAAGGTCAATGTGCTTGACCATGCTTCTATTGTGAATATGGGGCCGAACCAATTTATCGACCAGTTCATCTCTTATAAAAGGAATCAGGGATTTGGCGAACAAAATGGCGATGTGTCGCCGGTCAATATTCCAATATCCTGGATTGCCGATCCTGACCTGAATGATTCCAACTCAGTGAAAAACAGTGTGATATAGAAAAAGCCCGCGAGAGCGGGCTTTTTCTTATGATTCTTTCCCCTGATGGGTGGCCAGGCTTCCAATATAGGCCAGCTCATCTGCCGAATAAGCATCTGCCCCGCCATCCAGAATTTTTCGGACGTCAGACAGGTTTTCCTGAAGCGATACCGATTGTCCTTTTTGTCCTGTAAATTCTTCCGCTGTATAAAATGGCTGGGTCAGATAGGCTTCCAGCAATGCACCGCGCTGATACCCCAGTGTTTCGGAGTGCGGAAGCCTCTCCGTTCCCCCCGCCTGGACAAGCGCCTTTAATTCCCTGTAGCGGCGGAGGAGCTTTTGCGCCTTCTGCTGGATGGTCAGATGGGCCTGATCCAGATATGCTCCCTCAAGGACAGAAGAGGCAGAGTAAATAGGATTTACCGCAGGATATAAATGCCTGGCAGCAAGGTCGGCATCAAACTGCCATAATGTTTCCAGCGGTCCATAAGGAAATTCATCATCTACTGCCTCCCCTTTTAAATCCAGGAGGAAGGTTGTTACAGAGCTGATCCCGTTCGCCTCCAGCCTGCCCTGCAAATCATGGATGATTCCATTCACCACATGTGCTCTGTCAGCTGCAAACAGAACTTCTTCATTCTTTGAATGTTCTGAGAGAAGCCGGTATGCATCCTCAATGGTTGCAGCAGTATAATCTGTATTGATCAGAATATCCTGAAGTTCCGGATAACCCCCTTCCGGCATGAGCAGGATTGTCTTATAGCCTTCTTTCTTGAGCCGGAAAAACAGCTCTGTCAGGAGTACTAACTGTCCCATTCCTGGCCTGGCCACTAAACCGGCCGTCCCTCCTTTCGCCAATGGTGCAAACAGGTCGAGCGCCTTGATTTTCGTTTCAATCATCTCTGCCTTCTCCCCTCTAATAATTAAATCATCCAGACTGCATTCTGCCAGTTCAGCAAGCAGGGCGATCGTCCTTACCTCAGCCCTGCCTACCGGAATCTTTCCGGTGCAAAGATTGGAAACTGTAGCAGGACGAAGTCCCACGGATTTTGCAGCTGCCGTCAAATTTGGAACCTTCTTGCGAAGCAGAGATACATTCAAGCGTAAATTTTCCAAATTTTCCACCTCCTGTTTATAGAGTAATATAAATTACTTTTCAAAGCAACTAGAAATTACTTTTCAAAGTAATTTTTATTACCAAATAAAAAAGAAGGCTCTCGCCTCCTCAACTAAGATAAAGAATCATGTGGTCTTCGTCAAAATAGCTTTCACCAATTTTTAATGCCCTTTTTTCAACACCGTATACAGTAAATCCAAATGACGCATAAAGCCTTTTGGCAGGCTCATTCCCGCTTTCAACCGAAAGGGTGACCTGTTCTATTCCCGGGTCTGAACGAGCTTCATCAAGAGCTGCTTCAATCAGCTTCCTGCCTGCTCTCTTGCCTCTGTAATCAGGTTTAACATACATCGCAGCAATCATTGCCCGATGCTTAAGCTTCCGTTTTGCATCCTTAATCAGAGTTACCGTTCCAACCATAGCTCCATTCTCAAATGCGCCAAACTCTGCAGAGAGAACTGAAGCAAAACGATTGGCGTAAAAATCGGCCGAATTTCCTTGTTCCTCTTCATAACTGGATGCAAAGGCTTCAGGTTTGTTTTGCAGCGCTTCAAGCCGCAGCTTTTTGTACTCCTCTGCGTCTTCTTTCCCCAGCTTTCTGACTTCCATATAACTCCCCCTATGCGATAGTGAGTACATTATCGCATTAAACAGAGGCGGCTAGAAAGCCTGATTCCTCTCTTTTTTCAAGACAAGGAGCACTGCCAGTATACCTGGAAACAGAAACTGAAAAGGGAGATGGACCAGATACGGGACTACTTTCAGCCCTAAGAACAAATGCTGCGGAAGGTTTTCAGCCATATACAGTGTTGCAAGCATAGCTAATGATGCAGCGGGGTATATGATATTTTCTTTTTTCAGCTTCCTGAAAACATTTGCAAAAGCCATTGTACCAGCCTCGAAAAAGATGCCGATTTTAATAAAACCAACAAAAAGAAAGCTGAACACAGAGAATATCTCCAGATGCTGGATAACCTCCAGATACTCAATCATCTCGATCGATTTTACAAGCGGATATGTATATATGGCAGCTGTTTTTGCCCCAACTATGCCGATGATGAGCTCTGAAAGAATTAGAATGATTATACCTGCCGCGATAACGGCCAGCCAGCCTTTTTTTATAAGTTTTTCGGGCTGATTGACTGAAGCGAAAATAAGCAGGAATACCACCATCTCTCCATAAGGGAATGTAAACAGCTGTGGCAGGGTTCCCCACTTGATTTCATCAGGATTATACAAAGGCATTATATTTTCCATAGAAAAGAAGTCGGACATGAGCGCCAGCGCAATAAGAGAGAAAACGAGCAGCATGGTCATGAACATCAGGATTTCAGCAGTGCGTGCCAGCGCCTCCAGTCCCAGCTTGCATCCATAGGCTGCCAAAATAAGGAGCATGGCAGAGATGATCCAGTCCCGGATATTATAAAAAAGCGTCTGGCTGATAAAATAGGAAAAATCTTTTACAATTCTTGCAGCGATATAGTAAAAGTATATAGAATATAAGAGGCTGATGATTTTACCGCCTGCTTTCCCGAATCCCTTCTCAAGTATTTCCCCGAAATCTGCCCATCCGCCTTTATGGAGAATAAATGCATAAAAGAAGAACAATACAATGCCCACAAACATTGCAAAGAGATTGATCAGCCATGCATTTTCCTCGGAATCCAGGCCCAGCCCCACTACTACTGTACTCCCAAGAAGAAAGAGGGTCAGAAGCGCAAACATTTGAAATACTGTAATTTTAACTGTGCCCATGTCTTTCCTGCTTTCTCAGCGCAATTTCATCACATCGCCGAATTCTGTAATGACCACTTCCACTTCTATATTTGTCCGCATATCAGGATAAACGGATTCCCACTTTTTCTCAATCTCTGACCACAGCTGCGGCTTTCTAGTATAAAGCCTCTTTCCAAATCCAATATAATCAAGATTGTCTTCTTGGCTTTGTTCAATAAGCTCTTCAATTTGTTTTTGGAGCTCCGCAGTGAAGACTTTTTCATATTCCTTATTAGATGGAAGGGTAAAATCCAGGCTGCAGCTCGTTTCAATTACCTCTCCATCAAGCTTGACGCTGATATCGAATCCTGGCATCCCATTGATTACCTTCGGCTTGAATTTCGGCTTGTATTTGCTCACATTCATTGATGTGAAACCCTTCTCTCCATTCGGGCACCCTGCCTCGAACAGAGTCCTCTCAAGCTTTTTTTCCAGCAGAAGCAGAATCTTACTCTGTTCAGTATCCAGGAACCCCTCAAGTTTATCATTGCGGAAAACGGCCATACCTCCGATTTTGATTTTTGCAGGGGGATCAAACTCTTCAATATTGGCTTTCTTCATTCCCGTGCCAGCATCTCCCTCGACTTGGAGGTACGGAATGCTGATTTGGGCAGTAGTCTGATTCAGCAGATAATTTTTTATTTTATTTGGATAGACGGGTACTGCCGTTCCAAGGTCAGAGCCTATATTACGGGCGATTTCTTTAATCCTTCTGGCTGAAATCTTCTGGATTGGCGTAAAAATCTTTAAAATTTCTCCCGGCTTGGTGCCTTTGCTAATAAAAACCTGTAAATTTGAGGTGACATTTGGTTCCATTATAAGGAAATCAATAGCTTCCTTGATGCCGTTTTCCTTGGCCAGTTCTTCATCCATAATGAAAACTTCCGTATCATCAAGGAATAAATAGCGTGAAACCTTCTGTGATGCAAGCCGCACTGCTTCTGAAAAAGTTCTTCCTGTCTGTTCATATACCACGGCGCCCAAATCACCAGTTGCTTCCTTTTGGGAGGCTGTAGGACTGATCACCTGAATAGTGACCTTGTATAAATCTTCTTCCTTTTCAACACCTATTGCTGATACAATCGCCAGGTTTTTTAAAAACGAATTTTCAACATTTTTTCCTACAATGAAAAAACCAATAATAACGGCAGGCCACAAAATAAATTCCTTCCAGCTTATTTTCATCTCACACTACTTCCGTTTCATTTTTTCTTCTTTAGTGAATTTTTTCTCGGTTTTTACAATTTCCGGAATGGGCACCCTGAATAAAGCATCCTTCTGATCAGACAGATTAAATGGTGCCAATGGAGATAAGTAAGGAACCATAAAGCTTCTTAAGGAGCATAAATGCAGGAGCAAAGCCAGGAATCCGACAATCACTCCAAACAGCCCAAGAAATGAAGATAAAAGGATGAATCGGAACGTCAGCCTCCTTTGTGCCGTAACAAGGCTGTAAATCGGCGATATACTTGCCATTACATAGGCAGCGCTCAATATAACAAGCGACGTAGGCTGCACCAGCTGCGCTTCAACAGCCTGCTGGCCCAAAGTGATAGAAGCAAATATTGTGACCGTCAGTACAACCCCTTGCGGAAGCCTTAAAGATCCTTCACTGATGATCAGGATCAGCCAGTAAAATATCAAAACCTCAAGTATGGTAGGCAGCGGCACATACTCCCGCTGTGCTATGATTCCGATCAGCAGCTGGGTCGGGACAAGCCCGGGGTGATAGACCGTAAAGGAAATATAAAGCGCAGGCAAAAGCACTGACAACATGAAAAAAAAGATGCGGGCCAGCCTGCGGATCTGCACCCCTCTGTTCAAAGTATAATAATCGTCAGGAGATTGAAAGAATTGTACAAGGACCGCAGGAAGGGTAGTCACAAAAGGTGTTCCATCCACAGCAATGGCTATCCTGCCTTCCATCACTTCAGCACAAACCACATCCGGCCTGTCAGTTGAAAGAGTCAGGGGAAAAAATGTTTTTGTTCCCTCGGTCAATGCCTCCTCCAGATAATTGATATCCAAAATGAAAGGAATTTCAATCTTTGACAGGGACTGCCTTACGCTGTCCAAAATCTCTTTATCCGCCTTCCCCTCAACATATATGAGTGATAGCTGTGTAACAATTTTGGAATTGAATGGTCCCTTGTCAATCCTTAAGTCAGGACTTTTTAAAATTTTTCTGATCAAAGCCAGGTTATTTGTCAGAGATTCATTAAAGGCTATGCTGGGCCCAATGGGTGTCCGCTGTGCCTGAGGCTCTGCAGGACTCCGCTCCGGCCATTTTGAACTCTCAAGAGCATAAGCTTTATCCCAGCCATCAATAAACAGGACACTGTTCCCGTCCAGCATTTCTTTTAATGCTTTTGAAGGCTCATCCAGCTCTTTTATGTGCCCCGAATGAAGAATGCTGCTTACAAGCAGCGGTATCGGCGGCATCTCTTGACTTGGATCCTCCTTTCCGGCACCAAGCAGAGGTGAAATAATCTGTTCTTCTATTTTTTCAGCATCCACAATTCCATCAATATAAGCAAGAATCATCTCCATTTGAATATGAACCGGCTTGATTCTCCGTATTCTGATATCTGAGCTGCAGCCAAGCTGGCTTTCCAGCCACTTCATATTTTTTTCACAGTCACTGCTGAATAATGATTGTCCTTGCATATCTACTCCTCTTCACTTTTTATTCAGTTCTCTCCTATCTTTTGCTGTATCAAACAAATTTATCCTATTATGAATGATGCACTTTTCATCATTTTGGCATGATTGGCATATTTGAAAATAAGATAAATAATAAACAATGATCCCTGGAAACTTTTAAAGCAGGTGATAGTATGGACCTCGAAAAAATGAAGCAATGGATGGAGCTTGCCCAGAAGGTACAGGGCGGAGATTTTTGGAATCAGGTTTTTGAACAGGGGCCAGGGGGGCAATTCGGGGAATCTGCGGCTTTCAACAGTTTTGCCGGCGAGCCGGGGGAAGCCGGCTACCGGAAGTCAGCCGAATTTCCGCTAGTGGATATATACGAGACAGAAACACAAATCATCCTGCTGGCCGGTCTGCCAGGCATCCAAAGGGAGGATGTCCAGCTGTTCCTACAGGGTGACAGACTGATCATCAGAGGAACTATATACGTACCATACAGCGGTATAAAGAATATTCAAAAAGAAAGATTCCATGGGAATTTTGAAAGAGCTGTAAAACTTCCTGCCATTCCCAATGATAATAAACTTTCAGCAAAATTCATCAACGGCCTATTGGAGATCAGCTACGCGAAGTTCTCCCAGCCAGAGGAACAGATACCGATTGAATGAAATACAAGGACTTAATGGTGTGGTGAGATATGGCTTTTAAACATTTACTTGGCAAGGATCGCGATGACCGTCTGGCCGGACTGGAATCGAGGATCGAATCCCTTGAAGAAGAGTCTAAAAAGATCAGGACATGCGATGTCCATGTCAGGCGCTTCCTTTCAATAGAAAAAGAGTTGGGCAGCCTGATCGCCCTGAAGAAGAGATTCACAGCCCGGACACCTGCCGCTGATACTAGACAAAGCCCCGGTCCTGTTCTGGAAGAAAAGCACATTGAAAAAATGATCGATAAAGCACTTGGCCGCCACCTCCAGCAGATAGAAAACTTGGAGATGCGCCTGCAGAATACGGAAAATGCCATTTTCCGCCTGGAGAAAGAGAATTCAGAACTGAGGCGGGAAATCTCTGCTTTACACGCTGGCACAAATGAGAATCCCCATATGGACACACCTTCTTCCCAGCCTGATTCCAAAAGCCCTCCGCCCGTCATTTTTCAGGAATTCCATATTGACAGATTCATAGTCGATAAATATGAACTGACCAATAACATCAATCAGCTGGGAGTAAAGGAACTCAGCGGCCAGATGAATATCGGCGCAACATACGGAGGCGGCATCACACCACAGGATTTTGCAGGCAGCGAAGAAGAAAGCCCTGATTCTCCAGACGTAAATGAAGGCGGTGAAGAACAGACTCCGGAGTGAGTGTTCTGTTCACCGTCTTTAGCTATCTGGTCTAACAGGCTCTGAAAAACCAGCTCTTTTCACAATTTCAGCATGCTCTTTAGCCAGATTCAATAGCGGGAAGCTGCCGGCCTGGATTGCAGCCATCAGTTCACTAGCCTGATTCCTTGCAAGATTATACATCTGTCTAGTTATTATGCCGGCATTATGGGCATCCTCCAGCTCTTCTTCATCCAGCAGATATACATTTCCTGCTGGCAGTACAACGATATCCAGAAACAGATCATCCATCCACGGAATATTTTCTTCGAGTCCAATCTCATGACAGATATCGATATACCATTGAAGAATTTCTCCGTTCTCATCCATCATGGTCGTTACTGTATAATATTTATCCTCCGGAAAATGCTGAAGCCAGCTGTAGCCATCGGCAGCAATGCATATTTCTTTTTCTTCGTATTTGACTGTCAGTTTTTCCGTAACTTTAATCAGCTCAATAAGAGCTAAGTGGCCCGTAAATTCTTTAGCATCAAGCCAGCATTGTGAATAAGCTCTGTCGGTAACACGCTTCCATGCGCCTCTCCTGCCGTCTACCCGTTTAAGCATAAAAATTTCCTCCTTGTAAATACAGCTAAAAAAACTAGTCTTTTTTTATATAAATATATTCACTCTTGTAATTTTTTTGAACAGCAATCCATTCCCCTTTTCCGCATAAAGACGGTACCCTTACGGAGGCTCATACATCCCACTACCCAGGCTAATCCGTTTCAGTTCCTTGTACCTGATGACCGGTCTGATTATTTAGAAATGCAAAATAAGGATGAAGGAGCCCTATTGCAGATGCGGCGATGATCAATGCCCCAATAAGGAGGAACATGGGCCTGACTCCCCACAGGCTGCCCAAAAGGGTTCCTGCAAGCACTCCCAAGGGCATTGCCCCCCTGATGATGAACAGCCTGGCCGAGAAAACTTTTCCTCTCAAATGGTCCGGTACTGTCTGCTGATAGATGACTGTACTTTGTATATTGAAAAAAGCCATGGAAATTCCGGCTGCTGCTTCAATCGCAACTGCGGCTGCAAGACTGGTGTTAATCGCCAGCAGGATATAAGTCGAACCTCCTGCCATCAGCGCGCCCAGCATAGAAGTGCGGCGATTGCTTATTCGCACCTTCCCGATCAGAAGCGTGCCTGCAAGATAGCCCACCGGAAATCCCGCCATAAAAACCCCGTAGCTGCCGTAGCTCTCTGAAAGTTCGTCAATTATGTACGGAAGATTGAGGACCATGGCTGCTCCTACCCCAAACTGGACGAAAGCAAGGAAAATCCCAAGCCACAGCAGCAGAGGATTCCTAATATAATAGAAGATTCCCTCCTTGAATTCTTCAAGCCATGTTTTTCTGATGGTCCGTTCTTCTTCGGGTTCTGCAATAAATAAAAGAAAGCTGCCGCTTATCAGCAGGAAAATGGTTACGAGCAGCAGACTCACCTCTGTTCCTGCTCTCTCAATAACAAATCCTCCCGTCATCGGGATCATCATGGACAACAGCCGGACTGTACCGTCGAGTACAGCGTTTGCAGACTGCAGACGGTCTCCTTTTATCAGCGAAGGAAGCAGGGCCTGGCTTGCCGGGATATAAAAGGGAGAGACAAGCCCGACAGCAATCTGGGCAGCATAAATATGCCAAACTTCAAGCTGGCTGGTACTGATCATCACAAAAGGAAGAAGGAAAAAAAGACTTCTTGTCCATTGGGAGACGACCATGATCCACTTGCGGCTCCATTTGTCGATAAATGGCCCTGAAATAAGCTGCAGGATGAGAGAGGGCAGATAATACAGCAGCCACATGCTGCCAAGAGCCAGCTTCGATCCTGTCAATTCATATACCATGATCGAATTACAGAAAGTGCCGAGTGCTCCCCCTGCTTCTGAAGCCGCTGCACCTGCCCATAAATAGCGGAACGGCTTCATTTTCCAAATCATTCACTTCCACCCATCAGATACCTCTCGAGCTCTTTTCCCAAAGAAAGGACTGCTTCTTTTTTCAGCCTGTATTTATGATTGTGCACTTCTGCAAGCTTGGCTGACCTGAGGATCTTAAGATGATGGTGTACAGTCGATTTCCCGATATTCAGCTCCTCGGTAATATCCTGCAGCGGCAGGTCCTCCTTGAAAAGGAGCTTGACAATGCGAAGCCTGAATTCATCACCGAGCGCCTTTTGCTTTTGAACAAGGAAATAACCAGGACTGTCCGGCACATCAGCAGGCAGGCTGCTGTTTGAAACTGGATAATAAAATACCTTTGTGCCTTCCAGATCCGCTTCAATGGTCCAGGGACGGTACACGTATTGCGGAATCAGCCTGACAGTATAGACACCAGGCTCAGGAAGGTAGGTAATCCCCCCTGTTGCAGTTTCAGCGAGATCTTCAGGGGAAATTCTGGCTGAGAGCATTTTTTTGTCCTGAACATCTTTTTCCAATATAGCTGAAAGCTCTTCTTTGTCAGGTTCTATAGCTTCCATATACCAGCCTTCCATACTGGAAATAAGATGTTTCTTCAGTTTTCCTGGCGATTCCTTAAAGATATAGGAGATATATGCCGGGAAAAATTTATGCCCTTCCACTTGACGTATTAATTCTCCAAGGGATTCCTCATTCCCAGCGGCTGCACGCTTCCTCGCTTCTTCTTTTTCCTGGCCCAGAAAAGGCAGGCAGATCTGCTTCAGCTCTTTTCCATCCATTTCCTCTACAGCTGCAACAAAATCCTGCAGGGTCCGGGCTTCCACATGATGCAGCAGCTGAAGCAGCGACTTCCATGTATTATTCTTTTCTATATGATCCAGCTGATCCTTTAGGCGGGCAGATGCCCCTGCCCTGATTCCTGAAAGCTTTGCTGAATGCTCAAGCGTGTCAATCAGTGCCCCGTTGGTCACAGCAGCTATGCCAAGGGCGCACTCCCATAAAAGAGAATGGCTGAACTCCACCTTGTAGCTCTCCCTCTTTCTTCCGGATAAATTAATATGTTCCATAGAACTCCTCCTTATTTTCCTGATATGATGCATTACCATCATTTTAAATAATCTGAATATTATATTCAATATATTTCGAATTTATATTTCAAAAAAATTGAATAACCATAAAAAATAAAGGCACCAGCGTATGCCGATGCCAAGGACCAGATTTTTTATGGAAAATGTCATAAACATTTTTTCTACTTATAAATTTTCCCGGCATCATCTACATAGATGGACTGTATAATGCTCCTTTCAAATGCTTTACCCTGGCTGGTTTTGCCGGTCATTTGGATGGTGAGGCTGTAAGTTCCTTCCTCTTGGAAAATTGAAGCATCAGGAAGCCCCGCTTTCAGACCGTGAACAGAGGAAGACTTAGCTCCCTTGCCTTTTGAGTGAACCCACTCTGTCTGGTATTTCATGCCCGGATGCATGCTTTTCCAGATTTCCGGATTTTTGCCGACTCCCGGAATTGCTTGATCCCTCTCGAGGCTGACTGTATACAGAAAGCCGATGCCGTCCTCTTTACTGCTTACAGTCCAGCTCCCTGGCAAAGGCTTCTTTATGGTGAATTCAGTGACATATGCCCCAGAAAAAAATCCTGAGGCATCTTTATAAGTTCTGCCGGGTGCATAGCTGTTCCCCTGTTCATCCTGCAGAACCATGTCAGGTACACTTTTGCTGCTCAACACAGACACTGAGGCAGCCTTTACTTCATCTTCAATAAGAAAGGAATCTTCAAATTCCTCATCTGCCATTCCACCGTGGATGATCATGCTGGCAGACTGTGAAAAATCTGTATCAGTTAATATGGGAGAAAGTTCAGATTGGAGAGAAGGCACGGATAAATATGGGTTTAGCTCAGGAAATATGACAGACCCTTGCCTTATGCTCGAATGGTTCCAGGACCGCTCAGCTATGACAGGGGATCCTGAAAGCCGTGAACTGCTTACGGGCACAACTCCGTCATTCCTGCCATACTGGCTCAAGTACAAACCGCCCCAATATGTTGCTGATCCAAAGCTGCCCCAGCCGGTCCCCCCAATCGTGTAAAAGGGAATCCGCCGTGCGTTGGGATGAGAGTCTGTCAAACTGCGGTAATAGCTCATATAACCTGTCTGGAGTGAGGCTGTGGCTTCATTGCGGCTGCCGATAAGTTCGGCGAGCCAGCCTGCAGCACTGCTATTGGCAAGATCTGCGAGCTGTGTGCCGCTGTGGGGAGCAGATAAGGTGATTACTTTGGAGACAAAAGGATATGCTTCATTATGGATAAGAGCTGTCTGAATATCCACACCGCCCTTGCTATAGGCAACAACTGCCAGTTTTTTCTGTCCGAAATGATTGTAGATTTCCCCTAGCATACCGGCCAGCATCGTTCCGTTTTCCCACATATCCCGATCCGGATATAGATCAGCATAGGCGGTCTGATAGCCGTATCCCCTCGCTATTTCCGGCATATCATTATTCTCCAGCCAGACATTTGCAGAATTACTGTACCCGTGGATAAACACAAGCGGCGGGAGAGCAGGATTCACTATATCGGGATTTTCCCCCGGATACCACCGTCCCGGAATTCCCCCGCTTCCTCCGCCCCCTCCGGCGGACGATACGAGCGGAGCAGCAAAGAAAAAGATCAGCAGCATTACTGGCAGCGCTTTCATAAAATGCCTCCTTTTACTGATTTTTCAGCTTTATTGTAAGCTTTACAAGTTAACCAAAAAAAGAGGAGAAAGTTGGATTCTCCTCAATCAAACTGCAAATATTCTAATCTATTGCCGAACGGATCGCTGAAACTTATGTACCTTCCCGGAGGACAAGCTGCCGGCTCTTCGATCACAAAATCTGCACCTTTGGATTTCAGGCGCACGACTTCATTTTCTAAGTTTTCCGTCTGCAGCACAAGCACTGGCCCTGCGGCTTCCTTTCTTTCTATATAACCTGCACCTTCAGTTTCTTCCAGAATAATCGGCAGTTCACCGTGTGCAAGCGACACTATTTTCGGGCCATATTGTTTGTTTACTTCAAAATCAAGCACTTCTGTATAAAAACGGACCGCTTTTGTTAAATCAGGCACGTAAATTCCTATTGCACATAATTGAGCCATTAGAGCTTCCCCTTTCTTATTAACAGCAAAGTATTCCCTTGCCGGATTCAATATTCTGCTTCAGACTTGCAAGCATTTGATCCCAGGCTGCCATATGCCATTGTTTTGCCCGATCCCACTGCCCGCTCTCTCCCCAGCCGTCATGTATCAGCAAGATATGAACGCCTTCCGGAATATCCTCCAGTTCAACGGTTACATAAGTCAAGTTATGATGATCATCATTCATGAGATCGGCAAAAGCATCAGGTCCTTTCCATTCAAACATAAGTTTCTCTTCTTCTAAGATACAAAGGATTTTGCATCCTTTTGTATTCATACTGCTCTTATCTGAGGGATTGAAATAAAGTTCGAACCTTCCTCCTGCTTCTGGTTCAATCACTGCTTCCGGAGCAAACCACTCTGTCATTCTGTCTGATTCAGTCCACGCCTTCCAAATTAAGCTTTTCTCAGCCTGTATGATGATATCAGTTTTAATAGGCACTCTGTTCTCCTCCTTTTCCTGATTATACGGCTTTGCTTTTCCAAAGAATTCTTCTAGTTTGCTTTGTTGGTCATTTTTTCAAACAGCAAGAGAGGAAGATTGATTAAGATCGGCGGATCATGGGGAAGCGGCTCCCTCAGCTGAACGGTTGCTTTGCAGTCCGTATTTTTCTTGATTTCCACCGTTCCTTCCAATTTCCCTCTTAGGAATGTTTCCGGCTGGAAATACCTGAGGGGATTCATGCTCCACTCCAGCCCTGCTGCCAGCAGATAATAAGTTCCTTCCGGGATGTCTGTGAAAATGCATTGAGGGCTGTTATGGCTGAAAGCAGTCCCTTTGACAGGCCTCTGATCAGGAATCGGCTCAGGAAACAATCCTGCAAAAATAATTCCCCTGAATCCCGGGGGAACATGGAAAAGACAGCTTACTTTTGCCCCGCTTCCCGGTGCCTCCGTTTCCGTTCTCTCAGGGAGCAGCGTTTTCGTCTCATCCATCATTTTCTGCAGCATTTCCATACTGGCTTCGTATCGTCTGGGGCTGATTCCCACATGATTTTTAAAGCGGGTTTGAAACGTACCCGGGCTAAGATACCCTGAAGCCATCATTGCCTTAGTCAGTGAAGATTTCCTTGCCAGTTCTTCCTTCCCCATCTCGATCCTTAACGCACTAAGGAAATGCCTCGGAGATATGCCTGTCGCCTTTTTAAAAATCCTCGTAAAATGAAAAAGGCTGTAGCCTGTTAAATCGGCAAGCTCTTTTGTGGTTATCTCTTCCTCAAGATGCTGCTTCATATAATCAATCGCCTTATCTGCAGCCTTCATCTGTTCTGGGTTCATATTTTCACCTTTTTCTTACAGCTCTAGTTTTTATTTGCTCTCTGTCCTGAAAAACCCTTTTTATTGCAGAAAAAAGTAAAGAATTTATCATTTTATTTCCACAGTATATGTACGTTTCAGGCTAAGATTGAAAAAAAAGATTCTGCCATTTTCCCGGCAGAATCCTACTTTTTTCTATTCAACTGTACCAGCCTGTTTTGTTATCTCGATCTGCTTGACTTTATTGTCTTCTATTTCCTTTACTGTAAAGCGCAGGTGATGGTAGTCATATGTCTCTCCTTCTTCAGGAAAATAGCCTAATTCCTTCAGCAGGAAACCTGACAGGACATCCTCTTCTTCCGGTATCTTCGTTTTGAAAGCCTCGTTAAGGCGATGGAGGGACAGCTTTCCGCTGCAGACAATATGAGAGTCGGTAAGTTCCTCTATCAGCACTTCTTCATCATCGGTTTCGTCATTGATTTCCTGTCCGATCATGGCCTCAATGATGTCTTCATGCGTAATGATCCCGCGTGTGCCTCCGTATTCATCAAGGACGATGGCAATATGTTTGCGCTCTTTCATCATAAGCTTAAAGACCCTTTCTATTGAATGGAATTCGTATATGAATAAAGGGTCATTATCTGTATATTCATCCAGTGCATTTGAAAGGTCGAGGGACCAGGACAGGAGCTGTTTGCTGTGAAATACCCCGACAATATTGTCCATATTCTCTTTGTACACAGGATAGCGTGTATAATGGCTGTGCAATACGATATCCCTCGCCTCTTCATATGAAGAGTCAGCAGGAATGCCGATGATCTCAGTCCGCGGTGTTTTCAGGGCATCTCGCACATCAAGTTCAAAGAAATCAATGACTCCTTTGATTCTCGTTGTTTCTTCATTATTAAATGTCCCTTCTGTTGTAGCAATATCCACCATAGTGATCAGTTCTTCCTTGGAAAAGCTGACTTCTGCTTCGCTGTCCTTCGAAAGCAGACGGATGACTCCCCTTGTGAATCTTGACAGCAAAAATGTTAATGGCTTCAGAATCATCATTAAAAAACGGATGACCGGGAACACGGTGAAAGCAATTTTATCTGCAAAAGTTGCAGCGATGGATTTAGGAAGCACTTCTGCGAAAATGATCAGGACGACTGTCAATATACCGGTCGCAATCCCTACATTGATTCCATGATTGATCGCCACGATGGTGACCAATGTAGGAAGCATGATATTTGCGATATTATTGCCAATCAGAATAGCGGTGATCAGTTCATCCGGCTTTGCTACAGTATCAAGAAGCTTTTGGGCTTTATGATCATCATTTTCAGCTCTTGTCTTCAGCTTCATTTTATTAACGGCAGTCAGCGCCGTTTCACTCCCCGACAAGAAAAAGGACATAAACAAAAAGAAAATTATTGCAATAAACACAGTTTGCCTCCAAGAGTTTTTTCTTCCATCATACCCAATATTAGAAGAATATACAAAGCATAAACCTATTCAACATTTTTCTCCCTTTTCACCGCATAAAAATTCTGTTTCCGTGAAAGCTATAATTGCTGTCATCCTTAATGCATAAGGAGTGTTTGAAATGTCTGTCTTTGTCTACCAAACCTTTGAACTTAAGCAGGACAAGTTTGAAGAAGCTATTGAAAATATAAAAGCAATCCAGCAGCACAGAAATGAAATGTACGATCACAAAGTCGATATCCTGACCCCTGTAACAGGGCCGGACCATACATATGCATTTCTGTGCACCTATGAAGGCCTGGCAGAAATGGAGCTTCAGAATAAAAGGCTTTTTGACGATGAAGACTATGTTAAGCTGATAGGCGATTTTTTCATCCAAAACATTGTACAGGGAAGCATCAAAACACAGATATTCCGTTCGTTGGCGAATAAAGCATAAAAGGAGCATTGCTCGTAAGGTGCCTGCAAAAGATCTTCATCCGGCAGCAGGAGCACACGCGGCAAATGCTGCCTCGCCGCTGATGCGGAGCAAATATAAGAATGGCCCGCTGAATCAGCGGGCCATATCTTATATTTTAAATCGGCTGACAAGCTGATTGAGCTGTGTTGCCAAGTCTGCCAGACCGTTGGCATTTTGTTCAACATCGGTCATCACTGAATTGGATTGGATGATGGTTGCAGCTGTCTCTTCTACACCTGCGGCAGCTTCTTCTGACACCGATGCTATCGTTTCAACCGACTGGCTGATGGCAGATGTATTCGTATTAGCCTCCTCAAGGGTGCTGCTCATTTTGGAAATTGTCTCTCCCAGAGAAAGGATGGATTCTTTCAGGCTGCTGAAGGTCTCTTCAGTATCCTTCAGGCTCCCGGTGCCCCGCTGAACCTGTAAGTAGCTGTTCTTCAAAGCACCGGCAATCTGCTTAGATTCTCTCTGAATGCTGGCTACGATATCTGTAATATGAACCAGTGATGAGGTTACCTGCTGGGCAAGGGCCTTTACTTCCTTTGCAACGACAGCAAACCCTTTTCCGCTGTCTCCTGCTCTCGCCGCCTCAATCGCAGCGTTCAGAGCCAGCAGATTCGTCTGGTCTGCAATGCCCTGAATCACTTCAACAAGGGAAACAATCTCCCCTGACTGCTTTTCAAGCTCGCCAACCTTGGAAACAGAAGCCTCGACGGTGTTATGAATCTGTGTCATATCCTTTCCCGCCTGCTCCATTCTCTCCATGCCTATGGAAGCCTCCTTTAATACATTCCCAGCCGTATCCGACATAGATATTCCAAAATGATGTGCAGCCTTGATGCTCTGCGAGAATCTGGCCATTGTTTCAGAAAGATCAGATGCTGCCAGTGCCTGCTGGTCAGTCCCGGAAGCCAGTTCCTCCATAGTTGCTGATATTTGCCGGCCACCTGCGGCTACCTCGTTGGCAGACTTTGTCAGGATACTGCTTTGGGTCTGTACCGAACCTGCAGCTTCCTGAATGGAGCCTACCATCTGGAGGAGATTTTCTTTCATATCGTCCATGGCACTCGCCAGGATGCCGATTTCATCTTTACCCTTCCAAGCGAGCGGGGTTCCTGAAAGATTACCAGATGACACCCGCCTGGCACTATCCACCACAGCCCTGAGATTTTTCTTGACTGTCCTGTTAATAAGAATGATGAATGCAAAACCAGAAGCAGAAGAAACAAGGATAGATGCAATCAAAATGATGATGCTTGCCTGAAGCCGTTCCTCAGTACTGGCAATTGACTGGTTTTTGCCTGCCTCCACACTTTCTCTTAATTCATTTAAGCGAGCGATGACAGTATCCCTCTTGGTGCGGATATCATTCAGGACCGTCAAAACCTTGGCATTGCTTTCGATATTTGGTATAAGCTGTTTTTTAAACTGTTCATTAAGCCTCTCATCGCTTTCAATGAACTTACCATAAAGCTCCTGCTCTTCCTTCGTTTTCATGCTTCCTTTCAATGCCTCATGCAGCTGAAGGAATTCGCCCGATTGTTTATCATAGTTTTCAACGATTCTCTGTGAGCGTACCTGCACATAATCCAGCACCATGATAGTCTTTGAGCGGTAAATGGAGCCCATCTCTGTCAGCTGGACAGCGCGCATGCTGTTCTCGTCAATGGAAGCAACATTACTCTTAATCAAAGAAAACTGATTGAAAACGACAGCAGCTGATAAAATGAATAAACAAATAGTAACAGCGAAGACAGCTATGTATTTCTTTCCCAAATTCCAATTTCTTAATATAGTAATCATTATAGCCCCCTGAATCATCCTTTTTTACTATTATCGGCCGAAAATAAACGAGATTCAATAGAATAAACAGAAAATATTCATTTTTCTAAAATAATTATAGGTATATAGAACTATTTGGTAGAGTGCAGGGGGTAACAAGACAGTTTACCAGTTGAAGCTGCCATTAAAACAACTCTGCCCACTTGTACATCTATATACTACTTAATGCCCCCTACTGGGAGCCTCAAGACGAACTTCCCCAAAAAGGGTTCTCTTTGCCTTATAGGGAGGTTTGGATTGTGGTCTCGGCGCACATGCTAAAGTTGATCAAGATTTGAAAATAATCAACAAGACATACAATTTATTATCTCCTGAACATCAAAAAAGGAGAGGGCGTGAAGGCCCTCTCCTTTAATCAAGAATATTTTATTAACGGACCCTTACTACACGCCCGTTGAATTTCTGTGCCCAATAGCCGCTTGACATATTGGCAATTGCTACGCCAGTCGAGCTTTGTGATCCGATGAATTTACCGCCGCCAATATAGATTCCAACATGTCCATCTGTTTTATAAGTATTGAAGAATACAAGGTCTCCTGGCTGCATTTCGCTTGTGGAAACGCGGGTGCCTGAGTTTTTAAGAGAATCAGTGCTTGAACCGACACTAATGCCAGCCTGTGCGAAAGCCCAGTGTACGAAGCCTGAGCAGTCAAAACGGCCGTTGGCAACATCAGATGCAGTTCTTCCTCCGCCGAAAACATAGACAGAGTTTCCGATATATTTATAACCTGCGGTGATGGCAGTATTGATATTGCCGTTTGCCTTCGGTGCAGGCGCGAATGACTGAGTACTGCTGCTTCCGCCACTATTGCTAGATCCACTATTGCTGCTTGATCCGCTGTTGGAAGATGCTGCTGTATTAGAGCTGTAGCTCCTTTGCACTGCTTTTGCAGCTTCGGCAGCCTGGCGCTTTCTTTCCTGCGCAATCGCGTTATCAATTGAAGTCAGTTCAGATGCAAGTGTTGCATCTTTTTGAAGCAAGTCCGCTTTCAGGGCAGTAGCCTGCTTTTCCTTTTGCTGAACCTCAGCCTTCAGCACATCGATCTGGGCCTTCTGTTCAAGAATCTGGGCCTGCATGCCTTCAAGTTCTGTCTTCATTTCATTGAGGCCCGCCAGTTTTTGCTCAACAGAAGCCTTCTTTTCTTCGAGCTCCTTCTTATCCGCTTCATGCTCTTCCATCAAACCTCTGTCAGCCTCGACAATCTTAGCTACTGCTCCTACGCGATCAATGAAATCACTGAAGCTTGTTGAACCCATCAGCACTTCGAGATAGCCTACTGAAGCACCGCTTTCCTGGAATGACTTCGCCCTTTCCTTCAGGACTTCATTCCTCTTCTCAATGCGTTCCTGAATGACAGCTACTTCTTTCTTCAGTTCTTCAATCTCAGCATTTGTAGCAGCAATCTGTTCTTTTGTTGTTGCAATCTTGCTGTTATTATCCTTGATTGCCTGATTGACGCGGGCAATTTGTGCATTCAATTTTTCCAATTCATTCTGAGCTTTTGCAATCTCTTGAGCTGCCTTTGAAATATTGGCCTGGATTCCAGAACGCTGTTCCTGGATTTGAGCTTTTTTGCTGTGTAATGTATCCGCATTTACTGCCGGGATGGAAAATGCACTTCCCAGGCCAAGCATAATTGTCGTGTTCAGCACTACTAATTTCTTTTTCATCGCTCTCTTCCCCCTGCTTCCCTTTGCCAAGCTATAAGACTCTCTCTTTATCTACATGCAAAAGCCAACGGCAAACTATATGTATTTTAAATGTTAAATTTGATTGTTCTGTGACAAAATTCTATTAAATAAACCAATTTAAACCTTTTTTTCACAATTAGAAGTATAACACCCAAATCTTTCAAACAGGTAATAATTATATTACAGTTATATTTCAATCGTGACATTAAACCACTTTTATCCTAGTTTTTATGCTTCAAATACCTATATTTTACAGAAAAACAGCGAAAATCTATCTAAACGTGCCATTTAGACATTTTTTTCTCCATACATTCATCCGGGTAAAATAGCATATAGTAAGCAGGAAGTTTTATTTTGTATAATATTGGTTATAGTAACTCATTATTCCAATTTGCGACAACCGCACTAAGGCTGGTGAAACTATGGCGACTGGAAAAAGAAGGAAAAAAAGGGAAGCAGGCGGCTGGAAAACAAAAAGACTCGATTTTTATGGAAATTCTTTCAGAGGGACTCAGCCAATTATTAAACCCGTTTTTATGGTTAGGAAGGCTGATTTCACGGTTGTGGGATTGAACGGAGATATAAAGTCGATATGATACTTTTAAGTCTAATATACACATGTTAATATCAGCAATTGGGCGTGCAGATTGAGTCAAAGCATTGCGGACCCTTTCTCCAGTACGCCATCTGCCCGTTTCCGCTTAAGGAACTCTGATCGGCGCATTTACTTTCTTGGGTACCTCATATGTGCTGTTTGAGGCATTTTGAGCGGGCGGATCCAGACTTTTGAGTACCTCAATAGCTTCAAGCACTCTGACCAGCATTAACCCTCGATCTGGCTGCCTCTTCTCCTCCGGAGGTTTCTCCTATTCATGCGGTTTTCAAATAAAACCTGCCCAAAAGAAAAAGACCCTTCCAGGTCTTTCTCATTGCTTATGGAATTGGCTTTTATCTCCTTGACATGCCAATGGCCTTCAAAAAGAGCAAGCCTTCCTGCACTCCCTAATCCTCTCTCATGTAGCAGCAATCCCACTTGCAAGGTTTTGCTGCAGCACCTCCCGGAATTCTGCCTTTTCAATTGCTATGGTCCAGTCTTGCCCTGCCCCTATCGAAAATATTTCAGCAAAAGAACCCTGGTTCACAGCCAGCCCGAGATTCCCAAGTGAGTTTATATAGGCAACAGGTTCTCCCCCAGGGACATCGGCAAAAGATTTACCAAAAGTGATCAGCCCTCTAAAGGCAAGTGATTGGCCGGCCCTGATTTCCGCTATCAATCTGTCTCCGTGTGCTATACCCATCTCCTTCAGCAGAGACCTCCCAATATTCGTCCACAAATTCCCGAAGCGGACATCCATGATTTCAATACACCCTGCAGATTTGCCGTTATTGAGCGAAGAGCATGGAGACTGCAAAATACAAATACCGCCGGGATCTGCATATTCCCCCAGTTCTTCAAAGCTGACTGTGCCGCTGGCCAGCCTTGCTCCTGTATACGCGTAAATATCCCTGCCGTGGAATGTGTGAGATTCCAAGGATCCTGGAAGCCTGTTCACCGTTTCATTAATGACCCTTGCTTCAGCAATCCCTGCATTCATGCTGACATGTGTCAATGTGCCGTTATCCGGCGTGATGACCAGCTGTCCTGTTGCTGTTTTGACTGCAAGGCTCCTCCTCTCAGAACCGACACCAGGATCGACGACAGAAACAAAGACTGTCCCTTCAGGCCAATATGGGAGAGTCTGATTAAGCCTGCAGGATGCCTCCCATACGGAAAAAGCAGGAATGTTATGCGTCAAATTGAAAATTGGAATGGCAGGGCTGACGGAAAAAGCAACACCGTGCATCGCACTGACCGCCCCATCTGCTAATCCGAAATCTGATTGAAATACTAAAGCCCTCCCCATCTCTTTCACCCTTTCAAAATTTGTGTATAAAAAGAGTTATGCCGGGAAAGACTCAAAGATTCTTATTATTTTCTCTGCATGAATAAGTTTGGCTCACTCACTTATTTTAAAGCCGGCCGGCGGGGTATAAAGATATGTCAGTGTTCTGCCTGTTGCCTTTTCAATCCGGTATTTATAGCTCTCAGCCCTGGCCATCCTGTTTTTGAAAAGTTTTTCCGAAATATCAAGATGTACTGTTCTTCCGTTTATAAGCAGGACAGCACATTTATTCACCTCAATGGCTGCCACATCTTCTATCCCGTGAAGCGAAAACCACACGCAGTCTTCATGAAAGGGAGCTTTGTGAGGAAACCAAAACATATCCTGCAGGCCGCAGAGCCGTACCGGCGGCATGCTGACTTTGCCTAAAACTTTCTTAGTGCCCTTCATAGCGCCCTTTAAATTGCTTCCCAGCTGCTGAAGGGAATCATTCATTACCTCATGCGGGGGGCCCTTAACCAAAACAGATTCATCTTTTAGACCTACAATTTCAGCATGCCGCTCCCCAAACAGATTACTGAATGGCATTATGCAAAGTGTTTCTCTCCTTATAAGGAATTTTTCTATATATAGCTGATCCAAAGTTTCCCCTCCCCTGGCTTAATCCATAAGAAAAAAGCCTGTACCAGATTCTTTTCACTATATTGGATTTTTTCATAATATTTTCAGCGGTGTATTCACATAAGAAACACCTCCAGAATGGAATAGGTCTATGGAATGTATGTGTAAACAGTTTGTTAATGTGATGGGTTCGAATAAGAGAAAAATGCGGAGTTTTATCAGAAGAAAACGGCTTCCAGTTTGTCTGCCAGAAGCCTCTCAATCTTATTTATCAGGATAATTATACAATTAATAGAATATTTTGTAAATTAATTTTCTTTTATTGTTTCTGTATAAGCCTCTTCCCCGCCTGCATGACTTGATGGAGAAGCGATATTAAGGAGAACAACGCCAAGAATAATAAGGATGATTCCTGCAGCGCTCAGCATGTTCAGCTTTTCTTTCCAGATCAATATGCCGATTATTGCAGTTGCAGCAGTGCCGATTCCGGACCAGATAGCATATGCGATGCTCAATGGGATTGTTTTTAAAGAAAGAGATAAAGCAAAAAATGCCACTCCAAAACCGAGGAGAACCCCAATGGCCGGCCATATTTTCGTAAATCCTTCAGAGGCCTTCAGCATAGAAGTCCCGAATAATTCTGCTGCAATGGCAATGAACAGAAATAAATACGCCTTCAAACAAATCACCTTCTATCTATTATTCTTTCAAGAAAAAAGCCCTCCTCGAGGGAGAGCCTTTATTCAGCAATTATATAATTCCCCATATTTATCTTCAAGGTATTGAATAAGATACTCAGCATTCAGCTCTTCTCCTGTTACCTTTTGGATTAACACATCCGGGGTGAAGGTTTTTCCATACTGATGAATATTGTCTTTCAGCCATTGCATGATGGTGCTGAAATCGCCTTCTGCTATCTTTTCCCCAAAATCGGGGATTTGTTTTTTTATTGTTTCCAGGATTTGCGCTGCATACAGATTGCCCAAAGCATACGAAGGGAAATAGCCAAACCCGCCAAATGACCAGTGTACATCCTGAAGCACTCCTGCCGTATCTGTCTCAGGTGCAATTCCCAGATAATCCTCCATCTTTTTATTCCATGCTTCCGGAAGATCTTTTGCAGAAAGCGTCCCTTCGAACAAGCTTTTTTCAATTTCATAGCGGAGCATGATATGGAGATTATAGGTCAATTCATCAGCTTCCACCCTGATAAGGGAAGGATTAACCGCATTTATCGCCTTGTAAAACTGATCTTCGGTTACATCCGCAAGCTGCCCGGGGAAGGTTTTCTGGAATTCAGGATAAAAGCGGCTCCAGAACTGTCTGCTTCTGCCAACCATATTTTCAAGGAATCTCGATTGGGATTCATGAATGCCGAAGGATGCCCCTTCCCTGAGGCAAGTGCCTTCAAGAGCAGGATCAATCTGCTGTTCATAAATTCCGTGACCCGCTTCATGGATCGTGCCGAACAGGGCGGTCAATACATTGTATTCAGCATATCTGGTTGTAATTCTGACATCTCTCGTATTGATTGGCTGTGCAAAAGGATGGACTGTTTCATCCAGCCGGCCTGCATCCAGATCAAAGCCGATCTCAGGAAGAATTCTCCTGTTGAATTCCTTCTGTTTGCCAACAGGGAAAGACTGTCTGACGATTTCAACCGGCAGAACTGCACCAGAATTTTGTATCTTCTTCAGCAGCTCCACACTGCTTTTGCGCAGGGATGAAAAAAGAGGATCCAGCTTTTTTACTGTCAGCCCCGGTTCAAAATCTTCCAATAGTGCATCATATGGATGATTATATTCGCCATAAAGCTTTATGAATTGTTTTTTGAAATCTATGATCTTTTCCAGATAAGGAAGGTAATGCATGAAATCATTCTTTTCCCGGGCTTCCTCCCAGGCATTGTTGGCTTCTGCAGTCAGAATGCTATATTCATTGTACAAGTCAACAGGGATGCTTTTTGATTTGTCATAAAATATTTTTCTTTCCCTTATCCTTGCCTGCATTCTTTCATCCAGATGAACAGTTTTTTCTTCATCATCCAGAATGGCAAGCACCTCTCCGAGTTCCCCGCTTACCTGAAGCTTGAAGATTTCCGTTTCAAGCGTCCCGATTGACTTGGAGAAAAATCCTCTTCCTTTTTTCGGAGCCATCACCTTCTGATCCCAGCCCAAAAGGCTGGAAATGCTTGTTAAATGAGTTATTTTTTCATCGATTTTTTCAAATTTCTTTAGGGCAGCTTCATATGAAAGCACAGCGGCAGTTTGCATTAGGTTTCCCCCCAGATATAAGTTTTTCTCAAAATAGAATATTCGGTCTATTTTATTATAAAAAGAATGCATTCCTTTTTCAAGAAGCTTTAATCGTGTTCTGCATAGATTCTTGGCTCATTAGCGGGAAACAAAGCTCAAATAGCCTATTAATAAAAAGAATCCCACTGTCATAGCGGATAGGCACCAAAGCCTTTCTAAAATAATTTTTCATTCCACTTTTCCCAGTCTTAGGTTTAATCGTTTGTACCTAATAAAAGCATTTTTTTTCTTATTATTTTCCAAAGATGTTAGAATAGTATTATTCGAAATTTCTGTCATCTATTGAGAAAGAAGGTAGCTTATTTTGTCCACAAAAACAATGATACTCACACAAGATCTGCGTGAAGACCTGTTAAAGAATGTTAAAAACGCTATGCCAGGATGGAATATTATCGCAGGAAAAGATCCTGAAATCTGGAAAAGCCATCTGATGGATGCTGAAATTATAGCAGGATGGAAAAAAGATACAGCCCAAGCGGCGGACAGCAAAAACCTCCGCTGGATTCAAACCTGGAGTGCAGGCGTCAATAATCTTCCGCTTGAAAAGCTGGAAAAAAACAATGTCTTCCTGACAAGCGCGAACGGAGTCCATGCTTACCCGATTTCTGAGACTATTTTTGGACTGATGCTCGCTCTCACCCGGAAATTACATACCTATGTGAGAAACCAGGAAGAGAAGAAGTGGCATCACAGCCATATGAACCAGGAAATCCACAAAAAGACCATCGGGATCATCGGTGCGGGTGAAATCGGCCGCGAAACAGCCAAAATCGCTAAAGCATTTGGCATGAAAGTAATTGGAGTAAGGCACTCCGGAAAAGAAGAACAGTATTTTGACGAAATGCACACTGCCGAAAAGCTGGATGATATTCTGCCTCACTGTGATTATATTGTCATCACACTCCCTCTAACAGCTGAAACACACTCTATGTTTTCCGCATCACAGTTTAGCAGGATGAAAAACTCTGCATTCTTAATCAATATTGGCAGAGGTGAAATCCTGGTCGAACAGGATTTGATCACTGCCCTTAAAGATGGCGAGATTGCCGGAGCAGGTCTGGACGTTTTTGAAAAGGAACCTCTCCAGGAGAGCAGCCCTCTCTGGGAAATGGAAAATGTAATTATCACACCACACACTTCCGGCTCAACCGAATATTACGACGAAAGGGTCATCAACGATATTCTTGTTCCCAACCTGAAGGAATATATAGAAGGTAAGAAGCCTGCCCGCAATCTTGTTGATTACAGGAAAGGCTACTGACATATTCCAGTACCCTTCTGACTGCAGGTGACGAACGTATTCTATAAACCAGGAGATATGCATAGTTTGTAAAGGGGAAAATAAAAAGGGGGAATAAAAATGAGCGTGATCCATGATCAGTTCGATGCCATTTCTATCCGGAATGTCCATCGGCAGCTGAAAGAAATACAAATGATCGCTACCACAAACAGATGCATAGACTGGGAGCTTGCTTCGGCCCTGGACCAGGTTACAAGGGCGGCCGGAATGCTCTGCAATGTTATAGAAGAACATCTGGATGGGACCCGGAGTGATGTTGATGCCCTCTATTATATAGAGGAAAAACTGTCGGCTGCCCTTTCCATGGCAAAGAAAATTGATAACCGCAGGGAGCCTGTATAAAAACACCGGCATTAAAGCTGCACGACAAAAAGCCAAGAGAGAGAAGCGTATATTTCTCTCCCTTGGCTTTTTGCGGTTTAGAGCAGTGTACGGCTTTTTCTTTTGAGAGAACAAAGTTTGCTGCCTTGGAAGTATTATTAGCTAACCTTCTGATATCAATCTTCCAGCTTCTTAAGCCTGATCATATTCCAGGACATTTTTGGCAATACAGCAGTAAGAGTTCCTTTTTCTATATATGAGTCATTGCCCTTCTGTGGTTTGACTTGCTCATCATTGATTGAATTTACCGCTTTTGGATTTTCATGTTTGAGTATTATCTGTTCGACTAATTGATACCCCTCAAACGACCGGATATCCACATCGACCAGCAATTGAGTGTCCAGGCTGCGATTTACTGCAAAGATGACGAGTTCTTCATTTTCTTCATTATAGACCACTGACTGGTCTAAATACGGCACATCAGTAAAGTCTTTACTGTCATATTTGGGTGAATCAACAATTGAATGAAGTGCTGTACCGCGTCCATAAACAGAAGTATAGTAGTATGGATAGAAAATGGCTTGCTTCCAAATACCGCCTCCTGTTTCTGTCATAATAGGTGCAATGACATTTACCAGCTGGGCCATACAAGCGATTTTCACACGATCCGAATGCTTTAGCAGTGTATTCAGCATGCTGCCTACAAGCAAAGCATCCTCGAATGTATAAATATCCTCCAATAATGGAGGCGACACAGACCAAGGCTCAATGGTCTTGTCCTGATCATTGGAATGAAACCAAACATTCCATTCGTCAAAACTTAAGTTCATTGTTTTTTTACTGCGTTTCTTTGCCTTCATATAATCACATGCAGCAGTGACAGTTTTGATGAAATTGTCCATATCCAATGTACTGGCCAAGTAGTTTGCCGTGTCATTATCTCGATTCCCATAATATTGATGAAGAGATATATAATCAGCAGCTTCATATGTATGTTCGAGTGTTTCTGCTTCCCATTCAGGAAATGTTGGCATGCCTGAGCCGGAGCTTCCGCAGCTGACCAGTTCAATCGAAGGATCGACCAATTTCATCGCCTTGGCAGTTTCAGCAGCAAGCCTTCCATATTCATATGCCGTTTTCATGCCAATCTGCCAGGGTCCATCCATTTCATTTCCTAAACACCAGACCTTTATATGGTGAGGTTCAGTATAGCCATGTTCTTTTCTCAAATCACTCCAATATGTACCGCCGGGATGATTGCAGTATTCCACTAAATTTCGTGCAGCATCAATGCCCCTGGTACCTAAATTAACAGCCATCATGACTTCTGCATTGACTTTCTTCGCCCAGGCTGCAAATTCGTTAGTCCCAACTTCGTTTTTCTCCAGTGAGTTCCAGGCTAAATCCAGGCGTTTTGGCCTCAATTCTTTTGGTCCGACTCCATCTTCCCAGTTGTAAGCTGACACCATATTCCCCCCGGGATAGCGGATGATCGGCACCCTCAGCTCTTTTACCAGTTCAATGACATCTTGTCGGAATCCATCCTCATCAGCACTGGCATGCGAAAGTTCGTATATTCCCCCATATACGGCACGGCCCAGCTGCTCTATGAAAGATCCATAGATCCTGGGGTCAATATCGGATATTGTAAACGACTTGTCTATCAGCATTTTTGCTTTATGTCCATTCAAAGTCATTATTCTCACCTTTCTATCTATAAAATATTTATTTCAAAATCTGTATGTACCCTCAAATAGAACTAACTTATTTATATTGTTTAGTGGTTATACAAAGTATTGGCTGTTCAACCCTTGAATACCTTTTTTCTCTTGAAATTTGGCATCCTTTTTTAAAAAAGTCAGAAAATTTTCTTTAGAAAATCCTTAATAACCAAAAAAACCAGTCCCCCTAAGGAACTGGTTTCTGATTGCTTATGTAAGCCACTTTTGCCGTAATAAATATAAGAAAGTTTTAAACCACCACTCCTCAAAGTGGGTGTTTGCAGAAACCTTCCTGCATGTCCTCCTTGTCACAAGTGACAGAGGCTTGTCATTCCAGCTTCGATATAAAACTCCCTATTACAGCTTAAAGGTTAAAACTTTATTATGGTTACGGGCAAAGCAGCTTGTATTTATATATTACCTCATTTGCGCTTCCAGCTCAACTGTTTTGTCTGGAAACGGAGGAGCCTTCCGGCTGGAAATTATTTCATGCTAGGCTGCTTTTTTCGAAAAATAGTCGTTATGGGCTGCTATCACAATCAGGAGCATAATCACAAAAGCACCTGCTGCTGGAACGTCTCTTCCTAATAAATAGATGGAAACAGGCATTGCCGCCATTGCGATAAGCCCTGGAACCGTAAAGCGGCGCGTGACGCCCCATCCGGCAAGCAGCACAATAAAGGCAGCCAGCAGGCTTGCGGGGGCTAAATAAAGAGCCGATGCCAGATATACGACAACCCCCTTGCCTCCCCTGAATCCAAGGGGGGCCGGCCATATATGCCCGCACAGCACAGCGAAAGCACAGACCAGCAGTGCGGAATGCCCCAAAAAAGCATCAGCCGCAGCTAAAGCAGCCACTGTCTTCCCTGCATCAATCAAAACCGTATAAAAGAAACCCCTTTTTCCCAGTTCACGTCCAGCATTCCTTGCACCTGCGTTCCCGCTGCCCATCTGCCTGATATCTTTTCCCTGCCACTTTCTGGCCAGCAGATAAGCCCCGTTGATGCAGCCGGCTAAATAGCAGAGAATGAAAGCTGCTGCTGTATACATAAACCTTCCCCCCGAATAATTCTGCGGATGCCGGCAAAAATAGAGTGAAGCAGCCCAGTCCTGATCTGGAAGAAAGGTGATAGGCCCAATGTTCCCTGTTATACATACCAACTTTTGGGATGCCGTTTTTGCCGTGCCTGCGGTTCTTATTGTAACACAGCTGCTGAAGCTGTATTTCAATATCCCTGGAAAAATAGTCCCGTCAGTTGCCTTGCTTTGCGGACTGGCAGTTTCTGTCCTGATCAGCCATAAGCATGATTTCGTGGCCGGCCTCTTTATGGGATGGTTTTATGGATATGCAGCGATAGGTTCATACAGCAGCCTGAAAGCTTCTATAAAATCTTTCAGGAACAGCAGCTCCTAATGTTTAATCCTTCCGGAATATTCCTTGAGGAAGTCCCATGAAGCTGTATAAGCTTTAATATTATTCTCCCTTTTTACAAAGAAATGGCCTTCATCTTCAAAACGGATATACTCTACAGGATGCTGACGATTTTTCAGATCCTCCACAATCTGCTCTGTTTCCTCGATCGGCACTCTCGGATCGTTGGCACCGTGAAGAACCAGGAGCGGACATTGAATCCTGTCTGTTTTATGCAGCGGATCAATTTCATCGAAGAATGCCCCATCATTCTCTATGCTCCCATATTCAGCTTCCCTCATCTTCCGCCTCCATGGGCTGGTGTTCTGCAGGAAAGTCCGGAAGCTTGAAATTCCAACAATATCAATGGCAGAAGACCAGATGCCAGGGTAGTGGGTGATGGCAGCCAGGACCATGAAGCCCCCGTAGCTTCTTCCCATAATGCTGATCTGATCTTCGTCAGCTCCTCCCTCTGTTTTCAGCCAGTCGACAAGATGGACTAAATCACGTACAGAGTCCATCCGCTTTCTGACATCATCCAGATGGGTAAAGCTTTTACCATAGCCTGTGCTGCCCCTGACATTCGGCGTACATACAGCAAACCCCTTATCAAGGAAATACTGCAGGAATGGATTAAAAACAGCCCTTATCTGGCTTTCCGGCCCTCCGTGGACAAACACAACCACCGGAAGCTTTCCGTCAGCCTTTTTAGGCTTATAGTAGAATGCTGGAATCTCAAGTCCGTCAAAGGAAGCAAAAGAAATCAGTTCAGGAGCACACAGCTTTTCTTCTACCACAGGATCATGCGAAATGAACGTGGCCCTTTTAGCTTTATGTGATTTGAGATCAAGCTCCCAAATGTCTGAAGGATGCTGCGGCCCATTCAGGACAAAAGCAAGCCTGCTGTTATCAGGAGAAAAGGCAAAATCAGTAATGACTCCTGCAGGGGATTCCCACTCTCTCACTTCATTCGATTCGGAATCAAACAATGCGCCTTTTGAAACCCCTCCTTCATTGATGGAAAAAGCCATCTTCTTTCTATCAGTGCTGAGCTTCAGCTCTTCCAAGTCCCACTCCTTCTCAACCAGCCATTGTGTTTCCAGGGTTTCAAGATCAAGTCTGGCAAGATTCATGAACTCCCGGTCCCTGTTGGAAAGCATATAAATCATTTTTCCATCTGAGCTGAACGCAGGACTGGCAAAAGCCGCTTCCCCTTCATGCTTTGTGAGCCACTGCACCATTCCTTCTGAAAGATCCAGCAGTCCAAGGTCATTATCAAGATTTGTGTTCACCTGCTCTATCAGCAGGGAGCTTCCTTCTGGATGCCATAGAAGGGGAGAAAAATTCCCATCTCCCTGGAATACCATTTTAACTTCAAAACTCTCAAGATTCTGAATATAAATATCGAAATAGGTGTTATGGCGGCGGTTGCTGGCCCAGGAAATCCACTTTCCATCCGGGGATACCCCGCCATACTTGTGGATATGTTCAGGCGAGTCGGTCAGCCGGATGACTTCCCCTGTTTCGGTTAAAAGGAAAAGCTGCTGCTTTTCATTCACACCCTCATCCATGCCAAAAATCCTTTTACCGGTTCCTTGTATAAAGGAAACAAACATAATCCTTTCAGCGGTTTCAAGTACCTGATTAGGATTTCCGCCTTCAGAGTTTATTTCCCATATTTGCGGAAGCCCGGAAGCATCTGAGATGAAATTCAGCATTTTCCCCTGCTGTCCGTAGACAGGATTCTTCACGTTTCTGATATTCATGAAATTTTCAATTGTCAATTGTTCCATTACAGGCTCCCTTCTGCATTATTTTTGCGCCTGCTGCCCAGGAGCGGACTGGAAATACCTTTGACTCCCGCCAATCCCAGAATACATAGGAAAATGGCCTGCGGCCCATAATAGGCTTCCTTCGGATCAAAGTACTCTTCAAGTGTATGTATGCCCCCAAAGCTTCCGCCGCCGCCAAGTGTTACAGCCGGAATTCCAAGAGCAATCGGCACATTGGAGTCGGTGCTGCTGGCTTTCTCAAACGAAGCTGTGAAGCCAAGCTGCCTTGAAGCTTCCGCAGCGGTTTGGACGATGGCAGATTCTATATCCTGGCTGCCAGCCGGACGGTCCCCTACCTGCTTGATTTCAACTGTAATTCCGGAACCAGCACCGGCAGCTCCTTTGATGATCGAGAGCGCTTCATTTTCAACCTTTGCCAGCTCATCTGCAGAAACAGAACGAAGATCAATGATCAATCTGGCTTCCGCTGCAATCGTATTGACCGAGGTCCCCCCGGAGACTATCCCTACATTAAAAGTTGTTTTCGGATCTTCCGGCACCTTAAGATCTGCTATGCCGGCAATGGCTTTTCCTGCAGCATGAATGGCGCTCGGCGTACCGAAATCCCCAAAGCTGTGGCCGCCTGAGCCCTTATAGATAATCTCATATCTTTTACTGCCTGCAGCCAGATAAGTAATGCGCTCAGGGCTGCCCGGTTCAATGGAAATGAAGCCGTCTATCCCATGATCTTGTCCAAACAGCGCCTTGACTCCATTTAAATCCCCAAGTCCTTCTTCTCCGACCGTCGCTCCAAACAGAATATCCCCTTCTGTTTCGATTCCCGTTTCGTTAAACGCACGGATTAGAGTCAGTACGGCAGCCAGCCCCCTTCCGTCATCAGCGATGCCGGGAGCATAAATTTTTCCGTCTTTTTCTTTTGGGACTGTGTCAGTGCCTGCTGGAAAAACAGTATCAAGATGGGCACAAACCGCAATCCTCGGTCCATTCCCCGTTCCCTTTCTGAGCCCGAATATATTGCCTGCATCATCTTTCGAAATATCTTCAATACCCAGTTCTTCCAGCCTTCGTCTATAATACTCCCCCCGCTCCCCCTCTTCGAAGGTCGGTGCAGGGATGCTCGTCAGCTCCTTTTGATCAGCCGATGTCCGGTCATTATCATTTTTTAAAAAGGATAGGCCCTTTTGTACAGCTGAAATGCCCGCTATTTTTTCCAATGCTTCTGCCGCGCTATTTTTCAATTCAGGATTTTCCGCCAATGTTCTTCCCCCTTTGCAAAGTCTATTATTATTATATTCCAAAAATTAAATGTATTGTTGCTGGAAGGCTTCAGAAGATTTTCTCTTTAAGAAAAAAGGAAAAAGCCCCAGATGCATGGAGCTTTTTCCTCTTGTTCTGTTTCTCTGTTTTAAAAACAAATAGCATTTTCCATTCCATCCTAATCGCTTTGATGCCCGTGCTCTGGTTCCGCAGGGGGTTCAGCGATAAATGTATCATATATATAATAGCCGCCAACCACTAAAAGCAGATATACTGCGGCTGATATAGCCCATTTTTTCATCAGAAGCCCTCCTTATAATTTTACCCGCTGCAGCCTCAGCGCATTGAGGACAACCGAGACCGAACTGAAAGCCATTGCTGCGCCTGCCAGCCACGGTGCAAGCAGACCGAGTGCTGCAAAGGGTATCCCGAGCGTATTATATCCAAAAGCCCAGAAGAGGTTCTGCCGGATATTCGAGATTGTTTTCCTGCTCATATAAATGGCATCGGAAATGCTTCTTAAGTCACCGCGGATCAGGGTGATATCTGCTGCTTCCATCGCCACATCAGTGCCTGTTCCGATTGCCATTCCGATGTCGGCAACAGCCAGTGCCGGCGCATCATTGATTCCGTCTCCCACCATGGCCACAATTTTTCCTTGCTTCTGCAGCTTTTTCACTTCTTCTGCCTTTCCTTCCGGGAGGACTTCAGATATAACCGCATCCACACCTGCCTCCCTGCCGATTGCCTCGGCTGTAGCCTTGTTGTCACCTGTCATCATGATCACTTCAAGCCCCATTTCCTTAAGGCGTGCAATTGCCTCGGCAGATGTATCTTTAATCGTGTCTGCAACAGCAATGATGCCGGCAAACTGCCCGTCAATGGCTGCCAGCATGGCAGTTTTGCCCTGGCTTTCAAGCTTTTCAAGCTCCACGTCAGCGGAGCTGAATTCAACAGAATTTCCGCCGAGCAGCCTTCTGGTTCCTATCAGGAGCTTCCTTCCATCCACGACAGCTTTAATGCCATATCCGGGGATTGCCTCAAATTCTTCCGCTTCTTTCATATCTATATTGCGGGCTTTGATCCCGGCCGTTATTGCCTCGGCAAGAGGATGCTCAGACTGTTTTTCTGCCGCACCTGCCATAGCCAGGAACTCCGTCTCACCCAATTCCGTCAGCACATCTGTCAAGACCGGCTTCCCGTTGGTGATTGTGCCAGTCTTATCAAGGACAACTGTTGTGATGCGGTGTGTCCGCTCAAGATGCTCCCCGCCCTTAAAAAGGATTCCGTATTCTGCAGCCCGCCCGGAGCCGGCCATGATGGACGTCGGAGTTGCCAGGCCAAGTGCACAGGGACATGCTATCACAAGGACAGCGATCATTTTTTCAAGAGCTTCTGCAAAATTGCCTGGATCTGCCCATAGGTACCAGATGAGGAATATAACGGCAGCGATCCCCACAACAACCGGTACAAATATCCCGGAAATCTTGTCAGCAAGGCGCTGGATTGGCGCCTTCGATCCTTGTGCATCCTCAACAACCTTGATGATCTGTGCCAGGGCTGTATCTTTCCCCACTTTTGCTGCCTGGACTTTTATGAAACCATTTTTGTTGATGGTTGCCCCAATGACTGAATCGCCGGGCTCCTTATCTGCAGGTACGCTTTCTCCTGTTATCATGCTTTCATCCACGGCGGTTCTTCCCTCAAGGATCATTCCGTCAGCAGGAATTTTCTCTCCTGGCTTCACGGCAAGGATATCACCGGGCATGACGCTTTCCAGGGGAATTTCGGTTTCCTCGCCATTCCTGATGACGCGCGCCGTTTTAGCCTGCAGATTCATCAGCTTTTTAATGGCCTCAGAAGACCGTCCTTTTGCTTTGGCTTCAAACAGCTTCCCCAGAATAATCAGCGTTATCAGGACTGCACTGGTCTCAAAATAAAGATTTACTGAGTGGCCCCCTGAACCTATCGATTTTATTGATAAATATAAGCTGTAGAAAAAGGCAGCAGAGGTGCCGAGGGCAACCAGTACATCCATATTGGCACTGCCGTTTCTAAGAGCTTTGTAGGCGCCTGTATAAAACTGGCGGCCGATGATAAACTGGACTGGAGCAGCAAGGGCCAGCTGCACCCAGGGATTCATGAACATCTCCGGCACATACAAGAAGCTGGTAAAGCTGAAATGTCCGGCCATTGCCCATAATAATGGCAGAGAAAGAATAAGAGCAAAAGTGAATTTTCCTTTCTGTCTCTCTATTTCTCTTTCACGGTGGTCCTGCTCTTCACCTGCCACCTCCTCGGTTCTCAGGGCAGCACCATAGCCAAGTTTTTCAACTCTTTTAATAAGGTCAGCCGGCGATACCGCAGAAGGATTATAGACCACATCTGCCCTTTCCAGCGCCAAATTGACGTTTGCATCACTGATTCCGTCCATTTTCTTTAGCCCTTTTTCAATGCGTGCGGAGCAGGCTGCACAGGTCATGCCTGTAATGGCGAGCTCTGCCTTTTCAGTCACAACCTTGTAGCCCAGATTTTCTACCTTATGAAAAATATCTTCCTGCTTCACTTTTTCAGGGTCAAATTGAACAGCCGCTTTTTCAAGAGCCAAATTGACTGAAGCATTTTCCACACCTTCAACCTTTTTGAGTCCTTTTTCTATTCTTACGGCACAGGCTGAACAGGTCATCCCGCTTATTTCAAACTGAGTTTCTTTTGCTTGCTCGCTCATCGCTTACATCTCCTTATACCTATATGGGGTATATTTTGATGAAAAAGAGAACGTGCCTCAGCACGGTCCCGCAGGCTATTTGCTGTTAGACAACATCATAGCCCTGATCATCGATTGTTTCTTTAATTTCGCCTAGATTTACTTTGGATGAATCATATTCGACATTGACTTTGCCATTCTCGAGATCAACCTTTACAGCAGATACGCCATCAAGCTTCCCTACGCTTCCTTCTACAGCTTTTACGCAATGGCCGCAGCTCATGCCTTTTACTTCTAATGTGATTGTTTCCATTCTGAATCTCTCCTTTATTTCTTCATTAGTCTTTGTACAGTTACCAGCAGCTCATCAACCACCTCAAGATCGTTCTCCTGGATCCTCTCGACAACACAGCTCTTCAGGTGTCCCTCGAGCAGGATTTTGGCAACGCTGTTCAAAGCAGACTGAGTGGCTGAGATCTGGGTAATAACATCATCACAATACGTATCCTTTTCAATCAGGCCTTTGATTCCCCGGATCTGGCCTTCAATCCGGTTGAGCCTGGTGACAAGGTTTTTCTTTGTCACTTCTAAGTGATGGCTCTTCCGCCCGCTCACATGATCGCAGCTTTCACCCTCAGGGACTAACGGCAATTCATTTAATTCCTTTTCCATTAAATTCCCTCCCCTTAACTGTATTTTAGTATACCCTGGTATGGTATGTAAAGTAATTCTTCTTATTTATAAAGGCGTATTAGTGCACCTTGTTAATTTTGGACTCATTCGTGGGAAACTCTGTTTCACACGCATTTCAGCACAGCTGAATTACTGGCTAAAATGAGTCCAAAAACAACAACAATGTTTAACTAGCCTAAATAAAAATAAAAAAGGAGAATCTCACCTCCTTTTTCAGCTTAGGATAACCTCTTTTTCAAGATAGCTTGCCCTTATCCCAAAATTCGGGGGAGCAGGATTGATCTTTTCATTCAACAGCAGTTTGATAGCAAGATAAGGAAAATTGATGCCGGACAGGCAGCTGATATGAAGCCCTCCGCTCATTCTCGGGTTGATTTCCAGCAGCTTTGGCACACCTTGCCCATATTTGACCTGGACATTGAATACATATGGAACCGGGAATTCGCGATGGAGGTTTTCGGCTATCCCGCTGAGAAGCAGGTTTTCCTCCAGCTCCCTCACCCTTCCATGCCCTTTTTTCCTTGGAATGCTGGTGTACAGCTTGTTGCCGTCAGCCAGGCAGTCGATGCTGTACTCAGGGCCATCCAGATATTCGAGCACCATCAGGTCCGGGAAACTTTCCTGCTGCGATAAAATTCCGCAGGCATTCGCAAAGGAAATCCGGTGTCCAACCCCTTGCCCGAACAGCTCCGCTATTGAATCTTCACGATCTTTTACCACTCTGAATCCATATGCCCCTTCACCGATTACAGGCTTGAAGCAGACTTTATGGCCTGCAGCCTTAAGCTTATGATAAGCTTCCTTGAAGCCTGCCGCTGTATTGACGACTTCGTAGTCAGGAATGCTTACCAGCTGCTTGCCGGCTGCAGTCTTTTCCTCAATTGACCGGTATATGGCCGCCTTATTGTCCATGAAGGACATCAGCATCGGGTCCGGGCAGACAAGCACCTTGACGCCTATTTCCTCAAAACGGGCAAGATTCCGTGAAATCAAAACATTTTCCTTGCGGGGAATGAAAATATCTATCTCGTTCCGGGCACAGAAATCCAGGCAGAACAAAATATATTCCTCACCGGATATATCAGGCTCAGTCCCTTTGATATCGCATATCTGCAAATAGAGTGCATCCTTGTCCGGATGGGTCCCGTATATGGTAAAGCTTCTATTGTCAGGATTGTTCTTAATCATTGTGATATAATGGCTCACCGTCGTGAACCAGCGGTTAAACCAGATTTTCATGCCAGCCCTCATTCCCCTGTCAGTAAAATATGAACTCCTGAGAACTCCTTTGCCATAACAGGCTGAAAAAAAGGAATACTCTGATAGATCTATTATCTCATATTTTCGACAGAGGTAAACAGATTCTGCTAATCTTCTACTGCATAAAAGTTACACTGTACAGGATGATTGGCAGGGTGATGAGGCTCAGGCAAGTGCTGGCAAGCGTCGCACTTGAAACAAGCTCAGGATCTGTGCCATATTGAACGGCATACATAGTCGTATTAGCAGCAGAAGGCATGGCCGCCATCACAATCATGATCTGCTTCAGAAGAGTATCCGCAGGCAGGAAGAATGTAAAAGCCAGCGCGATCAAAGGAGATATAACCATTCTCAAGGTAAGGGAGACAGAGAGCGGGCCTATTTCCAGGTTTTTTACTGATATATTGGCGAGCGTGATGCCAAGGATGATCATGACCGTCGGTATGGCTGCATCTCCTACCATCCGGACTGCTTCCATCAGCGTCCCGCTGACAGGAATGTTCATAAACTGCAATGCCGCTCCCAGCAAGGCGCCGTAAACAATCGGCACCCTTACGACCTCCTTAAGAGCCGTTTTAAAGCTGGCATTTTCAATAGATCCCTTAGCTGCATAATATACCCCAAGGGTGCACATCAGCAGCTGCTGGATGACCATCAGCACAACCGCATATTTTATTCCTTCCTGGCCAAACGCAAACAGGACAAGCGGAGTTCCATAATTGCCGTTATTCATGAATGCTGAGGATAGAATGATAGCGCAAGTGCGCTTTCTGCTGTATCCTGCAAAATAAGCTGCAGCATACACGATCGCAATAATTGCCAGGGCCAGCCCTATAGTGTAAATGGCCATGACTGCATAATCAAGATTGAACTCTGTTTCGTAGAACGTCCTGAAGGCAAGAAAGGGAGTCATTAAGTAAATGGCCACGATGGACAGGGATTTCGTTTCCAGCCTGAAGATTTTCTGGCCGGCATAGCCAAGGCCAAAGATAAGAAAAATCGGAATTAAGATTGCTATAAAGGACATTTCATCAGCTTCCATTCAAGATATTTCGGATTTCGTAAAAACCACTTCCATTATACAAGAATCTGTACTTCTCTGCTCAGGAAAAGCATTAAAGTTAGTACTACACCAAAAATTGGAATGACAACCGAAAAAAAGCATGATGCTGCAGCTGCAGCAATCATGCCTTCTCTTTAATGATGATGCTTTTCTTTTAAGGGATTGTAGATGACAAATTCCTCTTTTGGAACAAAGAAGTATTGGATCCACACACCATCGAGGAAATCTTCCCGTGCATCGAGCAGAATGTCGATATCCTTGTCGGTTGATACAATTTCATCATGCTCTGCAGGTGTATCGAGTTTGATGTCATAATGGGCGTGGTTTCCGTGATGCTCTGTCACAAAAACGCGGATATACTGGCCTTCTTCTGCTGTTTCCAGCATCTTTTTCAGCACTCTAGCCGCATTGCGGTTGATTTTCACATTCATTTATCCGAACTCCTTTTAAGTGTTATACGCCCGGGAACCAGCCAGGGGTATTAATGATGGCCTGCCAGAGCGGATCTGGAACAGTCAGTTCCTGCTGGGCATCTTTATCAATTTTGGTTTTGATTTCGTCTTCCCTGCCCTCTTCGACTTTTTGCACCCACTCAGGATCAATAATCAGCTCACGGCCCAGCGCAATGAGAGGGACGCCTGTTCCAAACGCTTTTTCTACTTCTTCCGGCGTATAAAGAGAACCAACGCCGATAACAGGGACAAGGCTGCCGACTCTTTCCTGGATGATCTCGATTCTTGACCTAGTGTCCTCGACTCCGCGGCGCGGCGCTGACCAGAAGTCCTGGAGTGAAACGTGGAGATAGTCCAGATCTTTTTTTGCCAGCTCATCGATCAGGACAAGTGTATCCGCCATCGTGATACCCGGTGTTTCCGGTTCTTCAGGAGAAAATCTGTAGCCTACAGCAAACGGCTTTTGGGCATGTGCCGCAACAGTCTCCTTGACTACATCAACAACAGCGAGCGGGAAAGTAAGCCTCTTTTCCAGGCTGCCTCCCCATTGATCATCCCTGCGGTTTGAATGAGGAGAAAAGAATTGCTGAATCAGGTAGCCATTCGCTCCATGGATTTCAACCCCGTCATAACCTGCTTCGATAGCACGTCTTGTGGCTTCGCCGAAATCTTTAATAATGCTTTCAACTTCCTCGCCGCTGAGCGCGCGCGGCTCCTTTTTTCCTTCGCCTGAGCCTGCAACTGCGCTGGCACTTACAATCTCTCCATTCGGAACGAGCTCAGGAGGGCATTCCCTTCCTCCGTGGAAAATCTGCAGGATCGCTTTTGCGCCGCCTGCCTGGATGTCTCCCGCAAGCCGCTTCAAGCTTGGGACATACTCATCTTTATGGCCGGCAAACTCCCCAGGGAAGCCTTTTCCATTCTCGGTCACATATGTACAAGCCGTAATCACCATGCCAGGTCCTTTTGACCGGCGGGCATAATATGCAGCCTCAGCATCAGAAACAGTATCATCTTCATTGGAAGAGAAATTTGTCATTGGTGCCATGACCAGTCTGTTCTTAACTTCAATCCCACTTTTAAAAGTAAATGACTCAAAAAATTGCTTGTATTGTTCTTTCATAAACCTGATGTCCTCCCTTGGTGTGTTTTAAAGTTCTTCCGCTTCAAAGCGTTCTGCCTTCAGCGGCGCTGCCAATACTTCTTTCATTTCCTGCATATAGTTCTGGAAGTGGGCAGTTTCGCCGTGCAGCCTTACCGCTTCTTTGTCCTTCCATTTCTCAAGCATCACAAATGCATTTTCATTCTCAGCACTCTCAAATAAATCATAGCTGATATTTCCTTCCTCAGCCTGTGATCCTTTGACTACCTCTTTCGTTTTCTCCAGGAAAACATCACGCTTTGCCGGATCAACCGTAATATGGGCATGGATAATAATCATGGACAGCTCCTCCTTTTTTTGCACACAGTATAGTATTGGTTAAAAATCATTGAAATATCTTCCGGATTCTTAAACTGTAACAAAAAAAGTTACATTAAAGATACAAGGAAGGATTAAAGATATCATATTCTACCGGGGGGTTTTTTTCAAAGGAAATGCTTGATTGAAATGCGGAGGGCGCTTGCTCATTTAAGGAACGCAGACTAAAAACGCCACGTCCTGTGGCAACGTCTGCATGACCCGCGTCCTGCGGGCCTCAAGCTTAAGACAAACAGAGCGGAAGGTTGTTCCTTAACCTTCTGATCTGTTTGGCTTAAGACCTCGAGGGGCTAACGCCCGGAGCTGGACAATACGAAATGCGGAGGGCGCTTGGTCAATTAAGGAACACCGTAAAAAGCACACTCCGTGATGAGTGTGCTTCTGCTTTAAATATGGATAATGCGGATTTTTTGTCCGGGCTTTATAAATGAAAGGAGCGGCATATCTTCTTCTATAATTCTGCCGGCTATATTGACTCTTTCATCTGCCGGAAGGTCAGACAGTGTTATCTGCACTTCACCTTTATAACGTCCGTAACGGTCATTATCCACAGTGACCGTTCCCTCTTCACGCCTTCCGCAATTCAACGGGGGCACAGGGTCAGTTGTCCGGGTATTCATGAACCTGACAGCATCCCTCGCCTGATCGGGCCGTGTGGCATATATTCCCTCAGGCAGTGTACAATTCTCAGCCCTCAGCGGCATAACAGAATCCTCTTCATAAGCCAGGAGATCCTCCAGCAGCCCTGCCCCAATATCCGGATCGCCGATATAAATATCATCAATTCCCGCAGCCTTCAACTCCGCATAAGCAGCAAAGGGTTCAGCATGACGGTGCTTTTCAAGCGTCGGCAGGCCTTCATAAAGCGGTCCCCGTTTTTCTCCCCTTGATGGAATATACGCAGCAAGCGGAATGCCCAGGCTTTTAAACAGCTTGTTCTGGTCGTGAAAAAAAGATTCAGCCAGCCCGGTTTCCCGTCTCGGGTAAAAATTATGCCATCCGATCAGCCTATCAGGTTTAAGCCCCAGACCGAGAAGGTTTTTAAGATCTTCTTCAAAAAGAATGCTGGAGTTGACAGCTATTTTGAATTCCTCTGCAAGGGAGACTATCAGATGATGGTCGAAAAAGTCATCCAGCCTAAGGCCGGCTACCCCAAGATCTTTTAATGCAAAAAGGTCTGCCACTCCCAGATGGGCTGGTGTATTCATGGAAACATCCGCATAGACATCAATGCCGCTTTCCTTTGCAGCAGAAAGCAGCCTCTTGGCCGCTGCGGCCAGCTCACCTTTTTCTTCAGGGATATGAAGCGAGGTGAAGCCCCGCTTCACCCCCTTGCTTCCTGCATCCCTGATCCGCTCTTCAGCAGAAGGATCATTCAGATAAAAGGAAATGCCAATCAATCAAACTCACCAGCCATTTCATCTTTAAAGCCGAACAGATACGTGAAGGCAAATCCTGCTGCATAGGCAATCACAAGTCCTACAAGGTACAGAAGGATTTCGCCTGCGTTAACAATGAAGGCAAGCGGCAGGCCGGATACTCCGATTGCAACAGTGGCAATATCGAAATGCGCCTGGAATGCTCCCCCTACACCTGCGCCAAGGCAGGCCGTAATGAACGGTCTTCCAAGAGGAAGCGTTACACCAAAGATCAGCGGTTCGCCGATACCAAGCATTCCGGAAGGCAGAGCACCGCCGATTGCTCTTTTGAGGCGCTTCTTCTTTGTTTTGAAGTAGATGGCAAATGCTGCACCAACCTGGCCGGCGCCGCCCATCGCAAGGATTGGCAATAATGGATCATCGCCGATTGAATTGATCAGTTCCAGGTGGACAGGGGTCAGACCCTGGTGAAGCCCGGTAACGACAAGCGGCAGGAAGGTAGCCCCAAGGACAAATCCTGCAACCACGCCGCCGATATCAAGAACAGACAGCAAGCCTTTTGTAATGCCTTCGGAGATAAAGCCGCCTACAGGCATGAAGACCAGATAGGTCACAATACCGGTGATAAGCAAAGCAACCGTTGGCGTTATGATAATATCTAATGACTGAGGAACAAACTTTCTTACACGCTGTTCTACCAAAGCAATGAAAATGGCAGCAAGCAGTACGCCGATCAATCCCCCGCGGCCCGGTACCAGTGCTTCACCGAACAAAGTGATGCCGGCGACAGCTGGATTGATAATTAATATTCCCGCTAGTCCGCCGAGTGCAGGTGACCCGCCAAACTCCTTGGCCGCATTGATACCAACCAGAATGCCCAGGTAAGCAAACAGCCCTGAGCCGATCACAGTCAGAATCATGGCAAGCTGTGATTCACCGTCAAGCCATCCTGCCTGGATTACAGCTTTCGAAATACCCGTGATCAGACCGGAAGCAACAAGTGCCGGGATGAGCGGGATAAAGATGCTCGCAATCTTGCGAAGGAACAGTTTGAAAGGAGTTGCGTTTTTCTTATTGATTTCGGACTTTTTGCTTGCTGCCCGATCGTTCAGATTGAGTTCGCCCGATGCTTCAAGCAATTTTCCAAACTCTTCTGTAACCTTATTGACCTTGCCTGGCCCCAGAATAATCTGCAGTGTTTCTTCTTCAACCAGTCCCAGGACTCCATCTATTTTTTTCAGTCCTGCTTGGTCTACCAATGACTCATCAAGCGGCGTTACTCTTAGACGGGTCATGCAATGCGTATAGGATCCGATATTTGAAGCTCCGCCCAGCTTTTCGAGTATTTTCTCAGCAAGAATTGTATTTTCGCCAGCCATTTGAATTTCCCCCATTTCTAACATTGATGTCAGTACAAAATTTTCAAACTATTGGAATCGTTTTCATCCAAGGCATAAAAAATAGCTTAAGAGAATAATAGGATAAAGTATCAGTCCAAGCCTATATTATGAAAAACCCCTGTCAGCTGTTTTTTGATGACCACCCCCAAAAAAGGATATGCAGAGGGCAGGCCCGACAATGGCGCCTTCCCCTGATAAATTTAGTTGCCGGCTTTCTCCACTGCCATACGCACATATCCGCCGGCTTGATCGAGCAGCTCCTCAGCTTCATCTTTGCTTTTTCCTGTTTTGATCATGACGATCGCAGATTTAGCCTGAAGCCCGCTGTCTTCAAGAGCTTTTTTGGCCAGTTCATAATCAGCCCCGGTTATCTTGCTGATGATGCCGATTGCACGCTCCTTGAGCTTATGATTGCTGACATGAACATCCACCATGAGGTTTTCATAAACCTTGCCGAACAAGATCATGCTGGCAGTTGAAACCATGTTCAAAATCATTTTATGGGCAGTTGCCGCCTTCAGCCTTGTAGAGCCTGTCAGCGCCTCAGGGCCGACAATCACTTCGATGCTGTGGTCAGCTTCTTTGCTGATGACGGCGCCGGTGTTGCAGGAAAGTGCAACCGTCCTGGCTCCGATGCGCCTCGCATACTTAAGCGCTCCTGCCACATAAGGGGTGCGCCCGCTCGCTGCAATCCCGATCACAGTATCATCTTGTGTCAGGCCAATCTCCTTTAAATCGCGTTCGCCCCATTCCGGCTTATCCTCTGCCCCCTCAACAGCCTTGACAAAAGCATCTTTGCCGCCGGCCATGATTCCCTGGACAGTTTCCGGATTTGTACTGAAAGTAGGCGGGCATTCTACCGCATCCAAAACACCGAGCCGTCCGCTGGTCCCAGCCCCGATATAAATGAGCCTGCCGCCCTTTTTCAGGGATTCGAACACAAACCCGACTGCTTTCTCTACATCCGGGAGAACCTGTTCGACCGCTAATGCCACCTTCTTATCTTCCTCATTCATCATCGTGATGATCTCCAAAGGTGAAGCTGTATCAATGCTCATCGTCCGCTCATTGCGGGTTTCTGTTGTTAACGAGGTTAAGTTCTCTTTCATTCCTATGGCCCTCCTGTCACTGATGTACTAGTTCTAATTTCATTATAGAGGGTTTGAAATATTAGTTCAATAACATATTTACTTTTATGAAATATAATTTTAACCCTAATAGGGTATTGGGCTTGTTTGTTTTTACTATTATATATATGAGACTGGCGGGGTTGTATTCTTTTTTTAGGTGGACGGAGGGGGCGGGTGAAAAAATGTTTTAGTTGTGGAGGCTGGGTGTATACTTGTTTTCGCTCAAACTTTGGATGCATGACTCCGTCGTTTTGCACTAGGTTATGTATCACACACTTTTCCTCGGATACATGACTGCTCCTTTTTCGACCCACTCATGTATCCCGCACTCCCCCCAGGATACATGACTGCTCCTTTTTCTTCTTACTCATGTATCCCACACTCTTCCTCGGATACATGACTGCTCCTTTTTCGACCCACTCATGTATCCCGCACTCCTCCCGGGATACATGACTGCTCCCTTTTCATCCCACTCATGTATCCCGCACTCCCCCCTGGATACATGACTGCTCCCTTTTCATCCCACTCATGTATCCCGCACTCCCCCCTGGATACATGACTGCTCCTTTTCCATCCCACTCATGTATCCTGCACTCCTCCCGGGATACATGACTGCTCTTTTTTCATCTCACTCATGTATCCCGCACTCCTCCCGGGATACATGACTGCTCCTTTTTCATCTCACTCATGTATCCCGCACTCCCCCCGGGATACATGACTGCTCCCTTTTCATCCCACTCATGTATCCCGCACTCCCCCCGGGATACATGACTGCTCCTATTTATCCTCACTCATGTATCCCGCACTCCTCCCGGGATACATGACTGCTCCTTTTTCGACCCACTCATGTATCCCGCACTCCCCCCGGGATACATGACTGCTCCTTTTCCATCCCACTCATGTATCCCGCACTCCCCCTGGGATACATGACTCCGCCTATTTATCCTCACTCATGTATCCCGCTCTCCAACAGATACAAACCAGGCCAAATTCCAGCCTGATCTGCTAGACATTCAAAGGAATTACAATTTAAAAACTGTTGGCTGCCCGCCGGGACTCTGAGTATTGCCGCGATTCGTATATCTCGCAGACTTCCCTCTCCCTTTGAAATCATAATGTTTCTTGAGCACCCGCTGAATCGTTCTTCTATCCTTAATAATCCTACACCAATCAATAAGCAAAGGAGTGGTGATCGTCCTCCCAGGAAAAAGCAGCCTAATCTCCTCCACAGCCCCTAACACTGCATCCTCAAGAGTCTGCCTCTCCCCGCAGATACCGCAAAGCAAAAATGAATGATGAATTTGCTGATAGAATCCCCGGCAATGCGGGCAGATTAAGCCTTTTTGAAGTTTTTCATAGGAATAATGGTAGTTTCTCGGAAAAGGGTCTTCCTTCATATGAAGGGATACAAGCTTCTTGGCTAAATTAGAGTATGAATGTTTTATAGGTGAGGTTTGGTTCAGGAGTTTTTCACGGAAGCGGTTCATTTGGCCGGGCAGGATGATGGGGAGATTCTTTGGGGCCTGGAGGAGGCAGAATTCCGGATTTACAAAAATTAAATTTGCTTCAATTCTTACGTCAAATCCATGTTCCTTCAAAAGCTGCCTCATAAGGTTTTCTGTGCGCTTCAGCTGAAGAATCGGATTCTTAATTTCATTGCCGGAAAAAGTGTACCAGGCATCACCCTGAATATAAAAGTCACCCTGGTAGTTTTTAATTTCGAACAGGTAAAGCGCTGTACCGGAAAAAATTAAAGAGTCGACTTGAAAAATCGTACCTTGATGGGAAAGCAAGAGATCATTTAAAATATGCCAATCCTCCACAATGGTATTGACCCACCGGTCAAACTCCTCTTCTCCCTTCCAGCCCTTCAGCAATATATCAAGCTGTTTTGCGTCCGGGGTAGCTAGCTGGACCCTGGCGCCAAGAGATTTCAAAATCCTCAATTCCGTTGACTCAGCACGTTCTTTTCTCAAATAACACTCCTCCTTTCCATTCCATTTTATTACAGCACCATCCCCAAAAAAAGCCATAAAAAATACAACAGGCCGCTACTGCGGAAAGAGCAGCAGCAGCCCGGCGGCGGCAGGTGTCAATATCATGGATGCTTTTAATACATTTTTAGGGGCATAGCCTGTAAATTTTGCACCAATATAAGCGCCCGTCATGGTGCCGAGAAGCACTTGCAGAAGCAGCAGATAATCCAGATAGCCTTCGGACTGATACCCGAGGCCCCCTCCTGCCGCGATAGGCAGTATAACAAGCATAGTTGTGCCTATCGACTGCCTGATGGTAAGGCCGAGCATGATCAGTAAACCAAGCTGGATGAACGGTGTGGATCCAATCCCGAATGTTCCCGATAATACGCCGGTTATAAGACCAAGGATGATAGCTTTTCCCGCCAGCTGCACAGACAGCTTGTCTCTCCGGGCTTCCTGGTCAGTGAGATTCCTTGATATGTACAATCTGACCATCAGCAAGATGGAGGACAGGAACAGCATGCCTGCGGTCAGCCAGTGGAGCGATTCTGTCGGGATTCCGGCAGCAAGCTGCGATCCCCCGTATGCACCAAATGCACCTGCTATCCCGGTCACGAGCCCCGCCTTAACAGCCATATTTCCTTCCCTGTAATGGCTGTATGCCCCGGACAGGCTTGTAAAAATCATGGCTGTCAAAGAGGTCCCTAAGGCGATATGGATCGGCACATCGAACACCAGCGTCAGGATGGCAATGATAAAGCCGGCCCCGCCGGCCCCGATAAATCCCAGCAGCATGCCCATCAGGAGCATAGTTAAAGTTATGGCCATAATACTCTTCCTTCCTTTTTCCATCCTTTATTATACATATATCTCTCTGAAAAAATAAGAAAAGAAGGCCCCCGCAGGAGCCTCCTTCTACTCTTTTCTAATAAAAGCACAATCCCACAAGGGAAACAGCCATCGAGCTCAGTCCGGCAACCAGAAAGGCATTAAGCATTACAGATGTTGCACCAGCCTTGAATTCCTGCCAATTATAGTCGCTGCTGACCATGCTGTCAGTCCTTTCCATTGCATTTGACCGAGGGAACAGGCCAGTTCCAATTGCCCGGAACCCACTGAAGAACAGTGATAGAAAACCAGTTTTAAAGATGATGATGATGACAGCTGCAGAAAGCCCCGCTATTCCTGCGATGAATGACAGATTGATCCAGTCCAGCAGGGGCAGGATTCCCGTCACCCGTATACTGATCCAAATGCAGGCTATCAGCAGAAAACCTGTTATCTTCCATTTCATAAGATGTCCCCCAGACAGTTTTTCTATCATTATAGCAGGAACGGCAGAAGCTGGCAGCACCCGCCTTCCCCCTTTATTCTGAAACTTTCTTTGTCCACTTGAGAGCCGGATAACGGTTGAACGGATATACGACTCCTTCAAATTTAGGTGATGTCAGGTACGTATTTGTGTAATGATATACCGGCATAAATGGCATTTCTTCCATCAGGATTTTTTCAGCATCATGCAGAAGCTGGTAGCGCCTGGCTTCATCCTGCTCCACTTTTGCCTGGGCAATCAGAGAATCGTATTCTTCGTTGACCCATTGTGTACGGTTGTTAGGACTGTCTCCCAGGTAATAGTCGAGGATGACAACAGGATCAAGAAGGACGCCGATCCAGCCCATGCGGGCCATTTGGAAATTATGCTGCTTCGTCGTATCAAGGTATGTCTTCCATTCCTGGTTGGCCAGCTTGATGTTAACGCCGAGATTCTTTTTGACCATTTCCTGTACAGCTTCACCAATTTTCTTATGGTTTTCAGCTGTGTTGTAAAGAAGAGTTACTTCAGGAAGGGTTGTCCAGCCTTCTTCTTTCATTCCTTCTTCAAGAAGCTTTTTCGCTTCATCTGCATTTTCGTCGAAATATTCTCCGCCGGCTTCACGGAAATCTCCGTCAGGTGTATCAACACCAGGCGGCACGAAAGCATAGGCCGGAGTCTCGCCTGCTTTTGTGATATTCTCCGAGATAGCTTCACGGTTTATGGCCATGGCAAAAGCACGGCGGACTTTAGCATTGGTGAATGGCTCTTTTTCTACATTGAACATATACATATATGTTCCGAAATAAGGGACTTCCTGGTATTCCTCGTTTTCTTTTTCCTGGGCAAGTGCATCTGTCGGAAGTGTCTGGATCAAATCAAGTTCACCAGTTTTATACATCTGATAGTATGTGGTTGCATCATTGACCATTTTCCAGGTAACCTTCTCAAGACTTACCGTCTTGTTATCCCAATAGTTCTCGTTCTTTTCTGCGACGGCTTCGCTGTCATGCTTCCATGAAGTAAATTTGAACGGTCCGTTGCTCACATATCCATCAGCATCGGCAGCCCAATTTTTGTTTCCTTCAGCAAGCTCTTGCTTGACCGGATAGAAAGTCCACATTGTCAGCAGCTCATTGAAATATCCCAGCGGTGCATTCAGCTCTACGACAAGTGTTTTGTCATCCTTAGCTGTGACGCCGACTTCTTCTGCGCTTCCATTTCCTTTATTATAGTCCTCTGCACCTTTAAGATAATAAAGATAAAAGGCAAAGGAACTGCCTGTGTCAGGATTGAGGACGCGTTTCCATGCGTATTCGAAATCACCGGCTGTTACTGGTGTCCCGTCAGACCATTTCGCATCATCACGCAGGGTGAAAGTGTATGTTTTTCCATCATCAGACACTTGGGCGTCCTTCGCTGTGCCAAGTACCGGCTTGCCATCCTTGTCTTTTGTATAAAGGCCTTCAAAAATATGATCCAGGATCCAGCCTGATGTTGTATCTGTTGCAAGAGCCGGATCCAAATCTGGCGGCTCGCTCATTGCATTCAATACGATTTCCTGTTTAACATCTTCCCCGCTTCCGCTGCCGGAAGCTCCTTCATCGCCGCTGCAGCCCGCTAAAGCTGAAGAGACAAAAAGGGCTGCGGCAACGCCTGATAGCCATTTCTTCATATTCCATTCCCCTCTCATCTAATTTATTTATCTTATCCTCTCTCAATCCCGCTAAGAGGTGAAGATCAAATGTTGTACAAGTGGCAGGCTGTCCAGTGGCCAGGCTTTACTTCCTTCCATTCCGGCACTTTTTTGGCACAAATGTCCATTGCATGGGGACAGCGTGTCCTGAACCGGCACCCGCTCGGCGGATTAACCGGACTTGGAGGATCACCCTGAAGTGTGATGCGCTCCCTCTTTGCAGCGGCAGGGTTTGCCACCGGGATTGCCGAAAGAAGAGCCTGTGTGTATGGATGGAGCGGTTCGGCAAAAAGCTCGCGGCTCTCGGCCAGCTCCATCATTTTGCCAAGATACATAACACCGATCCGGTCGCTGATATGCTTGACCATCCCCAGGTCATGGGCAATGAATAGATATGTCAGTCCCTGCTCCTTTTTCAGGTCCTCCAGGAGATTGATGACCTGTGCCTGGATGCTGACATCAAGCGCCGAGATCGGTTCATCGGCAACAATGAATTTTGGATCGACAGCGAGCGCCCGGGCGATGCCGATGCGCTGGCGCTGGCCGCCGCTGAATTCATGAGGATAGCGTTTGACATGCTCCGGCCGCAGCCCAACCCTCTCAAGAAGGTCATAAATCTTTTCCTGCCGCTCTTTTCCCCTGGCCAGTCCGTGGGCATCCATGCCTTCAGCGATAATATCGCCGACTCTCATCCGCGGATTAAGGGAAGCATGGGGATCCTGGAAAATAATCTGCATTTCCCTGTTGACCGCCTTCATCTCCTTTTTATCAAGAGATTCTACGTCCCTGCCGTTATAAATGATCTTCCCCTCTGTCGGCTTCTGGAGTCCGACAATGGTTTTGCCAAGTGTTGATTTCCCGCTTCCGCTTTCACCGACAAGGCCGAAGGTTTCGCCTTTTTTTATAGAGATCGTGATGTCATCGACTGACTTGACTGTCTGGTCTTTTTTTATTTTGAAGTATTTTTTCATAGCTTCTATTTCTAAAAGTGTTTCAGCCATTCAATTCCCTCCCTGCTGCAACGAAGTCTTCGGCCTTAGGGGCCCTTGGATCATTCAGCCAGCATTTGGCCTGGTGCCCATTTTCTTCTCCAAATGCTGGAGGCATTTCCTGCAGGCAGATTTCCATTGCATATTTGCATCTCGGTGCAAAAGGACATCCCTTCGGAGGTGAAAATAAATCCGGCGGGGAGCCTTCAATCGGCACGAGCCTTTTCTTTTCAGGAGAGTCTGTGTCCGGAATCGATTCAAGAAGTCCCCAGGTGTATGGATGCTTCGGGTTCTCGAAAATTTCGGCGACAGTCCCGCTCTCGATCATCATCCCGGCATACATGACGATTACGCGCTGGGCGGTTTCAGCAACCACTCCCAAATCATGCGTGATTAATATAATAGAAGTATTTGTTTTTTTCTGCAGGTCCTTCATCAGATCCAGCACCTGCGCCTGAATCGTTACATCAAGAGCTGTGGTCGGCTCATCTGCGATCAAAAGCTCCGGATTGCAGGCAAGTGCAATGGCTATCATGGCACGCTGCCTCATCCCCCCGCTGAATTCATGCGGATACTGGCTGTACCGCTCTTCAGGATTGGGGATGCCGACGAGTTTGATCATCTCGACTGCCTTTTCTTTTGCTTCTGTTTTTCCCAGCTTTTGATGGATGAGAAGACCTTCTTCTATCTGCTTGCCTATTTTCATTGTCGGATTTAAGGAAGTCATTGGGTCCTGGAAGACCATGCTGATCTTCGAGCCTTTGATTTTCTGCATTTCCCTTTTAGAGATTTTCAGCAAATCCTTATCCTGAAAAAGTACTCGCCCATTTTTTACTTTTCCGGGAGGAGTGGGGATCAGCCCCATGATCGTCTGGACAGTTACGCTCTTTCCGCTTCCGCTTTCTCCTACGATTGCCAGTACCTCGCCTTTATCGATATGAAAGGAAACGTCCCGGACTGCCTTTACCTCCCCTCCGTATGTCTTGAAGTTCACTTCGAGGTTTTTTACCTCCAGTAAATGGCTCATCTGTCATGCCTCCTATTTCCGTACTCTTGGATCCAGCGCGTCCTGAAGTCCGTCACCGAATGCATTGAATGCAAACATTGTCAATGATATCAACAGCCCTGGGAAAAACAGCCTCCACCACTGCCCGCTCAGTATGACGCCCAATGCATCATTGGCCATTGTCCCCCAGCTTGCAAATGGGGCTTGAACACCCAATCCCAGGAAGCTGAGAAAAGATTCGGCAAAGATGGCCTGCGGGATGGTAAATGTCAGGTTAACGATTATGATGCCCATCGTATTCGGCAGCAGATGGCGCATGATGATTTTCCCGTGGGAGGTCCCCAATTTTTCTGCTGCCATGACATATTCCTGTGACTTCAGCTGAAGGATCTGACCCCTGATGATCCGGGCCATCCCGACCCAGCCTGTGACAGACAGGGCAATGATGATGGTGGTGACGCCCGGTTCCATGATGACCATAAGCAGGATGACGACGAGCAGATAAGGGATGCCGTAAAGAATCTCGACCAGCCTCATAAGCAGGCTGTCCACCCGGTCTCCGAACTTCCCTCTCCCGGCCATATAGCCGCTGATCCCGCCTACCGCTACACCGAGGATCAGATCGATGATGGCTGCGGCAAAACCGATTGTCAAGGACACCCTTGCTCCGTACCAGGTTCGCGTCCACATATCCCTCCCAAGGTCATCGGTTCCGAACCAATGCTCTGAAGATGGGGCAAGATTGCCTTTAGTCAGATCCTGGTCAGAAGGGCTGTACGTTACAAATGACGGCCCGAAAGCCGCAAGGAGGATGATCACCAAAAGGAGGCTGAAGCCAAGAAGTGCCAATTTGTTTCTTACAATATTCAGTGCCGTTTCCTTCCAGACGCTCAGGGACGGCCTCTGGATTTCATCAAGGCTCTTTTTATCGGGCGATACAGGCCTGAACAGGAGTTCTTCTGATTGTTTCGGCTGCATGTTTATTCCCCTCCGCTCGATAGTTTTATTCGTGGGTCGATCAGCCTGTAGGATATATCAATTAAAAACAGGGTGATGACAAGAATGGCGCTGAAGAAAATCGTTGTGCCCAAGATAACGGGATAATCCCTGTTGAAGATGCTGTCAACGAAATAGCGGCCGATTCCAGGTATGGCAAAGATTTTTTCAATAACAAAGGTACCGGTGATCAGCGCAACAAATAATGGGCCGATAAAGGATACGACCGGCATGATGGCATTCCGGATCCCATGCTTGAGTACAAGCTGGAACGTGGAAAGGCCCTTTGCATTGGCGGTCTTTATATAGTTCTGGTTCATGACCTCAAGCATGCTCGAACGCATGAACCTTGCGATGACTGCAAGCGGGGTCGCAGCCAGTGCGAGTGAAGGCAGGATTGTATGCTGCCATGTTCCCCATGAAGCAACAGGCAGCAGCCTCCAATCCACCGCAAAATATTTAATCAGGAGAGGCGCCAGGATGAAGCTTGGGACAGAGATGCCGATGATGGCAACCATCATGCTCGCATAATCGATGAACCTGTTATGATTCAGTGCCGCTATGATCCCCAGCGAAAGCCCGAATATCAAAGCGATTGTGATGGACTGGATACCCAGGAGTGCTGAAGCCGGCGCTCCTTCTGCGATGATTGAATTGACGCTCCTCGTTTCCGACTGGATGGACGGCCCAAGGTCGCCTGACGCAAGATTTTTCATGAACAGCGCATATTGTACAGGCAGCGGTTCATCCAGATTGTATTTGGCCCTGATATTCTGGAGAACTTCCTCAGGCAGCACATCGCCGTCTGAAGCAAATGGATCCCCGGGTATGAATTTCATTATGACGAATGTCAGTGTAGCGATTACCCAAATGGTTAAGAGCATGATGAGGAATCGTTTGACTATGTACATTTGCTCACCTCCGCAGCTTTGAAGGAGCAATAGAACTGCTCCTCTTTCTTTTTAAGCGTTCACCTGGCCAAGGACTCCGTTTGTCGCAGTCATGGCAATGATGACGCAGCCCCACATATGCTTATAGGCTGTTACCATATCATCGCATGTGAATTTGATTCTCTTTGGCCCGATCAGTTCAACTGTTGGAAGGGTCGTTGTCATTTTCGCCTGCTGCGGGCCCTTCATTTCGATTTCGAATGTTACCGGCCCTTCCGTTTTAACCGCCTGCTGGTCTTTTGCCTTTTTGACGGCAGCCTCAGCCTTGGCCCTGATTTCTTCCCTTGCTTTTTCAGGGTGGATCAATTCGGCAGCGAATCTGTCAACCGCCCTTTTCGTTACGGCTCCCTCTACATGCGGAAGTGTTTCCTGCACTTCTTTTACATAAGCGTCATCACCGGAAACAAAGATTGCCGGGACGCCGAATGCTCCTGCCACCATTGTGTTCATTTCTGTTTCACCGACGATTTTTCCGTTAATTTTCATTTCGTTCACACAAATGCCAGCAAGTGTATGGGAAATGACAGTCAGATCAGAACCGCCTTCCCTGCCATGGTGGCCGACGAACATGATTCCGCTGAACGTATCATCCAGGCCTTCCAGCTGGCACATGACCCTGTTGTTCCCGGAAACAAGACGGGCACGCGGATCCATTTCTTCAATAATGATATTAGACATATTGCCATGGCCATCTGCCACGACCACTTCCTCTGCCCCTCCATTGAAAGCTCCTTCGATTGCTGCATTCACATCGGCTGTCATCAGCTTCCTGAACCGCTGGTATTCTGAGTTTGTTTTTAGCTGCTGGTTTGTCGCTACTCCTGAGATGCCTTCCATGTCTGCCGAAATAAAGATTTTCATTAAATATCCCCCTAAATGAATAATCATTCATTATTTTAATTTTTCAGTCTTTTCAAACTGGATTTTGGGCAAGTCAGCCTTCCCTCTTAAAAAGGGAAGGTCTGATCTTCAGTCAAATTCCTGATAAATGCTGTTACAAGATCTTTGGTTGCAATCAGGTCGCCAATATCGGCAACCTCAACAGGTGAATGCGCATAGCGGGATGGAATGGAAAGGACGCCAGTAGGGATTCCCTTATTGGCATAATTGACTGCTCCTCCATCTGTTCCTATGCCCGGAAATACTTCAAGCTGGTACGGAATCCTGTTTTCTTCAGCCAGTCTTACTAACAGGTCTTTCACCGTCTTATGTACAATCAGGCTGAAATCCATGACCTTGATGCCAGTGCCTCTTCCAAGTCCGAGGCTTCCGTCCATTGTTTCTTCCGGCGTATCGCTGACTGCGGTAGTATCAACTGCTATAGCCGCGTCAGCCTGCAGATGCTCAGAAGCTGTTTTTGCCCCCCTGAGCCCGACTTCCTCCTGGACAGCAAAAAGGAAAATAAGCTCACCGGCAAAGGAACCGTCCTTGACCTCTTCCAGAGATTCCAGCAATACAGCGCAGCCTGCCCTGTCATCCAGCGCCTTGGAGCGCACCCGCTGTTTTTTTTCCGGCCCAAATACCTGAAATTCGGTTCCCCAGGTTACCGGCGTGCCGATCCCGACTCCCATTTCAGCTGCTTCCTCAGGGGAAGAAGCGCCAATGTCAATGTACATCTGCGTATGCTTCCTTACCTTCCCAGGGTCGTCAAATTTAGCATAGTGAGCAGAAATCGTGCCGATCACACCGCTCACTTCCCCTTTGCTTCCCATCACCCGGACAGGCTGGGCAAGCATGATGCGGTCATCATTGCCGCCAAGCTTCTCGAAGCGGAGAAGGCCGTTTTGTTCAATTTTTTTGATGATGAATCCCACTTCATCGATATGTGCTGTCAAAACAATCGTCGGACCCGGTTTGTCCCCTTTTTTCCGGGCAATCACATTGCCGATCGGATCAATGGTGACGGAATCCGTTTTATCTTCAAGGTATTCTTTTAAAAAATAGGACACAGAATGCTCGTACCCGCATGGACCGGATAGGGACGTCAATTTTTTTAAGATCTCCAGCATAATATCTCTCCTAATCTATTTGGCTTTTAAATGAATTCAAAGGTATTTTTAAACACTTCAAGCTGGACAATGCTGTTCACTTCTGTGATATCCTCCAGGCCATTCAGCCTGAGCAGCAGATCTGTTATTTCATCCTGGCTCGGCACAGCAATCTGGACCAGAAGCGAATATTGTCCGGATGTCAAGGTGACATACCTGATTTCCCGGAAGGTTTTCAGTTCGTCAATCACTTTATGTATGCTCTGCGGCCTTACTTTCAGCTGAATGATCGCGCCTGCCTTTAATCCAAGGGCGATTGGGTTCACTACCCCGACCACTTCAAGGATGTGATTGTCTATCAGATTTTTGTATCGCAGCCTGACTGTTTTTTCGGTCACATTCATTTTGCCGGCAATCTCTGTAAATGACATTCTTCCGTCTTTGGAGAGCAGCTTGATAATACCCCTGTCCAGCTCATCAATTTCGTATTTCATAAATTACCTCCTTTCGGTAAGAGATTTTAATATAAGTAACAAAAACGGAAATGCAAATTCAATATATGTACCATTTACAATATTTAAAAAATATTTTATTATCGAAAAAAGGAATTAAGGGTAATTATAGAAAAAGAATTTTCAGAAATCAACATTTTTTATTAAAAAAGGAGCGAAAAAATCATGTTAGCGATTACAAATGCAAAAATTTTCGATGGAACAGGGAAAAAATACGAAAATGCCAATCTTCTTATTCAGGACGGGAAAATTCAAAGATTAGGAGAAGAACTTGAAATCGGGGAAGAATATACAGTCATTGATGCAGCAGGCAAAATTGTCACGCCTGGTTTGATTGACGTACATACTCATCTCGGTGTGCATGAAGAAGGTGTGGGTAAAGAGGGTCAGGATTTCAATGAAACAAGTGCGGCTGCCACTGCCCAGGTAAGGGCCATCGATGGGATCAACCCGATGGAGAAAGGCTTTGAGGATGCAAGGCGCTTTGGGATCACTACGGTTCAGGTAATGCCGGGCAGCGCCAATGTCATTGGCGGAGAGATGATCGTCCTGAAAACAGCCGGGCAAATCATTGATGAAATGGTTATCAGAAACCCTTCCGGCCTGAAAGCGGCAACCGGAGAAAACCCGAAAAGATTCCATGGCGGAAAAGGCATCATGCCGACTACCAGGATGGGGGTTGCCGCGATTCTGCGCGAAAAATTCATTGAGGCACAAAGCTACATCGAAAACCGTAAAGCCGGAAAAGCAGACAGGAAACTGGAACTTGAGAACATTGCTAAGGTGCTTAATAAAGAAATCCCGCTTCGCGTCCATGCGCACCGGGCCGATGACATTATAACCATCTTAAGGCTGAAAAGGGAGTTCGGCTTTGATCTGACCATTGAGCATTGCACAGAAGGCCATCTGATTGCCCCATTCATTGCCAAGCATGAAGTCCGGGTTTCCGTCGGCCCGACGATGTCTTCCCGCTCCAAAGTGGAGCTTGCCGATAAAGGCTGGCATACCCTTCCTGCCCTTGCAAAAGAGGGAATAGCATTTTCCCTTACCACTGACCACCCTGTCGTAGGTATCGAGCATCTTATGACAAGCGCGATTCTGGCTGTCAAAAACGGCCTGAGTGAAGAGCAGGCACTTGAAGCTATTACGATTAATGCGGCAAGGCATCTAGGAGTCGAAGATCGTGTCGGATCGCTCGAACCTGGCAAGGACGCCGACTTTGTCATCTGGAGCGGGGATCCTTTTGACTTGCGTTCCTCCGTGGAGGAAACTTATATCAATGGGGAAAGAGTCTGAACCAGGCGTTTAGTCTTTTTTGCCGGCAGGTCTGCTGTATAATGACCAGCCGGCTGAAAGGCCAGAAAAATCATCTCCCGGTTCAGGAATCTCTCTGGGGAATTGAAGCGGCGTATTCAAAAGCCAGCTCCCCCATATCTGCATTGTTAAAGCCGATGAGTAAAATTCATCGGCTTTATTCAGCTTGAAATATTCCAGCTCCAAATGAATCTGCGGGCAAATACAATTTCACACCACTTTCTGGAAGAATCTGAATTTTCATCGCCGGCAAACGTAAAATAGCCGCCATAAACAGCGATTAACTGTTATGGCGGCCAAACTGGCGTCATTAAACCGCCGCTGCTAGACGGCTACTGACTTTTTGTTTTCTTTCTTTTCCCTTAGCCTTTTAATATCAAGGCGGATCAATAATGAAACGGTAAGTGCAACGGCAAAGAGTCCTGTGAAAACATAGAGGCTTTGAGAATAGCTCCCTGTCGTTTCCCTTACCCAAGAAGCGAACATCGGTCCGGCCAGGCCGGCAGCAGCCCACGCTGTTAAAATATATCCGTGGATGGCGCCCAGCTGTTTTGTCCCAAACAAATCCCCGATATATGCCGGGATGGAGGCAAAGCCTCCGCCATAGCAGGTGTAGATGATGGCAAGGATGATCTGAAACAGAAGCGGATTATCAACCATGGTGACAAGCGGAAAAGCAATGATCTGGATCAGGAAAAAGAGCGTATAGGTATTGGGCCTGCCGATATAATCAGAGATCGAAGCCCACCCGATCCTTCCTAATCCATTAAAAGCGCCCAGCACACCGACAAGGGCTGCTGCCGCTGCTGCTGTAAGGCCGATGCTTTCCTGTGCGAGAGGAGAAGCAGCAGAAATAATGGCTATGCCGCAGGTGACATTGATGAAAAGCATAATCCAGAGAAAGTAGAATCTTTTCGTTTTCACTGCCTCATTGGCTGTGAGCTGCGATAAATCTTCCCTGCCCTCACCCTTGCCATCCCCTTTTCCTTCAAACCCTTTCGGCACCCAGCCTTCTTTGGGAGGAGCCAAATAGAGAGAGGCAGCGATCATAATGATAAAGTAGGAGATCCCAAGGATATAAAAGGTGCTGGCAAGCCCCACGGAATTGATGAGGCTCTGCATGATCGGGCTGCTGATAAGGGCAGCAAATCCAAATCCCATGATGGCAAGCCCGGTCGCAAGTCCGCGGCGGTCAGGAAACCACTTTACGAGAGTTGAAACAGGAGCAATATAGCCCACACCCAGCCCAATGCCTCCAAGTACTCCATAAAAGATGTATAATAGCATTAAAGATTCCATTTGAATGGCAAGTCCTGATCCGGTTATTCCTGCTCCGAAAAAAACGGCAGCCAATATTCCCGCTTTGCGCGGGCCATATTTCTCTACAAAGTGGCCCAGGAATGCAGCTGAAAGGCCCAGGAATAAAATTGCCAGGCTGAAAGTAAAGCTGACCTCTGTCAAATCCCAGCCAAACTTACTGACAATCGGCTTTGTGAAGACACTCCAGGCATATACAGACCCGATCGATATATGGATTCCCACTGCCGAGGCCGCGATCAGCCACCTGTTTTTGGTTTTTCCCATCACTCCATCTCCCTCCTCCAATTAGAAAACCCTTTCATAACAAGCATTGCTATATTCCCTTTATTACTTCCCTCCAAACAGAATAGTCGTAATATTTAGATGCGTTTTAGAGACTGGGCAAGGCAATGCCCTGTATTCTGCGCTGGATAAACAGCATTGATATACCACGGCTTAATTTCTTGCTTTCTCTCATATATGTGCTAATATTTGTGGTAATTCAAGAGAACGGGTGAAAAGGATGAATATAAGCAAAGAAAGAAAAATAGTCCAATATCAGGATGGAAAGCGTAAAGAGGGTGCAGACCTGATAGCAGAGGAATTCCCTCTCACCATCTTTATAAATGGCGAGGAATTCGCCACAATGGTTTGTTCCCCGGACGGGCTGGAAGAGCTTGCGGTCGGATTCCTTGCTTCTGAAGGAGTCATACGCAGCAGCAGAGAGCTGACAAGCCTCCAGGTAGACAGCAGCAAGGGCTTTGCTTATGCCGAGGTAAGCAGTTATACTCCGGCCTTAAAGCCGTCCCATTCAAAAAGATTCATCGGCTCCTGCTGCGGCAAAAGCCGGCAGTTTTATCTCCTCAGTGATGTGAAGACAGCAAAGACCTCCACTTCAACAGCTTCATTAACTGCCGAAGAATGCTTATCAGCAATGAAGCAGCTGCAGGAAGCCAGTGTTGATTTCCGGCAGACCGGCGGTGTCCACAATGCTGCTTTATTCCAGGGCGACAGGATGATCATCAGCCGTACAGATATTGGCAGGCATAATGCTTTAGATAAAATTCTGGGATACTGTATAATAAATAAGATACCTGTACGGGATAAAGCGATTGCGTTCAGCGGAAGGATTTCTTCAGAAGTGCTTCTGAAGGCCGCCAAAATCGGGGTCGGCATCTTATTGTCCAAGTCTGCCCCGACCGGCCTTGCGATTGACCTTGCGGAAGATTTGAACATTACTGCAGCAGGATTTATCAGGGGAAATTCTTTTAACGTATACTCCTGCCCGGAACGGATAACAGAAATTTAAAGGAGGCCATCCCATGCTCATAGATAAACTAGACAGAAGTCTGCGGGATCTGCGCATCTCCGTTACCGATAAATGCAATCTGCGCTGCACCTACTGCATGCCGGCGGAAATTTTTGGCCCCGGATATGCCTTCATGCCGAAGGACCAGCTCCTTTCGTTTGAGGAAATAGAGAAGCTTGCGTCCGTATTTGCGAAGGCATTTGGAATCCAAAAATTCAGGCTCACCGGGGGTGAGCCTTTAATGCGCAAAGATCTCCCCCAGCTTGTTGAGAAATTGTCAAGCATCCCCGGGGTTGATGATATAGCCATGACGACGAATGGAATACTGCTGCCCCGCTATGCAAAAGAACTGAAATCTGCAGGATTGCGCAGGGTTTCCATAAGCCTCGATTCACTGGATGATGAGCTGTTCGGAAAAATAAACGGCCGCGGAATCAAAGTTGAGCAAGTGCTGAAAGGAATTGACGCAGCAGCTGAAGCCGGCTTGAAAGTAAAAATTAACATGGTTGTCCAAAAAGGCGTCAATGATCATCATGTTATCCCAATGGCCAAATTTTTCAAAGAAAAGGGCCATGCTCTTAGATTCATTGAATTCATGGATGTCGGCAACACAAACCAGTGGAATATGAATACCGTTTATACAAAGAAAGATATCCTCCGCGATATAGCGGAAGTCCTGCCCTTCTATCCTGCCCCGCCGAATTATCCAGGGGAAGTTGCAAAAAGATATGTATATGAAGGCTCAGAATCTGAATTTGGGATCATCTCTTCCGTCACAGATGCTTTTTGCTCATCATGCAACAGAGCCCGGCTTTCTGCTGAAGGCAAACTGTATACATGCCTGTTTTCTTCGGCCGGGCATAATCTCAAAGAGCCGCTCCGCGCCGGAAAAACCGATGATGAACTTGAAAGCATCATCACTGGTATCTGGAATGCCAGGGATGACCGGTATTCAGAGACGAGGGATGCGCTGAAAAGCAGCGGCACTACTCGGAAAAAAGTTGAAATGTCCCATATTGGAGGCTGATCTGGTCTCTTTTAGTCAGGAGGATGCATGATGGCGGAACACCGATTTGAACTAAAAGCCCACTGGCCAGGATTGCGCAATGATTCTGGAACACTTGAAACAAAGGGGCTCTCTGCAAAAATATCCATCCCGCCGGAAATGGACGGGCCTGGCGTCGGCACTAATCCGGATGAAATGCTCCTCGGTGCAGCCGCGACATGCTATATCATTACACTGGCTGCCATGATGGAGAGAAGCAGGCTCGAAAAAGAGGACTTAACGATAGAATCGACGGGGATAGTCGATGTTACTAACGGTGTCATAACTTATAAAGAAATTATTCACCGCCCCCAGATTATTTTGAAATCGGACGCGTCAGACCGGGACCTCCAGCTTGCAGAACGGCTTGCCCAAAAAGCGGAGGGATCCTGTATGATTTCAAGGGCTGTAAAAGGAAATGTGGAAATTTCACTATATACGGATATAAAAAAAGCTGAATAACACAAAAATGCCCGGGAAACTGAACGGTACCACATGATGTGTCCGCCTCAGATATCCCGGGCATTTTTAACAAAAAGAGTGCCTTATTTTTCAATTCAACTAGCTTAGCTGCTTTTTGAGGGCAAACTTTCTGATAGCTGCTGCTACTCCATCTTCAGTGTTGGCATCGGTCACTGCGTCGGCTACTTCCTTTACTGTATCCTGGGCATTTCCCATCGCCACACCCCAGCCGCATTCCCTGATCATTGAAATATCATTCAGGCTGTCCCCGACAGCCATCACCTGATCCATCGTTAAGCCAAGAAGTTCGCAGACCCTCTTAATGCCATTAGCCTTATTGACTCCCAGTGCATTGACTTCGATATTGGTCAGGGCGCTGTTCGTTATTTCCAGCTCTCCCCGTTCTGCCAATGTCTGCAGAACCGTTTCCCTTGCGGCATCATCCTCAATGTTAAAACCGAACTTCAGCCATTCGTTTGACAGCAGATCTTCCGGCATCTCATCTCGGAACACCTTCTCGCTGTTGACTGCCCAGAAGCCGGCTTTATGCTTCTTCGACAAATCCCACATCCAGCTGATCAGCTCTGCAGATACCGGATTCCTTTCCACGAGGCTGCCGTCCGGTCCCCATATCTCCCCTCCGTTGATTGTCACAAGATAGGAGTCAAGCTCCAGGGAATCGGCGTGATCCCTGCAGGTAAGCCTTGTCCTGCCAGTGCTTAACACCACTTTGATGCCTGCTTCAATGGCTTCCTTTACAGCTTTGCGGTTCCCATCCGATACTTCGCCTTTTTCATTCAATAATGTTCCGTCCATGTCCAATGCAATCAGTTTAATTTCTGGACTTTCTTCTCTGTTTTGCAACGCAGCTCAGTCCTCTCTCGAATTATGTCTATTTTATTATAATAAAAAAATGGCATGTCTATCCAATGATAGACTTCCCCCGCTCTTTTTTATCCTATATATTCTGCACCGGGAAGAAGCTCTGACAGCCAATTTTAGCATAAACTTTACAATTGCTCTCCAGGCCAGAATGTCCCGCCGAGCTTCAGGGTCTTTAGCTGTTCCTTAGGCAAGGCAAGCCTGTCCCATTCTTTTTCAAGCCTCTCCAATGCTTCAGGCCCTGTATCATCAGCAAGGCGGTATGCACCATAATGCATGGGAATGAACCGCTCTCCTTTAAGCTCAAGAAAGGCTTTTACTGCATCCTCGGGATTGATATGGGAAACAGACATAAACCATTCGGGTTCATACGCCCCTATCGGCATCAGGACAATATCAAGCTTGTGCTTTTCCGCTATATCCTTGAATCCCCTGAAATAGCCCGTATCCCCAGCAAAATAAACTGATTGTTCATCTTCAGCATTCTCTATGATCCAGCCTCCCCAGTGGGAAGTATTGGTGTCATTCAGGCCCCGCCTTGTCCAATGCTGCGCAGGGACAAAGGTAAGCTTAAGGGTGCCCGCTTCAAAACTGTCCCACCAGCTGGCCTCTTGGATATTCTTATAGCCGCGCTTGGTAAAAGCCCCCTTTAAGCCTGCCGGCACATAAAAAGCCGGATTACCCGGAAGTTTTTTAATAGCAGGGAAATCAAGATGATCATAGTGGCCATGAGATATCAGGACCACATCAATGGGAGGCAGAGAAGTGATGGGAAGGCCAGGCTCAGTCAGCCTCCTTTGCACCCCCATCCTTAAAGCCCACACAGGGTCAGTGATCATATTCAATCCGCCCATCTGTACAAGAAAGGTCGAATGCCCTATCCAAGTCACTGACATGGACTCCCTGTTTTCCTTAAGCTTCTCTGCTTCCTTCTCTTCAGCCTGAGGAATCTGCACTTTTAAATCCTTCTTATTCCTCCGCCTCTCCCTCGACCAGCGCAGCATATCCCTGAACCCATGCTCGTTTTTCACACCATCATAATTTTCGTACCTGGATCCTTTCATCCGTTTACCTTCCTTAACCGCCATATATGGCTTTGATTCTTATATTTTACTAGGGAGGCTGGGAAGCGGCAAAAGATTGCACTTTTCTCTAATGTAAAAAGGACCGGGCAGATCACCCGGTCCAAACTACTTCAAATGCTTCGACTTAACATTCTCCCGCAGAAAATCGATGGCACTCCTCGTTTCATCCAGATAGGCAACGCTTTCATCATACTGTCTGGAAGCGGCGCACATGAAAAGAATATCAATAACATGAAGCTGTGCGATCCTCGAGGAAGTTGCACCGCTCCTGAATGTTGGCTCTTTCGTGGAAGATGTGAACAGCCTGATATCCGCTTGATCTGAAACGAGGGAGCTTCCGTACTTTGTAAGAGAAATTGTTACAGCGCCCCGCTTATTGGCAAGCTCTAATATTTTTGCGACCTCAAACGTCTTGCCTGAGAAAGATATCCCGAACACCACATCATCGGGCTTAACATTCGCGACCAGTGTGGCAGTCATATGGATGTCAGCAAAGGCTGTAGCATGCTTATTGATGCGGAGGAATTTCTGCTGGGCGTCCTGGGCAATGATGCTGGAGGCGCCTACCCCAAAGAAATGCACCGTCTCCGCCTTCTGGATGGCTTCGACAGCTTTGGAAAGCTCTTCTGTGCTCAGCAGATCGGCAGTTTCCCTGATTGTCTGGATGCTGTTGCTCGACATTTTCTCAATGATGGAATGCTGTGATTCATTCGGCTCAATATCACGGAACCCTGGGTGGTGGGTCTTTTGAAGATCACCGGCAATCCTAAGCTTCAATTCCTGATAGCCTTTCAGCCCAAGCGATTTGCAGAGCCTGATTACGGCCGCACTGCTTGTGGAGCTCCGCTTGCCCAGTTCACTGGCTGTCAATGCGATCGCTTCCTTTGGATTTTCCAGGATGAAGGATGCTATTTTTTTCTCTGAAGGAGGCAGCTTTCCCAGCATTTCGGAAAGCATGACAAGCCCGCCATTGATAAAAGACATGGAATACCTCACTTGCGATATATTTATTATTTATATTATAACGCCTTTTCCCTGTTCAATCATTTTTGAGCAGTGCAGAAGGTGAAAGTTGCTTTGCTGCTTCATTGTAAGCAGGGCTCCCCTATGTTATGATAGACAAAAAAGTGTTGGAGTGCTTAATTTGTATATTGTCCATTCTACCTTTACCGTGCCGGCCGAAAAGGCTGCAGAGGTAATAGAAATCTACCATAACCGTTCACGGAAAGTCGATCAGTCCGAAGGCTTCAAAAAATTCCTTCTGCTCCAGAACAGCAAACGACCAGGTGACATTACTGTCCATATGGAATGGGATACGAAGGAAAGCTATTTAAATTGGGTAAAAAGCGCCCAATTCAAGGAAATCCATGATCTTGAAAAGAAATACCCAGACCAGGAACTCGCCTCTGTCATTCCAAAGGTAACTCAATTCGAGGTTGTTGGAGACTAGCATATCATTTTATCAGACTACTAAATGCCCGGGACCCCCGCTCCAGTATTGAGCGGGGGTCCTTTTTGCACGCATGTCTGGCCATTTGCTTTATACAGGACCCAAAAACTCCCCCATAAAGGAGAACTCTATTTATTATTTTTCACCAGCCTAATCGTCTTTATCACGGTCATGCTTGAAGCATAGGCAGGATGTGTGGATAGGACGCCGTTTGGGATGAATTCGTGTTGTAATTTCTTAGGCCGTGAACAACTATTATTTCCGGCGGATCCCAAAGCGGGCATTGATCTGCCCTTTTAGCATCTGCTCGCGGAGTTTCTCATCTTTGGTATTATTTTTTTTCAGATAATCGCTCCTGATTTCGTCTGTTCTGACCCCTTCTTCTCTTTTGTTCGCAATATCAATGAGCTGTTCAACATCTGAGAAGGAATATTTCCTGCTCCCCTTTTCAGTTCTTTCGGGAAAAATGAGGCTTCTTTCTTCATAATATCTAATCTGCCTTTCACTCAATCCTGTCAGCTCACTTACCACCCCAATGGAAATGACTTTTCTGTTCTTGTACGAAGGTTCTTCTTTCACACACTCACCCCGATGCCTTTATCTTTGTTCCATTATATATATGCAGAAACAGATTTTCACAGAGTTATGTAAGAAAATCTGACATTAATTAACCCATTTATGAAAAAACAGGAAGATTTTCTTACAAAGCAAATGAAATTTCTCCTGTTTTTTTCTACACTATAAAAAACGAAAGAAAGGATGAGGGCCGGTGCCATTTCTTCGCGAGGCTGTTGAGAAAAAGAAGAAGTATTTCATTCAGTTGCTCGTTAAAGGCGGTTTGCTCGATTCTTATGTAAAATCATTGACGCTGACAGAACTTGAGGGAGAATATAAGAAACTGCAAAGAGAAAAGGGTCTGGACAAAAGTTGAACCGGAGGGGAAATTGATGGAAAGAGAAGCAGCCGAACTTGCGAAGAAAATCATAGAACTGGATCTGCTCCGTGATGAGATCTGGGAAGTGCTCGCCGAACTTGCAGGTGAACGTGCCCATGAATTGCTCCGAATGGCTCAGAACAGCTGAGGAAACCTAGTATCTGATTGAAAATGGATGTTGAGGTAAGTGCAGAAATCTTTTTGGAAGTGGTATAGGAGTGGTATAGGTGCCTGTCACCAGCAATTGAAAAAAGCCCGCTGCCGCGGGCTTTCTCTATTTTTTAGTGCTGCTTTTACAATGGCTGCAGTTCGATTGTTTCTTTATTCTTCAATCCTTCAACCATTGCGAGCCATTCGGCAGGCTTGTTGGAAAGGACGCTGTAATAAGTTTCAAGAAAATCTGCAGCAAGGGCTGCAGGTATTTCCTGCGTTTCTTCATTTGCCGGCATGAAGCATAGGTCAAGACCTTTCACCGCTTCACCGTCATTCTTCCATGATGGGTGTACATATTCAAAACTCAGACGTCTGTAGCCCAGATGTGAGAGCACTTCCCGGCGGACAAACGGATTCATCGCCTTCACTCCGCCAAACTCATGGCTGCCGGCCTGATAAGGGTCATAAATTTCTGCAAACATCCCAAAAAGCTCTTTGCCATTTTCCCTTGCAAGCCCTTCAAGGTCTTTCTGCCTGTTAACTGCAAGAAAGCGCCCGATGCTCAGGCCCGGCTTGCCGATGATGGTAAAATCAGTCATGGCGATATTCCAGTCAGGATAATAGCGGTATTCTGTTGCGCCTACGGCTTCGCCGTCTTCAAGGGCAATAAACACCCTGATGCCGGGATCCTCGAGCGGTTCTTTCCACAATTCATATTCCAGCACCTCTTCCGGAGGGAAAACGTCCTTCATTAAATTATGCATCTTGACAAATAATGGATCCTCAATGCTTGTAATGCGGATATACTCCATCTGACACACACTCCAAAAATAGTTTATTAATTCTCCTGTTTAAAAGGATTTCTCCATTCCATCAGGCAGGCATAATTCAAGGACTCCCCGTCCTCCAGGTAACCGGACACCAGAGCAATCGGGACCCGCCCGCATCCCAGGAGAAATGAAAGGACCGGGTCCTTCAGTTCTCCTGCTGTAACCTTCCGGACATATTCTTCAGGGCTCATGAGCGCTGCATGCTTAATATAGCCCGGCATGCGCCCTCCCCCAAGCAGCCGCTCCAGCCCAAGGCCAATGACCGTATGATACATAGCCTGCATCAGAATCTTGCCCAGGCCGAGCTTACGGTATTTTGGCCGGATGCTGATATCCACGATATATAAAGTATTTCCATTCGGGTCATGATTGCGGATATACCCTCCGTCTGTCACTTCTTCCCATGTGTGGGAAGGTGAAGAAGGGTCGAACTGCACGAGAAGCCCTGTCATTGAGCCGGCAAGCTCGCCATCAACCTCTATGCAGAGCGCACCTTCCGGAAAGAGAGAAACATGGTTTTCCAGCTGTTCCCTGTTCCACCACAGTTCTTCTGGAAAAGGAGGCGGAAAGCATTCCGCCTGGACACTGATCAGCTCAGGAAAATCTTTTCTTTGATAGTTCCTGACTGCCGCCTGCAGCATCTTTTCACCATCTCGAACATAGAAACGGCTTTCGTATTCCATACTCTCAGCCTTCTATCCCGGTATTTTCCCAGTCTGTATACAGGTCACTGCGCCTGTCGCGCCAGGTTGTCACTGAACCTCTTTCCCTCACTTCATAAAGCAGGCTCAAATCAAGGTCAGCAGTTACGATCATGTCATTATTAAGCTCGCCTTCAGCCATGATACCCTTAGGCGGAAACGGAATATCATTAGGCGTCAGCACTGCGGCCTGCCCGAAGTTGGCGCGCATGAAGTCAACTGTAGGAAGAGATCCGACAGTGCCAGTCACAACTACATATACCTGGTTTTCAATCGCCCTTGCATGGCTGGTATAGCGGACACGGTGGAAGCCATGGCGGTCATCTGTGCAGGAAGGACAGAAAATCACATCCGCACCTTTCGCTTTCGCCATCCTGACGATTTCAGGAAACTCAATATCATAGCAGGTAAGGACTGCAATGCGCCCTTTATCTGTATCAAAGACACTGAGGCCGTCTCCCTGGGACATATTCCATTCATGTACCTCTGTCGGTGTAATATGGAGCTTTGCCTGCTCCCCTATCCTGCCGTCCGGATAGAACAGGTGGGCCACATTGTATAATTTTCCATTTCGGCTGACAACATGGGTGCCTCCGATGATATGCATCCCTGTTTCAATTGCGAAACGGGAAAACAGCTCCCTGTATTGATCCGTAAACCCTGGGAGTTCATTGATGGTCAGCCTTGTTCCCTGCTCACTCCCGATTGACAGAAGCTGCGTTGTGAAGAACTCTGGAAACAGGACGAACTCTGATCCATATTCCTGTGCTGTTTTTATATAATGTTCACACTGGTCAGCAAAGTCCTGGAATGAACGAATAGTATGCAGGTGATATTGAACTGCAGAAACTCTTAATTTCATAAAAAAAACCCCCTAAAAATTGATGGGCCAGCCTATCATGCACTATCTTTTTGATTATGGAATATTTTTTGCTTTTTAACAAGTACTCACTTTGAAGTAAGTTGGTTACTTCCCTGTAACTATCCTTCTTCAGCACCGGTTAAGGGCATTTGGCCTGCTGCAGAAAGAAAGCACGGATAATATAGAAAACGAAAAAGAAGCAGCCGGCTATGCGCTTGGCTGCTTCTTTTCTATGAACTGATTACTGCTGGTACTGAACCTGATAAAGGCCGGCGAAAATGCCGCCTTTCGCAAGCAGTTCATCATGCCCTCCCTGCTCTGCGATCCCGTCTTCTGTCACAACAACGATCCGGTCTGCATTGCGGATGGTTGCCAGACGGTGTGCAATCACGAGCGTCGTCCGATTTTGTGCAAGCTCCGAAAGGGCTTTTTGAATGATCATTTCCGTTTCGGTATCAAGGGCCGACGTGGCTTCATCAAGAATAAGGATCGGCGGATTCTTCAGGAACATCCTTGCAATCGCAATCCTTTGCTTTTGCCCGCCGGATAATTTAAGTCCCCTTTCTCCGATCTGGGTTTCATAACCGTCAGGCAGGGAATGGATAAATCCTTCCAGGTGGGCACGCTTGGCGGCTGCACGGATCTGTTCCTCGGTTGCATCGAGCATTCCATAAGCAATATTCTCTTTTAGGGTTCCCGTGAAGAGGAATACATCCTGCTGGACGATTCCGATCTGCTTCCGCAATGATGATTGGGTCATATCGCGGATATCCATGCCGTCGATAGTGATGCTTCCTCCATTCACATCATAAAATCTCGGAATCAGCGAGCAAATGGTTGTTTTTCCCGCTCCTGAAGGCCCGACAAAAGCCACCGTCTCCCCTGCTCTAATGGTAAGGTCGATGCCTTTCAGCACCTGTTTGCTGTCATCATAGCTGAATGACACATTGTCCAGTGCGATATTCCCCTTAAGGGAGGCTACTTCAATAGCGTCAGGAGCATCCTTTATTTCCGGTTCTGTATCCAGGAGTTCCATGAAGCGCTTGAATCCTGCCATCCCTTTTGGATAAAGCTCCATCAGTGCACTGATTTTATCAATCGGTTTGAAAAGGACATTCACATACAGAACGAATCCAACGAGCTCACCGTATGAGAGCTTGCCGGTGTAGCTGAGCCATGCTCCGAGAACAAGGACGATAAGCACCATCATCCTTGTCATCATATAAATGCCTGATGAGCTGTAGGACATGATCTTATATGCCGCAAGCTTTGCTTTCCGGAATTTGCGGTTGTTGACGGAGAAGCGGGAGATTTCAAAGTCTTCATTGGTGAATGACTGGACAACGCGGACTCCGGAAACACTGTCCTCTACCCTGGCATTGACATCAGCTATGTCGCTGTACATCTGCTTCCACGCTCTGTTCATCCTGATATTGCAGAAAGTGATCAGCCATACGAGGAAAGGAACGATCAGGATCGTTACCAGAGCAAGCTTCACATTGATGGTCAGCATGATCCAGAAAGCCCCGACAAAGGTCATGATGGCAATGAACAGATCCTCCGGCCCATGATGGGCAAGCTCGCCGATATCGAACAGATCATTGGTTATCCGGCTCATGATATGCCCTGTTTTGGTGTTGTCAAAAAATCGGAAAGACTGCCTTTGGACATGTGTGAACAGCTGATGCCGCATATCTGTTTCAATGTTGATGCCCAGCTTATGGCCCCAGTAGTTGACGATATACTGCAGAAAAGTGCTCATTATATATAATGCCAGCAGCCCTGCGCTGACTGATACAATCATCGACCAGTTGCCGCTTGGCAGGAGCTTATCGATAAACCATTGTACAGCAAGGGGGAAGGCGAGCTCCAGAAGGGCGACTATGACCGCCGAACTGAAATCGAGCGTAAATAGTTTTTTATGAGGTATATAATATGAAAAAAAGCGCTTTAGCATCTTTCTCTTTCTCCTTTTCGTGGTGCATCTTCAAATACAGCTGCGGAGCAGGGTCTGCCGGCCACGCAGCATTGCGGAACGTGTTATGATTGCATGAATGTCAGAGAAAACTCTTCCCCGCTTATCTTCCTGAACAAATCCCCGAATTTCAGGCTGCCGGACGGCCTGATAACCTCATTCAGAAGGAAACTTCCGAAAGCTTCTGGCTCTTCAAGCAGGCCTGTTCCATGCTTCTTTTCGAAAACCTGCTTGAGCATTTCGCAAGTTACATCACCCATAAAGTAATTATGAAGATAAATTGGATGGGTAGTGTAATGGATCGTGAAAGCCCAGGGAGGCTCCTCCCCGTACGGTTCCTCCTGCAGCACTTCTTTGTGATTCCTCCAATAAAGCTGGTAAACATCATCCAGTGAAGAAGCTTCATTAAGGTAAAAGCTGTGGTCAAAAAAGATACGGCTGATGGCGCGCAGCGAGTTTGTCTTCCGGTATTCCTTCAGCTTCGAAAATTGCTCTGCCGCACCTTCTGAGCCGCTGAAAAAGCTCCCGGAAAACTGCGGGCTGTAAAGAAATCCCTGAAACAGGTTCGCAATCCCTTCACTGATGATCCCGCTCACGCCTGTATTCATGATCAATTCCTCCGGATCCAGCAGGAAGGAATGGACAGCATGGCCTGTTTCATGGAGAAGCACACCATACTCATGGAATTTATTTTTCACATTGGCCAGTATCCTTGAATCTTTTGCTGTTTCAATAGGGAAGTTATAGCCCCATTCCGATTTGTTTTTTCTCGGAAAAATATCATACGTAATATTATAGCCGCTAATATCAAAGCCGAATAGAGAAAACAGCTTATTGATATTCCCGAAATAATTGGACATATCCACTTCCTGATTCAGCAGAGGGGCAATCTTTGCATCGATATACTGCTCATCCCAGGGCATGATTCTGTCTTCATGGAGGAACTGCTCTGCAAAACCGCCCCTCGCCTTGTCCATGGCAGGCAGGGACTGATGGAGCTCAGGGAGCCAATTGCTGAAGAGATTTTCATCCAATTCATTCATCTCAAGCTGATGTGCTATGTAATTGGCTGATCCATATTCTTTGGCATACGATTTCCTCAGGCTGATAAGATCGAGGAATCCTGCATCAATCATAGGCTGATTGATCTGATTTTTGGCAAAGAAAGCCTCCCTTCTCCTGTTCTTATTCTCATCCCGGCTCATTACCTGGCCAAGTTCAACAGAGGAAACCTCCTTGCCCTGAAAGGTGTATCGAAACTGGTTCAACAGCTTGGACAGGTCACTGACCTTCCCCTGGATTTCCTCATCCAGTTCATTCAGTGACTGTGACAAATGGTAAGGTTTAAATAGATTGTCAACCAGCTGCAGTTTTCTTTTGTTCAGAGGGTCCTTCTCTGTTTCCAGTGCTTCCCTCACCAATTCATAGCTTTTCTCATTCTTCAGCAGGCTGGTTATTTTTTGGTACTGGTCTTTTAGGCCGAAATCGTATCCGCCTGTATATTGTGTCCAAAGGAGACGCCCGTACTGTGTCTGTGCATCATGCACTTCCCTGTATATTTCTTCAATCTTTTCCATATGCTGTCCCAAGCTGATTCCCCCATTTTTTATTTCTATAATCGAAATACATTGAATCTATTATATAAAAAGAATATTCTGCCAGCAAGAAGGATTTTGCTGCCTTGAGCTTTTATTGTGCCTTTTCACAGGAAAAGCAGCGTGGTTCCACGCCGCTTTACATGGTGATCATAAAACAAACCATACCTTTTTGATCCTGCCAGCTTCCGCCTCGTATATGGCAACTGCTTCTGTTTCTTCTCCGCTTGCCCTTCCCTTTACGCTCTCATGATCGATGCAGATGCTCCCTTTTATCGTTCTGGATAAAAGAACCGCCTTCTGCTGGGGATTGCTGTCAAACAATCTCTTATACACTTTGCGCATTTCTTCTTTTCCTGCATAAAGCAGTTCCTGTGAAGGAAAGCTGCGGATTTCAACATCTTCACTATACACTTCAAGGAATTCTTCTAGATTCTGGCGATTATAGGCACCAAGCTGCCTTTCTGCTAATTGCTCCACTAAAGCCATCCTTACTCCCCCATTTTTTATCAGTTATCAGATGCTGAGAAGGAAAGTCCCTTTTTCTTCATCAGATATTTCAGAGCTGCCTGGAAATCAGAAAAAGTTTCTGCCTGAAGATTGATGCCGGTCAGGACAACCTCTCGGATAAGAACCGGAGAAAGTCCGACAAAGTAAGGTTCTACCCCCATGAGGCGCACCGACTTTGTCAGCTGATCGATTTCAATGCCCAGCTCTGACAGGCCCATCTGCTCGATCCGGTCGATTGTAATATCCGTGAAATCGATAATAGCCGTTTCCACTTCATTTTTCTGGATATACCGCATGATTTTCCCCCTGATTTTCTCGAACCTTTCAGCAACCAGCAGACCTGTTATCGGAACAAGAATTGTACTGGGAATGATGGATGGAATGATCGGTGCAGACATCAGCGAGATTACTTCTTCATATTCCTTTACCTTTTCTTCAAGCATTCTTATGTATTCTTTCGTCATTGTTACTCTTCACCAATCCTCTATTTATTTATAGTTGCACTCTTATTGGCTGTTGAGCGGCGAGATCAGCTCAGCCAGCTCATTCTTGGGTGAATTCACAAGCGTTGATACCGGATAAGATTCCATTTCCCCCGCAGGATACGGTACAAGAAGTTCTTTGAGTTTCCCAAGGTCTGTTTCTCTGTGATTCAGCCATGTATCATAATCACTGCTTTTCAGGATGACAGGCATCCGGTCATGAACTTCTTCTGTTACGCTGTTAGGTTCGGTTGTAATAATCGTGCAGGAGAAAACAGGTGCATCCGGCCCCTCCCATCTTTCCCACAGCCCGGCAAAGGCAAAAGGCTTGCCCTCCTTCAAAATGAAACGGTAAGGCTGCTTCCCGTCCGCCGTTTTTTTCCATTCGTAAAATCCATCAGCCAGAATCAGGCAGCGCCTTTGTTTAAATGCATCCCTGAAGCTTGGTTTGCTTTCAATCCCTTCTGAACGGGCATTGATCATTTTATAGCCGATTTTCGGATCCTTTGCCCAGAATGGTATAAGCCCCCATCGCAATTCAGCAGCTTTCCTTCCGCCTTTTCCAGCAGCTACTGCCAGGATATTCTGGCTTGGAGCAATATTGTATCTTGGTGTTATTTCCCCTTCGAAGGAAAAATTGAATTGTGACTGAAGCTCATGTATTCCTTCTGTTAAAGTAAACCTGCCGCACAAAAAGATCATCCCGCTTTCTGTCTGGATTTCCTTCTGCCCAGGAAACCTGTTCAAGGGCAAGCAAAAGCAGCGGAGGAAGATCCCCCGCTGAAAAGGAAGGTGTTAATGGGTACTAGTGGTTAGTGGTTACTGTATCATATGCTCGTATGCTTTGTCCGTATAGACAGGTTGTCTGGTTTATATGCACATTTTTAATGTGCAGCTAATCTCTATTTAAACAGATTTAAGACAGTTAGTCCTAATATTTTGTTTATAAGACTGCCAAATATTTAAAAATAGCCCTTTCCTGGCCTCTTGGACATTTGGCAGTATCGATCGGGGTTGCAAAGAGTCTCTCTATCATACCTGTGTTATGTAAGTCCTTCTCAGTAAAGCATCTTGCTTTACTGAGAAGGACCATTATTTATATTGAGGCATTGGGCCTTATTCTAATCGCATCAAACTCCGAAGATTCTCCTGTGTCCCTCAGCACATGCTTGGGGGAATATTCGCTGGATTCGCTTTAAGCGCAGCCGGCGGTGTGTCGTGTATATATGGAGGTGCCGGCTTCAGCTTCGGCGCCTTGCCAAACGGCTGCGGGTTTTCCACATAATTAAAGGTTCCCTGGCAATCCATGCTGACACCCTGCGCCCAGCGGCCTTCAGCGCTCTGATTTCCTTGGGAGAAATTAAACAGCGTATAGCTGACCTGCCGCTTTTCCAATTCTTTCGGGAAAGAAACAGGAACGACGATTCCGCCTTCAGCAGCTTCTAATTCCTTAATAGCTGCTATCCATTGGTTCTGGTGCATCGTATCCCTGGCAATCAGGAATGACAGCATATCCTTTACGCCTCTGTCATTTGTTGTCTCATACAGCCTTACAGCCTGAAGACGTCCCTGCGACTCCGCATTCAGGTTGGCCCTGAAATCGGCGAGGAGATTTCCGCTGGCAGCAATATATTTCGCTGTCCAGCGATTTCCTACACTGTCAGCCGGCATTGCCCCCAATCCTGATACAATGGCATGCTGAGGATTCATCCCTCCGAGGATCGCTCCGATTATAGGATCTTTAGCGGCATCTTCCAGGTCGCCGACAGGAGCATTATCAAGCAGGCGGGCAATCATTGTCGCAAGCATTTCGATATGAGCAAGCTCTTCCGTACCTGTGTCCATCAGCAGATCCTTATACTTCCCATTACCTCTTGTATTCCATCCCTGGAATAGGTATTGAAGCGCAACTGAAATTTCGCCGAACTGCCCGCCCAGGATTTCCTGAAGCTTTTTCGCGAATATAGGGTCTGGCCGATCCGGCTTTGCCTGATACTGAAGCTCTTTAATATGATAAAACATACATACCCTCCTCAAATTCCCTCTATATATCTGGAATTGTAAATTCCGTGATATCAGCCCTTATATATTTATGGAATAATCAGCCAATATTGCACGTACAATGTTAATTACCCATCAAAATGGGCTGAAAAAAACTGACCCCTATTGGAATCAGTTTTTAATACTGTATAATTTTCCTTTCACCGAGAAGGAAATCCGGCCGGTTTCCTCAGAAACAACAATGACCAGTGCGTCTGTCTGTGCAGACAGCCCCATGGCAGCACGGTGCCTCGTTCCGACCTTCTTGCCTTGAAGCTCCGTGTCCGCCACAGGAAGGATATTGCCTGCTGAAATGATCTTATCCTTTCCGATCAGCATCGCGCCGTCATGAAGCGGGTTGCCCGGATAGAAAATCGTTTCAATCAAGATCGGGCTTACATGAGCCGTAACCGGGACGCCATTATGGAGGAATGCTGCCAGCGATTCTTCCCGCTGCACGACAATAAGGGCCCCGTGCCTCTTCTCTGACAGCCTTTGGGCAGCAAGCGAAATGCTGGCATACTCTTTGCTGAACGGAGAGAGAAAGGTCTGGAGATAATAGGTTGAAGCCAGGTTCTGGGCGTCTGCAACGAGCTTTTGCAGCTTTTCGAACTCCGTCAGTATACAGCAGTCCAGCTCTTCCATCGTAGTCTCGACCGTGCCCAGCTGTCCTTCTATATCGCGGAAATAGCGGGCAAGGTCACTTCTATAATGCTTTTCGCTGTATTTCACGCTATCCTCCCTTTTAACAGTTCTTTGTTAATGGACATATTTCCCCTGCTTAGGCACCACAAAAGTTTCATGACCTTTTGTAAGCTTTTCCAGGCCTTCTGTCAGCTCTTGTCCATAAAATGGCTGACCGTGTCCTGTTATTGCCGCTTTTGGATTAAGAGCAGCCAGCTTGCGGATCGATTGTCCTGCGGTGTCCCAATCAGGTGTAAAATATGCCGGCGGCCCATGTATCTCCTTAGCCTGGCTCATAACAGCCATCAGTGACTCCTGCTTAACAGTAATAAAGGCATCGCCGGCAAGCAGAACACCGTCGTCATCCCGGAAAAAAGATACATGCCCGGGAGTATGGCCCGGGGTATGTATCCACCTCCATCCCGGGAGACCGGGCAGGGAAGCATCCTCAGGGAGTTCTTTAGCGCTCTCCCCGATATCGATCGCCCTCCTGGGATATAAAGGAGATATCAGGGCCATTAATCCTCTCCCGACAGCAGGGTCTGCCGGCGGAAAGGTTCCTTTTCCTGTCAGATACGGAAGCTCAGCTCTGTGTGCATAGACGGGAACATCCCATTTAGAAAGTATCGCCCTCAACCCGCCTATATGATCAAAATGAGCGTGTGTCATCAGGACGGCAAGAGGCCTGGATTCCCTCCCGAACATCTTCTCTGCAAACCTGATGATGAAACCGCCGGATAAAGGCACGCCTGCATCGACAAGAATCCAATCTTTCCCTTTAGGGCCCAGCCCGGTTATAAAACTGATATTCGCAATTGCCGTTCTATAAACGTATACATTTTCTGCAACCCTGTGTTTTTCGACATATGTTTTTTGCTGTTCCATTTCGTGCCTCCTACTGAAGAATTATTCTTACTATCCCCGTTTTTTTGTTTTTTTTCGATAGAAAGGTTTAACAGGCAGCCGGATGTGGTTTATATAAAAATATTCTTTCTAGAGGTGAACCCCATGTTCAATATACTCGCAAGACAATTTGAAAACCCTAAGGGGATGCTCGGCAAGCTGGCAGGCAAAATTATGTACAGCGAAAACCGGACCATCAACAGCTGGACGGCCAAAAAGCTTAATATAAAGAACAAGGACCGCATCCTTGAAGTCGGATACGGTCCCGGTTATTGCATAAAATATATTATGAACCGATGCCGCTGTGTCTATATCGATGGAGTTGATCTCTCACCGGACATGGCAGCATCTGCGGAAAAAAGAAATAAAGAATGGATAGAAGAAGGAAGGGTCAGGCTGTTTACAGGAGATATACACAGCCTTGCATCAGACCTCGGCACCTATCATAAAATTGTTTCAATAAACAATTATCCCCTTTGGACAAAACCAAGGGAAACCCTGGGCATGCTTTACGAAATTACCGAAGCCGGCGGAGAAATTGCCATAACTGTACAGCCGCGCGAGAAAGATGCTGACACCCTTATTACAAAAAATCTGGCAAAAATCATTGAAGCAGATCTGGCCTCTGCAGGCTATGAAGAAATACAGGCATCCTTTAAGGATGTGCAGCCGGTACTGGCTGTATGTGTGACCGCCAAAAAGGGCAGGCAATAAAAACGGCAGAAATCAATAGCCATGGCTGCGCTTTATAGGACTTCGATGGCTAGAATTAGCATACTGAAAAAATGGAGCTCCTTCAGTGAAGGGCTCCATTTTTTCATTTCTTATATTTAGAATCACAGAATCAGCCAATAGACCAGCCCAAAGCTGATGAGCGATACCGCAGCCGATGCAAATAGTCCTGTAAGCAGCGGCAATACACCGAGTTTGGCAAACTGTTTAAGGTCAGTCTGCAGGCCGACAGCTCCCATGACCATTATAATGACAAACTTTGAGACAGGGCTCAGAAAATCCTGGACTGCCGCTGGAAATGCTCCGAATGAATTCAGGATGCTGACAACTAGAAACCAGACGATGAACCAGGGAAAGGCTTTTTTGAAAGAACCCGCCCGATTGCTTTTATCTGCAGAACCCATCAGAAAAGGAAGGATGAGGATCAGCGGCAGAAGGAATAAGGTCCTTCCAAGCTTGACCGTAGTCGCAACATCTCCTGCTTCATTTCCATAAACATAGCCGACTGCGATTGCTGAGGAGGTATCGTGGACTGCCGTACCTGCCCATATTCCGAAAGCCTGAGCGTTCATATGGAAAAAATGGCCGATAATCGGATATAGAAAAAAGGCAATCAGGTTGAAAAAAACGATTGTCGAGATGGCGTAGGCTGTTTCATCGTCCTTTGCCCCCAGAAGACCTTTCACAGCTGATATCGCCGTTGCTCCGCAAATGCTTGCCCCCACCCCGATCAATAGTGATAAGGTCTTACCAAGCTTCAGAAAATGCCCGAACCAAAGTGTAAGAAGTATGCCTGAGCAAACAGATACAAAAATAATGAGCAGGGATTGTCTCCCAATTTCAAAAATATCAAAAATATTCAGCCCGGCCCCGAGCAATACGACTGCGGCTTTAAGAAGCCTTTTGACCGTCAGTGTAAGCCCCTGTTCAAAAACCGGGTTTATGCCCGCTGTGTTGCGAATGGCAGCCCCTATCAGGATGGCAAATAATATTCCGCCGACCAAAGGGAAAATGCCGCCCAGAAATTTTGCTGCTGCTGCAATCACAATTGCCAAAATAACCCCTGGCAGCCATTTAGGAAGCCTGGCGGCCGCTTGCTGTAGCCGTTCCATCTTTTTCTCACTACTCCCTGATGATAAGGCAAATTTATAGCTTCTATAAAACTGCTCTTCTCTTATTTTGTTAAAATCCACAAATAATCTTAACATAAAAGGCCTTTTAGTAAAATCTGCGGGAATAGCAAGAAAATTCCGATAAAAAAAACATCAGGCCCTAAAGCCTGATGCTCCTTTGATAGGTAGATATTTTTCTGTATTTCCAGTTTACTTCGTCCATATTCAAATCGCGTCTTTGGAGCTCGATAATAGCCCTCAGCTTTTCTTAGTTGATAAATTCCTTATCAATGAAGTCGGAGAAATCAGGTTTTTCTTTCAGGAATTTCAATGCATAGGAAGAATCAGCAAATGCCTGGACAGTTTCCTCATCCACTTCATAAGTAAAGCCGATTCGTTCCCAGGCTCTGTCTACAACTGACTTTTCCAGCTCCTGGCCTGTTACTTCTTTAATATCCTTAATTGTGATTTCCTTAGCCTGCTCAGGATTCTCAGTGATATATTTCACAGCATCCTTGTGGGCTTCGACAATTTTTTGGATAACTTCAGGATTGTCTTTAACAGCTTTGCCTGATGTCACCATGACAGACGCTGGCAGGGTTTCGCCAAAAGCGACTTCATCCCAGCCGATGACAACATTTGCATCGGTTTCTTCTTCGATTACTGCTGCCCATGGTTCAGGGGCAACCGCTACATCAATTTTGCCTGCTTTCAGCATATTGGCATATTGTGCCGGATTTCCAGTCAGGTGTTTCATTGTTCCTCCAATCCTTTCGGATGTGATGCCGGATTCTTCCAGGTATGTTTCGTACTGAACATCATGTGTACATCCGACTGCAGGCGTAATATATGTTTTCCCCGCAAAATCAGCTGCTGTCTTGATGCCGCTGTCTTTACTTGCCAGAACGACCGTTCCGCCTGTAGAAGCTCCGGCAATCAGCTTAACGTCTGCGCCGGTAGAATAATTATTCATCGCAGGGCCGGGACCGACCAGACCTGCATCCAAATCACCTGTTTTGAGCGCAGTCATGAACTGGCCGCCATCGGCAAAAGTCTTATATTCAATCGTTGTGCCGTCGCCAAGGCGCTTCTGGAAGAAGCCCTGGTCCTTTGCAACCATCGCCGGCACATGGTTGATATTCGGGAAGTAGCCGATAACGATTTTTTCTTTTGAGCCTGAGCCGTTTTCTGAGGATCCGCAGCCTGAGAGGATTCCTGCAGCGGTCAATAATGATGCCATGAAGATAAAGGCTTTCTTTTTCATTTTATTTCCCCCTATTTATTATTTTCAAGTCCCCATCTTTCAAGGACCGATTTTTCAATACGCTGGAAAATCAGCTGGTCCACAATGGAACCAATGACACCGATGATGATCATGACGGCAATTACGAGGCTCATGTCTCCGAAATCAGAAGCATATCGCAGCGTATACCCGAGTCCCGGACCCGTGCTGAGCAGTTCCCCTGCCATCAGTGCACGCCATGCAAATGCCCATGCAAGCCTTGCCCCTGTCACTACATAAGGGATTGAGGCTGGGAAGATGACCCTTGTGAACAAGTCAATCCCATTGGAACCCATGGTTTGTGCAGCTCTTATGAACAGCGGTGATACATTCTTGATTCCCACCCTCATATTCAGAGTCATGACAAATGTGCCGCCAAGGATTACAACGAAAATAACAGACACTTCATTCATGCCGAACCACATGATCGCCAGCGGAAGCCAGACGATACTCGGTACGCTCTGGAGGGCAAGAATGACCGTGCCCAGTGTTTCGTCAGCCGTCTTTGATTTGGCAAGCAGAATCCCGAGGGCCGAGCCCAGCACTAAACTGATGCCAAGGCCAATGAGCAGTCTCCTGAAGCTTGCGGCAAGATCATACAGAAGCGTTTTATCGCCGATTCCTGTAACGAGTGATTGGAACACATCTGTCGGCGATGGAAGGATGGTCGGCAGCCAAAGGCCCAGCCTTGAGCCAAGCTCCCATAAGCCAATGACGATGGCAAAGAAGATGATTCGTTTAATTGCTGGTTTCATTGGCTAATTCCTCGCTTACGACTTTATCGATTTCCTTCTTGAGATAGCTCATAATATGATCTTCTATTTCAAGCATTTCCTTCTTATATTGGTCTCTCGGCCGGGGGAGATCCACCTTGATGTCCTGGAGGATCGTTCCCGGCTTGGTGCCCATCACTATGATGCGGTCAGAGAGCTTAATAGATTCAGAGATGCTGTGGGTCACAAAGAGGATCGTTTTCTTAGTCTCCATCCAGATCTTTTCAAGCTGCTGGTGAAGCCTTGACCTTGTTTGCTCATCAAGGGCCCCAAAGGGTTCATCCATGAGGAGGATCTCAGGGTTCATGGCAAGGGCGCGCGCAATTGAAACCCTTTGCTGCATGCCGCCCGACAGCTCATGCGGATAATGGCCGGGATATTTGCCGAGCTGAACCATCTGCAGATATCTGAGGGCTGTCTCCTTTGCCGCACTCTTTGACATTTCCTTTTTCAACGGGAATGTCACATTTTCCAGTACATTCAGCCATGGAAATAATGCGGCCTGCTGGAAAACCATCCCCCTGTCCTTGCCCGGCTTTGTCACCTTCTGCTGATCGATCATCACACTGCCGCTCGTTGCTGAGGTAAGGCCTGCCACAATATTCAGCAGTGTTGACTTGCCACAGCCGGATGGGCCAAGGATCGATATAAACTGGCCTTTTTCAATGCTAAGGTTTATATCCTTCAGCACATCTGCAGGGATGCCGTTTTTATCAAAATACTGTTTATTTACAGATTGAACATCAATAAACACAGAAAACCACCTATTCTAAGAAATCTTATTATAATACTCGGATATAGTATGTAATTATAATGTATTCACCGGGCATGTCAAGCTTTCTAAGTTAATTTCAAAACAGGGATAAATTGATGATTTATACAAAGGAAGGCAGGGGATTTCACACGCTGGGCTGGTAATAAGAATTAGCTCGCAGGAAGTTCAAAAATGTGGAGAAAACAGAATATCACAGCCCCAATCACATGCGTTTTCGTAACGAAAAAGGCACTGGGAATGAATAAACTAAAATTAGGTTCCTTGCTCATGGAGATTTATAGAGGGAGAAATTCCTTTTAATTGATTCTAAAACGTGAAAGAAGACAGTTTTTCTTTGCTTAGAGGGAAAAACTGCCCTTATTTTCAGCAAAACTGCTTCTAATATGTATTTAAGGGTAAAATCTCCCCTTATTTTTATATCACTGACTTTCACTATTCAGCTTCCCATCTGTTGTATTTTCTAAGGGTAAATCTAGTCATATAGTTCTTGGGGCAGTTTGAAATCACTTCCCAACCAGCAAAAAAAAAGCACCCTAAATTGCACGATGGCAATATTATTGTCAAAGTGTTATTTGGGGTGCTTATGCTATGCTATTCTAGTATTGCTCTCTTATCCATTTGTTTTATATGCTGAAAGATATGCTGACTCCACCAAAACAGAACTGTTTGCCTTAATCGGGAGAGGCATTTCCTTATGGCTGAAAGGCATTTTCCTTTTTGGATGCTTTAATGAGCTTCTCGATTTCTTCCAGATGATTTTCTTCAAAAAGCTGTACGATTTTGCTTCCGACGATGACACCGTCGCAAATTTGGTTCATAGCCTTGACATGTCCGGGGGTCGAGATGCCGAAGCCAGCGAGCACCGGCAGCCGGCTCACATCCTTTACCTTCTGCAGATGCTCCTGAAGCTCTCCGGAAAAGTCCCTCCTTACGCCCGTTGTCCCTTTGACTGTGACCGCATATAAAAAGCCATTCCCTTTTTCCGAAATTTGCTGTATCCGCTCAATCGGGCTTGTCAATGTAGCAAGCCTGATGATTTCAAGGCCGTCCCTTTCTGCATGGGGTGCAATCAGATCTTCTTCTTCAGGAGGGAGATCTGGAAGGATCAGGCCGTCTACACCAGCTTTGCTTGCTTCCATTGTAAACCGTTCGATTCCATAAGCCATGACAGGATTTACATAAGTCATGATAATGATAGGGATATGGACGATCGGCCTGATCGTTTTCAAGGTTTCAAGGACTGTTTTAAGCGTAGTCCCTTCTTTCAGCGAGCGGATTCCCGCCTTTTCGATGACCGGGCCGTCCGCTACCGGATCCGAAAAGGGAATGCCCACTTCTACAGCTGTGGCACCGCATTTTTCAAGAAAGGTGATTTTGTCCCCCAGTGTGGCAAGCCCGCCATCCCCTGCCATTATATAAGGGATAAAGGCCTTTTCCTCTTTTTCTTTCAAAAGGCGGAACACTTTTTCGATTCTATTCATCCTTCTTCCCTCCTAATCTGGCTTTCACCGTTTCTACGTCCTTGTCCCCCCGCCCTGACAGGCAGACGGCAATTCCTTCATTATTCTTCATCGTCCCTGCAAGCTTTAAGGCAAAAGCTACAGCATGGGCGCTTTCGAGTGCCGGAATGATTCCTTCAAGCCTGCACAAGAGCTTAAGGGCTTCAAGAGCTTCCTCATCTGTGATAGATTCATAGACTGCCCTGCCAGTATCCTTAAGATAGCTGTGCTCAGGGCCCACTCCCGGATAATCGAGGCCTGCCGAGATGGAATGTGCTTCCTGGATCTGTCCGTCCTCATCCTGCAGGAGATACATAAGTGCGCCGTGGAGGACTCCCGGCTTGCCTTTGGTCAATGATGCCGCATGGTTTCCGGTATCTACACCAAGACCGGCTGCTTCCACACCATACATGCGGACACTCTCGTCTTTTATGAAAGGATAGAACATCCCCATGGAATTGCTTCCCCCGCCGATGCAGGCTACAACTGCATCCGGGAGTTTTCCTTCTTTTTCAAGATACTGCTGCTTCGTTTCTGCCCCGATCACGCTTTGAAAGTCCCTTACGATCATCGGGAATGGATGCGGCCCCATTACCGAGCCGAGTATATAGTGTGTGTCAGATACATTGGCAACCCAGTAGCGCAGCGCTTCATTGACAGCATCTTTCAGTGTGCTGCTGCCTGAGCTGACACCCACGACCTTCGCTCCGAGAAGTTCCATCCTGAAAACATTCAGAGCCTGCCTTCTGATATCCTCTTCCCCCATATAAATGACGCATTCAAGATTCAGCAGGGCACAGACGGTTGCAGTGGCTACGCCATGCTGCCCTGCCCCTGTTTCTGCAACGATTTTCTTCTTCCCCATGCGGACTGCCAATAAAGCCTGGCCGATCGTATTATTGATTTTATGAGCGCCGGTATGGTTTAAATCCTCCCTTTTCAGGAAAATCTTTGCCCCTCCTGCATGCTTCGTCAGGTTTTCAGCAAAATAAAGCGGCGTCTCCCGGCCAACATAGTCTTTCAGGAGACTGTTCAGTTCCTTTGTAAAGCTTTCATCCTGGAGTGCTTTTTTATATTCTTCCTCCAGCTCTGTAACTGCCTGCATTAATGTTTCAGGCACATATCTTCCTCCGTATATGCCGAAATGACCTTTTTCATCTGGCATCGTATACACTGCTGTCATATTGCTTCCTCCTCATTTTTAAGCGCATTTTTTGCTTCTGATATAAATTCCGCGATCAGGGCAGGATCCTTTTTTCCGTCCTTTTCTACGCCGCTGCTGACGTCGGCCATAAAAGGCGCTGCCTTACGGATTGCTTCTGCTGCATTTTCCGGATTCAAGCCGCCTGCAAGGATTATTTTTTTTCCGTCAAAATCCCTGCCTTCAAGAATACTCCAGTCAAAGACGATTCCGTTCCCGCCCCTGTATTTTCCTTTTGGGCTGTCCAGAAGGATATACTCACAAGGATATTCAGCAATACGTCCAAGGTCTTCCTCGCCTTGTACACTCAGGGCTTTAATGACTGGCAAGCCGATTTCCGCACAGAATTCCGGAGTCTCATCACCATGAAGCTGGACCATATCCAATCCCGCAATTTCCGCCGTTTTTTCAATTACTTCTTTGGATTCATTAACAAAGACGCCAATCTTAAGGGGCTCGCCGGGAAGCTTTGCTATTATTCCGGCCGCTTCCTCGGGCGAAATGCGGCGCCTGCTTTCGGCAAAAACAAATCCTAATGCATCTGCCCCGCTATTGGCTGCATACAGCCCGTTCTCCAGATCAGTGATGCCGCAGATTTTCACCTTCATGGGATCCGCACCTCCTTTAAAGGAAGCTTCATGCCGCGGAGCGATGATTCAAGATCAGGTGCTTTCATGAAAGTTTCCCCGACAAGGATTCCACCTGCCCCTGCATAGGCGGCCCTTTTAGCATCCTCGATCGTTTTCATGCCGCTTTCGCTGATCAGAAATGCACCTGATTCTCTGATTGCCGGAGCGAGTCTTTCTGTGATAGAAAGATCCACATGGAATGTTCGGAGGTCCCGGTTGTTCACTCCGATCAGCCTGCTGCCTGCCTGCACCGCTCTTTCTGCTTCCCCCTCATTGTGAACCTCTACCAGTACCTCAAGATCCAAACTGGAAGCATAATGGTACAGCTCATTCAACTGCCCTTCCCCAAGAGCTGCTGCGATCAGGAGAATGATATCGGCCCCTGCACTTTTTGCTTTTGCAATCTGGATATTATCAATCATGAAGTCCTTGCAGAGAATCGGGACATCGACAGTGTCCCTGACTGCAGCCAGATCCTCAAAACTTCCTTTAAAAAAGGACGTATCAGTTAATACGGAAATAGCATCGGCCCCATATTCGATATATTTGGCAGCCTGTTCGGCCGGTGATGCATTCATGCTAATATCGCCTTTTGAAGGCGAAGCCCGCTTGAATTCGGCGATGATGCTTAAATGTTCGGCTGCTTCAAGCCTGGAAATGAATGACCTTTTTGTTGTTTCAGGGATTTCTGGCTGCCCTAGAGCCTTCAGCCTTTCAACTTCACGTTTTTTTTCTTCAATGATCTTATCTAAAATGGTTAGCATTATATCACCTCTTGTTTGAACTTTCTGCCAGCGTTAACCAGGAGTTCAAGCTTCTCCAGTGCCGCACCGCTGTCAATGCTTTCTCCGGCAAGCCTAATTCCCTCCTGGATGGTGTCTGCTTTTCCGCCGGCAAAAATGCCGATCCCGCTGTTCAGCAGCACAGTATCCCTGTAGGCCCCTTTTTCGCCGCTGAGCACTTTCCGCAGGATTGCCGCATTTTCCTTTGAGTCTCCGCCCCGTATTTCTTCATTATTATATGTGCCAAGCCCAGTCTCCTCAGGGAGGAGGATTTTCTCTGTGATAATCCCATTGTCCAGGATTGCCAAATGGTTCTCTCCCTGGAGGGAAGCTTCGTCCATGTATCCGGCTCCGTTCAATACAACCGCTCTTTTCCGCCCCAGTTCATTCAGTACTTCTGCAAACATGGAAAGCAAATCCCTCCTGTAGATTCCCAGAAGCTGTGAATCAAGCTCCATCGGATTGGTGAGCGGCCCGATCAGGTTGAAAATCGTCGGGATCCGTAAGTCCTTCCTCACCTTCATAATTCTCTTTATCTGAGGATGAACATGCGGTGCATAAAGAAAGGCGATGCCAATTTCCTGGAGGATTTCTTCAAGACGCTCCGGCGCCAGGTTCAGGTTGATCCCCAAGTGCTCCAGTACATCAGCGCTCCCTGTCTTACTGGACACGCTCCTGTTTCCATGCTTGGCAACAGGAATTCCCGCTCCTGCGATCACAAATGCACTGGTCGAGCTGATATTGAAGCTTTTTGATCCATCCCCGCCAGTCCCGCAATTGTCCAGGGCACCTGGTATTTTCCTTTCAAATCTAAGGCTCCTGCCCCTTAATCCTTTTACCAGCGCTGCGATTTCAGCAACCGTTTCTCCCTTTGTTTTCAGCCCGACCAGAAAAGCCGCAATTTCACTGTCTGTCACCTCTTCGGACAGCAAGTGGGCCATCGCCTCCATCATCTCTGATTCCGTCAGTTCCGTCCTTTCAGATATGCGTTCCAGTATGTGCCTCATAGCTATTCTCCTTTCTGATTTCCGCTAAAAAGTTTGCCAGCATCCTTTTACCGTTTATCGTCCCGACTGACTCTGGGTGAAATTGAAGGCCGAAGAGAGGGTAGTCTTCATGCTTGATGGCCATGATTTCCTGATCATCCATCGATCTTGCCAGCACCTTGAATTGTGCCGGGAGCGTTCCTGTCTGGATGACAAGTGAGTGATATCTCATGATATCGATGGGCTGCTCCATGTATTGAAATAAATAAGAGCCGGTATGCCTTAGCTTTGATGTTTTTCCGTGCATGATCCTGGAAGCCTTCTCGATACTGGCCCCGAATGCCTGGCCAATGGCCTGATGCCCCAGGCAAATCCCGAGGATCGGGATGCTGCTGCTGAATTCCCGGATCAGATCTATGCAAATGCCTGCCTTCTCAGGCCTGCCTGGCCCTGGTGACAGGACAATGGCTTCAGGATTTATCCCCCTGATTTCATCAAGGCTGATCTTGTCGTTGCGGACAACCTTTATTTCCTCGCCAAGCTCTCCCAAATACTGATACAGATTATACGTAAATGAATCGTAGTTATCAATTAATAAAATCATCTTGATCCTCCAAAAATGCCCTTAATTTATGAATGGTTTCTTCATACTCTTTTTCGGGCACCGAGTCATGTACGATGCCTGCCCCAGCCTGGATATAGGCCTTATTCCCCTTTATCAGCATTGTGCGGATTGCAAGCGCGAAGTCCATACTGCCTCCCGCAGAAAAATAGCCGATCGCCCCTGAATAAACACCCCGCTTGTATTCTTCCAGTTCATTGATGATTTCCATTGCCCGGATTTTCGGTGCACCCGATACTGTCCCTGCCGGCAGACAGGCAGCAAGCGAATCTGCGGGTGAATAGCCCGGCTTCAGCTTTCCGGAAACCTCAGAAACCAAATGGATGACATGCCTGAATTTCTCGGCTTGCATGTATTTCTCTATCTTTACTGAACCGAATTCGCAAACCCTGCCAAGGTCATTTCTGCCAAGGTCCAGGAGCATCCGGTGCTCAGCAAGCTCTTTTTCATCGCTCAATAGGTCGGCCGACAGCCTTTTATCTTCTTCCTCGTCCCTTCCCCTTGGCCTTGTTCCGGCAATGGGGTTCGTGGTTACTTTATCAGCATCTGCCTTGATCAGGCTTTCCGGAGATGCGCCGGCGACTGCATAATCCCCGAAATTCAGAAAATACATATATGGTGAAGGATTCTGAATACGGAGCCTGCGGTAGAACGAGAACGGGTCGCCTTCGATGTCTGCCTGCATGCGCTGTGACAGCACTACCTGGAAGATATCCCCCTGGATGATATACTCTTTGGCCTTCTTCACCTTTTCAACAAAAGACGCTTTCGTTTCTGAAGCCGAGTACCTTGATATCTTTATACCGCTGTCAGAAGGAACGGCGGAGCCTTCTTCTATTTCCTTTCTCCGTCCGGCAATCCTTAGCCTTAGGCTTTCTTCTGTCGTATCGGGTGACAGCGGGGTGCCGATCAGGTAAACTTTCTGTTCAGCATGGTCATAGACAGCCATGATTTCAAAGAACATCAGATGCACATCCGGGACTCCCAATTCATCTTCCGGGATACTTCCGATATCCTCATACTGCCTGATGCTGTCGTACCCGACATAGCCCACCGCTCCTCCTGTGAGGGGAAAGGGTGCCTGCATGGGTTTTTCAGGAAGCAGTTTTTTCACCATCTCAAGGGCGGGTTCTGCCAGTTCGGTTTCTTCTCCTCCCTTGATCAGAATGCTTTTGCCGCCATTCCCCTTTAATTCAAATACAGGATCTGCACCGATAAACGAATATCTTCCTGAGCGCTCATGCTTCAGCGAACTTTCAAGCAGGAATTTTTTTTCCCCGCTGATCCGCTGATAAATGCTGATGGGCGTCAGTATGTCTCCTTCCAGTTCTTCAATAATCATGCCTGATACTGCCTCTGCTCTGCTCATGTTCTTTCCTCCTATGCTTTTCTCGGCTCGGCTCCTATAAAAAAAGTCCCCTATACGCACAGGTATTGTGCATATAGAGGACGATATTCCGGACCGCGGTGCCACCTCTGGTTAGAGCAAGAAATGCTCTCTCTTTTCGGGTGCGCAAGACTTTCAGCCCTGCAGACCCTATCCTGATAACGGCGGAATCCCGTGCATCCCTACTTTTTTCAGGATGCCTCTCACAAGTCCATTCACAATGCTGTTCGTGCCGGCTTCCACCATACCCGGCTCTCTGTAACGAACGAATGCACTGCTACTACTCTTGTTCAGCGATTATTATATCCTTTTTTTTATAACACAAAAAGGGTCCCCCATCCTTATAAAAAGGACGAGAAACCCGTGGTGCCACCTTCATTAGCTGATCAATCAGCTCACTTTACAGACAGCAGGACAATATTCCTGCCATCTGTCTCTTGTAACGATGAGACTGTTCGCCAAAGCCTACTGCTCAAAAGGGTTCGGTTTGGAGGCTCGGAAGGCCATTCACGATTGCATCTGCACTGATTCCCACCATCCATCAGCTCTCTATAGCATCTGCAAAAGCTACTACTCTTCGTCATTGCCGTGCGATATATTGATTATTATGATAAATCGGATATATCCGTTTGTCAAATCATTTTTTATATAAATTTATGTAATATTATACAGAGCCTTTTGGAGCTTCGTTTTCCAGACATCCGCCAGCGCTTCTATCCTGAGCATCTTCTCCATTGCTTTGGCGTCTTTCCGCCCCCGGAAAAAGATTTCATTTCCCTTCAAAACCGAAATATCCTCCTGCTTCCGTTCAAGAAGGATCATTTGTGAATCTTTCCGGACCACCCCTGGTTCGAGCACCCTGAAAAAATATCCTGTAAAACCTGTCTCCACGATTCTTGCCAGCAGCTTATCTGCTTCATTGAACTTAGAGATGGTCGAGCACGGAATCCGCCCCTGGGTGATTTGGATGACCGTATCGCCCAGTGTGAAGATATCCCCGATGAAAACATCTTCTTCCTTCATATTTTCTGCACAGATATTTTCTCCGAATGCCGGAGGCTGAAATACTTTACCAAATTCTTTTCCCCACATGCTGTAATGCTCATATGGATACAAACATACTGCCCTGTCAGGGCCGCCATGGAACTCGGGATTGGCCACACCGTCGCCGGCAAAACCCTCTGGCGCCAGTCTGGCTTCCTCCAGCGGGGTTTTCCCTATTGCAGAAGTTTCTTTTTTTCCTTTCCAGTCAAATTGCTTTGGTTTGCCTATGCTGAATTCAATAATCCGGCCTTTCATTGCTTTTTTCCCCTCCATGAACCCAATTAGTCTGCCCGCTGCTATTATTACCTATTCTATCTCTTTTGGCGGAATGTTCCAACCCTTCTCTATGCCAAAAAATAGCAGGGAAAGAAGTCAGCCTGTTTGCTAATAGTAATAGTATCAACACAGGAGGCAGGTTTTCAAATGGAGCATGTGGAGAAAGTCGTTTTAAAGAAATCCAAGAAAAAAGCAAAGGAACAGAAAAGCCAGAAGAATAATGACACGCATAATCAAAAATGGGCTGTACTTTCTATTTCCTCAATCCCCCTGGTGATGACACTGGGGAATTCCATGCTTATTCCAGTTCTGCCAGTCATGGAGCGGGAGCTTGGCATTTCTTCCTTCCAGTCCAGTATGATCATTACGGTGTACAGCATTGTGGCCATTATTCTGATACCGCTTGCCGGATACCTTTCAGACCATATCGGAAGGAAAAAGGTTATCATTCCCAGCCTTCTGATTGCTGCTGTCGGCGGGCTCATATCCGGCTGGGCATCCTGGAAGATGGCTGATCCCTACTGGCTCATCCTTATTGGCAGATCGCTGCAGGGAATTGGCGCAGCTGGAGGGGCGCCTATTGTCATGCCTTTGGTTGGGGATATGTTCAAAAATGAGGAAGAAGTCAGCAGTTCTCTTGGGGTGATTGAAACTTCTAACACCTTTGGCAAGGTATTAAGCCCGATTCTCGGCGCCTTTTTGGCAGGTTTTCTATGGTTTTTGCCTTTTTTTGCTTTTCCAGTATTTTGTGCCATCTCTATCCTTCTGATGGTCTTGCTGGTAAAAACTCCAGAGAAGCGGACAGAGCCTATTCCCTTTAAAGCCTTTTTCAAAAAAATCAAGGGAATTTTCAAAAATAATGGCAAATGGCTTTACGCCATTTTTGCGGCAGGCATCATATTAATGTTCGTATTATTCGGAGTGCTGTTTCACCTCTCTGATATCCTTGAAAAGCAGTATGATATCAAAGATGTGAAGAAAGGGCTGTTTCTTGCCATTCCATTAGGCGCCCTATGTTTATCGTCCTATATTACCGGAAAGCTGATCAAAGAGAATAAGTCGCTGATGAAGTGGATTACTTTTTCCGGCAGCATCCTGCTGGCTGCCTCAGTCGGAATCCTTGGATTCTCAACCAATCTCTGGTTTCTCATGGCCATGTTTGCTGTAGGGGGAATCGGAATCGGTGTCAGCCTGCCCTGCCTGGATGCCCTGATCACTGAGGGCATCGAGAAGGAAGAAAGAGGGACGATCAGCTCACTGTACAGCTCGATGAGGTTCATCGGCGTAGCAGCCGGCCCGCCAGCTGTCGCAATCATCGTTAAGCAGTCAGATCAGCTCTTGTTTTATATATTATGCGGAGTTTCCATTCTCGCCGCACTCGCAGTCCTGTTTGCCATAAAGCCGGATAAAAAGGGGTAGGGAACATACAGAGGGTCCTCCGGAAAAGAATTAATCGGCAAACCAAAAGCCCGGCAAAATAGCCGGGCTTTTAGTCATTTTACCGCTTCCTCCAGGCTGCCTGTCATTTCGTTCAGCTCACGGATGTTTTCGACGATTCCCATTACCCGCTGTTCCTGCACTTCTGCACTTGCCAGCACTTCTTCAACGGAAGCTGCCGACTGCTCGGTGATGGCTGCAACAGCAGTCATTTCTTCCCGGACGCTGGCTGCTGCCTGCTGCAGCTTTTCGTTGAGCGACCTTAGATATTCGGCCTGTCCCAAGACAGCAGAAGACTTTTCCTGGATAGATGAGAACAGGTTCTCCGCCTCTTCCGCTGACTGAATTCCATCAGAGACCTCTGACATTCCGTTCCCGATCAGCTCCGATGCCTCTTTGAATGTGCCTTGAATCCCTTCCAGAATACCGGTTATCTGGCCGGAAGCATCATGAGCCTGCTGGGCAAGCTTTCTGACCTCCTCGGCCACGACAGCAAACCCCTTCCCATGCTCGCCTGCCCGGGCTGCTTCAATTGCGGCGTTCAACGATAATAGATTGGTTTGATCTGCAATGCCGGCAATCAGTTTGACAATGCCCTCAATCTGTTTGTTTTCCTCATTGACCTTCGCCATGACAGAATTGGTCGTTTCTACCATCATTCCAATCCTGTTCATTTTTTCATAGAGCCTGTCCATCTTTTCTTTACCCTGCAGCGTCATTTCAGCCGAGGCAGTTGAAGAGGCTTCCATGATGCCTGATGCCTCATTTGCCTTCAGAACTCCATCATACACATCCTGAATAGCGGAATTAACATCTGTGATACTTGCAGCCTGAGATTCAATCCCTCCTGCTAGCTCCTGGAAAGCGAGGACCACTTCACCTGTGATTTTCCCCGTTACTTCCGCATTTTCATTCAAGCCCCGGTTTGACTTTCCCAATACCTCGATTGTTCTTTGAACTTCCTGCAGGACCACTTCGGTCTTCTGCTTTTGGAGCTCTGACTGCTTCCTGCCTGATTCAACTTTTTTCAGCATCCCGCTCCCAAGCACACTTTGGGCGGTAAGAGCCGCAAGCACCAAAATGAAAAATGCATTAACAGCCAGTTTATCAACCTCGCCATAATCCGGTTTAACAGCCAGGAAATAGTTCATCATCACCAGTGCGGTCAGTCCATTCAAGAGAAGAGGACGGTAATTATGATACAGGGAGATGATTCCAAGCGCTAAAAAGAAAATAAGCAAATTTGTAAATTCAGTAGTCGTTTGGACAAAAAAGAAAGAAATGACTGCCAATCCTATTGATATAAAATACATGATAAGAGGGATGGCCTTTTTCCTCCAGATCATAAAGCTGCAAAACAGGGAGAAAGACCCTCCCGCTGCCAATATGGTCACAACTGTTTTGGGTGTATCCGATGCTACTGCAACCCCAAGTATCACGCATGCCCATAAAAGATAGACAAGCAATCGATTCCGTTTATGCAGGTCAGCCAAGTAATCTGTCATATATATTCTCCTGATCATCTATTTCTAAATTTACTCAGCATAAATTCAGTAACTTCATTATAATGGGAAATAATACCTAAGAAAAGCTTTTTCACGCTAAAAAGAACAGCACTCTGGCTGTTCTAAATTTTTGCCTCCGAAAAAAGGAAGCCAAGTATGATCTGGTTAAAAGTATGCCATTTTTTAGTAGGCAGCTGATGGGCCACTTTTTTTATGACAGCTGATTGAAAATCAGTGTGCTTCTTGTATGATCTGATATGCTGATTGGTAAAATCGCGGGAACCGTACATCAGAAGCAGCGGAGCCTTGAGCTCTCTCAGCCTGTCTGTGCAACTATAATGCAGTGACTGGCCGTAGAACTGAAACCATATCCGTTTGTCCGCAAGCTCCATATGCTCCGCCAGCCTGGCCCGGTAAGCATGATCACGCGTGTGGCTTGCCGCAAGCAGCGGTATCAGGACCTCCGGATGGTGCTTGATCATATACATGCCTGCAAGATGTTCGTACTTAAATGCAGCTGATTGGACCTCCGGGTAGCCGCTGGCCAGGATGAGCGCGGCAGCCCTCTCCGGATAACTGAGGGCAAATTCCTGTGCGATCAGCCCCCCGGCAGAATAGCCAAGGATGGCAGCTCTTTCAATCTTCAGTGAATCCAGCAGAGCGGCTATTTCATTAGCATACCCGCCAATAGTTATGTTTGTCTGACAGACCGGTGATCTGCCGTGCCCGCTGAGGTCTGGAAGAATAATCCTGAACCATTCAGAAAGGGGCTTTTGGCATTCGAAGACCGCGCTTCCCATACCAGGCGGGTGAATGAAGACTAATGGAATCCCGCTCCCCATCTCCTCATAAAAAATCCTCCCGCCCCGATAGTCAAAGCTGGCCAAAGTCAGTGCGGCCTCTGTTTCTCAGCTTTCTTTTCTGAAGCTGTCATTTCCTTTGAAAACTCCATATCGTTTATGCTCTTGGCGCTTTGCAGGCCGGATTTCGTTTTTCTATTGCGCTTAGTCATGATATATCGTCTCCTTCCGAAGCATGATTGGACAGCCATTACTGCAGCGTAATGCCTTCAGCATTATACCTGGCTGCCTTAATAGTATGGCTCGCATCAGAGAACTGCCATGCACCTAAAATGGATTGCCTTGATTTACCGGCCGGCTAGACCCTGCCGCCTCTTTCTTTGTAATTTTCGAGCAGACCCAGCTCATTATTCAGAAGGACTTCCATCTGTTCAATATCACTTCGCTCCACAACGCCATCCTTCTCATTCCACCCGATGCTGTAGACAAGGAAATATCCCCTGACCCGGCGGAAGATAACAGTGGTATTCGGGTACTTATCAAAGACAGCTTTTCTCTGGCCCCTCCGCATATAGCCCCATCTTAAAATGTCCATACAATCCCTGCAATCTGATTAGTTTTTTACCTTTTACCCTAATCCATGGGGATTATCACATAAACAGAAAAAGCCGCATTTCTGCGGCTGTGGTTTTTCCTTTTATCTTTCACCAGACAAATTTCCGCCAATATCCGGTTTGTCTTCAGTCTTCGGCGTCTCGTCATTTCGCATTCCCCGGTCGCTCCAGTCTTCGCTGCTTTCATTTTGCTCTTCAATTTGTTCATCAAGCTGCCTCATGTCAGCCGGATCAACATAGCGGGAAGGAATGACTCTGTTGCTGTCATTATTAGGCTGATTGACCTGGTCATTATCAAAACCATCGCCATTATTGCGCATAGGTGTATAATTCATCTCTTCCGGCTCATTCATTTGATTGTTGTTTGTGCCGCATGCTGATAATGGCAGGACAATGGACAATATCGCCAGAATGGATGCTGCTCTTTTTTTCACTAAGAATTCCTCCTCAAAATGTGATCTTTTTTAGTATGTTCACATTAGAGAAGGTTAAAATGCGTAATATTATCAGCCCGGGAAATGCTTGCTAATACTGAAGCCGGGGTTTCGCTGGATCACAGTCCGGCTTTTCTTCTGACTGTGCCTCGGCAAGCTTAGACAAATAATAGCATTCTTCCCTGAACATATGGTCGGCCATCAGGGGAGCAAACGTTCCGAGAGCCTGGTTTGAGAGTTCAAGCTCTTCAATTTCATCCAGGAAATTCATAAATAACTTCATCTCGAGTTTGACGTTTTTGTTAAACCGGTCCAGTGCCGGAAAGCTTTGGATATTGGTCCGCAAAAACCCGGTAAGCTCTACAGCCTTTAAATAAAAGCCCTCAAAATGTTTTGTATAATCATCGCTTTTTTCTTTGATCATCTTCTCTATCCGGTCCATATTGTCTGATATCGCACCGGCATGACCCGCAGCATCAAGCAGCCAGATCAGATGATGATGAAGCTCATGAAATACCGGCGGAGCTTCACCTTTTTTTAAGTAACTCAGGACAAGCAGGTATTCCTCCAGCTCGTTCACCATATGGTTGATGAAGGTCGGGCCAAGGTGGATTTTGATTTTGCCGGTCAGATGCTCTTCAATCAGTTTCAGCTTAAAGCTGCGCAGCTTTTCCCCCTCTGCTTCTGCCAGAATGCTTAATTGTACAGGATCAGCGCTTCCTGCCTGTGCGAGCAGTTCATCGAAGACCGTTATAAAATATTCGGCTGTCCGGATATCTTCCTTTTCAGACGGCGCAAGTGCATCATGGATGAACCGCGCATGATCCCCTAGGATCTGCAGCCAGAATCCGTTCTCTTCTTTTGCTGCTTCTTTAAATGTTTTGGCCATATTTTCGCCTCCCTGTTAAAACTTCTCTCTCATTCATATTAAAATTGCCAGAGAATATGCATGGCCAGGGAAGCAGGATTCATAGTACTGACTGAAAAGGGTTTCCTGCAGGAGCGGCGAATAGTATTGTAAATTACCCTGTTTGGAGGTATGAAAGTTGACTACAGCCATTATCCTGTATCCCGGATTCAGCGAGTACGAATTATCAGCCGTTATCTCTGTATTGACACAATCAAACCATCCAAAGGTCTTCATCGGCCTGGATGATGAACCTGTAAAAGGAGAAGCAGGGCTTTCCTGCATTCCCGATATTTCTCTGAAGGAGGCAGAGATTTCCCACTACCAGAGTTTGATACTGCCAGGTACAGATGATTTTCAGCACCTGCTGGAGGAAGATGCCTTGTTCAGTTTTATCCGGAGCGGATACAAACAAGATGCCGTCATTGCCGCAATTTCCAGTGCGCCTTACCTTATGGCGAAATCCGGCATCCTGGATGACCGCTCTTACACAGCGGGCATTTCCAAACAGTCCAGGGAGTTCTTAGGGGTTTTTAGTGAAGAAAGATTTGTAGACGCCCCTTATGTTTTTGACAGGGGAATATTGACAGCGAAGGGCAATGCCTTTGTGGACTTTGCCATTAAATTCGGGCAAGTGCTGGAGCTTGATTTCAATCCCGGCTGGTACCGGTGAGAAAATATTGAGAAAAGAAAAAACCGGAAAGCACAGAGGGCTTTCCGGTCATTTTTACTTCACTTGAGCTGCAGGTTTTTTTAAGATTCCCAAAAGGACGGCAGATACAACCGAGCCAATCAGGATAGCCAAAAGGTACAGCAGCGCATTTCCTTCTACAAGGGGGGAAACAAACACTCCGCCGTGAGGTGCACGAAGGCCGATATTAAACAGCATGGACAATGCGCCCGTTGTGGCAGCACCCACCATGATCGACGGAATGACCCTGATCGGATCTGCTGCCGCAAATGGGATGGCACCTTCCGTGATGAAAGAAATGCCCATGATATAGTTGACAGTGCCTGCTTCTCTTTCCTGTTTCGTGAATTTATTCTTAAAGAAAGTAGTAGCAAGGGCGATGGCAAGCGGCGGAACCATACCTGCCGCCATGATGGCAGCCATCGGCTCATAGACGCCGTTTGCCAGGAGGCCTGTTCCAAATACATATGCTGACTTGTTGACAGGGCCTCCCATATCAAAGGCCATCATAAGGCCCAGTACAATTCCCAGCAGTACAGCATTGGCGGTGCCGAGACCGGCAAGCCAGTCTGTAATCGCATTATTCAGTGCACCGACTGGCTCATTCACTGCATACAGCATGGCAAGGCCAGTCAGTAATATTCCAAGAAGCGGGTAAAGCAGAATCGTCTTTATTCCTTCAAGAGCAGCCGGAAGCCCGGATAAGAGCTTCTTAAGCAGTACAACAATGTAACCGGCAAGGAATCCGGCGATCAAGCCGCCAAGGAATCCAGCCCCGCCGCTCGCTGCCATGAAACCTCCGACCATACCTGGTGCAAAGCCTGGACGGTCCGCGATGCTCATTGCAATGAAGCCGGCAAGCACAGGAACCAGCAGGCCAAAGGCATTGCCGCCGCCGATTGTCATAAGTGCCGCTGCAAATTCATTGTAAGAAGGATCGTTCGGATCTGCAGAGTTATAGCCGAACATAAAGGAAATCGCAATCAGGATTCCCCCGCCGACAACGAACGGAAGCATATTGGAAACGCCGTTCATCAAATGCTTGTAGATGCCGCCCTTTTTCTCATTATTTCCGCTGTCTTCAGATGAAGCATTGCCTGAACCCTGATAGACCGGCGCATCTTTTTTAACAGCCCTGTCAATAAGCTCCTTAGGCTTTCGGATGCCGTCTGCTACAGCGGTCTGGATGACATGCTTCCCTTTGAAGCGTTCCATTTCCACTTTTGTGTCTGCTGCCACAATAACGGCAGCTGCGTTTTCAATTTCTTCCCGGGTGAGGACATTTTTAGCTCCGCCGGAACCATTGGTCTCTACCTTTATATCAATGCCCAGTTCAGCCGCTTTTGCTTTCAGGGAATCTGCTGCCATGTAGGTATGAGCAATTCCTGTAGGGCAGGCTGTAACGGCGACGATGAAATCTTTTTTGTTTTCCATGCTCTGCTCTTCTTCTTCGCCTTCTTCATCATGTGCATTGATGATATTCAAAACGGCTTCTGCAGAATCCGCTTCCATAAGCTCCCTGCGCACTTCTTCTCTCATAAGGATGGAAGAAAGGCGGGAAAGTGCCTCAAGGTGGGTATTGTTCGCACCTTCAGGGGCGGCAATCATGAAGAATAGATGTGACGGCTGTCCGTCCAGTGAATCATAATCCACGCCTTCAGCAGACTTGCCGAACGCAATTGCAGCATTGGAAACCGCCGCCGTCTTTGCATGGGGAATGGCAATGCCGTCCCCAATCCCCGTAGTGCTCTGTTCTTCTCTTTTAAGAATGGCCTCTTTGAAAGCGGAAATATCATTAAGCTTTCCAGCTTTATCCAGTGTCTCTGCCAGCTGGTCGATCGCTCCGCGCTTATCCCTGCCATTAATAGAGAGCAGGATTGTATCTTTTGTCAACAGCTCTGTAATTTTCATAAAGCTCTCCCCTTTATATTGTTCTGACCGCTACCTGGGGCAGCAGTTCTTCTACTTTTTCAATCGTGCACAGGCCGATTGAAAAGGCTGTTGCACTGCCGGAAGCTACACTGTATTTAAATGCTGCCTCATAGCTGCCGCTCCGGCTGAATTCGGCAAGGAATCCGGCAACCATAGAATCGCCTGCACCCACCGAGCTTTTCAGGATGCCCTTTGGAACAGTCGCAGCGATGGCCATATCTTCATTCACGAATACAGCACCTTCCCCTGCCAGTGAAATAATGACGTTTTGCGCACCCATTTCGATAAGCTTCTTAGCGTATGGAAGCACTTCTTCGCAAGTCTGAATCTCTGTTCCGAATAGTTCGCCCAGTTCATGGTGATTCGGCTTGATCAGGAAAGGACGGTACGGAAGAACCTTTTTAAGCAGCTCGCCCTCTGCGTCGGCAGCAAATCCTGCACCTGCTTCATGGCACATCTTCGCGAATGCTTCATACGTGTTGTCCGGCATTGTGGAAGGGATGCTTCCTGCAAGCACCAGCATATCTCCCTGTCCCAGCCGGCTTATCTCAGAAGTCAATCTTTCCAAGTCTTCCTTGCTGATTTCAGGCCCCCTGGCATTGATTTCAGTTTCCTGACCGCTTTTCAATTTGATATTGATTCTCGTGTCATCCTTTACCTGGACAAAACGGGTTCTAATATTCTCTTCCTGGAGAGAGTCTGTGATATATCTGCCGGTGAATCCGCCGGCAAACCCGATCGCTTCGCTGTCAACTCCCATCCTTTTCAGGACCCGGGAAACATTGATGCCTTTTCCTCCCGGGAATTTAGATTCATTTTTTGTCCTGTTCAAACTGCCTATCTCGACATTGTCAAGCTCGACAATATAATCGACTGAAGGATTAAGTGTCAATGTATAAATCATGCTGTCACAACCTTAATTTTTGTTTTACTGATAAATTGTTCCCTGCTGTCTGCATCAAGTTCATTTGTGATAATGGAGGCCTCATGGAGCTCCGCAATTTTCGCGAAAGAGATTTCAGAAAACTTCGAACTATCCGAAAGCACATATGCTTCCCTCGACAGTGAAATAGCTGTCTGCTTGATCATTGCTTCCTCCTGATCCGGTGTGGTATACCCGAACTGCGGATGGATTCCATTAACGCCCATAAAGCATTTATCAAACCTGTATTGCCCAAGGCTTGCTAAGGCCCCCCTGCCTATGATGGCATTTGTGTGCGGCTTAGCATACCCGCCCACGAGGAAGGTCTTGATCCCTCTTTCCATTAGGCTTTGAATATGCATAAGGCCATTTGTCACGACAACAATATCTTTCAGAGGCAGAAAGGGAATCATTTCCTGAACTGTTGACCCTGCATCCAGATATATGCAATCTCCTTCTTCTACAAGGCCTGCTGCATACTTGGCAATATCCTTCTTCTCATGACGGTTTATGGATGATTTCTCAACCATGCTCGGCTCTTGAAGCTTTCCCTGCAGCCTGGCAGCACCTCCGTGCACCCTTTTTAAAAACTTATTATTTTCAAGCTGTGATAGATCCCGTCTGATGGTTGATTCTGAGGAATCTGTCATGTCTACAAGTTCCTGTATTTTAACTGTATGCTTTTCTTTAAGCATTTGCAGAATGAGCTGATGTCTCTCTGGCGTCAGCAAGATTGTCACCTCCCAGCTCTTTATTATTGCCGCTTCATGGCTTTTGGCTTAAAGTTTTAGATTTATTATGTAAGCCAATTGTAATGGAATCGATTTCAAAAATCAATCATTTTCACTCATAAACAATCAAATAGATTCACCTTCTGATTGTTTGTGAATGATTTCTTTTTATTTTTATTATTTTGATAATTGTTATGTTTTGTTAGCTGCCTTAAGGGAGGCTATAATGAAAGAGCAAAAATATATAAATGTTTTGGAGAGTGTCTTAGTGAAAAATATTGGCGGTTTTTATCTTGAATTGATTAAAGTAATCATCATTGCTGTTGCTGCGTTTGCCCTTTTTGGGTCATTCCATGAAAAGATTCTTGAACTTGCGGTTCCGGCAGATGGAGATATAACAGGCAAAGCGTACGGTGTGCCATTCTATATTCAGTCTGCTGCTTTATGCATGCTTCTTTTTCTTCTTTATAAGACAAATCTGCAGAAGTGGAGCTGGTATAAAAAATGGAAAAATAGCGGCAGGCTTTCGACAAATACGGCACGGATTCTGCTTATTGCAGGGAGCGCCATGCTTCTCCTTCCATATTTTTATTATTTTATCGCTTTATGATTGCTGTTGGATTTTAACTATGCTACAATCATGGTACAACATATGGATAACCCACCATGAATCAGCACTACATATTGTTGTCCTTGTGAATGAATTTTGTTTGTGGTCTCTTTTTCCTTTTTCGCTTCTGAAACTCGGGAAGCGATTTTTTTGCAGAGAGTCCGGGGATTTTAGCGAATAATCGTCCTGGCTGCCGATTTTTGGCGCAGCCTTCAATTGAATAAGAATCCGCAAGCGATGGTGCCCTTTTAGGGCTTAATAGGGAATCCGGTTCAATGCCGGAGCTGTCCCCGCAACTGTAAGTGTGTACGAAATGAGCATCCACTGTATATGAAGGCTGAATAGGCGCATATACGGGAAGGGCTCGGAGTAGGATGATGCACAAGCCAGGAGACCTGCCATGCTTGTACGAGTTTCGGTTCTTCGGGGATTGGGAAGATGAAACGATGGTATAAATCGTTTTATTTTCCTTTATGCCGTCGTTTGATCCGCCCAATTTGTGGGCGGATTTTTTTATTGTCAAAATACTGACCAACCCAGGAGGTACGACTATGAACATTTCTTCCGCAAAACCGCTGCCATTGGCATCCATTGATTCTGATTTCCCGCATTTGGATTTTCATCCGCTCTATAAAAGGGCGACTCAGCTTCAGGAGAATCACACTCCGGATAATGATGAGCTGCTAAACCAGCTGATCCTTGATTCCCTTTCCATGATCAGCGAGGCGGAGCCTGACTGGACATACGTGGCCGCCCGCCTGTATTTATCAAGTCTTTATGAGAAGGCTGCCGAGCACCGGCGCAGCTCTGCCGCAGAAGATTATGGCCCGCTGTATGGGCTCATCACCGATTTAACCGATGCTGGCGTCTACTCCCCAGTCCTGCTGGAATCATACACAAAAGAAGAAATTGATATAATCGGGACTTATATTGACCCGGAAAAGGACAGGCTTTTTACATATATAGCAGTGAAAATGCTGGCTGACCGCTACCTGAGCCGGGATAAGAAAAAGAGGCTTTTTGAGCTGCCGCAGGAAAGATTCATGATCATCAGCATGACTTTGAACCGTTCAGAGCCAAAGGAACGCAGATTGTCCCTCATTAAGGAATCTTACTGGGCTTTGAGCAATCTGTATATGACAGCAGCAACCCCTACACTCTCCAATGCCGGAAAAAATTGGGGCCAGCTTTCAAGCTGCTTTATTGATACAGTGGATGACAGTCTCCAGGGCATATATGACAGCAATACAGATATCGCCAATCTTTCCAAGAATGGCGGCGGCATCGGGGTCTATCTAGGTAAAATCAGAAGCCGTGGCAGTGATATAAAAGGATTCAAAGGGGCTTCATCAGGAGTACTTCCATGGATGAAGCAGCTTAATAACACAGCTGTCAGCGTCGATCAGCTCGGCCAGCGCAAAGGGGCAGTCAGCGTCTATCTCGACATCTGGCATAAAGATATTTTTTCCTTCCTGGACAGCAAATTGAATAACGGTGATGAACGCTACCGCACCCATGATTTATTCACCGGAGTCTGCCTGCCGGATCTATTCATGGAAACGGTGGAAGCCCGCGGGGAATGGCATTTGTTCGATCCCCATGAGGTCCGCAGCGTGATGGGCTTCTCCCTTGAAGACTTTTATGATGAAAAGCCTGGTGCAGGTACATTCAGGGTTAAGTATGAAGAATGCGTCGCAAACCCGGGGCTGTCGAAGCAAAAAGTTCCGGCGATCGATATTATGAAAAGGATTATGATCAGCCAGCTGGAAACCGGCACACCTTTCATGTTTTATCGTGATGAAGTAAACAGGAAGAATCCCAATCGTCATTTAGGAATGATTTATTGCACCAATCTCTGCACTGAAATCGTGCAGAATCAAAGCGCAACGATTACAAAAGAACAGCGCGAGGAAGATGGCCGGATCATCATAGAGAAAATCCCCGGCGATTTTGTTGTCTGTAATCTTTCATCTATCAATCTGGCAAGGGCAGCAGCCGATCATGTATTGGAAAGGTTGATCCCCATTCAGGTCAGGATGCTTGATAATGTGATTGACTTGAATACCATTCCCGTCCTGCAGGGAGCGGCCACCAACCGGAAATACAGGGCAATCGGACTCGGGACCTTTGGCTGGCACCATTTGCTCGCCTTGAAAAAGCTCAGGTGGGAAAACGAAGAAGCCGTCCGGCTGGCAGATGAATTGTACGAAAAGATTGCCTTCCTGACGATTAAAGCAAGCATGAATCTGGCGATTGAAAAAGGATCATACCCGGGATTCAAAGGCTCTGACTGGCATTCCGGCGAATATTTTACATCCCGGGGATACAGCAGTTTGGATTCTGTGCATGATTGGGATTCACTGATGCAGGCTGTCAGGAAAAATGGAATCCGAAATGGATACCTGATGGCTGTAGCACCAAATGCATCAACTAGCATCATTGCAGGAAGCAGCCCGAGCATTGATCCGATATTCAGGAAATTCTACTCTGAGGAAAAGAAAGATTATAAGATTCCGGTAACAGCACCTGACCTGAATGAGCATACAACTTGGTATTACAAATCGGCTTATGTGATAGACCAGCATTGGAGCATCCTGCAGAACAGCAAAAGACAGAAGCATATCGATCAGGCAATTTCTTTTAATTTATATGTGCAGAACAATATTAAAGCAAAGGAACTGCTGGATTTGCATCTGTCTGCCTGGAAAAACGGACTGAAGACGACATACTATGTCCGCTCTACTTCTTCCGACTTTGAAGACTGCGATTCCTGCTCAAGCTAATGAAAAGGAGTGATTCTATGACAATCCCTGTCAATAAGAGAGAAATCATGAATAAAACAGCACCAAACCGCTCTACTGGAATCATCAACGGAGAATGTTCCAATATCCTGAACTGGGACGATGTAAGGTTTCAATGGGCCTTTCCTAAATATAAACGGATGCTCGCCAATTTCTGGACCCCTTTTGAAATCAATATGTCACAGGACATCAAACAGTTTCCTGATTTATCAGAAGAAGAAAAGGAAGCTTTCTTAAAAATAATCGGCCTCCTGGCACTGCTTGACAGCATTCAGACTGATTATGCCAGCAAGGTCGCTGATTACCTGACAGATTCCAGCCTCTCCGCCCTGATGATCATCCTTGCCCAGCAGGAAGTGATCCATAACCATTCATATTCTTATGTGCTTTCAAGCATTGTTGATAAGAATAAGCAGGATGAGGTATTTGAATTCTGGCGGACCGAGCCTGCCCTGATAAAGCGGAATGAATTCGTGGCTTCAGGCTACAGAAATTTTGCAGAGTCGCCTACTGTCGACAGCCTTCTTAAGTCCATCATATTTGACGTTGTTTTAGAGGGGCTGTTCTTCTATTCCGGCTTCGCCTTTTTCTATCATCTGGCACGAAACCAGAAAATGGTCGCTACCAGCACGATGATCAACTATATTAATAGAGATGAACAGCTGCATGTCGACCTTTTCGTTAAAATTTTCCGTGAAATCCTTGATGAATATCCTGAACATAACACAAAAGAGCTGGCGGAATTCGCAGAATCAACTTTCAGGGAAGCAGCCTATCTTGAAATTGAATGGGCCCGATCCATCATCGGGGATAAAATAAAGGGCATCCTGATCGGGGATGTGGAAGAATATATAAAGTTCTATGCCAATGTCCGTTCCAACCAGCTGGGCTTTAATCGACCTTTTGAAGGATCAAGGACAAATCCCCTCCGCTGGATCAAGGCCTATGAAGAAGTCGATCTTGGAAAATCGGACTTTTTTGAACAAAAGCCGAGGCAGTATGTGAAGGTGAATACGGTGGATAATGGGTTTGATGATTTATAATCAGGACCAGAAAAACCAGCACGGCACAGGCCGTGCTGGTTTTAACTTTATAAAAGCAAATAGACAAGCGGTGCAGCGATGATCAGCGTCAAGATCACCCTTTCAATCCATATGGCGATCAGCACGGGAATTGAAAGAGGAATTTCTGTCGACACAATACAAGGCACAAGCGCCGAAAAAAAGATGATGCCTGATACAGAGACAATAGCAATGACGACCTTAAGTTCCAGTGCAGCTTCAGTGACGAGCAGGGCTGGAAGAAACATTTCTGCTATGCCAAGTGCGCTTGCCTTGGCAGCAAGCATCGGCTCCGGCAGCTGCAGAACGGATGTGAACGGATAAAAGATATAGCCAATCCAGTCAAAAACCGGAGTGAACTCAGCTAAAACCAGGCCAAGCAGACCAATCGACAGGATGGATGGCAGGATGGCCATAGCCATTAGCAGCCCATCTTTCAAGTTGACCCATATATTCTCCAGCAGGCGCGGTGAATATGCCGCGGTTTCCCTGGCTTCAGCCCAGGCTGCGGTGAAAAGGTTTCCTTCTATCTTTTTCTCAGGCTGAGGATCAGACCCTTTGTAATAATCTTCTTTTATTTTCGACAATGGCCAAATTCTGACCGTTATCGCTGTCACCAGGAAGGTCACAAAAAAGGTAAGCCAAAAGTACAAATTCCACATTTCCATCAATCCGAGAGTTTTTGCCACAATGACCATGAATGTGGCAGAAACAGTTGAAAAGCCGGTTGCGATAATGCTTGCTTCCTTGCCGTTATACTTGCCTTCTTTATAGATGCGGTTTGTTATTAAAAGCCCGACCGAATAGCTGCCCACAAAAGAAGCGACAGCATCAATGGCAGAACGCCCGGGCGTTTTCCAGATGGGGCGCATGATCGGCCTTGCAAGGACCCCGATAAATTCCAAAAGACCATAGCCTACCAGCAAAGAAAGGAAGATAGCCCCTATGGGCACCATCAGGCCGACGGGTACTACAAGCTTGTTGAATAAAAATGGCCCCATATCCGGGTCAAACAGCCAGGCTGGGCCCTCATTCAGGAGAATCATAATGCCTGTCAGCAGGCCAACCACTTTAAACAAGGAAAAAATAATATCTGTCAGTGATTTTTTCCATTTTCCTGTCCAAAAAGGATATATGGCTCCTGCTGCTAAAATGATCAGGGTATAAAAAGGGATGGCAGGTTCCGCTGCCGTTTGGATATAGGTCACAAAATGATCAAGCATTATGGATTTCTTTTCGCCGATGGTGATGGGGACAAAGAAAATGAACGCGCCTATGAAACTGTAAACGAAGAATTTCCACATATACGGCGTTCTGGTGCTTATGTCTGTACCGGGCTGTTTTGGCAGATTGGTTTCCATATCAATCGCTCCCTTAACAGTGAGTGTTCAAGCCTTATTTCCGCAGGGTGCAGCCGGTCATAAATTGCAGCCAGGCATAGACACCCGCTTTTACCGTTTCTGACACGTTTGAATCCTTTGTCGGGTCAAGACAGACAAAGTCAATATGCTGCACAAGCGGACACTTGCCAACTTCAAGCAGGACATCAAACAGTTCGGAAGGCATCATACCGCCCGGTGTCGAGGCAGGCACGCCCGGGGCTGCGGAGATGTCCAGAACATCCATATCCACTGTTACATAAACACGGTCTGTCCTTGCTGCCAAATCATGCAGTGACTCCTGCACAGTTTGGATAAGCCCCCGCCTCCGGGCATTTTTCATGGTGACCATCCGGATTTTATGTTCTTTTGCATATTCAACCAGCGGCCTTGCATTGAAATAGCCATGAAGTCCGATATTGACTATATCCTCCCCCTTAACCTCACCGCCGTCTATAAGCTGGCGGATCGGTGTGCCATTCGCGGGCCCGAGCTCCTTTGGGTCCCTTACATCCAGATGGGTATCCAGCTGAAGGATCCCGATTCTTTCGTCAGGAAAAGCTTCCTTAATTCCGCGGACAGAGCAGGCTGTGACTGAATGGTCCCCGCCGATCAGGCAGCTGACAGATTCAGGGAAGCCTTTTGCCAGTGAACAGGCTGTCTCCTGAATACGGCTGTGGGAAAGGGGGATATCAGTTGTATGCATGAGCACATCTCCTGCATCCGCAGCAGCTAAAGAGGTCAAATCAATATCTTCATCAAGATTATAGGCTGCGTATCCTTTCCACATTTTCCTGAATTCATCCGGGTATAAAGATGCACCTGAAACACTGATGGATGATCTTGATAAGGGTGCTCCATAAATGATGACATCGGGTTCCCCCTCTGTCCCATCCAGCGGAGAGATCCATTGATGGACGAATTCAGGGGAGCTGCCTTCAGCCGTATTCCAGGACCAGCCGGGTTTCGTCAGCCAGCGGGCCTCCATCCTAGCCCACCACCCTTATGCCGTTTTTCCAGACGGAATGGACATGATTGACCCCGAACAAATATTGCAGCTCCCGGTAGTCCTTCACATTCCACAGGACAATATCTGCCTGCTTGCCTTCTTCCAATGATCCTATCCGATCTTCTCTCCTGATGGCGCATGCTGCATTATAGGTTGCAGCTGTCAATGCCTCTGCCGGCGTCATCCTCATCAGGATACAGGCAAGATTCATGACGAGGGGCATGGACGTTGTCGGCGATGAACCAGGGTTGCAGTCTGTTGAAATTGCTACAGGCACCCCTCTGTCAATCATCATCCGCCCTTTGGCAGCTTCTTCCCGCAAATAAAGAGCCGTTGCCGGCAGCAGGCAGGCAATGGTACCCGCCTTTGCCATCGCCTCAATGCCAGCTTCCGAGGCCTTCAGCAGATGTTCTGCCGAAACAGCTCCCACCTTGGCAGCCAGCTCTGCGCCACCATAGGACTCAATCTCGTCTGCGTGTATCTTAGGAAGCAGCCCGAACTTTTTCCCGGCCTCAAGAATCCGCTCTGCCTGTTCAGGAGTATAGACTCCCACTTCGCAAAATACATCATTGAACTCTGCGAGCTTTTCAGCAGACACCTCCGGCAGCATCACTTCAATAATATAATCAACGAACTCATCTTCCCTTCCTTTGTATTCCGGCGGCACTGCATGTGCCCCCATGAAGGTCGGGACAATATCAACAGGATGCTGTTCATTCAGTTTTTTCATCGTCCGCAGCTGCTTCAGCTCGGTTTCCAGCTCCATGCCATAGCCGCTTTTTCCTTCTATAGTTGTAACCCCATGAGCAAGGAAGGAATCAAGGCGGATAGCTGTCTGGTCCATCAGCTCCTCCTCCGATGCCTCCCTTGTCATTCTGGCTGTTGCGTGGATTCCGCCGCCGCTGTTCATGATATCCATATAGCTGGCACCTTCAAGGCGCATTTCAAACTCCTGTTCCCGGCTTCCGCCATATGCTGCATGAGTGTGGGGATCGATCAGTCCCGGAGTGACAAGCCGGCCGGAAGCATCAATAATCTCTGCATCCTTCAGGATGGCAGCATATTTTTTTTCGATTTCCCCTGCTGAAGCAGCTGCCAAAATTTTATTGCCCTTGATCAATAAGCTTCCGTTTTCAATCAGGCCGAGCTCTGACATATCACTTTTTGAGCGCGGACCTTTCACGCCTGAGGCAAGAGTCGCAAGCTGAGAGGCATTTTTAATCCATAAAATCCTGCTGCTCATGCCTGGTCACTCCCCTTATCAAGCATTGGCATTCTAATACCTTTTTCTCTCGCAGTTTTCTTTGCCAATTCATATCCAGCATCAGCATGGCGGACAACTCCCATGCCGGGATCAGTAGTGAGCACCCTTTCAAGGCGCATTTCAGCTTCCTTAGTGCCATCTGCAACTATGACTACACCCGAATGCTGGGAGTAGCCCATCCCGACTCCTCCTCCATGGTGAAGGGAGACCCAAGTAGCGCCGCCAACTGCATTGATCAGTGCATTGAGAATCGGCCAATCGGAAACAGCATCAGACCCGTCCAGCATGGATTCGGTTTCACGGTTCGGAGAAGCGACCGAACCGGAATCCAAGTGGTCCCTGCCGATTACTACCGGTGCACTCAGTTCCCCGCTCGCGACCATATCATTAAGAATCTTGCCGAATCTGGCTCTTTCTCCGTAGCCAAGCCAGCATATGCGGGATGGGAGTCCCTGAAACTGGATTTTTTCCTGAGCCATTCTGATCCAATTGCATAAATGCTCATTATCGCTGAACTCTCTCAGGATAGCCCGGTCCGTTTTATAAATATCCTCAGGATCTCCTGAAAGAGCTGCCCACCTGAAAGGCCCTTTTCCTTCACAAAACTGCGGCCTGATATAGGCAGGTACGAATCCTGGGAAAGCAAAAGCATTTTCCACCCCTTCATCTTTTGCCACCTGGCGGATATTATTGCCATAGTCAAAGGTGATGGCGCCCTTATTCATCAATTCAAGCATCGCTCTCACATGAACAGCCATGGATGATTTTGACCTTTTGACATATTCGGCTGGATCCGCAGCCCTCAAATCTTCTGCCTCGCCAAGTTCCATGCCCTCAGGGATATAGCCATTCAGCGGATCATGGGCTGATGTCTGGTCTGTCAATACTTCCGGGATGAAATTCCTTTGCAGCATTTTCGGAAGTATTTCAGCAGCATTGCCTACAAGGCCGATAGAAAGGGCCTTCCCCTCTTTCTTTGCCTGCTCAGCCAGGGAAATGGCATCCTCTAATGAATCCGTTTTCATATCCGTGTAGCCTGTTTCAATCCTGCGGTCAATTCTTGTCTCATCCACCTCTATCCCGATGCAGACACCGCCATTCATTGTGACAGCAAGCGGCTGTGCCCCGCCCATGCCCCCAAGGCCAGCTGTTACAGTAATAGTGCCTTTGAGAGAGCCTCCAAAATGCTGATTGGACAGCTCGGCAAACGTTTCATAAGTTCCCTGAACGATTCCCTGAGAGCCAATGTAAATCCAGCTTCCAGCGGTCATCTGCCCGTACATCATAAGGCCCTTGCGGTCAAGCTCATGAAAGGTTTCCCAATTGGCATATGCCGGCACAAGGTTTGAATTCGCAATCAATACGCGCGGAGCATCAGTATGTGATTTAAAAATGGCGACAGGCTTGCCTGACTGGACAAGAAGTGTTTCGTCATTTTCCAGCTTCTTAAGCGACTCCACTATAGCATCAAAGCTTTCCCAGTTTCTGGCCGCTTTTCCGATTCCCCCGTAGACGACCAGCTTATCAGGCATTTCTGCTACTTCCGGATCCAGATTATTCATCAGCATCCTCAAGGCAGCTTCCTGCTGCCAGCCTTTTGTATTCAGTTGGTTCCCCCGGTATCTTTTCACTCTCTCAGCAGCTGTTTCCATCACTATTCCCTCCTGTTATGGTTTCTTTCATTTTACTTCTGGACAGGAGGAGATTTATTTATAATCTGTTGATATTTTTATAAACGATTGCAGTTTAAAGATACTCAGGTTTACATAATTATGATAAATTTCGGAAATTTCATTTATATTTAGTTTTCCGTCTATAGGAAGCGGGTGTGGTAGAAGCAATGGATTTAAACTTGGATGAAAAATAAGAGGGATGTGAATAGCCGCACATACCCGCAATTTTTTCAATTGGCAGATCTGTCTCAATCAGAAGCCGCTTTGCCTCACGGATCCTGATCTGATGAAGCCTTTCGCGGAAGGTCAGTCCTTTCTCGGCAGCAAACCGCCGGCTCAATGTACTTTTATGTATTCCCAGGGATTCCGCACAATCTGATAAATTCCAGCCCTCTTCCCAGTAATTTGACTCTATTAGTTCCTCGGCTATTTCAACAGCCGGGACAGGATCAATAGCTTTGCGGCTATATTCCTCAAAAAGCCGGGCCGCAAATTTCTCCAGTTCATTGACAATCTCATGGATGGTCGGCAAATGGACAATCTTCTGAAAAACGCGGTGGTAGTTTTCCTCCAATATATCCGACTGCAGCTGATAGGTTTTCATATATCTTCTCGCCTGAGCAAGCACGCTTGTCAGCCGGACCCTCACCAGCTCCGGATCAGGATATGGGGCCTCAAGGGCAAGGAACTCCCTTTCACACCACAACCGAATGGCTTTTACGTCTCTTTTTTCAAGCATTTCTATCCATTCCCTCTGCTCGACCGGTGTCAGGAGAGGGTCCAATTCCTTTGTTAAAGACGGATGATTTTCTGAAATGATAATGTCATAGCCTTCAAAGAAAATCAGTTTGGTCAGCATCCGTACATGCTGGTATGTATCCTTCAGTGATTGTGGTTCCCTGGTTTGATATACGATAACAGCAAGCGGGGCAGCAAAGCTTTTTTTCCAATCCGCCATGAATGAGTGGAACTCTTCCAATGCCTCTCCTCCATATGGATGGGTGCGGACAAATAGGACGAACTCTGACAAAGCGAACACTTTGCCGGCTTTAGCCGCAGTGCGGCTGCTCAATAAGCTGTACAATGACTCAAGCGCTGAGCTGTCAGGCGTCAGGAAAGCAGCCATGGTCAGGCCCCTCTCCTCCTCCCCGTTTGATACAAACAAATCCGGATAGCCGGGTCCCTCTAATTGCGCTTGTCCGGCTTGCCCCTGCTCCGGCGAGTTCCTCAGCTCATACCTGATCTGCTGGACAGCCCTGATCAGTTCTGAAGAAGAAAAGGGCCTGAACAGCACATCCTCGCCCCTGTATTTAAGTGCGCGATATGCTGTTTGAAAAATCCTTTCAGAGGATATCCCCAGCCAGCATAATCTTTTATTCTTCAATTCTTCTGCTTCTTCACCGGAGAATTGGTCCCAGCTGTCCATATTGATAATGACCAGTCCTGATGAAACGTGTTCAATGGCAGCCAGAAAATCACGAATGTTTTTCCAAACCCTGAGATCTATCCCGCTTAAATGGGATTCCAGCACCCAGCGTATCCCCTGAGCCTCCAGATCATCTTTAGGAACTAAGTGAATGAGCATTGAAGCACTCCCTTCTCTGCCTCTCATGACAGCTGCTATGAATGATTGGCAAACTTGCCGGCAATCCGGCTCTACATTATTTTCCCATAGTGCTTGGGTTTTGCGATATAATATATATATCATGAAAATATCCAACACAGTTAAAGAAGGCAAAAAAATGAAAGCTTATCTGTTTAATTTTGCAGGCGGGAGGATTGTTAAAACCGGGATTGCTGTTTTTGTAACAGCCTTTATCTGCCATTTGCTGGATTGGCCTGCAATGTTCGCTGTCATAACAGCCATAGTAACAATAGAGCCAACAGCTGCTGATTCGATAAGGAAGGCATTCATCCGCCTTCCCGCATCTGCCATAGGAGCAGGTTTTGCCGCCTTTTTTGCATTCCTGTTCGGAGACAGCCCATTTTCGTACGCATTCGTTTCCCTTGCAACCATCATTGTCTGCCATCGACTGAGGCTCTATGAGGGTACCGTTGTTGCTGTGCTCACAGGAGCTGCAATGATATCAACTGTTCACGACCACTACGCAGCTTCTTTTTTCATACGTCTGGGCACAACCTGCACAGGCCTGATCGTCTCTTCTTTGGTCAATATCTTCATCATGCCTCCGCAGTATTCTAAGACGATTACACTGGGAATAGACTCAGCATTTGAAAAGGCCTCCTCTATTTTGATGAAGGCGTTCACGCATATATCATCAGATTCCCACAGTGAAAAAGCGGGGCTTCTCGAAAATTTCCACCAACTGTCAAGAGATACGGAGAAAATCGAAAAATTATGCCTGTATCAGAAAGATGAGTGGAGGTTCCACCGTTTTACCCGCAAAGAAATACGGTGCTACAGACTTGAATACAAGAAATTAATCATTCTCCGGCAATTGATTTATCATATTGGCAACCTTGTTTATCTGCCAAAGTCCCGATTTAGCCTGGATCTGAAAACCAATGCTTCGGCCATGCCGGTCATGGAATCACTTTCATTCATTTTCAAGGATAAAGGCTTTATTCCGGATGAGGATTATCAGAATAGAGTAAATGCGCTCACACAATGGTTCAATGAACAGAAAGAAACATTTGCTCCGGCTGATTTGCATCCGCATCAGCATCATCATATCTCACCTGCGGCTGCGGTTTTATATGAGATCCTCTCGCTGCATGATCTTGCCGAAGAGCTGATCCATATCAGGTCACTTGAGGAGCGCAGCAAAGAGCTGCTCCAGCTGGCAAATGATACAAGCAGTGAAGACAGATAATTTTTTTTTAAAAAAATAAAAAAATAGTGTACAAACATAATTATTATGCTATAATAAATTCAGTTGCTAGTAAGCGGTTGTGGCGGAATGGCAGACGCGCTAGATTCAGGTTCTAGTGGGGGCAACCCCGTGGAGGTTCAAGTCCTCTCAGCCGCATAAAAAGATTTACGAAGTAAAGCGATTTGCAAATGCAAATCGCTTTTTTCTATTCTTGCATGACAATAAAAAATAAAGGCCAGCCCACGGGCTGACCTTATCTTTCTGTTACAGAAGTTAAACACCTATTATCCATATTGCCGGACTGCATTAAGGCTGCAAGATGATTGTAAATCTCTGCCCCAAGGATTTTGTATCCCCATTCAGTCAGGTGGATCCCATCGGCCGAAATTAAATCTGCCAGGTCACCCGCCTGTTTTAATGCAGATCTTACATCGATTTTCAATACATTCAGTTCATCCGCAATTTTATTCAGACTCTGATTATATTTTCCATGCCAGTGCTCTATCCCGCCAACTCTGCATATCCACCCGCTGATCTGTGAACTGAACTTTCCTGAAATATTCTCGTAATAGCGGACCGGGTCAAGCGGAGGCAGGGTCAGAAGAATGGGAGTGATCCCGCTGTCCTTTACTTTCTCTATCATATATCTTAGATTATCTGCATACTTGTCCAGCGGAACAGAAGCAATATGTTCGCCTCCCGGATTTTGCGCAACCTCTTCCCATGAAAAATTGCAGTCATTGCCGCCGATGCTGATGATGGCAAAATCAGGTTCCTCATCAGTAACATCGCGTTCAAGCCTTGACAGCAGAAGATTTGAATTATCATTAAAGACTCCTTTGTTCAACACTTCAATATGCAGCCCCGCTTGACCTGCACTATTATTTTTGAATAGCTCCTGGAGGACGGCTGGATAATTCTTTTTTAAGATCCTCAGCCGCCCTTTTAGGTAGGATACTCCGCGGGTTAGACTATCACCAAAGCAAACTATTTTCATGATGGACACCCTTTGCATTTTAAACTTTATTTTAGAATAGCATATTAGCCCGTTTAAAACGAATACGGTGTTCGGGCATTCCACCAAAAAGGCTTCAGCCAGGGGCTGAAGCCTTAAATCCTTATTGGCGGTAATTCTCCTGGTCCTCTATTCTTCCTTCATCATTATGGATAATGGCCATTGTACCCGCTTCCTTCGCCATTTCCTTTGCCTTGTCCACGGCTTCGGACTTGGAGCCTGTTGTTAATTCCGGCTCATCTTCGCCTTCCTTTTTTACAGCCCAGCCTTCTTCATCATTTGGCACAACGTGAAAATTTGCTTCTTCTGTCCCTGCGCGGTCCTGGAAATACTGATTGCGGTCATCGCTGTTTTTATTATCTGCCATATGATCAGCCTCTTTCCTTTAAATTTTTTATCCACTACACTATTACCCTTTCATTTTTGAAAAAAACACAGCCGCCACTATTCCGTCAAAAGAAAAAAGCCAATCAAAAGACTGGCTATTTCTTTTCAACACGGACCAATCCGTCCCTCATATTGTCTTTCTCAAAATAACAGACTACTGTATCCTCTTTTTTTATGATGATATTCTGGTCCAGGTCATCCAGTGTAAAAGAAATCCCCAGTCCATCAGCAGACTTCCCGTAGTATGTCCCTTCTTCAACCTTGGTAATTTTATATTCAAAAGAAACATAGTCTTTTTTCTCTTCTACATTGGCATTTGTCTTTTTTGCATCGAAATCGAATGAGGAAATCAATACAAATAAAACAGCAGACAGCATTGATAAAAGAATTAATCTTTTAGCCATATATATCCCCCCATGGACATAGTTTAAGCATCAGAAAGTTTCAGATTGACGCATACTGTTTTTCTTTTCCCTGATTTTCTGCCAGCAAAACCATGATGATGAATTTTGAAGTTATTATCATACTGCTGTTCCTGCCTGAAGGATAGTGTCAAAAGACATAGCAGTGCCTATTTATATAACAAAAAAACTGGGCCTGCTATTGCAGTGCTCCAGCTTTTCCATTTTTACCTGTATCCTCTTTTTTAAGAAAAATAAGATACATGATCATTGATAGCAATACTGATATTGCAGCTGTTAAATAAATGCTGCCATAGCCAAACCAGTGGCTGATCTGCCCGAATGCCATTGCCCCTATCCCTACACCAAGATCAAAGAAAGAAAAAAAGGTTGCGTTGGCCATTCCCCTTCTATTCTTTGGTGCCTGTTCAATCGACCATGCCTGCAGAGCAGGCTGCACACTTCCAAATCCGAGACCATAGAGCACTGCAGCGAGATATAAGATGCCGGTGCCCGGCAGCCATGAGAGCAGGACCATAGCGATTAATATCAGAAAAGCGCCTGGTATAAATATAGCTTTATGTCCCTTTAAATCATAAACCTTCCCGGCAAAGGTCCTTGTCAGCATAATGGAAAGAGCATAAATCAGAAAATACCACTGAATTCCGCCGATGCCCTTTTGAGCTGTATAGAGCGGGAGGAAGGAAGCAATGCCCCCAAAAGTGACAGTAATAAAAAACAGCAGGACAGATGGCTTTAAGGCGCTTTTCTCATAAAAGTCCCATTTTACCGGAGCGGCAGCGGCCTGGCTTTTTTCTACTTTTTTATAGCGTATCCGTGATGAAAGCAAAAGAGCGGCCCCGCCAAGTGCTGCACAAATTAAAAACAGCTGTTTGAATGTCAGTATTCCTGCAAGGGTGAGTCCCAGCGAAGGTCCAAGAGCAAGGGCGATATTGCCTGAAAGGCCATAATAGCCCATACCCTCCCCCCTTCTTTTAGGCGGGATCAGGTCACTTGCAATTGTCCCGGAAGCAGTAGTGGAAAATCCCCAGCCCACGCCCTGGATAACCCGCAATAAAAATAAAAATATGATTCCCGGTACGAACCCGAATGCTCCCACTGCAAGAATAAAAATAAAAAGGCCGAGCAAGTAAACCCAGCGCCTCCCTTTTGTTTCAAGAGCATGGCCGGCATACGGTCTGAGAAGCAGGGCAGAAAATGTGAAAATACCGACCACGAATCCAATCAGCTGGTCGTTGCCTCCAAGCTCTTCGACAAATAAAGGGATGGTAGGCAATGTCATCTGAAAGCCTAAAAACACAAAAAAATTGGCAATGCAGATCAGGACAAAATCCCTTGTCCAAATTTTATCTGCACCTGAATCCTGCTGGAGATCCACTTTTCTGTTTTCTTTATCCATAAATGGTTCTCCTTCCTATGTAAAAATCATCCTTTATTTTACAGCAACCATGAGCAGCTGCCTAATGAACGGCCTTTCTATTATATATTTTGTGCAGCAGCATGAAACTTTAACTAAAATTCCGGGAAAATATGTTTACCAGCTGGAGAGGACGGGTATATAATGCGGAACGGTTTCCTGAACCGCTGTCATACATAATACTTTTACAGGTAATTATTTCCCCGGCCTGTCTGAATTAAAACTGTTTTATGAGGAGCTGAATATGCTCCTTTCCTAAAGGAGATAGTGAGAATGTCAATTTTAATAGTGGATGACAACCAGGTGAATTTGTTTGTAGTTGAAAAAATTCTCAGGAATGCCGGCTATGAAGACTACCGGTCATTTACTTCGGCTAAAGACCTGTTCAAGCACTTGGAAAACGCGGGACCCTCTTTTGCCCAAAACACCGCGGATGTCATCCTGATGGATATTATGATGCCTGAAATGGACGGGATCGAAGCATGCAGGCGCCTCCAGGAGAATCCGCTGTACCGTGACATCCCTGTCATATTTGTCACCGCACTTGAGGATTCCCAAAAGGTAGCAGAGGCACTGGATGTAGGCGGCATTGACTACATAACAAAACCTATCAATAAAGTGGAGCTTGCAGCCAGATTAAGAGTAGCTTTAAGGCTAAAGGAAGAAAAAGATTGGCATAAAGAGCACGAAAAGAAAATAAGGGATGAATTGGATCTTGCTCAGCAGGTCCAGCATAATCTTTTGAGCGAAATGGTTCAGGAGGATCACATACATATTAATGCTTCCTATATTCCGGCTTTTAAACTGGCAGGCGACATGTATTATTGGCACAAGATTGATGAGAACAGGTATGCCGCCATTGTTTTGGATATGATGGGGCATGGCATTTCAGCCTCCCTTGTCTGCATGTTCATCTCTTCTGTCCTTAGGGACGTTATCAGGAATTTCAGCGAGCCTGAAAGGGTAATCAAAGAACTGAACAAATGGATGGTTATGCTTGAGAAAAAAAAGAGCGGACTTCACTACTATTTTACAGCTGTATACCTGGTGATCGATACAAAGAAAAAAACAGTGGAATTCGTTAATGCCGGGCATCCGCCATGCTTTGCCCTTGTGGATGGGCGGGAGACAGTCCCAATGAAAAAAGGCAGCTGCGCCATCGGCTTCTGGGAAAACATAAAAGTCGAAAAATCAATCATCGAATACGAAAAGAGCATTCAAATCCTTTTATATACCGACGGGGTGATGGAAGCCATTGAACGAAAATTTGAGGATGGCATTCCATTGCTGGCAGAGGCTGCGGGAAGGAAATGGGACAAAGAAACAATTGATGCGCCCATTAATCTTGTCATCCCAAAAGAGCTTCAAGCATGCCAGCCGGATGATATGTGTGTCGTCATGATCCAGGCCATGGCGGAAAGCGAGCAGGTGCTGAAGCATCCGGCCGTTGAAGCCGCAGAGAAATATACTGCAGCCGGGCTTGCTTAGGATGCAGACTGGCCAGCAGGGCTGCATCCAATAGATTATCCTGGTTTGCAGCCGGATGTCCTGGCCTGTCCCAAAGCTATGTAAAATATCAAACGGAAGGGCGGAACCATCATTGGTTCCGCCCTTCTTATTCTGGATTTCTGCCCAAACGATTCAGGCAATCCCCTTACTTTTTCGTATATAATCTCTCTTTGCCATCAAACTCCGCATAATTTTCCTTTGAACGTCCGATTCTCAGCGTTTCTTTGTTTCCAAGTCCCAGGAACCCGCCATCAGAAAGGCTCTCATGAAATAGATCAAGGACATCCTGCTGCAGATGAGGTGTAAAATAAATCATCACATTTCTGCAGATGATGACATGAAATTCATTGAAAGAGCCGTCAGTCACCAGGTTATGCTGGGCAAATATCACATTTTTTACAAGCTCCCGGTGAAAATAGGCATTGAATTCGTCAGTAGAATAATATTCTGAAAAAGCCCTCTTACCTCCCGCCTGGATGTAATTCTTAGTATAAGTCTGCATCCTGGCAAGGGAAAAAGTCCCGCTCTCTGCCTGCTTTAAAACATTTTCGTTTATATCGGTCGCATAAATCCTGGTTTTGCCGGCAAGTCCCTCTTCTTCCATTAATATTGCCATAGAATATGCTTCTTCCCCTGTAGCACAGCCTGCATGCCATATCCGGATTTCCGGGAGACCCCTGAGATGGGGTACAACCTTTTCACGAAAAGCTCTAAAGAAGGACGGGTCCCGGAACATTTCTGTCACACTGATGGATAAATCATCCAATATTCTATTAATGAAGCCTGGATAGTGCAGGACTTTCTCAGTGAGCCTGCTGATTGTCGGAATCTGCTCCAGCCTCATTCTATGCTGTATCCTTCTTTCCACAGAGGAGCGCATATATTGGCGGTAATCATAGCCGGAAATCAGGTAGACTGCCTCAAGGAGCAGATCCATCTCAATTTTTTCCCGTTCATCCGCCTTAAGCACATCCTTTTTCACGCATATGCCCCTTTCCAATTTACTTTGAAGCTTTTGTCAGCCACACCCGCATGACGGACAGGAGCTGATCAAGCTTCAGGGGCTTGCTGATATAATCGGATGCACCTGCATCCAGACATTTCTGCTTGTCCCCTTTCATCGCTTTCGCAGTCAATGCAATGATCGGCATTTGTTCAAGACCATCCAGGGATCTCAGCCGCTGCATTGTTTCATAGCCATCCATAACAGGCATCATGATGTCCATCAGAATAATGTCAATATCCCTTCTCTGCCCGACCATTTCCAGGCATTCCTGCCCGTTCTGCACTGTGGTAACTTCCATGCCCTCGGCTTTAAGCGCTTTTTCAAGCGCATAGATATTGCGGTTGTCATCATCACATATTAGCACAGATTTATTCTTAAAGATATGGCGGATTTCCTTTGAAATTCCCGCAGGAACTTCCGGCTCCTCCGCACCCGTGTCTGTGATTGTTTCTTCTGCGGCAGCCGAAGCGGCTATTTCGAGCTGTGCTGCTGCAGTATGCTGTTCTTCCTCAAAGCCGTTAGGAAGGCTTGGTATATACAGTGTAAAGGTACTTCCCTCACCTTCCTCGCTATCCACGAATATCCAGCCTCCCAATAGCTTTGCAAATTCCCTGCATATGGAAAGGCCAAGCCCTGTGCCTCCGTATTTCCTGACAGATGCACCATCTCCCTGCTGAAATGCTTCAAAGATGATCGACTGCTTGCTTTCAGGAATGCCTATTCCTGTATCGGACACTTTTATCTCTGTCCAAAAATCGGTTTGTGATTTTAAAGGCAGATTTTTTGTCTTTTCAGGATCAGCAAGATTTACTTCGATCGAAACAGAGCCCTTCTCTGTGAATTTAAAGCTGTTAGAAAGCAGGTTCTTGATAATCTGCTGGAATCTTTGCTGATCTGTATACATGATTCCAGGAAGGTCTTCAGCAATTGAAATATTAAAGTCCAGATTCTTCTTTTGTGCAAGATGGCTGAAATTGTATTCCAGATAGGAAGGCAATTCGCTTAAATTCATCTCCTCAAAGAGCATATCCAGCTTTCCGGCCTCTATCTTAGATAAGTCCAGGATGTCATTAATGAGAGAAAGCAAGTCTTTTCCTGATGAGTGGATTACTTTAGCTACTTCCTTTTGCTCCTCAGGTATTTCTTCACCCTGCCCCTCTGACAGCATTTCTGATAACAGCAGGATGCTGTTCAGCGGGGTTCTGAGCTCGTGCGACATATTGGCCAGGAATTCAGATTTATATTTTGAGCTTAATAACAGCTGTTCTGCTTTTTCTTCAATGTCCTTATTGGCCTGCTGCAGATCCCGGGATTTTTTTTCTGCATCCCTTGTTCTTTCTTCAAGCTGTTCATTGATCATCCTGAGCTCTTCCGATTGGGACTGGAGCTCTTCGGACTGGACCTGAAGTTCCTCAGATTGAGTCTGGAGCTCTTCTGACTGGACTTGCAGCTCTTCTGTCATCATCTGGGATTCTTTTAACAATCGCTCGATTTCCATTCTTCCGAGCACACTGTTGACTGTAATACCGAGCGTATCCAGCAGCTGTGTCAGAAGCTTCTCCTCAAGAGCTTTGAACTCCCTGATGGAAGCAAACTCTACGACTGCAGTGACATTCCCTTCAAATAGGACCGGGGCAATCAGTATGCTTTTAGGCTTCACTTCCCCAAGCCCGGAACTGACAAGAGAGTAGTCGTCGGGAATCTCCTTCAGCACCCTGGTCCGCTTATCCAAGGCTGCCTGGCCGATGAGTCCTTCGCCAAGGTAGAATTCCTCCCTGCCAGCATCTTTTCCATCTCCCGCATAGCTTGCCTGCTTAAGGAACTTCATGTCCCTGCCTTCGCCATTGCGCAAATAGAACGCACCGGCAGAAGCATCCAGAATAACAGCTGCTTCTGCAATAAACTTTTCTCCCAGCGTCTTGATATCCGTTATATCCTGGTACATCGTAGCGATGTCTGCAATATTTGTCTGCAGCCAATTTTGTTCAGATATATGTTTCGTATAGTCTTTTTCTTTTAAACTATAGTCTTCAAGCGATGCAGCCATCTCATTGAAAGCGAGCCCGATTTCGCCTATTTCATCCTTTGTATTAATTTCTACCCTGGGAAGGGAAGAAAGATCGGCATAATTTACCCCGGATATGACACTGATTATCTTTTTCAAGCTCATGGATGTGCTTCTGATCACCCAGAAAGCCGCTGCCACGACAGCAGCAAGACAAAGGATGGACCCTGCTATAATACTGATTATCATTTGATCATATGTATCACGCGACTGCTCCACAGAAGCACCCATCAGGCTTTCCTGAAAAGCACTGAAGTCAGATAAGTCTTCACTAAGGCTGTCCCTCTGCTCCTGACGGCTTTCCATAAGCCTCCGCAAATCTGCTGCAGGTACGTCACCATCCAGCGCCCTAATCAGATCTTCTTCTGTGTTGATCAAGGAGGAGTATTCAATCTGAATCTGCATCAGCAGATCCCGCGCCTCTTCGCGATTGAGGCGGTCCTCAAGAAATGCAATGCCCTGCAGAATTGCGTTTCTGTTTTCCTCAATTCTCTCTTTGCTTTCCGCATCGGCAGCTTTTTCACTGTTAATCAGCTGCAGAATCACCTGATCAGACTGGGTAAATCCCTGCCTGATTTCACCAGCTGTTTTAACTTTTTCATATCTGTCCTCAGTGATTTCCCTAAGATTGCTTCGCATCCCATTCATAAAGTAAACTGTCAAGAATAGGATGGCTGCCACAAACAGCATAATGATCCCGAAACCCAGGAACTGTTTCTTTCTAAAACTCATAATTTCCCCCCTAAATCAGCACTGAATGCCTATAAATAGAAAAGCGGACAGAATCCGACCTCTTTTTATACCCTCTCTTTTATGTTTCAAACATCTTTTGAAGAAAAAAATAAAAAAACCGCTCACTTCTGAGCGGCGTCAATCTTACTTTTCCAGTAATTCTCCAATTTCTACAGTCGACCTTTCTTCAAGCGGACCTCTCAAATGGACAGTTGCAGTCCGGCCATCTTCATTGAGGCTGTCAATCCATACTGATGCGCCATTATAAGTGACTTCAATGTCTGCAGATGAAGAAAGGATCTGTTTCACACGGTTTGCGTTCAAAGCCAATCCCTCCAAAAAAGTTTTGTCGGTTTAGCATTTCGCAGCTGGAAGAGATTTATTCCTGTTCACATCAGCTTTGATAAAAAGGCAGTTGCAATGCCGAAATAAACGAATAGCGAGATAATATCATTCAAGGTTGTAATCAAAGGCCCGGAAGCCACTGCCGGATCAATATTCAGTTTATAGAGGACAAGCGGCACTATTGTTCCAGCTAGAGTTCCTATGATCAAGGTGATAATAAGAGAGCCTCCAACCACCAGGCCCAAAAATACATTGCCCTGCCAGATATATGCGATCACAGATATCAGAATGCCGCAAGTAACCCCAATAATAAGCCCGACAGCAAGCTCCCTGAGAATCAGCTTTGCTGCAAGCTCCCGATCGACTTCTCTGCTGATCAGCCCCCTTACAACTACAGCGAGAGATTGTGTTCCTGTATTCCCTGTCATTCCTGCTATCATCGGCATAAAGAAAGCCAATGCAACCACCTTGGAAATCGTCTCTTCAAAGCTGCTGATGATCGATCCCGAAACAAGTCCGATAAATAGCAGCAGAATCAGCCATGGCAGCCTACGGTAGGCAGCCACAAAAGCTTTAGTGTCAAAATCAATCGATTTCCCGGAAGCTGAGAGCTTTTCAATATCCTCTGTAGCTTCCCTGATCACCACATCAATGATATCATCCACCGTAATGATGCCTACAAGCCGATCATTTTCTTCTACTACAGGCAGTGCCAGGAAATCATAGCGTTCAATCAGCATCGCTGCTTCTTCCTGGTCCGTTTCCGCAAGAACAGAAATCACCCTGCTGAACATAATATCCCTAATCTGTTCATGAGGCTCTGCTAGAATCAAATCCCTGTAAGAAACAACTCCTGTCAAACGTTTGTCTTCATCTATCACATATAAATAATTGATTGTTTCCGAAAATACAGCAAATGATTTCATTTTTGCAACCGTTTCACTGACTGTATAGCTTTCCGGAATCCACACAAACCGGTTCGTCATGATCCTGCCTGCTGTTTCAGGCGGGTAATTCATAATGCTCTGGACAATCTGGGATTCCTCCTGCTTCATACCAGCCAGGAGCTCCTCTATCCTTTCAGGTGAAAGGCCTTCTAAAAGCAATGCCAAATCGTCATTATCCATCAGATCCATGACCTGGCCCGATTTTTCCACACCAAGCTTTACTAAAACTCCATACTGTTCGTCCCTTTCAAGCTCTTCAAGCAGATCTGCAATCTGTTCGGGATCCAGCAGAAGGATGAATCTCGACCGATGCTTCTCCGGAAGCTCCTCATACAGCCTGGCAATATCATAAGGCTGCAATTCGGCAATCATTCCCTGGAATTGCTGTTTATCCGCATCTTTTAAATGTTTGATCAATTTTACTAAATATTGTTCATCAATCATCATTTATCAACCCCTTTGGCTTCGCTTCTACTATTCCCCATTTCTGTCTTCGCAAAGCCAGCCGCAGTTTTAATCCAATTTTCTGTCGTACAAACCTATTATGCTGAATAGAATTGTACAAGCAGCAAATGAAAAGGAGTTGTTTTTTTTGAGCGTATTTTTAAGCTATATCTTTCTAGGGCTATCCCTGGCAGCTCCTATTGGCCCTATAAATGCAGCTCAGCTGGACAAGGGTATTAAAAACGGCTTTTTCCATGCCTGGCTAGTCGGATTGGGAGCAATGATAGCAGATGGAGTATATATGGTTGCCGTCTACATGGGGGTCGTGAATTTTCTTGAGATTCCTTTCGTAAAATCATTTTTATGGCTTTTTGGTTTTTTTGTGCTTGTTTATACAGGAGTTGAAAGCCTTTTAACAGCAGGAAAGATAGTATCAAACGACCGCCTTAAAGACGAATCGGCAGCAAAGTCTTTTATTTCCGGCTTCCTTATGTCCATTTCCAATCCCCTGACCATTCTTTTCTGGCTTGGCATATATGGTTCTGTATTGGCTAAAACAGCCGCAGAATATGATAAAAGCCAAATATTGATATACAGCTGTGCAATCTTCATAGGGCTGCTGTTATGGGATTTGACAATGGCAGCGGTAGCAAGCAGCTTCAGAAGATTTATGACCAGCAGGATACTCACGCTCATTTCTATCTTATCCGGACTCTCCCTTATCGGGTTCGGGCTTTATTTCGGGTATGAGGCATATAAGCTGTTTTTCTAACAATAATAGAAAATCGGGAAAGTGGAGTCTCATTGGAAGCAGAAAAATCTGTCGTGATTACCGGGGAGAGCAGAGATAGCGTTCATTTTATCGTAAAGCATAGAAGATTTGGCGGATGGTTTGGTGTAAGTGATTCTGTTTGCGGCTGTGCAGGGGATTCTGCTGGTTTTAGTTGGATTTAAGGCAAATGGTAGATTAAATGGGGAAGTCGGTAAATTAATCTCTCAATCGGTAGAATAAATCGCAATTTCGGTAGATTATCGGGCTAATTGATGAAATTCACGGTTTATGCCGCTGCTCTCCCCTTTATTCGAATTGAAAACCAGCTCTATCGCCCGCCCGACACGCTTTTTTGAGCATTGTTTAAGAAATTAGCAGCTGGTTTTAGTTGAATTTAAGGCAAATGGTAGATTAATTGGGGAAGTCGGTAAATTAATCTTTCAATCGGTAGAATAAATCGCAATTTCGGTAGATTATCGGGCCAATTGATGAAATTCTCAATCAAAGCAGCAAACAAAGCAGCAAAACTCCCCATTATAATAATTAAAAACCCAGCTGATTCGCCCGCCCGCACGCAAATTTTAACCAAGAGCAATTCTGTTTATATTAACTTCTCCTTTTACACTAAAAAACGGCAAAAAAAAGAACAGTCACGCAGACTGTTCTTCGTTTTGCCCGGCAGCGTCCTACTCTCACAGGGGGAGAGCCCCCAACTACCATCGGCGCTGAGAAGCTTAACTTCCGTGTTCGGTATGGGAACGGGTGTGACCTTCTCGCTATCGCCACCAGACTATTTAGATGAGGTTTTGTTCCCTCAAAACTAGATAATGCAGAAGAAGAATTACTAAGCAATCAATTGTGGTTAAGTCCTCGATCTATTAGTATCTGTCAGCTCCACGTGTCACCACGCTTCCACCTCAGACCTATCAACCTGATCATCTTTCAGGGATCTTACTAGCTTGACGCTATGGGAAATCTCATCTCGAGG
>NZ_VTER01000010.1:0-190248 GCF_008180445.1 Bacillus infantis
TAGGGTTGTCAGGAGATGTCAAGACCTGGTAAGGTTCTTCGCGTTGCTTCGAATTAAACCACATGCTCCACCGCTTGTGCGGGCCCCGTCAATTCCTTTGAGTTTCAGCCTTGCGGCCGTACTCCCCAGGCGGAGTGCTTAATGCGTTTGCTGCAGCACTAAAGGGCGGAAACCCTCTAACACTTAGCACTCATCGTTTACGGCGTGGACTACCAGGGTATCTAATCCTGTTTGCTCCCCACGCTTTCGCGCCTCAGCGTCAGTTACAGACCAGAAAGTCGCCTTCGCCACTGGTGTTCCTCCACATCTCTACGCATTTCACCGCTACACGTGGAATTCCACTTTCCTCTTCTGCACTCAAGTCCCCCAGTTTCCAATGACCCTCCACGGTTGAGCCGTGGGCTTTCACATCAGACTTAAGAGACCGCCTGCGCGCGCTTTACGCCCAATAATTCCGGACAACGCTTGCCACCTACGTATTACCGCGGCTGCTGGCACGTAGTTAGCCGTGGCTTTCTGGTCAGGTACCGTCAAGGTGCCGGCAGTTACTCCGGCACTTGTTCTTCCCTGACAACAGAGTTTTACGATCCGAAAACCTTCATCACTCACGCGGCGTTGCTCCGTCAGACTTTCGTCCATTGCGGAAGATTCCCTACTGCTGCCTCCCGTAGGAGTCTGGGCCGTGTCTCAGTCCCAGTGTGGCCGATCACCCTCTCAGGTCGGCTACGCATCGTTGCCTTGGTGAGCCGTTACCTCACCAACTAGCTAATGCGCCGCGGGCCCATCTGTAAGTGATAGCCGAAACCATCTTTCAGCATATCCCCATGAGGGGATATGCATTATCCGGTATTAGCTCCGGTTTCCCGAAGTTATCCCAGTCTTACAGGCAGGTTGCCCACGTGTTACTCACCCGTCCGCCGCTGACTTCAGGGAGCAAGCTCCCATCCGTCCGCTCGACTTGCATGTATTAGGCACGCCGCCAGCGTTCGTCCTGAGCCAGGATCAAACTCTCCATATAAGAGTAAGATTTAGCTCTGATAAAAAATTAAGATTAACGTTGACGTTTTTGTTCGTTCAGTTTTCAAAGAACAATCTCTGCCGCCCTGAAGCGACTTAACTATAATAACATTTTATTCGATCACCGTCAACACTTTTTTTGAAGTGTATTTTCAGGCTGTCATCAAATGTGATTTGCTGACTTGATTGATTATAGCAGGATATCAGGTGCTTTACAAGGACTTTTTTATATTCCTATCAATCTTTATTTTTCTCAGTTCCATTCATTCAATCCCCAGGTCAGTCATCCATCTTCACCTAAAAACAAAGCCGGCATCTGCCGGCTGCTATAAAACTTCCTCGATATATAGATGTCTGCTGCTTTCCAGGCGGAGGATTTCATCTGTTGCGATGATTTTAATCATCGGCCGCGTCGGATGCTGTTCTTCAATAAAGAGTATTTCAGCTCTTCTTCCGTCTGATAGAATGACCCTGCTTCCGATAGAGAAGGTGATGAGTCCTGACCCCAGTGCCTGGATGGCCTGGAGATCATATTTCCCGAAATCATCCTGCATCATCATCTCAAGCACTTTAAATGGGGAACGCTTGAGGCGGTACTGCCTTTCTGAGGTCATGGCATGGAAGGTGTCTGCAACTGCTATAATTTTGGCGATATGATGGATCTTATCTGATTCCCCGAATGGATATCCGCTGCCATCCAGCCTTTCATGATGCTGGAACACGGCAACCTTGGTGCTTTCCCTTAAGAGCGGCAGGTTTTGGATCATTTTATAGCTGTAGGCGCAGTGGTTTTTGATTTCATTGAATTCACTTTGGGTCAATGAAGTCTTTTTATTGATGATAGCTGGGCTTATTTTTGCCATCCCGCAGTCAGCAAGACAGCCGGCCAATGCAATCTGGACAATGTCCCCCTTGCTGTAGTTGAGTTTTTTCCCGATAAAGGCACTCAAAAGCCCTACTGCAATCGGATGCTGATAAAGGTAGTCGGCTTTTGTGGAAAAGTGATAGAGCGAAAACAGTTCTGCCGGATTGGCTTCCGTAGCTTCGATCAGCGGAATCAGGATGCTTCTGATTTTCGAGATATCTATCTGCATGCCTGACTGCCAGGCAGTGAATTCCTTCTTAAAGCCCTGAACAGACCTCAGGAACAAGTCAGCACCCTTGAGGGAGGTATTCACCTGGCTGGATGGGCTGCTGTCCTTTTCTTCATCTGCCCCCATTCCATACGGATAAAACGGCATGCCATCAGAGAGAGTCTTCTCCACTGCGGCATCATCGATGAAGAATGCCTTCATCACTTCAAGCAATTCTGCTGTCAGGACTGTTTTCTTTTTGATGATTGGACGGTTTGTCAGGCTGAAGATATCTTCAGCCAGTATGCATCCTTCTTGCAGGTCATTTAGATTTACACGCACAAGCTGCACCCCAATTAAGTCTTTTTTACTATTTTACTTTATTTTGCCAAAAAAGAGGAACACAAAATTTGTGTTCCCCTCAATTCTTGCTTATTCAGTTTCATCTTCGGATGGAGCCTCTGCAGTTTCTTCTGCAGTTTCTTCAGGAGTTTCAGCGTCCATAATTTCTTCTTCTTCAGCCAGGGCCTCTTCAAGCTTTTCTTCTTCTTTTTCGACCTTGGCTACGGTTGCGACATATTCACCTTCACTGTCGTTTATGCGGATCAGCCTGACACCTTGTGTGTTCCGGCCCATCGTAGATATATCTCCGACTGCCATGCGGATAAGCACTCCGCCTGTTGTGATCAGCATGATGTCTTCTTCTCCTGTGACCACTTTGACAGCCACAATTGTTCCGTTCTTATCCGTGATATTGCCTGTCTTGATTCCTTTTCCGCCTCTGCCCTGGACGCGGTATTCCATCTCAGGGGTCCTTTTTCCATAGCCTTTCTTTGTGACCATGAGGATCTCTGAGTTTTCCTCGAGCACTTCCATTCCGACCACTTCGTCATCGCTGTCCAGGGTGATCCCTTTGACGCCGGTGGCTGTACGGCCCATGGATCTGACATCTGTTTCAGGGAAACGGATCAGCTGCCCGTTTTTCGTGCCGATGATGATTTCCTTGCTGCCGTCTGTGAGACGGACGGAAATCAGTTCATCGCCTTCGCGCAGGTTCAATGCGATCAGGCCGTTGTTGCGGATATTTCCGAATGAAGTAAGCGGGGAACGCTTTGAGATCCCTTCTTTCGTTGTGAAGAACAGGAACCATTCGTCCACAAACTCTTCGACCGGAATGACGGCATTTACCCACTCATCTTTATTGATGCCAAGCAGGTTGATGATCGGGATCCCTTTGGCCGTACGGCTGAATTCAGGGATCTCGTATCCTTTGGCACGGTACACCTTCCCTTTGTTCGTGAAGAAAAGGAGGGTATTATGGGTGGATGTTGTGATCAGGTGCTCAACAAAATCGTCCTCATTGGTTCCCATGCCCTGGATTCCGCGGCCTCCGCGCTTCTGGGCCCGGTAGGTCGATACAGGAAGGCGCTTGACATACCCGTTATGCGTGAGTGTGATGACGATGTTTTCACGCGGGATCAGGTCTTCATCCTCTATCTGTTCAATGCCGCCTGATACGATTTCGGTGCGGCGCTCATCATTGAAGCGCTCTTTGATTTCTGTAAGCTCTTCTCGGATGATTTCAAGCACCTTTTCCTCGTCTGCAAGGATCGCCTCCAGCTCGGCAATCAATTTCATAAGGCTTTGATACTCATCTTCGATCTTCTCGCGTTCCAGGCCTGTCAGGCGCTGCAGCCGCATATCGAGGATGGCCTGTGCCTGCTTATCGGATAATTCAAATTGAGTCATGAGCCCTTCTCTGGCAATCTCAGTTGTCTGAGAGCTGCGGATCAGGCTGATGACTTCATCCAGATGGTCAAGCGCGATGCGAAGGCCTTCAAGGATATGAGCCCTTGCCTGGGCTTTCCTCAGCTCGAATTCCGTCCTGCGGCGGATGACTACCTGCTGATGGTCCAGATAATATTTCAGGCATTGCTTCAGGTTCAGAACCTTCGGCTGGCCGTCGACAAGTGCGAGCATATTGATGCCGAAGCTTGTCTGGAGGGCCGTCTGCTTATATAAATTGTTAAGGATGACACTTGCGTTGGCATCCTTCCGGACCTCGATGACAATCCTCATCCCGTTCCGGTCGGACTCATCCCTTAAGTCAGTGATGCCGTCGACCTTTTTGTCGCGGACAAGCTCGGCGATTTTTTCGATGAGCCTTGCTTTATTGACCTGGTAAGGGAGTTCATGGACGATGATCGTCTCTTTGCCGTTTGATTTTGTCTCGATATCCACCCTTGCCCGAAGCGTGATGGAGCCGCGCCCTGTTTCGTAAGCCTTGCGGATTCCGCTGCGGCCAAGGATCATGCCGGCTGTCGGGAAGTCGGGGCCAGGGATGATTTCCATCAGCTCCTGGATGGTGATATCAGGCTCCTGGCTTATTGCAAGTACGCCGTCAATGATTTCCCCAAGCTGGTGCGGAGGGATATTGGTTGCCATCCCTACGGCAATCCCGGTGGTTCCGTTCACAAGCAGGTTAGGAAACCTGGCAGGCAGGACAACCGGCTCTCTTTCTTCGCCGTCATAGTTATCCTGATAATCTATCGTATCTTTATTAATGTCACGGAGAAGCTCCATGGATATTTTGGACATACGGGATTCTGTATAACGCATGGCTGCTGCAGCGTCGCCATCGACAGAACCGAAGTTGCCGTGTCCATCGACGAGCATATAGCGGTAGTTAAAATCCTGCGCCATCCGGACCATTGTTTCATAAACGGCAGAGTCGCCATGCGGATGGTATTTACCTATAACATCGCCGACAATCCTGGCAGATTTTTTATAAGGCTTGTCTGAGTGCATGCCAAGGTCATGCATCGCGTATAAAATACGGCGGTGCACCGGCTTTAATCCATCACGGACATCCGGCAGCGCCCTTGAGACGATTACACTCATGGCATAGTCAAGAAACGAAGACCTCATTTCCTGGCTTATATTTATTTCTGTTACACGGGAACTAGGCGTTTCAGCCATAGAAGGTACCTCCTTATAGGAACATCGCAGGGGCGTTTCAGCTCGATAGAGCCGCTGGCGCCTGGTGCCATAACATTTATCGAAGTTCATATGCCGCCGCAGATCCCTAAGGAGGACTGGGCTGCATTTTTGGAAAAAGGGACTCCCCGGCAGATATCATAATCTGCAGGAAAAAGAGCCATGATATAAAAAGCAGGATAGAGGGCGTCATTCTATCCTGTCCTGAAAATTAGATGTCGAGGTTTTTAACGTATACCGCGTTATCCTCGATGAACTGCCTGCGCGGCTCAACTTTGTCGCCCATAAGGATTTCGAATGTTTCATCGGCTTCGATCGCATCTTCAAGGCTGACCTGAAGGAGCGTCCTGGTGGCTGGGTCCATCGTTGTTTCCCACAGCTGCTCAGGATTCATTTCCCCAAGACCTTTGTATCGCTGGATATTCGGTTTCGGAGCCTTCGGAAGCTCTTCGAAGATCTTATCAAGCTGCTTGTCATTATAGGCATATTCCACACGCTTGCCCTGCTGGACCTTATAGAGCGGCGGCTGAGCGATATAAATATAGCCAGCTTCGATGATCTGCCTCATATAGCGGTAGAAGAACGTCAAGAGCAGTGTTCGGATATGGGCACCATCGACGTCTGCATCGGTCATGATGACAATTTTATGATAGCGTGCCTTGGAAATTTCGAAGTCATCGCCAATACCTGTACCGGCAGCCGTTATGATGGCCCGGACCTCGTTATTGGAGAGGATCTTATCCAGGCGGGCTTTTTCAACATTGAGGATTTTACCCCTTAAAGGAAGGATCGCCTGGAAATGGCGGTCACGGCCCTGCTTGGCGGATCCGCCGGCAGAGTCACCCTCAACGATATACAGTTCGCTGATGGAAGGATCTTTGGAAGAGCAGTCTGCCAATTTACCCGGCAGGCTCGATACCTCAAGGGCACTCTTTCTCCTTGTCAGCTCGCGGGCTTTTTTCGCAGCAAGCCTCGCCCTTGCAGCCATCAGTCCCTTTTCTACAACCTTCCGGGCAACCTGGGGGTTTTCCATCAGGAATTTTTCGAAATGGTCTGAGAAGAACGTGTCAGTGACTGTCCTTACTTCAGAGTTGCCAAGCTTCGTTTTTGTCTGCCCCTCGAACTGGGGGTCCGGATGCTTGATCGAGACAATAGCGGTAAGTCCTTCGCGGACATCCTCGCCTGACAGATTAGCATCGCTGTCTTTGAAAACGCCATTTTTTCTGGCATAGTCATTGATCACCCTGGTCAGGGCTGTTTTGAAGCCGGACTCGTGGGTACCGCCTTCGTATGTGTGGATGTTGTTGGCGTAAGAATAGATATTGCCGGTAAAGCCGTCATTATACTGGATGGCAACCTCGACGGTGATGCCTTCCTTTTCACCTTCGATATAGATCGGCTCTTCATGGAGGACTTCCTTTGTCCTGTTGAGATGCTCAACATAGGACTTGATGCCGCCCTCATAGAAATACTCGCCCTTTTTATTCTCAACGCGCTTGTCTTCAATTGTGATCTTCAGGCCGCGGTTCAGGAAAGCAAGCTCCCGGATCCGGTTTGCCAGTATCTCATATTCATATTCAAGCGTTTCGGTGAAGATTTCAGGATCCGGCTTGAAGTGGATGGTCGTACCCGTTTCCTCCGCTTCTCCGATTACCTTCAGATCCGCGGCGGGAACGCCCCGTTCAAACTTCTGGTAATGGAGTTTCCCGTCACGGCGGACAAATACTTCAAGCTCTGTCGACAGGGCATTCACGACAGAGGCGCCAACGCCGTGCAGACCGCCGGAAACTTTGTATCCGCCGCCGCCGAATTTCCCGCCGGCGTGAAGGACGGTCATGATGACCTCGACTGCCGGACGGCCCATCTTCTCATGGATGCCGACCGGGATTCCGCGTCCGTCATCCACTACCGTGATGCTGTTATCTTTTTCAATGATGACATTGATTTCTGAACAATATCCGGCCAGGGCTTCATCTATACTGTTATCAACGATTTCCCAGACTAGATGGTGCAACCCTTTGCCGCTTGTTGAACCGATATACATCCCCGGACGCTTCCGGACTGCTTCGAGCCCTTCCAGAACCTGTATCTGATTCTCATCATACGATTGCTCCTGAATAGCCTTTTCATCCATTGACACATCGATCACCTACACTTTCCATTTGCATTACTCGCTTTATTGCACAGTGAAAATCTATAAGAAAACCTGAAATAGCTGCCAGGCACAGTGCCCCGCTTCCAAGTTGATATTTTTAAAATTCCTGAACAGTCAATTTATAAGAGCGTTTCTTCAATGTTCCGGAGGCTAGGGGGGAATAATAGACTTTATCGCCAGTGACTACGATAGACTTGAAGGATCCTTTGGAGAGGTTGACGACCTGGTCGTGCTGCTGAAGGAACTCTTCAATGTATTTGGATGAGCTGACGCTTTGTTTGTCAATGATGGCGATAATATCCCTTGTTCTGACAAGAATGTCTTCTCCTATGTGGACGTACACACGATCACCTCACTGGATTTTTTTCAGCGTACCTGCCTCCACCTCGAATGCTGCTGCCTCTTTCAGGGTCTGATGGTCGATCCCATCGACGCTTGTTGTCGTCACAAAGGTCTGCACCTTGCCCTGGATCGTGTTCAGCAGATGGGACTGCCTGTAATCATCCAGCTCTGACAGTACATCATCAAGCAGAAGAATAGGGTATTCGCCGATTTCAGAGTGGATCAGCTCGATTTCCGCCAATTTCAGAGAAAGGGCGGTTGTCCGCTGCTGGCCCTGGGAGCCGAATGTCTGAACATCCCTGCCATTTACATAAAAAGCTAGATCATCCCGGTGGGGGCCAAACATGGTGACTCCCCGATCGATTTCCCGGCCTCTGACTTTTTCAAATTTTTCCTGGTATACCTCTATCATTTTCGACAATTCCTGGCCATCTGATACATCGGCAGACGGCTTATACTCAATCTTCAGGGTCTCAAGGCCCCTGGAGATGCCTTCATGGATCGGCGTTGCCCATTTTTGGAGGAGCTTAAGGAAATCGAAGCGCTTGGCCACAATCCTTGCCGCCATCTCAATGAACTGCTCCGTCAGGATTTCCAGCATCGCCTGATCAGTCTGCTTCCTTGTCTGCAGAAGCTTCAGATAGTGGTTCCGCTGCTGGAGGATTTTATTGTATTGGCCGACATCGTGCAAATAAACCGGCGATACCTGGCCGATTTCCATATCAATAAAGCGGCGTCTGACCTGGGGGCTCCCTTTGACAAGGTGGAGATCCTCAGGGGCAAACATCACTACATTCATATTCCCGACATATTGGCTCAATCTCTGCTGCTCAATATGGTTGCACTTCGCCTTTTTTCCCTTTTTGGAAATGACGAGCTGCATCGGCAAAGGCCCATGATTTTTGCGGACCCTTCCTTCTATTTTAGCATAATCCTCATCCCACCGTATAAGTTCTTTATCATTTGACGTCCGGTGGGACTTCGCCATTGCCAGCACATAGATGGATTCCATGACATTCGTCTTGCCCTGGGCATTCTGGCCGATTATGACATTCACTTTATCTTCAAACTGAACCTCAAGCGATTCATAGTTCCGGTAATTCCTTAAGAGCAACTGCTCAATAAACATAGGCCATACATCCTTTTAGCATCTGCTACTCTGTCACCCGGAAGGCGCCGATGCCCGGTATTTCCACCTTGTCGCCGGAACGGAGCTTCCTTCCCCGCCTTTGATCCTGTTCATCATTAACAAACACTTCGTATTCACCCAGGAACCATTTCGCCATTCCGCCGGTCTGGATAAGATCGGCCACCTGGAGGAACTGGCCCAGTGTGATATATTCCGTTGAGATTTGGATATCCGTCATTTGATCCACTCTTTCATTTTCCAGCCATGCTCTGATTGAGGGCCGGAAATTATTTTAAAGCGTGATCCCGGACATATAGTTCCGGAGAATTCTGAAGGGAAGAATTCCAGTCTGTCCGATTCTTTCCCAATACTTTATTTTACTAAAAAATCGCACCATTTACAAAGAAAAGAGGAAATTTTTATGTGCCAGTTACTGGTGCCCGATTCTCCGTTAAAGCAAAAAAACCGCCGTCAGGCAGTTTTTTCGCAATAGTATGCAGGAAGCGACGGATTAATAGGTCCTTACCGGCAGAATCAGCTGGAGGATTGATTCATCATTCATCGGGCGGATGACGAACGGTCTCATCGCTCCTGTGAAGCTGACTTTGATTTCAGTTCCTTCGAGGGCCTTCAAGGCATCCATCATATATTTTGCACTGAAGGAAATTTTCAAGTCTTCTCCCTCTATGAACTGGCTTTGCACTTCCTCCACTACTTTTCCGATTTCCGGTGTATTGGAGGAGATTTCAACCACACCATCCTCGATGGTAGAGAATTTCACGACATTGTTTCTCCCTTCCCTTGCCAGCAGGGAAGCACGGTCGATCGCCTGCAGGAATTCCTTCGTCTGCACGCCAATCTCCGTTTTGCTTTCACTCGGGATCAGTCTTGTGGTATCAGGATAGTTCCCTTCCAGCAGCCTTGAGAAGAATAAAAGATTTTCAGCTTTGAAAAGCACCTGATTTTCTGTAATGACGATATCGATCAGGTCATTATTGTCATCGAGGATTTTGCTCAGTTCGCTCAGGCTTTTTCCTGGGATGACTACATTATAGGATTCGTTTGCTTCTGTTTCGACCTTTGCTTTCCTTAGCGCAAGCCTGTGGCTGTCTGTTGCAATACAGGTCAGCTCGGCATCTTCCACCTTCCAGTTTACACCTGTCAAGATAGGGCGTGTTTCTGAGGTGGACACTGCAAAGACTGTCTGGCGGACCATTGCCTTCAAGAGGTCGGTCGGGATGCGGAAGATCTTTTCTTCTGACAGCTGCGGCAGATGCGGATATTCTTCAGCATCCAGGCCGTTCAGGTTAAATTCGGATTTGCCCGAGCGGATTACGGTCTGCAGGTGGTTTTGCACATCGATCTCGACTTTGTCTGTAGGCAGCTTTTTTACGATTTCACTGAAAAACTTTGCCTGCAGTACGATGGAGCCGGTTCTTGAGATTTCAACAATTTCATTGCCATCGGATTCTTTCGGGATGAAAGATTCAATGGAAATATCGGAGTCGCTGCCTGTTAAGGTAACCCCTTCCTCTGATGCGACAATTTTTATTCCTGTTAGGATCGGGATCGTCGTTCTGCTTGTCACGGCTTTCATGACATCCTGGACACTTTGGACTAATGAATCGCGCTGAATTTGAAATTTCATTTTTATCCTCCGGATTGGCATATTTTTTTACTGGCTGAATATATATATATTTTGTTTTAAAAGATAGTAATAGTACTAGTAGGGCCTGTTAGTATGTGGATAACTCCATTTTTGAAAGGAAACACAGCCTATCCACATGTGGACAGACTGTGTGCAAAGTATAAAAAGTTATTCACATTTCTTCTAAACTTTCAACAGCTCATTCAATTCCTTCAGCTGCTTCTGGAGCTGCGGATCTGTCTGGAGCAGCTTTGAAATCTTCTCATGGGCATGAATCACGGTTGTATGGTCGCGCCCGCCGAATTCCTCGCCAATTTTAGGCAGGGAGAAATCAGTCAGTTCTCTGGAGAGATACATCGCAATCTGCCGCGGGAAAGCAACAGACTTTGTCCTCTTCTTTGCCTTGAAATCCTCGAGCTTTACACTGTAATGCTCCCCGACCGTTTTCTGGATCTCATGGATCGTGATGACCTTCGGTTTGGAGCTTGGGATGATGTCCCTTAATGCTTCTGCTGCCAGATCGGCATTAATATCCTTATTGATTAAAGAAGAATAAGCTACTACGCGTATAAGTGCACCTTCGAGTTCCCGGATATTCGAATCGATCTGATTGGCAATATAAAGCATAACTTCGTTCGGGATATCAAGCCCTTCAGCTTTTGCTTTCTTTCGCAGGATGGCAATCCTTGTTTCCAGATCCGGCGGTGTGATATCGGTGATGAGCCCCCACTCAAACCGGGAGCGGAGACGGTCTTCCAGCGTCGGGATCTCTTTTGGAGGCCGGTCGCTGGAAATGACAATCTGCTTGCTTTCTTCATGAAGTGTATTGAATGTATGGAAAAATTCTTCCTGGGTCTGTTCTTTTCCGGCCAGGAACTGAATATCGTCAATTAAGAGAACATCGACATTTCGATATTTATTGCGGAAATCGACAGCTTTATTGTCGCGGATGCTGTTGATGAACTCATTCGTGAATTTCTCGGAAGACAAATAAACCACTTTAGCAGCTGGATTATGATCTTGTACATAATGGCCGATTGCATGCATAAGGTGGGTTTTTCCCAGTCCGACTCCCCCGTAGATGAACAGCGGATTATAAGCTTTGGCGGGCGCTTCTGCTACTGCCAGTGAAGCGGCGTGGGCAAAGCGGTTGCCGGAGCCGATGACAAAGGTATCAAAGGTGTATTTGGGATTGAGCATATTCAAGGGAAGTTCAGGCTGGTCATCATCCTTTTTCCCTTTTTTCGGCGGGACCGGAAGATCAACCTCTTCTTCGCCCTGGTTCTGCGGAATAATGAATTTAACCCCCAGTTCCTCTCCTGTTATATCGTAGAGGATTCCGGAAATCAGCTGCGAATAGCGTTCTTCCAGCCAATCGCGCGCAAACTCATTCGGTGCCGTGATGATGAGCAGGTCTCCCTGGAGAGAATGTGCCTTGGTCGATTTCAGCCATGTGTCAAAGCTTGGCTTGCTGATTTTTTTTTCGATATTGGCCAGAGCATTATTCCAAAGATCCGCAATGTTTTCCAACATGTATCCCTCCTTTTCTGTTAGTTTCGTCCAGCAGAACGATGGGTTATACACGTTGTACAACCCTTATGTGATCTATATACGAAACTGTTTGTGTGGATAAATATATAATAAGGAAACAATTCGGGATTTCGACATTTTCCCCGGTTTGTGGACAAAGTTCATCAAAGCCCCTGAATAACCTGTCCACATGTTATCCACAATCTGTGGATAAGGAAGTTATGCACAATAATTATTAAGTGTGAAAACACAACTATAATATCAAATAATAGTAAGCCATGCAATGGTTTTTAATGCTTTATCCACAAAGCCGGATTCCTGTGCATATTAATTGTCCACAAGCAGTTAGTCTGTTAAAAACTTGTCAGATCCCCTGTGGATAGTGAAAATCTTGTCGAAAATTTATCCACAAAAGCCGTTTGAGCAGGAAGCAGGAAAATTTAACAGCAGCTAATTTAAAAAAGGGTCGTGACATTCAGGCGGAAAAAAGGTAAAATTTCAAAGGTAGCAAAAAGGACGTCCGGATCTTCTGGACGGACAATCAAACAGACGATATGCAGACTTAATGATATAAATGATGCCGGAAGGCTTTTTCGATCATGGAAAACGGAATGAAGAGTTGACAATTATTCGGGTATCTTTGTATAATCAATAAGACTGTCTTTTACTGTTATCCTCAGGGAGGTGTAATATAATGAAAAGAACGTTCCAACCGAACAAAAGAAAAAGAAGCAAAGTTCATGGTTTCCGCTCTCGTATGAGCAGTGCAAACGGACGCAAGGTTTTAGCGCGCCGCCGTCAAAAGGGAAGAAAAGTATTATCTGCTTAGGCCACTGAAACGTCAGTGGTCTTTTTTCCTTTTTGAAAAGATAATAGAGCCGGTTTCTTATAGAAGGGGCCGGTTCTGGTTATAAAGGTAAAGGGATCCTTTTTTGGATTGCGGCAGGCCGCCGGCGGCTGCCTGCCCGCTCCTTTCCCTGAAGGATGAATGACAGAGCTTTCTAAGATTGAGGAGTAAATGGCATGAAAAAAGAGTTCAGAGTCAAAAAGAATAAAGAATTTCAGGAAGCCTTTAAAAAAGGAAAGTCATTTGCTAACCGTCAATTTGTTATATATGCATTGAAGAAAACGGGGCAGGAGCACTTCCGCATCGGCCTTTCCGTCAGCAAAAAGATCGGCAATGCAGTGGTCCGGAACCAAATCAAAAGATATGTCCGCCAGGCATTCCATGAGCTGGATGCTACCATACATAATGAGTATGACTATGTCATCATCGCCAGGAAGCCAGTGGCCGATATGGGATTCCATGAAATCAAGAACAGTCTCACCCACGTCCTGAAAGTCGGCAAGGTCCTTCGGGGGCCAGGGCACCATCGGGACCGGCAAAAGCCTGAATAAAGTTCATGAATTTTAAAGCGCTTGCGCCTGAAAAATGGTAGAATATCACCGTAGCGCCTATATTGTCCTGCAGCCGGGACGGACAGGCCTATGAAAAGAAGCATACAGGCAGCCAGGGTTTGGATCTGCCGACTAAGGCCGGGAGTTGCACCTGGTTTTTCTTATAATAAATATGAAAAGCAGCAAGGGAGGATAAACGTTGAAGAAGCGAATATTTCTTGTATTCGGATTGATTTTCCTAATGGCTCTTTTGACGGGATGTACTGAAGTCAATAAGCCGATTACCTCTGAAAGTGAAGGCTTTTGGAATGAGTATATTGTTTACCCGCTTTCTATGTTCATCGTAAAAGTAGCTGAAACGCTCGGCGGCAGCTATGGGCTTGCCATCATCGTGGTGACCCTGATCATCCGCCTTTTGATTCTGCCTCTGATGATCAAACAGACAAAAAGCTCGAAGGCCATGCAGGCCCTCCAGCCTGAAATGCAGAAGCTGAGAGAGAAATACAGCAGTAAAGACCAGAAGACACAGCAAAAGCTGCAGCAGGAAACCATGGCGCTTTTCCAGCAGCATGGCGTCAATCCGCTGGCAGGCTGTTTCCCGCTCATCGTTCAGATGCCGATCCTGATAGGTTTCTATCATGCCATTTCCCGTACGCGCGAAATTGCGAACCATGACTTCCTTTGGTTTGATCTCGGTTCTCCGGATCCGATTTACCTTCTGCCGCTGATTGCCGGCGCAACGACTTTCATCCAGCAGAAGATCATGATGGCGGGGACTGCCAACCAGAATCCGCAGATGGCCATGATGCTCTGGATCATGCCTGTCATGATCATCGTGTTTGCGATCAATTTCCCTGCAGCCCTGTCATTATACTGGGTTGTCGGTAACATCTTTATGATTGTCCAGACGTATTTCATCAAAGGTCCGGATCTGAAAAAAGCAGCTGCCGGAAATGCGGGAGGAGCAAAGAAGTGAAAGAAGTGACTGCTACAGGACAATCCGTCGAAGCAGCAGTAGAATCCGCTTTAGCTCAATTGCAGACAACAAGAGACCGCACGGAAATCAGTATTCTTGAAGAAGGGAAGAAAGGCTTTTTCGGGATTTTTGGTTCAAAGCCTGCCGTTGTAAAGGCAGTCCTGAAGCCGGATCCGATTGAAGAAGCCGTCCAGTTTCTAAAAGATATCGGAGACAAAATGGAAGCGCCCGTTGAAGTGGAAGTACGCAGGGACGGGAAAGAGATAGAGCTTGTCCTGTCCGGCGAAAAAATTGCCCTTTTCATCGGAAAAAGGGGCCAGACCCTGAATTCGCTCCAGTATTTGACCCAGCTTGTGGTCAATAAGTCTTCAGATTCTTTTCTGAATGTGGTCCTTGATGCTGAGGACTACCGGAAGCGCCGGAATGATACGCTCATCCAGCTTGCCCGGCGGCTTGCCCAAAAGGCAGTCAAAACCGGCAAGGATGTGGCGCTTGAACCGATGCCTTCCTATGAAAGAAAAATCATTCATGCGGCACTGGCCGGTACGCGGAAAGTTAAAACGTACTCAAGCGGAGCTGATCCCAACCGCCATATTGTCATATCACCGGTGAAATAGCCGAAAGAGCCTTATCCGAATGGATAGGGCTCTTTTTTATGGAAATAAACGATGGGCAAAGTAATGTGATCGATGATTCCGGTGGAGAAATCAGCCCTGAATATTTTGTGCGGGCGAGAGGTTCTTTAATAGGAACGGCTTCTTCAGCTTTTCTGTCCAGCGGCCGGAATACCGATTCATAACTCATTCCTGGATGACAGCCAATGATCGGGCAGCCCTCTTCAGCCTTTCATGCTGTGGATAACATATACGGCGATATTTGCGTCTGGTTTTATTGTTATTCACATGTGGATAAGTTAGAATAGAGCATAATAATGTATAGAGAATCGGGGAGCTTGTGGATAAGCGGGACAGGCTTGAGCAAATAATCTTTTTAATCAAAGGCTCTTGTGCTATTCTAGTTATTTGGGGCTTAAAATATACCGTTTAAATTATATAGATAGAAAACAGGAAATGAGGTGGCAGCAGGGTGGAGCTAGATACAATTGCAGCGATATCCACTCCGATGGGGGAAGGCGCAATCGCCATTGTCCGGCTGAGCGGCGATGAGGCATTCTCCATTGCAGACAAGCTATACAGGGGAGTTGGAGGAAAACGCATAAGTGATGCCGCTTCCCATACGATCCATTACGGCCATATCATCGATCCGAAAACCGGCCAGGTGGCAGAGGAAGTGATGGTATCGGTGATGAAGGGGCCAAAAACCTTCACAAAGGAAGATGTGGTAGAGATCAACTGCCATGGCGGGATTGTGTCAGTCAACCGGGTGCTGCAGCTCGTGCTGAATCATGGCGCCCGCCTCGCCGAGCCTGGTGAATTCACAAAGAGGGCGTTCCTGAACGGACGGATCGACCTTTCCCAGGCTGAAGCGGTGATGGATTTGATCCGGGCCAAAACAGACCGGGCGATGAATGTGGCATTGGGCCAGATGGAAGGGCGACTTTCCAAGCTCGTAAAAAGGCTGCGTCAGGAGATCCTCGAAACATTGGCCCATATCGAGGTCAATATCGACTATCCGGAGTATGATGATGTCGAAGAAATGACCCATCAGCTTCTGCTTGAGAAGGCCGGCTTCGTCAAAGGAGAGATTGAGAAGCTCTTGAAGACTTCCGAGCAGGGGAAAATTCTCCGTGAAGGACTGTCGACAGTGATTGTCGGGAGGCCGAATGTCGGGAAATCGTCCCTGCTCAACAGCCTTGTGCATGAAAACAAGGCAATCGTAACGGATATACCAGGTACGACCCGTGATGTAATAGAAGAGTATGTAAACGTCAGGGGAGTTCCTTTGAGGCTCCTTGATACAGCCGGCATCCGGGAGACAGAGGATATTGTCGAGCGGATCGGTGTGGAAAGGTCGCGACAGGTGCTGAAGGAGGCCGATTTGATTCTGCTTGTCGTCAACTATTCAGATGAGCTGACACAGGAAGATGAAAATCTCTTCAAAGTGGTGGAGGACATGGATGTTATCGTCATCGTCAATAAGACCGATCTTCCGCAAAAAATCGATATGGAGCGGGTGAGGGAGCTTTCGGCCGGGCATAGGCTTGTAACGACATCCCTCCTTGAGGATCAGGGTGTCGATGAACTGGAGGAAAGCATTTCTTCGCTGTTCTTCGCCGGAGGCATTGAAGCGGGCGATATGACTTATGTGTCCAACACACGCCATATCGCTTTGCTCAACCAGTCCCTGAACAGCATTGAGGAAGCGCTGAACGGAGTAGATTTTGGAACGCCAATTGATATTATTCAGATAGATTTGACCAGAACTTGGGAGCTTTTGGGCGAGATTATCGGAGAAAGCGTCCATGAAAGCTTGATTGACCAGCTTTTCTCCCAGTTTTGCCTTGGGAAATAATCCGGCAGGCGGGAAAACAGCCTGGAAAGAAGGAGGCAGCAGGAAACATGCAGTATGATGCAGGCAATTATGATGTCATTGTTATCGGGGCAGGACATGCAGGAGTCGAGGCCGGCCTGGCTGCGGGGCGGCTCGGCGCCAAGACACTTATGGTGACCATCAATCTTGATATGGTTGCTTTTATGCCGTGCAACCCTTCAGTCGGAGGTCCGGCAAAAGGGATCGTCGTCAGGGAAATAGATGCCCTCGGCGGTGAAATGGGCAAAAATATCGATAAAACCCATATCCAGATGAGGATGCTGAATACAGGAAAAGGGCCGGCTGTACGTGCGCTCAGGGCGCAGGCCGATAAATTCACCTATCAGCATGAAATGAAGAAAACGATTGAAAACGAACCGAATATCACACTGCTGCAGGGCATGGTTGAAAAACTGATCGTGGAAGACGGCGTCTGCAAGGGTGTCGTAACGATGACCGGCGCGGCATACAGCGCGAAGACGGTCGTCATTACCACCGGGACATTCCTGCGCGGGGAAATCATTCTCGGCGAATTGAAATATTCCAGCGGCCCGAATAATCAGCAGCCTTCCATTAAGCTTTCTGAGCATCTGCAGGAGCTTGGCTTCGATATGGTCCGGTTCAAGACCGGTACGCCTCCGCGCGTGAACAGCCATACGATCGATTACAGCAAGACAGAGATCCAGCCAGGCGATGATGTGCCGCGGGCGTTCTCATATGAAACGACTAAATATATCACAGACCAGCTGCCATGCTGGCTTACCTATACAAATGAAACAACGCATAAGCTGATCGACGATAATCTGCACCGTTCGCCGATGTATTCAGGCATGATAAAAGGGACAGGGCCCCGCTATTGCCCATCCATTGAAGATAAGGTGGTCCGCTTCAATGATAAGCCGCGCCATCAGATCTTCCTTGAGCCTGAAGGCCGGAATACACAGGAAGTGTATGTGCAGGGGCTTTCCACAAGCCTTCCGGAGGATGTGCAGCAGAAGATCCTCCGCACAATCCCAGGCCTTGAAAATGTCCAGATGATGCGTGCCGGCTATGCGATTGAGTATGACAGCATCGTTCCGACCCAGCTATGGCCGACATTGGAAACGAAGAAGGTCAAGAATCTTTATACCGCCGGACAGATTAATGGAACCTCCGGATATGAGGAAGCAGCGGGACAGGGGCTTATGGCAGGAATCAATGCCGGCCTGAACGCGCTTGGCAAGGAAGAGCTTATCCTCAGCCGCTCTGATGCCTATATCGGTGTGCTGATCGATGATCTTGTCACAAAAGGGACGAATGAGCCTTACCGCCTCCTTACTTCCCGTGCGGAATACAGGCTGCTTCTCCGCCATGATAATGCCGATCTGCGCCTGACGGATGTGGGCCATAAGATCGGCCTGATCAGCGGCGAAAGATACGGACGCTTCACAGAGAAAAAACAGGCGATCGAAGCGGAAAAAGAAAGGCTCCGCTCCATCATCATCAAGCCATCTGCCGAAGTGCAGGAAATGATCAAAAACCAGGGCGGAAGCGAGCTGAAGGACGGAATCCGTGCGTCAGACCTGCTCAAGCGCCCGGAAATGTCGTATGAGCATATCAAGCTTGCGGCGCCTGCCGACGCAGATTTGGACTTTGATGTGACAGAACAGGTCGAAATCCAGCTGAAGTATGAAGGTTATATCGAAAAATCCCTGCAGCAGGTCGAGCGCCTGAAGAAGATGGAAAACAAAAAGGTGCCGGAAAATATCGATTATGATGCGATCAATGGACTCGCTTCAGAGGCCCGCCAAAAGCTGAAGGAAGTACGCCCGCTGTCCATTGCACAGGCTTCCCGGATTTCCGGCGTCAATCCTGCCGATATCTCCATCCTGCTTGTATATCTTGAGCAAGGAAGGGTCGCCAGGGTTTCCAACAACTAATTACAGCTGCAGGAAAGGAATGGGCAATGAATACTGAACAATTCATCAAGATGCTGGAGGAGAAAGGGATTTCCCTTTCTCCAAGGCAGATTGATCAATACAATATCTATTATGAAACATTGGTTGAGTGGAATGAAAAAATGAACCTGACAGCCATAACAGACAAGCCGGAAGTCTATCTGAAGCACTTCTATGACTCTGTTTCCGCTGCCTTTTATTTTGATTTCTCCAAGCCCTTACATATTTGCGATGTAGGTGCAGGAGCGGGTTTCCCGAGCCTTCCGATCAAAATTGCATTCCCGGAAATCAGCGTGACGATCGTTGATTCATTGAATAAACGGATCAATTTCCTGGAGCATCTTGCAGGAAAGCTTGGCCTTGAAAACGTCCGTTTCATCCATGACCGGGCGGAAACCTTTGGACAGAACAAGGAATACAGGGAAGCATTTGATGTTGTGACAGCCAGGGCTGTCGCCAGAATGTCGGTGTTGACTGAGTTTTGCCTTCCCCTTGCCAAGGTTGGCGGCCATTTTGTGGCCATGAAAGGGGCCAGCGCCCAGGATGAACTGGCTGCAGGCAAGAAAGCGATTACGATGCTTGGCGGCAAATTGGAGGATTCCTACTCCTTCCTTTTACCGGAAGAAGAAAGCGAACGGAATATCTTTGTGATCCGGAAAGAAAAGCCGGCACCAAAGAAATTTCCAAGAAAACCGGGCACCCCTAATAAGAGCCCAATTGAATAATTAGTTACTTTTGTCCCGGATTTATGGCATAATTTTTAATAGCAGCTGTTGTTATATATCCATATTCTCATGGATGAAAACGCGTCTTCTGTCGGAAGATTGTTTATCTGAGGTGCAGGAGTTCCCGTTTTTCAGGAGAATATGTAATAGGGAGTTTCGTAAAGGTGGTGCAGGGTGATGAAGCATTCTTTCTCACGCTTTTTTGGCCTAGGCGAAAAGGAAGAACAAGAAATCGAAAAAGCTGATGAACAGTTAAATATAGAAGAAGAAGAACCAACCAACAGGGAAGAAGTCAGGAAAATTCCGATCGGACAGATTGTGCCGAACCGTTTTCAGCCGAGAACGGTATTTGATGACGAGAAAATCGAAGAATTGTCCCGTACGATCCATACGCACGGGATCATCCAGCCGATTGTTGTCAGGGAATTCGATGATGGCAAATTCGAGATCATTGCCGGCGAACGCAGATGGCGGGCAATGAATAAACTGGGCTGGGACGAGGTGCCTGCGATTGTCAAGAATCTCAGCGACACTGAGACCGCCTCTGTTGCCCTGATTGAAAATCTCCAGCGCGAGGAGCTTTCGCCGATCGAGGAAGCGGTTGCTTACGGAAAGCTGCTTGAGCTCCATAATCTGACCCAGGAGGCCCTGGCGCAGCGTCTTGGCAAAGGACAGTCCACTGTAGCGAACAAGCTCAGGCTCCTCAAGCTTCCGGAACAGGTCCAGGAAGCATTATTGGGCAAGCAGATCACAGAGCGCCATGCCCGCTCCCTCATTCCGCTGAAGAATCCGGAAAAGCAGGTCAAGCTTCTGGAAGAAATCATTGAGAAAAGCCTCAATGTCAAACAGACGGAAGAACGTGTCGTCAAACTGCTCGAGCAGAGCGAAAACAAGCCTAAGCCGAAACGGAAGGCTTTCAGCAAGGACATGCGGATAGCGGTCAATACCATCCGCCAGTCCCTCAATATGGTTTCAGACAGCGGCATCAATCTTGATTCCGAAGAAGAAGAATTTGAGGAATTCTACCAGTTCACGATCAAGATTCCTAAAAAGAAATGATAGATTGTGAGACACACTAAATATGTAGACAAAACGCACTGTATTTCACACCGGAATCCGCAGTGCGTTTTTCATTATTATCACAACACTATGTTGAGGAGGAAAAAAGCATGAACAAGGACCTGTCTTCAGAAAAAAGGGAAGAACTGCTGGGCACATTGAAGGATCGTTTTGAGAAAAATATGGAGCGCCATCATAATCTTGATTGGACTCAAGTGGAGGCAAAACTGGCTGATCATACTGATAAGCTCTGGGCGCTCAATGAAATGGAATTGACCGGCGGGGAGCCGGATGTTGTTGCTTATGATGAAAAAAATGGTGAATACATATTCTGTGATTGTTCAGCAGAAAGCCCTAAAGGCCGCCGCAGCGTCTGCTACGACCGTGAGGCGCTGGAGTCCAGGAAAAAGCATAAGCCTGAAACCAGTGCAATGGACCTGGCTGCCGATATGGGCATTGAGCTTTTATCAGAAGAGCAGTACCGGGAGCTTCAGAAGCTCGGAAGCTTTGATTTGAAAACATCCTCCTGGGTGCAGACTCCTGCTGAAGTCAGGGAGCTTGGCGGCGCCCTTTTCTGCGACCGGCGATATAACCAGGTATTCGTCTATCATAATGGCGCCGATTCTTACTATGCTGCGAGAGGCTTCCGGGGCAGGCTGAAAGTCTGAGCCTGCAGCAGGCAAAATATTCATTTCTCTTCAATCTGTGGGAATTTTAAGAAAAAACCTAACATCATATTCCATTCATGATAAAATAGAAGTCGTGACTCTAGTAAGTTTTTTTCTGATTGAATAGAAGATGAATAGAATAGATATCATTGTTTAGAGGAATAAGGTAGGTGGCACCGTGGGGAAAATTATTGCGATTGCGAATCAAAAAGGAGGAGTCGGAAAGACGACGACCTCTGTGAATTTGGGAGCCTGCTTGGCATACATAGGCAAGAAAGTGCTGCTGGTCGATATTGATCCGCAGGGCAATGCGACAAGCGGGATCGGTATAGAAAAAGCGGATGTGGATCAGTGCATTTACGATGTTCTCGTCGATGATGTTGAAGCGCTGAAAGTGATCAAGCCGACGGCCGTCGAGAATTTATATGCCATTCCTGCGACCATTCAGCTTGCGGGGGCGGAAATTGAGCTGGTTCCGACTATTTCCCGGGAAGTGAGACTCAAAAGGGCCCTTGAAGAAGTGAAAAAGGACTTCGATTATATCATCATTGACTGCCCTCCTTCCCTCGGCCTTCTGACGATCAATTCCCTGACGGCTTCCGATGCCGTCCTGATACCGGTCCAGTGTGAGTATTATGCACTCGAAGGGCTCAGCCAGCTTTTGAATACGGTCCGCCTTGTCCAGAAGCATCTGAACCATGACCTGAAAATCGAAGGTGTGCTTCTCACGATGCTTGATGCCAGGACCAATCTGGGTATACAGGTGATTGAAGAGGTAAAGAAATACTTCCAGGATAAAGTCTATAAAACGATCATTCCGCGCAATGTCCGTTTAAGTGAAGCACCGAGCCACGGGGAACCGATCATCATCTATGATGCGAAATCCCGGGGAGCTGAAGTGTATCTAGATTTGGCAAAGGAAGTGATTTCGAATGGCTAAAGGTCTGGGAAAAGGGCTGAATGCTTTCTTCTCGAACGCCGAGGCAGATTCTGAAGAAACAATCCAGGAGATCAGGCTCTCGGAAATCCGTCCGAATCCTTATCAGCCCAGAAAAATATTTGACGAAGCAGCAATTGAAGAGCTGAAGCAGTCGATCCGGGAGCATGGCATCCTTCAGCCGGTCATCCTGAGAAAAAGCATCAAAGGCTTTGAAATCGTTGCAGGTGAACGCCGCTGCCGGGCTGCCAGGGAAGCCGGCCTGGAAAAAGTGCCATCGGTCATCAGGGAATTGACCGAAAAGCAGATGATGGAGCTGGCCATACTTGAGAACCTGCAGCGCGAGGACCTCACTCCGATGGAAGAAGCGGCTGCCTATCAGCAGCTGATCGAGAAGCTGAAGATGACACAGGAAGAGCTTGCGAAAAGATTGGGGAAAAGCAGGCCTCATATTGCCAATCATATCAGGCTATTGTCCCTCCCTCCGAAAATCCAGGAGCTGATTTCAAGCGGCAAGATCACGATGGGCCATGGCCGTGCACTTCTGGGCCTCAGACAGAAGGAAAAAGTTCAGGCAACAGCTGACCGCGCGATAAAGGAAGGGCTCAATGTCCGCCAGCTTGAACAGCTGATCCATCACCTGAATGAGCTTGTTCCACGTGAAACAAAAAAAGTGAAGCAGCCGAAGGATATCTTCATTAAAGCTCAGGAAACATCATTGCGGGAGCGGTTCGGAACCCCGGTCAGCATCAAGCAGAATAAGAACCAGAACAAAGGCAAAATTGAGATCGAATTTTTTTCAAAAGATGATTTGGACCGGATTTTACAAATATTGGACCAGGAACGTTCGTAAGCCATCATGGATGGCTTTTTCTTCTTTTTTCATAAACTACTATACAGATAAAGGTGAAATGCAATGTTTTTATTAGGCACTTTAGTGAATGGGCTGCTGATTGTCATCGGCACGCTTCTCGGCAAGCTGCTCCACCGCATCCCGGAAAGCATGAAAGGCACTGTCATGTATGCGATTGGGCTGGCAGTCATCGTCCTTGGACTGCAGATGGGCTTCAAAAGTGAAAATTTCCTGATTGTCATCCTGAGTCTTGTGCTTGGGGCTGTGCTCGGCGAGTGGCTTGGGCTTGAGGATAAACTCAATGCAGTCGGCAATTGGCTGGAGAGAAAGATTGGGTCAAATGGACAGGGCAGCATTTCGCAGGGCTTTGTGACAGCAACCCTCATTTTTGTGATCGGAGCGATGGCCATCATCGGGGCATTGGACAGCGGCATCCGCGGCGACCATGATGTTCTGTATACCAAATCGATCATCGACGGCTTTACGGCGCTGATTTTGACCACTACCCTTGGGATCGGCGTCATCTTTTCAGCTATCCCAGTCGTCCTTTATGAAGGGCTGATTGCCCTCTTTGCGACCCAGATCGACCGGTTTGTCCCTCAGGCACTGATGGACCAGTTCATTCTTGAAATGACAGCGGCAGGCGGGGTGATGATCTTTGCAATCGGGCTTAACCTGACAGGGTTGACGAAGATCAGGGTGGCCAATCTCCTGCCCGGCATCCTTGTGACGGCCGTTATCGTCACATCGATCTATTTTTACCAGCAGCTTGTTTGACAGAGGGTGGATGGCATTTGTCGGTCCATCCCTTCCCTACTGATTCAGCTTTGCCTGTTCAGCTGTTCCCAGATCCCAGCTGATGCGCGGCCATGCATGCTTAAATCTTGCATTCAGGCTCGCTTCGTGGATTCCGGCAGCAATCGTCTTTGCCATCCTCAGCACAAGATTCAGCCTCGTATTCTGCAGAACGAAGAATTCCATAAATCCGCTCACATTTACAATTCCGGTGATATGCATATCGCCTACCTCAGGCAGCTCTTTGTTCACGCCCGCTCCCGGCTTGACCGGACCGGATCCGACCTGGATGACACCCACGCTCTTCAGGCGGCCAAGGCATGCGTCAATTCCGATGATATAGGGGCGCACATGCGATTCTTTGATTTCCTTCAGTTTTTCTTCGAGATTAACGGCATGGATGGGATCATCCAGCGTTCCGTATACATGAAAGGGAGCCACGGCCTTTTCTTCCAGAAGTGTGCCGACGAGCGGGCCCAATGAATCTCCGGTTGAGCGGTCAGTGCCGATGCAGACAAAAACGACAGGGCGTACACCGATGCCTGGGGGCATGAAATTTAAGAGTTCTGCGGCCAGCTTATTTGCAGCATCCTGTTCATCATGGGCAACGCGTGCACTGCCGGCCTTTTTTTCAAATAAATTCGTTCTTAAGTTCATTGGTTCCACTCCCTCATTATGGTAGTAACAGTATACGGAAAAATTTTGTAATCTATACATACCTGCATCAGTAAAAAGATAAACAGAGAATCATATCTTGGTATGCTTGCTGACTGTCCGTTCGATCCTTTAATGGGTTAAAGGCACTTGTGCAGGCGGGGAAGGTTTTATAGGAAAAGAATTTCAGGGAAGGCAATCATATGTCAGACTGTAAAAAATTCTTGCAAATTGTTAAAATGGATTTAATTTTATAAGATAAGAAAGTATTATTTTGAATTTCGGCTGCTCGCTTGCAGCTTCGCCTATGGCCTTGAGGTACAGGCTTGAGGCGGAATCCTGCAGACGTTTTTGCACGCCGCGGCATACTTATTCCGAGTCCTTTATTAAGGCGCTGGCGATTTTCTTATATAATTCACTAAAAGTAAGCGGGTGAAACCATGACTTCTACAGAAAAAATGCTTCAGGGAATCAAGGATCAGCTGTCCGATGAAAATATGTGGAGTGCCATTGGCCTTGGATTTTTGAAGATCATTGCCATTCTGATTGTATCTAGCCTCATCATCAGGATCGGCCGGGCGGCCATCCGCCAGGTCTTTGCCGTGCGGAGCCATTCGCCGCTCCGGATCAGCCACCGCCGGGAGGCAACGCTGGTCAAACTGCTTGAGAATGTCCTGACATATGTGGTGTCGTTCATCATGATCATGATGATTCTCTCGACCTTGACGATTGATGTGGGAGCTCTCCTTGCCGGTGCCGGGATTGTGGGGCTTGCAGTCGGCTTCGGCGCCCAGAACCTTGTGAAGGATATCATCACCGGCTTTTTCATCATTTTTGAAGACCAATTTTCGGTCGGAGATTATATCAGGGTGGACCAATTCGAAGGAACCGTAGAGGAAATCGGCCTCCGGACAACTAAAATTAAGAGCTGGACAGGTGAGCTTCACATCCTGCCGAACGGGAGCATCGTCCAGGTGACCAATTTCTCCCTTCATAACAGTGTCGCGTTTGTGGATGTGAGCATTGCGTATGAAGGAGATATCCAGAAGGCTGAGCAGGTGCTTAAGGACCTCCTGGAAACACTGCCTGAAAAATATGAAGATATGGTCAAGACGCCTGAAATATTGGGCATCCAGAACCTGGCCGCATCAGATGTGGTTATCCGGGTGACGGCAGAGACAATGCCGATGAAGCATTTCTTTATCGCCCGGCAGCTGAGGAAGGAAATCAAGATGGCCCTCGATGCACATGGCATCGAAATTCCTTTCCCCCGCCTGGTCATGTATTCGCGCCAGGAAGAAAAGCCTGAAAAAAGCACGGGAAAAGCATAGGAGGAAAATAGCATGGAACCTAAAGAATATGGCCTGAATGATGTAGTAGAGATGAAAAAAGCCCATCCGTGCGGGGCCAACCGCTGGAAAATCATCCGCCTCGGCATGGATATCCGCATCAAATGCGAGGGCTGCTCGCACAGCGTCATGATCCCGCGAAAAGAATTCAGCCGGAAATTGAAAAAAATCCTTGTGAAGCATGAAGAATAGTCATGCTTCTTTTTTCTGGAAAGTGATGGACTTGTCTTTTGCCCGGCAAATCTCTATAATTGTGGGAGGCTTGTCCAATTTTATGAAAACGAGAAACAGCCTTATAAAAATAGATTTCACCGTTTTTGAAATAGATGCTGAAATAAAAGTTGAGGAGTGACTGGCATGGCATTAACAGCTGGGATTGTAGGCTTGCCGAACGTTGGTAAATCTACATTATTTAATGCAATAACACAGGCAGGTGCGGAGTCTGCCAACTATCCGTTTTGTACGATTGACCCGAATGTGGGAATTGTTGAGGTTCCTGACCACCGGCTGAACAAGCTGACAGAGCTTGTTCAGCCGAAGAAAACTGTACCGACAACATTCGAATTCACCGATATCGCCGGAATCGTAAAAGGCGCCAGCAAAGGGGAAGGCCTCGGGAATAAATTCCTTTCACATATCCGTGAAGTGGATGCAATCTGCCAGGTTGTCCGCTGCTTTGCTGATGATAATATCACGCACGTATCCGGGAAGGTCGATCCGATTTCCGATATCGAAACCATCAATCTTGAGCTGATCCTTGCTGACCTGGAATCTGTTGAGAAGCGCATTGCCCGCGTCGGCAAAATGGCGAAGCAGAAGGACAAGGAAGCTGTCGCAGAACTTGAAGTCCTTGAATTGCTGAAGGATGCGTTCGAATCAGACAAGCCTGCCCGCACTGTGGAGTTCACAGAAGAGCAGCATAAAATCGCCAAGAACCTCCACCTCCTGACAATCAAGCCTGTCCTGTATGTAGCCAATGTCGGGGAAGATGATGTAGCAGATCCATCTTCAAATGAATACGTCCAGAGCGTCAGGGATTTTGCAGAGAAAGACAATGCAGAAGTGATTGTCGTCTGTGCGAAAATCGAATCTGAAATCGCCGAGCTTGAAGGCGAAGAAAAGCAAATGTTCCTTGAAGAGCTTGGCATCGAGGAATCAGGCCTTGACCAGCTGATCCGCTCAGCTTACCATCTGCTTGACCTTGCCACTTATTTCACGGCAGGTGTGCAGGAAGTCCGTGCCTGGACGTTCCGCAAGGGCATGAAGGCGCCTCAGTGTGCCGGCATCATCCATACAGACTTTGAAAGAGGCTTCATCAGGGCAGAAACCGTCCACTATGATGACCTGCTGGAAGCCAAGACCATGGCCGCTGCGAAAGAAGCAGGAAAGGTCCGTCTTGAAGGTAAGGACTATATTGTTAAAGACGGAGATATCATCCATTTCCGCTTTAATGTTTAATAAGTATGATGAGAGGCTCCCGCTTTTGGGGGCTTTTTTTGTTGGGCTGGGGGGTGCAGGGGGGCGTTGGATTTTGAGGCGCTCTGTGAGGGGTGGAGGTGTGCCAGAGTGCTTCATGCTGAAGTTTTGAGGAACTCTGCGAGGGGTGGAGGGGTGTCAGAGTGCTTCATGTTGGGATTATGAGGAACTCTGTGAGGGGTTAAGGAGTATCAGAGTGCTTCATGTTGGGATTATGAGGCACTCTGTAGGGGGTGAAGGAGTGTCAGAATACCCCATGAGAGAATCTTGAGATACTCTGACACACTCAAATGTGAAATAGAGTGTCTCACACCATGCCGTGGCTGAACACCCCATCCGCCTTTCAATGGTTCAGCTCCGTGGGGCTAGCCCCTCGAGTGTCGGGGCTGAGCAAGCGCCCTCCGCCTTTCAATTGGTCCAGCTCCGGGCGCTAGCCCCTCGAGTCATAAGCCACTTTGGACCTGAAGGCAAAGAACGCCTTCAATTCCAAAGCGTCTTATGCTTGTCGGGGCTGAGCAAGCGCCCTCCGCCTTTCAAGGCTGATTAACAATAAATTTACATGAGATTCAAACGGCTGTTACACATTCTTTTTACAATGAAAAAGAAGAACGTGCTAAAGGAGGATTTGTGATGAGCCGTGCAAGAGCCTGGATCCGAAGGCAGGATGAACTGTGGTTTCATTATTGCAACAGCAGATCAGAGGCAGCTTTTGTCCGTTTTTTTCAAATGCTGACCCATTTGGGCGGTGCGCGGTTTACGGTCGTCCTGCAGCTGGTTCTTATGCTGGCGGGCCCCCCTTCCCTTTTCCGGCCGGCAGCAGCTGCATCGCTTTCCCTTGGAGCAAGCCATCTTGCCGCAGTCCTGATCAAGCGGGCCGTTAAGCGGATCCGCCCCTTTCAGGTGCTTACCGGCGTCCGTGTGCATGGATTTCGTTTCAAAGATCATTCTTTTCCGTCAGGGCATTCAACAGCCGCCTTTTCCCTGGCAGTTCCCTACAGCATTCTTTTCCCTCCATTCGCTCCCGCTTTATTGGCAGCTGCCGGTCTTGTCGCCCTTTCAAGGGTTGTGCTTGGCGTCCATTATCCTACCGATATTGCAGCAGGATCTCTGCTTGGCACAGGTGCAGGCATCTTTTTCGCAGCCATAGCCCAGTCATTTTAATATTGAGGAGGAATGAGAGTGAAGGTGGCGATTTTTTCTGATACCTTTTATCCCCAGATCAATGGGGTGGCTAACACGCTGAAGCGGCTCACAGACCATCTTGAGAAGCGGAATATAGAGTATATGCTTTTTATACCGGGACCCGCTGAGGGAATATCCTATCCGAACGCAGCTGAGTTTCTGAGTATTCCTTTCTTTTTCTATCCTGAGTGCAGAACAGCTGTGGCCAATCCCCGCAAAATAACGGAAAGGCTGCAGAAGTTTTCTCCCGACATCGTTCATATAGCCACTCCGCTGACCATGGGGCTTTATGGGATCCATGCGGCCAAAAAGCTGGGCATCCCGATCACCGGCTCCTATCACACCCATTTTGACCAATACTTAAAGCTTTATAAATGCCAATGGCTCTCCCCCCTATTCTGGAAATATATGAAATGGTTCCACCGTTCCTTCCAGCGCATATTCGTGCCGTCAAAAGATACGAAAACGATCCTTGAAGCTCAGGGGCTGCATCCTGTATCCCTTTGGACGCGCGGTGTTGACAGCCGGCTGTTTCATCCTGATAGGGATAAGGAAGCAGCCAGGATGAAATTTGGGATAAAGGAGCCCCATATCCTCCTTTATGCAGGCAGGCTTGCACCGGAAAAGGATCTTGGAACCCTGCTGAAGACAATGGGAAGCCTCCCGGAAGAAATCCGGGAGCGGGTGCATTGGCTGATCGTCGGCGACGGACCTGAGTTCCATCCATTCGCAAAGGAATCTGCCGGCAGGGGCAATGTGACAATGACCGGATATGTCACAGGCGAAGAGCTGGCCGGCCTATACGCAGCAGCCGATTTGCTCGTCTTTCCCTCCCCTACTGAAACATTCGGAAACGTGGTCCTTGAAGCCCTCTCATCTGGCACTCCTGCCATTGTGGCAGACAAAGGCGGCCCGGCGGAAATCATCTCGGATGGAAGGACCGGCCGGATCTGCCCGGCAGGCAGCAGCGGGGCATTTGCGGATGCGATACAAGAGCTGCTTGGAGACCCCGCCAAGCTCGCCAGCATGTCCCGGAAAGCGAGGAAATATGCCGAACGGCAGTCATGGGATAAAATCATGGACCAGCTGCTGGCAGAATATAAAGAGATTGCATTTGAGGGCGAATACGGCTTCCGGAATTTGGGATAAAAGAATGGAAATTGTCCAATAAAATATGATATGATGAATATACCTCGGAATGAGGTTTTTTCTTTTTGGAAGGGATAATTGCTTTCCTTCCGGATATATGCTATAATTTCAACTTGTGAGTAATGAATAGTTACTCCTTGCCCGAATGGGCCGCTTAGACCAAAAGGAGGTGTAATGAGATGAGAAAGTACGAAATCATGTACGTCATCCGTCCAAACATTGAAGATGAGGCTAAAAAGGCTCTTGTTGAGCGTTTTAACTCTATCCTGACTGATAATGGTGCGGAACTGACTGAATCAAAAGACTGGGGCAAACGCCGCCTGGCTTACGAAATCAACGATTTCCGTGATGGCTACTACCAGTTGATCCACCTGAATGCGGAAGCTGCTGCAGTGGACGAGTTCACTCGCCTTGCAAAAATCAGCGAAGATATCATCCGCCACATGGTTGTTAAAGACGAAAAGTAAGACTTGAAATAGACTAGTTTTAAATAAGGAAGGAGTTGATTCTGATGATGAACCGTGTTGTTCTTGTCGGACGTTTAACGAAAGATCCTGAGTTAAGGTACACGCCAAATGGAGTGCCCGTTGCTTCCTTCACACTTGCTGTTAACCGTACTTTTACGAATCAGCAGGGAGAAAGGGAAGCTGACTTCATCAACTGTGTGATCTGGCGCCGTCCAGCTGAAAACGTAGCAAACTTCCTCAAAAAAGGAAGCCTTGCCGGCGTTGATGGACGCCTTCAGACCCGCAGCTATGAGGGACAGGACGGCAAGCGCGTCTACGTTACAGAAGTAATGGCAGACAGCGTTCAGTTCCTGGAGCCGAGAAATGCTTCAGGCGGTGCCCCCAGCGGCGGCCGTAATGACGGAAACTATGGCGGTCCTTCAAGAGAACAGGATTTCCCATATGGAAATAATGATCAGAATCAGCGACAAAACAATAACCGCAATCAAGGGTATACGCGCGTGGATGAAGATCCATTCGCTAATGATGGCCAAATCGACATCTCTGATGACGATCTGCCATTCTGATCTCTTTGATTGGACGGGTACACGATACTAAAACCAAAAGGAGGGAAATGACATGGCATTTGGAGGAGGACGCAGAGGCGGACGTGCAAAACGCCGTAAAGTTTGCTACTTCACAGCAAACGGAATCACTCACATCGACTACAAAGATGTAGATCTTCTGAAAAAATTCATCTCTGAGCGCGGTAAAATTTTACCTCGCCGTGTAACTGGTACAAACGCTAAATACCAACGTAAATTGACTGTTGCTATCAAGCGTGCGCGTATCATGGCATTACTGCCTTACGTTTCAGGTGAATAATATATAATAAAAGAAGGGCGCCTTATGGGTGTCCTTCTTTTTTCATACATAGATGATTGTTTTGGATCTTTGAGGCCCGCAGGATGCGGGTTATGCAGACGCTGCCGCAGGACGCGGCGTTTTTAGTCTGCGTTCAAAGTACCCCCCGCATTTCGATTGTCCAGCTGCAAAGCCTAGCCCCTCGAGTCATAAGCCACTTAGGAATTAAAGGCAAAGAACGCCTTTTATTCCTAAGCGTCTTATGCTTGTCTGGGCTGAGCAAGCACCCTCCGCATTTCAGAAGGTTGAACCAAGCCTTCATACCCGATAAAATAGTAATAGGAATATGTCTTTTACCTGCTGCAGGATGCAGCTTAGTATAAAGAGAATTTGAGAGGTGAAGCAGTGAAGAATGTCCATAAGTTGACTTCGGGTGCCGTCATGCTGGCAGTGTTTGCTGTCCTGATGCTGCTGACCCTTTACGTCCCTGTTCTCGGGGTCGTCACGAATCTGTTTTTGGCAGCGCCGTTTATCTTATTTGCTGCAACGAATGACCGCAAAAGCTCGCTGGTTTTTTTGACAGGGGGCATCCTCATTTCGCTGATTGTCGGGACGATACTGGCGATTCCGCTTGCGCTGCTCTATGGTATAACGGGAACTGTAATGGGGGATTTTATCCGGGAGAAAAAGTCGCGGTTCAGCACGTATATGGCAAGTTCACTTGCCTTCCTGATCCTGCTGGTTGCCCAATACGGGATCGCGGTCCAGTTTTTTGAGCTGAATGTGATAAAAGAATCGTTTGATATTTTAAAGCAGTCTGTCGATAAGGTTGTGTCTTTGATGGAAAATCTCGGCCAGCCGCTCAATGAAAAGATGAAGGATCAGCTGTACAGCGGCATTGAATTGACCGAGACACTCATTCCGAGCTTGCTGATCATGGCATCATTTATCAATGTCCTGATCCTCCAGGCAGTATCCCTTCCAATCGTGAAGCGGTTTGGCGTGAATATGGAAAAATGGGGCCAGTTTCGGAGTCTGTCCCTCCCGAAGAGCGTACTCTGGTATTATCTGATCACCATCATTGCGGCTCTCCTTCTGAAGCCGGAGGAAGGAACAGTCCTTTTTGATGCGTTTATAAATCTGAGTTTTATCCTGCAGCTGCTTATGATTGTGCAGGGGCTCTCGCTCGTCTTTTATTTCTGCCACATGAAAGGCTATCCAAAGGCCGTGCCGGTCATAGCCGCCGTCCTGAGCTTCATCCTGCCTTTTCTCCTTTATATTATCAGGATATTAGGTATAATTGACTTAGGATTCAATTTGAAAAAATGGTTAAAAGAAAAAGTCTGACACTACTGTAGGAGCTGAAAACATGCCATCGTATTTAGAAAAGCGATCCATCCGCTATCCGCTTTATTGGCTGATGGGAATAACAGTGGTGGTCCTTGGGATATTGGCATATTACAACTGGATCCTTGGCCTGGCAGGCGTGCTGCTGATTGTGCTGCCATTCTATTTCATTTTTATGATAGACTACCGCCAGCGCCGGGAAACAGAAGAGTATATATCAACACTCTCATACCGTGTCAAAAAAGTAGGCGAAGAAGCCCTGATGGAAATGCCGATCGGGATCATGCTCTTCAATGAAGAGCTGTATATCGAATGGACCAATCCATTCCTTGCTTCCTGCTTTGATGAAGATACACTGGTCGGCAGATCGCTTTATGATGCAGCAGAAACACTCGTCCCTTTGATCAAGCAAGAGGTGGAGTCTGAGGTCATCACCCTCCACGAACGGAAATTCAGGGTCATACATAAGCCGGATGAACGGCTCCTGTATTTCTTTGACGTGACCGAGCAGACGGAAATTGAAAAGCTGTATGAAGATGAAAGGACCGTACTGGCCATCATCTTCTTAGATAACTATGATGAGCTGACACAGGGGATGGACGACCAGACAAGAAGCAGCCTTAACAATCTTGTCACCTCCCTCCTGAATAAGTGGGCGACGGACAATGGCGTCTTCCTGAAAAGGATTTCGTCTGAGCGCTTCATCGCGGTGTTCAATGAAAACATCCTCCAGCTGCTTGAAAGAGGAAAGTTCACGATCCTCGACGACGTACGGGAAACAAGCTCGACCCAAAATGTCCCGCTCACCTTAAGCATTGGCGTCGGCTCCGGTGTCTCTTCCCTGCCAGAGCTCGGTTCGCTGGCACAGTCAAGCCTTGACCTTGCCCTCGGCAGGGGCGGTGACCAGGTGGCCATCAAGCAGCCGAATGGGAAAGTCAAATTCTTCGGCGGCAAGACCAATCCTGTTGAAAAAAGGACGAGGGTCCGCGCAAGGGTGATTTCCCACGCACTGAAGGAATTGATCACTGAAAGCGATAAGGTCATCATCATGGGCCATAAAAGCCCGGATATGGACGCTGTAGGCGCATCCATCGGCATCCTGAAGGTAGCTGAGATGAACCAGTGCGAGGGCTATGTGGTCATGAACTTCCAGGATATCGATACAGGCGTCCAGCGGATGATGAAGGAAATCCGCAAGAATGAGTCCCTCTTCTCCCGCTTTATCAGCCCTGAGGAGGCGCTTGAGATTGCGACGGATGATACCTTGCTTGTTGTGGTGGATACCCATAAGCCGTCCCTTGTCATCGAGGAGCGGCTGCTCAGCAAGATTGATCATGTAGTGGTCATCGACCACCACAGGCGCGGCGAGGAATTCATCAAGAACCCGCTGCTCGTCTATATGGAGCCGTATGCATCCTCAACAGCAGAGCTTGTCACCGAGCTGCTTGAATACCAGCCAAAGAAAGGCCGGATCGAAATGCTTGAAGCCACCGCCCTGCTTGCCGGGATCATTGTCGATACGAAAAGCTTTACGCTCAGGACCGGTGCCCGAACCTTTGATGCCGCCTCCTATCTGCGCGGCCAGGGAGCGGATACCGTCCTTGTCCAGAAGTTCCTCAAGGAGGATGTCGACACCTATGTGAAGCGGGCCAAGCTGATTGAGACGGTCTCCCTATACCGGGAAGGCCTCGCAATTGCGAAGGGAAGCCCTGACCAGTCGTTCGATCAGGTGCTTATTGCCCAGACTGCCGACACACTCCTGACAATGGACGGGATCGATGCTTCTTTTGTCATCTCCAAGCGGGCAGATAATCTGGTCGGCATCAGCGCCCGCTCGCTCGGCGATGTGAATGTCCAGATCATCATGGAAAGTCTTGAGGGCGGAGGGCATCTCACGAATGCAGCAACACAGCTGACAGACATAACAGTCGATGAGGCGGAAGAGCGCCTTCATCAGGCTATAGATGATTACTTTGAAGGGAGACGGAAAGAATGAAAGTCATTTTCTTAAAAGATGTTAAAGGAAAAGGAAAAAAAGGGGAAGTCAAAAACGTGGCTGACGGCTATGCCCACAACTTCCTGCTGAAGCAGGGGCTTGCCATTGAAGCGAATCAGGCAAATATCAGCACATTGAGCGCACAGAAAAAGAAAGAAGAAAAAGTGGCTGCCAATGAACTGGAAGAAGCGAAAGAGCTTAAAGAAAAACTGGAAAAGATTACAGTAGAATTTTCAGCGAAATCAGGTGAAGGCGGAAGATTGTTCGGCTCCATCACAAGCAAGCAGATTGCTGAAGAGCTCAATAAAAAGAACGGCATCAAGATTGACAAGCGCAAGATTGAGCTTAGCGATGCAATCCGCACGCTCGGCTATACAAAGGTTCCAGTAAAGCTTCATACTGAAGTAACTGCTACCTTGAATGTCCATGTAAAAGAAGTAAACTAATTTTGGAAGTTCCATTTACAGATAAACATGTTAAAATATAAGAGTTGAGAGAAATGTGGTCGGTGCCAAGCTGATCACATTTTTCCTGCTTAATCGGCCTTTTTTGTGAATTCAGTGGATTTTTGCATAGATTTTTAATAGATATAAAGATAGATAGGCATTAAGAGGGAGTTGGAATAGATGAGTGATCTGTTTGCAGACAGGCTGCCCCCGCAAAATATAGAAGCGGAGCAGGCTGTGCTCGGTGCCATTTTCCTGGAGCCGGCATCTTTGACGCTGGCATCTGAGATGCTGATCCCGGAAGACTTCTACCGGGCAGCCCACCAGAAAATTTACAACATGATGCTTAAGCTGAATGACGAAGGAAAGGCTGTTGACCTTGTCACTGTGACCGAGGAGCTGGCAGCTGCCAAGCTGCTGGAGGATACAGGAGGCGTCAGCTACCTGAGTGAATTGGCAGGCTCTGTGCCGACAGCGGCCAATATTGAATATTATGCGCGGATCGTCGAGGAGAAATCGCTTCTCAGAAGGTTGATCCGGACGGCGACTGGCATCGCCCAGGATGGCTACTCCCGTGAGGATGAAGTTGAAGTCCTGCTCGGCGAGGCGGAAAAGAACATCCTTGAGGTGGCTCAGCGCAAAAATGCCGGCGCCTTTCATAATATTAAAGATGTGCTTGTGCGCACCTACGATAATATTGAAGTCATGCACAACCGCAAAGGGGATATCACGGGGATTCCGACGGGATTCGCCGAACTGGATAAAATGACAGCCGGCTTCCAGCGGAATGACCTGATCATTGTGGGCGCCCGTCCATCGGTTGGTAAAACAGCCTTTGCCCTGAATATTGCGCAGAATGTAGCTACCAAAACGAATGAAAACATCGCGATTTTCAGTCTTGAGATGGGTGCAGAGCAGCTTGTTATGCGTATGCTCTGCGCTGAAGGCAATATTGACGCCCAAAGGCTCAGGACCGGCTCCCTGACAGATGATGACTGGGGCAAGCTGACGATGGCGATGGGAAGCCTCTCAAACGCAGGAATCTTCATCGATGACACGCCGGGTGTAAGGATCACCGAAATCCGTTCCAAATGCCGCCGCCTGAAGCAGGAGCACGGCCTTGGCATGATCCTGATCGACTATCTCCAGCTGATCCTGGGAAGCGGCCGTTCCGGCGAGAACCGCCAGCAGGAAGTTTCGGAAATTTCCCGTTCCCTGAAGGCGCTCGCTCGTGAGCTCCAGGTTCCCGTCATCGCCCTGTCCCAGCTCTCCCGTGGAGTGGAGCAGCGCCAGGACAAGCGCCCGATGATGTCCGATATCCGTGAATCGGGAAGCATCGAGCAGGATGCCGATATTGTGGCATTCCTGTACCGTGACGATTATTATGACAAAGAATCAGAAGACAAGAACATCATTGAAATCATTATTGCCAAGCAGCGTAACGGCCCGGTCGGTACCGTCCAGCTGGCGTTCGTGAAGGAGTATAATAAATTCGTCAATCTCGAGAAGAGGTTTGATGACTCAGGCATGCCGCCTGGTGCGTAAAGCCGCAGTTCTGTACTGCGGCTTTTTTCTGTGGAAAAAAGAATAGGACCTTCCTCATAAGCAAAAACTAAAGAACAGACAGTTTGAATTTTATACGAACATATTTTTATGATTTCTTTAAAAATGTTCGTGTTTCATTGACTTTTATCGCTTTCCCTTGGTAAAATTAGAGTTGTTTGAAGAACGGATACATATTTAACACTCTTTGGAGGTGCTTTATAAATGTCATCAGTCGTTGTAGTTGGAACTCAATGGGGAGATGAAGGAAAAGGAAAGATTACAGACTTCCTTTCAGAAAATGCTGAAGTGATTGCCCGCTACCAGGGAGGAAATAATGCCGGCCATACCATCAAGTTTGGCGGTGAGACATACAAGCTTCATTTGATTCCATCCGGAATTTTTTATAAAGAAAAAGATTGTGTCATTGGAAACGGCATGGTTGTGGATCCGAAGGCTCTGCTCAAGGAGCTTGCCTATCTGCATGAAAGAAATGTCACAACTGATAATCTGCGCATCTCAAACCGCGCGCATGTGATTCTGCCTTACCACCTGAAGCTCGATGAAGTGGAAGAGGAAAGAAAAGGCGCCAACAAGATCGGCACCACCAAGAAGGGCATCGGGCCTGCGTACATGGATAAAGCTGCCCGCAACGGCATCCGCATCGCCGACCTTCTTGACCGTGAAGTGTTCGAAGAGAAGCTGCAGCGCAATCTTGAAGAAAAGAACCGCCTGCTGGAGCGCTTCTACGAAACAGAAGGCTTCAAGCTTGAAGATATTCTTGAAGAGTATTATGAGTATGGCCAGCAGATCAAGCAGTATGTGTGCGACACGTCTGTCGTGCTGAACGATGCCCTTGATGAAGGCCGCCGTGTCCTGTTTGAAGGAGCACAGGGCGTTATGCTCGACATCGACCAGGGGACATACCCGTTTGTTACTTCTTCCAACCCGGTTGCGGGCGGCGTAACGATCGGTTCAGGCGTCGGCCCTACGAAAATCAAGCATGTTGTCGGCGTATCCAAAGCCTATACAACACGTGTCGGCGACGGACCATTCCCGACTGAGCTTGATAATGAGATCGGCAATAGGATCCGCGAGGTTGGCCGCGAGTATGGTACAACTACGGGCCGTGCACGCCGTGTCGGCTGGTTCGACAGTGTTGTTGTCCGCCACGCCCGCAGGGTCAGCGGCATCACTGATCTGTCCCTGAACTCTATTGATGTTCTGACAGGCATCGAAACGCTGAAAATCTGTGTTGCTTACCGCTATAAAGGCGAAGTGATCGAAGAGTTCCCGGCGAGCCTGAAGGTGCTTGCTGAATGTGAGCCTGTGTGTGAAGAGCTCCCAGGCTGGACTGAGGATATCACTGGCTGCAAGTCGCTGGATGAGCTTCCGGCCAATGCCCGCCACTATCTCGAAAGAGTTGCCCAGCTGACAGGCATCCCATTGTCCATCTTCTCTGTCGGCCCGGACCGCTCACAGACGAATGTTGTCATGAGCCCTTGGCGCCAGAATTAATAGTTGAAGCCCTCGTTATGGGGGCTTTTTTTATTTGAAAAATTTCATAAGGGTTGGGCGGCATGATGGGGCTGTTAATTTCCGTTCCAGGCACTTCGCTTTCCGCGGGGCGACGCTGAGCCTCCTCAGAGCAAGCTCTTGCGGGGTCTCAGCATTGCCGCTATTTCCCGCAGGAGTCTGCGTGCCTTGCACTCCAATTAACAGGGTTCTTAAACTATGTGTGAGTTTAATATTGGTTAGAGAACTCTTCCACAGCCCCATCCTAGCCATATCCCTTTTGACGAACCAATCCATTTTCCCCTATGATTAGCATACATAAGAAGATTTTGTCAGGGGGGATAGTATGAACATTCTGGTTGTGGAGGATGATCGGACGATAGCGGCGGGGCTGGAGTATTCTTTGCAGAATGAGAAGTACGGTACATTTGTATGCCATGATGCCGCCGGGGCGCGGGAATTGATCCGGACGAAGCTGGATGATATTGATCTTTGCCTGTTTGATTTGGGTCTGCCGGATGGAAGCGGGTATGATTTGTGCTCACTTGTGAAAAAGCAGAGCGATCTGCCTGTCATTTTTCTCACGGCAATGGATGAAGAAGTGAATGTCGTGATGGGACTGGACATGGGGGCGGATGATTATATCACGAAGCCATTCCGGGTCCGCGAGCTGCTGTCGCGCATCAGGTCGGTGCTGCGCCGCTATGATAAGCAGGACAGGCAGACTGTCACCCTCCAGGCAATCACGGTGCATACCGGCGAAGGGAAGGTCTATAAGCATGGAGAAGAGATCCAGCTGACGGCTTTGGAGTACCGTCTCCTCCTGATTTTTGCGAACCATAAAGGACAGGTGCTGACGAGGAGCCAGCTGCTCGATAAAATCTGGGACGTTGCAGGAGATTTTGTGAACGATAATACACTGACAGTCTACATAAAAAGATTGCGGGAAAAGCTCGAGGACGATCCGCAGAAGCCTTCCATCATCAAGACCGTCCGCGGACTCGGCTATAAGGCAGGGGACTAAAGATGCTGCGGAATAAAGAATTCAGGAACTTTTTGTTCATAGCCGTTGGCCTAGCCGTTTTATGCGTGCTTCTCTCCTCCCTTTTATCCTGGCAGGCAGCCCTGGCAGCGGGGATAACCTCTCTCCTCCTTTTAGCTGCCTTTTTAATTTTTACCTCCTGGCGCTATCGTGAGATTGAAAAGCTCTCGCGCTACCTAAGAAGGATCAGCAGCGGAGATTATATGCTCGATGTCCGGGATAACCATGAGGGCGAACTCAGCATCCTGAAATCGGAGATCTATAAGGTGACTATCAGGCTCTCTGAGCAGAGCGCCCTCCTCCAGGAAGATAAAACGAAGCTGACAGACGCCATTTCAGATATTTCCCACCAATTGAAGACTCCACTTACTTCAATGATGGTCATGTCAGACCTGCTGAGTGATATGTCGCTGGAGGATGGAAGACGGAAAGAATTTACCCGCCGTATCCAGGTTCAGCTGGAAAGAATCGAATGGCTGGTTTCCTCCCTTTTGAAGCTTTCAAAAATTGACGCTGGCACTGCCCTTTTTAAAACAGAAAGGGTGGATGTCCCGCAGCTGGTTAAGGAGGCTGTGGAGCCTCTCCTGATCCCTATTGAGCTCAAAGAGCAGGAGCTTCAGATTAGCGGGGCAGAGGGTGTTTTTTTCACCGGGGACCATAATTGGACGAAGGAAGCATTGATCAATATCATTAAAAACAGCATCGAACATTCCAATGAAAAAGGGCGTATCAGCATCAGCTGCAGCCAAAATCCGCTCCTCACCGAAATTATCATCGAGGATGATGGCAAGGGGATCCCTAAAGAAGATCTCCCCTATATTTTCAAGCGATTTTACCGGGGGAAAAATGCCTCGGAAGACAGCGTTGGAATCGGACTGGCCATGGCATACGGGATCATGAAAAGGCAGGGCGGAGATATTGAAGTGGCCAGTAAACAAGGTGTCGGAACAAGATTTACGCTGAAGTTTTATCACCAGGTTATTTAGCAGATGACTAAACTGTCACTTTAGAGTCACGCTAGAGTCATTTTCGCCAGATATACTGAACCTATCAAATCATTGGAGGCTCTAGCATGGAAATCTTGAGAATCGAGAATCTGTCTAAAGTGTACGGAAGCGGGGATACTGCTGTAAAAGCATTGGATGACGTATCTTTTACTGTCAATAAAGGCGAATTTGTCGCCATCATCGGCCCATCGGGATCCGGGAAATCGACCCTCCTGCATATGCTCGGCGGGGTGGACCGCCCTAGCGGGGGCCGTGTGCTGGTCGATAACACTGATATTTACAAACTGAATGAAACACAGCTGGCCATCTTCAGGAGAAGGCAGATCGGCCTGATCTACCAATTTTACAATCTGATCCCGATCTTGAGTGTTGAGGAAAATATCACGCTCCCAATGCTGCTTGACGGCCAAAAGGTCGACAAGGGGCAGCTTGAAGAAATTGTCGGGATCCTTGGACTGCAGAACCGCCTGTCCCATCTTCCAAACCAGCTGTCCGGCGGGCAGCAGCAGCGCGTGTCCATCGGCCGCGCCCTTATCAGCCGTCCGGCCATCATGCTTGCTGACGAGCCGACCGGGAACCTGGACAGCCGCAACAGCGGTGAAATCATGGAGCTTTTAAAAATGTTCAATAAAACTTATAAGCAGACACTGATTGTTATCACCCATGATGAGCGGATCGCGATGCAGGCTGACCGGGTCATTTCCATTGAAGACGGTAAGGTTGCGAAAAATGAGGTCATCCGGCCATGAATATCATAAACAAGCTGACATTGCGGCATTTGAAAAAGAACAGGAGAAGGACACTTGTCACGATCATCGGCGTCATCATCTCAGTCGCCATGGTTTCGGCGGTTTCCACCCTGTTTGTCTCATTCCTTGGGATGATGAAGCAGGAAGCCATCCAGAATTCCGGGGATTGGCATGTCATCTACCGTGATGTGTCAGAAAGCCAGATGGAATCCATCCGAAAAGACAAGCAGACGGAAAAGCTGTTTATCACTAAGGACAGGGGATATGCACCGCTCGAAAGTTCCTCCAATAAAAGCAGGCCATACTTATTCATCAAGGAATTCGATGCGCAGGGGTTGAAGCATTTCCCTGTTGAATTGAGCGAAGGTCGCCTTCCGGAAAAGGAGAACGAAGTCCTTTTTCCAAAAGAAATTATGGAAAAGCAGCATTACCAAATAGGCGATGAGATTACTCTAAATATAGGGGAACGCAGCTCGCCTTATATAGATCGCCCTTTAGGACAGGGAGATTTCCTACAGTATGATGAAACAGAAGTCATGGAGACGTTAAGCAAAGAAGAGGAAGATACATTTACGATTGTCGGTACAATTGAACGGCCGGAATGGGAGCCTTACTCCGCTCCAGGCTACACGATTGTGGGACTTGTGGAGCAGAGTGTCTTTAAAGGCGGAAAGGCTGATATAGGCGTAACGGTAAAGAAAGTGAACCGGTCGCTCTACGAGCATGCTAATGAGCTTGCTGAAAAGAACGGGATTACAGGAGTCAGCTTTAATAGTGAGCTGCTGCGGTATTATGGGGTAACTGATAAAGACAATCTGGCCATCACGCTTTATTCTCTTGCAGCCATCATTATATTAATCATTATCATTGGCTCGGTATCACTGATTTATAATTCATTTGCCATCAGCGTATCCGAAAGGGCCCGCCATCTCGGCATGCTCTCAAGTGTGGGCGCTACAAAAACACAGAAGCGGAATTCTGTCTTTTTTGAAGGGGCGGTTATCGGGGTGATATCCATTCCGCTCGGACTGCTGGCCGGTATCGGCGGCATCCTGGGAACTTTTCTGGTGATGAATCGGACCTTTGATGATACCCTGGGGATAGACGGTGGGCTGATCTTAACCGTGACACCTATGTCCATCCTGCTTTCTTGCCTGATTTCAATTCTGACGATTTTCATCTCCACCTATATGCCGGCGAGGAAAGCTTCAAAGGTATCTGCCATCGACGCCATCAGGCAAAGCCAGGATGTGAAGCTGACCGGCAAAGCAGTAAAAACGTCCAAATTGGTCAGGAAGATCTTCGGCCTTGAAGCAGAAATCGGCTTGAAGAATCTGAAACGGAATAAAAGGAGATACCAGGTGACGGTGTTCTCGCTGGTTATCACGATTGTTCTTTTCCTGGCGGTTTCCTATTTTACTGCAAACCTGAAGCAATCGATTACGATGACACAGGTAAACTATAATTATGATGTTCAGATATACAGTTCTGGAGATGATCAGGCAGTCCTTGAGCCTTATATGAACCTAAATTATGTGAGTGAAGCTTCCTTAATGGAGGATTCCTATTTTTCAACATGGATCAATGAATCAAAGCTGCCTGATGAAGTGAAGGCACAGGAATATTATGAGGATATGCTCCAGGATGGGAAATATCCTTATTCTCTAGTGCTGCATGGAATAGATGAGAAAAGCTTTAAAACATATGCAGATAAGATCGGAGCGGATGTGAATGAGCTCCAGGATAAAGTGATCATCCTTAATAAATTTGTGTATGAAGACGTGCAGACGGGGAAAAAGATTGAAACTGACGGAATCAACGGAAAGCCTGGAGACAAGCTGGATCTGTATCTTCCAGAGGAGGATAGTCCTTTTCAATCCCTTGAAATCGGCTTTGCTGCCTCAGAGGCACCGATGGGGGTCCTGCCGCTAGGCAACTATGAAGTGCATCTCCTGATGCCCCAGAAGCAGTTCGGACAGCTGAATCAGAATGGTACAGAGACATCTTATTCCCTTTTCCTGGACAGCTCGAAGCCTGAAGAAATGCAGGACCAGCTTGATCAGATAGAGTCAGAAAATCTGATGATCCAGAATGTCCATCAAAACCGTGAACGGGATGAACAGATGGTAATGTTCATGTCAGTTTTCACCTACGGATTCATCACGCTGATATCCGCCATTTCAATCGCCAATATCTTTAACACCATATCAACCAGCATCGCACTCAGGGGGCGGGAGTTCGCTATGCTGAGATCTATCGGGATGACACCGAAGGGCTTTAATAAAATGATTAACTATGAAAGCATCTTTTATGGACTCAAGGCCCTTCTGTACGGGCTTCCGATCTCACTTGGTGTTATGCTGCTCATGTACTGGTCATTGCAGAATACATTCCAATATCCATTTGCCGTACCATGGATCAGTGTTCTGATCGCTATCGCTGCGATATTTATCATCGTGAGCGCCGCCATGCTTTACTCGATTCAAAAGGTGAAAAAGCAGAACATTATTGATGGCCTGAAGCAGGAAAATATCTAAAAAACATATGCCTCTCCAGTGCAAAAAGGAGAGGCATATGTTTGCTTTCAGCTGAGGATGGTATACAGATAGAGACAGCATTCTAGCTTGTAAAATATTTTTTAAAAAATAAGTTGCAATAGTTTTAGATTCTGTGATATTATAAAAAGCGTCGTCACAAGAGACAACATATTGAGAGCCATTAGCTCAGTCGGTAGAGCATCTGACTTTTAATCAGAGGGTCGAAGGTTCGAGTCCTTCATGGCTCACCATTTTACTCCAATGGCCCCTTGGTCAAGCGGTTAAGACACCGCCCTTTCACGGCGGTAACACGGGTTCGAATCCCGTAGGGGTCATCGGCATTTGGCTGGTCGGCAAATAGCTGGCAAGGACGGCTTCCTTGCTGACTGCCATATACATAATTTCGTAGTTTCCTTTTTAAGAGTGGTCCCGTGGTGTAGCGACGAGCGAAGCTTCTGTGAAAAATCAGCGAGTTGTCTCGACGCATCAGCTTCCCTGGTTAAGCTTTCAGAGGAAGAGACAGGACAACGCAAACAACGAGCATAGATAATTTCTTTTTTAGAGTGGTCCCGTGGTGTAGCGGTTAACATGCCTGCCTGTCACGCAGGAGATCGCGGGTTCGATTCCCGTCGGGACCGCCATTTATATAGATTCTTTTTAAAGCGTTTTGGAAGAATAACTTAATATGGCTCAGTAGCTCAGTCGGTAGAGCAAAGGACTGAAAATCCTTGTGTCGGCGGTTCGATTCCGTCCTGAGCCATCCCGTGAAGAGAGAGTATACCTTGTATGCTCTCTCTTCTTTTTTTGTTACGGTTTTGTAATATACCCCGCCCCCTTTTATGGCAGAAGTAAGACAAATAGCGGGCAGAAGCTTGAAAGTATAGGGATTTCTGCCTATCTGCGAACAAAAGATGTTTTTGTAATAAAATGTAAGATTTTATACAGTTTTATTACAATGCTGAGACAAGTCCAGGCCCCAGCTTGTTTTATGGTACATTATAGTGGCGTCAAAATAGTACAAAACGAACAATGGTAGATACATAGAACTATGAATATAGATTTGTTTGTTTCCGAAGTCTAGGGGGATCCATTTTACAATGAAGAACTGGGGAAATAGGTTAACAGCATTATCAGGTGCTATGAAAGCCAAAGTGAATAAGAGCAGGAAGTCGGCGATTGCATTGACAGCAGCAGCGGTTTTGGCCGCAGGAGGCACACATCCTGCCGCTGCAGACAGTGAGCAGCTGACAACGGTCTATTATGTATATATTGATGGGAACTACGCCGGTACGGTCCTTGATAAGGAGAGTATTCAATCCGAGGTCGCTCAGCAGGTGGAGAAAGCCCAGGAATCTTATGACTATGAATTGTCTGCAGGGGCTGATATCAGTTACATCCCTGAGCAGGTGTTCAATACAAATATCAAGACAGAAGAAAGCCAGGTGCTGAAGGAAGTGGCGGAAGTCGGCGTCAGCACAGAGGCAGCAGGCATTGTGATTGATGGAGAGACAGCTGTTTATCTGGAAACGATGGAAGAAGCAGAAGCTGTTCTTGAGAAATTCAAACTTCAATATGCCAGCGAGAAAGAGCTGGATGGATTAGAAGCTTATAAACAAGCTGAAGAAAGCGAAGAAACCCTTCCGCCGCTTGAGAAAAATGAAGAGCGGCTGACAAAGGCCGGCATGGCTGAAGAAGTGAAGGCAGAGGAAATGAAGGCTGACCCGAAGCTGATCCTGTCAGAGGAAGAGGCATTTAAGCTTTTAAATAAAGGAACATTGGCAGAAAAGAAGTATAAGGTCCAGGAAGGCGATGTGCTCGGCAAGATTGCCGCTAAGCATGATTTGGATCTTAATAAGCTCCTTGCTCTCAATCCGGGGATGAAGGAAGACAGCATCGTGAAGGTGGGCCAGGAAGTCAATGTGACAGTCCTGGAGCCGATGATCCACGCGGTTATTGAGAAAGAGATATATAAGAAGGAAAAAATCGCATTTGAAAAAGAGGTCATTGAAGATAGCAGCATGTTCAAGGGCGATACGAAGGTGAAGCAGGAAGGCAAGGATGGTGTTAAAGGCATCACCTACAAAATCACTGAACAAAATGGCGTGCCTGTCCAAAAGGCGGCTATTTCAGAAAAAGTGCTTGAAGAGCCTGTGAAAGAGATTGTCATCAAGGGTACGAAGGTCATTCCATCCCGCGGCGACGGCAGTTTTGCCTGGCCTGCGGACGGCGGTTATATTTCCAGCAAGCTTGGCTACCGCTGGGGCAAAATGCATAAAGGAATTGATATCGCACGGCCGAGCAGCCGGACGATCAGCGCAGCAGACAACGGTAAGGTCGTGTCAGCCGGAATGACTGGTGACGGTTATGGTAAAAAAGTCATCATCGACCACCAGAATGGCTACAGGACGCTATATGCCCACCTTGATTCAATCGATGTGAAAGTTGGGCAGACTGTCCCTAAAGGAACAAAGATTGGCATGATGGGGTCAACTGGCGATTCTACCGGCGTGCATCTTCATTTTGAAGTGTATAAGAACGGAAGCTTGAAGGATCCATTGAAGTATGTGAACCGATAGGAGGAAGTCTCTAGTGTGGATGCTAGAGACTTTTTCTATAGGATGGGATGCAGCAGGGGCAGGCACTTGACAGGGACACGGATTTTCATCTTCCAAAAATTGCATAACCTAGGAACAACCCGTCCATCGCTATTAGATGAATTCCGGCGCATAACATGGTAAAGTAAAATAGAGAACTTATGTTTTGATGAACAGAGATAAATAATTGATATATGATAGATAAACTGCTTTTTAAAGGAGAATGGGTATGGATAAGAAGATATTGGTTGTAGACGATGAAAAGCCGATTGCGGATATACTGCAGTTCAATTTGAAAAAGGAAGGCTATGAGGTGCATTGCGCTTATGACGGCAATGAGGCGCTCGAGAAGGTGGAAGAGGTCAAGCCTGATTTGATCCTGCTTGATATCATGCTGCCGCAGCGCGATGGGATGGAGGTATGCCGCGAGGTGCGGAAGAAGTATGAAATGCCGATCATCATGCTGACGGCCAAGGATTCAGAAATCGATAAGGTGCTCGGCCTTGAGCTTGGCGCTGACGATTATGTGACAAAGCCGTTCTCGAACCGGGAGCTTATCGCCCGTGTGAAGGCGAACTTGAGAAGGCACCAGCAGATTGCTGCAAAAGCCGGGGAAGAGGAAGAGACGAATGAGATTGCGATCGGTTCCCTTGTCATCCACCCTGATGCCTATGTGGTTTCCAAACGCGGAGAGACAATCGAGCTGACACACCGGGAGTTTGAACTGCTGCACTACCTGGCCAAGCATATCGGACAGGTCATGACACGTGAACATCTGCTCCAGACCGTATGGGGCTACGATTATTATGGGGATGTCCGTACCGTCGACGTTACGGTAAGGCGCCTGCGCGAAAAGATTGAAGACAACCCGAGCCACCCGACCTGGATTGTGACCAGAAGGGGAGTAGGCTATTATTTGAGGAATCCGGAACAGGAGTAAAGAGCCATCATGAAAAAAGTCGGTTTTTTCCGTTCGATCCATCTGAAGTTTGTTTTAATTTATGTGCTGCTGATCATCATTGCTATGCAGATCATCGGAGTGTATTTTGTCGGCCAGCTTGAGAAGACGCTGCGAAGCAATTTCCAGACAGCGATCGAGGAAAGAGTCGACCTGCTATCAGTCTATTTAGAAGAAATCATTACCAAGGACCGTCCTGCCGGCGAGGACCTGCCGACAAAGGAAGAAGAGGTCCAGCGCATTCTGCGTGACTATACTTCCAAGGATATCATCGAGCTCCGGGTCATTGACGGTGAAACGCAGAAAGTCCTTGGTTCCAATAAAGATGGGTATGTAAATCAGAAGGCTGTAGATGCACTCACGACTTCTGCCCTGGCCACAAGGGCCCCAAAAAGTGATGAGTATACAGATCAGAGCCTTGGGAACCGCAGGGTCTGGGTCCTTGCTTCGCCGGTGAAATCGGCCAATGAAGAAGTCGTCGGTGTGGTATATGTAAAGGCAGACATTGAAAATGTCTTTGAACAGAAGAACCAGATCAACAGCATTTTTGCATCAGGCATCATCATTGCTCTTGCCATCACTGCGTTGCTCGGCATCCTGCTCGCACAGACAATCACGCGGCCGCTGTCTGATATGAGGCGGCAGGCATTGGCAATGGCGAAGGGGAACTTCTCCCGCAAAGTAAAAGTGTATGGCTATGATGAGATCGGGCAGCTGGCCATCACATTCAACAGCCTGACGAAGAAGCTGCAGGAAGCCCAGGCTACGACAGAGGGGGAGCGCCGCAAGCTGTCTTCAGTCCTTTCCTATATGACCGACGGCGTGATTGCGACCGACAGGCGGGGACGGGTTATTCTGATCAATGAACCGGCTGCAAAGATGCTGAATGTTCCACGTGAAACAGTACTGTCGAGCCCGATTGTGAATCTGCTCGGCCTTGAGGAAGACTATACGTTTGAAGAGCTCCTTGCTGAAAGGGAGTCCGTCATCCTGGATTATAGTACAGAGACAACTCCATATGTGCTCCGTGCCAATTTTTCTGTTATTCAAAAAGAGACAGGCTTTGTTAATGGACTCATTACTGTATTGCATGATATTACCGAACAGGAAAAAATTGATTTGGAGCGCAGGGAGTTTGTGGCGAATGTATCCCATGAATTGCGGACACCGCTGACGACGATGAGAAGCTATCTTGAAGCGCTGGCGGAAGGGGCTATGCATGATGAAGATATTGCCCCTCAATTCCTTAATGTGACAAGGACAGAAACAGAGCGGATGATCCGGATGGTCAATGACCTTCTTCAGCTTTCAAAGCTGGACAGCAAGGATTACCGCATGAAGAAGGAATGGGTCAATTTTGTCGACTTCTTTAACCGGATCATCGACCGGTTCGATTTTTCAAAAGAGCAGAATGTGACCTTCCAGCGCAATCTGCCGGAGCATGCGGCATTTGTGGAAATTGATGAGGACAAGCTTACACAGGTTGTTGATAATATCATTTCGAATGCGCTGAAATACTCACCTGAAGGCGGACAGGTCTCTTTTAACATCGTCGAGCAGGAGGAGCAGCTGCTTATCAGGATTTCCGACCAGGGCGTCGGGATTCCGAAGGACAATCTGGATAAAGTGTTCGAACGGTTTTACAGAGTGGATAAAGCTAGAACGAGAAAGCTTGGCGGCACCGGCCTCGGGCTTGCCATTGCCAAAGAGGTTGTGGAAGCCCATGACGGCAAGATATGGGCAGAAAGTACAGAAGGAAAAGGCACGACCATTTCCTTTACGCTTCCTTTCGTTCGTTCTGATGAGGATGATTGGGAATGACCTATGAAGATATTAAATCAATAATATTGGCAGTTCTTGTGTCAGGGAGCATTCTGCTGACATGGAGCCTCTGGACCTATCAGCCTACCTCCGAGCAGCTTGGCGAGGAAAATACCGTTCAGGAAGTCGAGCTGGAGGCAAAGAAAGATGTCGGGGACCTCATCGAGCCAAATATGGCCCTGTTCCATTATGAAGACAGCCAGCATCTTGGCACCCTTTCCGCCGAGGAAACAGAAAAGCTTCTTACTGATATTAAAAAATGGAACTTTGATGATTTTTCGGATATAACAGACGAAGTCGGGAATATTGACCTCTTTGTGCAGGAAGCAGGCCATGCTGAAATCATATACCCGGGAATCACGCCGATGAATCTTTATAAAGAGATCCTTCAGATTAAGGACAGACGGCTGGAGAATATTTACTTCAATAAGATGGTCATAGACATGCAAACTGGACAAAAAAGCGGAATCGTCTACTTTGTCGACACGGAAAGAGGAAGGGTGTACAAAACGGGTGTTGGGCTTTCGAATATCCAGAATTTCAACACCAGGTTCTACCGGCTGGCGAGTGCTTCAACCAATCCTGCTTTTGCCCGCTATGCTCCTTTTGATACCGGGAAGAAATTGATTTTCATACCGGAAAACAAAGTGGAGATGCCGAGATACAGCTTTTTATCGGAAGAGTATGAATCTGAAAGATTTAAGGAAGCATTATTCGATGATCTGGATTCGGTTCAGAAAAGCTATCTTGGGACCGGGGAGGAATTCACGAATGAATCCAGCCTGCTGAGGATCGACCAGAATAAGGTTGAATTCAAGAATCCTACCCCTGAGGATAATGAAAGCCTCAGCCCTGACAATCTGCTGAAGAAAAGCATCAATTATGTGAATGCCCATGGCGGCTGGACTGATAATTACCGCTATGTCCGGATGGATGAGAATAAACACCAGGTGTTTTTCCGGATCTACCGCAATAATTACCCGGTTTTCAGCGAGGATCTGAATCTGTCGGAAATCCAGCTCCGCTGGGGCGGCAGTGAAATCCTTGCCTATTTCCGGAACAATTTCAAACTGGCAAACCTGATAAGTTCTGCTGATGTTACGCTGAGATCCGGCCCGGAAATCCTCGACTATCTGCAGAAGAAAGAGGATTTTGAAGCCGGGAAGCTTGAGGATATCACGCTCGGCTATCAGCTTGATAAGAAATCAAAAACGGAGCTGATTCAGCTTGAGCCTTCCTGGTACTATAAATACGAAGGCAAGTGGCAGCAGATCAGCACATTTGAACCGGGAGGGGACGATTATGGATTGGAGCAGAATTAAAACGATCTTTATCCTGACCTTCCTTATCCTGGATATCTACCTGGTCTATGAATACTCCCAGCTTCGCATGAACGGCAGCCAGACGCTTCCGCAGGACAAGATGGAGAACAGCTTTAAGAGTGCCAACATCAAGTTTGAAGCTGACATACCAAAAGGTGAAGTGCGGGACGGCAACCTGACCGCGGTTTCTAAAAATTTTGCAGAGGTGAACCTGGATGAGCTGAAGGAAACGACCCTGAAGGACCAGGATATCTCCACCCTTGAAGAAAATGCCCTGAACTCGACCTTAAACAAGCCCTTTAAGGTCGGCAAGGACTTTAATCAGGCCGAGCTTGATAAGTTCGTCCGGCAAAACATCTATGAAGGTGACAAGTACGGCTTCTGGGAAAAAAGCGATGACAGCAATAAGATTACTTATTATCAAAAATTCGAGGGGAAATTCCTCTACAAGAATGTGAATGGGGAGCTCACCTTCTTCTTGAATGCTGATCAGGAAATCGTTACCTACAGACAGACGCTGTTTGAAAAAGTACAGTATCTAAAGGGCGATAAAAAGAAGCTGATCGATCCGACAGAGGCAATTGAAAACCTTTATAGAAATCAAAGTTTAAAAGAAGGCAGCAAGATTACAGACGTGGAACAAGGATATTATTCCAATATCCAGGATGACTCTTCCACCTGGGTGCTGAGCCCTGCCTGGAGAGTTGTCGTGGACGGCAAGGAGAACTTGTTCGTCAATGCCTTTAAAGGCCAGGTCCTCAGTCTCGACAGCGAGAAGAAAGACCTGGGAGAAGATCCGGAAGAAAAAACTGAAATAGTGGAGTGATAATATGTCTTTGCATTTTAGTGTTCTCGCCAGTGGGAGTACGGGAAATGCGATTTATGTCGAAGCGGACGGGCAGTCCTTTATCGTGGATGCAGGCCTGAGCGGCAAGCAGATGGAGGCGCTGATCAAGCAGATCGACCGCAGCCTCGGCAATCTGTCCGGAATATTGGTCACCCATGAACACAGCGACCATATCAAGGGCGTTGGCATCGTCGCCCGCAAATACGGCCTTCCCATCTATGCGAACGAAAAGACGTGGCAGGCAATGAACGGCCTGATCGGGGAAGTGCCGCTCGATCAGAAATTCACCTTTGATATGGAAACCGTGAAAAGCTTCGGCTCGCTTGATATCGAATCATTCGGCGTATCCCATGATGCGGCTGAGCCGATGTTCTATATTTTCCATCATGAAGGCAAGAAGCTTGCCCTCATCACGGACACAGGTTATGTGAGCGACCGGATGAAGGGGATCATCAAGAATGCCGACGCGTTTGTATTTGAAAGCAATCATGATGTCCAGATGCTCCGCATGGGGCGCTACCCATGGAACATTAAACGAAGGATCCTCGGCGACTTTGGGCACGTATCCAATGAAGATGCGGCGCTTGCGATGAGCGAGGTGGCCGGCGACAATACAAAGAGCATTTACCTGGCCCACTTAAGCCAGGATAACAATATAAAAGATCTGGCGCGCATGTCTGTCAGCCAGACGCTGGAATCGCGCGGAATCCTTGTCGGGGAACAGTTCAGCCTGTATGACACTGACCCGAAGGCTCCGACCCCGCTGACAGCGGTTTAAGGTTTACCGGCGGAATAAATAGGAAAAAAGAATGGTACGAGCATGCTGCCATTCTTTTTTTTATGCTTTTTTAAAGCCTGCAATATCACCACAGCCTCACTTTTGATCAGCATCTGACGAAATTATGAACAAAATCGTAAGATTCCTTCAGGCAGTTTGTTTTTCTTAGATTTTCCCGGTCCGGCGAGTATAATATTGGATAGAAGGAAGAATAATTCTTAGCAGCTTTGTGAGAAAGGATTGGTCGAACTTGGGTTACTATGATCAGGATTATCAAAACCGCTATAAAAAGCAAAAAGGAAACAAGGGCGGCTATTTCTTGGCCAGCCTGATCGGCATCATCCTTGGCGCCATACTGGTCATTGTCGCTGTCCCTAAGCTGATTGACTATGATGTGCTCCCATACTCAGCGAACGAGGATGCAGGACAGGCTAATACAGGCGGCAGCAATAATAATGTCGCCACCCGCAATGTTTCGCTCAATGTCGAATCAGATATAACGAAAGCAGTCGATAAAGCCGGCGATGCGGTTGTCGGCATCGATAACATCCAGAATGCGAGCATGTGGTCAGGCGCGGAAGAAGGGGACGGCCAGACAGCCGGAACCGGCTCAGGCGTCATTTATAAAAAAGAAGGCGGCAAAGCCTATGTCGTGACGAACCATCACGTGGTAGAGGGAGCTTCAAGGATTGAAGTGACACTTGCAGATGGAACGAAAATTCCGGCCAAGCTGCGCGGCAGCGATATTTGGACCGACCTTGCCGTTTTGGAGGTCGAAGGGGAAAAAATCGATAAAGTTGCTGAATTCGGCGATTCAGATGCTCTGAAAATCGGCGAACCGGTCATTGCCATCGGAAATCCGCTTGGACCGACCTTCTCAGGGTCTGTTACCCAGGGAATCGTTTCAGGCCTTGAGCGTGCCATTCCGGTTGACATCAACCAGGACGGGACAGTAGACTGGCAGGCAGAAGTCCTGCAGACTGATGCGGCCATCAATCCGGGGAACAGCGGCGGTGCCCTCATCAATATCAATGGTCAAGTGATCGGCATCAACTCGATGAAGATTGCCCAGGATACGGTTGAAGGAATCGGCTTATCGATCCCGATCAACTCGGCCCAGCCGGTCATCAGCGACCTTGAACAGTTCGGGGAAGTGAAAAGGCCGTATATGGGCGTTGAGCTGCGCTCTGTTAATGAAATACCTGCCTACTATCAGCAGGAAGCCCTAAAGCTGCCTGAGGATGTGACAAACGGTGTTGCAGTCATCCGTGTGTCTCCTAACTCACCGGCCGACCAGGCAGGATTGCAGGAATTTGACGTTATCGTCGAAATGGACGGCGAACAGATCAATGATGTCATCGATCTCAGGAAGCATCTGTACAATAATAAACAGGTCGGAGATCAGATGAAAGTGAAATTCTACCGCGGCGGAAAGGCACAGGAAACAACCTTGAAGCTGTCTGGCGAAACTATCTAAACAGAAGAAACTAACAGGAAGGCCAAGAGGCTTTCCTGTTTTTTCTTTTGGTGTTACGATGGAATGTGGATAAGTATTTCGACAAATAGAAGAATGAAATTTATCCACAATTCTTATAATAAAAAGAAAAACTGTTAGGAGTGCCAAAATGATTTACTGCTGCGAAGAACACATTGATATAGCCATTGATACCGTGGTGGACGAGTATGAAACGTTCCCTGTGATGAATAAAATTGAAGACAGCCAGTTATCAACAACCTGTGAATATTGTCGAAATAAGGCAGTATATATGGTGGCGAACAAGTGATTCCATACAAGATGTGGATATAAAATGTGGATATGTGGATAACTTTTGTGGATATCTTGTTTGTAAGCTGTTTGTAATTAAATTGTAAAGGGGTGTGGATAGTGAATATCTCAATCATCACCGTCGGAAAGCTAAAAGAAAAATACCTGAAACAGGGCATCGACGAATACCTCAAGCGCCTGTCCGCCTATGCCAAAATGGACATCATCGAAGTCCCGGACGAAAAAGCCCCCGAAGAACTGAGCGACATTGAAATGATCCAGGTCAAGCAAAAAGAAGGCGAAAGAATCCTCGCCAAAATTCATCCTGATGCCCATGTCATCGCCCTGGCGATTGAAGGCAAGATGAAATCATCAGAGGAACTGGCAGATACGATTGATAAACTGGCTACGTACGGAAAAAGCAAAATTGCCTTTGTTATTGGGGGATCACTTGGCTTGAGCCAGGAGGTTTTGCAGCGGGCGGATGAGAAGCTGTCGTTTTCGAAGATGACTTTTCCGCATCAGTTGATGAAATTGGTTTTGCTGGAGCAGGTTTATCGGGCTTTTCGGATTAATCGGGGGGAGCCTTATCATAAGTAAACTACTATCTGATAGGAAACGTCTATTAGCTGAAAAAATTCTTTTATTGATTTTTTTTCAATAAAAGAGGACTTATCCATGTAAGGTTAAGTCCTCTTTAACTTATTCAAGATAAGAAGTATACCAAGAAGGTCTTTTGTCAGTAGATTTACTACCGTTATAAGCAAATGTGAAAACGATATTATCCTTTCTCAACTCTTCTATCAGAGGAGATAACTCTTGTCCTCCTAGAACCCAGAGTGCTCCACCTTTATTCCGCTTATCTATCACTTCGAGACCCTTACTTTCCAAAAATTCCTTTATTCCGTTTTTCGGAGAAGTAAGTTTTTGTGTTATATCTAGTTTATTCTCTGTCTCGATGCTGGATAGGATTTTATGAACATTTTCCTGCTCAAAATCTGGCTTTGGCATTAAGAGGACAGGCTCAAATCCCTGCTCGTTCCTCTCGGGAGTTTTAGGATCAACCAATTCATCAAAAGTAAATTGGATTTTGTTAGTCACGGACATTTGGTTATTGGTTTCCGTATCTTCCATATGATTCGAAACTAATTGTGGTTTAGAATCCATATTTTTTGCCTGGGTTCCTATTGGTTCTATTTCATAATACTTCAAGGTGTCCCATAAAGGTGAGATTGCCTTTTCTGGATTGTAATAATAATCACTTCCGCGCACTCTCCAGAATTTCCAACCACATCGCTCAAGGATTCTTTGACGGTTCATATCATAATCATATCTATCTGGACCATGCCACTCATCCCCGTCACATTCAACAGCTATTCTTCCTTTTTCACCTTCAATAACCATGTCTATTCTATAACCTGCGACTTCATGCTGAGGTATAACTTTGTATCCTTTTGCTGTTATTTGATCGAAGACTGAACGCTCAAAATCACTTTCGCAAAGAGCACGATTGGATTCTAGAATTTTCTTATCTGGATTTTCACAGTAAGAGATAAGTTGATAACGCAAGCAGTCTTTATTACGGAAATCATTTAATGTTGGTGTATGGAAAAGCCATAGCTGATCTTTTGCACGGCTCACTGCAACATTAAATCTACGTTTATCTTTTTCTGTTGTCACTGCTCTCATAGCGGTTTGTCCAGGTGCAGCGACCATGCTTAAAAACATAATATCGCGCTCATCTCCCTGGAATGCGTAAGCATCGCCACAAATGATATTCCTTTTTTCAATTTCTTCTGTCCCAATTTCCTCTACTAGTAGCCTCTCAATCAGTTGCCCTTGTCCTTCATTTTGCAAAGAGATAACACCCATTGATTTACCCTTATACAATGGATTTTCAATACATGCCTTAACTTGAGCAACTAGAGCTTCTGCTTCTGGTCGATTCATCACCTTAGACCCAGATCCCTCTCTAAAGCCCTTTGGCACGTGTACATTTTTAATCGGTTCTAATCTGTTTGGTGGGTATTGCCTTAAAGGCATTAGAGGTGTATTTGAATAACTTACTCTATTTGAGAATTCAATGATTTCCGGCATACACCTAAAATGTTCCCTAAGGGTAATTCGCCCTCCGAACAATACATTTGCGAGATCGAAGAAGGAATTTTCAATATCCAGCATATCCGCAAGTTTGAAGTCACTTAAATACTGTTTCCTCAAATATTGAACATCTTCACGTTTCATGCCAACATACTCAGGGCTTATTTGTTTGTCATCCCCAACAACAATTAATTTCTTAGCTATATATTGTAAAATTACTGCATCAGGACCTGATTGGCTAGCTTCATCAATAATTACTACATCAAAAAGGTTTGGTTCCATATCGAATGTATCGAAAACACGATATAACGGCATAATCCAGGCAGGGATTGCATCCCTACACTCTGACATATGTTTTTGGGCATCTTTTAAGTGGATGTGTGCGTTCTTTCCGGTACCTTTTCCAACTTTTCGCATTGAGGTAGTCCAAGCAAGCAAATGCTGACGCTGTCCTTCTGTCATAGTACTTAAAGTAGAGAACCAGGCTTTAATAGCTCCTAAATTAGTAATCGTTTCTTTTATCCGATTATCTAAATCATCTAACTGACCTGAGAGTTCTTTGTCGCTGGTCTGAGAAAATTGCGTTAGCCATGTATTTACCTTAGCCCAGTCCACAGCATTTTCCAGATGATTAAATCTCTCTGTCCATGTATGCACTTTAAATGTTTCAACTAGGTCTGAGTATAGTTTAGGCAACACCGCTCTTAAACGATGTAATAAATCTTCACATCTTCGGCTTTTTCTTCCATAGTCATCGAGTTCTATCAACTTTGTATGATACTCTGAATATCTTTCTGTATTTCTTAATATAGCTGCTTCAACTAAATCATCTACTAAAGTGTGTTTTTCACTCACATCGACTGATTTTTCGATTCTCTCAATAAACTGCTGGAAGTGTTTTTTAATTTGCTTAAGTTCTTCGTTTAGGCTTATAGATTCTAAAAAATCCAATAGAGTGGAAACATGTTGTTCATTCAATGGACTTTCGATGATAAACGGTACTTCATTATATTCCTCTTGAATTGTGTCTGTTTTTCGCTTAATAGATAATAGAAGATTAAAAGGTGCCATAATATCTTCTATCCTGGCCAAACTTAAAGAGCGAGACTGAATAGGATTCAATTCAACCTTTAACTGATCCTGAATGACTTGTTCTATTTTCCTGAGGGTTTGATCAGTTTTTACTGTCTCTTCTAACAAGCTAATTGACTCTAAAGAATCACACTTTTGCCCATCAATCCGTACATCCTTTACTATATACCATGCATCTTTTACCACTTTAGGACGTAATAAGGGCATCCCTAATCCTTTTCCTTCTTTAAAATGAGCATGGAGTTGGGTTGCATCAGATAATAACTGAGAAGGGGGGATATCCTCAGCTCCAGTAATCTCCTTTAAGTTATGATTTATAGCCAATGGCCTTATCATTTCTATCGAACCAATGATTTGACTGTGAAAATCTTCCCATGGCCTAAATCTTGCTTGGTGTAAATCTAGCAATGCAGATTGAAGCCAGTCTTCATCTTTTCGATTAACTTCTTTCAAAACTTTTGCCAAATCTCTAAGTAAATTATTTAAGTCTTTCCGCTTTTCCACACTTATGTGTTTAAATTGATCTGTTCTTTCTTTTTCAGGCTTTTTAAACTTCTCTAATTCTCTTAGAATAGTCTCTTCGCGAATGGAGTTCTGCTTAAATAAGTCTGGAGCATCCAGAACATCCAAAGATGGAATAGAATATTGTATTTGTTCTTGTACCTGATCATTCAGCAATTCTAGTAAATCTATTAGTTCAAAACATTCCTGTTTTGATAGTGGACACACTGTATCCATTTCAAGGTTGTCTTTAAACCAATTATACTTTCCTGAATCAGCATTAATAGATTTAGCAATCGTTTGTGCGGTTCCCTTATAAGCACCATTTAAAAAATTGTGATTATAAGTGTCTTTTTCACGAATTGATCTAAGTTGCTGCTGAATTGATGCTCTACTCTCTTTCATATTTTTAAGGTTATTAGAAAGCTGAGTAATTTCATTAATAGCACGCTCTTGATCCCAAGTATCTCTTTTATTAGAAATAATTTGGACAACCTTCTCTAAATCCTTGAATGACTTTGAATCTGCTCCGAGGAGACTCACACATAGATCTTGAAGTGCGTCAGGGATTTTATCCTTTAATACTCCTAAGGCTCTTGCAGTTTCACTCGTAATCAGAACCCTTTTTCCCGAAGAGAGTAAATGAGAAATTAAATTTGCAATTGTATGGCTCTTACCGGTTCCTGGTGGGCCTTGAACCAGTACACCATTCCGAGTTTCTAAGTTCGCAATGATTTTTCTTTGTTCATCATTGGCTTCTAGTGGGAAATATATAGTAGAATCTGCTTTAATACTGTTTTTGGCAGCATCCTTAGAAAGATTTTCTAATTCTTGATAGTCATCGATTTCTTCAAATATGCGTTTTATTCCTTCAGGGATATGATTTTCTAAACCTTTTACACTCTCAATAATTTTTGTACAGGCTTGCTGAAAACCCTTTTCATTCCTTTTACGAAGTATAAGTGCGGGGCTAAATAAAATATCAGGTTCAGTTGTTGTGTCCCTTTTATTGCTCAATTCATTCTCTTTATATGTGCCATTTGCTGATAATGAAAATGCAAATGACCTACATATTGAATCTAAGAGTTCTTTGTCCCAAAAACTCGTGTCTAAATCTTCTATTTTCTCTTTAATAGAGACTAGAGCCTTATTATCTAGACGCATCTCTAATTCAAGCATATCCTGTTCTAACTCAGTTTTGGTTCCTACTGGTGGTGGCGAAACCCTAATAATTCCATCATTAGCGTTAAATTGAAAGGAGCAAGGGATAGTCAAAACATGTCGATGAGCAAGCTGGTTATCAGGAGTTTTCCAATTTAACAATCCTACTCCTATCATTAACTCATATTGCTCACCCAGTTTCTTTTGCTTTTGGTACAAGGAAAATAGTTTAGTATATATGCTCTGAACCTTTTCAAATCGAATAAATTCTTCTCTCCAGGGCTCCCATTTTCCTGTCTTATAATATTTAAATGTATTTAATATTTGTGGGAAATCTTTTAAATATAAGTATGGAGACTCTTTCTCAGGCTCAGAAGCTTCACCAGCATCATTCTCTATATATTCAGGATTGGTAATTCTCTCTACCAAACTTGGTTCTTTTTTTATATCATTATTCTGAAAGTATGGTGACAACCAATTCTCAATTGAGTTTGGGGGTAATGGAAAATTTGGCTTCAATGGCTTTTTAATTTCAATCCAAATATCAGTTACATCAGTTGATAGCGGAGAAATACAACTTAGTTCATCTGGAATTTCATTAAGAAAAATATAGTCTTCATAGTTTTGTATATCACGAATTAATGGCGCTTTTAATAAAGACAATTCCTTCAAGTAGGTAAAAAGCCTTGATGTTTTATCCCTCTCTAAAGTAGAAGAACTCATTTTCTTACATCCTTCCTTAAAAATCTACATATAATTCCAATTATCGAATTTACGTCTATATATTATATCATGGTATAATGGAAATAGTTGGTGGAATATTGTTCTAATTTCCTATTTTTATGGATTGGAACTGTTATAAATGAATCATATCTTGATATTTTTTTTCACTGGTTTTATTTGGCCAATGATTAGTTTATTTGAATTTACCAACATGTTAAAGGTTTATTTTTGAATATCTATAGAGGTGGGATAAACATGGAAGAGTTAGTTAGTATATTGGAAGAGATAAGAGATGGGATTCAAGATATGAATTCCTCTATCAAGGATTTAGGTCACTCAATTGATGAAGTAAAAGGAAATGGACTGTATAATTCCTTGACAGATATTAATGATAAGTTAGAGGATATAAAAGGATTAGGATTGTATAATTCGGTTTCAGATGTCTGCGATAAGTTAGACGAAGTAACATCTGCGCTTCGTTCTATTGAATTAAATATGCCTTTGTAGAATAAAAAAACACTTTGAATAAATGTCTGATTTCACACACCCTTAAATAAAGATATAATGTTAATGAGTATGAAAGTGCTTTGGATAGACTTATTAAAATTTTTTGTTAGGGTCAGGCCTCATTCTTGACGATTTCATGAGAAGTATTATAAATATTGCCAAAAATAATAAAATATAAGGAGGTTAAAAAAGTGCCTAGTTTTTTTGAAAATGAAGTTATCAGCATTAACAGAGAATTAAGTGATGAAGTAAGGGAAATAGACCATGATGAAATTAATGAAAAGTACACTAAAGGCGATGTAAGAATAGTAACAGAACAAGGGAGGTTTCAACTTACTACCGTACCCTCTATAGTTGAGAGCAGTGATTATATCTTGGACCCTGAGTTTCAAAGAAGGCATAGGTGGAGTGAAGAAAAAAAGTCAAGATTAATTGAATCTTTTATTATGAATGTCCCTATCCCACCGATCTTTTTATATGAGATAGACTTTTCGGTTTATGAAGTAATGGATGGCCTTCAAAGGCTAACAGCTTTAACGGAGTTTTATAATGATAAATTTGAGCTAGACGGATTAGAGGAGTGGCGTGAGTTAAACGGGCTTAGATATTCACAACTACCCACCCAAATCAAGAGAGGGATAGACCGTAGATATCTTTCATCAATGATACTATTAAAAGAAACAGCTAAATCAGAAGAGGAAGCACAACGATTAAAGCAACTTGTTTTTGAAAGAATAAATAGTGGTGGGGAACAATTAGAAGAACAAGAGAAAAGAAATGCTCTTTATAATGGTAAATTAAATAAATTATGTATTAGACTTTCAAGAAATAGCTTTTTTTGTAAGATGTGGGGAATCCCCACACAGACTCAGGAAGAATTAGAAGGAAACCTTCCCAAAGAGCTTACAGAGAATACTCTTTTTAGAAAAATGTATGATGTTGAACTTGTATTACGCTTTTTTGCATTCAGACACATTGAACAGTGGGATAGACTTATCCTTAAAAGATTCTTAGATCTATTTTTACAAGAAGGTAACCTATTAGGTGACGAGGTACTAGAAAATTATCGTGAACTATTTGAGGAAACTAGTGAGTTTGTATATAACTTGTTGGATGAAGAGGCTTTTTGTCTCTACAGAGTGAGGAATGGTAAATGGGCAGTATATAATAGACCGACTAAAGTCGTTTTCGACCCACTAATGTATGTATTAAGTAACTATTTAGAGCATAAGGAAACACTTTTAGATAAATCAGAAGAAATAAGAGTAGATATACTAGAGTTTTATAAAGAAAACTATGAACAGTTTGGTGGACGGAATACAGGAAAACAGGAAGTCCTTTCTAGAATAGAACTATTCGATGCCTTCTTTAAGAAGTACTTATAACGGGTGTTCTATGAGATATTCATATAATCAATTTGAAGTAGAAATAAAAAGACTAAGGGATTACATCCAAGAAATAAACAACCATGGTACCTTACTTACAAAAATAATTAAATTCGAAAAAGAGGGCAAAGACTCCAGTGTTGAGGAGTTAGTCTTGGAAACCAAACAGTTGCTTATTGATTATTATAAGAAAGAAAATAAAGTTTTTACCTATAATAGTATTATTGTCTCGCTTTATGGTTTGTTAGAAAGTTTTATAGAAAATTTAATAAAAGAGTATATTGATTATTTATCTCAGAGTATACCAAATTATAATGACTTACCAGAGCCTATTAAAAATAACCATTATCTGTTTTCAGCTGATTTAATAAATAATTTAAGTTTACCAAAATATAAAGACAAGATAACGAAGGAATTAATTGTTTCTAATTTGTATAGCTGCAGTAATTGCAAGGGACTTAAAAATTATACTCTAAATATAGAAGCGTTTACTCAACATAATTATAATTTTAGAGACCAAACTATAAATGCTTTTTTCAGTGCAGTTGGAGTATCGAATATAACCTCATTATTATTGTCATTCCAGCAATTTAAAGATTACTTAGATAATGAAGATATACGCCCAGAAGAAGCTTTCAAATTATTGAACGATTTAGCTGAACGCCGAAATAGAGTTGCTCATGGAACAGAAGAAAACGACATTCTCGATTTAGAACAGTTATCAAGATATGTAGATTATATTGAGAAATTAGCTAATTGTTTAAATGAGGTAATAGCTATTCAAGCAATACCTCATTTAGTTCAAAGTGGAGATAATATAACTTTACTTGGTCAACCATTAAGAATATTTTCCGATAAAACTTTAGGTATAGAACTGGAAGGGGTTATAATTAGTAAAGGGAGTACACTTTTCTTAATGAGAGAAGATGGTAAATATAGTTCTACAGTTATAAATTCAATACAGATAAACAATGACGAATTTACTGATATAGATGCAACTAAAGAAAAATTTCAAGTAGCAATTAATATCAGCAAGAAAATAAAAGAAACTGATATAGTGTATCTAGTTAATAAATGCTAATTTGGATGTAGATATACCTTTCCTCTTTATCAAATCCCAAGTTATATGAAACATAACACAAGTAGAGAAGGTTTTGTTTTAATTATATTTTAAAAAACACAAAGCCCAAAAATAGCTTTGTGTTTTTTCTTCCCCTAAAATAGCATTATCCTCATCTTTCCAGCCAATAATGATAAGAATACAAAATACCCCATCTATTTCATGAATTTATTTATAAGTACTTTTGCACCAAGGAGGCCACACACCATTATGTACGCTTCATCTGAGTTAGAAATGCTCATTCGGTTAATCGAGCGGGCTGCACTTTTGCTGATTACTTTATTTTTTATGGCGAGGGTGCCGAAGTTTAAGGAGATTTTGCAGAGGGACCATCATTCCCCGGTAGAGCTGTCGCTGCTGACGGGGATTTTTTGTGTGTTTGCCCTTTTTGGGACCTATTCTGGGATTGAAGTGGAAGGGTCAATTATTAATATCCGGACGATTGCTATTGTCTCCGGAGGAATCCTGTTTGGGCCGTGGGTCGGCATTGTTACGGGGATTGTCTCCGGGGTGCACCGCTATTTGATTGATATTGGCGGGGTGACCTCTGTTCCGTGCCTGATCACCAGTATTCTGGCAGGGTTCACTGCTGGCTATATCCATGTCTATATGAAAAAAAGCAGGAGATGGATTTATGGAATTATCGCCGGGATGTTCTGCGAGATCCTGACGATGATTCTTATTTTAGCAATGGCTGATTCCTTTGAATTGGGTGTCGCCATTGTATCGAAGATCGGGATTCCGATGATTTTGGGGCAGGTCAGCATCGGACTGATCATCCTGATGATTGCGAGTGTGGAAGGGGAGAAAGAGCGGATTGCCGCCCAGCAGTCCCAGCTGGCCCTTAATATCGCTAATAAGACCCTGCCGTATTTCCGCTCGATAAACGGAGAATCGCTGCGGACAATTTGCAGGATCATTAAAGAGGATATCAAGGCAGATGCCGTTGCGATTACAGATACAAAGGATGTTCTTGCCTATGTCGGTTATGGGGAAGAGAAGTATAAGATTGGACAGGAAATCATCAGTGATCTGACGAAAGAAACGATACGCAATGGGCAGATTACGATCAGGAACAATATTGCCGATCATCATACACCGCAGATTCACTGCCTGCTGATTATTCCTCTATCAGAGCAGGGCATTATAACAGGGACCTTGAAAATTTATTACAGCAAAGCTTATACCATCACAAATACGCTGCAGACGATGGCGATTGGACTGGCGCAGATCATCTCTACCTTGATGGAAGTTTCAAGAGTGGAGCAGATTAAAGAAGAAGCCAATAAAGCCGAGATAAGGGCATTGCAGTCAAAAATTAATCCTCACTTTTTATTCAATGCTCTTAATGCAATTGCCTCAACAACAAGGCGTGACCCTGAGAAAGCAAGGGAGCTGATCATCAGTCTGTCCGGCTATATGAGATATAATTTAGAAGTCGGGGAAGAACTGATTGACGTTCAAACGGCGCTAGGGCAGGTAGAGAATTATATTAAAATAGAAAAAGCGCGGTTTGGTGAACGCCTTCAGGTTGTTTATGATATAGACGATCTCCATTTGAAATTGCCGAGTCTTCTGATTCAGCCTCTAGTGGAAAATGCCGTAGTCCATGGCATTTTAAAACAAAAAGGGCCTGGCAGCGTGACGATTTCCATTAAGGAATTTGAGGATAAAATTAGGGTGAGTGTGCGGGATACAGGAAAAGGAATCGACCAGGAAGTGATTGACCGATTGCACAAAGGGGAGGTTTCCTCCAAGCAGATTGGCCTTTTCAATGTGCATCAGCGGGTGAAGCTGATTTACGGGACGGATCTGGTAATTCACAGGCTGAATCCAGGCACGGAAGTTTATTTTGACATAAGTAAGGAGCCATCATGAGAGCGATCATAGTAGAAGATGAAATTCCGGCTAAGGAAGAGCTGGAATATTTAGTGGATACGCATAGCAATATTGAGATTGTGGCTGCTTTTGAGGATGGGCTGGATGTACTGAAGTTCCTTCAGGAGGAAGAAGTGGATGCCATCTTCCTGGATATCAATATCCCCTCATTGGATGGGATGCTGCTGGCGGGAAGCATCAGCAAGTTTGCGAAGAAGCCGTATATCATTTTCACGACAGCTTATAAGGAGCATGCGGCTCAGGCATTTGAGCTGGAGGCTTTTGATTATATTTTAAAGCCTTATGAGGAAAAAAGGATTGCGGCTATGCTGTCAAAGCTTGAAGCAGCCTTTCAAAAGGGCAGACAAACGCAGGAAGAGGTTCCCCAGGACCGAAATCGCCGGATTAATCTGAGGAAAAATGAAAATATCATCGTGACGGATGTAAATGATATTTATTATGCAGAAGCAAGTGAAAAAATCACCCTGGTTTACACAGAATCGGAAGAGTATACGATGCCAATGTCGATTACCGAATTCCATGACAGCCTCCCTCAGGATATGTTCTTTAGATGCCACCGCTCCTATAGTGTGAATCTATCCAAAATCCATGAGATTGTCCCTTGGTTCAATAATACATATGTGCTGAAACTGAAGGGTGTAAAGGCAGAAATTCCGGTCAGCAGAAGCAAGTCGAAAGCGTTCCGGCAGATTATGCATTTGTAAATACCACTCATTCCGAATATCAGGCATTTCGTTCTGAAAGCGATTTAATTTCCTTTTTCAGCGGTAGAATTCAAGTATAAATACAACTGCTTGAGATTATGAAACCGCTTAGAAAGAGGAGATTCGACATGAACGAACGAAATGCAAATCGACTTCTTATCATCATTGGCACCATTATCGTCCAGATGGGGCTGGGCACCATTTACACGTGGAGCCTTTTCAATCAGCCTCTAGTCGATAAATTCGGCTGGGAATTAAGCGCAACCAGCATTACTTTTTCCATTACCAGCTTTGCTTTAGCATTTGCGACCCTGTTTTCAGGGAAGCTGCAGGATAGATGGGGCCTTCGCCGTTTAGTGGCTGCGGCCGGAATATTGCTTGGGGCCGGGTTAATCCTCAGCTCACAGGTATCCTCTTTATGGATGCTGTACGCCGTTGCAGGAGTGATCGTAGGCTTCGCAGATGGTACAGCTTATATCACAACACTAAGCAATCTGATCAAATGGTTCCCGGAGAAAAAAGGCTTGATCTCAGGGATTTCCGTCGGCGCATTTGGGACAGGCAGCCTGATCTTCAAATATGTGAACGCCAGCTTTATTTCATCATTCGGTGTTTCAACTGCCTTCCTCTTATGGGGAGTTATCGTCCTGGTCATGGTCGTTGGCGGCTCATTTTTACTAAAAGAAGCAAAAGAAACAGCCGCCAGTTTTGTGAAAGCGGAATCAAAGCAAAAGGATTATACAGTTAAAGAAATGCTGAAGACGAAGCAGGCGTACATGCTGTTTGTGATCTTCTTCACAGCATGTATGAGCGGGCTATACCTGGTCGGCATTGTCAAAGACATTGGTGTCAGCTTAGCCGGGCTGGATGCAGCTACAGCGGCAAACGCAGTCGCATTGGTGGCCATCTTTAATACAACAGGCCGAATCGTCCTGGGGGCACTGTCAGATAAAATCGGCCGGATGGAAGTCATTTGCGGAACGCTGCTGGTCACGGCCATTGCAGTCGCAGTCTTAAGCTTTGTTCCATTAAGCTTCCCGATCTTCTTCGCCTGTGTAGCAGCAATCGCCTTCTGCTTTGGCGGAAACATCACCGTATTCCCAGCCATCGTGGCAGACTTCTTCGGACTGAAGAACCAAAGCAAGAACTATGGCGTGATATACCAGGGCTTCGGAATCGGGGCATTAGCAGGCTCTCTTGTAGCCGCTGTACTTGGAGGATTTCAGGCAACCTTTACTGTTATTGCAGCATTGTGTATCGTCTCGCTGGTGATTGCGCTGACCATTAAACCGCCTGGTGAGGGCAAGAAGCGTAAGGAACGTAAGGGGAAGATGAAGCTGGAGCCTCATACGAGAGTTGGATAATATGAATATTGGCACCTGTTCCTGCATTAATCGCTGGTAAAGGTACTCAGTTCAGCAAAAATCCCCCTTAGCTTTTAAGGGGGATTTAGTTTATTCTGAATTCCAAGGGAACATTAAATGCAGATAATTTATGTTGACTGCTTGAGAGAAGGTGAAGTTAAAATAAAGGTGATTTCCATTCAGAGTTAACCTAGCAGTTTCCACTGTTCTAATTCTCGGACTTTTTAGTAAGGTTAGACCTTAAGATAATCAGGTGCCTGACCCTCAGTACGGTACATACTGCCTTTCATTAAACCGCAATACGGGGCCGTTTACTAGCCTCCCAGGCGCTTTTTAAAACTGTCCGTCAACCGGGCACTGTTCATTGGTGGCTGCTGTCTTTTTCATTCGTGAATATTTATTAACGGTTCTAAATCCACCTTGTATTTAACCTTAATCTGCAGAGTTCTCCATTTTTCCCTCCACTCTTTTTTCTCTATCGGCCTTGAGAAAGGGGTTAATGTTCTGGCTCCAATGTCTAACGGGTCGGTTTGCCACTCCTGGTTTTTTTGCAGAAATGCTTTGGTTTGGGCTTCAAGATGGGATTTAATTTCGCTCGTAATCACTGCTAAATCATCCAAATCATTAAGATTCTTTTCACCTTGATACTCATCTATTCTGCCTTTCAGCTCTACTTTTAAATTCATTTCTGTTAAGTCCTGGTTGAAGGTGACATCTACATTTGTGCGAACATGGCCTAATACAACAGATAGTTTTGGTATGGGAAGGTATTTTAAATAATAATCATTCGCTATAAGCTGGTAGATTTCATCATCTGAATCAGTAACCACAGAGAGTAGCTTGTCATTTTGAAAAATAGCTGTACCTTTATAATTGAAATTTCCATTCTCTGCCTTGAACACTGGCAGGATTGGATCAGAATAGGGGGAATACAGCTTTTGCATGAATTGATGCAGATTTACAATCGACAGCTGGCCTTGCCGCTTTTTCTCGTAGTGCTTTAACATGCGATAAAGGAAGTAATCCAGGTTTTTCTGGCTTTTTATTTCTTCCTTAATATATTCTTTAAAATCTCCCTGAATGATAACGAGATAGAGTCGCTGAGAAATGTCAGGGTCTGTAAATATGGTGTTAATAATTGGCCGCAATCCTTTTTTTGCAAGCTCTTCATTAACTAACATTATCCGAAGCTGTCCAACCTTCAATTCTCTGTAATACCTTAGGTTAAAGCCTTTTTCGCTTTGCTTCAGCAGGTCTACCTGCATGGTCAGGATGCGTTTTTTTTCCTGAACTAAAGGAGGTACAACAGTGGTTGCTTCAAGCTTTCCCTCTGCCGCGCCATCCAGTGACCAAAAAATCACTGGTGCAATTTCTTCAATTTCGTTATTTTCCACATAAGGAGAACACCCAGTGATCAAGTTTACGCAGCATATAATAGTCATCCCTAAAGATTTTTTAAAATATGCCATATTCTATAAGCCCCTCTTTATTCTGCTGAAAATAAGAAGGAATAAGGGGACCAGAAGGTACGTAAGGGAACTGCACCCTATTTCAAGGTTAAGCAATATGCTTTGATATTCTTCTCTCCAGATCCATTTGTTTGCGGCAATCAGCCATACTGACGCGATGATGCAGATGATTGGAATACCCCATTTGGAATGATTGGTTTGCAGCTTTTTCCCTAAAATGCGGAGAGCCCCATAGAAACAAAGCAACAAGAATGAAATCCCAAACACTAAATTGAAGATATTTAAACATATCAAAATGATATCAACTCTTTCAAATATTGGCGTTTGAAGATATCTAGCCATCGTAACAATTGGAAATTTGCTTAAGCTTAAGAATTTGGATCCAAAAAAGAATAGAGAAGCAATAAATAAAACCAGGTATTCTAGCACTGATAATGTATTGGCAAATGTAAAATATTTTAGAAAGCTGCCTCGTGGGTTCAATAAGTGAGCGATACAAACGATATATTCCGGACCGGACAAAGATGACCATATGAGCAGCAAGCCCTTCCAGGAAATATTTGACCAATCTTCAGGAATTAAAGGATATAGGTCGGGAAGTGAGGCAATGGGCGACGTTATAAAAGTATGATAAAACAAGATCATCCATATGGAACAGAGAAAGGAGATTACGGAAAAACGAATGGCATTATTCATTCCCAGTGATGCTGTATAGCAGCAAACGGCCATGACAAATACAATCAGCCAATTTGGACTCATGGAGGGAAACACAAATTGATGAATAATCTCAACGTATCCTAAAATGAAAACCGTTACTTTAATTCCAATCACAACAATCCCAACAGCTGCCAAAATACGTATCATCCATTGTCCGAATAGATGTACAAAACCTGCATATCCTTTTGAAGCATGCTCTGATGATAACCATTTTGATAACAAGATTAAATTTAATTGAGATAATATGCCCACCAAAATAATACCCCATATCATATAGGGGTGGGTTAAAACAGTTGGCATGACATATAAAAAATAAATCAGCTGAAACCGATTCGCGATAAAAAACACATAAATGCCACTAAATGAAGATGCGTTATTTTCTATAGAAACAGATGTCATAAGATCATCTCCTTTTGCTGTAACGCCATTTCTGGAAAGTGTGCAAATGGTCGGGCCTGGTTTTTATTTTTGTTAAAGGGCCACGGATAAATAGGTCATTCCAATCTTTCCAGTATAAAGGAGCTACTGGGGCTAAATAAGGCTGCCTAAGTGATGTTAGACTGTTCAGATGTGCCAAAATGACAATCATCCCCAAGGCTATTCCAAATACTCCGAGAAATGAAGAAAGGAGTAAAAATACAAATTGAATCATCGTGTTCGCTTTTGTCACGAGATAATTAGGAACTAGGAAGGAAGCAATTGCTGATACACCCAGCAGCACAATCAGTACTTTGCTGACAAAGCCAGCCTCTACCGCAGCCTGTCCAACGACAATTCCTCCGATTACACCAAGTGTCTGACTGGATTTAGTCGGCATCCGCAAGCTGGCTTCTTTGATAATTTCGAGAATGATCAGCATGAGCAATGCTTCCCAAAATGGAGTAAACGGCAATTTACTTCTCGATTCTACTAAAACAAATAGGATCTGCAGGGGAAGCATTTGATAGTGATGGGTAGTCAGCGCTACATAAAGCGGGATAAGTGTAATTGATAAAATAAAGCTGATATAACGGATTGTGCGTAAGAAACTGGCGACTGGCCAGCGGTTAATATAGTCCTCTGGTGATTGGAAGAGATGAAAGAATGTAACTGGCCCAATCAGTACGAAAGGCGTATTATCGACAAGAATAATCAGTTTGCCAATTCCTAAAGAATAAGCACAGACATCCGGCCGGTCTGTTTGCTGGAACTGTGGAAATACACTGTTCTGATGATCCTCCATAAAAGCAGCAATCTGTGAAGAATCTAAAAAAAGATCGAAATCGATTTTATTAATTTTCTCTTTGGCAATCGATACAAACTCGGGATTTGTTATGCCCTCCATATACATGAGGACAACCGTCGTTTCACTTAATGTACCTACTTTTAACTTTTCGGACTTTAATTCTGTAACCGGAAGCCTTCTGCGAATAAGGGTTATATTTGTATCCAGCTGTTCGCTAAAGCTGTCTTTTGCCCCATATAATATTGTTTCTGTCTCAGAAGTTTCAATTGACCGTCCCACATTATTTGTAAGAAGGACACTCCACCATTGTTTCTTAAGTGAATCAATAATAATAACGGACCCAGCCAGTAATTGTTCTTCAGCTTCCCCCAAAGTGAAAATTTCTTCTGCTTTAACAGTTGAAATACAATCTTGGATTGACTCATCTTTACAATGGAGTATTGGTTCGAATAAAGCTTCATTCATTCTTTCCTGATTTATCAAAGTTCTTATGTAAATGAAGGTGAAACAGTGACCTTCTTTTTTTTTCCTCTCGACAATTTCAGCGTCCTCCAGATTGGCTAAAATCTCCTTTAAAAGTCCAAGTGAGAGGTTTTGCTGTCCTTTTTGAAGTGTCTGCTTTTTTTCCTTTTTCCCAAACATGAAAATCCCTCACATAAGTAAATTAAAGTCTAAGTCTCTAGAAGAAGTAAATAATAGGTTGAGCTATACCTAGTATGCCGACTAATAGTAAAACTATGCCAGAGTATGGGCGAGCAGGACGATGATTCCATCACAGGATAGTAACTGGAATGTAATTTCACCTTGTGCTGGGGGTCAGGCACCTTTTATTTGAAAAGAAGAGCCAAGGGACCTGACCCCTTGGCTTTATTTCACCTTGTGCTGGACGGCAGGCACCTCTCTTTGTTTCACCAAAAGCATTTTAGGGCAAAAACAAAAAAAGCACCAAAGAAAGGGGGAGGGGATTGTTTAAGCAGTTCTTATTTAAAGTTAAGAATGGTACATGGTTCATTCCGGCTGTGTATACGATCGTGGCGTTGATTCTTGCGATCGGTGTGGTATATGTTGATTATTATTTGAACGAATTTTATCCAGAGATCTTTCTGGTGGGGCTGGATCTGGGGAAAACGATTCTCGGAACAATAGCCGGCTCGTTATTGACGATGACGACCATTACCTTTTCTACCACCATGGTTGTGTTAACTACATATTCTTCTCAATTTTCGCCGAGGACGCTGGAGAATTTCATTCAGGATCCGGTGACGATGAGGGTGCTGGGAGTCTTTATTGGCGGATTTGTTTATTGTATATTTACACTGCTGTTTATAAGAGAATCCTTTGGTAATACGGTGGCATCTGCTTCTATTGGCATAATCATTGCGTTCATATGCCTCGCATTCTTTGCCTATTTCATCTACCATGTCGCCACATCCATTCAGGTCGGCAAGCTGATTAAGAGGCTTGCGGACGATGCACTGGATATGATTAAGAAGGAAAAAGAAAGGTATGAGGAGGATGACTGTGTATCCCTGCTGCAGGTCCGGCCATCGGTTGTCATTGAAGCAAAAGCTTTAAAGGCCAAACGGTTTGGCTATATTCAGTATATTGATGAAGACAAACTGCTGCAGCATGCTGCTGAACAGGGAAGCATCATTGAGGTCCTCAAGCCAATCGGCCATTTTGTCACGGAAAAACATGATCTTCTTTGTGTCCACAATCAGGAAGAAATTCCGGAAGGCCTTGAGGATGCTGTTATCGTAGGGACAGAGCGGACCACTTATAGTGATGTGGAATTTGGCATGCAAAAAATTGCTGAGGTGGCCTTGAGGGCGGTATCACCGGGAATCAATGATCCCAATACAGCCATCCAGTGCATCAATTATTTAAGTGTCTGCCTGTCTGCAGCCAGCCATTTAAATGGGGAGGTTAAAGCCATCTCTGATGATGAAGGAAGAATGAGGGTTATCATTCCGCATCGGCCATTTGAAGATCTTTTGAATACCTCCTTCAGGCAGATCAGCCACTACGGGAAAGATGATTTTTCAGTCATGCAGGCGATTTTCAAAGCGCTTGAAGAAATCGGCTCAGGATGCGGCCCGGCAATACGCAAAAGCCTTGATAAGTTCGCAGATTATCTGAAAGAACAAGTAGAAACGGCTGCACTCACCAAAACCGAGAAGGATGAATTGTTTAAAGTCTGCCTGGTTGAAGAATGATGGGGGAAGGCAGGTTTCTCAACTGCCTGTTTCGAAACTTGGAAAGAATACGTTAAATAATAAAGTTTACGGGGACACAATCCGCAAATGGATTGGTGTCCCTGTTTTTGTTGCAGCAAGACCTCTTGGTTGGCATGACGTGAATTTTTCTGAAAAAAAAGAATTTATTTGCTAGAATAGATGAAGAGCTTTTGCAAATCAGAGGAAGAATTTAACAGAAAGATTATGATACATATTCTTCTAAAATAGGATGGAGGTATAATCAATGTGGTTTATACTAGGAGTTGCTGCCATAGCAGCAGCCTTTATAAATCTTTATATGTATATGACAGGCAAAGATTACAAACTTGCAATGGCAATGGGATTATCACTTACTGCTTTGACACTCTGTGCAGAATACAGCGCTGTATCTAATTGGGTGAACGGTGAAGATTGGCCGGCTTTAATGGATGTTGTACCTACTATGGAAAAGGCGTTGTGGGTTTTGACTATTATTTCTATTTTGCTGAATATAGCACCTATACTTCTAGAGCTGAAAAAGAAAAAATAATAACCTAATGCTGTGATTACCAGATTACTAGTCCACAAGTTTGCTTGATTTCGACTTTCAAAAACATAATCAATGCATTTATGAGAAGGGTTGGTTTATATGAATTCATTGCTTCAGATGGGAGCAAATGCAGTTTTGAGTTCTCCAAAAGGAACTGTTACTGTCAGCTACGAAATGTCCAATATGATAGATATTTCCTTAACCGCTTTCCTGCTGACTGATTCAGGCAAGGTACAGGGAGACAGCGGGATCATTTTTTATAATCAGCCGAAAAGTCTGTCTGGAGCGGCTGCTCTTATTCCGTCTGTGAATATGGGCCAGACAAAGGTACATAAACTTGAGTTTGATATGAGCAGACTGCCTGCAGATATTGCTAAAATAGCCATCACGCTAACTGAAGATAATCATTCCGGTTTTTCAAATGTGAGGAATTTAAAGGCAGAGATCAGTGCAGGCGCTGATTTGATTCAATTTGTCCCATCTGTTTTTAAAAATGAAAATGGAATAGTAGTACTGGAGTTGTATGTAAGAAACGGCCAGACAAAGGCAAAATCAGTATGGAGGGGATTCGATTCAGGTCTTGAAGGTTTATGTAAACTTTACGGTGTTGAGGTTGAAGCAGAGGAGCAAAAACAGACTCCTGTACCTCAAGCTGTTGAAAAACAAGCCTTCAAAGAACCTGCTAATACGCAAGCAGTCCCTGAAAAGAAAAGCAGCTTAAATACTCTGCCGCCGATTAGCCTTGAAAAAGCAAAAGGGAAAATAAATCTCGATAAAGGCCAAAAGCCGGTGTTAATTGAGAAAACACCTGAAATTACGGCGACAGTCTCCTGGAAGACAGGGACGGACTATGATATCTATGCTCTAGTTTATACAAAGAATGGCAGGCAGATAGATGTGGCCATGTTCGGGGCCCAGGGGACACCGCCACTAAAGAGGTTTGGCAATGGAGCTGTAGAGCATATGGGGGATGTAGGAAGATTCAGCGGATCCACAAAGAAAGAAGTCATTAAATTGAGGCTGACCAATGATATTCTGGCAGTGGTTCCTGTCGTATATTCTGCTCAGTCAAATGGAACGGGGTCATTCTACAGATACAAGGTATCCATGAGTATTGATAACCACAGCGGAACATCCGTTACCATTTCCTCCAAGAATGCGAATAATAATGACACGATCTATACCTGTGTGCCCGGAATACTCCATAATACCGACGATGGAGTGATTATAAGTCCATTGGAGCTATATAGTGCACCCAACTCTGAGTATAGGCCTAAACTAGTGATGGGAGCTTCAAATATGGTAGAGGTATTGATGGATCAGGGGCCGATTAATGATTATAAGTAGGGGAAAAAAGAGCCAAGGGGTCTGTCCCCTTGGCTCTTACTTAATCGCCTTACTAACCTTCAACTTCTTCCCCTTAACCGTCGCATTCTCCATAGCCTGCAAAACCAGTGATCCTTTCCCATTCAGAATGTCAACATATGACATTTGATCATGGATGGTGATGATGCCGATATCTTCTGCTGTGACTCCAGGGATTTTGGCGATGGTTCCGACAAAATCAACGGCGCGGATTTTTTTCTTTTTGCCGCCGGTAAAGTGAAGCTTCATGATATCCTGATTGATTCGGGCTGTCTTATTATTTCTGACGACCCGCCTGCCGCTGATTTTTTCTTCGAAGGCAGCTTTTCCGGCAGCCACATCCTGCTGGCTTGGCGCTTCAATGACAGGGATCTCAAAGCCGATGTACCGTTCAATCGCTCTAAGGAATTTCTCTTCAAAAGGAGTAGCAAATGTAATGGCCTTCCCTTTGTTTCCGGCACGGCCGGTTCTTCCTGTGCGGTGGACATAGCTTTCTTTTTCCATCGGGACATCATAGTTAATGACAAGGCTTACGTTATCAATATCAATCCCTCTGGCGGCTACATCGGTGGCCACAAGATAGCGGTAGTTCCCCATTTTGAAGCCTTCCATAACCGCAAACCGGTCTTCCTGCTCCAGTCCGCCATGGAGCCTCTCACATGAATAGCCAGCACCATCCAGTTCAGTGTACACGGTATCAACATGTTCTTTGGTCCGGCAGAAAATGAGGCAGCTGTCCGGATTTTCTGTAACTGTGATGTCTTTAAGGAGCGAAACCTTATCTTCCTGCTTCACTTCCATTAGGAAGTGTTCGATCGTCTCAGCGGTTACCCCGGTTGATTCAATCTCAACATGAACAGGGTCTTTCATATATTTATGGCAAAGCGCTTCAACATCTTTAGGAAGGGTAGCAGAAAAAACCATGGTCACCCGGTCTGAAGGGAGCTCTTTAATGATGGCTTCCACTTCATCGATGAATCCTCTATTCAGCATCTCATCCGCTTCGTCAATGATCAGATACTTAATCTGGTCCAAAACAAGCGTTTCCCGGTCGATATGGTCCATGACCCGTCCAGGCGTCCCAACGACCACATGCGTTTTTTGCTTCAATTCTTCCTTTTGCTTTGTAAAAGGTTCTTTTCCGTAGACGGCCGCTGCTTTGATGCGTTTGAACCTGCCGATATTCGTAATATCTTCACGAACCTGAACGGCGAGCTCCCTTGTTGGGGTAAGAATCAAGGCCTGCGGGCTTTTTTCCTCCCATTCCAGCATATCGCAGACCGGGATGCCGAAGGAGGCAGTCTTCCCGCTTCCGGTTTGAGCCTTCACCACAAGATCCTGCTTTTCCATTGCCAATGGAATGACCTTGCTTTGTACCTCTGTTGGAGTTTCGTATTTTAACACACCCAGTGATCTTAGTATTTCTTCGCTTAAATGATAATCCGCAAAACTTTTACTCATTATTTAACCCCGTTTTTTTGTTTTTTCTTCATATGGATAGAATTCTCTTTAAGAAATATTGTATGCATGTTCAGATATGGTTCATTATACTTGAAAATTGCTGGACAAGATATAAGAGTCCAGCCCCCTCACCTTTTCATCTGTATCTGCTGTGCAGATCATCATTGGTTAAAGACTATAAAATTAGGATCTTATGCATTATTAACTTCTTGGATTACTCCTTTAAGGTTAAAACCGAAAATTACATTAAAAAACCGCTGATGGTTGGAGCGGAAGACATGCAGACTCCTGCGGGATTGCAGCGGAAATGTTGAGACCCCGCAGCGCGTAAGCGCGAGGAGGCTCAACTCCGCCCCGCGGAAAGCGAAGTGTCTGGAGCGGAAACCATCAGCCCTCATTAGGAACACAACAACGAATAGAGGAACCAGCAGAGTCATCGTTTACCTAAAGATACTTTAAAGACAGTATCCCCTGTAAAAAAGTTCAAGAACTATTCGCAAATCGAAGAATCTATGATAAACTTAAAAAGTTATAGAGGATGAAAAGTTCATTGATGTTAGTTAATTAACATTGACTGTACATCCTGTTCTTTCATTTCGTATGAAGCGGGAAGGTTTGCTGGTATTACATAATGCTGAGCTTTCAGCCCACTGTAAAAATGGTACATGCAAAAGCATGGGGCCTTTTTATAGTGGGCTTTTTTTGTGTTCTCGTTCATATGCCTTTAATACGGCAGGCTGGTTCTAGAGAGATGGTCCTAAGAGGCAGCCTTATGCCTTATGTATTGTGGACCATAAAGACAATAATTGGGGGAAGAAATATGGCATTTCATAGTTCACAGCAGATTGCCGAAATGGCGGTTGAAGCTGGGGTGAAGAAGGCTGCCATGCGGCCGGCGCACACACTCATTTTAGGATTTTTAGGTGGAGCTTTTATTTCTTTAGGTTTCTTATTATATATCCGGGTTGTTGCTGATCTGCCGCATGAATGGGGCACTTTCAGCTCGCTTATTGGCGGAGCCGTGTTCCCGGTAGGGCTGATGCTGATCATTATTGCCGGCGGAGAATTGCTGACAGGCAATATGATGGCACTGCCGCTGGCTGTGATGGCAAAGCGAGCGACGTTTAAGCAGCTGGGCAGGAATTGGCTGCTGGTTCTGGTTAGTAATTTTATTGGTTCAATCTTTGTCGCTTATTTCTTTGGACATGTTGTTGGAATGACGGAAACAGGTGCATTCCTGACTAAAACGATTGCAGTTGCAGGAGCGAAAATAGACCAGGCATTCTGGCCGACTTTAATTTCCGCTGTTGGCTGTAACTGGCTCGTTTGTTTAGGCATCTGGCTTGCTTTTGGAGCAGATGATATCGGCGGCAAGATTCTTGCGATCTGGTTCCCGATCATGGCGTTTGTTGCCATCGGCTTCCAGCACGTTGTAGCCAATATGTTTATCATTCCTGCAGCCATCTTTGCAGGGAGCTTCACATGGGCTGATTATGCAGCAAACTTTGTACCGGTTGCCATTGGAAATGGCATTGGCGGAGGAGTCTTCGTAGCATTGGCTTATTGGATGGTTCATAAAGATTCTCTTCAATCGTCTATGAGAGCAAAATCAAGTATTAAGAAAGTCAGCTGATAATTACTCTTGTTTTTTGGATAGATTTGTTTTTTTACTAAGGAGGCTTTACCGTGGGGGAAAAAGTGAATGTTCTGATCAACGGAACAGCACACCAGGTTGAAGAAGGAACTCGTATTTTAGATTATTTGATGCAGCAGGAAATTGAACATCCGCATATATGCTATTCGGAGGTTCTTGGACCGGTACAGAGCTGTGATACATGTATGTGTGAAGTGAATGGGAATCTGATGCGTGCATGCTCTACGGTTGTGGAAGACGGGATGGACATTGCCACATCTTCTGAAATCGCCAAAGGCGCTCAGGAAGAAGCAATGGACCGCATTCTGGAAAACCATCTGCTGTACTGTACTGTATGTGACAACAACAATGGTAACTGCCGTGTACATAATACGGCAGAAATGATGGGGATTGAACACCAGACACGTCCGCATCGCTCCAAGGGCTATGAAGTCGATATGTCTCACCCGTTTTACCGCTATGACCCTGACCAATGTATTCTTTGCGGGCGCTGTGTTGAAACCTGCCAGGATCTTCAGGTAAACGAAACACTGACAATTGATTGGGAAACAGGGCAGCCGCGCGTATTATGGGACGGAGGAAAAAGCATCAACGAATCCTCTTGTGTATCCTGCGGCCAATGTGTATCTGTCTGTCCTTGTAACGCATTGATGGAAAAATCAATGCTTGGAAACGCAGGCTTCATGACAAGCATGTCTGATGACCTGCTTACACCAATGATCGACCTTGTTAAAGCAGTTGAACCGGATTATCAAACCATCATGGCCGTTTCAGAAGTAGAAGCAGCGATGCGTGAAACGAAAATCGAGAAAACAAAAACCGTTTGTACTTTCTGCGGTGTCGGCTGTTCATTCGAAGTTTGGACAAAAGACCGTGAAATCCTTAAAATTGAACCATCTGAGAATGCACCGGTCAACAGCGTTTCCACTTGTGTGAAAGGCAAGTTCGGGTGGGACTTTGTCAATTCCCAGGAACGAATCACTTCACCATTGATCCGTAAAGGCGATGTCTTTGTTGAAGCGAGCTGGGATGAAGCTCTTTCTGTTGTGGCCAAAAACCTCGGAGAAATTAAAGATACTTACGGAAGCGATGCATTAGGTTTCATTTCTTCATCTAAGATCACGAATGAAGAAAACTATCTGATCCAGAAGATGGCACGCCAGGTGTTCGGCACACATAATGTCGACAACTGCTCCCGCTACTGCCAATCTCCTGCGTCATGGGGACTGCAGCAGACAGGAGGCATCGGCGGCGACTCCGGAACGATCCAGGATATTGCTGGTGCAGGGCTTGTCATCTTAGTAGGCTGTGCTCCGGCAGAAGGACATCCGGTCCTTGCGACACGCATCAAGCGCGCGCAGAAGCTCCATGGCCAGAAGTTGATCACAGTGGATGTGCGCAGGCATGAAATGGGTGACCGTGCCGACTTGTTTGTCCGTCCAAAGCAGGGTACAGACTTTGTATGGCTTTCCGCTGTCACAAAGTATATGATTGACCAGGGATGGCATGATGCGAAATTCATTACAGAACATGTGAATCAGTATGATGAATTCTTGAGCATGATCGAGTCTTATACGCTTGAAGAAGCTGAAAGCATTACAGGCATTTCTGTTGCCACCTTAAAAGAAATGGCTGAGATGATCCGTGACGCTGATGGAACAGTCGTCTGCTGGGGAATGGGCGTTACACAGAATATCGCCGGCTCCCACACTTCAGTTGCCATTGCGAACATGCTTCTGGCCACTGGAAACATGATGCGTCCGAACGCCGGCGCTTACCCGCTGCGCGGACATAATAATGTTCAGGGTGCTGCCGATATGGGAACAATGCCTAATATCTTCCCTGGCTATCAGCCTGTGACAAATAAAGAATTACGCGAAAAATTCGAGAAAGCCTGGGGCGTAGAACTGCCTGAAAACCCAGGCCTTGATAATATTGAAATGCTTGGTGAAGTGGACAAAGGCAATCTAAAGGCAATGTTCGTTGCCGGTGAAGACATGGCATGGGTTGATGCAGACTCTAACCATACACAGGCAATGCTCGCGAAGCTGGATTTCCTCGTGGTGCAGGAAATCTTCCTGACTACTACAGCCCAATTCGCTGATGTGATTCTGCCGGGTGCTCCTTCTCTTGAAAAAGATGGGACATTCACAAATACTGAACGCCGCGTTCAGCGTCTATACAAGGCATTAGAGCCTATGGGCGACAGCAAACCGGACTGGTGGATCCTGACTCAGCTGGCTAAAAAGATGGGCTATGACTGGAACTACTCTCACCCAAGCGAGATTTTTGACGAAATGGCGAGTCTGACTCCATTCTTCAGCCAGTGCAGCTATGAAGTTCTTGAAGGCTGGAACAGCTTCCACTGGGGATCTCAGGATGGATCGAACACACCGCTTCTTTTCCAGGACGGCTTTAACTTCCCTGATAAAAAAGCACGCTTCGGATTGTTCGATTATGTACCGCCAATGGTGTTCCCGGATGAATTCGATCTATCACTTGATAATGGACGATTGCTTGAACATTTCCATGAAGGAAACATGACTCATAAATCAGAGGGGCTGAACTATAAATTCCCTAAAGTGTTCGTGGAGGTATCTCCGGAGCTTGCAAAAGAACGCGGCGTAGAGGATGGTTCACTTGTCCGCCTGATCTCGCCATATGGTGCGATCAAGCTGCCGGTCCTTGTAACCGATCGCGTTGTTGGAAAAACGGTCTATGTGCCGATGCACTCCTCAAGCCATGAAAGTGCGGTCAACCTCCTGACCGGCGGTGCGGTTGACGTTGTCACACATACACCTGCCTACAAGCAAGTGAAGGTGCGGATGGAGATCCTCCAGCTGAATGGAGAGAATCCTCTTCCGAAGTACAATCCCCGCTATGCGGAACGCACACCGCAAATGGGTCTTGAAATTTACCGCAAGTGGGAACGCGGAGATTATGTTCCGATTGCGAGTGTCAACGAACATATCAGTCCTGGTACCTATGACAGGAGGAATGCCCGATGGCAAAACCGATAAGCGTCATTCAAAAGACAGAACTGACAGAAGAACAATTGAAGCAGCAATCCCTGGAGAATCTTCTCTCCGGGATTGCGGAAAATAAAGATTCACTGCTTGAGACATTGGCTCTCTTGCAGGAATTGCATGACAGCGGGATACTGGATGCTGCCGGAAGCCTCCTGAAGGCAAAAGAGCATGCTGCACATGCTGCAATCGGCCAGCTCACACGCGAGCCTGTCACGAACATGATCAATAATGCGATGGCAGCAGGAGGCATCCTTACCCAGCTTGATCCAGAGACAACAGCCAAGCTGTCAAAAAGCTTGATAGCAGGAATGAAAAAGGCTGAGCAGGGATTAAAAGAAGACAGCAAAATCGGAGTCTTTGACTTAATGAAGGCCTTAAAAGATCCTGACATCAACCGTGTGCTCGGATTTGGATTCAATCTATTAAAAGGTATGGGGGAAGGCTTAAAAGACTAAGCCTGAATCCCGGCCCATTCATTTTAAAATGAATGGGTTTCCTTTTTTAAAACAAACTAATGTGTATCAGGAGGGGCAGATCATGGCGAAGAATCTGGAACATCAATTCAGTATGCTTGTCCGTGAAATCCGAAAAGAATACGTTGGAAATGGACCCAAGGAAATTACCACCAAGTTCATTGGTTCCTGGGCCGTCAGTGAAATGAGAGGGAATCTGACCAATGTGGAAAAGTTCATGATCACTTCGGCACAAGGGGAAGATATGGTCCATGAAACAAGAACAAGATTTGTAAAAGAAATCTACAAAAAGCCGGAAGTCCAATTAAAATTTGAAAACCTGATGGACGCCAGAGTGATCAGGCTGTTTTCCGATATCAATATTAAAGAAGATATCGCCATGACTGTCTTTGTGTTTGACCGGCCGATTGAGGGGAAGCAGCTGAAGTGAAAAAGCTGCATTAGTGGCATCTCAGCTCCGAATAGGTGATTGAGGGGTTCACAGATACAAGGGAGAAACATTTGAGATTATTTACAGAGGTTTTTGGATGAGATTAAAAAGAAGATACAACGCTTAGAGGCTTTCCAATCGTTGAGCAGACGCTGGTGAAGCCTCTTTTTATTTTGAGCCTATTCAGAAAGGAAACCTTTGAAGCGAATCAGAGAATGATAGGAAAGGAAGCAGTTTTTTAATGACAGCAGTGCAAAAGAGAACCTGCCGCAGTTTTCTTTTTTTGATAGGCTTTTTTCAATATAGTCAGTAAAATGGAACAGAGGGCTTAGTGCTAATAAAGCCTCCATATGAATATAAGGTATATAGGGCAATGGATTTACAAATTAGATATCAACGGATTATATTTACTGCACATTAAAGCCAGTACAAGGGAGATCATTATGAAGATATTTCTGATAAATCAGCCAGCTCATTTATGTTATTTGCCTTATTCCCTGGTTCCCTATCTGGGGGCTGTCATTTATGAGTTTTGACAATGGGATAGCCCTTGGGAACAGTATGTTTGTTATAGGCATCAGCCTGTATCCTGTTGCTGTTATTGTGTGCTCCATCCTGGGCTGGGTGCTTCGCGGGCGCAATAAAACGCTTGCCATCATCTTTAATTCAGTACCGATGATCTGGATTGTCGGTTTTGGGCTGCTGATGATCATAGTTTGAAGGGCATTGTCATTGAAAACCGGGATAAAGGCCATTTACGCAGGCTGCTGCCCCGATTAACAAGGTCAAAGGTTTAATAAATAGGAACGAGGTAAAGCCTGCCAATATGGGAGAGGTTTTGCCTCGTATTTTTTATTTTTACCCGGATTATAAGCTATGCAGGAATGCTAAAATAGAGCTATAAATGATTAGAACATGGAAGGATGTGTAATAGATGGATTTCAAAACAGTCATGCAGGAGCTTGAAGCCCTGGGCAAGGAACGGACAAAGAAAATATACCTGTCCAACGGCGCCCATGAGCCTCTCTTTGGCGTCGCGACAGGTGCCATGAAGCCGATGGCGAAGAAAATAAAGATCGATCAGAATTTAGCCGAAGAACTCTATGCGACAGGAAACTATGATGCCATGTATTTTGCCGGCATCATTGCAGATCCGAATGGTATGACGGAGGCTGATTATGACCGCTGGATCGAATCTGCGTATTTCTATATGCTTTCCGACTATGTGGTGGCAGTCACGCTGTCAGAGTCAGATATCGCACAGGAAGTTGCGGACAAATGGATTGCCAGCGGCGATGAGCTGAAGATGTCGGCAGGCTGGAGCTGTTACTGCTGGCTGCTGGGGAACCGGAAGGACCATGAATTTGAGGAAGAGAAGATTTCCAGTATGCTTGATCTTGCGAAAAAGTCGATCCATGACGCGCCGGAAAGAACAAAATCATCTATGAGCAACTTCATATACACTGTCGGGCTTTCCTATTTGCCGCAGCATGAAAAGGCGCTCGGGACCGCACAGGAAGTTGGTGTAATAGAAATGAAGCAGGAAAAGAAAAAGCCCAGTCTGCTGAATCCATACGAAAATCTGCAGAAAGAAGTAGATAGAGGACGGCTTGGTTTTAAGAGGAGATATGTCAGGTGTTAGGCTATTGCTAAATCCTGCCGAAACCCGCAGAATGTACCTAACAGACTTCTACTAACATAAACTGGATGTGATCTATTGTTTACTGGCATAATCCCGGCTATTCGGAATATGAAAGATTTTGAGCATGTGTTGAAGAGGGATCATGAGCATATCATTCTTCTGGAGACGCGCCTGTCGCAGATCGAAAGTGTGGTCAAGTATGCGAAACAGAGCGGGAAGAAGGTGTTTGTGCATGCCGATCTCGTGCAAGGGCTTAAGGTGGACGAGTATGGGATTGAGTATCTCATCAATAATGTGAAGGTGGATGGCATCGTTTCTACAAGGGTCAATGTGATTTCCCTGGCGAAAAAGCATCATGTGGTTGCGATTCAAAGGCTTTTTGCACTGGACAGCCATGTACTGGAGCATAATGTCAGGATCAGCCGCAAGGTCAAACCGGATTATATTGAGGTCCTGCCCGGCATCATCCCGGGCATCATGGAAGAAATTCATGAGAAAACAGATATTCCGCTGATTGCAGGGGGACTCATCCGTACCGAAGAGGATATTCAAAGTGCTTTGAATAACGGGGCATCTGCCGTCACGACCTCCAATCGGGATTTATGGTGAAAGCAACTCCTTTTTGGAATATAATACTCTTCAGAAAATTGTCGAATTATGTTGACAACGTTTTCATTTGAATTTACACTAGGGATAAGTTAATAACCCGTGACGAGATGAGGAGACACATTAAATGCCTTGAATTCAGGATTCAGGGGTGTTTAATGTGTCTTTTTTGTCTTTCCGATCTGGTTATTTAGGCAATATATCTTGAATATCAATAGGTTAAAAGGGGGATATGAGATGAATAGAGTAAAGAAGCCGGTCGTCTTATTAGTGATTTCTTTGCTGTTAATTCTGGCTGGAAGCTTTGGTGCTTCCCGGTTTAATAGTTCAAGCGGGGATGTGGATGTCTCACGCATTTATTTTGATACACCTAGAGGAGAGCTTTCGGGGCTGCTGTATAAGCCGGATGGCGCTGATCAGGAAGCAAGACCCGCCATCGTGGCCACACACGGCTACCTGAACTCTGCAGAAATGCAGGATGCCCAGGCGATTGAAATGTCAAAGAGAGGATATGTTGTGCTTGCCTTGGATCAGTATGACCATGGCCATTCAACAGGCACAATGGAAAAGCCGGTTCCATTCTTCTCCTTCTGGCCGCATGCGATCTATGATGCTGTCCAGTATATGTATGATCAGGATTATGTCCTGAAAGATGAAAACGGCAATGGCATCATTGCGGTTTCCGGCCACAGTATGGGCGGTTTCTCTTCCACTCATGCCGTCATGCTGGATGAAGTGGATTTCCAGGAAAGCGGCATCAGGAAAATCTACAGCTCCCTTACAATGGGATCTGACTATCAATGGCTGAAGTCTCTCGGCTATACTATAGAAGATATCAACAACTCTTACGGGCCAAGGCCTTCCGGAAAAATTGCCGGACAATATGATGAATTCTTTTTTGATGCAGAAGCAGCAGCTGCAGGTACGCCTGTAGTGAAGAAAAACTATGCTGCAACAGAAGAAGGCATGAGCTTCCTGGGCAACCCGGAAAAGCCTGAGGCTGGGAAAGTGTATGAGGTTAATGGCGGAGAAAGAATCATTTATCAGCCAAATGAGACACATCCTTGGAATCATTTCTCGAAAACGTCTACAGGATATGCCATCGATTTTTATGATAGGGCATTTGCCGGCTATAATGGTTCATTAACAGTGGACAGTGATGGGCAGACATGGATGTTTAAAGAGTGGTTCTCCTTTGTCGCCATGATCGGATTCTTCCTGCTCTTTGTGCCAGTTGTGGCCTTATTATCAAGGCTGCCGTTCCTTAACAGCATCTATACCGGCAGGCCAGAGCCGCTTCCTGCTCCAAAGACAAACGGTGCGAAGCTGGCAGGCTTGATCCTGATCGTAGTCGGGGGTCTTTTCCCTGCCTTGTTCTTCTCCGCATTATATGGAGGAGATGTCTACGGAATGAGATTATTAAGGCAGATCAGCATGATCTTCATTGCCCTGTCTGCCATTGTCCTGATTTCTTCTTTTGTGAAAAAATCAGAGCGCAGCATCAAGACAGTTTCTGCTATCATGCTCGTTCTAAGTGTGGTTCAATATATCTATCTGAGGCTGCAGGATAAAATGCTTGCCACAACAGAGCTTTTTGGCGCCCCGACTGTGAATCCAGTTCTGTATTGGGCGATCAATGTGGCAATCATCACACTGATGATGATGGTCGGCTACCATTATGTTGCGAAAAAGCCTGAAGGTGCTACGATTAAGAATTATGGCGTGAAAGCAAGCGTCAAGTCAGTCATCGCTTCGCTTGTCACTGCCATTGCAGCTGTTGCAATCGGCTATGGAGTCCTTTATCTGGTGGATAGCCTGTTCCAGGTCGACTTCCGCATCTGGACTTTCGCTGTAAAAACATTCGAAGGACAGCATCTGGCAGCACTGCTGAAATATGCACCATTATTCCTGATCTACTACTTTGTTGTCGGCCTGTCCGTCAACATGAATACAGCGACTGTGAAGTATAATGGATGGAAAGGCTATCTCATTTCTGTCTTCCATTTCATCGGCGGGCTTGTTCTTTACCTGGCCTACCATTACGGACTGTTGTTTACGACTGGAACTGCCGGCTATCCGGGAGAATCGCTTTCCTCCATCATCGTGATCGGCCTGGTGCCAGCCCTTCTCGTAGCGGCGCTGTTTAACCGCTACTTCTATAGGAAAACAGGAAATGTCTATGTGGGCGCATTCATCAATACTTTGCTGATGACACTGATCACACTGGCAAACACAGCGCTTTATACAATCTTTTAATAGTCTGCAAAAAATATAGAGAGCAAGGGGCCATTTTGGCCTCCAGCTCTTTTTTATCAAGAGAGGGGAGGAATAATGATGGGAAAATACATCTTGGCACTTGATCAGGGCACAACCAGCTCCCGTGCCATATTATTCGATAAAAACGGTGAGATTGTGGAAACAGCTCAGCAGGAATTTGAGCAGTTTTTTCCAAAGCCAGGGTGGGTAGAGCATGATGCCAGCGAAATCTGGACCTCGATCCTTGCCTGTATGGCATCCGTCCTGCGGAAGGCTGATGTGGGACCGGAGGAAATAGCGGGCATCGGCATCACGAATCAGCGTGAAACCGCGGTTGTCTGGGATAAGAACACGGGGAAGCCCGTTTACCATGCCATCGTCTGGCAGTCCCGCCAGACAGAGCCTATTTGCCGCGACCTGCGGGAACAGGGATATAATGATCTGTTCAACAGTAAAACCGGCCTTCTGCTGGACCCTTATTTTTCAGGCACGAAAGTAAAGTGGATTCTTGATCATGTGGAAGGTGCAAGAGAGAAGGCAGAAAACGGCGATCTGCTGTTTGGCACCATTGATACTTGGCTGGTGTATAAGCTTTCCGGGGGGAAGGTCCATGTGACCGATTATTCCAATGCCTCCCGGACCTTGATGTACAATATTTATGATTTGAAGTGGGATGAAGAGCTTCTTGACATCCTGACTGTACCAAAAAGCATGCTTCCTGAAGTCCGCCCATCTTCTGAAGTGTATGCCCATACAGTGGACTATCACTTCTTCGGGCATAATGTCCCGATTGCGGGAATCGCCGGCGATCAGCAGGCCGCTCTGTTCGGCCAGGCCTGCTTTGAAAAAGGGATGGCGAAGAACACTTACGGAACCGGCTGCTTTATGCTGATGAATACCGGTGAAGACCCTGTTAAATCGAGCCATGGGCTGCTTACGACGCTTGCATGGGGCGTGGATGGGAAAGTTGAGTACGCACTTGAAGGCAGCATCTTTGTAGCCGGGTCGGCCATCCAATGGCTGCGCGACGGCATGAGGATGATTGACAGTGCTTCGGCCAGCGAGCAGTATGCATTGAGGGTCGATTCGACAGAAGGCGTCTATGTGGTCCCTGCCTTTGTCGGACTGGGCACGCCGTATTGGGACAGCGATGCCCGCGGTGCGGTCTTCGGCCTGACCAGGGGGACGACAAAAGAGCATTTTATCCGGGCGACCCTGGAATCGCTCGCCTATCAGACAAGAGATGTGCTGGACAGCATGGCTGCAGATTCCGGTACAGAGGTGAAATCCCTGCGGGTAGACGGCGGTGTGGTCAAGAATAACTTCCTGATGCAATTCCAGAGCGATATCCTCGGCGCCCCTGTAGACCGCCCGGTTGTCAATGAAACGACTGCACTGGGAGCTGCTTTCCTCGCCGGCCTGGCTGTAGGCTACTGGTCCAAAAAAGAGGAGATCACAGCACACTGGAAAAAGGACCGCACTTTCTCGGCAGAAATGGCCGAAGAGACGCGCGAAGAACTTTATAAGGGCTGGAAAAAAGCTGTGGCGGCCACCCGCGAGTATAAGTAAAGATACACTGCAGCATATTTTAATAAGCAAGCGAAACGCTTTTATCAGCAGCTTTATCATGTTATACTAAACACAAGTTAATATATTTGGATGGAGAACTCGAGAGACCACATCGCTCTATTTTTCGGCAACGAAAAGCAGGGCTGATTTGTGGTCTCTTTTTTTGTTTTTCGGGTATGGGACTTATAGAGCTTAAAAAACAAGACAGCTCCTCATAAGCTGGAGCCGGGCTGATACATGAATATGATGATCCTGAAGGGACTGATTTGATGAAATTCACCAACTTACAAAGACATGATATAAAGGGAAAAATACAGAAGGGGCCATTGGACCTTCTTGTCATCGGCGGCGGTATCACAGGCGCCGGAATCGCGCTGGATGCTGCCCTGAGAGGGATGAAGGTGGCAGTCGTTGAAATGCAGGACTTTGCTGCCGGCACATCCAGCAGAAGCACAAAGCTTGTCCACGGCGGACTGCGCTACTTGAAGCAATTTGAAATCGGGGTCGTCGCAGAAGTCGGCAAAGAGCGGGCCATCGTGTATGAGAACGGACCGCATGTCACCACACCGGAATGGATGCTGCTTCCGTTCTATAAGGGAGGCACGTTCGGACCATTCACAACGAATATCGGACTGAGGGTATATGACTTCCTTGCCGGTGTCAAAAAGGACGAAAGAAGAAAAATGATGAAGCCGGAAGAAGCCCTGAAGCGGGAACCGCTGTTAAAGCGCGAGGGGATGAACGGCGCCGGTTACTATGTTGAATATAAAACAGATGATGCCCGCCTGACTCTTGAAGTCATGAAAAAAGCGGTTGAAAAAGGGGCGCTCGCACTCAATTATACGAAAGTCACTGATCTTGTTTATGAAAACAGCCAGATCGCAGGTGTGAAAGCGGAAGATCTGACCGATGGAACGGTACAGGAAATCCGGGCAAAGAAAATCGTCAATGCAGCAGGCCCATGGGTCGACACACTGCGGGAAATCGACCATAGCAAAAAAGGCAAATCGCTGCAGCTGACGAAGGGGATCCATCTTGTATTCGACGGCAAAAGATTTCCGCTGAAACAGGCCGTGTACTTTGACACGCCTGACGGCCGCATGGTCTTTGCCATCCCGCGTGAAGGCAAGACTTATGTAGGTACAACAGATACGGTCTACAAAGGGAATATCGCCCACCCAAGAATGACGGTGGCAGACCGGGATTATGTCCTTGGTGCGATTGACTTCATGTTCCCGGATATTAAAATCGCCGCTGAAGATGTTGAGTCAAGCTGGTCCGGATTAAGGCCGCTGATTCATGAAGACGGGAAATCACCTTCTGAAATCTCGCGCAAGGACGAAATCTTTGTGTCGCATTCCGGATTCATTTCCATCGCCGGCGGCAAGCTGACAGGCTACCGGAAAATGGCGGAAAGCATCGTCGATCTAGTGGCAAAGCAGCTGGGTGAAGAAGATGGAGCAGACTATCCTAAAACAGCCACCATGCACCTGCCAATATCCGGCGGCGATGTGGGCGGTTCTCAAGGATTCAAGACATTTATGACTAACAAAGTGGACGAAGGAAAAGAGCTGGGCTTGACCGAAGAAGCAGCAAGGAAGCTTGTTCAGCGCTACGGCTCCAACGCAGACATCGTCTTTGATATCTATAAAAACGGCAAAGAAAAGGCCTTGGCAGAAAATCTTGATCCAGTCGTTTACGCGGGCTTAAGATACAGCATTGACTATGAAATGGCCTACAAGCCTGTCGACTTCTTCATCAGAAGGACAGGGGCCCTCTTCTTTGACATCGGGTGGGTCCGGGAACATAAGGATGCTGTGATCATGTTCATGAAAAAAGAATTCAGCTGGTCAGAGGAACAGGCAGCAGCTTACACAGAAGAGCTGGATGTACTGATTTATGAGGCCTCACATCCGATTGAAAAGGAAGAATTTTAAATAGAAAATAAAAAGGGCCAGACCCATCTTATCCAAAGATGGGTCTGGCCCTTTTTGATTAAGTGCTTATATCACGGCAGAACGGCTTACTTCAATTCTTCGACTGTTTCCCCTTCAATCAGCACAGGCTGATAATAGGTTTCGTTGGGCAAATCTTTTTTCCCCTGTAATTTCTTGATCACCCAATCCGCTGCATCCCGCCCCATCTGTTCTTGTGGATGCGTCAAGGTTGTCAGTTTAATATTCGCATTTTGGGCGATATAGGAATTATCCTGGCCGATGATGGACAGCTCATCTGGAATGGAAATGGAAAGTTGTCTGCACACATTTGCCACTTCTAATCCTACTTCATCGTTATAGCATACAACTGCTGATAAAATATCTCTATTTTCGTCCAGGAAGGTTTTTAAATTTGAGTATAAATCCAGCTTTGTCTCTGTTGTAAACGTAAGCACATGCTCCGGCCGGAATCGTATCTTTGCTTCTTGAAGCGCCTTTATATACCCCTTCATCCGATATTTCCCCTGCAGATCATCCATTTTTGATATGATCCCGATTTGTGTATGGCCCTTTGATATCAATTCTTTTGCCGCTAGATAGCTGGATTCTACATCATTAAGGGAAAGAAAGGGGACTTCTAATTCCTCGTAATAAGCATTGATCATGATAAAAGGGACGTCCTGTTCCTTGAACAACAGATAGTAGGCAATATTGGGGTTATATTGATTGCTTTTTGTAGGTTCAATGATGAGGCCATCCACCCCGTATGAAAGCATCATTTCCAACGCTTTTTTCTCTTGCTCGACATCATTGTTGGTACTGGCCAGCAAAAGTGAATAATTATCCTCTTTCAATCTTTTCTCGATCCCGCGGATGATGGAGGGAAAAATATAGTCGGAAATATAAGTAGTAATGACGCCGATTGTTTTATTATGATTGCGGTTCGATTTTGACTGGAATTGGCTGCTGACATAGGTGCCGGAGCCTTTTTCACTCCGCAGGTACCCCTCGTTTGACAGCTCCAATATGGCCTTTCGTATCGTATGCCTGCTGACGGTGTATTTTTCCTGGAGAGCTGATTCTGTAGGAATCTGTTCTCCTACACGATACTCTCCGGAGAGAATTTTATCTTTAATATCATCAAGGATGATCTGATATTTTGGTTTCATTAGTTTCACTTCTTTCCTGGCTGATCACGTACAAATTCACTGCCCAAGAGTTATTTATGGACATATCTTAGCATGCTTTCGCAGGAATGGAAATAAGTACTGTACTTCTGTTATTAAGACTCCGGATAATTTGTATGTATTAATTAACTTTATAATTGACAAATGTACGTACAAAAATTTATACTGTGTTTGTAGATGCAATAAAGCGCTTCCTTGCTGATTTTCATTTTTGAAATCGCTGTCAAAGAAGTGGGGCATGAAGAATAAAGCACTTCCTTATATATATACTGCTGCCCGGGAAGGGGAATATGACCATGAATCATTCAAAGATCGTACAAGCGATTGCTGAGGGGACCACTTCACTCGGAATTGAATTAGGATCCACACGCATTAAAGCTGTGCTTATTGATGGCAGCTTCGAGACCATTGCTTCAGGAAGTTATGAATGGGAAAACTGCCTGGAGGATGGATATTGGACATACAACCTAGTCGATATCATCACTGGCCTGCAAGCAGCTTACAGTGAAATGAAGCTGGATGTTGAACGAAATTACGGAATCACCATCCGCAAAATCGGTTCAATAGGATTTTCGGCTATGATGCACGGATATATGGCTTTTGATAAAACAGGAGAGCTGCTCGTCCCATTCCGGACCTGGCGCAACTCGACTACCGGTGCTGCAGCAAAAGAATTGACCGATATTTTTCAGTTCAATATCCCTGAGCGGTGGAGTATTGCCCATCTTTATCAGGCCATATTGAATGACGAGAAACATTTGAACCGCATCGATTATATGACCACTCTGGCTGGATATATCCATTGGCTGCTTACTGGTGAAAAAGCTATCGGCATCGGGGATGCTTCTGGCATCTTCCCAATTGATGAATCCAGGCAGGATTACAATGAACCCATGGTAAAGCAGTTTGACGATCTAATAGCTGACAAGGGGCTTTGGAAACTGAAGGACATACTTCCCAAAGTATTGGGTGCAGGCGAACAGGCTGGCCAGCTGACTGAAATTGGAGCAAGAATTCTGGACCGGTCACAAAATCTGCAGCCGGGCATTCCGGTTTGTCCCCCTGAAGGCGATGCCGGAACAGGGATGGTCGCGACCAATAGTGTGAGGAAGCGCACCGGGAATGTTTCGGTGGGGACTTCCGTGTTCGCCATGATTGTATTAGAAAAAGAACTTTCAAAGGTATATCCGGAGATCGATCTTGTCACAACTCCAAGCGGCAGCCCTGTTGGAATGGTGCATGCGAATAATTGCTCCAGCGACCTTAATGCCTGGATGGGGCTGTTCAGTGAATTCTCCGAGGCAATGGGGCACAAAGCAGATAAAGATAAATTGTTTGAAGTGATGCTGAACAAAGCATTAGAGGCAGATGCGGATGGCGGCGGCCTGCTGAGCTATGGCTATTATTCAGGTGAAAATATCACTGGTCTGGAACAAGGAAGGCCATTATTTGTCCGCTCTCCGGAGAGCACTTTCAATTTGGCAAACTTCATGAGGACGCATCTGTTTTCCGCTTTTTGCGCGCTGAAAATGGGGATGGATATCCTGACCCGGAAAGAACATATCGCAATTGATAGTATTCTGGCTCATGGCGGTCTGTTCAAGACACCTCTTGTCGGGCAAAAAATAGCAGCCGCTGCCATGAACACGCCGGTATCTGTCACAGCCACAGCCGGAGAAGGCGGTGCATGGGGGATGGCGATCCTGGCTTCTTACATGATAAATAGGAACGGTGAAGAAAGTTTAGAAGAGTTTCTTGATAATAGAGTTTTTGAAGAGGTCGAGAGACATGAAATCTATCCTGACCAATTAGATGTAAAAGGGTTTGAAGAATTCCTCGAACGATATAAAAAAGGGCTGATGATTGAACAGGCTGCTGTTGATCATCTGATTCTTTAAGGGAGGCATAGCCATGCTGGAGCAACTGAAAGAAGAGGTATATCAAGCAAATCTGGATCTGCCTAAATATGGGCTTGTGAAGCATACCTGGGGAAATGCCAGTGCTATAGACCGCGAAACGGGCTTATTTGCCATCAAGCCCAGCGGCGTCGATTATGAAACGATGAAGCCCAGTGACATGGTGATCCTTGATTTAGACGGCAATGTTATTGAAGGAGAGCTGCGGCCTTCATCAGACACAGCCACCCATGCCGTATTATATAAACATTACGGGGAGATTGGCGGCATTGTGCACACCCATTCCACCTGGGCGACAATCTGGGCCCAGGCCGGCCTTGATGTGCCCGCGATGGGCACCACTCATGCCGATACATTCTATGGTTCCGTGCCATGTGCCCGCCATTTGACGCAAGAGGAGATCGACCGGGGCTATGAAGCTGAAACAGGCAAAGTGATCATTGAAACATTCCAAGAGCGCGGTTTGGATATTTTAGCAGTCCCTGGCGTCCTGCTTCATGGGCACGGCCCGTTTACATGGGGCAAGGATGCAAAAGCAGCCGTATTGAATAGTGTAGTGCTCGACGAAGTAGCGAAAATGAATTTATTTACCCGGGAATTAAATCACTTTGCAGAGGCATTGCCGCAGAGGATATTAGATAAGCATTATCTCCGCAAGCACGGCAAGAATGCATATTATGGCCAAAAATAGAACTCTATCAATCTATTAAAAGAAGAAAAGAGGATGATTATGCTAACAGCAGGGAAAAAAGAATTTTGGTTTGTTGTAGGTTCACAGCATTTATATGGAGAAGAAGCGCTGGCAGAAGTCAGGGCTAACGCACAGAAAATGGCCGATGCACTGAATGAAAGCGGTGTCCTTCCTTATCCGCTTGTACTGCAGGATTTGGCTGTCAGCGCAGATACAATCACAAGCATCATGAAAGAAGTAAATTACCGCGACGAAGTAGCCGGTGTCATTACCTGGATGCATACATTCTCACCAGCAAAGTTGTGGATCCGCGGCACGAAATTACTGCAAAAGCCATTGCTTCATCTGGCGACGCAATTCAATGAAAGCATACCTTGGGATACAATTGATATGGATTTCATGAACCTGAATCAATCTGCACACGGTGATCGGGAATATGGTTTTATCAATGCCCGGCTGAAGAAGCAGAACAAAATTGTCACAGGCTACTGGGAGCACCCTGAAGTGCAGCAGCAGATTGCCGACTGGATGGATGTGGCGGCTGCTTATAACGAAAGCTTCCATATCAAGGTTGCCCGCTTTGGCGATAATATGCGCAATGTTGCTGTAACCGAGGGGGATAAGGTTGAAGCCCAAATCCAGTTTGGATGGACTGTTGATTATTTTGGCATCGGAGACCTGGTCCAATATATAGGCGATGTTAAGGACGAAGAGGTTCAGGCTTTAATGGCAGAATATAAGGACCTATACGAGTTTGATTATGCTAGCTATAGTAAGGAAGATTGGGAGAAAAGCGTAAAAGTGCAAGCAAGCTATGAAATTGCGATTAAGCGCTTCCTTGATGAAGGCGGCTATACTGCCTTTACCTCTAACTTCGAAGATTTACACGGGATGAAACAGCTCCCCGGCCTCGCCGTTCAGCGTTTGATGGCGCAGGGATATGGCTTTGCGGGTGAAGGGGACTGGAAGACGGCTGCACTTGACCGCCTGCTGAAAGTTATGAGCCGCAACCAGTCCACAGGTTTTATGGAAGATTACACCTATGAGCTGGCAGCCGGCCGGGAATCGATCCTTCAATCGCACATGCTTGAAGTAGATCCTTCCCTCGCCAGCAGCAAGCCGAAGATCGTCGTATCACCGCTGGGCATCGGTGATCGTGAAGATCCTGCACGTTTGGTGTTTGACGGAAAAGCCGGGGACGGCGTGGTCGTTTCAATGGCAGATTTCGGTACTCATTTCAAGCTCCTGATTAACGAAGTTACTGCATTCGAGCCGGAAGTGCCTGCACCGAATCTTCCTGTTGCCCGTGTCCTTTGGGAAGTGAAGCCAAATTTCCAGGATGGGGTAAAAGCATGGCTTGAAAATGGCGGAGGCCACCATACGGTTGTTTCGTTGAATCTGACAGCAGACCAAATTGTCTCTTATGCCAAACTTGTTGATTTAGACTATGTTGTGATTAAGTAATATCTTTAATTTCCTGGGGAGCCATGCTTCCCGGGAGCTGCAATCAAGCATATAAGAACAAGAAGGACCAAATGCCAATCAGGCTTGAGTCTCTTGATTTTAATGTAAGCGCACCCATGCATTCGGACAAGCATTTAATAAGTAGGCCGGTGCAATATGCATGGGGAATTTTCTGCGGCTTGCACTTGGTCTAATGGCCTTTCGTATTTTCAACAGTGAGAGACAACCTTGAGGAGGAACTGGTATGGGGAATGAAAAGAAAATCTCAAGCGGATTCATTTACTTTTTTGGAGCATTTGCCGGCATTCTCTTTGGTTATGATATCGGCGTCATGACGGGGGCACTGCCTTTTCTGCAGAGTGATTGGAACCTTCAGGATGAGGCTGGGGCTATAGGCTGGATTACTTCTTCAGTCATGTTAGGAGCTATTTTTGGGGGTGCCTTGGCCGGACAGCTTTCCGACCGCTTAGGACGGCGCAAAATGATCCTGATATCAGCTATGATTTTTGTGGCTGGCTCTATTTTGTCAGGAATCGCCCCGCATGATGGGATTCTCTTTTTGATTGTAGCCAGGGTATTATTGGGCCTGGCAGTTGGTGCTGCTTCCGCGCTGGTCCCGGCCTATATGTCAGAAATGGCCCCGGCACGCCTGCGCGGACGCTTGTCAGGAATCAATCAAACGATGATCGTGTCTGGAATGCTGCTTTCATATATAGTAGATTACCTGCTGAAGGATCTGCCGGAAACAATGGCCTGGCGGTTAATGCTTGGCTTAGCTGCCATCCCGGCTGTCATCCTATTTTTCGGAATGTTAAAGCTTCCTGAATCACCGCGTTTTTTAATTAAGAATAATAAGCTGGATGAAGCACGCAAGGTGCTGAGCTATATCCGGGTTAACAAACAGGAAATTGATGCTGAAATCAAGTCTATCCAGGATGCGGCACAAGAAGAAAGAAAGGCCAGTCAAAAAGCATCATGGGGCACACTTTTCAGCAATAAATACCGGTATTTATTAATTGCCGGTGTGGGCGTCGCTGCTTTTCAGCAATTCCAGGGTGCGAATGCCATTTTTTATTACATACCTTTAATTGTAGAAAATGCTACAGGGCACGCAGCCAGCTCCGCATTGATGTGGCCGATTATCCAAGGGGTCATCCTTGTACTTGGTTCACTGGTGTTCCTGCTGATAGCCGACAAATTCAACCGCCGCACCTTACTGACAGCAGGCGGAACCATCATGGGGCTCTCATTTATTTTGCCGGCTGTTTTGAATGTCCTGCTTCCTAATGCAGATCCAATGATGATGGTTGTTTTCTTGAGTATCTATGTAGCGTTATATTCATTCACATGGGCCCCTTTGACCTGGGTCATTGTTGGGGAAATCTTCCCGCTTGCCATCCGCGGACGTGCTTCCGGACTGGCATCGTCGTTTAACTGGATCGGTTCTTTCATGGTTGGGCTTCTATTCCCGATCATGACCGCAAATATGGCCCAGGAAGCCGTGTTTGCCATCTTCGGCATCATTTGTATCCTCGGGGTAGTCTTTATCCGGACATGTGTCCCTGAAACCCGCGGGCGCAGCCTGGAAGAAATCGAGAAAATCGGGGAAAATAAACTGAATGCTGAAAAAAGTGCGTAAATGAAAGAGTGATAGAGTGGTTCCTGAACCCATTCAAAAAGGAAAGAGGCAAGCCGCATTGGGCTTGCCTCTTTCCTTTTTCTGCTTGAACAAAGCCGTATTTAAGCCAGGGAAAATTCCCTTTTTACATGATGGCGCCCTATAGGCACTACAGAGGGGCATCCTGCAACAGGGTCTTCCACTACCGTACAGTGGAGGCCGAAGATATCTTCGATCAATTTGCTTGTAATAACCTCTGATGGCGCTCCCTCTGCCACAAGCTTTCCTTTATCAAGAGCAAAAATATGGTCTGCATACCGGGCAGACAGGTTGATATCATGAAGGACCATGACGATTGTCGTTCCATGCTTCCGGTTAAGGTCTGTCAGCAAATCGAGGATCTCGACCTGGTAGGTGATATCCAAATAGGTTGTCGGCTCATCCAGGAACAGTATGTCTGTCTGCTGTGCCAGCGCCATGGCAATCCAGACACGCTGTCTTTGGCCGCCGGAGAGTTCATCGATATGGCGGTCGGCAAATTCAGTGATTTTCATCAGCTCCATGGCTTCAGCAACAGCTTCATAATCCTTCTTAGTCCAGCCTTTCAGAAAAGACTGGTGCGGGAATCTTCCGCGTCCAACCAGGTCTGCAACCGTTATCCCCTCAGGTACGATCGGGGTCTGGGGAAGAAGCCCGAGGACCCGGGCCAGCTGTTTTGGCGGAATTTTATGAATGGGCTTACCGCCCAGGGTGACCTGTCCGGATTCAGGTTTGATCAGCCTTGCCATTGTTTTGAGCAGGGTCGATTTGCCGCAGCCGTTGGCACCGATGATGATGCTTATTTGGCTGCTGGGAATGCTGATGCTTATATCATGCAGGATGGTTTTCTGATCATATCCGGCAGTGACTCCTTCAGCCCGGAAATCATGTGTCGGTTTCATTATAAATCACCCTTTCGATTCATTCGGATCAGCAGGTAGATCAAATATGGGGCACCGATAATGCCTGTGATCACACCTACAGGATATCTGGCATCGAATGCGAACTGTCCGATAAGATCTCCTGCCAGTACTAAAATGATGCCGACAAGGCCTGCCGGGACGATGCTCGAGAATCCGACTCCCACCAGCCTCTTGGCGATGGGCCCGGAAAGGAACGCGATGAATGCGATCGGTCCTGTGGCTGCGGTAGCTAAGGCAATGATCAGCACTGAACTGATGATGAGCATCAATCGCGTCTTATTGGTATCTACCCCGAGTGAGGTGGCTGCCTGTTCCCCAAGCTCCAGCATATCCAGTCTTTTCCCGAGCACCATGATGATGGGGGCAAAGATCAGGACAGTAATCATGAGCGGATAAAGATCTTCCATTTTCGCTCCGTTCAGGCTCCCGGTCAGCCATCTCATGGCAGCAGGGAGGTCATTCTGCTGGCCAATCAGCAATAAGTAGGATACAGCAGCATCAAGCATGGCCTGGATGCCGATCCCGATCAGGATTAATCTGCCGATTGAGAAAGAAGAACCTTTTGATAATAGAAAAATAACAGCCACTGCAGTAAGCCCGCCGATAATGGATGCGATGGAAACAAAGGTATCGCTCGCGTGGAGGACGGTGATGCAAAAAACCGCAGCGGCGCTGGATCCGGCTGTTATGCCGATTACATTCGGGTTTGCCAGGGGATTGCGGAGCATCGTTTGGAACACATGTCCCGCAGCGCCAAAAGCAAACCCTGTAAAAACACCTGCAATCATTCTCGGGAAGCGTATGGTGCCCACTGCAAATGAAGCGCCTTTTACTTTTTCGCCCATCAGCACGCTGATGACATCTGAAACAGGATAAATCGTGTTTCCCAGCATAAGCATGGTCCCGCAGAGGGAGAAGGCGATCATGGCAAGAAGAGAAGTGACAAGGACAAACCGGCGTCGTCTCTTTAGTCTGCCCATCATAATAAGATTCATGGATTCATTCATCATAACGCACGCATTTTCGCTTTCATAGTAATTAAGATCAATATAGGAGCCCCGATAAAGGCTGTCACAACACCGACTTCAAGCTCTCCCGGACTTCCCAGTACCCGGCCGCACACATCTGCTATGGTTAAGATGGCTGCGCCTGAAAGAGCAGACATCGGGATGACAAACCGCAGATCCGGGCCGATGACGAGCCGGATCAGGTGTGTGGCCAGCAGGCCGATAAAGCCGATGGGGCCTGCCAATGCTGTCGCCGCACCGCATAAAAGGACACCGCCAAAGGCAGCGGATAGCCTGAGGGTCCCTGTCCGGACTCCCAGCCCCTTGGCGGCTTCATCACCTAGTGCCAGTGCATTCAGTCCTGGAGCTGTAAAGACGGCAATCAGCAGTCCAATGATAAGAAAGGGGATGAAAATGGAGACAGAGTTCCAATTTCCTGCCCCGACACTGCCCACCTGCCAGAATCTGAACTGATCCATCACGTTGGAGCGGGGAATCATAACCGCCATCACAAGGGATGATAACGCAGCACTTGTGGCAGCACCCGCTAAAACGAGCTTAAGGGGCGTGGCACCGCCACTCCCCATTGAACCAATTCCGAATACAAAAATGGCAGTTATGAATGCCCCAGCCAATGCAAGCCAGATATATTGGCCCGCACTGCCTATATCCAAAAAGGAAATTCCGCAGACAACGAATAATGCTGCCCCTGTGTTGACTCCCAATATGCTTGGATCTGCAATAGGATTGCGGGTGACTGACTGCATGAGGGCACCGGAAACTCCTAATGCCGCTCCGCACATCAAGCTGAATACAGTCCTGGCGATTCTTTGGCGCACCACATTTGCTCCATGGCTCTCTGCTTCCGGATGGAACAAGCCGTCCATCAGATCATTCCATCCCACAATGCGGGATCCGAAAGCAAGTGAAGCCAATACGCATAAGCCGAGCAGGACCATAGAAAGGACCAGCACCATGATGAAATGTTTCGGCAGATGCAGCTGCTTATTTTCTGAAACGGAAGAATGATTCATTTTACTGAACTTTGCCTGCAGCTTCTGAAAGCAATGTCAGATACTCGTCAATGGAATATTCAATTGAGAGCGGGCTCGGTGTTCCTGCTGCTGCAAGCGGAGTGTTATCTCCGATGATGACGACAGAGCCTCTTTCTACTGCAGGGATTTTTCCAAGGATAGGATCAGCCTGCAGGGCTGCAAGTGTTTCATCATTTCCATAAGATACGATAATTTCAGCATCGTTCAGCATATCTGCATTTTCAGCACTTACTTCTATATAGAAGCTGTTTGGATCAGTCATTTGGCTTGTAAGACTTTCCGGATATTCCATCTCAAGCTCAGAAAGGAATGCACCGCGCGGATCGGCCGGAGAGTAGATATAGAACTTCGATAAATCAGAGGCATCTATGCTTACGAATGCAGCTTTTTTCCCTTTGAGCTCTGGATGTTCGCTCACTTTGTCTGCAATCAGCTTCTCTGTATCGGCAATCAGCTGCTTGCCTTCTTCTTCCATGCCCATTCCCATTGAATTATAGGTTACTTGCTCGCGCCATGAGGCCACCCAAGGGCTTGTCTGATAGGCAACAACTGGAGCAATTTCGCTTAGTGTATCATATTCTTCCTGAGTGATGCCTGAGTAAGCGGCAAGGATCACATCAGGGCTTACATCAGCAATGGCTTCGAAATCAAGGCCGTCAGTATCCTGGAAAATGACAGGGGTTTCGGCATCAAGTTCTTTCAGTGCATCCGCCGTCCAAGGCAGCATCCCGCTGTCATCCTGAACACCATAGTTTGCGGCTGAGAAGCCTACAGGCACAACGCCTAGAGCAAGAGCGACATCATGGTTCGACCATGCAATCGTAGCAACGCGCTCAGGTTTTTCTTCTATAGTAGTTTCGCCAAAGGCATGTTTGATTACGATTGGATACTCAGCAGAAGCTTCTTCGGACTCAGCCTTATCTGTGTTGGAATTCCCGGCAGGTTCTGAGTTTCCATTTGATTGATCATCTGAACAGCCAGCCAATGCAAAAGTCAGCAAAGCGATCAGGAATGTTGTAAAAATAGAAAATCTTCGTTTGGCATTCATCTTGTTTTTCCTTCCTTCTCTGAACGTAATTGATAATAATTATCACTATCATTAATGTATATGGTATAGATGATGATGTCAATAGAATATTTAGAATTCAGAAAACTGGGAGAAAAATTGTATAGCAGAAACAGCTGATTCAGGATCCTGTGACTTTGTTGTCCTTTTAGGATTTTTCAAAAGGCAGCTTGCACCCATAGCATGCGCTGTTGGGCTTCTTGTTATGAAGAAGGGATGCATAAAGCGGCAGCCGGCGGGTTATGCTTATTTTTTTCTATTGAAATGATGAGGTTTTTGCCGATATTATGAAGCAGGATGAAAATAGAAATAGGCTGATTTTCTAGGCTGGCATGCCTTCTTACAAAGGGACTGGCTGGAGTGAAGCTGACGGGAGTGAAACAGTATTGAATAAGTGGATTGCCGGGCTGGTGCTGATCCTGATTTTTTTGGCCATCGGAATGTTCATCGTTGAAACGGAGGCAGGGACTTCCCCGAAAAAAGTTCTATATGTGTCGCCGGACGGCAGCAACAAAAATTCGGGAAGCAAGCAAAGGCCTTTAAAAACCATACAAAAGGCAGCTGATTCAGCAGAGCCGGGAACTGTCGTATATGTTAGGAAAGGTATTTATAAGGAGCAGGTTGTTATCAGGGAATCCGGTTCCAAGAATGCGCCTATTATGATTAAGTCATATAAGAAAGAGAAAGCAGTATTGGACGGAACAAACCTTCAGGCAAACTGGGACCACCAAGGTCTGATATCCATCCATGATAAAAGTTATATTACGGTTGACGGGTTTGAAGTCAGAAACTATAAAACAGCTGAAGAAGATGTGGTGCCGATCGGCATCTCTGTCAGCGGCAGCGGAAAGGGTATCCGGATTTTGCGGAATCATGTTCACCATATTGAGACGCTACATGATAACGGCAATGCCCACGGGATTGCAGTATATGGAACAAAGGCGCCGGAAGCGATTGAAGATATAGAGATTTCGGAGAACCTCGTAGAGGATTTAAAGCTTGGCTGGAGTGAAGCAGTGGTATTAAACGGGAACGTGAGCCATTTTATAGTGACCAAAAATATCGTCAGGCAGAGCAATAACATCGGAATTGATATGATCGGATTTGAAGGGACATCGCCCCGGGAGGCTTATGACCAGGCCAGGAATGGACTTGTCAGCCATAATACCGTCAGCGGGATATCGAGCTATGGAAATCCTGCATATGGCCCCCATTATACAGCCGGCGGCATTTATGTGGATGGAGGAAAGGAAATAAAGATTGAGGAGAACCGGGTCTATCAGAATGATATCGGCATCGAAGCAGCCAGTGAACATAAAGGGAAGTCGACAAGCGGGATAAATATCCGCAACAATATAATCTTTGAAAATAGAAGTGCCGGCATTGCCATAGGCGGGTATGACGAAGAAAGAGGCAATACGGTTAAATCCAGCATTACTGATAATGTAATGTATAAGAATGACAAGGAATATCAGGACGGCGGGCAAGTGCTCATTCAATACAATACTAAACATAATACAATCGAGAATAATATCATGGTTGCGGGTGAATCGGGCCTCTTGATCAGCAGCCCTTTCAGGAAAAGTGAAGGCAACAGCATCAACCATAATATGTATTATGTTAGCGGCGGGGAAAAGAAAACTCGTTGGATCTGGGAAGAAGAAGAAATCTCCGGTTTCAGTGAATATCAAAAGAAAAGCCGGCAGGACGGCAATAGTGTGTTTCAAAAACCGGAATTTATAGAAGAAAAAAAGAGAGACTTCCGTCTGGAAAAATAGGCCTGCACTGCAGGTTTTTTATTTTGCTTCCAGGCACGCAGCATCTATGCAATGACCAATCATCAAATGCGGCCCGGAAAAATGGCGGCGGGCACCTGGCAATGTGGCTCCAGCCTGGGCGAGGGAACTTGTATGCCAGGACCCGAAGTTAGGGTGTGGCGCGTACGTATGCTAAAATGCTGGTAGAGGGTTATTTTATACAGATCAATTATTGTTTGCAGCAGAAATAAGGGGGGATTTGAAATGAGCCAGAATCAATTCTTGCTTTTTGATCATAAAAAACAGATCAGTCTAAAAGCGGAGCGGGCAGCATTTTATCTGCAAGGTCAGATAATTGAAGCGTTCAGTGAAAAAAATGAAGTTTATTATCTTATCTTTTATAAATATCATTTCCTGACAGCGGTGAAAACCACGAAACTCCGCCGCCATTCTTACATTGAGCTCGCCTTTAAAAAAGGCATGATCTTTGAAAGTCCCCACCCGCTTATCAAAATATTGCTTTCTTCTAATCACCCTTGCCAATGCATCAGCTTCAATCAGCTGCTAAAAAAGCTGGAAAGGCAATATACCCCCCTGGAAAAGTCATTTATTCTTACCTTTTTCGAATCACTGATACCCAAAAGGGATCTGTTCAACGAAATTAAATCCGTCTATTATGAATACCGCCGCAATGGAGACTATTTTTCAGGCTACCAGATGATCCGCCTGATCATGGAATTTGCCCCAAAAACGAGTCTGGCTGTTTCGCATAGCAATGATATGATCTTCAGTAAATATGCATGGAGGTACAGTGAAAAGCCTGAGGAGCTGTTTGCCAAAGATCCCATCTTTGCAGAAAAAACACTCTATTCCCAGAGGGCGGACGACGTATGCTTCCAGCAGCTTATTGACCGGCTGGAAAAAGAGTCCCGCTGGATGGACCTCATCGCCTTATCCATACAAAAACTCATAGCGTCACCTTCACCTGACTGCTATGCCCATCTTTTAAAATTGCTTGCTCACCATACAGAAATAGATTCCCTCCACATTCAAGAGTCCTTATCTTTTCAATTGTCTGCCTTCCTTCCATTGCAAAAGGATCTATTAGAAAAATATATACAAAACCATGCTGCTGATAAAGTTTTCAAACTGATGAAAACCAGCGCTTTTCAGCTGGATGATTCTCAGATATATGCCGTTGGGGAAATGCTGGAAAAGTGGGAGCCGGATAACCAGCCTGTCCAGCCTGAACTGCTGTATCCCCTCATCAAGCGATATACTAGCACATTCCCTGAAAAAGCTGATAAACTCCTTGAAAAGTTTGTCATTTCGATGCTGAATACTCATGAGCTGCCATATATCCAAAATTGGCTGAAGCCATTAAAAGACAAGCATAAGAAGCTGCTGATAGTTGAAAAAATTGATAAGATGCAAAAGCTTTATGAAGATCCCGACGATATGCAGCAGCTTGGGGAGCTGTATTTTGAACTGAGCCAGCTGGATAAAGCGGTTGAATGCTTCAGCTGGGAAATGGAGCTGAAGCCGGCTGACCCGAGACCTCTGCAATGGCTGGCGAAAACCTACCATGAAAAGGGGATGGACTGCGAATCAGACGCCTATCGCCAGCTGTGTATCCAGCTCCAGAAAAGGGCTTGAACCGGCCGGTGCCTGCCCCTGATCCCCTAATACAAAAAAGGTGCCTGCCCCCTGATGGGGCAGGCACCTTTTTGGAGAGCATCTACTCTTCCTTTTTTTCATCTTCAGACTTTGTCAGTTCAAAGATCTCCCTTGATTCAAAAAGATCGATGACTTTGTCGAGCCAGGTATAGTATTCGATGGCGTAGGTGATCTTTTGAAGATGGTTTTCGGCTTTTTTTACCGTTTCATCATCTTCTGTATGTGAGAGGACTTCTTCCAGGTCCTTGAGTGATCTAAGCGAGGCATCCAGGTTCATCTGTGTTCCTTTTCTCCATTGCGTACAAAAGCGATCGATGAAATTCTGGTACCAATCCCCTTTAACCTGGTATAAATCTTTTCTTTCTCCTTTTCGCCAGACCTTTTCAACCATATTTAATTCCAGCAGGGTCCTGACACCAGTGGACATACTGGTTTTGCTCATTTCGAGCTCTTCCTTCAATTCATCCAATGTCATGGGTTTATTTTCAAAATAGAGGGTTCCATAGATACGCCCGATAGAGGCGGGAACTCCGTATAAATGCATGTTTCTCGCGACAGATTCAATGACTCTCTCCCGTGCCTGTGCGACCAATTCTTCGTTATGCATGATACACCACCATTCTAGTCACAAATGAGAGGATAATTATGCTAATCCTTTCATCTTGATTCATTTTAAAGTTTGCATTCACTAAAGTAAAGCAAATGCAAGCAGCGAGAAAGAGAGCATATTAGAAGAAATCTAAGAATAAGATAATTTAGAACGTACAGTTTAAACTGTACGAACTTTATTGATGGAATATGATGGATTAACGGGTTTGTTTCATCAGACTAAAGTCCCTTATACTTTTTAAGTACGCTGGAAAAACAGTTCGATTCGACAGAAATCGTCATGTATAAACAAAGTTTAGAGGTGGATTTATGGCTGAAAAGAAAATAAGCGTCCAAAATGTTACGAAAGTCTTTGGTAAATCGCCAAGCCAGGGAGTCAGACTCCTGAATGAGGGGAAATCAAAGCGGGAGATCCTTGAAAAGACCGGAATGACCGTCGGAGTCAATAAAGCGAGCTTTGATGTGTATGCCGGGGAAATATTCGTCATCATGGGATTATCCGGGAGCGGAAAATCCACATTGGTCAGGATGCTGAATCGGCTGATCGATCCGACCGATGGAGAAGTACATATTGATGGAAAGAACATCGTTAAGCTCAACCCCCAAGAGCTGCGGGAAGTAAGACGGAAGAAACTGAGCATGGTATTCCAGCGCTTCGCATTATTCCCTCACCGAACTGTTCTCGAAAATACTGAATACGGCCTTGAAATCCAAGGAGCAGAAAAGTCCGCATGCAGACAGAAGGCAATGGAGTCATTAGAGCTTGTCGGCCTTAAAGGATATGAAAACAGCTATCCGAGCGAACTGAGCGGCGGTATGCAGCAGCGTGTCGGCCTGGCCCGCGCCCTTGCGAACGACCCTGACATCCTGCTGATGGATGAAGCGTTCAGTGCACTCGATCCATTGATCCGCAAAGATATGCAGAACGAATTGCTTGAACTGCAGGAAAAGATGGAAAAAACGATTGTCTTCATCACCCATGATCTTGATGAAGCCCTCCGCATCGGCGACCGAATTGCTCTGATGAAGGATGGGAACATCGTCCAGATCGGGACGCCTGAAGAAATCATGACAAACCCTGCCAATGAATATGTGGAGCGGTTTGTTGAGGATGTTGACCTCTCTAAGGTCCTCACGGCAGAGCATGTCATGAAACGCCCTGAAATGGTGCGCATTGACCGCGGCCCGCGTGTGGCTGTAAAGGTCATGAAGAATGAAGGGATATCCCATCTGTTCGTTGTTGACAGCAAGCAGAAGCTCCTCGGCACCGTCACAATCGAAGCTGCTTCAGCTGCCGTCAAGAACCAGCAGACCCTTGAAGAAATCCTCATTACTGATCTCAGTCCCATTAAACCGGAGACCCTTCTCGTAGACTTGTTCGAGCAGGTGGCTACGGCTGTACTGCCGCTGCCTGTCATCAATGAGGAAGGACGGCTCAAGGGAGTCATTGTAAGGGGCGCTGTCCTTGGTGCACTTGCAGGGCTGGAGTCTGATCTGAATGCAGAGCAGGGAAATGAGGTGGAAAGCATATGACATTTTTGCCGAAGCTTCCGTTAGCCAGCTGGGTAGATAGTGCGGTCAGCTGGATCAAAGACATTCTGGGCCCGTTCTTTGACATCCTGACAGATGGAATCGGAGCAGTTGTTGAATTCTTTGTCATGGTATTGGAATCGATCCCGGCACTGCTGCTGATTTTGATTTTTGCAGGCTTGGCCTGGTGGGTAAGCCGCTGGACGATAGCATTATTTACCGCTATAGGTTTATTGCTGATAGATAATCTCGGCTATTGGGATGGAACGATCGATACGCTTGCCCTTGTCCTGGCATCGGTCATTATATCGATCATCATAGGAATTCCTATTGGAATCTGGATTTCACAAAGCGATCGTGCGCAAAGCTTCCTTACACCGATCCTTGACTTTATGCAGACGATGCCGGCCTTTGTTTATTTGATCCCTGCCATCATTTTCTTCGGGATCGGGGTCGTACCGGGTATCATTGCTTCCGTCATCTTCTCGATGCCGCCGACGATCCGGTTGACCAATCTCGGGATCCGCCAGGTGCCGGAGGATCTTGTAGAAGCATCTAACGCATTTGGATCAACGCCAAGCCAGAAATTATTCAAGGTTCAGCTGCCATTGGCAATGAACACCATCATGGCCGGAATCAACCAAAGCATCATGCTTGCTTTATCCATGGTTGTAATCGCATCACTTGTAGGTGCGCCGGGACTGGGGGCAGATGTGTACCGTGCCGTGACCCAGCTGAAAGTCGGTACAGGTTTTGAAGCTGGCCTTGCCATCGTCATCCTGGCGATCGTGCTTGACCGGATTTCTCAAAATATAAGAATCACTAAAAACTAAGGGGGAAGAAACACTATGAAAAAATTGCGTATGGCCGGATTGGCTTCAATCCTTGCATTGTCTGTCGGATTGGCTGCCTGCGGAAATGATTCTGAAGATACAAAGGAAGGCAGCACGATCGGTGATGGAGTGGATTACAAAATCACTGGCATCGAGCCTGGTGCCGGAATCATGTCGGCAACCAATAAAGCATTGGAAGAGTATGATAATCTGGAAGACTATACACTGGTTGAGTCATCTTCGGCTGCCATGGCTGCTGAGCTGGACAACGCCATCAAAGATGAAGAGCCTATCATCGTTACTGGCTGGACGCCGCACTGGATGTTCGCTAAGTATGATCTGAAATATCTGGAAGACCCTAAAGGGATCTATGGTGAAGCAGAGAAAATCGAAACCTTCACACGCAAAGGCCTGGAAGAAGACCAGCCAAGTGCCTACAAAGTGCTTGACCAATTCTTCTGGACAAATGACGACATCGGTGAAGTCATGGTTGCGATCCAGGAAGGGACAGACCCTGCCGAAGCTGCTGACACATGGGTGAAAGACAACAGCGATAAAGTAGCCGAGTGGACAAACGGTGCAGAGGAAGTAAGCGGGGAAGACATCTCCCTCTCTTATGTAGCCTGGGATTCAGAGATTGCAAGTACTAATGTCGTAGCGAAAGTGTTGGAGAGCATTGGCTATAATGTGGAAATGGTTCAATTGGATGCAGGCCCAATGTTTACAGCTGTTGCTAATGGTGACGCAGATGCAACTGTATCCGCGTGGCTTCCGCTGACTCATAAAGATTATCTGGATCAGTATGGCGACGATATGGAACGCCTTGGTGAAAACCTTGAAGGCGCCAAAACAGGACTTGTCGTTCCTTCTTATGTGGAAGCTGATTCAATCGAAGACTTGGATTAATAATGAAAGAGCCGGGGGATGCCTCCGGCTCTTTTTCTGGCTGTATAGGAATTTATAGATTGTAAGTCTTGTGGATGTATGTCGATTCTTTGTTCCTGATCACTTTAGAAGCTTGAGGGCTTCAGCTGCTTTGCGGGCAAAAATGCAAAAGAGTTTCCAATAGATTGAAAGTGAATGTACTTAATAGAGGCATATCCCTGGATGTGTCTCTGTTTCTAGCAATAGCAGCCGGACCAGACCCGTTTTTGCAGTAAAACCGTGCTCGCACTCTTTATCAGACAAGCAATCAATAGTGCCTTGTCCAAGCACTCCCTCTCTCCTTGCATATTTTATAAGGAAGGAGGATAAACATTATGACTGAATTCATCGTGAATCCAGGCCAGCGCATTCAGGATTTTATTGATGAAGCTGAGCCTGGAGATATTATTATTGTGAACCCGGGGACCTATGATGAGCCTGATATAACAGGTCCTGCACTCATCAGGATTGATAAGCCGCTGACAGTGAGGTCCAGTGGTGGGCCTGAAGTGACGTTTTTGAATGGAAACAGTGCAGAAGAGCGTAATATTGTGGTGGAGATTTCTGCAGCCAATGTGGTTCTTGAGGGCTTTACGATCACAAATCCGCTTTACAGCGGTTCCGCGGAAGCTGTTGGAGTCAGGACCCGATTAATAGACCAGGCTGTTGCGCCGAGTGATGTAGAGATTCGCGGAAACATCATCAGGGAAATTGGAACACCGGCCCGGCAGGCAATTGAAGGGACATATGGAATCAGGACGAGTGCGATAGAAAGGCTTCGGGCAGCTGATAATGAAATCACTGAGATCAGGCATGCGAGTGCCTCTGCGCCGGCCATTGGCATTTCTATTGAGGGGACCTCTCAGCAGCAGCTTGCCAATGACGTAACACTTGCGGATAACCGGGTTTACAATATTCAAGCCCCGAGTGAAGAAAGCACTGCGGTCGCTGTAAAAAGAGAAACGGCAAATGTTTTTGTACGGGGGAATAGAATTGAGGCACCTGAGGGAGGTGCTGCCAATGTGAAGAGAGGGATCACGACAAGCCCCGAAGTAAGAGGCCGGGTGGAAATCGCGGTAAATACCGTTAAAGGGGCCACTGATGCCGGAATGAGGCTCGGAAGCCCGGCAGAACAAGTGGTGACCAGGAACAGGATTCTAGAAAACAGAATTGGCATCTTCGTCGAGGCTACTGCAGTGACACCGCCAGTGATTCAGCTTAACACATTCAGCGGCAATGAAGAGTGGGGTTTATTCAACGCCTCTGCTGTAACAGTCAATGCGGAAAACAATTACTGGGGACCCGCCGGACCGAACACACCTGGCGGGGATGACATCGGCGGGCCAGGCCCGGTTGAGTTCATCCCTTTTCTGCGGGTGCCGCCTGGAGTGCCGTTCGTTACTACCGGGCCGATTGCCAACCTGCCATCAGCATCAAGGCCAATTACCCAGCTTTATGTTGTGATCGAAAATGTCAGTGACACGCAGGAAACGGTCCGGATAGAGGGCTATTATTTGACTGACACCCAGAATCTCTATGCACTGGAGCTGAACCCGCTCGCGCCGGAAAGTTCGCCGGATTCCACCATCACAAGGACCTATTATGCCAACTTCGATTTATTTGAATTCAGGTTCTTCCCTTCCAGTGACAGAGTCCTGATTTCTGTCTGGGGACTGGATGCCGATGGCCGGCTTGCCGGCAAACGGAGCCTGGTGAATAGTGAATTGACCAGATTCAGTTAAGGAGAATGCTTTTAAGTAGGGTCCTATTTATATGGACCCCTTTTTATCTTTTTTACCTCAAATGCCCTTCACACAGAATACATTCCACTACATATATTAAATGAGATTAATATTTTCTGGCAAAGAGAATAGGCTTAAGTTTAGAAAGGAGAAAACCATTTGATCATCCATGTGTACACCTTATGCTGGAACGAAGAGAAGATGCTTCCGTTTTTCTTTAAGCATTATGATGATATAGCAGATCAATATTTTGTTTTTGATAATGGATCAACAGACCAGTCATTATCGATTTTGGATTCTCATCCAAAAGTGGCTGTCGAGCATTTCGAGACGCAGGGCGGCTCATTTATCAAGACCGCCTTGAATTTGTTCAATCACTTTTGGAAACGGAGCAGGGGGAAGGCCGACTGGGTGATTGTGTGCGAGACAGATGAACATCTGCACCATCCCAATCTCCGGAAATACTTAGAGGACTGTTCGGCAGCAGGGACTACACTGGTAATTCCGACCGGCTATAATATGGTATCTGATTTTTTTCCAAGCAGTGATAGACCATTGAGTGAACAAGTTAAAAACGGCAGGCGGGATTTTTACTTCGATAAGCCGCAGATATTCAACCCGAATGAAATCCAGGAAATCAACTTTTATCCGGGGAGGCATAATGCGAATCCTTCTGGGAATGTAGCCAGACTGAACTCCAGTGAAATCCTGCTTTTACATTACAAATGCCTGGGCTATGAATACCTGCATTCCCGCCATGCAGCTCTTAAGGAAAAACTGCAGGAAGTGGATGAAGCCAATGGATGGGGCAGCCACTACTCGCAGGACGAGCAGAAAAACTGGCGCGATTACAGCCATGCTCTAGCCAATGCCGGAAAGGTGCTGGATTAAAGAAGAGCCGGGGGGACAGGTCCTCTGGCCTGTATTGCGAAAGAAAGCAGGATGTAGTGAATGCAATCCTGAGGCCTGGAACCACTACTTCTAGGGGAAATGGAAATAGCGGTTGCGTAGGAGGGAGCTAGAACCACTATTCGTGGGAAAAATGGAAATAGTGGTATCAGAGGAGAGGGCTAGAACCACTATTTCTATAAAAAGCACAAATAGTAGTTTCAGAGAGTGGAGCTAGGACCACTATTTTTATAAATAGCGCAAATAGTGGTTTCAGAGTAGAGGGCTAGAACCACTATTTCTATAAAAAGCACAAATAACGGTTTCAGAGAGTGGAGCTAGGACCACTATTAATAGCGAAAATAGTGGTTCTTGATGTAAATGAAGACTTATACCATATTTAACAATGCCCTTGATTTTGCTAATAATGCTTGCCTGAATTGGTACCTCCAGGAAAATCATACCTGACATAATGCCCGGGACGAAGGATTGACAGATGATTTATATAGTTGTAGACTATTAGAGAAAATTGAATAAGACCTCACTTTACCAGTGAGGTAGAGGCGCGGTGTTTAACAGTCTTTAGCGGAGCTTGAGAAGCGATGATGCTAGGGAGAAGGAAATATCGCCGAAGCGGGCATATATATCTCAGTATTGCCTGCTGGGTCTGCAGTTAAGAGCTGCAGGACTGTCTCAATGGGCTTCCCGGCTTATTGAGTTGTGCTATCTCATTTAGGGAAAAAAAGAGGACTTATGGGCATATATATATAACGACCTAAGTTAATCTTAGGTCGTTTTTATTTTGTTCTCATCATACAAATATAGGGGGAGAAAACATGAAAAAAGCGTCATTATTTTTAGTAAGTATGCTTTCGGCAGTGCTTTTGCTGGCCGGCTGCGGATCGAGCACGAGTTCAGGTTCAGATTCAGGGTCATCAGAAAGTGATACGTTCAAGGTTGGCCTGGAGGCAGGCTACGCTCCATTCAACTGGACGCAGAAAGGTGATTCCAACGGCGGTGTAAAAATCAATGGCTCTGCTGAATATGCGGGCGGCTATGATGTTGAGATTGCAAAGAAGATCGCTGACGGACTTGGCAAGGATTTAGAAATCGTTAAGACAGAATGGGACGGCCTTGTGCCGGCGCTGCAGTCAGGCAAGATCGATGCCATCATTGCGGGGATGTCCCCAACGGCAGAACGAAAAGAGACAATCGATTTCTCAGACAATTACTATAACTCCCAGCTTGTTATGGTTGTGAAAAAAGGCGGGAAATACGAAAACGCGACTAGCCTCAATGACTTTGACGGAGCTAAAATCACAGCTCAATTGAATACATTCCACTACTCCGTGATCGACCAGATCGATGGTGTGTCCAAAGAAACAGCGATGGACAATTTCCCTGCGATGAGGGTTGCATTAGAATCAGGAATCATCGATGGATACGTGTCTGAGCGTCCTGAGGCAGTCAGTGCTTCCGCTGCCAATGACAACTTTGCGATGGTTGATTTTGAGGAAGGATTCGAAACTTCCGAAGATGATACAGCCATTGCTGTCGGGCTTGAAAAGGGCAGTGAACTGACAGAGAAAATCAACGAGATCTTAAAAGGCATTTCAGAAGAAGATCGTACCACTATCATGGATGAAGCGATTCAGAACCAACCAGCGGCACAATAAGACACGCATAGAACCGGCTGTAAGCTTACAGTCGGTTTTATGATGAATATAGAGGGGGAGAAAGATGAGCTTCGATTGGATCGTTAGAATCATCTCGGAAAACTGGCCGATGTTCCTTCGGGGAGCTGGGATCACGCTTCTCATTTCCTTGATCGGAACTATCATCGGTGCCGGCATCGGCTTATTGGCAGGAGTGGTCCGGACCATCCCGGCACCAGAGCGCGGACCAAAAAAAATCATGCTGAAGGTGATCAATTTCATCCTTTCGGTATATATCGAATTTTTCCGCGGAACACCGATGATCGTCCAGGCGATGGTCATTTATTATGGATCCGCTTTGGCATTCGGCGTTGACATCAATGTCCTGGCAGCGGCCATCATTGTTGTATCCATCAATACAGGTGCCTATATGGCTGAAATTGTCCGAGGCGGAATTGTCTCCATTGATAAAGGGCAGTTTGAAGCGGCCCAGGCCATCGGGATGAATCATTATCAGACGATGTGGAATGTTGTGCTCCCGCAGGTCATCCGCAATATCCTGCCGGCAACAGGCAACCACTTTGTCATCAATATCAAGGACACATCTGTCCTTAATGTTATATCAGTATCGGAATTATATTTCATGACCAAATCGGTCGCGGGGAATAATTTCAGATACTTTGAGTCATTCTTTGTGGCATGCGTGATTTATTTTGTCATGACATTCATCGTTACAAGAATCCTGCGTTATTTTGAGCGGAAGTTAGACGGCCCTGACAATTTCGATTTGCTGGGCAAAGGTGAAAATAATCTGTAAAGGAAGGGGGAGCGAGCATGGAAAAAGTCATTGAAGTTCAGCACTTAAGCAAATCCTTCGGCACAAATCTGGTATTGAAGGACATCGATTTTTCAGTCAGCAAAGGAGAGGTGGTCACGATCATCGGCTCTTCAGGTTCCGGTAAATCGACCCTCCTTCGCTGCATCAATCTTTTGGAAAAGCCCAGCGGCGGCCAGATTATTTATAATGGCGAGAACATCCTTGACGATAAGCATGATATTTTTGCTTACCGCCAGAACTTAGGGATGGTGTTCCAGCAATTCAATCTCTTCAATAATCACAATGTCCTGAACAATTGTGTGGTTGGCCAGGTGAAAGTCCTGAAACGTTCTAAGGAAGAAGCGGAAAAAGTCGCCATGAAATATTTGAAAGTGGTGGGCATGGAGCAGTATATCAATGCCAAGCCAAGGCAGCTGTCAGGCGGGCAAAAGCAGCGTGTCGCCATTGCGCGGGCCCTGTCCATGGAGCCTGATGTGATGCTGTTCGATGAGCCGACATCGGCCCTTGATCCGGAGATGGTGGGAGAAGTTCTGAAAGTCATGAAGGAACTGGCCGGTTCGGGCCAGACGATGCTGATCGTCACCCATGAAATGGAATTCGCTAAAGAAGTATCCGACCGCGTCGTCTTTATGGACAAAGGAGTCATTGCGGAAGAAGGAAGTCCTGAACAGATCTTCAACAACCCTGATCAGGAGCGGACCAGGGAGTTTTTGAAGCGGACATTGAAAGTGTAAAAGAGCCGGGGGGACAGGTCCCGTGGCCCGTTTTGGGCCATGGGACCTGTCCCCCTGGCTTCATTTCACCAGATTCTTCATCATTTCTTCGTCCATCGGCCCGATGATTTTTTTGCTGACAACCCCATTGCTGTCAATGATATAGCTGGTAGGGATTGAGAATACCTGGTACTGCACGCCGAGCTGTCCATCCTGGTCAAGAGGGATGGGGAAGGTTAGCCCGTATTCCTGGACAAAGCTTTCAATGGCCTTTGTGCCGTTATCCGCATTGGTCAAATTGACGGCAAGGATTTCAACGTCCTTGTCTTTGTTTTCTTCGTAGAATTTCTGCATATGCGGCATTTCAGCTTTACAGGGCGGGCACCAGGTTGCCCAGAAATTCAATATGACCTTTTGGCCTTTATAATCGGAAAGCCGGACAGTTTCCCCGGCAAGCGTTGTCAGTTCAAAGTCAGGAGGAACGGCCCCTTCTTCAGGGGCCGATGATGCTGGCGGGCTTTCTGCTTCTTCTGTGCTGGTTTGGGCCGGCTCTTCAGGCGGGCTGGACTTCCATACGTTCACAAGCACAATGGCAATCGCGATGGCCATGATGCTGGCGGCTATTATATTTTTTTTCAATTGCGGCAAACCTCCCTTTTATATGAAAAAAGAATAAAAAGTGCGATCCCTGCAAAGCTGTACAGGTCCACAGAGATGATGGTGCCGAAAATGCTGATGATCAGGACCTGCATCATTTGAAACAGGAGAAATACCTGTTTGAACTCTTTGTATCCTTCTGGCTTCCGGAGCTGCAGATAGATGATGAAGCTTAAGGTAAACAAAATCTGGGCTAGTAAATGGACAGGGTCGCCCTCCAAATAGCTCATGAATGCTTCATATATAAAAAAGAACAGACTGAATAAGATTGGCAAATCAGGAAACAGGCTGTTCTTTTTGAGCTGTAAAAAAAGATAGACAATCACTGTAATGATGCCTAAAGTATGTCCTTTGATTCCTCCGTTAAAGAATAGGACAGAAAGGGGATTCTGGAGGAAAAGTCCAAAATGGAAGAAGATATAGCTTCCTTTCCAGACAACGATATAAGCAAAAAAAGCGTTCCAATGCCAATCCCCGGTTTTCTTTTTCATGATCAGCCGAAAAAGCAATGATGCTGTGATAAGCGCCACAGCAACAGAAAGCCATTCCACCTGCATGCTGAAGCTGCCGATATTAACGTAAGACAAATCTCTCACCCGATTCTATAGCGTTAGTCATGTTCTCCGGCAGGAAAGGCAATCCAGAAGGTGTGATGGGTGCCGTCTGTCTCCACTCCAATCTCCCCTCCATGCGCCTCTGCAATTTTCCGGCTGATTGACAGCCCAAGCCCGGCCCCTTCGGCTTTCTTCGTGCGCGAGGACTCCAGTCTGTAGAATCTTTGAAAAATCAGCTCTTTTTCGCCGGGATCAATGAACTCGCCTTGATGTATAAACCGAATCATACAGCGGTCTTGCACCATTTCTGATTCAATCGCAAGCAAATGGCCTGTATCATAGTCAACAATATTCTGAAGCATATTGGTGAACACTTGCTTCAGCCCGTCCCTGTGGCCATCCATCGCAAAAGGGGCCAGATGTATGTGGACTTCATGGAACCGGGCATCCAATTTCAGCTTGAACGCGGAAATGGTTTCTGACAGAATCTCATCCAGCCTGACGGGTTCAAATGATTTTTCCAGGAAGACATTGCCCCGTTCCCATCTATCCAGTTCGGTGATCAGCTCGACGATCCGGGTGATGCGGAGCGATTCTTCCAGCAGGGAGCCGAATAATTCCGGATTCCCTTCGATGACCCGGCCCTGCAGTGCTTCCAGGTATCCGTTGATATTTGTCAGGGGGGTCCGGAGTTCATGGGAAATATCCCTGAGCATGGTATCACGCTGCTGCTGGGCTGATTTCAGGGATTCTGCCATCGTGTTGAAATTGCTCACAAGCTGGCCGACTTCCCCTGAAGGCCGGGGGGTAATTTTATCAGGAAACTGCCCGGCATTAATCTCGACAGCAGCCTCTGAAATAGATTGGATGGGCCGGAGGATCCTTCTGACAGACAGATAGTGGACAAAGCCTGCGAGGAGGAATGCGATGATGCTGGCAGCAAGGAGAAACCTCCCCAATGTCCGGACGAATTCCTGGCCTTCTATTTCCTTCGCATTGACCAGATAGCAGGCATAATTGTTTACAGACAGGCCGGCGATCAGGATGACGATGACGATGACAAGGCTGTTGACGGCAATCAGCTTGGACATCAGGAGCTGGGCGTATTTTTTAATATGCTTCAAATTTGTATCCCATCCCCCTGACTGTGTGGATATATTCGTTCGGTGTCTTCTCTTTGATTTTTTCGCGCAGATGCTTGATGTGGACATCGATTGTCCTTTCGGTTACCGCTTTTTCCTGATGTTCATAGATGAAGTTCAGGATCTGCTCACGGGAAAGGATTTGTTCAGGATGCTTCATGAACATATGAAGCAATTTGAATTCAAAATTGGTCAGTTCAAGCGGTACGCCGTTAAAGCGGGCTTCTCCTTTTACAGGCTTGATGGTCAGGCCGGCGAAGCTGAGCTTTCCGCACCGGCTTGCTGTCCGGCGCAGCACCGCCTCAATCCTGACCATCAGTTCTGCCGGGCTGAACGGTTTTACCACATAGTCATCCGCCCCAAGCTTGAAACCTGCTATCCGCTGATTTTCGGATGCTTTTGCCGTCAGCATGATGATCGGGACCATGCTTTTCTGGTCGGCCCTTACCCATCTGCAAAGCTCTTCCCCGCTTACCAGGGGCAGCATCAGGTCGAGAATCAGGAGACAGGGGTCATATTGCAGGATCTTGTCCTTCGCCTCTGCCCCGGTTTCCGCCTCCAGCACTTCATAGCCTTCTTTGGCCAGATAGATTTTCACCAGTTTCCGGATTTTCGGGTCATCTTCTACAACCAGTACGGTTTTGCCGATTAAATAGCTGTTATCCATGTGCTACCCCATTTCTAGAATTCAAATAAACTGTAGGCGGAAAGCCAGGCACTGATTTTTTGCATCTGCCCTGTTAAAATGAACAGCCCGAGAGCGATCATGATGCCGCCATTAATGACGGCCAGCTTTGATAAATGCTTGTTGATCTTTCTGATGCTTTTCAGTGAATAAGAAACGACGATGGAAATGAGCAGGAAAGGGACTGCCATTCCTATAGAGTACGCGGTCAGCAGGTAGACCCCCTGGATGAGCGTATCATGGGAACTTGCCAGAAGCAGGATCGATGACAGGGCGAGTCCGACACAAGGGGACCATCCGCTGGCAAAGGCCATTCCCAATAAGATAGAACTGAAGAGCCCTTTTGGCTTACGGTCTGCCTGCACTTTCTTCTCCTTCATCAGCAGCTTGATGTTTATGATTCCCGCCATCTGCAATCCAAAAATGATGATCAGAAGTCCGGCCGCCTGCATGACATAAATCCGGTAATCAGCCAGCACCTGTCCCAGCAGGCTGGCAGACGCCCCCAATGTAATAAATATCAGGCTGAAGCCCATAATAAATCCGAAAGACCGGACGAAAAGCTTGCTGCGCTCGACCTGCATTTTCGCATTCTCGATTGTCCCGCCAGTCAGATGTGTGACATAAGCGGGCAGAAGCGGAAACACACAGGGAGAAAAAAACGATAATATCCCCGCAGTCAAAGCGAACCATATTCCGATATCAGCCATACTCCTTCACTCCTTTCTTACAGTATCCATGCTCTCTGTTAAGTTTTTGTTAAAAGGGTCCTTTTGTCCTGAAAAAAAATAAGAAGTTTACTTCCGGGCAGAATAAGGGCATAGTTTAATACCCCTGCTAGTATTCTAGCATAGGCAAATACAAGCCAATATAAAGTTTTATTAAAAGAAAGGAATGAAGGCCGATGAATTTTCATTACACAGTCACCACCCAAAAATCCATACAGGATGCGATTGCAGCATTGGAGAACAATCTGAAAGAGGAGAAATTCGGTGTTCTATGGACATTTGATATCAAGGAAAAGCTCGATGAAAAAGGATGCCATCTGGATGAAGAGTTCATCGTCCTTGAGGTATGCAATCCGAAAGAAGCCGAGCGGATACTGAAAGAAACTAAACTTGCAGGATACTTTCTGCCCTGCAAAATTGTTGTGTATAAAGAAGAAGGCCAAACGAAAATCGGCCTGCCCCGGCCGACAGCCCTCATCAGCATACTGGACCAAAGGCCCCTGCAGGAAATGGCTGAAGATATTGAAGAGCGCCTGATCGGCTGCTTGAATAAAAGCGTATAAGAACGAGTAAAGGCATGAGGGAATTTTTTGCCTGGAAGGAGATTTGCATATGTCTGTAAAAACAATCTCAGTAAAAAAACTTGCTGAAAAAGTGATCAGTGGAGAAGAGCTTTTCATCGTGGATGCCAGGAGCACAGATGCTTTTGATGACTGGAAGATCGAGGGGAAGAATGTAGAAGTACTGAATGCCCCTTATAAGAAGGTGACAGAAGAGGGGGTCGAACCTATTCTGGACAAGTTTCCAAAAAATAAGGAAATCTATGTTGTTTGTGCAAAAGGAAATTCCTCTAAAAAGGAGGCCGAGGAATTCGGGAAAGCGGGATTTACGGATGTTTATTCCATTGAGGGCGGTATGAAAGCATGGAGTGAGCATCTTGAGCCGATCAAGATCGCTGATCTGAAAAGCGGAGGTTCGATCTATCAATTTGTCCGGATCGGGAAAGGCTGTCTGTCTTATCTCATTATTTCGAATGGAGAAGGGGCGATTGTAGACACAAACCGGATGAGTGAACAATACCAGAATTTTATCCGGGAACATGAAAGCAGCGTCACGCTTAAGGCTCTTATCGATACCCACCTTCATGCGGACCATATTTCAGGGGGAAGAAAGCTTGCCGAAGAGGCGGGCGCTGACTATTATCTCCCGCCGAAGGATGCGGAAGAGGTGGGGTTTTCTTACAATAAACTGCAGGATGGAGATGTTATCTCAATCGGCAATGTGTCAATCAAGGCGCTCTATTCTCCCGGCCACACGATCGGCAGCACATCCTTGCTTGTCGATGGAGACTATCTTCTGACAGGGGATATCTTGTTCATTGATTCAATCGGCCGCCCGGATCTGGCCGGAAAGGCTGGGGGCTGGGCCGAGGATTTGAGGAAAACCCTGTATTCCCGGTACAAAGAAATTCATGATGATGTCGTTGTGCTGCCGGCCCACTATATGTCGATTGAGGAAATGAACGAAGACGGCAGTGTGTCAGCGAAACTGGGGACTTTATATAAGCAAAATCACGGCCTCAACATTGAAAGCAAAGAAAGCTTCCGGAAAGCCGTGACAGAGAATCTTCCTCCGCAGCCAAACTCTTATGAGAAAATCAGGAAAACCAATATGGGGAAAATAGAGCCGGAAGCGGACGAGCAGAGCGAAATGGAAACAGGGCCGAACCGGTGCGCTGTAAGGTAAGGCGATTTACAAGTTTATGGATTGGTGATTACCTAATAGGAAAGGGCTGTAACGGCCCTCTTTTTATTGGAAAAATTCTTTTATTCTATCCGGCGTTTTGGATTTACCACGCTTGACTTTATACCTGTGGGGGTATATTATTAAACCATAACCTAAATATAGGGTGGTGGGTATGCTTATTTCAATCATGATGGTAATATTCGTCGGTTTAGCAGCTAGCCTTTATAAGCGCTATGTCCCTGTTCCCCATGTCCCTTGCACTGAATCCGGCAATGATCCTGGTCTGACCGCAGTCGATATCAGGGATTATAATAACAAAGCTGTAGATATGAACTGTGATTCTGTAGATATACCTTATGCCTATTTAGGGCGTTTTTATAATGAAATCAGTCCAGGCGAAATCCATGTGATCGCTTCTGACCGGCTGGAACTGAACCTGGGCATCCGGTTTTTGAGAAAGAAAGGATTCCAGGTTGTGAGCTATGAGATGGCAGAACAGCATTCTGGAAGAAGAGGTCTGGAACCGGGGCTAAGATAAATTTTCATACCCTAAAAAACAATGAGGAGGAAGCCTTGATGGAATATCTAAACTATCTGCTGATCGGGCTATTAGTATTCTTGCTGCTGCAGCGGATGCTGCCGGCAAAGGGGATCAGGCAGATTACAGCCGCTGAACTAAAGGGCGAGTTAAAGGATAAAAAGAAACAGTTTATCGACGTCCGGACCAGCAGGGAATTTCAAACCAATCATATCAAGGAATTTAAAAACATCCCTCTGCATGAGCTTCATGGCAAATCAAACATGCTGGACAAAGATAAAGAAGTGGTCGTCATCTGCCAGAGCGGGATGAGAAGCAATAAAGCAGGTAAACTGCTGAAAAAGGCAGGATTTAAATATATTACGAATGTAAAAGGCGGCATGAGCGCCTGGAACTGAATATATGCGCAGATGCGCCCTCAAAAGACAACTAGGTGATACCGCCCGGCTGTCTTTTTTTGTATAGCAGGATTTCCAACATATCGCGGTGAATATACAGAAGATGCCAATTAGAGGGGTGCTAAGGGATGGAATACGAAATCATCAAAGCAGGAGCGGAGCATGAGGAAGCGCTCCTGAACTTATTCCAGTTTTATATTTACGATTTTTCCGAGTTCATCGATGCGCATGTCGGGGATAATGGGAGATTTAGCGAGTATCCGCTGCAAGACTACTGGACGGAAGAGGGCCATTACCCATATGTAATCAAGCTCAATGGGCACTATGCCGGTTTTGTGCTGGTGGCAGAAGACAGCGAATCTCTCTCCATCAACGAGTTTTTTATTTTGAAAAAATACCGCCGGGAAGGCCTTGGGAAGCAGGTGGCTAAGGATATCTTTGGACTGCACAAAGGCAGGTGGGAGATTTTCCAGATTGAGAAAAACAAGCCTGCCCAAGGGTTTTGGCGGTCTGTAATAGATGAATATACAAGCGGGGAATTTACGGAGCGGAAGGATGAGCATAATCGGGTCATACAAGAGTTTGTCAGCAGAACAAAGCAAAATACATAAATGCAGGAGGATATGATGATTTTTTTAAAAGAAGTAGACAGACATAACTTTTTTGATGTGATTGATTTAAAGGTAGCGGAAGAGCAGAAGTCATTTGTCGCGACGAATCTGTTCTCGCTGGCACAGGCGAAGGCATTTCCGGAGTGCAATTGCCTGGCAATCTACCATGAGGAAGAGCTGGTAGGCTTCACAATGTACTGCATGGATTTCGACAATAAGGAATACTGGATCTACCGCCTGATGATCGACGCCAAATATCAGTCCAAAGGCTATGGGAAAGCGGCGATGGAGAAGCTGATTGAGCGGATCAAGGAAGATAAGGATCACCAGGTCATCTACTTGAGCTTCGAGCCGGAGAATGACCGGGCGAAGGAAATGTATGAAAAGCTCGGATTTGAGGCTGACGGCCGGGTAATTGATGGGGAGATTGTTTATAGGCTGGGTTATTAAGACGGAGTTGGGCCGGGGGGACAGGTCCCTTGGCCCATTTTGGGCCAGAGGACCTGTCCCCATGGCTTTGAAAGGTGGAGAATCAAGCATGGACAGGCGTAAGGGAATACTTCTTGTTATGACGGGCGCGATGTTTTGGGGGGTTGGCGGTACAGCGGCCAAGAAGCTATTTCAGGATTTTCAGATTGATGTGGATTGGCTGGTGACCGTAAGGCTGCTCATTGCAGGGGGTTTGCTTTTAGCCGTCCAATGCTTTGCCAAAGATCGTGCCCAGATTCTTGGTGTATGGAAAAAGAAAAGCTCGGCTCTGCGTTTGATTATTTTTGGTCTGCTCGGAATGCTTGCTGTCCAATACACCTATATGGCTTCGATCGAGCATGGAAATGCCGCGGTGGCAACGCTTCTGCAGTACTTGGCTCCTGTAATGATCATCTTATACCTGGTCCTCCGCAAACTAACGGTGCTGACGCGGGGAGATTTGCTGACCATTGCCTTGGCTTTGTCCGGAAGCTTCTTCTTGCTGACGAACGGCTCCATCTCGCAGTTATCTGTGCCGGTGCCAGCGATCGTATGGGGAGTTTTGTCCGGGGCGGCATTGGCCTTTTATACGCTGTATGCTGTACCGCTGCTTAAGGAATACGATTCCCTGGTCATTGTCGGGTGGGCAATGATGATCGGCGGGTCCGCGCTGAGCTTTGTCCATCCTCCCTGGCGAATGGACTTCCAGGGCATAACGGGAGAAGCTTATGTGTATCTAGTCTTTGTGGTCCTGTTTGGGACGATGATTGCATTTTGGTTTTATATAGAAAGCCTGCAAAGCCTGCTGCCGAAGGAAACCAGCCTTTTGGGCAGCGTCGAGCCGCTTGCGGCTGTTCTGACAACCGTATTTTGGCTGAAGGAGCCTTTTGGTGTTTTTCAGTGGGCGGGTACGGCCTGTATTATTGGGATGATTTTGTTTATCGCTTTGAAGAAAGAACCTGCTTCTGGAATCGGGCATCCGGGTGGAAATGAAGAGCCGCTGAGAGTAAGCTAGGGGTTTTATCTGACCCTCAAAACGGGAGAGACGCAAATATATTTTGAAAGTCGCAAATAAAACTGGGAAGTCGCAAATATATTAAAAAACTCGCAAAGATGCTTGGAAAATCGCAAATATAGGCTGAAAGGACAGGTGCCAGGGCCCGCTTGAGCTAAGGGACCTGTACCCCTCCACAAAGTTTTGAATCAATCCGGCTGATATTTAAATTAATTGAAGCGATACTTCAATTATTTCAAACCATGTTGAGGCTAATTCCTGCCATCATGGCATTTATAAAGTGTCAGCTAGCCAATGTCATAGGGTGGATCGCCGGCAGTTCTGTTCATAGGACCGATTGATTTAACTCCCAATTGGGCTGAGGGACCTGACCCCTTGGTTTTTCCAGGTATATATATCCAGGTGGAAATAAGTTGCTGGCCCCTCTATTCTTGGTCCGATTATCTATGCTGATCAATCAGGATGGGGTTTCCATCAGGATCTTCAATGGTTATATGCGCCGGGCCTTCGCCAGTTTCATCTGCTTCAGACAGAATGTGGATTCCATTTTCTTTCAGCCGCTTTTGGAGCTCGCGTACGTCTGTGAATGAATCGGTATTTTCTGCATTATGATTCCAACCTGGATTGAAGGTGAGAATATTTTTCTCGAACATGCCTTGAAATAGCCCAATCACACAGCTTTCATTTTTCATAATGATCCAATTCTGGGTGATATCGCCCCCAAGAGCATGGAATCCTAATTTTTCATAAAATGCTTTTGAGTTGTTGATGTCTTTAACGTTTAAACTAATAGAAAATGCCCCAAGTTTCATATGAAACCTCCTAGTTAAAAGAACTGTCACATAGTAGGTTCGCTTTATAAAGCCAATATCCTTCTTCAAATTCTTTAAAGGGAGAAAGGGGACAAGCTCACTTATTTTCGGCCGAGCCAAGGGACCCGACCCCCCGGCCCAAAAAACCAAAAAAACTGGTTTAACTGCTATAATATCGGGGTATAAGTAAATGTTTTTTATTCATAAGTCATAGTAGGGGGATGTAGTAATGAGTATCAAACGAATCTTGAAGGATGAGTTAGTGCAATTTATTAACAACCATGGGGAAGAGTTTGAAAACAAACTGCTGTCTGAAGCTGTGAATGTTTCGGGGAAGATCAATGAGATTTTAAATAAGGGGAATATTGACCTTCTAAAAAATGCGAGGAAATTAATTTACTTTATTGTTGACCACAATGAAAAGGACCTTATCGCATTTGCTCAGGAAGAAGGGGTTGCCTGGGCAGGGCATTCTTTAACTCTTTCTTTGAAACTGGAATGGGTCCAGGCCATAAGAAGAACCACATGGCAGGTTATCAGCAGCCTTAATGAGGCAAGAGATGAAAAGATCCCAGCTTCTGATTTTTTTGAGCTGGAAAAAGCGGTGAATGACCAGATTGACCAGTTTCTTAACAATTTCTTCTTAAGCTACTCAAAATATAAAGATACAATGCTTCTTAAACAGAGGGAAATGGTTGAACATCTTTCTGTACCTATCATACCGGTCAGTGAGACGGTTTCTGTCCTCCCTCTGATTGGCTCGATGGATACATACAGAGTTGAAATAATAGAAGAGAAGGTTCTAAATGAAATTGCAGCTACAAGGATCCAGACACTAGTTATAGACCTTTCAGGCATCGCCATGATGGAAAAAGATGTGATGGATGATTTTGAAAAGGTCCTGGCTGGAGTGGGCATGATGGGTTCCAAGGCCATTCTTACCGGGCTGAGGCCGGATCTTGTCAAAAAGATGGTTCGTGCCGGCATCCGCTTTGAGAAGGATGCTGAAACAAAGGGGACACTTCAAGAGACGTTGAAGGCATATTTAAAATAATCGAAAACAATAGTTTGGCTATCACTGCCATCATAGGTTGATAAGCATAATTCAAGCGGAAGAATTGATATATCCGGTGACAGCAGAAAAAACGCTCACAATAATCGAGCGTTTTTTTTTTGGCTAATGAATGGTAATCCTGATGGATCTAATTATTTTTATTTAAAAATTTCTTTATCAGCAATCCAATTCCAAATAGCAGAAAGGCAGCGGCTGAAACGAAAATCATTAGTTGAGAAGTGGTTAAGGAAAAAGCAGATGCTAATTGAACCGAATAGGCAAGTGAGAATGAAGTAATTATTTTGCTTTTGCTTTTCATTTCGCACTCCATATGTTTTGTTTTCGTCATAAATCTTAGATATATTATATCGTTAAAAAGGAGAAGGATGTACGTTCCGTGAAATCCTTTTATTGTCTGTATATCAGCAACCCATTTAAGGCCTGTTATCCATAAAAAGTTTCCTTCAGCCATTGCCATAAAAAATCACTTCAATAAATATGATGACTTTCTAAAAAATGGACATAATATTCGCGAGGTGATTGGATATGGATAAGGAAAAATTGAAACTGACATCTTCTGAAATCGGTTCCTTGTGGGGGGAGTACATAAACGGAACTGCGGTAGATATTATAAATAGATATATGTACTCCATTATTGAGGATGAAGAAATCAGAAGCATTTTTAATGAAGCGATCATGATATTCGAACGGCAAAAGGCGCAGATTAAGGCGTTTATTGAGAATGAGGGGTTTCCTGTTCCTGTCGGGTTTAGTGAGACCGACTTGTACCCGGGGAAACAGAGGTTGTTTACAGATACATTCTGCCTGAATTATTTAAACATCATGACTACACATGGACTGCTGGGGCACATCACATCATTTGGCGTTTCGGTAAGAAAGGACTTAAGAGTATTTTACGATGCATGTGATGAAGATGCGAAAAAAATGTATCATCAAACCGTTGAATTATTGCTCGAGAAAGGTCTTTTCCAAAGGGACCCGTTATTTTATCCAGATGAACAGCCGAAGCTTGTCACAAACAAGGATTTCAAGGACGGTTTTTTCGGCAAAGGCAGAACGCTTTCGGCGCCGGAGATTATCAGTATTTCTATGAACATCAAAAAGAGCATAATGGCCAAAACTCTTTCGATTGCTTTCAGTCAAATTGCCCAGTCAGAAGAGGTAAGAAAGTTCTTAACCAGTTCTGAGAAGACTGCCGATGACCAGATCAAATCTCTTTCCAAGATCATGCAGACAGATAATCTGCCGGTGCCAAAGTCCTGGGAAACAGAAGTTACTATATCAGCGGAATCGCCTTTTTCCGATAAATTGATCATGTATCATATGGGATTCTTATTTCAATCGGCCCAAAACTACCATGGTGCAGGCCTGGCATCATCAATGAGAACTGACCTGGTCACTACATACGAAGCAACCATTCTGCAGAACCTGGTGATCACAAAAAACTGGTTTGATATTATGGTGAAAAATAAGTGGCTTGAACAGCCTCCGCTGGCCCCGAATAGAGCAGAAGTGGCGAAAAGGAGATAGCATAGCATGCCCTACTATCAGATAGGGCATTTTGCTGTTGAAAGCAGCTTATGCAGCCTGAATTGCGATGGGGAAAAGAAGTAAGCCTGGCGATGCTGCGGTGAGATTCGGCGGGTTTGCCCTTTTGCAATATGTGCGAGTACACACTGATCTTGATGCCGGGCCTCCATTTTTTCGCAAAGCTTTAAGCGATTGGGGCCCGGCATTTCTATGTATAAACCCGAATAATAGATTCTATTGGAGAACCGGCATTAAAAAACCCTATAAGGAATCCAATGATCAAGATTGAAGCAGGACTTATCCGCATTACCACTTTAAGACTCATTTTTTCCTTATTTTACCTTTCTGCAATCTGAAGTAACGGCCATCATGTTTTTCTATATGAAATGAGTCCAAATCATTATCTGAAGCCAATCTATTTCTATAACGCCCATTAATTTGGTAAACTTTCCGGTATGTGATAAGTGAAAAATATGCCAATTGGAGAAGGTGATTGAGATTCAACCAGATTTTACTTTAATGAGCATTGTTATTGTGATTGTACTCGGTATGTTTTCGCAGTGGCTTGCGTGGCGGATTCAGTGGCCATCCATCGTAATCATGACGGTTGCCGGGCTTTTAATCGGCCCGGTGTTGGGTCTGGTCAATCCGCAGGAAGGGCTGGGGGAGCTGTACAGCCCGATTATCTCTCTTGCTGTTGCACTGATCTTATTTGAGGGCAGTACGAGCCTTGATATCCGCGAGCTGAAAGGCATTTCCAAGTCTGTTTTTCGCATTGTAACACTTGGAGCACTCATTGCCTGGATCGGCGGTTCTTTAGCAGCCCACTATATTGCCGGGCTGGATCTTGAAATTTCCTTTATCATCGGCGGATTATTTGTAGTGACCGGGCCTACAGTCATCATCCCGTTGCTCAGGCAGGCAAAATTATCAGCCCGGGTCTCTTCGGTTCTGAAGTGGGAAGGAATCATTGTAGATCCGATTGGTCCTTTACTGGCCTTATTTGCTTATGAAATTATCAAAATTACCTTGGATGGACCTTTTCAGTTTAAAGATTTCATTCCGTTTTTTATCGAGGCCCTCCTGGCGACTTTAATCGGTCTTGTAATAGGGCTGCTTGTCAGCTTCCTGGTGGGCAGAGGATTGTTCCCTGAATACTTGAAATCACCTCTGATCTTTTGCTTTGTCCTGATTTGCTTCGCGCTTGGCGAAGGAATCATGCATGAGACTGGGATGCTGGCTGTGACGGTAATGGGACTGACGCTCGCCCGGACGAAGAAGCATGTCCATTCAATCGGAAGCATCGGCCATTTTATGGAGAACATTTCGGTTATGCTGACTTCTACTGTTTTTATTTTATTGACGGCCTCTTTGACAAGAGAGACGATTATGGACGTTTTCACGTGGCCGATCATTTTATTTGTCATCACTATGCTGTTTCTTATCAGGCCGGTGTCTATCTGGCTTTCCACAATCGGAACAGAACTGACACTGCAGGAAAAAACACTCGTGAGCTGGATTGCGCCGAGGGGAATCGTTGCCTTGACGGTTTCAGGGTATTTTGCCGCTTTATTAATAGAAGATGGCTATTCAAATGCAACGATACTCACGCCGCTCACCTTGGCCCTTGTTTTTATTACGGTGTGCGCCCATGGCTTTTCCATCGGCCCGATTGCCCGGAAGCTGAAATTGGCAAATCCTGAGTCTTCAGGCGTCCTGATGGTGGGGGCGAGCAGTTTTGCGATTGCCTTCGCTAAGCATTTGAAGGAGATAAACGTTTCCGCCCTGATCACAGACACGTCCGCTGACCGGCTGTTCCTTGCAAAAAAGCTGGAAATTCCGACCTATCAGGGGGAGATTCTTTCAGAGCACAGCGATTTCGAAATAGACAAAAGCCCGTATAATTTCCTCCTGGCTATGAAAGGGGATGCAGCCTATAACGCGCTTGTTTGCCAAACCTATCTTCCTGAATTCGGATATAACCATACCTTCTCGCTGCCGACAGCAGAAAGGAAAACCGAGCATAAGGAAATCTCCACCGCGTTCAAAGCACATCTGCTGTTTGGAGAAGAAGCGACCTTTACTGAGCTGAACAGAATGGTCAATATCGGCTATAAACTGAAGACAATCGAAATTGACAGCAAGCAGACAGTGGAAAAAGAAGAAACGGAAACGGACAGAATTCCGCTATGCGTAAAAAGAAAGAACGGCAGCCTTGTTTTTTTCACCTTCAGCGAAAAGCCTGTACTAAATGAGGGAGATTTGCTAGTGGTGTTAGAGCAGGGGGAGAAAGAATAAATATAGGTGCCTGACCCATTCTGAGCTGTAAAGCAGCGTGGGCCAGGCACCTTTCCTGTTTTTTCAGCAGCAATCAGACCAGGGTTTCAGCACATTCTCTTTTGTTCAAAGTAATCTTTCCCTTTGATAGCTTGATCGTAATGTCAGATTTCTCAGCAATATTCTGGTCATGGGTTACAACAATCACACATTTCCCTTCGTTATGAGCCAAGTCCTTCAGCAGGTTCACAATTTCGTTTGCTGTGTTTTCATCCAGATTTCCTGTCGGTTCATCGGCCACAATCAGATCAGCTTCGCAGCAGAGTGCCCGGGCAATCGAGACACGCTGCTGCTGGCCGCCGCTTAGTGTCAGCACTTTCTGCTGTGCCTGCCTGCTGGAGATGCCGACACGCTCCAGCATATTCAATGCGAATTCTTTTTTATTCTTATGGCTTGCCCCTGTGATTTCCATTGCCGTCATCACGTTTTGGAGCCCTGTCATATAGGGAAGCAGATTGTAAGATTGAAAAACAATGGATACATACTTATTGCGGAATTTCGTAAGCCCGATTTTCTTTATATCCTTCCCCTCATATACTACCGCTCCCTCTTTGGGAACATCCAGGGCGCTGGCGAGCGCAAGGAACGTCGTTTTTCCTGAACCGGATGGGCCGATGATTGTGTAAAAAGCCCCGCTCTCAAAGCTGACATTGATATTGTCAAGGATCATATGCTTTTTATTCTCTTGCTTGTACCAATAACTAATGTTTTCAAATTTGAGTAAAGTCATTTTGTTTCCCCCCTCTAATCCTGTCTGCTCAATATCGTTTTAGGCTGAAGGCGCAAAACCGTTAAGGATGGCAGCAGGGCAGAAAGGACAGCAATCAGAATGCCAATCATTGCAAGCATGGCAAGATCGTCTGCTGTGACGCTTACGTCCAATTCCTGAATGGTTTCAGCCTGCTCTGATTGCAATCCGGGCATACCCGGCATTCCGCCGCCAAAGCGCATTCCCCCGCCGCGGAAGGATTCAGGCTCTGAGGTTTCCGCAGCTGACTGCAATTCCTGATTCAATAGCTGGTCGCTCACTTCTTTGGCCACGATATTGCCGCTGAAAGTAGCAATTCCGAGGGAAAGCGCCGCAACGAGAAGAATCTCAGCGATGAACTGGCCGGCCATTTTCCAGCGCCGTTCACCAATTGCCAAAAGGACGCCCATCTCATATTTGCGTTCACGGATCGACATCATGACAATCAGTCCCAAAATGATGGCACCTGCAATAGAGACAAGATAAACAATATTATTTGAAAAGCTTGCTACGTTCTCGATCGGCCCGACCATCTGCTGGTACAGCTGATCATTTGCATCAAGTTTAAAGGTTTCAAAATCAATGCTGCTCTCCTTTTTCGCCTGTGCGACAAAGCTTTCCATATCAGCGGGATCATCAATATAGTAAGTGGCACTGTCAATGGTCCCCTCATAGCCGCTGCCTTTCAGTGCAGCAGCATTAGTATAAGGCACATACAGCTTGTTATATGGAATCATGGCGGTAAAGTCCATGCCCTGGTCAGAGCCTGTGGAAGCTGTTTGATAGATACCTTTGATTTGGAGATCGAGTGTGGCCGAATCATCTCTTGGATTGGCCACTGTAATGGAGTCGCCCACCTTCAGTCCGTTTTCTTCTGCAAGAGTCTGTTCAATGAGGACAACGTTTTTTCCCAGGTCGTCTTCCGTAAGATGTTCACCCTGGATGATAGAAGCAGTCCCGTCGATGAATTCCGCAGTGGAATCAGTAAAGCTTACTCCCTGAAGGCTGACGTCTCCCTGGGCCATCCCGCCGCCCATCCTGCCGCCCGGAGCAGCTGATTCTGCGGTGCCTTCTTCTGTTGTTCCTGACTCATTATTTGTGATTGGTTCAAAGCTTGAAGCAAGGGCTGTAGTAGAAGAATAAAAATTATAGCCTTTGATTTGTTCATATGAGCTCAGTTCCTCTGCTGCTTCCGCAGGAATCGGGGCAGACTGGAATCGCATGCGCTCTCCGTTTGTCTGCTGGGACTGCATCTGCTCGCGCATCTTTTCCATATCGACCTGCAGGGTGACATTGGCGCCAAGCTTCTGCCTGGCAAGGTCTCCCGATTTTTTGGCGGCCGTCTGAATGGATAGGCCGGCCAGGACCAGGACGCAAATGACCGTAAAAACAAAAATTTGCAGCAGGCTTTTACCTTTCCTGGCTTTCACGCTTAAAAAAGATCTTTTTAAAAAGTTCATACATTCTCTCCTTTAGCCAAATTGGGTACAAGGCTAATCTTAAGAGGAAATTACGGCAAAAATGTGAACGAATTATTTCTTAAAAGGGAATAAAAATAGATGCCTGGACCCGTATTGTACAGCAGCGGGGAAGGCACCTGTTTTATTTCCGTTTCTTAAGGTAGAAAGCAATAGCGATGGCAGCTGCCAGCAATAGAAGGGTGAGGAGGACATAAGGAACCACATCCATCCAATGAGAAGGCGCCTCATGGGCAAAGACTGCTTTTTGCCATGCACTGTCTGCAATTTCAACAGCTATGCCCTCGTCAGTTGGCAGATCCTTTATCTCAAAATACTTTGTGCCGATCTGATATTCATTGGAAGCATTCCCATAGTAATCTCCCGTCATGTCATCAGGCCGGGTTTCTACTTCGCCAATATTTTCTCCGATTTGGCTCTCCGGCACGTTCTCATCTGTCACTTCATAAACATTTCCATCCCAGACGACGAAAGGGTAGGCCCAGCTTAATGCCTGGGCCGAAGCTGCGAAAATAATTAAAACGAATGGGAAAAAGAGCAGAGATCTTTTCATCATCACATCTGCGGCGCTTCCATCCCCATCATGGCCCATTCCTCTTTGGCTGGGCCATAGACACCAGGAACCGTTAACCCTGCCTGACGCATAAGGATAGTCATTTGCCCGCGATGGTGAATTTGGTGCTGGATAATGAAGAATAACAGCTGGCCGTTTGACATTCTTTGGCCGAAGAAGTCTTTTTCTTCGCGGAGAGTTTGGTCTGTCCACTGCTCCTTGACTGCATGAGCGAGAGCGCTGCTCGCTTTTTGGTAGATGTCGGAAATGAATTTGGCTGATTGGGGGACCGGATAGTCTTTGGCAGGGGCCTCAAAAGCCAGGCCGGTTTGAGAGGCGAGTACACCGATGGCTGTTGCCGTATGCCAGGCAATCCTTCCCAGTGTCCAGTTCTGGGCTGTGACCTCCTGGGACAGGGATTCATCTGTCAGCTGGTCGAGGACCTTCTGTGTTGTATGTACTTCATAGTTCCATAGCTTTAAAAAACCATCCAATGTCTGAAACATCTTCATTCCTCCTTGCTTCAATTCTTCACCAATATATTCCCTGTGTGATGTGAATTACCTCTTTTTCTGCAAAAATAAATGGGGCAAATCTCGGGCCGGCAGACCGGAATAGCGGCCAGATGATTTTTTTGATATCAGGAGGGTATGCTATGCCAAAAGCCCTGTTTCCTGCAATTTACAATCACTTAACAGAACATCACATGAAAATTAATACATCCTCATTATGCTGATAATTAGAAACTATCAATTAAAGGGGGATTTGAAATGAAGAATCAGTGGAGGAATAAGGTTGCCGGGATTTCTGTGGCTGCAGCTGTTGCGTTTTCTTCTCTAGGATTTGCTGTAAACAATCACCTGGCTGAGGCAAAGGACAACAAGAAGAAAGAGCCTGCCAATGTCATCATGATGGTCATGGACGGGACAAGCGCTGGGGCGACTAACCTGGCGAGATGGTACAAAGGCGGGAATCTGGCGATGGATGAGATCCTCATCGGGGGAGTGCGCACCCATTCCGCAGAATCGGCAATCACAGATTCTGCACCTGCTGCAACGGCTTTAGCAACAGGCAATAAAAGCAATGACAAGGTGATCGGGCTTCTGCCTGCACTGGTGAATACACCAGGCGTCGCTCCAGTCAGCAAGAAGGATGCCCACAGACCGGTGGCCAATGTGCTCGAGGGGGCAAAGCTGGCTGGAAAGTCGACAGGAATCATTTCCACATCTGAAATTCAGCATGCAACACCTGCAGGATTTTCATCCCATGCGGCGCACCGCAGCAATTACCAGGACATTGCCGAGCAGCAGGTCTACCAGGATATTGATGTAGTCCTTGGCGGAGGGAAAGAATCTCTGGCACCAGGTACAACCAAGAATGCCCGCGCAGATGGCGAGAATCTATTGAATGTGATCAGTCAAAACGGCTATCAGTTTGTCGAAACACGGGATGCCCTTCTGAAATCAAAATCAAATAAAATCTGGGGTTCATTTGCTCCTTCCGCAATGGCCTATGACTTTGACCGAAAAGCTGCAAAAAGCAGCCAGCCTTCCCTGGCGGACATGACGAAAAAAGCGATCACTACGCTGGACAAAAATAAAAACGGCTTCTTCCTGTTTGTTGAAGGAAGCAAGGTGGACTGGGCAGCACATGCCAATGACACCGTCGGAATTCTTAGTGATGTACTGGCATTTGATGATGCAGTGAAAGAAGCACTCGATTTTGCGAAAAAAGACGGCAACACAATGGTCATCGCAGTCAGTGACCACGGAAACAGCGGAATCACGATGGGGAATGTCAACACAAACAGCAACTACCCGGAAATTCCTGTATCAGCTTATATCGATCCGCTGAAAAAAGCATCCCTGACACTTGAAGGGGCTTTAAGCCAACTGAAAGCAGACCGCTCAAACATGGAAAAAGTGGCCGGGCTGTACGGATTGGATAATCTGACAAAAGAAGAGCTCGATAAGCTGAAGGCGTCGGCAAACCTGCAGTCTGACATGGCCAAGATGCTCGCAAACCGCGCGAATATCGGCTTTTCCACTGGCGGGCATACCGGTGAGGATGTATTCTTGTACGCATATGGACCATCAAGGCCTTTCGGATTGATCGATAACACTGATATTGCTAAAGCAATGGCAAAGCATATGGGCTTCAACCTGAAATCCGTGACAGACAAGCTGTTCGTCAATGCGAAAGAGTCGTTTGAGAAAAAAGGCTACAAGACCCGCGTTGATGTAACAGATGCGAACAACCCGGTCTTTATCGCAGAAAAAAGTAAAACAAAGATTGAATTGCCTGTAAACAAAAATATCGCTCATATCGTACAAAACAACAGGATTGTTACGAAAAAGCTCGATGGCGTCACGGTCTTTAACGGAAAAGATTTCTATGTTTCCGAAAAGGCTTTGAATCTGTCTAAATAATGGTGTAAGAGGTGCTTCCCCCGAAGAAGCGCCTTTTTCTTTTTGTAAGAGAAGGAAAACGGAACGGTTGACAAACGCTCCGTTCGCTACTATTATATAAAAAATATTGCTGTATAATTTCATAACAAGCTATGAATGCCATGGGTCGTGCTGTGGCAGGAGCAGCTTCTGGAGAGACCGCGGGTATCCGCGGCGCCGAAGGGTTCACCATCTCAGGCAAAAGGACAGAAGAGTATTGGATATACATTTGGCATGCCGTATGACGTGCCTTTATATTCGTTATTCTGATGATCAGGAGATTGGGGATGCCCCAGTCTCTTTTTTTATTTTACTAAAGCTTTATGTTCAGCACTTCACATCAGGGGGTCAGACCCCATTTTAAGAGGAGGAATCAGGAATGGCACAGCAGGAGTTAAAAAGAGATTTAGCCAACAGGCATGTACAGTTGATCGCGATTGGCGGCACGATCGGGACAGGGTTGTTCCTTGGGTCCGGAAAAGCGATCCAGCAGGCCGGCCCGTCCATCATCCTCGCGTATCTTCTCGTCGGTACAGCCCTGTTTTTTGTGATGAGGGCGCTCGGGGAGCTTCTGCTCTCTAAAGCGGGCTATCAGTCTTTCACAGATATCGCTGAGGACTATCTCGGACCGCGGGCGGCATTTGTGACAGGCTGGACCTATTGGTTCTGCTGGATCATGACCGCGATGGCCGATGTGATCGCAGTCGGCGTCTATGTCCAATACTGGTTCGACATCCCGCAATGGGTGCCGGCCGTTATCTCCTTGATCATTCTGCTAGGATTCAATCTGCTGACGGTCAAGCTGTTCGGGGAGCTGGAGTTCTGGTTTGCCCTAATAAAAGTAATTACGATCCTTGGGCTGATCGCAGTAGGCATCTTCCTGCTGATCACCGGATTTAAGACCGATGCGGGAACCGTTTCGCTGAGCAATCTCTGGGAACATGGCGGAGCATTCCCGAACGGGGCGGCAGGCTTCTTATTTTCCTTCCAGATGGTCGTCTTTGCCTTTGTCGGCGTGGAGCTCGTGGGCGTATCGGCAGCGGAAACGAGCAACCCGCAGAAAAATATCCCGTCTGCCATCAATAAGATCCCGCTCCGCATCCTGTTTTTCTATGTGGGCGCCCTGATCGTCCTTTTGTCGATCAATCCATGGATGGACCTGAATGCAGCAGAAAGCCCATTTGTAAAAACATTCAGCCTTATCGGAATCCCGGTTGCGGCAGGAATCATCAATTTCGTTGTTCTGACATCAGCGGCATCTGCCTGCAACAGCGGATTATTCTCAACGAGCCGGATTCTATTTAACCTAAGCAAAAACAATCAGGCACCGGCACGCCTGAACAAGCTGAACAAGCAGCATGTGCCGGCCAATGCGCTCTGGCTGTCAGCCTTGGTCGTATCCGTTGGAGCTCTTTTGAGCAAGCTTTTGCCGGGGCAGGCCTTTGCCATTGTGACCACCATCAGCGCAATCTGCTTCATCTGGGTATGGGGCGTCATCCTGATCTGCCATCTGAGGTATAAAAAGGCGCGCCCTGAGCTGCATGCGGCATCTGCATTCAAGGCGCCGTTCACTCCATTAGTGAACTATCTCGTCCTTGCATTGTTTGCGATGATTCTCGTCATCATGCTGATTGCTGAAGAAACAAGGCCGGCGCTCCTGCTGACGCCAGTTTGGTTCCTTCTGCTGTATGTGGTTTATTTTTACAGAGGGAAGAAGAAAGCAGTGCTTGCGGTTAAAGAAGTACATTAAGATGGCCATGATCATCTCCCTGAATTATGCTATAAAGAAAGTGCATAGAAATCAGCCAAAGGAGATTGAATGATGGAACAGGAATTGATTCTATGGTCAGACAGAATTTCGTATTTAACACCTGTTGGCCCGACAGACAGGCCGATTCTGATGGCTGTCTCAGGGGACAGGCATACCTTGATGATAGATGCCGGCAATTCAGCGGCACACGCAAAGCTATTTTTGGAAAAATTAAAAGAAGCGGTTAGGCCGCAGCCAACTATGGCAGCCATTACCCATTGGCATTGGGACCATATCTTCGAGCTTGAATCCCTGGATATTCCGTCGATTGCCTCTGTTGATACAAGGGTGGAGATGGAAAAACTGGTCCCATTTAAGTGGGATGACCAATCACTGGACGAGCGGGTTGAGGAGGGAATTGAGATCCAGTTCTGTGCGGACGCAATCAAGCAAGAATTCCCGCAGCAGGAACGGCCTATCCGGATCAGCCTGCCGGACATAACATTCATGGATGAAATGACGATCGACCTTGGCGGCATCACCTGCGTACTGAAGCAGGTGGGCGGAGACCACGCCCCTGATTCTGTCATTATTTATATAAAAGAAGAGCGGATGGCCTTTCTGGCAGATGCGACTGCGCCGAAGATGTATGCGCCAACCTGGCGTTTTACGGCTAAAGCAACACTCGACATGCTTGATAAAATTGAGATGTTCGATGCAGATACGTATATCATCTCCCATTGGAAGGCTATTACAAGAGAAGAATACCAGGCGGAAGCGAGCCTGCTCCGGACTCTGTCCCACTTAGTTTCGGCTTACGAAGGCGATCAGTACAAGATGAAAAAAGGGCTTGAAGCGTTTTGCGGCCGGCCGCTTACCAATGAAGAACAACAAACGCTGGTGTACTTTGTGAATGGCTATAAAGGATAGGGGGATGAAGATGGCGAAAAAGAGATGGCTGGTGATCCTGCTGCTTCTGTTAATTGCAGCAGGCGTATTGGATATTCTATTCGAAGGGCTGTTTTTTCAAATGCTGCCCGATTCAATCCAAACTAATTTAAGGGAAATGCTCTAAGCCGAAAGGATGAGAAGATGCTGAAGGAAGTGTGTGCAGAAAATCTGACACTGATTCCCGAGAAGATCAGTAAAGGCGCCCAACGCGTGGAGCTGTGCGATAATCTCTCGGTCGGAGGGACAACTGTCAGCCATGGGGTTGCGGTGAAAGCAATTGACTATTGCCGCAGGCATAACACGGGAGTCATGGCGATGGTGAGGCCGCGGGGCGGAGATTTTGTCTACAGTGCGGAAGAAATCGAGATTATGAAGGAAGATATTATTCATCTTAAGCAGCTCGGCGCAGATGGAGTGGTTTTCGGCTGCCTGACGGAGGATGGCTGGATTGATGAGGGGGCAATGAAAGTTTTATTGGAGCTTGCGGAAGGGCTGGAGACTGTCTTTCATATGGCGTTTGACCATATCCGGCAGGACAAGCAGCTGCAGGCAATCGACTGGCTCGCGGAGCATGGTGTGGCCCGGATTCTGACGCATGGCGGGCCAGCTGATTCAGGGATCCTGGAGAATCTGCCGCGTCTTCAGGAGTATATGGAATATGCTGCAGGCCGGATTACGATCATGCCGGGCGGCGGGATTACGGATGAGAATCTGCCTGAGATTGCAGCGGAGCTGGATGTTCGGGAGGTTCATGGGACTAGGATTGTTGGGTAAGTGCGAAATAGTGGGAGGGGAGGCCGTGCTGGGAGCGGTCTCTTTTTTTGTGTTCCCGCAAGGTGGGCAGGTAGCAAATATATCGTGAAAGTCGCAAATAAAAATGTAAAGTCGCAAATATACTTCAGAAGTCGCAAATATATCCCGAAACTCGCAAATAAACTCAAAAACTCGCAAATAAGCACCAGGAACCTCTTTTTACCAGCTGAAAAAACCCCCTCACGAACAGAAAATGCTCTATCCCTGCACTCCCTCACGAAGTGTGTTGACAAAACGTCAACACACTCTGTAATATTGATAGAAGTGATATAGCTAGAAAGGAAAGAGAGCATGGCAGAGAATAGCAAGGAAATTGGCGGGCTTTTGAAGGGGCTGCTGAAAGAGCAGTCACTGTCGATGAGGAAGCTGGGCCAGCTGGCAGGGATCGATCCAGCGGTGATCTCGAAGATTGTCAACGGAAAGCGCAAGGCGACCCCTGAGCATCTGCAGCGGTTTGCCGAGCATTTGAGTGTTCCGATCTCCAGATTATATGAGGCCGCAGGCTATCCGCTCGGTCCATCGTCAGAGCGCAATGACTCGATTGGCCAGATTCAGGATATCCTCGAAACGGCCCATCTGATGGACGGGGAGTTCCGTCTTGAGGATGTGAAAGAGGAACTGGCAAAATATGAAGAGCTTTCACAGACAGGCGAAGGGACCGGCAAGATTCTCAGCCAGTTTGATGACAAGGTTAAAAAAGTGGCAGGCATGGGACCCTTTATCCAGCAGCTGCAGGACATGTACGAGAAGTTTTCCCTGAAAAAAGGGACAAAGACGGAGCTTGCCCTGATGGGAGGAGCCCTCCTTTACTTCATTGCCGCTGTTGACTGCATCCCGGATTACCTCTTTCCGGTCGGATATTTAGACGATGCCGTGGTGATCCATTGGGCCATGAATGCCCTTCCGATGAAAAAAACAAAGACCATATAAAGGATTGGAGATAACATGAGCAGACTAGCACGCAATAAAAAGAAAAAACGCGGATGGAAAGCATTCACTGTTCTGCTGCTGCTGATTGTGGCAGCCGGCGGCTATTTCGTCTACCAATACCAGGCGGGTGTCGACATGGCTGACCCGGTGAAGGCGAAGCAAAAAGAAGAGGATATTGAGTTCAACGGGGTGAAAAGCCTTGATGATAAGATCAATGTCCTTTTGCTTGGAGTCGATGCACGTCCGGATGAAGAAAAGTCCCGCACAGACTCTATCATGGTCGCACAATATGACCCGAAGGAAGGAACGGCCAAGGTTATTTCCGTCATGAGGGATATCTATACAGAAATCCCGGGCTATAAAAATTATAAACTCAATACCGCCTTTTACCTGGGCGGGCCGGACCTGCTCCGCGAAACGCTGAAAAATGATTTTGACCTTGATATTGAATATTATGCCCTGATCGATTTTAAAGGATTTGAAAAAGTGGTTGACGCCCTTGCTCCCGAAGGAATAGAAATTGATGTGGAGAAGAAGATGTCCGCCAATATCGGCGTCTCCCTTGAGCCGGGGCTTCAAAGGCTGAATGGTCAGGAATTGCTCGGATATGCCCGCTTCCGTAAAGATGCAGAAGCCGACTTCGGCCGGGTGCGCCGCCAGCAGCAGGTCATCAATGCCATGAAGGACCAGCTCCTGAGCGCAAATGGCGTCCTTAAGCTGCCGAAGATGCTCGGCACCGTCCAGCCGTATATCCAGACAAACCTGAAGGGTGCAGACCTCCTGGGGCTTATGAAGAGCCTCGCTCTGAAACAGCCGGAGACAGTGGAAACCCTGACCATCCCCGTCGAGAATTCATATACAGACCAAAGATATGACGGAATCGGACTGGCGCTTGATATAGACTTTGAACAAAACACAGAAGCCATCCAGGCGTTCCTGGATGGAGAACCAGCCAGTGTTGAAACCGGCACAACCGCTGAATAAAGAAAGAGCTGCAGGCTTCCTGGGGGGAGTGCTGCAGCTTTTTCTTTATCTTAACATCCTCCCGGCAAACCCTGACCTCCAGATCCCATATCCTATCAAAGCACCAAGCATATTCAGAATATAATCATCGATATCAAAGCTTCCTCTTCTCGTAATAACCTGTATGATTTCTATCGTTATAAGCATGGCCGTCGTGGAGACTGTAAACAGGATTATGCTATTCGTTTTCCTTATAAAGAAAGGAAGATAAACACCCATTGGCATAAACAAAACAAAATTGCCTAGGAGATTTTTAATAGGTATGTCCATGTTCATCCTTCCATCCGATAAGGCTTGAAGATACATACTGATTGTTTTGAAGGGGATGAAATTTGAAGACTGCCTTATATAGTCTGTTAATGACATGCCGTCCCAGGCAAATCCCCTCGAACCTAAGAATAATATAGATGCTAACAAAAGTAAGTAAACTATGAAGCTAAAGCTAAAAACAATCTTGAGTGCCTTTTTCATTTTTTCCTCCGATAAAACTTTATTACATTCTCACACTATTAGACGAAAGAAAGTGCTGGCTGGTTTTCAACATCTTCTGAGATGACTAAATTGACATCAAATAGCCTTAGGAGGTATGAGATCTCCTAAGGCTTTTGTGTGGTACAAGCCACGTTTTCGATAACGGAAAAAGCAGGATTAACCAGCTAATTGTCCGGCAGCCACATCTTTCCGGTACGCCATCCTCCGATAAACCAGCGCCACAATCAGCGAAGGCACTGTACACACCAGCATCCCGAGGAAGGCATATCTCGGCTCAATCTCATACAGGTACCCGCCAAAGATGGTGAATACTGCTGTACTCCAGCTGAGGGCGAGCGCAGAGTAGATGCCCTGGGCGATCGGGACATCCTTCGGCGGGATGTACTGGATCATGTATTTCATGAATGCATAATGCCCCATGGCGAAGGAGAGAGCGTGCAGCAGCTGCGACACCGAGAACATCGCTACATTCGGGAAGGCGAACACAAGGATCCAGCGAACGGTGCTGCCGAGAGCCGCTAGTGCCAGCAGGGAACCTGGCGAAACATTGCGGAAGACGCGGTCGGCGACAAGGAAGAACAGGATTTCTGCGACGACCCCAATATTCAGGATCGCTCCGATCAGGTATTTCGGCGCGTCGATTTCCTGCAGGAAAATATATCCATAATTGTAATAAGAAGCATGTGCCGCCTGCAGCAGGATGACGATCACGAGCACAATCCCGAAGTGCTGGGCCTTGAATGGACTCAGCAGCGAGCCTCTGCTCCTGGCGTCCGCCTTTGGCTTCTGGGACAGCACATCAGGAGCCTGCATCATTCCCAGGCAGGTTAGCATAAATACACCGAACAGCAGCCCCCAAAGAATGAAGCCGTCCCCGAACCGGCCAGTGAACATCGTCAGGATCAGGCCGCTGATAATGAACCCCAGAGATCCCCATGAGCGGCTCTTTCCATAATTCTTCAGCTGCTTATGCTGCACAAGCACACCGGCAGCCGTGTCCATTGCAGGCATCAATGTCGGATAAAAGAAGTGCAGAAAAAGCACTGCAGCAAGCAAAGTCGAATACGAATCAGCCGGGATACAAAGCAACAGGATAACGAACGTCCCTATGCCCATTCCATTGATCAGTACCTTGCTGCTGAATTTACCTGACAGATAGGGGAAGGCAAACAGCGTCGACAAGCCGCGCACCACAAGCCCCAGGCTCATGATCAGGCTCGCCTGGCCAACCGTCATTCCCTTTGTATGGATCATCCATCCGGTCCAATAGGGAAGAAAGATTCCCCAGGTAAAAAAGAAACTGAAAAATTGTCTACTCATCCAGCGTTGTGAATTCATCGTTCATTCCTCCAATGATTGCATCATACCAAGAGGAAAAGTAAAATAATATGAGATATCTCATATTTCTGAGGTTATTTTGAGAGAAAAAGGAAGCGGGGATGTAAAATGAAAAAAGTTCAGCAGAAAGACAAGCAGCGTTACCTTGAGAAGCACAGCATTGCCCATCTTTTCTCATTTCCTATCGAAGAAGGCATCGAAGTCCACGAATACCAGCGCGACGAATGGATCATACGCGAAGGTATGCGCCCCGATTACCTCTTCTATGTTATCGAAGGAAAAGCCAAAATTTACATCACCTATCAAAACGGCAAAGTCTCTCTCATCAATTTCATTAACACTCATGACTATATCGGCGAGATGGAGCTTTTACATGAGGTCTACTACACAAAAGGCATCCAGGCCTCCACCCGCACCATCTGCTTTGCCATCCCCCTAAATCAATACCGTAATCAAATGCTCGAGGACACACTATTCCTGCGCGAACTCACCAAATTCCTCAGCCTCAAAGCCACCCAGATGTCCGCAAAATACTCCCAAAGCCTCGCCTTCCCGCTAGAAAACCGCCTTGCAGACTTCATCCTGCAAACAGCGGACGGGGATGTATATAAAGAGAAGCATGTGACCGTCTGCGACTTCCTGGGAGTTTCCTATCGGCATCTGCTGCATGTGCTCGCTCAGTTCTGCCAAGAGGGATACCTGCACAAAGAAGGAATGCGATATCTAGTTGAATCGCGGGGAAGGCTGGAGGAATTAGCTGGGGTTTTGAGGAATGGGTAGGGCCAAGGGGACAGGTCCCTTGGCTCATTTTCAGAATGGGCCAGGGGGTCTGTCCCCCTGGCTTACTAATGTTTCATGTGAAACATTCTGAATTGTAAAAAATATAATACAGCTTCCCTAATCAGGGTTAAGAAGTGGGTTCAGGAAATTGCAGTAAGATGTTAATTTTAGTCCTTTTATTGGATGCCTATCATCATTCAAAAATAATGTGGCAGTGAAGTAGATATAGTTAAGAATCGGATTGGCCAATTGGAGCGGTGAGTCTGAGGTGTGAGAAGGAGTTCGGGCAATTTTTTGAGTGGAGGAACAGGAAAATAAAGGGGTAAAGGAGAAAAATAGTTAGAGTAGTACCCTGTTCCATTGTCTCAAAAGTGTCTGCATCTACATGAAATAATACACTAAATAACGCCAAACAGGAGGGAGAAACAATGATCAATTATGATGGACGTTCTTTTGTGTCGGTTGAGAATACAGAGAATGGAGAGGTTTCCTCAAAGACTTTCTTTGTCTATAGGCAGGAGGGGCATATCATCTCGGCAGCCTATGGCGGCGGCGATATTGTACAGGGGGCGCTGATCGGGATTGTGAAAAAAGATGGCTGCCTGGAATTCCGGTATAATCACGTGAACAGCAGGGATGAAATCAGAGGCGGAAAATGTGTTTCTACTCCTGAAATATTGCCGGACGGAAGAATCAGGCTGTATGAAAAATGGCAATGGCTTGATGATGAAAGTACTGAGGGGAGTTCAATCATTGAGGAAGTTGTTGTGTGAAACTCATGATATTAGAGTGGTATGAGAGAACTTGGTTCTAATAGGGAGTCAGGTTCTTTTTTTACAAAGAAAGAGCGCATACTCATAGTGATTGTATAATTGTATAAAAAGGAGTGTGGAATGGGACTTCATACTATCAATATTAAGGAACGGATGAATTATTATCAGGTAAAGGGACTGAGCCTGGTGCTGATTGAAGATGGCCAGATCAGTGCGGAGGAGCAGTATGGCCTGAGGGAAGCGGGCACCACTAATTTAGTTCAAGATGATTCCATTTTTAATGCCTGCTCGATCAGTAAGTTTCTAACGGGGATGCTTGTTATGGTATTAGCGGATCGAGGAGTTCTTGATTTAGATGAGGATGTAAACCGCAGGCTAAAAAGCTGGAAGGTTCCTGATGGTAGATTCACTGATAAGAATAAAGTTACTTTGCGCCAGCTGCTCAGCCATCAATCAGGAGTAGTGGACCCTTATGGCAGTTTTTCAGAACTTAATTTGAACGATGAAGTGGCCTCAATAGTTGAGTTATTAGAGGGAAAGACAGCTTATTGCAAGGTCCCTATTGAGGTGGCATATGAGCCAGGGAGTGAATTTCATTATTCAGATGCCGGCTATTGCATCGTGCAGCTGCTGATTGAAGATGTGACTGGAAGATCATTTGAGGATCTCGCATATGAGTTGATTTTTGAGCCTTTAAAAATGGAGAACAGCTCTTTTCCAAGGATGATTTCGGGTAAGAATTATGCTTGCGGACATGACAAAAATGGACAGCTGATAGAGGGAAAGTACTCTGTCTATCCATATCCAGCGGCATCTGGGCTATGGACAACCCCTGCAGAATTAGCCGGGCTGGTTATTGAGTTGATGAATGCTATAAATGGTGAGAGCAAAATAGGTCTCTCTGCAGAGAAAGCAAAGGAAATGATCCAGCAGCAAGGCAAAGACTGGGCAGGTCTGGGTGTGTTTTTAGACGGATCGGAAAAAGAGCTTGAAATCTCCTCTCTTGGATGGGGAGTCGGCTTTCAATGTATGATGGCTGCTTATCCATATAAGGGGACGGGCCTTGTCATCATGATGAATACGGACTCGGGGGTTCATCAGATGAAGGGGATTATTGGGGAGATTTATCGATCTTTATTTTGATTCAGTAGGCTGCGTACGGCCTTTACATACTTGAAGTATCAGCCATAGCAAAGGTGCCTGTTCCCAATTTGGGGACAGGTCCTTTTAATACCGGCTCCAAGAAGGAAATTCACCTTTCCCTGCCGAAATAGAGCTTTAAGCGGAAAATGAAAGTGAGGATGACAATGCTTGAAGTCTATAATCGCTTAGACGTATTCACCAAAATGCATGATGAATTCATTCGCGGCTGGAGCCATGCTATGAAATCAGGGGATACATTCCTGGTGGAAAGGATGGCCGATGATTATTATGTGGCCTTTTTCAGTGGTGAAAGTAAAAAACCAGTCTTTTTCACGAAGCAAGAAGCTGTAGATGGCATGGGACAATCAGTCACACATTTTCTTGGGGCTGAGAAGAGGTTTGAAAACAGGGTCATCAGACTAAGAAATAACGAAAATGCTGTCGTGTTTTATGAACAGTTGATTGTGAAGGATGGGGAGATACTGGCAAGGTTGTTTACCATTGAAAATTGGGGCCTGATTAACGGGAGATGGATGGTTACAAGGGAGATAGAAGAAGCAGTTAATTAGCCAATATCATTTTATATTTGAGAGGGGAAATCATTTTGAAGCAGACATTATTGGTGATTGATGCCCAGCAGGCATTGATTGACGGAAGTCATGGTGAGAGCAGTCCGGTTTTTAATAAAGAGCAGCTGATCCGAAATATCAATCTGGTTATTGGCAAATCAAGGGAAAAGGATATTCCGGCTGTTTTTGTCAGAGACCTTGATATTGCAGGAGGGGAAGGAGAAGGATTTCAGGTCCATAACGGGATTCAGGTTCCTGAGGATGCGGTGATTTTCAATAAGACGGCCACTAACTCCTTTCATGGGACAGGGCTCTTAGAGCATTTGCGTTCCCAAGAGATTGAACATCTTGTGATTATGGGCTGTGCCACACAGTACTGCATTGACACTGCGGTCAGAACGGCGACAGTCAGCGGCTTTGATGTCACTTTAGTAGGTGATGGCCATTCAACAGCGGACAGTGATGTGCTGCCGGCCGAACAGATCATCAAGCATCATAACAAGACCCTGCATGGCCATTACAATGTGGAGCATTTCTCCGTTGTCAGGAATGCCGAGGAGGATCTGTTCAGTCCTATTCATGATTCACATAGGTAAGAGCCAGGGGGACAGGTCCCTTGGCTCTTTTTGAGGTTGGGCCATGGGGCCTGACCCCCTGGCACACAACAGAAGCTTCGAGCGCACAGAAGTAATTGTAGATAGATAGTGGAAGTTAAAGAATGGGTGGTGTTAGTTCTTTGCAAAAATGTAAGAAATGCCATGCGCCATTCAGCTGGCGGCAAATATATCGTATTTTATGGAGAGAGGTAAGCCAGCCAGTAATATGCGATAAATGTGGCTCTGAACACTATGTAACATTGGGGGGAAGGCTGGTAAATACTTTTTTGGCAATAGGGCCATTGACTATTTTTGCCGGTATCATAGCTCCCTTTGACAACATTTATTTAGACCTCGGCGGTGGAATTCTGCTGGCCTTTTTAGGTTCACTGCTGGTTCCTTATCTTACAATATTAAAAGTTGATGGTGAAAGTTTGTATTCAAACTAGAGAAAATTTTCTTTATAAATAAAAGCCAACGGTTCGATAAAGGAGTGGTTGTTTGGCCAAAAAGCTTAGCCTTTTGTCCATTTTACTGGTTTTCGTATTGTCTGCTTGTTCTAGCATCAAAAATGCAGTCGGCGGATGTCCGGATGCAGAGATATCCTGGGTAGATGTAGTGATGATAAATGGCATTAAATACGAAGGTGAAGATGAAGGATTATCGGAAGGAGAAGCTCCGGAAAAAGGGCAAAAAATAGGTGAAGTTAAGTATATGTTAGCAGACAACGCCTGTTCCAATCATAAGCTGAAAAATGGAGATGCTGCATTTCTGCCTGTTGGAACAGAAATTTTTGAAATCGCCGGGTATAGATCTGATTTCAGAGTGCTTGCGGGTAATAAGGTTTATCAAGTAAGTGAAAACAAGAAAGCGAAGACAATCTCAGAACTATTAGCTATAGAAGGCAAGGTGAAGAAGATGAGCCTTGAAAGCGACTATGATGGCAGCCACGTATCTGATTTTACTGAGCAGGAAACAGAGGACTTTATGGAAGGCTTTCTTGCGCTGGAGTATGCAGGTTATGATAAAGTTCACAAGAAAATTACCAGTGATAATAGGGCGTTTTTGAGGATTCACCTGATGGATGGTTCGTCTTTTAACTTTGTTTATTGGCCGGATGAAAACGTATTGAATTTGGGTGCTTTTGGGACAGAGGAAATGAAAGAAATTGTGCTTGGCAGGAAAGGGAGCCAAGGGGACAGGACCCCTGGCTCTTTTTGAGGTTATGCCACGGGACCCGACCCCTTGGCCTCATTTATAAATGATATCGTCCTTAAGCGCAGCAACCTTCTCAAGCGCCTGGCCAATATCAGCTTCTTCGACGCCATAATGGGCAAGGGCGTCATGAAGATGCGTGGCGATTGCATTAAAATGCTCAGGCTGGATATCCATCCCTTCATGGGCCTTTGCCATCGACTTGCCCGTATAGTTCTTAGGGCCGCCAAGGGCAAAGCTGATGAACTTCGTTTGATGCTGCTTCTGCTTTTTGATGTCTGTATTCACAAAGAAATGCTGAACCGTTTCATCCTTCAGGACCAATTCCTCGTAAAAATAATCCACTACCTTCGCAACAGCTTCTTCTCCGCCTACTTTTTCGTATAATGATTGTGATTGGGCCATATGTATTCCCTCCAGAGTTTATTCACTTTTAGGTTTTCCAAATGGGTAGAGGCTATTCGTATGGAGCCAAGGGGACAGGTCCCTTGGCTCTTTTTAAAGGTGGGCCATGGTACCTGACCCATTGGCTCAAACAAGGAATATCGCATCTAAATGTAGAAGAATAGAGAAGGTTAAAAAAACGGGTGGTGCCAGCTCTTTGCAAAAATGTAAGAAATGCCATGCTCCATTCAGCTGGCGTAAAATATATCGAATTTTATGGAGAGAAGCAAACCAATCAGTAATATGTGATAACTGTGGCTCTGAACACTATGTGAATTTAGGGGGAAGGCTGGTAAATACTTTTTTGGTAATAGGGCCTTTGACTATTTTTGCTGGGATCATAGCTCCCTTTGACAACATTTATTTAGATCTTAGCGGTGGAATTCTGCTGGGGTTTTTAGGTTCACTGCTGGTTCCGTATTTTACAATATTAAAAGTTGATGGTGAAAGGTTGTATTCAGATTAAAGGGGACTGTGTAGGTATTTCTTTAGAAAGAGCCAAGGGGACAGGTCCCTTGGCTCTTTTTGAGGTTGGGCCATGGGACCCGACCCCTTGGCTCTTAAGTTTATGAACAAAATGATTAAAGATGATAAATTTATCTCCGTTGCTCAATTATCTATGGGTGAGGCATCCAAGGAAGTTGAATATACAACATCTAAGACTATCATTAATCCCTTCGATATGTTGATTTCTTCCATTGTTAATCAGTTAAAACTGGATAAGAAATAGGTGCCTGAGCCAAAATATGCAAGCTTTAAAGTATGTTTGGTCAGGCACCATTCTAATTGTCAGTTAAAATTATTTCAAATACAGAGGTTGTTTAAGATCAGATAAACATATTTACAAAAATAGCAGTAATAAAGCTTGCCATTGTTCCGGCGATAATGGCTTTAAAACTCAGGGAGGCAATTAATTTTTTCTTAGAAGGTGCCAGGGATCCAAGGCCGACAATTAATTGCCCGATAGTAGACAGGTTTGCAAAATTACACAATGCCACAGATAAAATCGCAACAGTTTGCGGATTTAGCTGCTCTTGTATTTTGAGGAGGTCCTGGAAAGCAATGAGTTCATTGGCGGAAAGCTTTGTTCCGATAATAGAGGCAGCACGAAAAGCATCTTCAATAGGAATCCCGACAAGTAAAGCGAAAGGATAGAATACATAGCCAAATATAGTGGCTAAATCCGTACCGATGATGCCTAGTATGCCGTCTGCAAGTGCCAGTATACTAATAAACGCAATAAGCAAACCACCAATATTAGCGGCGAGCTTCACTCCGCTTATAGCTCCTTCTGAAAGGGCCTCAAACACATTTGAGTGTTCTGCTTGTTCCATTTTGACATCTTCAGCCGTTTCAGATGGTTCGGTTTCAGGTTCCATGATTTTCGACATGACGATAGAGACAAAGGGTACAGAGAAAACAGAAATGAGCAGATATTTAATATCAATACCCATTTGAGCATAAGACAAAAGAATGGCACCACTCGCTGAAGCTGTACCTCCAACCATAACGGTGAACAATTCCGACCGTGTCAGCTTTGCCAGATAAGGCTTAATAAGTAACGGGGATTCTGCAACTCCCAGCATCGTGTTGGCTACTGTATTAAAGGATTCAACACGGGTGGTGCCAAACACCTTGCCAACCACCCAGCCGAGTCCGCGTACAACGATAGGGATGATCCGTAAATAATATAGAACCGAGACCAAAGCAGAGATAAAGATGATAACAGATAATACCTGAATGGCAAAAACAAATCCCACATTTGTTCCTTCCGCAAAAAAGCCGCCAAATAAGAAATCAATGCCAGCCTGGCTATAGTTCATGACATTTTGCACGCCATGTGCAATTTTTTCAAGAATCCAGCGGCCAAGGGAAACATTGAGCATAAAGTAGACGAAAATCCCTTCCAGCGCCACACCCATTATAATCGTGCGCCATTTTATGGATTGTTTATTTTTACTGAGGAGCCAAGCTAAAAACAGTAATCCCACTAAGGATAATAAACCATATATGATATTCATCATTAACCTCCCTTAAAATAGCTCCATTGGCGACCCTTATTATTGTCAGATGTCTGACCTTTTATAAAAAAATAAAAAAGGTGCATTCTCTCAATCTATAAAGAAAGAAGAGAATGCACCCGGGTACATATATCCCATGCTGCGCTCTAACTTTCCTTATAGTCCGGCATTTTACGGCTGCCGGGTAGAGACTTATGGACCATATTTCCATATTTATATAAGGATCGTATGAAGTTGATTTTTGAATTCTAACAGAGGATTTTCAATTAAACAAGAAGTTCGTAAAAAGTAATATAATACTGAATTTTTTAAACATCATCTATTGAACATATCAAAATTAACGTTTGAGACTTCAAACAATCTCTAGGAATCCTTGAAAACGGATAATGGAGCCATGGGGACAGGTCCCTTGGCTCTTTTTGAGGTTGGGCCATGGGACCCGACCCCTTGGCCTTGCACCATGCCAGCGAAGAAAAAGCAGCAAACTGGCTGGACCAGCTGCAGCAAGAAGGCCGGTATGGCAAGGACGTGTGTGCAGGAATTTGAACCAGGGGGGACAGGTCCCCTGGCCCGTTTTGGTCAGGGAGCCTGTCTTTTTTTGAACCGGGGGGACAGTCCCCTTGGCCCATTACAAGAAAAACTCAGGCTGATCAATGCCTGAGTTTATTTACCGGCTTTTTTGGAGGAATGCCCTGCTGTTGGCGGCTCCAAGTACTTTGCAGCCAATGAGCCAAGGGACCTGACCCCTTGGCTCCCTGTCCTTTTTATCACACAAAAAAATTGTATCGTTTAAGGTGTAACCTTCGTCTAATCAGTATGATGCGTCTTTATTTTCAAAGCGCTTAAAACAAGGGGTGAGGGTTTGTATAAAAAATTTTGTCTTATTTCCATCATAGCGGTTCTCATATTGTCCGCTTGTTCCAGCATGGGAAGAGTGGCAAAGGATTGCCCGCCAAATGCAGTGATAGAGTGGATAGATGTATTAATGGTGAATGGAATTAAATACGAGGGGGGAGATGAAGGCTTATCAGAAGGTGAGACTCCGGAGAAGGGTAAAAAAATTGGTGAGGTTACATACACATTAGCAGATAATGCCTGCTTAGGTCATAAACTGAAAAATGGAGATGCTGCCTTTCTGCCTGTTGGAACAGAGATTTATGAAATTTCCGGATACAGGTCCGATTTCAGAGTGCTTGCGGGCAATCAAGTGTATCAAGTAAGTGAAAACAACAAAGCAAAAATACTCTCTGATCTATTGGATATAAAAGGGAAGGTAGCGAAGATGAGTCTGGAAAGTGATTATGATGGCAGCCATATCTCCGATTTTACAGAGAAGGAAACAACAGATTTTATGGAAGACTTTCTTTCGCGGGATTACGTCGGATTTGATAAAAATTTTAAGAAGATTAAAGGTGATAGGAGAGTGTTTTTGAGGATTCATCTTAAAGATGGCTCGTATTTTGGGATTGTTTATTGGTTAGATGAGAATGTATTGAATGTGGGAGCTGTTGGGACAGAGAGGATGAGGCAGATTGTGATAGATAGGAAAGAACAGTGATGAATAGATTGGATAGGTGCTGCTCCCACATGTTCTGTAGTTTTAGCATGTGGAGGCAGGCAACCATTATAGGGTGAGCCAAGGGACCTGTCCCCTTGGCTTACCGAATCAATCCCCCGCTCCTCGCCTTCTTCACCCATTCCGGATACTCCTGCATCAGTAAGTCATAAAGCTCTTCTTCCGCTATCGCCTTCGGGTCTTCGACGCTGAAGAAGTCGGCATTGTCGAGGTAGCGGCCGTCCATGTTGTCCAGTTCTTCGAGGAAGGTGAAGTCTGATTGGAACATGGCCTTGAAGAATCCGCGCCTTCCTTTCTTTTTACTTGCGTCGCGGTTGGATTTGCCGATGGCCATGAATTGCCAGAAAATCGGCTCGTAGGAAGAGTTCTGGATGTGATTCCGCGTTTCACGTTCATCAAAGGTAGCCCCATCAGTTACAAACATGACGTATACAGGCATATTACGGGCTTCCGGACTGGAGCGTTTTCCCGCAGATCCGAAATAATGCTGGCGAATTTCTTTCATTACTTTCCCGTAATAAGTACCGCCTTCTAGCGGATAAGCCTGGTTCAGCCTTTTTACAAAGCCATCAAAATTATCAATGGTCAGCTCATCGGCATGATGGGCATTTTGGCCGAACAGGAAGATATCAATCGAGCCATCGTCATCGAACCTTGTGCCAAGTGCCAAAATCCGCTCGGCAAATTCCTGGATCTTCCCTGAACGGTACAGGCCTGTCATGGAGCCGGAAATATCGAGGCATAATGCCACCTTGGCGCTATGGTCCTGAAGGCCAGCCTTTTCAAGGGACACTTTCACTTTTTTTGAGAGATCGAGAATTTTTGGTGCCTTCTGTTCCATCTTCTTTTCCAGCATCACTTTCTTGCTGTTGGCCGGCTGCTGTGCCGGAGCAGGCTGAACTGGCACTGTTTGTTGGACGTGAGGCTGGACTGGTGCTATTTCTGGAGCAGGCTGCTGCACCTGTCCGCTCTCGTCTTCTGCCACTTCACCGCCAAAATGCCGAAGCAGGGCGGCCAGTCCTCCATCAAATCCTTTTCCCACCGAGGCAATCCGCCAAATATCCTTCAAGTATACCTCGCCGATAATGATTGCTTTTTCATTTTGGAAATCGCTGCCTGAGAAGTTGTACTGCAAAATGGGCTGTCCGTCCGCTTTCACAGTGAGGGTACCGGTTGAAACCAACGACATGGTACCTTCCCCGTCGATTGCCGCCGTAAACACTAGGTTCTTTACGGACGGATGCAGCTTGTCCAGATCGATTTCATATGTACCCGCGCCGCTGCTGTGGGCCTTCATGCTGATCTCACCGGCTGGTGACTGCAGCTGATTATAAAAGATCATATATCTGTCATCCGAAAGCTTCTTATCTCCATCCAGGCCGAAACATGTAACATCAACCTCCATCCCGGACTGGACTTCCACCGCAACCTCAAATTGTTTAGAAGAACTAGAGTCATTAAGCTTTGCTCTCTCACCGCGCACTAATAGTCTCATAGAAAAACTCCTTTTAATCTCTTTTTCTGTATTTTACACATTGTGGCAATTCATTTCCAATGTGAGCCAGGGGGACAGGTCCCTTGGCTCTTTTAAAGCGTGCCAAGGGACCTGTCCCTGCGGCTGCAAAAAATTAAAGGGAATTATACCCAGCAGCGAGAATAAATTTGGTTAAGCATTATATAAAGGGGGACTGCTCATGTATCAATATTTCAATGGATTGGTCATTAGGGAAGGCACTGAGGGTGTTCCTGCTGATCAGGTTGAGGCACTTTTCGAAGATGCCGGATGGGCAAGGAATACGCCATCCTGGCAGAAAGAGAAGTTTACTTTGATATTTCAAAACTCAACCTGGGCATTTACAGTTTGGGATCAGAACAGAATGATTGCAATGGTACGAGTGATTTCTGACCAGATCATGGCTGCAAATATAATGGATTTGGTTGTTCTATCAGAATATCGCGGAAGGGGCATAGGAAAAAAACTTGTTGAACTATGTGTACAGAAGCTTCCCCATGGTGATTGGTTCGCACATACCTCAGCAAACAATTTTAAATTCTATGAGACCTGCGGTTTTGAAGTGAAAGACTTATCCCAGAATGGCACCTGTGCTTATTATGGATATATACAGGCGCGCAAAGATGGGCATAGGTAAGAACCAGAGGGGGCGGTTATTTGTGAGCAGCTTAGAGAGGTTTTTTGGCAAAAAGAATTTGGAAAAGATTAATAACAGAGTGATTTGGATAGGAATACTGATTGCTGTTGTAAATTTATCTTTTGAGCCTCTTCAAAGAAAATTAGATCTTATTGTGCTGGGTGTATTTTCTGCATTTTGCTTAATAGCTTTTTTAACTTATTTTAGAAATCACAAATTAAAAGCTGGCACTGCAATTGCATTAATGGCTGCCATGTATGCAGTGTATATTTTTTAATAATGGGGCCGCTTTTAATAAGCCGGACTTTATGCGTTTAGCGGGACAAATAAGCAAAAGACTGAGGAGAAGAGTGATTTGAGGGATTTATTGAGATGATTTCTTATAGCACAGGCAATTATTACGGGGATTATCGTGTACTCTATACAACAATTATCCGATTCAGTTAAAGCCTCTGCAGCATTTATAGTAGCTATTGGAGGAGAACTAAGCTGGGGAACTGAATTTGGAATCTCAACATTGTCTTTGTTTTTACTTATTGGAGTTGCTGGGTTAGAGATATTTTGATAGTAAATAAGAAATAATCTTCAGGATATAGCCGTCTTGATTCCGAATAGCCGTTTTTGGTCTTTTGGACAGCTGCATGCCCGGATTAGCAATGAGGTATTGGATAGGGAAAATAAGCAAGTTATAAAGGCTTCACGGGGGAGGCTGATTTATGGCAGGTAAGAATAAAATTTTTCTTTATGGTATCCTGGCAATGTTTTTAATACCGTTGATGTATTATGCCCTGAATAAAGAGTATGGCAATGATAAAGAGTCCATTTTGAAGGTGATCAGATCCATAGAGGGATATAACTCTCAGGCTATAGAAATTTTAGAAATCAAGGACATAAATAATGAGAGGATCGTTCCTTTTTTAATTCATAGTGATCCTGGTTATATTCAATTCACCAAGAATACTAGAGGGAATTATGAATGGCAACATATTGAAAAGGCGGGTAATCAAGATTTAGCTTCGTTCCTGGTCCATCTTCGAGGCGATGAGATGCCAAATTTAATGTTTCTGTTCGTGACTAATAGAGATAATGAGATTGCAAAAGTAGAGTTTGATGTGAACGGTAAAGTGTTTAATAAGGAATTTAAAGTCAACGAGGATTCAGCAGCCTGGATTGATTTGCCTATACTTAAATCTGCGGAATATAAATATAGGTACTATAGCAAAGATGGAAATTTAGTCAAGGAATAGAAGGGCAGGATCTCTAAACAGGGTATTCCAGCTACTGTTAAAGCTGGTAAGAGATGATGGAGGGATTTTTTGAAAAGCAAGTTAGGTTTGTTTTCAACGATATTTTTTTTAATTGGATTATTAACGTATACTGCTGTTTTGTTTGGCTATGATAACTTGCTCTTAGCCGGGGTGATTTTATCTGCGATTGGGCTGATCTTAGGTTTATTCGCTGAAAAAGGGCGTTACAAAAAGATTGGCTTAACCGGTAACGGATTCATCCTTGTCATTACCATTATTATTCCTTTTATTGTAACTAATTTCTTTTGGAACAGGCCTTAATGGGCCAAGGGGACAGGTACCTTTGCTCTTTTTTAGACTGGGCCAAGGTACCTGTCCCTGCGGAATTCTTAAAGCAGGTGAGAATATGACATTTGGTAAATTGATTCATTTCCTGAACAGGATGAAGCATATGGACATTTTGGGTGATAGGGATGAGGACTTGTCGGAACAAGAGAAGGATTATATTGAAAGAATTAAAGGGCAGAATCCGTATGGAATTGCTGGGCTGATAATGGGAGGCGTTGCGTTTGCTATTGGACCTCAATACGGCTTTATTCCGGTTATAAATCTTATCTTTTGTTCCATAACCTTTTTTACTTTTGACAAAGACAAAGAAGATAACCGCTGGACGTTTTATTTGGGAGTCATTCTATCTATATTTGGACTGTACATGTTTGTTACAGGGCAAACTCATGAGTTGATATTTTAAGACATTTCGGGCCAGGGGGTCGGGTCCCTCGGCTTTTTTTGAAGATTCGCCGAGGGGTCTGTCCCCCTGGCTCTTTGGAACTTATTGTGTCTCAACTCGTATAATTTAAAAGGAGAGGAGGAATTCACTATGAAGAAAGTGTTTGATTTTAATTATGAGGGACATCGTATTCAAGTGGTTAATTCCTGGTTTTTTGGCGAGAAGTTATATGTTGATGGTAAATTGCAGGATGAGAATTTAGGGGTCGCAATTAGAGCAACTCTGGAAGGTGTACTTAAAAGCAATGATAATTTAACCAAAAACATAAAGGTGACCCTTGGCGGTATCTTTACAGTAAACTGCAAGGTCTTTATTGATAATACTTTGGTTTTTAGTAATAGGTAATGGGGAATAGTGGAAAAGTCATATAGACTAAAGAATCCGTTTACTGAACTGAAGACTTGGGACTGATTATTATTATCCTAAGGGTCAGCCTTCCTGTATTAATAGAATAATTCAGATCTGCTGCCAACTTCGGTGGCTTTTCTTATAAAACAATGGGGCTGGGCACCTTAAAAATTTGTGAGAGGAAAAAATATGGATATACTTATTCGAAAATCCGTGCAAAGTGATTATGAGTCATTGCTGCCTTTATTCAGGCAGGTTCATGAATTCCATGTTTTTGTTAGGCCGGATTTGTATAAAGAGAATTCAATTCCAGTCGGACGGGAGTTTTTTGAAAGCCAAGTGATAGATAGGAAACAGCATATTTTTGTGGCTGTGATAGCTAATGATATAGTCGGCGTTGCAGTGGCAAAGGAAGAAGAAGTAATTGAAAATACTTTTGTTAAGGCGAGGAAGGTATTATATATAAAGAGTCTGTGTGTTTCTGAAACACATAGAAAGAAGGGCATAGGAAAAAAACTGACTGAATACGTGTTTGATTTTGGAAGAAGTCTTCAAGTTGATAGTATTGAATTGGGAGTATCTGAGGAAAACGCTCCTGCCATTGAATTTTACAGGTCAATCGGGATGACAACGAAAAGTAGAAAAATGGAATTTATATTGAATTAACGCAACCAGGGGGACAGGTCCCTTGGCTCTTTTTGAAACTGGGCCAAGGGGTCTGTCCCCCCGGCCTAATAACTAAAGGAGAGGACTTTAATGGAAATTATACCGCTGCTTATCGGGATAGTTTTTTATTTTATCCCAAGCATCATAGCAAAGAGGAAAAATATGTCTAACAGAGTATCAATATATTTTATAAATCTATTTCTAGGGTGGAGCTTGATTGGGTGGTTTGCCGCTTTATTTTTAGCTGTCAGGAAGGATCATCAGGGTCAGGTGTTAGGGAGAAAATAAATGAGCCAAGGGACCTGTCCCTATGGCTTGGGGACAACACCTTTTTCGAATAATGATGTATAATAATTCCTATCATAACTACCAGGGATAGGGGTGCGTGATTAGTGGAAACTAAAAAGTCAATCAAGGTAGGCGGCATAGAATTAGACTGGGATTTGGAGACAGGGAAGGTTTTGTTTGATGGCGGTGATGTTGTTTTCTTTTGGGTTTCTGCCATGAAAACATTCTTTGATACAATAAGGGAAATCTCCGGTGCAGAGGCTACACATCTTGTTTTGGAAACGACTGGTTTCCGGCAGGGGATTGTTGTTGGGGAAGGGTATAAAAAAATTGCCGGTATCGATAAGCATAATGTAATTCAATGGCTTTCAAATACGTATGCGCCAGCTGGCTGGGGGAAAGCGGTCATTAAAGATATGGATGAAGAAAGCGGTTCCTTCATTCTCCACTTACAGGACGATTGGGAGCACAAAATGAACAGGCTTGATGACAAAAAGCCTGAAGGCGTCTTTGTTCCTGCCCATTATGCCGGAGTTTTTACAGGCCTGTTCGGCCAGAATTACTGGTATAAAATCATTCAGCATCAAAATGAAGTTAATCCATATAGCATCGTCGAATACTTTGTTTCTGATATTACCGTTCAGCAGAATATTTTAGAAATGACACGCAGGCAGGAAGCCAGACAGATTAAAGAGCTTGAAGCTCTGGTTGAGGACAAAACAAGAACATTGCAGGAGCTCATTATGGAGCTTTCATCTCCTCTTATTCCAGTACTCGAAGGCATTTCTGTGGTTCCCCTGATCGGAACATATGATGAACAGCGGGGGGAAACCCTCCTTCAGAATACACTGGCTAAATTGCCTGCCCATAAAACAAGATATCTTCTTCTTGATTTGACAGGCCTTCAGGACAATATAAACACTTACACTGCAAGTTTAATAGAGAAACTTGGAGCCGCTGCCAGATTACTGGGGACTGAAGTCATCCTGGTTGGCATATCTGCTGAATTAGCCATGAAAATATCCCACAGCCTCATAAATCTGAGGAAATTCGAATGCCTGCAATCACTTCAGCATGGCATCTACTATGCATTGGGTAAAAGCGGGAAAAGAATCGTTTAAGAGCCAAGGGGACAGACCCCTTGGCTCTTTTTGAGACTGGGCCAAGGGGTCTGTCCCCCCGGCCCTTCCCCCCGGCCCTTTTAGCCAACCATGCCTACAATTAATAAGATATAAATAAATAGCAGTAAGAATGGAGCAAGGGCAAAGAACCAGACCCAAAATGCTTTCCAATTCTTCATTTTTTCCGATACCCATTCAATGAACCATATACTAAGAATAGCGATCAGAGGACCGCGGAATAGCATGATTAAAATAATGCCTGCTAGAATAATCACAATTTTGTACTTTTCCCAGTTATTAAGTATTCTCTGTCCTATCTGATACTTTTTCCAGAGAAACTGCTTAAGGGAAACTAGGACTATGTAAATTAAAACAAGGATGATATAGGCAGCCGGCAGCAGGAGGCTAAATGTTATAGCCCCTTTTTCATCTGCGTCTGTGGACATAACAGTCAAAAATAGGACCAAAAAGATGGTAAGCGGCAAAGAAATGAAAAATAGTATGCCTGTTGCTGAGATTATTCTCCCAATCAGCGATTTAATATCAGATTCCTCCCTGCTCTCAATCTATCTTTTATTTTAATCAATCGGAGCCTTGAAATCACCAATTTTTTACAGAAAAAGAGCCGAGGGGCCAGACCCCCTGGCTCTTTTTGAGATTGAGCCAGGGGGTCTGTCCCCCCGGCCCATCCCCCCGGCCCCACATCTCAAAACTTCATCTGATACTTCTTAAGCTCCCAGTCGTGCACTGTGTTGCGGTATTCACTCCATTCGGCTCTTTTTAGAGAGATGAACTTCCGGAATATGTGGTTGCCGAGAATTTTTCTTGCGAGAGGGCTGTCTGCCAGCAGATCGAGTGCTGTTTCCAGATTGTCCGGTAAATGGCTGATCCGGAGCAATTCTCTTTTGGTTTCAGGCATGCTGTATATGTCTTCATTAATGGGCTCTGCAGGTCTTTGCTTTAATCGGATTCCTTCCAGCCCTGCTTCTGCAATCACCGAGTAAGCCAGGTAAGGGTTTGCACATGGATCATGATGGCGTGCTTCCACTCTGGTTGCGGCTTCCCGTGATGAGGGAATTCTGATCAGGGTCGACCGGTTGCATGTGGACCAGGCCATATAGCAAGGCGCTTCAAACCCCGGGACAAGCCTCTTGTAGGAATTGACTGTCGGATTGGTTATGGCTGTAAGAGACGCAATGTTTTTCATCAGGCCGTTTATAAAATAATAAGTATCTTCCGAGAGTCCGTTTGGATCATTTTCGTTAAAAAATGCATTCTGCCCGTCTTTGAACAGTGAAATATTCACATGCATGCCGGAACCGTTCAATCCCTGGACCGGCTTCGGCATGAAGGAGGCGTGCAGGTTGAAGTTTTTGGCGATATTTTTCACGACCCATTTATAGGTGGTGGCATTGTCGGCTGATGCCAGGGCATCCATGAACTTAAAGTTAATTTCATGCTGGCCCATTGCGACCTCATGGTGGGAGGCCTCAATCTTGAATCCCATGGCCTTCAGGGTCCGGTAGATTTCCAGGCGGACTTTTTCACCCAGGTCATGGGCCGGTTCGAAATATCCTCCGCTATCCTGCGGTACTGTCGTAGGATTGCCACTCTCATCCATCGCAAATAAAAAGAATTCCAGTTCCGGACCGATGCTGATTGAATAACCATAGCTTGCCGCTTTCTCGACCGTCCTCTTCAGCACATTGCGGGGGTCATCCTCAAATGGGGTGCCATCAGGATTGGCCACGCTGCACAAAAGCCTGGCTTCACTATATCCTTCTTCTATCGACCATGGAATGACGGAAAAAGTGTTTATGTCCGGCTTAAGGTATAAGTCTGATTGGTTGATAGGGCTGAAACCTTGTATGGAGGAGCCATCGAACATGATTTTCCCCTCTAAGGCATCGTCCAGCTGATCAAAGGTAATGGTCACATGCTTAAGGACTCCTTCTAAATCAACGAATTGAAGATGGAGAATTTCTATTTGATATTTATTCTGGGCTTCTTTTATTTTAATATAATTTTTGTTTTGCTCTGATACCTGAGTCATCGGCACGATCCCCTTTTACTAAAATTAAAAAAGCTGCGGAGAGTATTCTCCGCAGCTTAGGCACAGGTAAACAAACGTGTGCTTATATGGCAACGATCACTCTCTTAAACAACGCTTACGGAGTTAGCTGTCGGATTAGGAAGGTAAGAGTCTCCCTGCCATTCATGGCTTCACCCCAAGACTGCAGTCTGCAGTCAAAAGTTGGTTCCCCCGCTCAATAAGATTCAGCGTTTCAGTGCTATTTAATTGTAATCAGGCTGGATGGATATCGCTCCTCTCTCCTGCAACGCTTACGAAGTTAGCTGACGGGTTCGGAAGGCAGAAGTCCCCCGGCCTTTCGGCTTCACCCCATAATTATTCTGGAATAATCAGTTGGGTCCTCCGTTCTGTATGGATTCAGCGGATCAGGTCAGAATTAGGATTTATGATACTCTCCACTAGCATAAAGGAAAAACCCGGAAAATAAGAAATTAGGATTAATTTTCTTTAGAAAAATTCACTTTTCTCGAAAATGCTCTCTTTTTTAAAGAAATACAACTTTTTTACTCAAGGCATTTTTCCAGGTTTCTATCGAGCACAAACACTTCCATGCGTTCTCCCATTTTGGTGCTGATGTCACTGTGGCTTGAAAGGACTTTGCATTTGGTATGTTTTTCGACTATCTCCTCAATGTTCGTGCTGTACATTTCTCTTAGAACCTGCCGCATCTTTTTGACAAGCTGCCTGCCGGTTTCATGTTCAACCAGGTGCTTTTCTTCCACAGTCAGGACACCTTTGAATCTGGCAATGACCATATCCTCCACAATATAAGTCCTGGTCTCCTGCGGCCCGCGGCCGATCAGCTCCCTTTGCAGCTTGATGAATGCTTCACTTAATTCAGCCTCTAATCGTCGTTTAGAAGATTGCAATTCCAGTTCCTCCCTGAGATTTTCAAAGTTATAGCGAATTTCAAGGTTTATGTTAGTGAGAGGCGCTTATAAAGTCAATAAAAATATGAGTTTCAAAAAACATCGAAAAACAGCTAATTAGTCAGCATTTAAGAGAAAAACTAAAGAAAGATCCGCAATATCAAAAAAAACAGCCAAATATGGCATTTTTTTAAGATTTACATTTTCCTTGAGCAGGAGTACGATAGCTTTCGTAAACAGCAATCAAACAACTCAATATACGGCCTAGTCTCGGAAACGAGAACGGAGGAACCAATCAACTGGGGTTAATTCTGCCATTGCAGAAGGGATGAGATTCAAACTCTTTCGCCATCCTACCCGTCAGCTAACTTCGTCGGCTAAAGCGAAGGAGGTCATAAAGACCGCCTTTTCAGGGGGCCTTTTTTGTTGTGCCAAACAGCGAACGAGGCAGCTTGAGTGATAAGAAGGTCTTTTTATTATGCCTATCTTGAAAAAGTGAACATGGAAGACAGAACACATAGAGGGCTGCTGCCAGCCGGCTGGGTGTTAAGTAGACCAATGGATGCTTTTTCTCCAAATGAACAAGAGAATTTTCTATGCAGTTTTTTGCATCTGAACAAAGATGCTGATGATCTGCGCTCTTGGATTCATATTGGGGGAGAAGTAATCATTGGTCTCTTTTTGTTTTCAATCATTGGGTTTTATTTCCAATAAAAAACTGGGAACAGACGCTTTCATGATTTCCAGGCATAATAATGCTTTTTGATCTCTGGGCACGAGTAAATGAGGGCTTTCAAAAAAAGGAGGGAGGTAACCATGTTGACTTTGCCTCAGACAGAGGATGCCATACTTGTCTGCATTCCAAATGAGGAAGTGCTTCAGCGGATTCAAAGCCATTTGAGCGATTCGCATTCATGCTGCCTTGCTTCATCTGATCCTCAAGTGATCAGGATTTTAAAAAGCGGGGGGCATCAGCGTGTAATTGAGTTCGGCCCTAAAGATGAGTACTTGATTCTCCGGGGCCGGTTCCGGAAGGTGATTGTCTTTGAAAGTGAGATTGCAGAAACTTGCACCTTGCTGAAGGTCATCAGGAACAGCACTTGTGCACCCATCATTGTCGCTGCAACTGTTCATGGCTACCCGATGCGCCTTTATTGCGCATATGGAGCAAAATATGTGGTGTATTCGAAAAGCAATAATATTTCATGTCTCTTAAGCTAGAACTCAGGAGGTTATCACAATGTTAGATATGATCATGGTCAGCCTGTTCATCATCCTGCCGGCATCAATGCTTGGACTTGCCAGCTGGTCCGCCGGTGCCGCAGAGCAAGGAAGTGAAAATGAATAATGATTCTGCTGCTTGGCATTACGGCGTTTACCATATTGTACTTATTCTATGTATTGCTTAATCCGGAGAAATTTTAACTACTTGGGGGTAAAAAAAGGTGATTACGACGATTCTTTCAATCATTGTCACTATGGCGGCGGTGATTCTGATAGCAAAGCCTGCCGGCATCTATCTGGCAAAGGCATTTGATTATAGCCAAACAGGGCTGGATAGAGTGTTCGGCCCGATCGAAAACATTCTCTTTAAAATCAGCGGCATCAAAAAGATCAATCAAAGCTGGAAGCAGTATGCAATAACTCTTGTACTAACTAACGGATTTATGATTCTCCTAGTCTATATGGTTTTCCGTTTGCAGGGCATCCTGCCTTTGAATCCGAGCGGGAATCCTGGCATGGATCCAACTTTAGCTTTTAATACAGCCATCAGCTTTATGACCAACACCAATCTGCAGCATTACAGCGGAGAGTCGGGACTATCTTATCTCGGGCAGATGATTGGGATTCTGTTCATGATGTTTGCGGCGCCGGGAACGGCTTTGGCAGCTGCCATCGCATTTGTCAGGGCACTGTCCGGAAAAGAAATCGGAAATTTCTTTGTGGATTTATTCAGAGCGATTACGCGTGTTTTGATGCCAATCGCCATTGTGTCAGGGCTGATTTTGGTTGCATTGGGAGTTCCGCAGACTTTGGAGCCTTCTGTGACTGTCACTACGATTGAGGGGACTGCCCAGGATATCGCACGCGGACCTGTCGGGACATTTTTATCCATCAAAGAACTGGGCAATAATGGCGGCGGTTTTTTTGGAGTCAATTCAGCTCATCCGTTTGAAAATCCGAATGCAATCAGCAATATCATTCAAATATTGCTGATGCTGCTATTGCCAACTGCTTTGCCGTTTGCGTATGGAAAAATGCTCGGGAATGCCAAACAGGGACGTGTCTTGTTTGTATCCATGCTGATGGTCTTCACCGTATTCCTTGGCACGGCCCTGTTCTATGAATATCAGGGCAATCCGGCATTGAATGCACTGGGAATTGATACAGATCAAGGCAGCATGGAAGGGAAGGAAGTCCGTTTCGGCACAGGCCAGTCCATCTTCTATGCGCTTGTCACAACAGCATCTGAAACAGGTGCCGTCAATACCATGCACGATACGCTGACCCCCATTGGCGGAATGCTGGCCCTTTCCAATATGCTCCTGAATACAGTATTCGGCGGGGTTGGAGCGGGATTCATCAATGTAATCATGTATGCCATGATCGCCGTATTCCTTTCAGGGCTGATGGTTGGCCGTACACCTGAATTCCTGGGCAAAAAAATAGAAGGGCGTGAAATGAAGCTCATCGCCTTGACGATGCTGATGCATCCCCTTTTGATACTGGGTGCATCTGCAATTGCCTTGTATACACCGCTTGGCGCCGGAGCCATCTCAAACAGCGGCTTCCATGGAATCTCACAGGTTGTGTATGAATATACCTCTTCTGCTGCCAATAATGGATCCGGTTTTGAAGGGCTTGGGGATGCAACGCCATTCTGGAATATTTCAACAGGCATTGTTATGTATGCAGGAAGATTCTTTGGGCTTGTCACCATGCTGGCTGTCGCTGGTTCACTATCATCCAAGAAGGTTGTTCCCGAGACCATCGGAACATTCCGTACAGATACCCCTCTTTTCGGAGTGATTCTGGTCGGGACTTTCTTTATTGTAGGTGCACTGACATTCTTCCCGGCACTTGTATTGGGGCCAGTCGCAGAATATCTGACATTGTAGGTGGGAGTGAATAATCATGGCTAATCATGTGTTAAAAGAAGCAAATCAAGCTGCAGGGCTGCAGGGCAGAGAGAACAAAAAATCTCTTCAGCCCCATATCCCCAAGCAGCCTAATCATAAAGACAATAAGGATGAAAACAAAATGATGGATAAAGCGATGATGGTTCAGGCGCTTAAGGATTCTTTTACAAAGCTTGATCCGAGAAAAATGGTGAAGAATCCAATTATGTTCGTGGTAGAGATTGGTTTCATCATTACACTGATCTTATGCTTTGCGCCTGATGCCTTTGGCAGAAGCGAGGTTGAACCATGGTTCAATATCACCGTGGCACTGATCCTGCTGTTTACTGTGTTATTTGCGAATTTTGCTGAAGCACTGGCAGAAGGACGCGGTAAAGCGCAGGCTGATTCTTTGAAAAAATCGAAACAGGAAATTACAGCAAACCTCTTGCAAGCCAATGGAAAAACAGTAAAAACGGCTTCAACATCACTCAAGAAAGGCGACGTAGTCTTGGTCTCGCAGGGAGAAATGATTCCCGGCGACGGTGAAGTCATTGAAGGCCTGGCATCTGTAGATGAATCAGCCATCACGGGTGAGTCGGCTCCTGTCATCAAGGAAGCAGACGGCGATTTCAACTCTGTTACGGGTGGAACAAGGGTGGTCAGTGACCAGATTATGGTGAAAATCACCAGCAATCCTGGCGAGTCTTTCTTAGATCGGATGATTTCATTAGTAGAAGGAGCAGAACGCCAGAAGACGCCTAACGAAATTGCTTTGAACACTGTGCTCACAAGCTTGACGTTAATTTTCATGATTGTGGTTGTCACACTTCCATTTTTCACAGATTACCTTGGGTTTTCGCTTGAAATACCTGTATTGATCTCACTTCTTGTCTGTCTGATCCCGACGACGATCGGGGGACTGCTGTCGGCAATCGGCATCGCAGGCATGGACCGTGTTACCCAGTTCAACGTCCTTGCCATGTCAGGGAAAGCAGTTGAAGCTGCAGGAGACATAAATACGATTATCCTGGATAAGACAGGTACGATTACATTTGGGAACAGGATGGCGAGCAGTTTCATCCCTGTGGGAGATGCTTCTTTAGAAGAGCTCCACTACTGGACAGGGATCAGTTCCCTGCATGATGAAACACCTGAAGGGCGCTCGACCATAGAATTGCTGAAGGAAAAGGGAAGCAAGCTTGATGCATCTGCTGCTGCAGGGGGCCAGGATATCGAGTTCAGGGCAGAGACGAGAATGAGCGGGATTGATTTGAAGGATGGGCGCCAGGTGAGGAAGGGGGCAGTCGATTCAATCAAAAGCTGGGTGAAGGCACAGGGAGGAAAGATTCCTGCCGATCTGGATGAAGAAGTGAAGGAAATCGCCAGAGAAGGCGGTACACCTTTGGCCGTTGCGGTGGAAGGGAAAATTCTTGGGCTGATTTATCTGAAGGATACCGTAAAGCCCGGAATGAAAGAACGCTTTGACCAGCTCCGCCAAATGGGCATCAAAACGATCATGGCAACAGGCGATAATCCGCTGACCGCTGCTACCATAGCGAAGGAAGCGGGCGTGGATGAGTTCATCGCTGAGTGTAAACCGGAAGATAAGATTGAAGTGATCAAGTATGAGCAATCCCAAGGGAAGCTAGTGGCCATGACAGGCGACGGCACCAATGATGCACCTGCGCTGGCCCAGGCAGATGTTGGCCTTGCGATGAACAGCGGTACAACAGCTGCCAAAGAAGCCGCCAATATGGTGGATCTGGACTCTAACCCCACTAAAATCATTGAAGTGGTTTCCATAGGAAAGCAATTGCTTATGACCCGCGGAGCACTGACGACGTTCAGTATCGCTAATGATATCGCGAAATATTTTGCGATCATCCCGGCCATGTTCATGCTGGCCATTCCGGAGATGTCAGCTTTGAACATCATGGGACTGTCAACGCCATTGTCTGCCATCCTTTCGGCCTTGATTTTCAATGCAGTCATCATTCCATTGCTGATTCCGCTTGCCATGAAAGGGGTCGCATACAAACCGATGAGCTCCAACAGCTTACTGAAACGAAATTTAACCATATATGGACTGGGCGGTGTCCTTGTACCGTTCATTGGAATCAAACTGATTGATATGCTCGTCTCACTTTTTATCTAAATTTTAATGAAAGAAGGAAACTGCTGATGGAAAACAAACAAAAGATTGCAGGTCCTATCATCAGGTCCAGCTTTACCATCATGATCCTCGCCGGCCTGATATATCCTATTGCGACAACTGGAATGGCACAGGCCATCATGCCGGAACAGGCAGATGGAAGCTTGATTTATAACGAACAAAATGAAGTGGTCGGATCTGAATTGATCGGACAAAATTTTACAGATCCGAAATACTTCCATGGAAGGGTTTCAGCCATTGAATATAATGGGGCAGGGTCAGGTTCCAATAACTATGCCCCTTCTAATGGGGATCTTCTCCAGCGGGTAGAAGAATCAATAGAAGCCTGGAAAACAGCTAACCCTGATACGCCAATCAATGAGGTCCCGGTCGATCTGGTTACAGACTCAGGCTCGGGGCTGGATCCGCATGTCTCAGTGGAGGGAGCCATGGCCCAGGTTAATAGAATCATGGATGAAACTGGGCTATCGGAAGACCAGTTAACAAAGCTGATCCAAGAAAACACCCAAGGCAAAGAGCTGGGCTTGTTTGGAGAAGAACGTGTCAATGTCCTGATGCTGAATCTGGATCTGGAAAAATTATTGCAGTAGTGAAAGAGCTCCCTAATCATATTGGTTAGGGTGCCTTTTGCGTATGCGGATTTGAATCGAGGTGACGGGAATGAAACATGATCATCCTTATTTTAGAAGAAGAACACCTGAAGAAATTCTCCAGGAAATCACTGAGTCCGGCCGCGGAAAACTGAAATTATATGTAGGAGCTGCCCCTGGAGTCGGCAAATCATATAAAATGCTGCAAGATGCTGCAGACCTAAAGAAAGAAGGAAAGGATGTAGTCATCGGGTTCATAGAGACCCATGGCCGCCTGGAGACGGAGGAGCAAATAAAAGACCTTGAACAGGTTGCTTTAAAAATCATTCCCTATAAGGGGAAGAAATTTTATGAACTCAATGTAAAGGCCATCATTGATAGAAAGCCAGATCTTGCTATTATCGACGAATTGGCTCATGCCAATATCCCGGGATCTGAAAATCCGAAAAGATATATGGATGTTTCCCTTGTTCTCGAAGCAGGAATCGATGTCTTTTCGGCCGTGAATATTCAGCACCTCGAGAGTGTCAATGATATTGTCCAGCAGATTACAGGGGTTAAGGTAAGAGAGCGGGTTCCGGATACATTTGTGCAAAAGGCCCATGAAATCCAGCTGATTGATATCCCGCCGGAAACATTGCGGAAGAGACTTTCGGACGGAAAAATTTATGCGCCAGAGAAAATTGAGCAAAGCCTGTCCCATTTTTTCACAATCAATAATTTATCAGCTCTGCGTGAATTGTCTCTAAGGGAGATTGCCAATGACGTTGATGAAAGAATCGAGCAGATCAGCGGCAGCCTTGAAAACGGCCCTATCGGTGTGAACGAGAAAATACTTGTCTGCGTCCAATACGGCCCTACTGCCGAAAAATTAATCAGGCGGGGCTGGCGTATGGCCCACAGGATGAAAGCTGAACTATACATCCTGAATGTAGCCGCAGAAAAACGCAGTGACAGCAGTCCTGTCAATGAGCAGAAAATAAAAGAATGGCAAATGCTCGCAGAACAGTTTAATGCCAAAGTAATAATAGAAGAAAGGCGCAGCAGAAAACCGGCAGCTGTTATCATTGAAGTAGCCAAAAAACTGAATGTCACCCAAATCTTATTAGGCCAGTCAGCCAGGACCAGATGGGAAGAAATCAAAAAAGGCTCCATCGTCAACATGATCATGAGAGAAACATCCAACATAGACATCCATATCGTGGCGGATGGAAGGTAGACGGTGGTGGGGGCGGGTGTCCCTTTGAGCCAAGGGGACAGACCCCTTGGCTCATTTTGAGTCTGGGCCAGGGGGTCTGACCCCCCGGCCCGCTCCCGGCCTTCCTCAGTCGGACTGCTTCACACTAAGAGTGGTGATTGTCGCCAGGATGACGATCATTCCAAGTATTTGGATAGTGGTCAAATGATCACCAAGAAGGAGAACGCCAAATAATGAAGCTGTCACAGGCTCTACCATGGCAACCATTGAAGCAGTTGCCGGGGCGGTCTTCCGAATTCCTATCATATACACTATAAATGAGATGCCAGCACCCAGGATTCCTAACAGTAAAAACCAACCGATGTCGCTTGAGGCCAACACAGCAGCAGCTTCATCTTTATCCGCAAAAAGAAAGAGGATGAGACATAGTGAAAAGAAGGCAATGGTTAATGCAGTCTGGGGCTTCCCGAGCGATGAGGCATTTTTAAAGCCGAATATGAACAAGGCGTAGGAAAGGCCGGCAGCCAGCCCCATTGCCGCTCCAAGGAAACTTACTGAGATCGTTTCTGTGTTGTAGACACCTGTAAGCAGGGCGATTCCGATAAGTACACCTGCAATGCATCCCCACTTAAACCAGGTGGAGCGCTCAATCCGGAACAAAAAAGATATTAAGAGGACGAAGACAGGTGCCGTGTACATCAAGGTCGCGGCAACCGCAATGCTCGAAGCCTGGATGCTTAGAAAATAGAAAGCAAAATTGCCGGCAACACCAATGCCCGCCAGCAAAGACCAAATGAATAAACGGGCGGAGGAGGTCCAATTTTGTCTAAAGTGAAAGAGCAGCCAGGCTAAAAAACATATAAATCCGACCGCCCCGCGGTACAGTGAAATCACAATAGGATCCCAGCCCTTGGCCATTAAAATATCGGCGATCCCTCCACTGACGCCCCAGCATACTGCGGCCAGCATAACCAGGCCAACCCCTGCAAATTTCATCAGATCCCCCCTAAGATAAAGTGTTGTATTCAGACTCCTTAATAAATATATGTTTCAATAAAGGTACTAACCGTATTTCCCTTGAATTCACGCCTGAAACCCAAAAAGAGCCAGGGGGACAGGTCCCTTGGCTCACTTTTTGAGGCGGAGCATGGGAGCTGTCTCTGCGGCACCTTAGTTAGGAGGATGCAAAGTGTACTATTATAGAGTGACAAAATACGATCCTCAAAAAAGGGATGCATATGGCAATTATCTCGATCAAAAGGAATGGACTAGTTTTGCAGAGGTTGGCACCAAGGTCGATGAAGAGGAATACTTGCGTACTGAAACAAACTACATTCAAGCCATCACTGCTTTTATGGATGAGGCGGGCGTGGACAGACTTTATGTTAATGCTCTTGAGATGTGGACGGGAGCGGCAGCGGTCCAGGAGAAACTGCTTTTCCTCTCAGAAATCTGGATAGGGAAAGCCGTTCGGAAAGAAGAGATCACGGAACTGGCGAGGTTAACCTTGAGGGAAGCTGTCTGGTGTAAATTAAGCTTCAGAAAAGAGTTTTTTGTTCATTTTGGTTATGACTATTATATGTTTATTGGTACCAATAAGGATTGCCCCCAAGCCCGGGGGAAGGTCCGGGAGGCTGGGCTGTTTGTTGAGGAGTTTCGATCTCCGTATTTGGCTTGAAGAGTAATTTTATAAAAAGAGCCAGGGGGACAGGTCCCTTGGCTCTTTTTGAGAATGAGCCAAGGGGTCTGTCCCCCTGGCTCATTCAACAATGCTCTTTTCAATGACAAGATACGTACTATCTGCTATTTGCTGATAAGTAGTGTCATTGGGATGGAAGACATCGCTGGACAGGTCGCGTTTGGCATCGATGACGAGATTGAAGGTGTCGACGATTTGAATGCCGTATTTCAAGCCTAGTGTGCGGGCTGATTCATTCCATTTTTGGATGATAGAATCGAATGATTCTCCGTCCGGTGATTGCTTGAATGGGTTATACAGCCCCGTATAGAGGATGACGGCATCCGGATTGATTTCGCGAATATTATTAAAGACTTTTTCCAAGTTGGGGATTTCGGTTTCCAGGATGCCGAGCGCGGTCTCTTCTGAATAATTGCTGAAGATTTCCCCGCTGTTAAACAGGTTGTTTCCCCCGATTGTAATAGTAATGATTTTGGCCTCTTTAAGCGCTCTCTGGACTTCCTTCTGTTCCAGCTGCACCAGCAGATCCTCGATTCTGGCGCCTCTTATGCCAAGGTTCTGATAGCGTTCAACGAGGTTATTCTCTTTGAGCTGATTCCCGGTCAGCGAGACAAAGCCTTCACCTTTTGATGAGCCTACACCTCTTGTTAATGAATCTCCGAGTGCGATATAAGTGTCCCCCGGGGTAACAGGCGCGTCTTCTGATTTTGCCAATGTCTGTTCTTGGGGAGGATTGGTAATATCCATATAGGCGCTGACAAGGCCGTAGCCAAATAAAACTGTCAGGCCAAGGGATAGTGTGATAAACAGCGGCCATTTCCATTTTTTCATCGTTTGACCTCTCCTTCTAACGTGATTGTACCAATCTTTCCTTTTGTTGAGTATTCAAAAGAGTCAATGTCCGATTTTTTCGCTAAAATAGAACTTAGGGTGATGCTATGAGCGTAAAGCCAACTGTTAGATTGGAAAATGTAACGAAAATCATAGGTAAGAAAACGATTATCGATCAAATATCATTTGAGATTTATCCGGGGGAAGTATTTGGGTTCCTGGGTCCAAATGGCGCCGGAAAAACGACTACCATCCGGATGCTTGTCGGACTCATCAAGCCAACGTCCGGGAAGGTTGAGATTTGCGGCTTTGATGTCAGAAAGCAATTTGTGAAGGCGATGCAGCGCCTCGGTTCCATCGTCGAAAATCCAGAGCTGTATAAGTATTTAAGCGGCCGCGAAAATCTGCAGATTTTTGCGCGGATGCTGCCTGGAGTCGATGAAGAACGGATACAGGAAGTCATTGACCTGGTTGATCTGACGGCAAGGGTTGATGATCAGGTGCGGACCTATTCGCTGGGTATGCGGCAGCGCCTGGGAATTGCACAAGCCCTGTTAGGCCGTCCTGATGTGCTTATACTGGATGAGCCTACAAATGGCTTGGATCCTATGGGAATAAAAGATCTTCGCACATTCATCAGGAAGCTGGTCGATGAAACAGGTCTTTCCGTTCTTGTATCGAGTCATATTTTAAGTGAGATCGAACTGCTGGCCGATCGTGTGGCGATAATGAGCCACGGGAAGATTGTAAAGACCGGCAGCGTAAGCGATCTGGTCAATTCCCTGTCATCGGGTGTGGACTGGAGAGTCAGTGATTCTTTACGTGCCCTCGCCATTTTGAATGAGTCCCCCCATGTCCAGGCTGCAGAGCTGTACGATGACCATACAATACACACGCTTATGGACGAAAGTAAAACGTCGTTCCTGAATGAAGCCTTATTGAAGGCAGGTATTGAGGTATGGACAATCGAAAGAAAAGTGCAGACACTGGAAGACTTATTTATTAGTTTGACAGGAGGCGATCATATTGTCTAATCCGAATATGGCGGGCCTGGTCCGCAATGAAGTAATGAAAATCGCCTCCAAAAAACGATTGCCGGTTGTCATACTTATTCTGGTCATTCTGGTCTCGATGTTTACATACGCACAATACCGGGAGATACAGGAGAAAATTGAAAAGCAGGGCACTCTGGACTGGAGGGTGGACCTGCAGCAGGAGATTGTCGACCGGCAAAACCGGCTTGCATCAAGCGGGATCCAGGACGAGTTCAGGCAGTTCCTGGAATTTGACCTGAAGCAAAAGCAATATTATCTCGACAATGATATCAATCCGAACTATCCCGGTGCCCCTACGTTTATCCGGATCTTCTTCTCGCAGGGACTCACACTTGTCCTGCCTTTATTCATTATTATCATCATGGCTGATATCGTGAGCGGGGAGTACAATGACGGCACCATCAAAACCTTGCTGTCCCGGCCTGTCAGACGGTGGAAAATCCTGATGGCCAAATGGCTGACCGTTTTGCTGTATACATCACTGCTTATGGCGGCAACGGTAATTGTCTGTTATGCCGTGTCAGGACTCATACTTGGCTATGACGGCTGGACCGCCCCTATTTTAACCGGATTCCAGGTTTCGGCCACTGGCGAATTTTCAACAGAATTCATCCATACCCTGCCGATGTGGGAGTACTTGCTCATGTCAGTCGGGCTTGCCTGGGTGGTAACTGCTGTGGTTGGAACCATCAGCCTCATGATCTCTGTGCTCGTGAAAAACACAGCGACTGGAATAGGTGCGATGATGGCAGTGTTAATCGCCGGCACCCTGTTGAGTTCCATCGGGTCGAGCTGGACAAGCTCCAAGTATCTGGTGAACCTGAACTTTGATCTGATCAACTACCTCGAAGGCCAGGCGCCGCCGATCGAAGGAATGACACTGCCATTTTCACTGGTCATCCTTGCCGCATGGACGTCTGCCTGCCTGGCTGTGGCATTTTGGAACTTTACTCAGAAGGATATGTATTAATGAGCCAGGGGGACAGGTCCCTTGGCTCTTTTTGAGACTGGGCCGGGGGGTCTGTCCCCATATCCATCAAGTTAAGCAAATAAATACCACATTTCTGGTAAATGGCCTATTCTTTCTATAAATCCTTAGAAAGGTGGGCTTTTTGTATGGTTAAACTTACCTTTAAAGACGAATTTAAACTCTTGTCTGATGAACTTGGTGCATCTTCTCTTCCGATTTTCTAGAAGAACTGGCTAAGGCGCATAAATTTAAGCAGAGGAAAGGCAAGCTGGAGCCATTGGATTTTGTATCATTATGTTCGTTCTTTAATGAAGGATCAGGAGTCAAATCGTTGTCACGTCTATGCGCGCTCCTTACAGCGGAGCGAAAAGTCTCTCTTAGCACCGAAGGATTGAATCAGAGATTTAATAAGAACGCTGTGGATATGATGAAAGTAATTTTCCGCCAACTCTTCACCAGGCAATTCCTCAAAAATAAGATTCCAGATCTCGATGCCATGGGATTCAGCCGCATTCGAATCCTTGACTCTTCCAGCTTTGAACTTCCCACTATGTATGAAGATGAATATCTCGGCTGTACTAAATCTAAATCGGGTGTGAAATTACAATTAGAATATGAATTGCTTACAGGAAGCTTCCTTCACCTCGAAGTCCAGAATGGCAGGAGCAGTGATCAAAAATATGGGCCTACGTTGCTTAAAACAATAAAGAAAAGGGATTTAATCATACGGGACCTTGGCTACTTCAACGTCGAGGAATTGTACCAGATCGCCCAGAAGGGCGCTTACTATCTCACTCGCCTAAAGCCACCCACTACACTATTTACGAAAAAAGATGAGGATTATATCAAATTGGATTTAGCTGAGGTAATGGATGAGATGGAGGAAGGGGAATACAGGGAGCTTGTAGATATTTACGCAACGGCGAAAAAACATTATATTCCACGGTTAATCCTTTATAAACTGACTCCCGGCCAAATCAAGAAAAGGGAAAAAAAGAGAGAGAAAACCGAAAAAAAGAAGGGTGTGAAATTATCACACCCTACAAAAAAACTCTACAAATTGAACATGTTCATCTCAAATATACCACATCAGAGTGTACCGAAGGAAGAAATCCACCTTATATACTCCCTTCGCTGGCAAATCGAAATCCTGTTTAAAACCTGGAAGTCCCTTTTCCAGATTCATAAAGTGAAAAAGATGAAATTGGAACGATTTGAATGTCATTTATACGGAACATTAATCTCTCTTTTGATTAGTTCGACGATTGCCTTTCAGGCAAGGGAGTATCTTTTAAGAAAAAAGAAAAAAGAAACGAGCGAATACAAGTCCATATCCATCACTATGGAGTTTATTCCAAAGCTGTTTGAAGCCATCATTTCCAGCAAGACTTCCATACTGAAAATCTTAAAAGGAATCTATTCCCAGATAGAGAAAAACGGGAAGAAAAGTCATCGGAAGAAGAAGCTGACCGTATTCGATATATTGAAAGTCTCCTATGAAAGGACTGTTGGAAAGGCTGCCAAGGATTCAGCAGCTTAAGCATGGTACTTTTAAAAAAATCAATTAACAATGCTTATTTAAGTATGCAGATTTTTAGATTAGCCTCAAAACATTGGCACATTTCCCTTCACTTTCAAGTTAGCTTGATGGATATGGGGTCTGTCCCCTTGGCTCAGCTTCCCTATGGCATTTGCCTGAACAGTGTTCTGAAATTTGGGAACTTTTGGTGGTGATATCCGTATTATTGAGTTAAGTGAAATGAAGGCGGGTGGTGACTATGGAAGTGATAGATGGAAAAGATTTGAAGCCGAAGTTTTTTGCTCTTGGCCTGATATTAGCCGTCAGTTGTTTGCCAATCAGTGTTTTGGGCGTTAATGCCATTCAGAAGTTTTATTTTCAGCCTGATTATCATCTGTTTTTCAGTACACCTAAGACAGCATACCTCCTGTTTATCATCGGATATTCCATCCTCTTTGTTATTCTGGCTTTACTTTTAAGCATAGCCGATTCAAAGTTTAAGCCTCTGCTGATTCTAACCAATATCCTCTTATCTGCGATCGCAGTCTTCTTCCTTTGGCAGTCCTTTCAAACCCATTCCTATCTGACCGGGGAGGGATTAAAGGTCAAGGCGCCTTTTGCCCGCGAACAGAATTTTGAATGGGACAGCATTCAAAAAGTTACGCAAATAAGCAAACACGGAGTTCCCTACAGATTAGAGTTTCATATAAAAGATGCCGGGACATATAAATTTGACCTGCAAAGTGAATTTATTGCGAAGAGAAGCGCCTTTTATTCGCTGCTTGCTGAACAAAATGTTGAAATTGAAAGCAGGCAGCCGGATTGAGAAGCAGCATTAAGGTTCATGGCTGCTGCTGGGCCAAAAGGTAAACACAATTTCATGCGTGCCGGAAATCCGAATGGGCTGTTTTATGGAATATTAAAGGGAAAAACGGAGGGGACTTCCATGGAAAAAATCTTAGTGAAAACAGGAATCTATTCATTTGTTATTCCATTTTTTATATTGGTGGCTTTTATGAAAAGGGTAGATGAAAGAACCAATTTGGAGGGATACATTTCAACTATAGAAACGCCATACGCCGAATACTTCTTTACCATATTCCGCTATTCTGTGATTGCTTCCCTTATTGCGGTGGGGGTGGCATTTGCTTACTTAATGTCAGAAAAGAAAAAAGAAAATGAAGAGGAGCAAGGGAATTGACCTGTCGCCTTGTATGCTATTTAAAACAGGGATTGGGCCAAGGGACCTGTCCCCATGGCTTCAAAAAAAGTTGTTGACTTCCATTCCCAATATATGATAAATTTATCTCGAATTAAAGATAATTTATTTCGGAATAAACATCGCAGCTTATTTTTTTGACAACATGTCTCGAATTCGAGATAAATAAAAATTATATTTTGGAGGAGATTTTAAATGGCAAAGTGGACAGTAGATCAATCGCATTCAGCAGTAGGTTTTGAAGTGAAGCACATGATGGTTTCAAAGGTAAAGGGTTCTTTTGATTCTTATACAGCAGATGTTGAAGCAGCAGATTTAACAGATCTGACAACAGCACAAATTGCATTTACATTTGATGTTGCAAGCATTAATACGCGCAGTGAGGACCGTGAAAACCACCTGAAGTCAGCGGATTTCTTTGATGTAGAAAACCACCCTACAATTGACTTCAAATCAACAAACATTGCAAAAGATGGCGATGATTATAAGGTAACAGGCGATTTAACAATCAAGGGCGTGACAAAGCCGGTCACTTTTGATGTAGAATACGGCGGCAAAGGAACAAACCCTTGGGGAGTTGAAGTATACGGATTTGAAGCTGAAGCAAAAATCAACCGTGAAGAATTCGGCCTGACTTGGAACGCAGCGCTTGAAACTGGAGGCGTCCTTGTAGGCAAGGATATAAAAATCAAAGTGGAACTAGAAGTAAATCCAGCAGCATAATTATGAGTTGAAATGGAAGGGCTGCGGTTAAAGGAGAAAACGTATGAATGATAAGTTGAAAGCTGTAACGGTCATACTTCGTGCTTCCCAAGCCATACAAGAAGCGATTCGCAAAGATGCAGCCAACTACGACTTGAATCCTACGGAATTCTCTGTCCTTGAGCTCTTATACCATAAGGGTGATCAGCCTATTCAGATGATTGGCAGGAAAGTTTTGATCTCGAGCAGCAGCATCACCTATGTGGTGGATAAATTAGAGCAGAAAAAATATGTCAGGCGCCAGGGATGCCCCGAAGACCGCCGAGTCATTTATGCAGTGCTGACAGCTGAGGGGAAGGCTTTGATGGATGAAGTCTTCCCCCAGCATGAAAGCAAAATGGGTGAAGTGTTCGATGAGTTAAATGCGAATGAAGTCAATCAAACGATTGATCTAATGAAAAAGATCGGCTGCAGGGCAGAACGCATTTAATTTTTTTTGAAAATATATCTTGAATTCGAGATATATTGAGCCGAGGTACCTGTCCCCCCGGCTCTGGAGATATGTTGGAAGGGGAGCTATTCTATGGGTTTTCTAAATAAACTTTTCGGAACAAAAAAAGAGGAGGAAGAAACGATGACGAAATTAAACATTGGTATTATCCTGGGTTCTACACGTGAAGGACGGGTAAGCCCGCAAGTTGGTGCATGGGTGAAAGAAGTGGCTGACAAGCGCGGTGACGCGAACTATACGATCATTGATATCGCTGACTACAAGCTTCCATTGCTTGGCGAAGCGGGCGCAGATGCTTCTGGGGCTGCTGCATGGTCAGAAATCGTCGTTGCCCAGGATGGATTCATTTTCATTGTGCAGGAATACAACCACTCTATCACAGGCGCGCTGAAAAATGCCTTGGATTACCTGCGTGTTGAGTGGAACAATAAAGCAGCCGGAATCGTTTCTTACGGTTCAGTAGGCGGGGCGCGTGCTGCAGAACACTTGCGCGGCATTCTTGGTGAATTATCAGTCGCTGACGTTCGCGTACATCCGGCACTGTCTTTATTCACAGACTTTGAAAATGGCAATCAATTCAAGCCAAAAGAAGTACAAGAGGATTCAGTCAATCAAATGCTGGATCAATTGATACCTTGGTCAACAGCACTATCCACCATCCGATAAGCAGTCATGGTCATGTGAATCATACATACAGGTGCAGCTTCATGCACCTGTATGTATCCTATATATTTAAAGGGTATAAAGGTTGAGCAGATCCTGATCAAGCAGATTGATCGATGTGCTCAGAAGTTATACGCCGACAGAGCCAAGGGGACAGGTTCCTTGGCCCAAGTGGGCCGAGGAACCTGTCCCCCTGGCTCAAAATGAAAGGGGAATTGATATGAAAAAAGAGACAATGGGCATTCACCATATTACGGCGATTGTAGGGCATCCGCAGGAGAATCTTGATTTTTATGCAGGGGTGCTGGGCTTGCGTCTGGTCAAACAGACAGTGAATTTTGACGATCCGGGCACATATCATCTTTATTTTGGAGATGAAGGCGGGAAACCTGGGACTATCATCACCTTCTTCCCATGGGCCGGTGCCCGCCAAGGGGTTATTGGGGATGGTCAGGTTGGTGTGACATCATATATGGTTCCAAAGGGTGCCATGAGGTTCTGGGCAGAGAGGCTTCAAAAGTTTGAAGTTCCTTTTACGAACATCGAGCGCTTTGGCGAGAATTACCTGGAATTTGATGATCCTCATGGTCTGCATCTTGAAATTGTGGAAAGAGAAGAAGGGGAAGCGAACACATGGGAATTCGGCGGCATTACTCCTGAAGTGGCGATCAAGGGCTTTGGGGGCGCGACGCTGTTAACTACGGAGCCTGCAAAAACAGCTGATCTTCTGGAAAATGTTATGGGGCTTGAAAGAGTCGGTGTGGAAGAGGATATCGCCCGCTTCCGCTCTTCCGCTGACATCGGCAATATCATTGACCTGAAATTAACCCCGGTCGGACGCGGCCAAATGGGTGTCGGCACCGTCCATCATATCGCCTGGCGGGCAAGTGATGACGAGGATCAGTTGAGCTGGAGAGATTATATCACTGAAAATGGATATGGCGTCACTCCAGTCCAAGACCGGAACTATTTTAACGCGATTTACTTCCGGGAGCATGGAGAAATTTTATTTGAAATCGCCACAGATCCTCCAGGCTTTGCACATGATGAATCACAGGCTACAATGGGAGAGAAGCTGATGCTTCCCGAGAAGTATGAGCAGTTCAGAGAGCAGTTAGAACAGAGTCTGATCCCGATCAGAGTAAGAGAATTAGATTAACTCGCAAAGGAATGATTCATATGCTTTCCATTGATCCAGTCAGCATGCCGGAAAGGGAAAATTATAAATTTCTCATCGGCAGCATCATCCCGAGGCCCATTGCATTTGTGACCACCCTCTCAAAGGATGGTGTGGTGAACGGTGCGCCATTCAGCTATTTCAATATCGTTTCAGCCAACCCGCCCATGATTTCACTATCCATCCAGCGTGCGCAGGGAAGGCAGAAGGATACAGCCCGAAACATTCTCGAATCAAAGGAATTTGTGGTTCATATCGTTGACGAGCACAATGTCGAAAAGGTTAACCAAACAGCGGCCAGCCTTCCTCCTGAACAGAGTGAAATAGAGGCGGCCGGTTTTACAACAGAGGCAAGCGAAAAAATAGCAGTTCCCGGTGTAAAGGAAGCGAAAATCCGGATGGAATGCGTGCTGGAACATGCCCTGGAATTGGGCGGGACAGATTCAGCCGGCTGTGATTTTATCATCGGGAAGGTTGTCCAATTCCATATAGAAGAAAATCTATATGAAAAGGGCCGCATCGACCAGAAGGGGCTTGCTGCCGTCAGCAGGCTGGCTGGGAATGATTATGCCAGGATTGGGGAAGTTTTTACGATTGAGCGGCCAGAATAATAAAAACAATCAGGACCCTAGCTTCCTATTAGGGTCCTTTATTTTGCTGCTAAAAATGCTATGGCCGTCAATTTGGCTGAAGCAGTTCCTCACAGAGATAGCTACAATGAAACTCCATTTAAATATTCTCATTAGTTATCTAAAGATTTCTTCTTTTCCCCAACACGAACGTGCATTCGTGTATAATTGATAAAAATGTGAGGAGGATTTTGTATGAATTCAATCGATTTAGTCATTTTAAACTTAAACGAAGTCAGAAGAAGAAGCATTAAAGTCTGGACAACTATTCCTGATGAGAAACTCTTTTGGAAGCCTGATAATGAAGCATTGAATTGTCTGGAAATGATCCGGCATGTATTAGAAAGTGAACACTACTATCATTTGGCTATTCGAAATAGAGGGAGTTTAACCGTTTATAATTCGCCGTACGAAAACCGCCCGTTCATATCTGTACAAAATGAATTGGATTTTGCAGAAACTCACAGAAGAGAATTTATAGATACTATAAAATCATTTTCTGAGGAGGACTTGGAAAATATTAAGATTGACCGCTCCGAGTCAGGGTACATAAGAGACTTAGGTGACATGCTGTTGCGGGTAGCTTATCACGAATCCGTTCATACTGGGCAGTTATTGGATTATTTAAGAACCGCAGGGGTCCCGAGAATTCGGATCTGGGACTAACCCCACTATAGGGTGCTGATGCACCTTTAATTTTTTGAGGAATAGTGGCTTACCCCGTATATTATGTGGCTTTACCATATGCGGGGTCAGGTACCTATTTCACTGCAGGTTTATATCGTAAAGGAGTTAGATTTTAAATTTGCTGACTAACTCTTTCAAATCGTCCGCAAGATTAGACAGTGCTGAGGCGGATGCAGCTATTTCTTCCATTGATGCAAGTTGTTCCTCTGCTGACGCTGCTACATTCTGTGAATGCATCGAGGTCTTTTCGGATATGTTGATAATGCCTGACACTGTTGCCGATACTTCTTGTGTACTTGCTGAGATTTGTTCAGATGTTGCTGCCATATCATTGGTTTGTTCTGTTAATCTTCCCATATAATCAAGGATTTCCTTAAAGTTTTCACTGGTTTGGTTAACAATGGCTAATCCTTCTTTTACATCAACAGAGACTTGTTCTATGGACTCGTTGGACTGCTCCATGTCTTCTTGTATTGTCTTAATGAGCGCTGAAATTTGCGAAGAAGACTGCTGGGATTGTTCAGCCAGCTTTCTTACTTCATCTGCTACAACGGCAAAGCCTTTCCCATGCTCTCCCGCCCTGGCTGCTTCTATTGCTGCGTTTAATGCCAGTAAGTTAGTTTGATTCGCAATATCTGTAATTGCTTTCGTTATTTTTTCTATTTCCTGAGATCTGTGTTCAAGTGATTTTATGATTTCTCCACTAGCTGCAACAGAACGATTAATTCTTTTTATCTGCTTAACCGTATTGCTGACAAAAACTTCGCCTTCTTTTGCCTTTTCAACTGCCCGACTGCTTACTTCGGAAACCACAGAAGCATTTTCGGCAATCGAGTGAATTCCTTTAGCGACTTCATCCAGTGCCAATGAGCTCTCTTGCACACTTGTTGTAGAATGTTCCGCGCCGTTAGCTACCTGCTGAATCGATTCTGTTATGGTCTCTGTTGCGATACTTGTTTGTTCAGAGCTTGCAGTCAGCTGTTCAGATGAAGATGCCAGCTGTTCAGTCGTAAAAGTAACCTCATGAACCATTGTTTTAAGATTTTCAGACATGTGGTTGTAGCTCGCAGATAAAGAGCCCAGTTCATCTCTAGAGCGGTCATTAATCTTCGCAGTAAACTCGCCATTGCCCGCCATTTCAAGGGCATTTGCAATATTGGCAAGTCTCTTTTTCATCTTATGGGTGAACCAATAGACAATCATAGAAGCTAAAACAGCCATAGCCAGCAAAGCAAATATGAGCTTTGACAAAACAGAAGAAAGTATTTCATTTATTTTTTCTTCAGAGGCACCAACATAGAAAATTCCGATAACTTCCCCTGAAGCGGTCTGTAAAGGCATATAAGCTGTTTGATACATATTACCGGCAACATTTGCCTGGCCGTAGTAATTTGACTTATTTTTAATGACAGTATTGACCACTTCAGTGGACGCTTTTGTGCCAATGGCACGTTCGCCATCTATCATTACATTTGTCGTTATACGGGTATCTTCGAGGAATATTGTTACGGTATCTCCCGTATCTTCCGCAATCTCGTCTACTATTTCGTAGTTATCATTCAATAAAGCAGAACCTTTATAAAGTTTATTTCCCCTAACTTCCCAATCTCCAGGGTGCATATTATTGATATACCTATAAGCTAACCTCAGATCCCCTTTTGCTTTCTCAGTTGCAAATTCTTGGACTCCTTTTGTAACTTCTTGTTTTACAACAAATCCGATAACTGCAGATAAAACAATTATAATGGATATGACAATTAGGTTTATTTTTGTCCCTAATTTAAATTCGAATTTTTTCATTCTCCCCAAATGTACCTTCCCCTTATTCAATCTCTATTTTAGAAAATAACAAATATCCTAAAGGTACTATCGGTCCATAAATATTATTTTTAATAAGAAATATCTGGATGGAAAAAATATAACTGGATTTAGTAGAGTCGGTTGACTAGCAATAAAAAGGAGTTTTGAGGAAATTGTAAAGTATTAAAATAGTTAAAGCCGGGGACTTACAAATGAAAGTTATTAATATGGCTGAATCTATTGTTTCTTTTTATAAGCGTGAAAACAAAAATGAACATGATTAGAATAATAACTGATAAACAAGTCAATCTGAACCCAAATCTTGTCCCTAAAAAATATCCATAAATAAAGTAACCAGATAACTGCTGTTGCTCCGTAAATGTTTTTTTATGTCGGGGGCCAATCTTATTAAAGGCACCGAAACTCTCTGCTGACAAATGGATATGTATATACCCAGCCAAGTGAGGCGCCCTTTTCTGGTTTTTTAAAATATGTACCTCGTACTGATTAGCCTCTATCCCCATTCTGCTCCCCCTTTAAACAGTCGGCCCGGCTCACCGGAATTGAGCTTATCTTTTCTAACAGAGATGTCCTCTCCAGGGTATCTTTGGCACCTTCTCGGTAACCACGACTCGGAGAGGACATTGATAAATGACTTCTAAAAATAAATGCTGCTCACAAAATATGTTTAAAATATGTTTACATACCTTCCCGTAATATAAGGTGTCTATGGTGAGACGGGTTCCTCTGGGCTCCCGGTTTTTATTGAAAATAAACGCTCCCGCCTAAATTATCCTTCGTATTTTTCTTTAATGCTGAAGTGTTTATACTGCGCCCTTCCCTGCTGTAGTGAAAATCAATTAATTTCCCCAAACCTAAGAAAAAGGCTCCAATTGCCAGCAATATGATCCATAAAGGCATTACGCCCACCTCCTTTTTCTATATATTAACATTTGTTGCCTGCAGATACTTCTGTTTATGTATTTTGCTGGAAAATAATGAATGGTGTTCTGATTAAGGTTTCTTTTTTGCTCCCAATTTATCAATAAGGCAGGAAGTCCGGAAATTCCAGCGAATTAGTCATTATCTTATCAAAGGAGTGGTGCGAGTTTGGCTCACGCAAAAGATGTGCTGGCCGACCAGTTATCAGCAAATGCGAATGATCCTAGCTGGTATGTGCCCTTTTCAGAGTCAGTGGCAGCATTATCAGAGAAAGATGCTTTTTGGAAGCCAAGTGAGGAGAGCAACAGCATCGCCGAATTGGTCCAGCATCTTATTTATTGGAATGAAGCCTGGCAAAAGAGGTATCAAAAGGGTCACGTCAATGCAGTTCCACCCATTGGGAGCAATGATGAGAGTTTTGTAATACCGAAAAATAAAACATTCAGCGCTTTAAAGGAGAGGCTGTTAGGGGTGCTATTGCAGTGGCAGGATCTGCTTTCCGAGACAAAGCTGGAAAGTGAAGTGGAAGGGTTTCCTGAATCGGCAGAATGGTGGGCTATCATTGGGAATCTGTCCACACACAATGCTTATCATATTGGGCAGATTGTCTATGTGCGGAAGCTCCAGGGCAGTTGGAGGCAAAGTTAATTTTCATCGCAGCCGAATGTAAAAAAGACATATATTTTTTGAAAAAAGGAGGAGGTTTTCATGCTATTCATGCTCATCGTTAAAGCCTCAAAGAATTCGGAAGGACGTAATCTTCCCAGCCCTGAACTAATGGAAGCCATGACGAAGTACAATGAGGAACTAGTTAAGGCAGGTGTAAGGGTTATGGCGAAAGGACTTCATCCCAGTTCAGATGGAATGCGCCTTTCTTTTCCGAAACCGGGAGAAGGTCCGGTGATTACAGAAGGTCCATTTGCAGAGACGAATGAATTGATCGCCGGATTTATTCTGATTGATGTGAAGTCGAAGGAAGAAGCCATCGATTGGGCTAAGCGGATGCCGGACCCGCAGGGATATGGGGAAGGACAGATTGAACTTAGGCAGGTGTATGAGTGAGGTGCGAGTGCTGGTCAAGGTGCAGGAAGCTGCTGAGGTGATTATATGAAACTTGAATTTTATCAACTGGATAAAGTGGATCATAAAATGATAGAGTTTGCAGTAATAAGCGCCATCTATAAAGGAAAATGGGTGTATGTCAGGCATAAGGATAGAACCACATGGGAAATTGCAGGGGGACATAGAGAATTTGGAGAAAACATGGAGGAAACGGCTCAAAGAGAGTTATTTGAAGAAACAGGCTGTATAGATGGCAAGTTGATCCCGATATGTGACTATTCAATAGGCGATACGGCTGTTAAAAAATACGGAAGGCTATACCTGGGAGTAATAAGGGAATTGGACCAGCTGCCAGCTTCAGAAATTGATGAAATCAAACTGTTTGATGAATTGCCCGTAAACCTTACTTATCCGGAAATCCAGCCGAAGCTTTTCGAAAAGACATTGGCATTTATAAAAAGCTGTGAAGCAGTGATATAGAATCAGGAGAGTTCCATTAAGTAAGCTGAGTTGCTTAGCTTTTTACAGCAATATTATTTGGATAAAAAAGGAATTCTCATATTCTCTCTAGAATCTATATATAAATAAACTATAGGAGCACCTGATATGCACACAATACCTAAACACATTATTGCGGTTTCGGCGTTTATTGAAAACGAAAAGAATGAAGTGCTGCTGGTTAAGGTCCAATGGAGAAAGGATACATGGGAAATGCCCGGGGGCCAGGTGGAGCTTGGGGAGCCGCTTGATCAGGCAGTCGTAAGGGAAGTTCTTGAGGAAACCGGACTGCATATCAAGCCCGTTGGCATCACAGGTGTTTATTATAATTCGACCAAGCAGATATTATCTGTTGTTTTTAAAGCATTGCACATCAAAGGGGAAATCAAATTCCCGCCTGAAGAGATAAGCGAAGCCAGGTTTGTGCTTTTACATGAGCACAATATTGGCCAATATATAACCCGGCCGCATTTGAAATCACGGACACTGGATGCGATGAATGCGAAGAATATCATTCCTTATGAAACTTGGGAAATGAATCCTTATAACTTGGCAGGCAGGCTATATTGACCCTCTTTTTTTGCGAAGACAACCTGAAAAATTAAAGGAGCACCCCTATGATTCATTGGTTCCGCCACTTGCCCCAATTACATATGAATTCCTTAGTATGGATCCCTTTCATACAGAACAGCTGGTTTCGGGAACACTTTATGAAATTTGCTTATTCACTTCAAATTGTTGTGTTTTTGGTGCCTGGCCTCATGGGAGGGCTGTTTTCTGGAATTCCCCTATATATGCTCATTCTAATTGGAATCGCTGTCTTTATTGTTCATGAAATTCTTCATATTGTCACCGTATATAAAAAAGGTGATATAAGCCTGACGTTCAGCGGAACATTTTTTTGGCTGAATACCAATGCCATACTATCAAAAAGAAGATTCCTCGTCTTTATGAGCCTGCCGTTTGTAGGATTGTCAGTGGTGCCAGCCATTGCGGCTCTTTTCGTATCAGGAGAAATGCAGACGCTTCTCTTATTTGTAAGCTGGATTAATTTCATCCTTTCAGCTGCGGATATCATCAATTCTTTCTTAATAGCAATCAAGCCGAAAGGCGCAGTGTTCAGCAGGGGGTATTACCGGATCGTTCAGCAGGGGGATCTGGTGGAAATAGGAAATGATGCCGGCGTGTAAACATTAATTAATCAACAGGAATTATATCTTTTCCATATGGGGGCCGCACTTGAAACCGTTAACGTATATCATTGGAGCATCAATATTAAGTCTATCGATGGTCATTTCTGCTTTTATTATAGGTTTTAGTCTAAATTCTGCGGATGAAAGTGAGCAGCAGCAACCTTTAACGTATTCAGCAAATGATGTAATGACCATCAGTCAGCTTTCCGGCTATCTTCAGATAAGTGAAGATTCAATAGAAAAAATCATCAGGGAAGATATGTCAGCGAAAGCTAATTTAAGTATGTATGATACGTATCAGTTTATTCCTTATCTAAAAATAGATGAAGAGAAAAGATTTATTAGATCAGAGATAGACGAATGGCTGAAGTATAAAAATGACAACCCTACTGATTAACGGAGAGAGGATCGTCATTCAATCCTTGGTGCGAGGCCTTTTTTAGCAAGAATCAGTTGTAAAATCAAAGGTTTTCTTTAGAGAAAAAGAAAACGCCAGCTGAATTACAAATTCAAGAGTTTTGAGACCATGAAAAATAGTGATTTCCTTAATGAAGAAGCAGTTGCTGCAATCTTCAAAACTAACTGCAATCCGCGACCTATAGGAGGGATAGAGTTGGGATTACTCATTACATTCATGAGCATATGGATCTTCACCTTCATATTTGCAAGGCTGTTTAGTTTGTTCGGAGGCAGCTGGAGCTTATTCGCTAAAACTTATTGGCAAAATGACATAGTCATCTGTTTTGGACAGTCTTTCCTTATTACGTTATTGCTTGAAATGATGTAATGGATGCGAATTTTGTGCCACAAATATCTGGGAAAAATAATAAGCCAAGAGAGTCATATCCCCTTGGCCAATCTATATTACTGGTAATGTTTCAGCATCATGGGAGTATAAGAATCCAAGGGCAGGGGTCTTAATGAGAGGGTGGTATCAAAGGAGTAAATATGGCTGCTTTGGGCCCGCTTAAGGCATTTATACATGGCTTTCCCGCCAACCGCATTTGCTGAATGAACGGTTATATGGTCTGCAGAGAGTTTTTCCCTGACCATAATTTTGACCAGAAGCATACCGTTTTCTCTTTTGCTTTCCAGGTCATGATCCAGTGATAAATGGCCAATTTCATAGGTGCGGAGAAGTTCTAAACATTCCACAATTGTATTCACATATACGAATCCATCCGGCGGTTTCCTATAGTCATCTAAGAATACATTGATTTTTTTCAAATTTCGCCCCCTTAATAAAGAGTGACTAAGAAAAGTCTTTGTCCTCCATTAAAACCATAACACACCTTTCATGTATAAGCTAACATTCTTTACTATGGCAGTCAGTTAAACTGCTAAGGTAAACTTGAATTTTTTTACCAAAATACTGTTACTTTGGATATGCCTCATTCGTATATTCATATATAAGAGCCAATACATACTAATCGCCATGTTAGGACGGGAGCGTTTCCGTCTGCGATTTTCATTTTTAGGGGGGATATAGTTGGAAATTAAATTTTCAAACAGGCCGAAGATATTTACTTTAGGGTTAATCTTTGCATTAGGCTGGCTTCCTCTGGGCTTTTTAGTCTTGATGTCTTATCAAAAAATAAATATATTCCCGGATACTGTTTATTTTCAGGATACGCCGAGTAAAGCCTATATGGTGAATATAGTGGGCGGTCTGCTTATAACAGCAGGTGTTCTGCTTTTCTTGCTTGAGAAGTTGTGGATAAAGGCTATTGGTGGGCTTGCCATATTGATTGCATTTATGCTTATATTTGGTGCCCTTCATACATACACCTATATTGATTCAACAGGGATTCACACTGCACCGCTGGAGGGATTTAAAGAAGAAGTAACTCTCTGGAATGATATTAATCAGGTTGTCATCGTCCTTGATAATGGCAAGCCCGAACAGCTGGAGTTTGAAAGTGAAAATGACACGTTTATCTATACATTAAAAGAATATATGCCCAGAATGAAGCTTAGAGAATGGTTAGATGGCATTGGTGTCAAATATAGCGAGAGGAATATGTGACGAATCACACTTCTTTACATACAGTCATTTTAATCCGGTCTGAATACTTGAAAGCAGAAGCAGCTGCCATCCAGGCGGCTTTTCTTGTTTCAGAAAAGGTACAGGTGTCTGGTCAATATTGGTATATTATAGTAAGGGCATCTTAAGAGGGGGAGATACGATGGAGAAAAAATTAAGGGCCATGCTCGTTTTTCCAGGGGTGTTATTAGTCTTATTCGCATTGAGCAATGATAGATACAGAGAGCTGATATACATCGCCTATATCTTACTGTCGTTAAATCTGATCATTCTGGGCATCCAGGCCTTCAAAGACAACAAAAAATCCACGTTTGCTTATGCTATTACAGCCATATCACTTTTAACCATTTTTCTTTCACTCAAAATGTTATTGTCATAACGGAATCCAAGCAGCAGCCAGGGGAGCTTTTTTTACCAAGAGTGGAGGTGCAGCTTAACTCATGAGTAATGTGCATATCAGAAAAATGGATGCTTCCCATGAATGTGAAGTCAGGAATATCAAACTAAAGCCCGGACAGGAAAAATTCATTGAAACTGTTGATGAGTGTTTGGAAGAAGCAGGTACATACAGTGAATGGCAGCCGGTGGTTATATATAGTGATGAAGAAGTGATTGGTTTTGCCATGTACGGCTCTTTTGGACCCAATAAAGATACATGGATTGACAGAATCATGATCGATGAAAGATATCAGGGCAAAGGCCTGGGGAAATTGGCGATGTTAAAACTGATTGATATCGCTTCAAGACAATATGATGTAAATGTTATCTACTTAAGTATCAAAGAAGAAAACAGGACAGCTTATCGTTTATACAAAAGTATCGGTTTTGAGGATATGAACGAAATAGATCCTCAGAATGGAGAGCTTTTATTTAAGTATACGGTTTGAGTAAAAGCTGCTACCTGCTTATAGGCATAAGGGCAGGTCTGCTGTCCCTGTTTTAAAGGAATGGGCCAAGGGACCTGTCCCCTTGGCTTTTCCCCTTGGCTTTTTTTATTTTAGAAGGGTAAGTTGTTGACAGTGAAAAATAATTTATGGTATTATTAAAAATTTGATTAAAATATACATATGTGTTAAGATTAAGGAAGTTGCGATATGGAGGGGATTATTTGTTTCAAATTGACGATAATGTTGTTTATCCGATGCATGGAGTAGGGATCATTAAAGCGATAGAAGAAAAGGAAGTTTTAGGGGAAAAACAACAGTATTATGTCATAAAAATGTTGGTCGGCAATATGGAAGTTATGATTCCTGCAGGTAAGATCGTGAGTTCAGGTATACGTCCTGTTACTGACATCATTGCATTAAAGAACCTTATGAACATTTTTCAGCATGGGGAAACAGATAGATTACTGCCCTGGAAGCAGCGGTTTAAAGTGAATACGGACAAAATAAAAACAGGTAAAATTCAGGAATGTACGGAAGTTGTACGTGATTTAATGCGTATGAAAAAAGAAAAAGCACTTAACACAAGCGAAAGACAAATGTTGAATAACGCACATGAAATTTTGATCAGTGAACTGGGATTAATGAAAGGAATCACTGAAAACCAAATAAAAAGTTTCTGCTAGAGCAGCCTTGAAATACCCTTAGTAAGGCTGCCAAGACAATCAACTTCTACAACTCGAAAATCAACCTCTTTTTTAATTCTGCCGTCATCCATTTCAATCATTCATATTTCTACGACTAAGTATCTCCATGTAAAAACAGTCACTAAATTTCTGCAAATCCTGATTCACACTGGCACGGACAAGGAGCCGTAAGGATGAAAGAGAGGCAGGGCTTTCATTGTTTTGGGTATATCATATTTTGTAAGGGACATGATGACAGACTTCCGGCCTTTAAATAGGAAAAAGGAACTGTCTTTCATTCTCTTTTTTTACTTTTCCTGCTGCCTCATGGCGGCTTTTTTTGTTTTCGATTTACCTGCTGCACTAAAGCATTATAGCTAGTATGTTTAAAATATACGGATTAAATTTGAGAAAAAAATTCTTCTTTTTACCAATAAAAAAGATGATTCAAACGTCTAGTTTGTAAGGGGGTGCATAATGGAAAAAAAGAATGTCCATCAACCAGTTGATTCTTTGCCGGAATTCAAGCAATTATTCAGCGAACATAAGAAGCATGTATTTGCCATAGCGCTATCCATACTTAGAGATTTCGAATTGGCTGAAGACGTGCTGCAGGAAGTGTATATCAAGCTTTACCGGCATATGCAGCATCAGGAGATTTTAAATGTTAAGGCCTGGCTTATTCGTGTTGCCAGAAATGCAGCGTTGGATCTGTATCGGAAGAACAAGCGGGAAATAACAGGGTTTGATGATGATTATTTTGATCGTATTCAATATATATCGGAAGATCCTTTAGACCAAATAATTTTATCGAAATACCTGCAGTTATTGAATAGTGAGGAAAGGCAGATTGTCATCATGAAGGATATCCTCGGGATGAAACACAGGGAAATTGCTCCAATAATGAGAAGGTCATTAAGTACGGTCCTTTGGAAATACAGTATGGCTCTTAAGAAACTGAGAACAGGTGTGATGAAGGAGGAGTTCTGATTGGATAAGAAAGAAATACTGAAGCATTTAGACCGAGCTATTGATCAACAAATCCCGGATGTCTGGGATGAAATCGAGCATATGATACATAAAACAGAAGAACAGGATATGCCGGAAAAGAGTGGCCCTCCTAGCCATGCTGGAAATTCTAATAAAAAGAGAACTTTTAGCAAGAGATTCCCATTGGCTGCAGCAGCATGCTTGATCCTTGCTTCCACACTCATTTTTACACCTGCATTAGCAGCTATTCAAGAGATATATGATCAAATATTTTCGAGCAAACATATTGATGATACAGGTGTCAGGACTGCCATTAACCTGGGGCAGGGCCAAGCCCTTGATCAAAAATATTATGATAAAGAACATGGCATAAAGGTTCATTTCCAAGGTGTAATGACAGATGATAAGGAGACAAAACTGTTGCTGGCCTACCAAAGTGAACAAACAAATCTGAAAAACTATTATCTGGATATTTTTGAAGGTGAAACGTCAATTAATCTGATAGCAGGTGATGAGAAGAAAGAATTAGATAACGTAGGCTGGGGAAGCAGGTATTACGATAAGGAAGAAAACAAAGTATTTGAAGCTGAATCTTTTGAATCTATTAAGAAATATGAAGGAAAAACCATCCGTCTGGAAATCAAGAATCTGACCATTTATGAGGGGGATGATACTCGCAGTATACAAACGGTTTGGCCAGTTGAATTCAAGCTCGATCCATCTGCTGTTTCTGAAAGAGAAACCATAGCAATAAACAAAGAATTCACCTTTGAGAATGAAACTTACAAGATTAAGCAGGCAGAGTTCTCTGCATTTGAAACAAGATTGGTTGTAACTGGAACTGACACAGCACTCCTTACAGATGAAAGTGGAATGCAATATAGAGTGATGAGCAAATTAGAGCAACAATTCCTTAATGCCAGGAAAATTGATAAAGAATACGGTTATATCGTTGATGATAATAAATCTGGTGTATTTTTGAAATCGGCGGGTGAAAAAGTTAATCCCGTTTTTAGTAAGGGCGAAGTAGAAGGTGCAGAGGATGAATATATTATGATATTCGGCCCGGTTGAGGATAGGGAGGATTGTATTCTTGAAATCGGTGGAGATATTAAAGTATCAATAACTGAGTAGGTTTGAAGTGAAGATCAGTAGATGGGCCCGACAGGCCGTAAATTCTTTCATTTTAATTTATTTGTATAAAGAAATAGATAACAATAGGGACTGCTGCTCAAGATAGCTCAAAGAGACTGCTTTAAACAGGCAAGGAAAGCCTGTCCAAGTTAGTATAGGAAATGAGCCAAGGGACCTGTCCCCTTGGCTCAAAAAAAACCTCTGAATCAGAGGTTTTTTTGCAAATTAGAATTTAATTCTTTGTCAATCGCTTTGATTGTTGATTCTATTGTATAAAATGTATCAACTGCCTGTGTTCGGGCATGTATGACTTCAAATAAGTTTTCTTTATAGCATACATACAATACCGGCTGCTGGTCGTCATCATTAAAAGTTAATGATATTTCACAGTTAGGATATTCCTGTATGGTGGTTAACATGGTTCTCATGTGATCTAAAGACATATAGTCTTAGCCTCCTTCCACTATGGGGGGAGGTGACTAAGCAAAGTCTCGTAGTTCCCAGCATATATTTATCATCTGCTATAAGTATAGCATACTTAGTGTTCTTTATCCTGAAAGAAGACCTTGTTGGTAAAAGAAGGAATTTTTCCGTGTGGAAGAGAAGGTATGTAAGGCAGAAAAAAGGAGGATGTTCATGAAAAGAATAGATGTAGTCTATTCACTTATTTGTGACGAAAAACAGGAGAAGGTATTGGTTGTTAAGAATTCTAAATATGATAACTGGTCTTTGCCGGGCGGTTCGGTTGAAGCAGGAGAAACTCTATCGCAAGCAGCTACTCGGGAAGCTAAAGAAGAAACAGGCCTCACGATTGAGGTTGATCACATACTTTCTGTAAACGAAGCGATGATGATGAATCATGATCATCATGCCGTTTTTATCACATTCAAAGCAAGAGTCATAAACGGCGAGATCAGTATACAAGATACTGAAACGATAGCAGAAGTAAGATGGGTAAGTTTAGAAACTGCTGATGAAATGATGCCATATCATAAAAATGGGATCAGGTATTTGCTGGGTCAGTCAGCTCCCTATGTCTTTCAAGGGGAAGTGCGGTAGTTTAAGGGATGGAGACAGAGAGAGTGTCCTATCATATAAGAGTTAGAGCAGGTGCAGTCATTATCGAGCAGGACAAAATTCTGATGACAGAATATAACGATCCAGGTAATGTCAAAAGTTCTATGAAAAATCAATTCTAAGTTAAGATTCTTTCACTTAACTGGCATAATCGCTGCCGCAATCGCTCTTGACAAACACGCCAATGGTTTGGGAAGTGTTCGTCAAGGGCGAAGGGGACAAAAGAAGGCATGCCAAATAAGCCCTTGGTTTTACCATTTTAAACCATTGGCAAGTTCGGTTTGTCAAGAGTTCGCTTCGCCGAATGCTGGTGAAGGGCTCTGCTAAACAAAAGCTAGGCCGCCTGCTCCTCGATCCAATCCTGGNGGTAATGTCAAAAGTTCTATGAAAAATCAATTCTAAGTTAAGATTCTTTCACTTAACTGGCATAATCGCTGCCGCAATCGCTCTTGACAAACACGCCAATGGTTTGGGAAGTGTTCGTCAAGGGCGAAGGGGACAAAAGAAGGCATGCCAAATAAGCCCTTGGTTTTACCATTTTAAACCATTGGCAAGTTCGGTTTGTCAAGAGTTCGCTTCGCCGAATGCTGGTGAAGGGCTCTGCTAAACAAAAGCTAGGCCGCCTGCTCCTCGATCCAATCCTGGGCTAAACCAATCAGCTTTGCCCATCTGGCAGGCATATTCGGCAGCTGAAGAAGTTCTGGCTGAAGGACCGGCACTTTTCCTTCCAGCGCTGAGTGCGGACGTAAGAAGTTAAAATACGCCACAAACAATGTCACGTAGGAAACGGAACCGTGTTCGGATCCAAAGCCGTGCGTTTGACGGTAGTTTCCTTTGAAGGTCCGGTTCAGCCGTTCGATGATCTGCTTTAATGGCCGGTATTCGGTCGATACGGGATCTTCGTTCGTCAACCCAATTACCTGCTTGATATCAAACGAAATCTTATGCTGGGCAAAGAATTGCTGGGCTAATAAGTAAATGGGGTTGCCATCAACGACGAAGGTCAAGTCTTCTGGAATCTTTTTTAACTTCATCAAGACTTCATCAATGGCCAGGATCGCTGTTTGTGTATCCCGGTTACGGGAGACCGGATAGGCCAGGATAATCTTCTTCACCGCATCGAAGAAGAAGAACAGATAGTGCCAGCGGCCACCGACCCGGATATAAGTTTCGTCGCCGCAGAATTGGTCAGAGAGCTCGTAAGGATAATGATCCACATACGGYTTGAGAAGTAACGCTACGCTGTTCTCATAATTCAGGATGCTTTGGTGGGATATATCCAGG
>NZ_VTER01000011.1:0-233562 GCF_008180445.1 Bacillus infantis
AGAAAACTTCCTGGATAGAATCCGGAAACTACTCTTTAAGTGGATGAATCGGAGAAGCCAAAGGAAGTCTTTCAGCTGGGAGAAATTTAAATTATTCCTTGAAAAGTACCCTTTGCCTAAACCGAGGATAAAAGTGAATATCTATAAACTAAGAGATGACATTGGTTATAGTCTGTGAAGGATGATAGGAAGAGCCGTGTGCGGTAATACTGCACGCACGGTTCTGTGAGGAGTGAGGAGCACTGCAGGGAAAACTGAATGTGCTCCCGCTTACTCGACTGGGAGATAGCGGCAAGGCTGAGACCCCACAGGAGCGGCAGCGAAGAGGAGGCTCAGCGCCGCCCCGCGGAAAGCGAAGTGCCTGGAACGCAAATCAACAGCCCCATTTAAGGGCAGGGGAAAATTGAAACGCCAGGCTGGCAACATTCAGCTTTTAATCAGTTTTTTCTCGAGCAGATCCACAAGCTGGTACATAATAGTGGCAAAGACAGCGATGACGAGGAGCGACAGCATGACAAGCGTAAAATTGAACACCTGGAACCCGTAAATGATCATATAGCCAAGCCCCTTTGAAGAAACCAGGAATTCTCCGACAATCACTCCGACCCAGGACAGGCCGACATTGACCTTCAATGTGGAGATGATGACAGGGAATGAGGCTGGAAGGATGGCTTCCTTAAAGCATTGGGCCCTGGTGGCGCCAAAGGTCCGGAGCACCTTCAGATAGTTGGGATCCACTTCCTTAAAGGATGTATAAACGACTATGGTTGTAATAATGACTGATATGATGGCGCCCATGGCGACGATCGATGTAAAGCTCGGACCGAGGGCGACAATCAGGATTGGCCCGAGAGCAACCTTGGGCATGGCATTCAGTATGACAAGATACGGATCCAGTATTTTCTGGATGATAGGAGACCACCAGAGAATGGCAGCCAGCAATGTGCCAAGGAAGGTTCCCAGGACAAAGCCGAACACAGTTTCCGAAAGGGTGATTCCAAGGTTGGCCAGGAGAGAGCCGTCGCTCAGTTTGGACAGGAACAGATCCCATACTTTTGATGGCGAGCTGAAAATCAGCGGATTGATCCATTCGTTCCTGCTGAATATCTCCCAGCCGGCAAAAAAGAAAGCGAATATGACCAGCTGAAAAAAGCGGACCCGCCTTTTCTCGCGTCTCAGCCCCTTCTTGTATTCAAGATGCAGGGCTTCAATCCTGTTATTCTGACTCAAGGGACTCCATCTCCTTCCATACTGTCTGGAACAATGTAGAATAAAAAGAATGGCTTCTGGCCTGAAAAGGGCTGAGATGCCGCAGTTCATCCGGGATGTGGAAGGTTTTATGGAGCCTTCCGGGGCGAGGGGAAAACATGAATATCCTATCGCTCATGGCGATGGCCTCGCCGATATCATGCGTCACAAGGATGGCCGTTTTCCCGAAAGCTTTCAGCGTGCCTGAGACAAGGTCTTCAAGCTTCAATTTAGTCTGATAGTCAAGGGCGGAGAAGGGCTCGTCGAGCATCAGCAGCTTTGGTTCAGCAGCAAGGGTGCGCACCAGGGCCACCCGCTGGCGCATGCCTCCCGACAGCTGTTTGGGGAACTGTTTTTCAACACCGGATAAACCCATTTCAGCAAGCAGGCTGAAAGCATAATCCCTTTTGCTGCCGGTGTCTTCTCCTGCAAGCTTTAAGCCGATCAAGATGTTCTCCTCGATTGTTTTCCAGGGGAATAGATAGTCCTGCTGGAGCATATAACCAATCTTCCGCTCAAAAACATTGACTGGGCGCCCCTCAAGGGAGACCTTGCCCTCTGAGGGGTCTATTAGGCCTGCAATAATGGACAGAAGCGTAGTCTTTCCGCAGCCGCTTGGGCCAAGGAAGGAGACAAATTCCCCTTCCTTGATGCTTAAGGTAATATCAGAGAGGGCCGTGTTTGCAGTATTTTTGGTAAAATAAGTATGATTGATCTGCTCAATCTCGAGAAAGTCCATTTTTTCACCCTCCGTTTCTTTAAATTCAGAGCCTTGCCTACTTCATCACCTTTTCGGCAATCTCTGTATTTACTAATGTTTTATGATCAATCCGTTTCGGAAGCTCGCCGGCCTCATCCATAATATCCTGCAGGTTCTTCCATTCCTCTTCATCCAATATTGGATCAGCTGCAAACGAGCCTTGGCTTCTGTAGCGGTCCACTACCATTTCAATGATATCAAGGTCAGTATCCTCGAAATATTTTTGGATTATTTCAGCTGTTTCTTTTGGTTCATGAGAGTCAACCCACTGCTGGGCTTTATAGATTGCGCGGGCAAATTTCTCAACCGTTTCACTGTTTTCTTTCATATAGCTTTCTTTTGCCATAAAAGTGGTATAAGGTACATGACCGGATTCTGTGCCAAAGGAGGCGACAATATGCCCTTTGCCTTCTTTTTCAAACACGCTGGCCGTCGGTTCGAAAAGCTGCACGAATTCACCGGTGCCCGAAGCAAAGGCTGGAGCGATATTGGCATAATCTACATTTTGGATCAGGTTTAAATCTTCCTGGGGATCGATTCCATGCTTCTTCAATACAAACTCCCCTACCATCTGCGGCATTCCGCCTTTGCGCTGGCCAAGGAAGGTTTTCCCCTTCAGCTGATCCCATGAAAAGTCGTTGATCTTTTCCCGGGATACGAGGAAGGTTCCATCTGTCTGTGTCAGCTGCGCAAAATTGATGACAGGATCATTTGTGCCCTGGCCGTATACATAGATGGAGGTTTCAGAACCGACAAGCGCCACATCAGCTCCATCCGAAAGAAGGGCTGTCATCGTTTTATCTCCGCCAGGGGTGGTTGTCAGTTTGACATCAAGGCCTTCTTCTTTGAAAAATCCCTTTTCAAGGGCAACATATTGGGGAGCATAGAAGATGGAACGGGTAACTTCCGCAATCCTGACAGTCTGGACTTCGTCTTTGCTGCAAGCCGCCAGCGGCACCAGCAGTACAAATACAGCCAGCAAAGAAAAACCTATTTTTAAAGCTCTTTTCATGCTATTGCCTCCCGTGTGTAAAGGTGTGTGTTCTTATCTAAGCTATCGTATGATTTGGGCAAAAAATGTGTGAATGCCCAGGAACGGAAATTTGAAGGAAGGCTTTGTGCCTATCATTCTGCAGGGTCTAAGGAGATGAGAATTGATGGAAGAAATGATTATAGACAGGCAGCGCTATCCTTCCCCAAACCCTGCCATTGAATTGAGCCTTATCACTTATACAGCCGGGGGATTAAAGATTAAAGGCCTGCTGGCAGAGCCGAAGGATGGGGAGATCTATGACGGGTTCCTTTATTTGCGGGGCGGAATCAAAAATGTCGGGAAAGTCAGGCCGGGGCGGATTGTCCAATTTGCTTCGGAAGGTTTCATTGTATTTGCGCCATTTTACCGGGGAAACCAGGGCGGGGAAGGAAATGAAGACTTTGCTGGTGAAGACAGGGAAGATGCATTTTCAGGCTTCCGCCTTCTTCAGCATCATCCTCGTGTAGATAAAGTCCATATTTTTGGCTTTTCCAGGGGAGGAGTCATGGCACTCCTTGCAGCCATCCATCATCCTGAAGCTGCATCTGTCGTTACGTGGGGCGGAGTCAGTGATATGGCATTGACGTATGTGGAGAGGAAGGATTTGCGGAGAATGATGAAGAGGGTCATCGGGGGAACACCGGTTAAATATCCTGAACGGTATGAGAGCAGGACCCCCCTCTACCATCTTGAGGATATGGGGCCTCCCGTGCTGATCATTCATGGAGCTAAGGACCACAATGTTTCCGTCGAGCACGCCTACAGGCTTGAAAAGCGCCTGAAGGCATTGGGGAAGCCGGTCGAGAGCTGGTATTTCAACGAATATACCCATTACTTCCCGCCGGCGGTCAACCGCAGGGTGGTTTCCGATTTAACTGCATGGATGAAAAAACAGGCTGAATACTGTACTATAAGAGTAGATTAGAGAATGAAGGAGAGATATCCTATGGGAATGCCTTTGGAATTAAATACAATGATTGTGACAAAGGGCAGGGAAACCAGGCTTGAAGACAATTATTTTACACTTGAAAAAGAAGGCTACAGGATTTACCCGCTGGACATCCCCGTAGAAGTCCGCAAAACAAAAGAAGCTGATCAAAGCGGAACTGCCCTGATCAGGAAGCTTGAAATGGAAGAGGGAAAAACACGCATCACCTATCAGCTGGTAGCATTGAATTCAACTAACTAAAAAGGCAGGCCCCTGTAATGGAGGCCTGTTCATTTTTTGTAAACGGCCTAAGAGGAAAGATTAGTGAAGCGGACCGATATACAGCGATTCTGGACGAAAGATCGCATTGTTGCCGGCCTGTTCAATGACGTGTGCTGTCCAGCCCGCTATCCGGGCAGCAGTGAATGTTGGTGTAAAGAGGGAAGAGTCCATCTTAAGGGCTTTCATGATGGCTGCTGCGTAATATTCGACATTTGTATATAATGACCGGCCCGGCTTATATTCCCCCAGCAGCCTCAATGCTGTCTTTTCCGTCTCCATCGCCATATCAAGCCATGTATCATGGCCGGAAAACTGCTGAAGCTTATCCTTTAATGCCGCTGCCCGCGGATCCAGCGTTTTGTAGATGCGATGGCCAAACCCCATCAGCTTTTCTCCCCGCTCCAATTTCTCCCTGATGACAGCTTCTGCATCTCCCCGCTCCATTATTTCATCCAGCAGCTCTATCACTCCTGATGGAGCCCCTCCGTGCAGCGGGCCTTTCATTGTGCCGATTGCTGAAGTAATGGCTGAAATAAGGTCTGATTCTGTGGAGGCAGTCACTCTTGCTGAAAAAGTCGAAGCATTCATCCCATGTTCCATTGTAAGAAGCAGATACGTTTCCAAGGCCTCTGAATGGGCCTTTTCAGGAATTTTTCCCTTCAGCATATAAAGATAATTCGCAGCATGGCCCAAAGAAGGTTCAGGATCTACCGGCTGCTTCCCTTCCAGCAGCCGGCTCCTGAAGGCGATCATCACTGGTATGAGAGCGGTCAGCTGGACAGCCTGCCTTACCGCAGGCTTTTCCAGGCTTCCTCCAAGTGAGGATGCAGCGGTTCTTAACACGTCCATCATGCCGGAAGACACGGGCATGGCTGTTATAATGCTGGCCACATGCGGAGGAATCGCCCTGAATGAGCGGAGTTCACTCGTCAAATCGTCCAGTTCCCCGCGGGCGGGCAGGCGGCCGTGCCAAAGCAGGAAAGCAGCCTCTTCAAAAGAGCACGTCCTGGTCAGCTCCCCGATTTCATAGCCACGGTAAATCAGCTGTCCCTTTAATCCATCTACATGGCCAACAGAGGTTTCAGCAGCAATGATTCCTTTTAATCCTTTAGCAATCATTCTCATTCTCCTTTCCTTAGCTGCTTTCATTGTATAAAATATTAATTATTAAGAAAATTAATTATTTTTAATTGAAATGATTAAGAAAATTAATCAGGAGGGATGGAGCTATGGATTTAAGCTGGGTGACAACATTCATCGCAGCGGCAGAGACTGGCAGCTTCCGGAGAGCGGCAGACCTGCTTTATATCTCGCAGCCTACTGTTACAGTTCATATAAGGCAGCTGGAAAAAGAGACTGGGGCATCTCTTTTTGAACGGGGAGGCAGAAAAGTGGAACTGACCGAAGAAGGCAGAAGGTATCTGGAACACTGCCGGAAGCTGATGGCTGTCCATCAGCAAAGCCTTGAGGATTTGCAGTCCATTTCACAGGGGTTCACTTCATCACTGAATATTGCGATTTCCCCGCTGGTTGCTGATACCATCCTTCCATATGTACTGAAAAGCTATATAAAACAGCATCCCGAGGTCGAGATTTCAGTCGTGATCGCTGATTCTTCCGATATAGAAGGAGCTGTCAGCAAGGGGGAAGTGGATATCGGCCTGTCATGTCTTCCGGCCGCTGACCCGCAAATGATATCAGAGCTTCTATACAATGACAGGGTGATGCTTGTCGCCGGACATGACGGGAGAGATTTGGAAAGTGCTCCGCCCCTTGATGAAGAAGAGGTTCTTTTGTCTGCCTATCTTCTGACACATAACCACCCAGGCTATTGGGACCAGCTTTGCAGGGAGGTAAAGATCCGTTATCCCCGCGTAAAAATGATGCGGGTGTCACAGACGCATATAACCAAGCGCTTTATAGCCGAAGGCCTTGGCGTATCTTTCCTGCCTGAGTCGACTGTCAGGCGGGAGCTTCTGGAAGGACGGCTTCTGGAGGTAGAATGCAGGAATATACAGCTGCCGGAAGCAGCTGCCTATGCAATCATGCGGTACAGCCATTCAAAGCAGAGGGAATTTTTAAGCTTTCTATCCAATTACAGAATCTAAAAGAGAGCAAACTGCCCCATGTTGTTTTGAAGACTGCCTGAAAAGGAATGGATAAGCAGGGAGATGATAACAGTGGCATTTGATTATAAAATGGACTTTGAACAGATCGATTTCCGCAAAAATCCGGAGAAATACAGGGTTGGAAGAGGGGAGCAGGGGGTACTGCTGGTCGAACCGTATAAAAGTGAAATTCTTCCCCATTGGCGTTTCCGGACGCCGGAGATTGCAAAGGAGTCATCGGAAAAGATTTATCAGCTTTATCTGGAGTATAAGAAAAAAGGAGATTTTCCCGGCATGGACATGAGCCGTAAATTCATTCAGATGGGCTACACGCGTGCAAGGCGGTATGCGAATTATAAAGGCGGACGCAAGTATGATGAAGATGGGGAGGTAAAGGAAAGAAACATTGATCAGGAAAAAGCGGAGTCGGCCCGTATTTTTAAGGGAAAATGGAACCTGATCAGAGAGGATCAGGAGTATCTGGAACTAAAAAAAGCGCATCAAAAGAAATATGGATAGAACAGCAAGCCGTGCCAGGATTCCGGGCACGGCTTGCTGCTTTTACCTATTCACTGTTAAAAGAATCTCAGCTTTAATCGATAGTCAGGCCTCTGAAGGACCGCCTTTTTCCTCGATTTCAGCCGGTACGTCTGTGAATTTTTTGAAATTGGCCCTGAATTGGGCGGCAAGCTCTTTTGCTTTTTCGGCATATGCTTCCGGATCTGCCCATGTTTTTACTGGCTGAAGGACATCATCAGGAACACCAGGCACGTGAAGCGGAATCTCAAGGCCAAAGATTTCATCCTTTGCAGTTTCAGCATGATTCAGTTCACCGATCAAAGCAGATTGAACCATTGCGCGTGTGTAGGCAAGCTTCATGCGGCTGCCTGTTCCGTACTCCCCGCCTGTCCAGCCTGTATTGACTAGGAAGACGTTGGCATTATGCTCGCTGATTTTCTCGCCGAGCATTTGGGCATACCTCATTGCCGGCAAAGGCAGGAATGGTGACCCGAAGCAGGTTGAGAATGTAGCCTGCGGGGAAGTGATGCCGCGCTCAGTTCCGGCAAGCTTTGACGTATAGCCGCTTAAGAAATGGTACATGGCCTGCTCTTTAGAAAGCTTGGAGATTGGAGGCAGTACCCCAAATGCATCCGCCGTCAGGAAAATAATCGTATTCGGATGGCCGGCGACACTCGGATCGACGATATTGTCGACAGCCTGGAGCGGATAGGCTGCACGGGTATTTTCAGTCAATGTATTATCGTCATAATCCGGAAGGCGTGACTCCTGGTTGACGATGACATTTTCCAGGACAGATCCGAAGCGGATGGCGTCAAAAATCTGCGGCTCCTTCTCGCGTGTCAGGCCGATGCATTTTGCATAGCATCCACCCTCGACATTGAAAACTCCTGTTGATGACCAGCCGTGCTCATCATCTCCGATCAGGCGGCGGTTTGGATCAGCGGAAAGTGTTGTTTTCCCTGTTCCTGACAGCCCGAAGAAAAGGGCCACATCGCCTTCTGTGCCGACGTTTGCCGAACAGTGCATAGACAGGATGCCGTTTTCCGGAAGGACATAATTCATGATAGAGAATATCGACTTCTTGATTTCCCCGGCATATTCCGTGCCGCCAATCAATATAGTCCTGCGCTCGAAGGATACAATGATGAACGTCTCGGACTGTGTCCCGTCAATTGCCGGATCTGCTTTAAAATCAGGGGCGGAAATGACTGTGAAGGCAGCTTCATGTTCGAGCAGCTCTTCTTCAGAAGGACGTATGAAAAGCTGATGGGCAAAAAGATTGTGCCATGCATATTCATTGATTACTTGAATAGGAAGCCTGTGCTTTGTGTCGGCTCCTGCAAAACCTTTAAACACGTAAACTTCTTCTTTATCTTTTAAATGATCGATCACTTTAGTATAAAGACTTGAAAAGATCTCTTCGGAAATAGGCTGGTTCACTGGTCCCCAGTCGATCTTATCCTTGACGGATTCTTCTTCAACAATATATTTATCCTTTGGCGACCGGCCGGTATATTTTCCGGTTGTGGCGCAGATTGCACCAGTTGCCGTCAGGACGCCTTCCTGTTTATTCAGTACTTTTTCCACAAGCTGGGGTACAGACAATTGCATTTGAATATTCTGGCCTTGCAATAGAGTGCTGAGTTCGTTTGGGATGCTTACAGAATTCATCTGATGAATACCTTCCTTTGCCAATTTGTTTTTGAAAGTGATTACATCTCAAAAATAGTATAACACATTTAAATTATTAATCTATACTATTTAACTTTTTTCCTTGTGTTAACAAGAAATTGCAACAATTCACCTATTCTCAAAGGAAAGCTGCATAATTTTTTATTATGAAGGGTAAAAAAATAACAAAGTCAAGGGATATTCCGTGAATATATATTGACAATATGGTGAACGAAGAGGGATAATAAGGAAAAAAGGGGAGCGATAAGCATGAACAGCAATCAAAAGGTTATAATCTTCACCAAAAATATCGGCGGAGCCATCCTGGCAGCAGGAATTCTCACTTTTCTGGCTGGATTTTTTGCAAACGGTTCCAGCTTACTGACTCCTATCGGAATCGGAATGGTCATCGGAGCAGTTTTCATTTTCCTCATGGGCATCTTCTTTAAAGCAACAGAAGAAATGCTCGAAAAAACAGAAGGCTGCAGACTGACAGTACAGCACAAAAAATAGGAGCGTCGGATGACGCTCCTTTTATTTTGCGGAAAAAGACGATTCGGAAATATCTTCAGTACCTGTATGGTTCTACGATGTGGGTATAGGCATGAACTGATTTTCTCTCTAGACCTGTGGGTTGCCATAAAAAATTTCTAAACATGTTGATTGGAGTGGAAGGCACGAAGACTCCAGCGGGATTGCAGCGAAAATGTTGAGACCCCGCAAGAGCTTGCTCTGAGGAGGCTCAACTTCGCCCCGCGGAAAGCGAAGTGCCTGGAACGCAAATCAACAGCCCTCATTTATAAGCCAAAAAAAATAGGAGCGCCACAAAAGGCACTCCTATATCTTGCTGCAGCGCCTAGCCCTCGAGGGGCTAACCAAGGCACTGCTACTTTTAATCCTACATATAACCCCAAATCATGGTAAGCAATGTACCAAACACAGTCACCAGGGCAATGAAGATCGAATAATAAATATTGGTAAAAATCGTTCCTTTATCCTCCGATTCGCCTGCGTGCATGAATACAACCAGCTGCAGGGCAGCCTGGATGAATGCCGTAATGACAAGAATCGTCAGCCCGGCCGCATAGGACATGTCAAAGAAGTAAACCATGAGGGCCACTGCTGTCAGGATTAGTGAGAATACAAAGCCCATCACTTGTTTGCGAGGGAATAATTCGCTCATGTTTACATCAGTCCTTTCAGGTAAATGAAGCTGAAGATGAAGATCCACACAACATCAAGGAAGTGCCAATACAGTGAAAAGATGAATGACTTATTGGCAGTGTGGGGATTCAGTCCGCGTTTTTTCACCTGCAGCATGATTGCCAGTCCCCAGAAAATCCCGAACGTAACGTGGAGTCCGTGAGTCCCCAGTGTAGTGAGCAGGATCGCTGTAAAGGCGCTTGTCTGAAGTCCTGCACCGATATGGACATAGTGTATGAACTCGTAAATCTCTACACTCAGGAATCCAAGTCCAAGAAGGATGGTAATCCCAAAGAATGCAAGCATCGCTTTTTTATTGCCGAGCCTCATGGCGTGAATGGCCAGCCCGATCGTAAAGCTGCTCGTCAAAAGAACAAATGTCTCAATCAATACTGGTGAGATCTCAAAGATTTCACCGGCAGACGGACCGCTTCCGGTCCTGTCCACCAAGGTAAAATATCCTGCAAAGAGTGTTGCGAAAAGCATGATTTCCGCACCAAGGAAAATCCAGAATCCCAATATCTTTGTCTTATTTTCTTCAGTACTAAATTCAAGCGGCAGCGAGTGATCTATTTTCATTAGTTAGCACCCCGCATATTAGTTTCATTTTCAGTTTTTTCGATTTCCTTAACCGGGATATGGTAGCCATAATCCTTTTGGAACGACCATACTGCCATGCAGGCAAAGATGCCGATTGTTGTGATGATGACTGGAATCCACATAGCAAAGATGAAGGAGAAGCCCCATGCAAAGAAGATGCAGCTTAAGATAAATGGCAAGCCGCTGTTATTCGGCATATGGATTTCTTCATATTTGCCAGGGAATAGGTTGTGTCCGTGTTTCTTCGCATCCCAGAGGCCTTCAGAAGTCTTCACCTCAGGCAGTACGGCAAAGTTATATACCGGCACCGGTGTGTTTGTCGCCCACTCAAGTGAACGTGCATCCCAAGGATCTGAACCGATATCTCTTGAAGCATAGCGTGTGCTGTAATACACATTGTAAACAATCAGGGCGAATCCGACAGCAAGCCCTGCAGCTCCAATAAAGGAAAGCATATTCCAGATTCCGTATCCAGTAGCTTCAGAGTAAGTGTACGCACGGCGCGCCTGTCCGTCCAATCCTGAGAAGAACATCGGCATGAAAGCAAGGAGTGTACTCATGGAGATAATCCATGCAGTCAGCTTCCCGATCTTTTCGTTCAGGATGTAGCCGAACATTTTCGGCCAGTAGAAATGGAAACCGGCAAGCATCGCGAAAACTACACCCGGAATAATAACCATATGGAAGTGGGCAACCAGGAACATTGTATTATGATACTGGTAATCCGCAGCCGACATTCCGAGCATGACACCTGTTACCCCGCCGATTGTGAAAATCGGGATGAAGAGAAGGGAATAAAGCATTGGCGTCGTAATCGTGATTTTCCCTTTCCAGAGCGTCAGGAGCCAGTTGAAGATCTTAACTCCGGTCGGCACGGCAATCGCCATGGTTGTAATAGAGAAAATACTGTTTGTCAAAGCTCCCTGGCCCATTGTAAAGAAGTGGTGGGTCCAGACAAGGAAGGATAAGAGTGAAATGATCACCATGGATCCTACCATTGATTTATAGCCATAAAGGTTCCTGCGTGCGAACGTTGAGATGATCTCGCTGTATATACCGAAAGCAGGAAGTATCAGGATGTATACCTCAGGGTGTCCCCATACCCAGAAGAAGTTTGCCCACAGCATATCCATACCGCCATTGCTGGTCGTAAAGAAGTTAGTGGCAAATAATCTGTCAAGAGATCCCATTGCAAGAGCAACCGTCAGTACAGGGAAAGCAAATACGATAATGATGCTGGCAACAAGTGATGACCATGTGAACATTGGCATTTTCATCAATGTCATGCCAGGCGCACGCATCCTTAGGATGGTCGTCACCATATTGATACCGGTCATCAATGTACCCAAACCAGCGATCTGCAGTGAGAACATATAATAGTTGGTTCCGACTGATTCACTGAACTCGGTGCCTGCAAGCGGGAAGTAGGAAGTCCAGCCGGCATCAGGCGAACCGCCGATAACGAATGAGATGTTCAGCAGCATGGCACCCATAAAGAAGAGCCAGAAGCTGAGTGCATTAAGCTTAGGGAAAGCAACGTCCCGTGCCCCGATCTGGAGCGGCACGACAAAGTTCATGAATGCCATGATGAATGGCATGGCCATGAACAGGATCATTACTGTTCCGTGTGTTGTAAAAATTTCATTATAGTGCTGTGCGTCAAGGAGTGTATTATCCGGCACAGCCAGCTGGGCACGCATCATGATCGCATCTGCGCCGCCTCGGAAAAGCATGAGCAGGGCGGAAATCAGATACATGATCCCAATCCGTTTATGGTCGACTGTTGTCAGCCATTCTCTCCACAGATAGCCCCATTTTTTGAAATAGGTCAAGCCTGCAATGATGGCAATAACCGTTAAACCTATAGCAACCATTGACGCATAGATAACAGGGCTTGGATGCGGAATGGCAAAACGTTCAAAGAATTCCATAGGATTTAAAACTCCTTTCTAGGGTAGCGGGTCTGTTCTTATTAATGGCCTTCATGTTCTGAGTGGCCATTGTCGCCAGATCCGTCCTCTTCCATATCCATATTCTCATGATGTTCATGATCAGAATCAGCGTCATCACTGTCAGAGCTGGAACCATGGTTATGGCCGCCATGCTCGCCTTCAGGAGCAGGCATGAAATCAAGATGTGTCCCGGTATAAGTGGATTGTCCAAGATGCCCTGGTTCAAGCAGTTCATCGAATTTTTCTTCTGTAAGAGGCTCAGCCGTCTCTTTGACGTCATCAACCCATTGGTCAAACTCTTCCTGCGGCATGGCTGTTACATTGAATGTATTTTCAGCAAAGCCTTTTCCGTTAAAGTTGGCATTGCGCCCCATATATTCACCGGGTTCATCTGCTCCCAGGTGCAAAGTGTTGACCATATCAGCCATGGCATATTTTTGTCCGCCAAGCTGAGGGATCCAGAAGCTTGTGATCGGTCCGTATGAATAGAGCTTAAATTCAAGCGGGCGGTCAGTCGGTACATACAGATAGTTGACTGTTTCGATATCTTCTTCTGGATAGCTGAAATGCCATTTCCAGTTAGAAGATGATGCATATACGACTAAAGGCTCTTTGTCGCCGTATCCTGTAGGTGCTGATTCCACTTTATAGTTGCTTTGTGTGGATACAACTGAAAGGAAGATGACGATCAGGACGGGGATACCGACACAGACCGCTTCGACCAGAAAATTTCCTTTAATATGCGGCGGTTCATAATCCTTGCTTTGCTTTGAAGAGCGGTATTTATAGAGCATATAAGCAAGCATGGCAAAAACCACAAGGACGATGACAGACATGATTGCCGTTGACAGGATGATGTCTTTTGCCTGGACGGCGGCCTGAGGCCCCTTGGGATCCAGCACCATCAGCGGCTCACAGCCTGATAGAATAGTAATGATTGTAAATATTCCTAAAAGCAAAGAATATTTCTTTTTCATGGATAAGCCCCTTTCTCAATGGCTGAAAGTTTAATAACATAATAATAGTGTATATGTTACATAGTTCACAATCTGTTATCATCATAAGCAATTTTAAAGGGTAATTCAATAGAATGTGAAAGGTGTCACAAATTGTTCAAGAAGATAGAAATTCTTTCCGGACTTTGCGGCATATTATTTGCACAACACAAATTAAGGGGGCTTGCCAAAGCGGGGGGAACTCCTGCGGCTAAGCAGAAGGGGCATTATATATAATAAAACATATATTATATATATAAGTTTACACTGCTTCTATATTGATTGAAAGGTATGGTAAAATTTAATAAAATGCACGATTTTACAGGCGGGAGATGGTAATGTGAAAACGATGGCCCTTTACGATAATACTTGCCAGCTTTGCCAGATGACAAAAAAATCTTTCCAAAAGCTTGATCTGCTTCACAGGGTAGACTGGGTTTCACTCCAGAAATATGAACAGGAGCATGGAGAAATTCAGTTCAGCAGCAGGGAGCTCAGGAAAGAGCTTCATATTATAACTCCTGAAAAAAAGGTCCTGAAAGGTTTCTATGCAGTAAGAAAGCTATTGCTGCTGTTCCCCCTGACCTTCGTTTTCGGGCTCTTTATGCACCTTCCTTTCGCATCTGCTGCCGGAGTTCCGGTATACCGGTGGATTGCACGGAACAGACATAAACTGCTTAGGAAGAAATGCAAGGATGGCAGCTGTTCCCTGTGATTAACTTCCATATCATATTTTCAGCAGGTGCAGGATGAATTTCTTCTTGCTATAGCGGAGAAAATGATTGACGCCACTACATCTGTACGTTATGATTTTACCTTGAACGGATACTCTCTTATCCCGAGCTGGTGGAGGGACAGGCCCGATGAAACCCAGCAACCTGCTAATGATGCTTTTGAAAACGGATATATGCTGAAAAGAGCATAACGGTTCAAATGACCAGCCAGCAATGGTCTGTTTTTAGCAAAGGTGCTAACCTGACGCAAGGAAGATTCCTTGAACGATAAGAGTGAAAGGCGCGAATCATTTTGCTTTCAACCTTTTCACTTTGGGAAGGTTTTTTATTTTGCATTTTGAGGGAGCCTTTTAATTGCATATTATGGAAGTTTTTGCATAAAGCTGATTTACAAGGGCTATGCATTTAACAGGATGAAATCATACGATCTATTTTGTGCCTGGCTTATATATAATGCCTTTGACCGGTTCTCTGCACCAGCAGGGACCAGCCTTTTCAGCACTTGCCTGAAAAGATGCGATCCCGTGGTACGGGACCAGCCGGTTATGCAGATTGTGAAGCAATGCATACGCGAGAGCGGGATAAAAACTCCATGTTTATTCAATACTACTTAGGGAATGAGTACCGTATCAATCCGAGGGGAAGAATAAGGTGTAGCGCCGGATAAGAACCTCACTCTATTCTTATAAATAAGGAGGAAATCAGATGTCAAATAAACGCCGTTTGTTTACTTCTGAATCAGTTACTGAAGGTCATCCGGATAAAATCTGTGACCAGATTTCTGATGCTATTTTAGACGCTATCTTAGCAAAAGACGCAAATGCCCGCGTTGCTGCTGAAACATCTGTTACAACAGGGTTAGTCCTTGTTGCAGGTGAAATTACAACATCTACATATGTTGATATTCCAAAGCTTGTCCGCGAAACAATCAAGGAAATCGGCTATACCCGTGCTAAATATGGCTTTGATTCCGAAACATGTGCCGTATTGACTTCCATTGATGAGCAGTCAGCTGACATTGCAATGGGTGTCGACCAGGCGCTTGAAGCGCGTGAAGGCCAAATGTCGGATGAAGAAATCGAAGCGATCGGCGCAGGGGACCAGGGCCTTATGTTCGGCTTTGCCTGCAATGAAACGAAAGAGCTTATGCCTCTTCCGATTTCCCTGGCACACAAATTATCACGCCGCCTGACAGAAGTCCGCAAAGAAGAGATTCTTCCTTACCTCCGTCCGGATGGCAAGACACAGGTGACTGTTGAGTATGATGAGAACGACAAGCCGGTGCGCATCGATACCATTGTTATCTCTACACAGCATCATCCTGAAATCAGCCTGGAGCAAATCCAGCGCAACCTGAAAGAACATGTCATCAATCCGGTCGTTCCAAAAGAACTGATCGATGAAAATACAAAATACTTCATCAATCCTACAGGCCGTTTTGTGATCGGCGGACCTCAAGGGGATGCAGGTTTGACTGGCCGCAAAATCATTGTTGATACTTACGGCGGATATGCGCGCCACGGCGGAGGCGCATTCTCCGGCAAGGATCCTACAAAGGTTGACCGTTCAGCAGCTTATGCAGCCCGCTATGTAGCGAAGAATATTGTTGCTGCAGGCCTTGCTGATAAGGTTGAAGTCCAGCTTGCCTACGCAATTGGCGTAGCACAGCCGGTTTCTATTTCTGTGGATACCTTCGGAACAGGGACTGTAAGCGAAGATACGCTTGTCGACCTTGTACGCGATAACTTTGATCTTCGCCCTGCAGGCATCATCAATATGCTGAATCTGCGCCGCCCTATCTACAAGCAGACTGCAGCTTACGGACATTTTGGCCGTACTGATGTTGATCTTCCTTGGGAGCGCACTGATAAAGCAGACACATTGCGCCAGCAGGCTGGTAAATAATTATTATAAAGACAGAAAAAGCGGGAGTGCTGAAATATGCAGCTCCCGCTTTTATATTTCGTCTAATAGGATAGGAGCGTTTAACGGCCCGCTGAACTGTAAATAATTCATGTAAATGCCTAATTTTTCCCGTACCCGTTTTAATGTTGATAGTGCCATTTTTTCACGTTTAGTGGTAGTATTAGAGAGTATGTTTTTTGGGGAAACAATGTGTAATATTGCAGATTATGGCTGCCCGGGCAGACACTGCACCGGCATGAATGCCTTCCGCTGTTTTTTTCAGACGGAATGGGATTTTGACTAAATTGAAGAAGGTGAACTACATAATGTGCGGTTTTATCGGCTGTGTCCATGAAAATGCGCAAGTTATGAATGATGCGCAAAAGCAGCAGTTTGAAAATATGAATAATATCATCACCCACAGGGGGCCGGATGATGCAGGCTATTATAATGATGAGCATATTCAGTTCGGCTTCCGCCGCCTGAGCATCATTGACATCGAATGCGGCCATCAGCCTCTGACCTATGAAAATGAAAGATACTGGATCATTTTCAACGGGGAAGTCTACAATTATGTGGAGCTTCGGGAAGAGCTTTTAAAAGAAGGCCTTACATTTGAGACGAATTCAGATACAGAAGTAATTATCGCTCTTTACAGCCACCTGAAGGAAAAAGCGGTTGAAAAACTCCGCGGTATGTTCTCATTTGTCATTTGGGATAAGCAGGAGCAGTCCTTATACGGGGCAAGGGACCATTTCGGAATCAAGCCTTTCTTCTACCTCGAAAATGATGGGAAGACATTCTTTGGTTCTGAAAAGAAAAGTATCCTGATGGCGCTGGAAAATGACGTCCTTAACTATGAGTCTCTCCAGCATTATTTAACTTACCAGTTTGTTCCGGAGCCGGAAACAATGTCCGCTGGCATCCATAAGCTTGAACCGGGCCATTACTTCACAAAGAAAATCGGTTCTCCGATGGACATCAAACGCTATTGGAAAGCATCCTTCCAGCCTGTCCAAAAGTCTGAGCCGGAATTTGTGAAAGAAATAAAAGACGTCCTGTTCGATTCCGTTAAAATGCATATGCGAAGCGATGTACCGGTTGGTTCATTCCTGTCCGGCGGCATCGATTCTTCCATCATTGCATCCATTGCAAAACAATATCATCCGAATATCAAGACATTTTCTGTCGGCTTTGAGCGGAACGGATTCAGCGAAATTGATGTAGCCAAAGAAACAGCGGATAAGCTGGGTGTTGAAAACATCAGCTATGTGATCACACCGCAGGAGTATATGGATGAACTGCCGAGGATCATGTGGCATATGGATGATCCGCTCGCAGATCCGGCATGTGTGCCTTTATATTTCGTTGCCCGTGAAGCACGCAAGCATGTAACGGTTGTGCTTTCAGGCGAGGGTGCGGATGAGCTGTTCGGCGGATATAATATTTACCGCGAGCCCCAGTCGCTTGAAATGTTCAATAAAATACCGCAGGTCGGGAAAGCCTTCCTGAGGCTGATTGCCAGGATGATGCCTGAGGGCATGAAAGGCAAAAGCTTCATTGAACGCGGCGTGACTCCGATGGAAGAAAGATATATCGGCAATGCAAAAATGTTCACTGAAGAAGAAAAGCGCAGGCTGCTTGGCGTCTACCAGAACGGCATCGATTATAAAGATATTACAAGGCCTTTATATGCGGAGAGCCAGGGCTATGATCCTGTGGACCGTATGCAGTATATCGACATCCACACCTGGATGCGCGGCGACATTCTATTGAAGGCCGACAAAATGACCATGGCCCATTCCCTTGAACTTCGCGTGCCATTCCTTGATAAAGAGGTATTCAATGTAGCTTCAAGGATTCCGACAAATCTGAAGACGGCCAATGGAACGACCAAATATATCTTGAGAAAAGCGGCGGAGGGCGTTGTGCCTGACCATGTGCTTACCCGCAAAAAGCTTGGCTTCCCTGTCCCGATCCGCCACTGGCTGAAGGACGAGATGAACGGGTGGGCAAAAAAAATAATCCGCGAAAGCAGCACGGATCATTTGCTCAACAAAGATTATGTTCTGAAGCTTCTTGAAGACCACTGCCAGGATAAAGCAGACAACAGCCGGAAAATCTGGACTGTGCTCATGTTTATGCTCTGGCATGATGTGTATGTCGAAAAGAAATATTCATTTGAAAAGGAACTGATCAGCGAACCATCCTTTCAGCCAATGAAAGGCTAGCGGGAAAGATAGGTGATTGCCTGTCTTCCCATCTGCACCCAGGCTTCTTCAAAGCCATCAATGGGTGCTTTTTTATTTTTCTCCCCTGTGAGCGGATCGTTGAAGTATACATATCCGGAATCATATCCTGTAATCAGGACAGAATGCTCTTTATAAGTGATCTCAACCGGCCCGCTTGGCGTTTCCCACGTCTGGAAATAGTCGGGAGACAGTTTCTGATAGGCCGTGTTCGTAATCACCCAGACAGGCTGCCCATCTGATAGATGCGTTTTCAGCTCTGTAAAATCAGAACCGGTCAAATCGATTATATCGCCGGGCAGGTACTTTTCAGCCAAATCCTTGACCGGCTTGTGGTATACACCAAGACCGGGCCCATCAAGGGAATACATGTCACCGATGAAGCCGTCGTTCGGATGGCCGTAATATACTGTGCCATTCTCCTTTTTGTAGGGAGTCGGTTCTTTTTCTATTTCCTTTGCGAGCGCCATTTTATCTGCCTGAACCCCGGCATGCTGCAGCAGCATGCCGAGACTAGTGACCTCGCAGCCCCGCGGAAGCTCAGGGAGCTGATGGAGAACAGGGGCGTCAAGCAGCACCTCATCCTTGATTTTTATGATAGGCCGGTCAAGTGTCTTGTCCAAAAAGGAACTCGCCGATGTCAAAGGAGATTTGATCCAGGACTTGATCCGGTCTGCAATACCGCCTGGCGAGCCTGGCTGATTATGGTCAATGGCTATGGCCCCTGCAAGGAGTACAGCAATGAAGATAAATAGAATAAAAGGGCTGAAGAGACGTTTTCCTTTCTTTGCTTTTAAAAGAAGAGAAAGAAAAAAGATCAGCAGCAATAGAATAACAATAAAGAGATAATTCATTTGCACCACCTTGTGTTATCGTGTTCCAGCCCATTCAGCCGCTTTTGGCTGATAAGCATAAGTTTTTTCCAATAGGGTAAATATAAAGTAACTAGCCTGTCCGTTCTGCAGCCGCCTTCTAGTCTTTGAGCGACTTATAATACTGGCCCTTTTCGGCATATTCGCGGCTGATCCGTTCCATATCCTTAATATCCTCTTCTGTCAGTTCCCTGATTACCTTTGCTGGCCTTCCGAATGCAAGTGTATTGGGCGGGATCTTCTTGCCCTGAGCTACCAGGCTGCCGGCCCCGATAAAGGCGCCTTCCCCGATTTCGGCATTGTCGAGGATGATAGACCCCATGCCGACCAGCGCTTTTTTGCGGATGATGCAGCTGTGAAGGATGACCTGGTGTCCGATGGTCGCTTCATCTTCAATGATAAGCGGGTTATCAGGGCTTTGGTGAAGGACGGAATTGTCCTGCACATTTACTTTTTTGCCAATGATTGTCGGGGCTACGTCGCCGCGGATGACCGTATTGAACCAGATGCTGGATTCGTCGCCAATTTCGACATCCCCGGTGATGGTTGCATAATCAGCGATGTACGCTGTCGGCGAAATGCGGGGCATCTTCCCTTTATATGGGTATATCATTTTATACACTCCCTAGTTGTAATAGTTAGATTTTATCATTTTTTGTCGGAGCAAGCCGCCATTTTTTTCAGAAGATTGTACTTTCTGCCGAAGCTGCCATTTGGCAAACCGCTTCAGGTTATAGGATAATGCTAGTAGAAAATTTGTGTACTAACAGGAGGAAGACTATGTGGAAATGGGAAGCTGAAGGTGAAGCTAAAGCGGTGATCGTGATGGTCCATGGTGCTATGGAGCATCATCGCCGGTACGGCTGGCTTATCGAAATGTGGCGTTTATCCGGTTTTCATGTAATTATGGGCGATCTTCCCGGCCAGGGCATGACAACCAGATCAAGAAGAGGCCATATCGACTCCTTTGATGAATACATATTTGAAATTAAGGACTGGATACAGGCTGCCTATCAGTTTGAACTGCCGGTATTTCTGCTCGGGCACAGCATGGGGGGCCTCGCGTCAATCAGGCTGCTTCAGGAAGAACGGATGAATCTGGCAGGGATCATCTTGTCCTCGCCATGCCTCGGGCTCATCCAAAAGCCATCCGGTTTGCTGAATCTTTTATCATACGGGCTTAATAGAGTGGCGCCGAGCCTCAGGATGAGTTCCGGGCTGACGATCGAAATGGCCACAAGAAACAAGGATGTCCAGGAGGCAGATCTTAATGACAGCCTTTATGTGACAAAGGTGTCTGTCAGATGGTACAGGGAGCTGGTCCATGCCATTAAGCTCGCTTTTGAAAACCAGGAAAAGACACAGGATATCCCCATGCTTGTCATGCAGGGAGGGGAGGACAAGATTGTCAATAAAGCAACGGTCAAAAACTGGTTCAATCAGGCCCCCTTGTCTGAAAAAAGATTCAAGGAATGGCCTAAATGCTATCATGAAATCTTCAATGAACCGGAACGGGAAGAAATTTTCGAATATGCCAAGGACTTTGTCGACAGCCAGCTGAAAACGCTCGGCTACCTTGTATAAGAGGTGTTGAAATGACTGTACCTTCCATGCCGATTCCTTTAATGACAAAGGTATATAAAAAAATAATCCCTGAAGTCCACCGCGAGCTGGCGTACTGGAGGGAAAGGGCCGGGAACATCCCTGATCCGGAGCTTAGAAAGCAGGCGCTGGCAAGCATTGGCCATAAAGCCTTCCACTGCGAGGGAGGCGCCATCATGGCCCTTTTGGCCAAGGAGCGGTACAAGGAGGCTGTCCGGTTTATTGTTGCCTATCAGACGATCAGCGATTATCTGGACAATCTTTGTGACAGAAGCACTTCCCTGGATCCTGCTGATTTCTCCGCCCTTCATGAAGCGATGGAAGATGCCCTTTCCCTGGAGCCGGGATCAGGTGATTACTACCGGGAGCGGCAGGAGAAAGAGGACGGCGGGTATCTCGCAGAATTGGCCGGAGCGTGCCGGGGTATGCTGGGGAGCTGCAGGCATTATGAAAGCATCCGCTCTTATTTGAAGGAGCTTTGCCGCTATTATTCCGATCTGCAGATCCATAAACATGTCTGTCCCGAAGAACGGGTCCATAGGCTGCAAAACTGGCATGCAGAATACAGAGGACTTGTGCCTGAAATGGAATGGTATGAATTTTCAGCCTGTTCAGGCTCTACACTCGGCATTTTCAGTCTTGTGTCCTGCGCCCTGTCTGATGAATTTGCCGAGGAGGATGCAGCAAAGATCCGCCACGGCTATTTTCCTTATATCCAGGGACTTCATATCCTCCTCGATTACCTGATCGACCAGGAGGAAGACCTGGAGGGAGGAGATTTGAATTTCTGCTTCTATTATCAGGATGAACAGCAGCTTTTTGCACGATTGCAGCACTTTATTGCCGAAGCGGATAAGCATATCGAAGGCCTGCCGCATAAAAGCTTCCACCGGCTCATCAACAGGGGGCTGCTCGGCATTTATCTCTCCGATGAAAAAGTGCGCAGGCAGAAGCATGTGCGCCGCCTGGCCCGCCATATCATAAAAACAGGCGGTCCGGTCAGTTATTTCTTTTATGTTAATGGAAGGGCCTATCGTACTGTGCAAAAATGGGTGCCCGCTGGATTGGCCAGGCTGCTCTTTTAAAAATTGCATTGTAAAGCGCTGTCTCAGGTCAGCGCTTTTTTTATTGGATAAAGAGGTATTAAAACCTGCCCGGCCTGCACCCCGGAGTCTTTCCTCCCGTACATTGCAGTTCTAAAACAAAGAAGCCTGCACAGCGGCAGGCTTTCATCTTTTTTCGATGGCTATAATAAAAGGCGGTTTATTGGCCTGGTTGATAAATTGGTATTGCAGGACATGAGCGCGCTCCTGCTCAATGGTTTTAACATATCGCAGGAGATAGTCCCTCTCAACCGCTCCTTCAAAATGTCCATGGTAGATGACCAGGACGATGACAGCTTCTGCCGGCATGACTTCCAGGAGCTGTTCAATTGCAGAAATGGTTGTGCGCGGCCGGGTGACCACAGTTTTGTCGCTTCCCGGCAGATAGCCCAGATTGAAGATGGCCGCAGCAATCTTCTTATGATGGACGGGCGGTATGCATTCCAGGAGCTGTTCGTGGCCGCTGTGGAAAAGCGTTGCGCGCTCTTCCATGCCATGCCCGGATAAGCGGATTCTGCTATTTTGTATAGCCTGTTCCTGGATGTCAAAGCCGTATACCCGCCCATTCGGCCCGACCAGATTGGCCAGGTAAAGGGCATCATGGCCATTGCCAAGAGTGGCGTCTACAACAATATCCCCGGGACTTACCGCTTTCTCAAGGATGGTCCGGGCATAGGGAAGAATTCTCTCAAGTTTCATGACAAACCTCCAATTGCATAACAGTATGTATTATAGGTATAAGCTATTAAGACAAAACAGGCTGCACCGATGAATTGCCGGTGCAGCTGATGTGAACACGAATTTACAGTAAAGCACCGGTTTCAGAAGGCTGTGTATAATATTTTCCCTGCCAGCTGCCGCGGCGCTTCATCTCTGCGTCAATGGAATTGAGGACATCCCATTTATTGACGCTCCACATAGGGCCGATCATAAGATTGATTGGTCCATCCCCCGTTATCCGGTGAATAATCATTTCCGGCGGAAGGATTTCAAGCTGATCGCAGACGAGGCGGACATAGTCTTCCTGGGAGAGAAATTCAAGCATCCCTTTATCATACTGCTTGACCATAGGTGTTCCTTTCAGGAGGTGAAGAAGGTGAATCTTTATTCCCTGAACATCAAGCTTGGACACCTCACGGGCCGTCTCCATCATCATGTCCGGCGTTTCAAGCGGAAGGCCGTTAATGATATGCGAACAGACGCGGATGCCATGCCTGCGGAGCTTGCTGACACCGTCAGTATAGCATTGGTAATCATGTGCTCTGTTGATCAGCAGGGCAGTACCCTCATGCACTGTCTGCAGGCCAAGTTCCACCCATAGGTAAGTTCTTTCGTTCAATTCAGCCAGATATTCGATGACATCATCAGGAAGGCAGTCAGGGCGGGTCGCTATCGACAGGCCGACAACATCTTCCTGTGCAAGCACCTTTTCGTAGCGCTCCCTCAATACTTCGACAGGTGCATGGGTGTTGGTGAAGGCCTGGAAGTAAGCCATATACTTGCCGTCCTTCCATTTATGATGCATCTTCTGCTTGATTTCATTAAATTGGTTTTCCAGATCATCAGCCCGGCTGCCGGCAAAGTCGCCGGAGCCGGCGGCACTGCAGAATGTACAGCCGCCAAAGGCACGTGTACCGTCCCGGTTCGGGCAGTCAAAACCTCCATCAAGAGCCACCTTGAAGACTTTATGGCCAAAAACCTGGCGAAGATGGTAATTCCACGTATGGTATCTTTTATTGTCTGAGGCAAATGAAAAAGGATTGGCCTGATTCATGTCAGACACCTCCTTTGATAAACGCGGGGCATCCGCTTTTCTATTATGGATTTTACCATAAATTAAATTGAAGGGGCATGCAGTATTTACTTTGTTGATTTTGGGCTCATTCGTGTGAAACACGCCTTCCTCAGCTGTGCTGAAAGACTGCGAGCTAAATGAGCCCAAAATCAACAGCACTGTCTAACAGAGCCGCTTTTTTTAAAAATTTTGCCTATTAGCTCGACATGGAAGCGTTCTGCCATGATTTCCCGCCTCAAGTCTGTGATAGAAATGTGCCCGTGAAACACACTAATATGGAAGCTTAAAGCTTCTCCACTGAGATTTATAAGGAGGGTATATGATGGCTACCCGTCAATCTGTAGAACAATTTCTTCAGCAGTGTGAAGATGCGATAAGAAATGCAAACGAGCAGTACCAGCAGGCAAGCATGCAGGAACACTTCAATAATCATGAATACACAGATGCAATGCAGGGGCTTGAAATTGCTTTCAATGATATGGCAGATCTTGCCCACAGCGCCAATGCACAGCAGCGGGAGCAGCTCCACAGGATGAGGCTTCAGCTGCAGCAGCTTCAGAACAGCATGACATTGCTCAGGCATTAAGGGGGAAGCAGGATGAAAAAACGTTCAAAACAGAATAATCCGGAACAAAAGACAAGAAACGGCATCAATAATCAGGATATTGAGCTTGGCAGAGATTATGATCCTGTTAAAGAATCAAAAAAGAAATATGAAAAAAATCTCGGGAGCCAGCCCATCAAGTCGAAGCAGCATCCTGAGCCTGAACAGCTTTCATAAAAAGAAGCCGGCTCATCCTGAATGAGCCGGCTTCACCCATTATCCCAGCCTGGCAAGGAAACCTTCAACCGTTTGATTGAATGTATCAGCTTCTTCAAGGAAAGGGCAATGGCAGCTGTCTTCAAAGATGACCAGCTCAGTATCAGTGCTGTGTTCCTGTATATATTGGCCAGCCGCGACAGGTATCAGTTTTTCCTCCCTGCCATAACAGAGCAGGGACGGCTTTTTCAGGGCAGGATAGAGCGTACGGTAATCAACGATTGATTGATCAAACAAGATGCTAGAAGCGATCGATTCAGGCATAGCTGTAACAGCATCCATCATCCATTCAAAATCTCTTTCCGCAATGGTTTCTTTGAACATCAGCGGCAGGAATCCGCTCACAAACCCGTGCCTGTTATTTTGGATTTCCTGCATAAAATGGATAAGGGCCGGCATATCAAACGCACCCATTGGGAAATCAGGCCACTTGAAATCAGAAGGCAATTCATCAACGATGATCGTCCCCTTTAGATTTTGCTCCCCGAACTGCTTAATATACTCCCAGACGACAAAAGCTCCCATTGACCAGCCGGCAAGGACCACATCTTTTAACTCAAGCTTTTCCATAAAGTCATTAAGATCCCTCGCATATGAAGAAATGGTATGGCCGGAGTGCGGCTTGCCTGATTTCCCATGCCCCCTCATATCGACCGCAATGGTTCTCGCCCCGGAAATCCTTCCGAGCTGTTTTCTGAAAAAAGCGCTGCTCATCCAGACGCCATGAATGAAAATGACCGGTGTCCCGCTTCCTGAATCCTCATAATACAGTTCGAGGTGATCGCTGATGGCTGCCTTTGGCATGAAAACTCCTCCTTTATTTTTAGATGGAAAATGAATATAAACCCACATGCTATACACGCTTTCCGCCTGTTTTCCATTGAGAAAAACAGCCGCTGGGCAGGACGATATTTTCTTCTATTTATTTTTATTCAATTCCTGGAAAGTTTAGGCGAAAAAAGATGAAACTTTACTATTGCAGGGAAGGGTAAAAACCACTAGAATTGTTTTGGTGTTCGAAATATTATTTAAGCAAAGGAGCGTTTTTCATGCCTCGTGCCCTCTGGCTTTTAATTATAGGGATGGCGGTGAATGTAACAGGCTCTTCTTTTTTGTGGCCTCTTAATGCCATTTACATTCACGACCATCTGGGCAAGTCGCTGTCGGTTGCGGGGATTGTGCTGATGCTCAATTCTGCAGCCAGTGTTGCCGGAAATTTATATGGCGGATATCTTTTTGATAAAATCGGGGGATATAAATCGATCCTTCTTGGAATAGGCATTACAGTATTAGCTCTCACAGGCCTTACCATCTGGCATGGGTGGCCGCATTATGTGATCTTCCTGACTGTCATCGGATTCGGATCCGGGATTGTTTTTCCATCCATGTATGCCATGGCCGGTTCAGTCTGGAAGGAAGGCGGCAGGAAATCCTTCAACGCCATTTATGTTGCACAGAATCTGGGGGTTGCGGTTGGAGCTGCTCTTGGAGGGCTTGTCGCCTCCTATTCCTTCCAATTGATTTTCCTTGCGAATGCATTAATGTATATTATTTTCCTTCTAATAGCAGTCTTTGGCTATAAAGGGATCCAGACGATTTCAGGAAACCAGACATCTGTTCTGAAGGAAAACAAAAGGATCAAGAACCATGCCAAGCTGTACGCATTATTGATCCTTTGTGCCGGCTATCTGTTGTGCTGGGTCGGCTATGTCCAGTGGCAGTCCACGATTGCGGCATATACACAGGAAATCAATATTTCCCTGAAGCAATACAGCCTGCTATGGACCATCAATGGAGCGCTTATCGTCCTTGGACAGCCGTTTTTAAATGCAATTCTGAAAAAGATCGGCAAGAATCTGAAGACTCAGATCATTACCGGGATCATCATATTCATCGTTTCATTTGCCCTGGCAGCTTCTGCTGAGCAATTCTCAGCATTCATTGCCTCCATGGTCATCCTGACAATCGGTGAAATGCTCATTTGGCCGGCTGTGCCGACTATCGCCAATGATCTTGCCCCAAAAGGGCGGGAAGGCTTTTACCAGGGAATCGTTAACAGCACCGCGACCGGCGGCAGGATGATCGGGCCGCTTCTTGGCGGGATCCTTGTAGATATGAATGGGATGGGCATGCTGTTCTCCGTATTGATCGGACTGCTGGTCATTTCCATCTTTACAACCATCATGTATGATAAAAAGCTGAAACAGTCGGAAGAAATGGCTGTTCGAGCATCCTAGGCGCCGGATTCCGGCGCTTTTTTTCTATTTGGCTATGTTAGTGATATTTATTTACAAAGGAAGGCGGAAAAATAGGAGATAAAGTTATACTTGAATTCTTTCAAAACGGTTAAAATCGCCATTAAAATGTAAAAAGCACTGTTCATTGTAGTGCAAGGCACGTAGACTCCTGTGGGATTGCAGCGGCAATGCTGAGACCCCGCAGCGCGCAGCGCGAGGAGGCTCAGCGTCGCCCCGCGGAAAGCGAAGTGCCTGGAACGGAAATGAACAGACTGCATGACTAGACAAGACCCTTGCTTTTAGAGAATGGTATACAAAAGAGACGACAAACCAGCTTGTCCAATTATTTTTAAACTCCTTCCTTTATTATCAGAAAAATGTGATAAAATCCGAAGTAAGATTAGAGCTAAAGGGAGAAGCAGATGAACAAAACATTAATGGAGCTTCCATACGAGATCCTGGAAACGATTGTTGAAAATGCCTTCGGCTGGCTGGTTGTGGTCGATAAAGAGGGCAATATCATTTATATCAACCGCAATTATTGCGAGTTTATCGGCTGCGTACGCGATGAAGTGATCGGCCGGCATGTAACGGGTGTGATTGAAAATACCAGAATGCATATCGTTGCATCGACCGGAAAGGAAGAGGTGGCAGACCTTCAGTACATAAAAGGGAATTATATGATTGCCAACCGGATGCCGATCATGTCAGGAGGAGAAATCATCGGCGCATTCGGGACAGTCTTTTTCCGCGATACACAGGAATGGATGAAGATGAACAGCCATGTCAAAAGCCTGCTGAATAAAATCCAGCATTATATCCAGCATATCGACAGCGGGGTGAAATACAGCCTCGAGGATATTTTGGGGGAATCAAAGCAGATTGCCAGCCTGAAGGAAAAAGTCAAAATGATCGCTTCCAGCGATATATCCATTCTGATCAGGGGTGAAAGCGGGACAGGAAAAGAGCTTTTTGCCCACAGCATCCATCAGCTCAGCGCCCGGAGCCATCAGCCTTTCGTCAAAATCAATTGCGGTGCGATACCGGAGCATCTCCTTGAATCCGAGCTTTTTGGATATGAGGAAGGAGCTTTTACCGGGGCAAAAAAGGGCGGGAAAAAAGGGAAGTTCCAGCTGGCGCATGGAGGGACTTTATTTTTGGACGAAATCGGCGATATGCCGCTCAATATGCAGGTGAAACTTCTTCGGGTCCTTCAGGAGGGTGAAGTGGAGGCCGTTGGTTCTATTAAACCCATCTCGGTTGATGTCCGTATCATCGCCGCGACAAACAGGCCCCTGGAGAAAATGATGGAGGAAAAACGATTCCGGGAGGATCTGTTTTACAGAATAAATGTTGTTCCGTTTTATATTCCGCCGATAAGAGAACGAATGGAAGACCTTGACGAGCTGGTCGACTATTTTACAGGCAAAATTACTAAAAAGTCAGGAAAGAGAATAACGGGCATTGATGAAGAGGTGTGCCAGATTTTTCGGGCCTACAGCTGGCCGGGAAACATAAGGGAAATAGAAAATGTGATGGAAGCCTCCATTTACCTGACCAGTGATGAACGAATCCGGAAAGGGTCTCTTCCAGAATATTTGCGGGAAAGGGCTATTCTCCCGATCGGGACGAGCAAACTGAAGGAAATCCTTGAAGAGACAGAGAAGAGAGTCCTGGCGCAGAGCCTGGAAAAATATAAGGATGATAAGCTGAATGCTGCTAAAGTCCTGGGCATCAGCAAATCGACTTTTTATGAAAAGGTGAAAAAATACGGTCTGGAAATCTAGCAGTCCGGAAAATCGGAAAATATTCCGATTTTCCGGACTTTTGTTTTTCTATAAAAAGGAGACTGGGTTTCTCATGCTTGTATAATAAAGGCAATAATCTAGCAGAATAAAATTTTTGGGAATTTTATAGGAGAAAACTATTTTCCGGAAATCCGGAAAAAAAGTTCACAAAATGGCCATCTTTTCCCGCCGTTGCTTTTTTCGGACACCTGGCACACATCTTGCATTGGATTATATGCAGACAAATTTTTGAGAAGGGAGGAAGCATTCATATAAATGTAAACGGTTTCAAAAAAGAAGATAAATAAGGGGGAAAACGAATGCTTAGTATGATTGGATTGGTAGGGGGACTTGCCCTCCTGATATTCCTGACGATGAGGGGAATGAACCTGCTTGTTGTCGGGCCGCTTTCAGCTCTGTTTGTTGCTGTGTTGAGCGGGATGCCGTTGTTTCCGCAGCTGGCGGGCGAGGGAGAGGCCAACCTGGTAGGAAATTATATGACCGGCTTTTCCGGGTTTGTAACATCCTGGTATCTGATGTTCCTGCTCGGCGCCATTTTTGGAAAAGTGATGGAGGACAGCGGTGCAGCCGACAGTGTCGCTGAATTGATTGTTGGAAAGCTGGGAATGAAATATGCAGTCCTTGCCATAGTTGCATCCTGTGCGGTTTTGACATATGGAGGCGTAAGTCTGTTCGTCGTGGCATTTTCTGTCTACCCGATGGCATTGAGTCTTTTTAAGCAGGCCGATCTTCCGCGCCGCTTCATCCCGGCAGCCCTTGCATTTGGGTCGGTCACCTTCACTATGACTTCTGCGGGATCTCCTGAAATCCAGAACTGGATCCCGATCGAACACTTGGGGACATCCCCGTATGCAGGCTGGGAGGTCAGCCTTATTGTTGCAGTCTTTATGATGATCTTCGGCTACTGGTGGCTGAAAAGGATCATTACTAAAGCCGTCAGCAAGGGTGAAACCTTTATTTCCAGGGAAACAGATCCGGTGGCAGAGAAAAAAGAGCTCCCGCATCCTGTAATGGGAGTCCTGCCTTTGGCAGTCGTGCTGGTCATTGCCTTTATTTTTCATGACTCACTCGCACAATCCGCACTTATCATTGCTTTATTGGGTGGAGTCATCGCTACTTATCTGCTGAACAGGAAGTACTTCAGGAATTTCTGGAATGCTGTTTCCGAGGGGACGCTTGGAGCACTTATTGCCATCGGCAATACTGCCGCGGTCGTCGGATTCGGCGGGGTGGCCAAGGCAGTGCCTGCGTTCCAGACAGCGGTCGACTTTATGACAGATATCCCCGGAAGCCCTCTGATCGGGGGAGCAATCGCGGTCAGTGTCATCGCCGGGATGACTGGCTCCGCATCTGGAGGCCAGGTAATCGCCCTGCCGCTGATTGCGCCGCACTATATGGATATGGGAGTCAACCCAGAAGCACTGCACCGTGTAGCGGCCATTTCATCAGGTGCTCTGGATTCCCTGCCGCATAACGGCTATGTGGTTACCACAGTCAGATCCATCTGCGGAGAGACCCACCAGGATGCGTATGGAGCTGTCGGCATTGTGACCGTCATCGTACCTCTGCTCGGCCTGGCATTGGCGATCCTCTTATTCTCGCTTGGACTGGGCATATAACATTTATCGGACAGGAGGAGATTTTTCCAATCCCTTCCTTTCCTTTATGGAAGGAGAAAAGAAATGGTGCAAGGAAGAACAGTTCTTATCACCGGGGCTGCCCAGGGGATAGGGTATGAAATAGGAAAAAACTTTGCCAGGCAAGGAGCCAATCTTGTCCTGACAGATATTCAGGAAGAACAGGTTGAAAAAGCTGCAGAGCAGCTGAGGGCAGAAGGGTTCAGGGCAGTGGGCCTGAGATGCGATGTGACACTTGAAGAAGAAATCAAAAAGTCCATCCATTCTGCGGTTGAAGAATTTGGGGGATTAGATGTACTAATCAATAATGCGGGACTTCAGCATGTATCCATGATTGAAGATTTTCCGACAGAAAAATTCGAGTTTATGCTGAAGGTCATGCTGACGGCTCCTTTCACTGCCATCAAACATAGTCTGCCGATTATGAAAAAACAGGGCTTTGGAAGGATCATCAATATGGCCTCGATCAATGGCCTGGTCGGGTTTGCAGGGAAGGCGGCCTACAACAGCGCCAAGCATGGGGTCATCGGGCTGACAAAAGTAGCTGCCCTTGAAGCGGCCCCTTATGGAATCACCGTGAACAGCATCTGCCCGGGCTATGTGGATACCCCGCTTGTCCGAAATCAGCTGAAGGACCTGGCAGACACAAGAAAAGTCCCGCTGGAAAAGGTACTCGAAGAAGTACTTTATCCTCTGGTTCCCCAGAAAAGGCTTTTATCAGTAGAAGAAGTTGCCGCCTATGCCCTTTTCCTGGCAGGAGAAGATGCTAGAGGCATAACGGGGCAGGCCATTGTCATTGACGGGGGATATACAGTGCAATGAAAAGATGCAGACAGCCGGCAAGGCTGCTGCGTCTTTTATTTTTGCCATCACAAAGAATAGGAAGCTGTTTGCACGAGAGCACAGCCTTTGCATACATTGAAAAGTATAACTTTTCTAATTCAAGAGCATACTTGCATACAAAGGAGAATTTTAATACAATAGCTTTATATATTTTAAAGTAAAAACTATGATGAGGAATAGTAATGATGTAGTTCCGCTCATTAGAGAGCTGGCGGGAGGTGCAAGCCAGCCGGGACTGTCATGAACTCGCCTTGGAGTTGCAGGTGTGAACCACAGTAATGCCTGCCGTTTTCCGCGTTAAGGATGAATGAAGAGAGCGGCAATGCCGCTAATGTGGGTGGTACCGCGGGAGAATACATATCCTCTCGTCCCTGTTTTGGGATGAGGGGTTTTTTTATGGTCTTTTTCGCTGTAAAGCAGACCGGCAAAACCTTTCCCCAAAAGAAAAATTCATATTATGCAGGAGGAAAGCACAATGAGCTTCAATCACAGGGAGATTGAAAAGAAATGGCAAAAGTCTTGGGAAGCCAATAAAACATTTAAAATGGGCGAGGAAAAGGGAAAAAGCAATTTTTATGCGCTTGATATGTTCCCGTATCCTTCAGGCGCCGGACTTCATGTCGGGCATCCGGAAGGATATACAGCGACAGATATTCTGTCCCGTGTAAAAAGGATGCAGGGCTATAATGTACTCCATCCAATGGGCTGGGATGCTTTCGGGCTTCCGGCAGAACAGTATGCCCTGGATACAGGCAATGATCCGGCCGAATTCACGAAGAAAAATATCGATACATTCCGCCGCCAGATCAAATCGCTTGGATTTTCATATGACTGGGACCGGGAAATCAGCACGACGGACCCGGAATATTATAAGTGGACACAATGGATTTTCACTAAGCTGTATGAAAAAGGGCTTGCCTATATTGACGAAGTGGCTGTCAACTGGTGCCCGGCACTTGGAACAGTCCTGGCTAATGAGGAAGTAATCGACGGCAAGAGTGAGCGCGGAGGGCACCCGGTGGAGCGCCGCCCGATGAAGCAGTGGATGCTGAAAATCACGGCTTACGGCGACAGGCTGCTTGAGGATCTGGAAGAGCTTGACTGGCCGGAAAGCCTGAAGGACATGCAAAGGAACTGGATCGGCCGTTCTGAAGGAGCAGAGGTGACCTTCAGCATTGAGAACCATGAAGGGACATTCACCGTCTTTACAACCCGTCCTGATACGCTCTTTGGGGCGACTTATGCGGTGCTTGCACCAGAGCATTCTCTTGTTGAAAGCATTACGGCTGAAGATCGGGTTGAGGCGGTCGAAGCATACCTTGAAAAAGTGAAGAGCAAAAGTGACCTGGAACGTACGGATCTGGCAAAAGAAAAAACAGGGGTATTTACCGGCGCTTACGCCATCAACCCTGTAAACGGCGATAAAATGCCGATCTGGATTGCCGACTATGTGCTTGCAAGCTATGGAACCGGCGCTATCATGGCCGTCCCTGCGCATGATGAGCGCGACTATGAGTTTGCGAAGGAATTCAGCCTGCCGATCAAGGAAGTTGTCGCAGGCGGAGATGTTGAAAAAGAAGCGTATACAGGCGACGGGGAGCATGTGAATTCCGGATTCCTTGACGGCCTTCAGAAGGAAGAAGCCATTTCCAAAGCAATCGAGTGGCTGGAAGAAAAGGGCATCGGGACGAAGAAAGTAACTTACCGCCTCCGCGACTGGCTGTTCAGCCGCCAGCGCTATTGGGGAGAGCCGATTCCGATCATCCATTGGGAAGACGGCACAATGACAGCTGTACCGGAGTCAGAGCTGCCGCTGATGCTTCCGAAGACAACTGAAATCAGGCCATCCGGCACCGGGGAATCACCGCTCGCCAATATTGATGAGTGGGTCAATGTGACAGATCCTGAAACAGGCAAAAAAGGGCGCCGCGAGACCAATACAATGCCGCAATGGGCGGGAAGCTGCTGGTATTATCTGCGCTATATCGATCCTAAAAACGAAAATGCGCTCGCTGATGCCGATCTGCTGAAAGAATGGCTTCCGGTTGATATTTATATCGGCGGCGCCGAGCATGCGGTGCTTCACTTGCTGTATGCACGATTCTGGCATAAATTCCTGTATGACATCGGTGTGGTATCTACCAAGGAGCCGTTCCAGAAACTGTTCAACCAGGGGATGATCCTCGGAGAGAACAATGAAAAAATGAGCAAATCAAAAGGCAATGTAGTGAATCCGGATGAGATTGTTGAGTCTCATGGCGCCGACACACTTCGCCTGTATGAAATGTTCATGGGGCCGCTTGAAGCTTCTGTTGCCTGGTCAACAAACGGTTTGGACGGAGCCCGCCGCTTCCTTGACCGTGTGTGGAGGCTGCTGATCGACACTGATGGAAACCTGCACAGCAGAATAAAGGATGCAGAGCCGGAATCAAGCCTTGAAAAAGCCTACCATCAGACAGTTAAAAAGGTAACTGAAGACTATGAGGGGCTGCGGTTCAATACAGCCATTTCCCAGCTGATGGTATTCATCAATGAAGCTTATAAAGCAGAGACACTGCCGGTAAGCTATATTGATGGGTTTGTTAAAATGCTGTCGCCGATTGCACCTCATATCGCGGAAGAGCTGTGGGAGAAGCTTGGCCACAGCGGCACAATCTCTTATGAAGCTTGGCCTGCTTATAATGAAGCCAAGTTGGTCGATGATGAAGTTGAAATCGTCATCCAGGTCAACGGCAAGGTTAAAGCGAAGCTAATGGTGCCTGCTGATGCGGGACGTGAAGCCTTGGAGCAGATTGCGATGGATGATGATAAAATCCAGGAGCAGATAGATGGCAAAACAATCCGCAAGGTCATTGCCGTCCCAGGAAAGCTTGTTAATATTGTAGCCAACTAATCAGAAGATCCCCTGTTTCCATAAGAAACGGGGGATTTGATTTTTGAGGTAAGGTCCCTGTTTCCTGCAAAGTGTTATGCGGGGGCATTCCATTTAGGCAAGTATAAGGCTGGCAGAAAAAAGCTGTCTGGAATGGAAGCAGTTTTTTGCCTTATTATGCTTCCTGTGTTTATACTAATCATATCGGATAGACGAATGAATGAGAGGGTGTCATAGATGGAAAATATTGAAATCATCACAACAGAAGAGCTTGAGCAATTACTGAAGCAAGGCAAGAATCTTGAGCTTGTAGACGTAAGGGAAGACGAAGAAGTGGAGCAGGGCATGATTCCCGGCGCCAAGCATATCAGGATGGGAGATATTCCTGCCAATATGGATTACTTTGATGATGAGAAAGAATATATTTTCATCTGCCGCTCCGGCCGCCGCAGTGAGAACGTCTGCTATTACATGCAGGACCAGGGCTATAAAGTCCGCAATATGGCTGGCGGAATGCTCGAATGGAAAGGCGAAAAGAAGTAAAGAAGAAAAGCTGCCTATATTGCAGGCAGCTTTTTATCATGGTTATAATTTCTGAATATTTCGTCCATACTCTTAAAAAAGCAATTGAGGAGGGGCGAAGATGATTAAAGTGAAGCTCTTTGACCATGAGCATGAAAAAGATCTTGAAAAGGATATGAACCATTTCCTGGAACGGATCGATGAAAACAGGCTGATCGATATTAAATATAATGTTGCAGCCATCCAGGAAGAGGAAGAAGAACAGATTTACTGCTTTTCCGCTATGGTTGTTTACCGGTCCTGAACAGATGGGCTGGTTTTTCTATTTAACAGCTTTTTTTCTCCCCCTCAGCCATAAAAAAGCGGACCTGAGGGAATCAGTAGCATGCTGAAAAATAAGCGGAGAAATTCCCCCTAATTTCTAAAACACTCTAGAAATCGCTCAAATAGACGGAGAAATTCCGCCTATCGGCTCAAAAAACAGGAAAATGGGCAACTTTGCTCCTATTAACCGGAATTTTTCCGCTTATTAACATCCGCCAGTGCCATATTCAGCAGCCTAACCGTAAAATCTCCTCTTATTTTTAGGCTTTTTGGTCACCCAAATAAATTAGAAGCAGCAGTTTTTACCAAAAGAGCCCTTCACTGATACGCTGCTGTTTCTGCTGCATTCGAACCGGCAAGCCTGCCTGTCACCAGCGCAGAGGTTATGTTATAGCCTCCGGTATAGCCGTGGATGTCCAGGATCTCTCCGCAAAAGAAGAGGCCGGGCATCAGCTTGGAAGCCATAGTCTGCGGTTCGATTTCCTTTGTGGAAACACCGCCGCCGGTCACAAAAGCTTTTTCAATCGGAAGGGTGCCATCAGCTTTGAACTGAAATGCCTTGCAGCTTTTTACAAATAGGCGGATCTTTTCATGGGAAATGGTGCCGCCCTGTGCAGATGGGTCGATCTCATTCCAATCGAGCAGGAACAGCAGATAGCGTTCCGGCAAAAGCCCTTTCAGGATGTTTTTTATGCTCTTTTTCGGATCTGCCTTTATCATGGAGGACACTTCCTGGAATAACGGCTCTTCCTTTCGGTCCGGAACAGCATCAAGGCTTAATGCGACTTCTTTCAGATCCCATTTCTTCATCGCTTTCACGACATACTGCGAACATCTCAGGACTGCAGGGCCGCTTACGCCGAAATGGGTGAAGAGCATGTCCATCTTATGGGTGATAAGGGGCTTGCCTTTAGGATTCAGGACACTTAGAGCTGCGTCCCTTAGTGCGAGCCCCTGCAGAACTTTATTCTTTATAAATGGCTCAGATGAAGTCACAGGCACCTCTGTCGGGAAAAGATCGGTGATTGTGTGGCCGGCTTTTTCCGCCCATGCATAGCCGTCCCCGGTGGAACCGGTATGGGGGACTGATTTGCCTCCCACCGCAATAACCAGGGACCTAGTTTCATACTCTGCCCCGTTTTTAAGGAATACTGTATGCCCATTCTCCCCATAAGAAATATCCTCCACCGGTGAGTCGGTTTTCACCTCGACATGGAGCTCCTTCATTTTAGTAAGAAGTGCATCAACGACTGACTGGGCCTTGTCTGTGACAGGGAACATCCTGCCATGGTCTTCCTCCTTCAGCTGGATGCCCATATCCTCGAAGAAGCTGATGATATCCTCGTTGCTGAAAATGGAAAAAGCGCTGTATAAAAATCGGCCGTTGCCGGGGATATGCTTTATAATTTCATCTATCGGCAGGCGGTTCGTGACATTGCACCGGCCACCGCCTGAAATGGCAAGCTTTCTGCCAAGTTTATTGCCTTTGTCGATAAGAAGGACTTTCATCTTCTTTTCTGCCGCAGCAATCGAAGCCATCAGGCCTGAGGGCCCGCCTCCAATTACAATTACATCGTACATTTTTTCACCAACTTTATTTACTTTTTGCTTTTTTAACATTAGTACAAAAGGGTGGGAAAGGCAAATTTTTCAGGCAAAAGCCGTTAAGTCAGGAGGCAGCTGAGGAATCTGCTTTTTTCTGACGGCAGGGTCCGCAATAAAGTAGCATTGGGGGCAAAAGAAAGGTAAACTACTAATAGTGTGTTTACATTTCGACAGAAACTGATAAGAATAGCGTTTGTGCGGCAATCAGAATGCCGCATGGATGAACCAAGCGAGATTTTTCTTTTTAGGAAGGGATTATATGTCATCTAAGCTTTTAAGAGGTACCTTTATTTTGACCCTCGGCACCATTATATCAAAGGTTTTGGGCCTGTTTTATGTGATACCGTTCTACCGGATTGTTGGAGACCATGGAAATGCTTTATACCAATACTCCTATGTGCCGTATACGATCTTCATCAGCATTGCCACAGCGGGAATCCCTCTGGCAGTTTCCAAATTCATCTCTAAATATAATGCCCTAGAAGAGTATGCAGTCGGCAGGAAGCTTTTTAAATCGGGCCTGATTGTTATGCTCTGCAGCGGGATTATTTCTTTTCTTGTTCTTTATTTTGCGGCGCCTGTCCTTGCAGAAATCAGCATACCTGATAATGACTTGGATTCAAGCGTCAAGGATGTAACAACGGTCATTAGGGCTGTCAGCTTCGCACTGATAGTTGTCCCATTTATGAGTTTAATCAGAGGATTCTTTCAGGGACATCAATCAATGGGGCCATCAGCCGTTTCCCAGGTGATCGAGCAGATTGTCAGGATTGTGTTCCTCCTTGCTGGTGCTTATATTGTTCTTGAATGGATGGGCGGAAGTCTGGTTACAGCTGTCAGTGTAGCCACCTTTGCAGCTTTTGTGGGAGCGATAGGCAGCCTGGCCATTCTGATCTGGTACTGGTATAAACGAAAATCACATTTGGATGAGCTCCTCCTTCAGGACAAAGGGACGATGGATATTTCCCTGAAGGAAATGTATAAGGAAATCATCATTTATGCGGCGCCTTTTGTGTTTGTCGGCCTGGCCAATCCGCTCTTCCAGTTCATAGACCAGCTGACCTTTAATCGGGCGATGTCAGGCATCGGCCTTGCGGACCAGGCTGAGACGGCTTTTGCTGTGCTGAATTTCCAGACCCACAAGCTTGTGATCATCCCTGTATCGTTGGCGACAGCATTTTCGCTTACACTTGTGCCCGCCGTTACGAGGGCGTTCACCGATAATGACAGAACCAGCCTGAACAAGCAGCTGAACCAGACATTCCAGGTGCTCCTTTTTCTGACATTGCCTGCCGCAGCCGGGCTTTCACTGCTGGCTGAGCCGGTTTTCACTGTTTTTTATGAACATAAGGAATTGGGTACAGAGGTTTTAAGAACGTATGCGCCGGTGGCGATGCTGTTTTCCTTGTTCTCAGTTACAGCGGCGATCCTGCAGGGGATCAATGAGCAGAGATTCACGATTCTGAGCCTGCTTGTCGGTCTGCTCGTCAAGCTGAGCCTGAATATTCCGCTCATCAGGCTGATGGAAACACAGGGGGCAGTATTGGCTACGACCCTCGGGTACACAGCAGCCATACTGATCAATTTATATGTCATCAGGACCTATGCAGATTATCCATTCCGCCTTGTTGTCAGAAGGAGCCTGCTGATCATCCTGTTCACGGCATTCATGTTTGCCGGCACTTCAGTATCTTATAAACTGCTGACTTTATTCCTGTCTCCGGCTTCTACTATCCAGTCGCTGATCATCATATTCATTTGTGCAGGCATTGGAGCAGCCATCTATTTTTACTTGGCCTTCAGGACGAGGCTTGTTTATTTCCTATTTGGGCAGCGTGTGGAAAAAATCAAACAGAAGCTCCGCCTCCGCTTTTAATAAAGCAGAACGAAAGGCCGCCGCAGCACGAAGCGGGGCCTTTCGTTTTTTCCGTGCAGGCATGCTAGAGCTCCGGATTATAGTAGACGGGGGCGGATCCGCCGACCCCGAGCCTGCGCTCTATGCGGTTCAGCCTCCTGTTGAACCGGCTGCATTGTTTGCTGAGCTGCGCGACAGTGCGTTCAAGCTCGATGACGCGCTGCAGGATCTGGGCATCTCCCTGGGATAAAAAAGAAGGAGATGTACGGAAGACAGGGTGCAGGGGATAAGGGTTAACGGGAATATATCGAATAAGAAGCGCTCCTTTCATTTTGTAAAATGTTCTACTATACTCAGATAAAAAACCAGATAGTGCAGTCTATGATAAAAGCAATGGTTACGGGACTGAAATCTATAAGGAGGAAGAAGGATGAGAATTGATAAAGTGCTGGCCAATCTTGGCTATGGCAGCAGAAAAGAGGTTAAAAAGCTGCTTAAGGACGGATCGGTGACCGTCAATGATGAAAAGATCAAGGATGCCAAGCAGCATGTCGATCCTGAAAAAGATCTGATCCGCATAAACGGGGAAACCGTCGAATACCGGGAATTCATTTATTTGATGATGAACAAGCCGCCGGGCGTCATTTCAGCAACAGAAGATAACAGAGATGAAACGGTCATTGATCTCCTTGAGGCAGAGGATCTGATCTTTGAACCTTTTCCGGTCGGAAGGCTTGATAAGGATACGGAGGGGCTGCTTTTGATTACGAATGATGGCCAGCTGGCCCATCGCCTGCTCTCCCCAAAGAAGCATGTGCCGAAAACGTATTTTGCAGTCATAGACCAGGAAGTAACGGATGAAGATGTCATGGCCTTCCGCAAAGGAGTGATCCTGGATGACGGCTATGCGACAAAGCCGGGAGAGCTCAATATCCTGAAGTCCGGAGAGCGGTCTGATATCGAATTGACGATCACAGAAGGCAAGTTCCACCAAGTCAAAAGGATGTTTGAGGCCGTGGGGAAGAAAGTGGTTTATCTGCAGAGGCTTTCGATGGGTCCACTGCAGCTTGATGAGACGCTCGAGCTTGGTGAGTACAGGGAGCTGACAGAGGAAGAGCTGCAGTCCCTGATGGAATATGAAGTAAAGTAACAAAAAAATCGCCTGATAAGGGCGATTTTTTTGTTTATGGATCCCCCGGAGCCCGGGAGACTGTATTTACGATGATAATTTAACTTTTCTTTGCGTCGTCGTCCATTTTCCTCTGCTCGGACTGATGACTAAATCATTATAGGCCAGGACATTCAAATCTCGTTGTATGGTGCGAGGAGTAATACCAAATTCCTCTACAAGCTCCTGAGTTGTTACAGTTCCGCGCTTACAAATAAACATGTAGACGGCTTTAATGCGGTTTAACATCCGGTTAGTCGAAGGTTTCAAAGAACCACTCCCTATCCTTTTTTCAAACCTTTGGCAAATTCCTGCAACCGACAGCTTCGATGAAGAAACATGTCTTCAAGGTATGTAGTTTTCTTTTCCCCAGACAACTCCTTTTCTAATCATTAAAGAATGTTCTAGATGTCATACTTCTACAATTATTGTACTCTTTCTTGCAGGATATTGCTACTTTAATACTTGAATTTACGAAAGATTAACACAATTTGGGTGAAAATGGCTTCATTTCCAAACTGATGACCGCCTGAATAAGAAACCTTCATGATGCCTGGCTCTCTTTATATCCCTATGCACCAGAGCATCGGCATATGTGTATATCAGCCTTTTTCCAATGGGCTTATTTACCTGTATTCCCAATTGGTAAAATTCATTATAATCAATGAGTAATTTATGCAGCTAACCGAAAGGATGGAAATCATTTGGATCAGTCATTGCGTGAGCAGCTCGTTCACAGGAAAGAAAGTCTTTATTTTGCTTTTGTCATTTTATTCGGCATCCTTACGTATGTGCTATTATCTATAACTATTATTGGCATTATCATGCTGGCCATTTTGCTGACTGCCACCATCATTCTCCACGGGCTGATGATGGGCGGGATCCGCAGGAACGGTGTAAAGCTTGGGGAAAAGCAATTCCCAGACTTGTATGAAAAGGCGGTTTCGGTGGCCGGGCAGATGGGGCTGGCCAAGGTCCCGGATATTTATATTGTGGAATCCGAAGGGGTTCTCAATGCTTTTGCATCCCGTTTTTTCAGAAAAAATATGGTGGTGCTGTATTCTGGTATTTTTGAATTGATTGAGCAGAAAGCTGAGAAGGAGGTACTGTTTGTACTGGCACACGAGTTTGCCCATCTGAAACGAAGGCATGTGACAGTCAGCTTCCTGCTGCTGCCTGCTCTGTGGGTGCCATTCTTGGGAAATGCGTATTTAAGAGCTTGCGAGTATACCTGTGACCGCTATGCGGCCTACTATACTGAGTCTTATGAAGCTTCCAGGAACGCGCTGACAATGCTTGCCATCGGGAAAGAATTATATAAGAAGGTCGACCAGGAAACCTATATGGAACAGATCGAGTCGGAGCAGGGCATTTTCATCTGGCTGAATGAAAAGCTTTCCACTCATCCGCATCTTCCGAAAAGGCTGCATGCACTGGCACAGTTTTTTGCCCCGGAAACGGCACTGGTGCTTAAAGAGAAGCGAAGTACTGTCTGGATTGGTTCTATCGCAGCTGTGCTTTTTCTGGCCCTTGCCGGAATAGGGCTATGGTTTGGCTTAAAAGGAATCGAAAATCTTGCTATGCTCCCAGATATGCCAATTGATGGACCAGTAGAAGAAGTGGAAGGAATTACGCCTCTGATGGAGGCTGCAGAGACAAATGACCTCGCCTCTATTGAAAACCAGATTGGGAATGGAGCTGACATTAATGCTGCTGACAGTGAAGGCTCAACTGCCCTGCACTGGGCCGTGTACAGCGGACAGGCCGATGCCGCCCGGCTCCTGGCAGAACACGGAGCTGATCCAAATACAGTGGATGCCTATGACACAACGCCTTTAATGAGCGCGGTTTTTGCAGATGATGCCAGTATGGCTGAATTGCTTCTGGAATATGGGGCAGATCCGTTATATACAGATGCAGAGGGCCTTACAGCCTATGATTATGCTCAGGAATACGGAAACCCTGAAGTATTGGAAGTGCTTAAGCCATATTATGAATAAGAAATGCACGCTGCTGATGAATTCAGCAGCGTTTTTTTGTGCTTATCCATGAGCTTTTCGAGTAGGCGCTGTCTGCCGTCTAAACAAACACCGTGCTATAATATGGAAAAAAGCAGCAGGGAAGGGGAGAGAGGCATGAAAGTGGGAACGATTCAAGAAATCATCAGGCATCCTGTCAAATCCTTTGGAGGTGAAAGTGTGGCAGAGACGCGGCTCATGTCTTACGGATTATATGGAGACAGGAGCCATGCTTTCCTGGACATATCCAGGCCCGGGAAATTCCTGACCATTACCCAGGCTCCCGAAATGGCCACATTTTCAGCTCGTTTTGCAGGAAAGGAACAGGATAATATGTTTCCGGCTGTCATCATCAGAATGCCTGATGGAAGCAGCGCCGATTGGGGTGATCCCCGTGTAGCAGGATACTTAGAAAGCCTCACAGGCAAAAAATCTGAGCAGATTCAATACTCGCCAAAGAGTGTACCTTTAGGTCCAATAGAAGAGGAGCATCTGCAGCTCGTTTCCGCCGCTTCACTGAGAAAGCTCGGTGAAATGCGGGGCAGGGAAGTTGATCACCGGCGCTTCCGGGCAAATATAATCCTTGATATTGAAGGATCTGTTCCCTTTGCAGAAGAAAGCTGGTTTGGGAAAAAGCTGATCATCGGCAGCGGAGGATCCACTATCATGATTAAGCGTCATTGTGAAAGATGCCAGATCATCACAGTCGATCCGGAGGATGCCGGTAAGGATGCCTCCCTTCTGAAGATGGTTGCCAAAGAAAGGAGCAATCATTTCGGCGTCTATGCTTCAGTGGTGCGTACAGGTCCGATCCGAACAGGTGATACAATCTATCTTTCAGATTGACCGAGGAAAATTTTTCCTTCACTTCGCCGTATATATATCGGGGGGAAAACAATGAAACTATTAACAGCGCAAATAAAACAGGCGGGATACAGCAAAGAAGCTCCATATCTGCAGGATATTCAATTTGAAGTCCATTCAGGAGAGCTGATCGGCCTGATCGGGGCGAATGGTGCGGGAAAGAGCACAACCATTAAAACGATCCTTGGCCTGATGGAATATACAGAAGGAGAAACCGTTTTGAAAGAGGGGATCAAATATTCTTATGTTCCCGAGCGGCCCATCTTTTATGACGAGCTTACATTATGGGAGCATCTCGACTTCATCGCTGCAGTAGAAGGGCTCAGCGATCAGGAATACAGGAAGCAGGCGGAAGAGCTGCTCGAGCTGTATAAGCTGGCAGACTATGCACATGATTATCCCCATACATATTCAAAAGGAATGCAGCAGAAGGCCATGCTGGTCCTCTCTCTGATCATCAATCCTTCTGTATATATCATTGATGAGCCTTTCATCGGCCTGGATCCAAATGCAACCAGGCTATTCCTGGAATCAGTCGAAAAGGAGCGCCAGAAGGGTGCAGGCATTTTGATGTCGACCCATGTTCTGGACACTGCCGAAAAAGTTTGCGACAGGTTTATAATCATTAATAAAGGCAGGGTCGCGGCATCAGGGACCATGGATGAAATCAGGCAGCAATGCGGCCTGCCGGGCGGGTCGCTGTTCGACTGCTTCCACATGTATTCAGAGGAGCATGTATATGACTAGCAGCAGGCTCCTTCTTAAAAGGCTTTCGGCAGAATGGAAATATCAGTACAGCATCTTCAAATCAATTGCGGACTGGACCATCATACTCTATCTGGCGGTTCCTGCAGCAGTCATCTCCTTTTTCATATACAGATCCTGGTGGACAGAAATGCCCGGGTGGATTTTAATGGTGCCGGCAGCTTTCCTGTTCCTTCCAGGCTATATTGCCTCATGGGGCGGCCAATACCGAACCTTTATCCAAGAGGCAGATAAGGTATTTCTAATTAAAAACCGGAGGCTTTATTTCGGCCTTAAAAAAGGAGCTTTCCTCTATTCTCTTCTGGCTGGAGCATTCCAGGCAGCCTTCATAGCCATTCTGCTGCTTCCCTTTTTAATGGGGCATTACGGCTTTACAATGGCACATGCTGTTTCCTATTTCCTGTTTTTCTTTTCCTGCAGAGTGTTTATTATGTGGCTGAAGCAAAGTCTGAGGAAGATAGAAGGGAAGTTTCTAAGGATACTATCCAGTCTTGTAAGCTTTGTGCTTTTAAGCTGGATAGTCCAGCTTATTTTTGCCTTGTGGCTCGGGGGAAATCTGCTGCTCTTTAATATTTCTGCTATTCTGCTGCTTGCCCTGGGAATCTTCCTATACAACAGGAATCTGTCAAAAACACATACCTTTGATACTGAAGCGGCATTTGAGAGGGAAGAAAAAGTCAAATATACAGGTCTGATTTTCCAGCTCTCCTATGAGGTAGAGATGCCTTCGCCTTCCACAGTAAGAAAAAAGCCTTTTTTGTTCAGGCATTCAAAAAGGATCTTTAAAAAAAGGACGGTCTCTGCCGGATTTCTGGAAGTTTTCATTAAAGTATTCCTGCGCAACCCGTCTTATTGGGGAAACTATTTAAAAATCATATCACCTGCAGTGGCAGCGATTGTCATCATTCCGCCTGTCTGGTTAAAAACGCTTATAGCCATCGGCTTCCTCATCATGATGTATTCCTGGCTGCAGATGGTTTGGGGGAAAATCACTATCTCCCACCCCCTCACAAAAAAATACGGTGAAAGAGATGCGTATTTTTCGGCACGAACCAAAGCGGTATGTGTTCTCTTTCTTCTGTCCATCATTCTTGTTATACTGGCGGCAGCGGGAGGACTTTGGCTGACAGGCCAGATGCCTGCTGGCAGCCATTCTCTTTGATTTAAGGTTTTTCATTGAAATGATTTATAATGGAAGAGCGAAAGTGGTTTTACTATTCCGGCAGCAGCCGGTCTTGTACATAAGGAGGATTTGTATGAAAAACATTGATTGGCAGAAAGAAATAGAAGAACGGGAGCCGGCTTTCCTGGCTGATACCCAGAAGTTTCTGCAAATCAGGAGCGTTCTGGATGAAGAGAATGCGACTGAAGATGCCCCTCTGGGAAAAGAAGTCAAAGAAGCACTTGATTTTATGCTGGAGCTGGGCAGCAAGGACGGATTCTCCGTGAAAAACACCGGAAATCTTGCAGGACATATTGAGTTTGGGAATGGAGAAGAAATCGTCGGGATTCTTTGCCACGTCGATGTTGTTCCTGAAGGTGACGGATGGACAAGCGATCCTTTTGCTGCAGAAATAAGGGATGGAAAGATTTTTGCACGCGGGGCGCTGGATGATAAAGGGCCTACTATGGCCGCTTATTATGCTATGAAAATAGTCAAGGAGCTTGGGCTGCCGCTGAGCAAAAAAGTGCGGATGATCGTCGGGACCGACGAAGAGAGCGATTGGCGCTGTGTGGACCATTATTTCAAGCACGAGCAGATGCCTGATATCGGCTTTGCCCCAGATGCTGATTTTCCGATCATTTATGCAGAAAAAGGAATTTCCGACTTTGACCTTGTTCAGGAAAGCACGGCAGAAAATCAGGATGGCGATGTCAAGGCAGAAGTTGCTTCTTTCCAGTCCGGCCGAAGATACAACATGGTCCCCGACTATGCCAAAGCATCCCTGCTTGTCCATCATGAACAGACAGAGGTGCTGCAGCGGTTTGTCGATTTCCAGAAGCAGCATGACCTGAAGGGCAGCTATCATGTGGATAATGGTGAATTGATACTTGAGGTTGAAGGAATTTCTGCACATGGAATGGAGCCTGATAACGGGAAGAATGCAGGCTTATATTTAGCTAAATTCCTGTCGGAGCTTTCAATCGATTCAAAGGCAGCCCAATTTTTCAGCTTTGCTGACCGCTATTTCTTCAAGGATTCCCGAGGCATTCAGCTGGGCGCGGCCTTTTCTGACGATATCACAGGCGACCTGACCATCAATCTTGGCAAGATGAGCTATTCACAGGCAGAAGGCGGACGGCTAGGATTGAATCTCCGCTACCCTGTCACCAATGATATGGCTTTAACCAAGGAAACCGTCATGGCTGCCGCTGGAAAAGAAGGGTTCCGCCTCGAAAACTTTACAGATTCCAAGCCCCATCATGTGGATGAGGATACTTTCCTGATCCAGACGCTGAAAAAAGTGTATGAGGAGCAGACTGGAGATGAGGCCAAGCTAATTTCGATCGGGGGAGGAACGTATGCCCGTTCCCTGAAGGCCGGTGTCGCTTTTGGTCCATTATTCCCTGACAGGGAGGACATTGCCCACCAGAAGGATGAATATATGTTTATTGAGGACCTTGTAAAAGCTGCAGCCATCTATGCACAGGCCATTTATGAGCTGGCAAAATAAAAGAAACAGGCTGAATAATTGTATAGGGGAGGAACGGAAGTGGAATATGCTATCCTGAATGGGAAATTGATTGAACGCAAGGATGCCAAGGTTGACATCGAAGACAGAGGCTATCAGTTTGGCGATGGTGTCTATGAAGTAATCCGGGTATATAACGGCAAAATGTTTACAGCTGAGGAACACCTGAACAGGCTGTCTGAAAGCTGTGAAAAAATCGGACTGAACCCTGGTTTTACAAAGGCAGAGCTCAAAACGAAACTGGAAGAGCTGATCGGGAAGAACAAGATTGGTTTCGGAACAGTCTACCTTCAGTATTCAAGGGGCATTTCGCCAAGGAATCACGCCTTTCCGGGCAGTGAAGTCCCTGCCGCTTTCGTAGCCTATACCCGTGAAGCTGCGCGGCCGGAGGAGAATATGAAATCGGGAATCAAGGCAATAGTGACTGAAGATATCCGCTGGCTCCGCTGCGATATTAAAAGCCTTAACCTGCTTGGCAATCTGCTGGCCAAGCAGAAGGCAGCCCAGTCCGGGTGCTTTGAAGCCATCCAGCACAGGGGCCATACAGTGACCGAGGGCAGCTCATCTAATATCTTTATTGTGAGCGGCGGTAAACTGGTGACACATCCGGCTGACCATTATATCCTTAACGGGATATCACGGCAAAAAGTGCTCGAGATTTCCCGTGAGAATGATATTCCGTTTGAGGAGAAAGCATTCACGATTGATGAGCTCCTTGGTGCAGACGAAATCTTCATTTCCAGCACAACAGCTGAAGTGATGCCGGTCATCGGGATTGACGGCAGTCCTGTGAAGAACGGTAAGCCAGGAAAGCTGACGCAGAAGCTGCAAGGCCTATTCCTCGAAAAAATCGAAAAGGAATGCGGAAGCATTCAAACAGGTGCATTGAACAGCTGAAAAAAAACCGGCCAGGCACTCCAGATCAGGAGGCGTGGCCGGTTTTTTCATATAAAGCTGTTTATTCTATCTTACTCAAAACGGAACAGGTCGCTGGAAAGGTATCTTTCCCCTGTATCACACACAATGAAGACGACTACATCTTCGGGTGTGAGCTTTTTGGCGACTTCGATGGCCGCAAAGCAGGCTGCCCCTGAGGAAGGGCCGACAAGGATGCCTTCCTCCCTGGCGAGCCTCCTTGTAGTGTCATAAGCTTCTTCGTCCTTAATCTGGTGGATTTCATCATATACATCCTGATTAAGGATTTCAGGGATAAAGCCGGGGCTGGTGCCAACAAGCTTATGCTTCCCTGGCTTCCCTCCTGAAAGGACTGGAGAGCCCTTCGGTTCGACAACGTGGACCTCAAGACCCGTATATTTCTCTTTCAGCACCTCTCCGGTTCCAGTGATCGTTCCGCCTGTGCCTGCAGTCGCGACGAAAGCAGACAGGGGCTTTCCGATCTGTTCCATCCCATCAATGATTTCAAGTGCAGTTGATGTTCTGTGGGCATCTGGATTTGCTTCGTTATCAAACTGCATCGGGACAAAGCTGTCCGGGATTTCCTCAGCAAGCTCCAGCGCTTTTTTGATCGATCCCGGCATCTTTTCATCACCCGGTGTGAGGACCACTTCCGCACCGTACGCTTTCAGCAGATTGATCCGTTCAAGTGTCATTGTATCAGGCATAACAAGTATGGCCTTATAGCCGCGTGCAGCAGCGTTCATCGCAAGTCCGATCCCGGTATTCCCGCTTGTAGGCTCAATGATGGTTGACCCTTTTTTCAGCCTTCCTTCTTCCTCTGCTTTAATGATCATATTAAAAGCTGCCCGATCTTTGACGCTTTTGCTCGGGTTGTAAAATTCGAGCTTGGCATAAATGGCTGCCCCATACTCTGGAGCCAGCCTGTTCAGCTTCACGAGCGGCGTGTCGCCAATCAAGTCAGACAGGTTGTCTACAACCTTCATAAAACTCTTCCTTTCTAAAAATAATAATAAAGCTATTTTGCATTCCTTCAGCAATTCTCATGCAAAAGGAGGGAAAACTAAATGATTTTCATTTCATGCTTTGCTCCATAATCATACCTAAAAGGTGGGAAGGCTATCAAATCTTAAGGATTTTCCGGCAGCTTTTTGTTCCCGGCTGTGCAAATTTTGTTAAAATAAATAGAAATGTCGTGGAAAGGGCGTTTTATTGATGTTAACACATTATTTTTTTGCTGTGCGGCTTCCTGAGGATGCCAAAGATAAGCTGAAGCTGAAATGCGAAGCGGCAGCAGGAATGCTTGAATTTAAAAAATGGGTCCATTATCAGGATTATCATATTACGCTGGCCTTTCTGGGAAATGCCGGGAAAGATCAGCTGCAGCATGCAGCCAGGCTTGTCAGGAAGGCACTTGAGGAAGAGGAAACTTTCAGCTTATCCACCTCAAGGTTTGGCGTCTTCGGAAAGCCGGATCAGCCCAGGATCTTTTGGGCGGACACAGCTGCCCAGCCCAGGCTTGACGAGGTAAGGAAGAAAGTTTTTGATGCCTGTAAGGAAGCAGGCTTTCAGCTGGAGACCCGGCCATTTAAGCCGCATATCACTCTGGCAAGGAAGTGGGCAGGCAGCAGCCCTTTTGAACCGGGCCTTTTGGGAAATACATCTGTTTTAACAGAGTCAATCTCATTTCCTGCGGCAGAAGTGGTTTTATATCAGACGCATATGGATAGAAGTCCTAAATACGAAGCAATCGAGGTTTATACACTGAAATAAAATACAAGGAAACAAGGAAGGCAGAGGGAATGGGACAGTTAATAAAGCTACAGGATTATATTTCACGCTATGAACAGGATATCTTTTTATATCCTTCCAGATATGTCCGACTGAAGAAGCAGCGGTGGGCACAGCTTGTTGACGCATGGGAAAATAACGATGGGCGGTTTTTCGGCCCTGAACCGGGACAAGCAGAGGATGATTGGAAGCTGGAAGAAAAGCAGCCCCTGTCAGAGAAGATCAAGGGAATATTCAGTCTGAAAAGGAAGTCAGAGGAAGCTGAACAGCTGCCGGTTCCAGAAAAGGCAGTGGAAGAGAAGCTCGATTTTGATCCGCAGTTTGCCTCAAGGCCGGATACGGCAGATGAATTGAAGCAGCAATTCCTGGATCAGCTTTTTAAATTTCAAATGAAGTGGGCGAGCTCGACCATCATGGAAAAATCATTTGTTCAGAGATCCTTTTTCTATGACCCCGAGCTCCGCTTCCTCCTTCAGCGTTTTCCGGACACCTATCTGCTTCTTTATAAGCCTGTATTCCGTTTGAAAAAAGCGCCTGTGGAGGCAGAGTCGGTCTTTATTACGCCGACTGGGGCCTATTGCCTTTCCTTTATGGAAGAAGATGAGCAGGCTGTTTTCATCGGTTCCAAGGAGCATTTCTGGTTAAAAAGGACAGGAAAGGAAGAAAAGAAAATACTGAATCCGCTCATCGCACTGGACCGGACAGAAAAAATTGTAAAGAGCATTTTTCAAATGTATGAAATCGATTTCCCTGTACATAAAGTATTAGTAAGCCGGAAAGGCTATTTTGATTATCCGAATGTACCATATGGGGCAGAGCTGATTGAGAAGCGCGGATTCGAGGAGTGGTTTGAAGCTATGAGGAAAAACACGTCCCCCATCAAGCATAACCAGCTTAAAAGCGCGCAGATCCTCCTGCAATATTGCCAGACAACCTGTGTGAAACGCCCGGAGTGGGGAGAAGCTGAATAAGGCTGCATGATCTTAAATACATGCCTGGACGACTATCAAAAGGACATGTTAGTGTTTCATCCCGATTTGGGCTCAAACGTGTGAAAAGCTGTTAAGGCACCCTTTACAAAATGCCCTGGGCAAGGTTTGGGGCAGCCTGTATTACAGGTAATAAGGAAGTACTCGGAGGAAAGCCGAGAAGAGAAGCGGAGTGAGACGATGATCACAGTGGAACGGATGTATCGTGCATATCTTGATGAATTGAATATCATTGCCATCCTGCTTCCCCGTTCTTATTATAATGGCAGCTGTTCTGTATTTGCTCTTTCAGGTCTGGGAGGGAAGAAGGAACTAATCATTAAAGAACGGCAGGAACTGGAAGAGGAGATTAAATATATTTGCACCTTCGAAGGTGATCTGGATCTCGGAACAACCTGCTGGATCCATGATGAACATGGGGGGAAGACAGACCTTCAGATCGGATCTGTCATCCGGACAGAGGCATTTGATGAAAAATATTATTACAGCGGTAGCCTGGGGTGCTTTTATACAGAAGAACAGACAGTGTTCAAGCTATGGGCCCCTACTGCCACTCAAGCCCGGCTGTTGTTAGAGGAGCCAGGGAAGGGGATTACGGAATATGCGATGGACAGAGAGGATTACGGGGTCTGGTCCTATTGTGCCGAGGGAGATCTTGAGCTTCATGCCTATTCTTACAAGGTATGCATCGATCTTGAGTGGCGGGAGGCTGCAGACCCATATGCTGCCGCACTTACGGCCAATGGGGAGAAAGCCGTTGTTGCCAGCCCCGGGAAAATAAAGATGGCTGAGCACGAGCTTCCGGAGCTGGAACATGATACAGATGCGGTTATATACGAAACCCATATCAGGGACTTTACCATCCACCCAGGGAGCGGCGCGGATAAAAAAGGCACATACCGCGGTGCGGCAGAGCTGGGTACAAAGGGGCCGGAGGGCTGTTCGACCGGCCTTTCCTACGTAAAGGAGCTTGGGGCGACCCATATCGAGTTCCTCCCCTTCAACGACTTTGCGGGGGTGGATGAACTTGGGGAAAAATCGGATTATAACTGGGGCTATAACCCGCTCCACTTCAACGCGCCTGATGGCAGCTACTCCGAGGATCCGGCAGACCCGTATTTGCGGATCCGTGAGCTGAAGGACTTGATTTCAGCTGTCCATTCCCAGGGACTGCGGGTCATAATGGACGCTGTGTACAACCATGTCTATATCAGGGAATCATCGGATTTTGAAAAGCTTGTACCAGGCTATTACTTCCGGCACGATGAGTTCGGGATGCCTTCAAATGGAACCGGGGTAGGCAATGATTTTGCCTCTGAGAGGAAGATGGCAGGGAAGTTCATCGTCGATTCCGTGAAGTTCTGGCTGCATGAATATCAAATTGATGGATTGCGCTTTGATCTGATGGGAATCATGGATGTCGGGACGATGCAGGAGGTCAGGCAAGCTGCAGATGAAGCCGGCAGGCATATTCTCATCATTGGAGAAGGGTGGGACCTTAACACCCCTCTCCCGCAGGAACATAAGGCCAATCTGCGCAACCAGGCCAAGCTCGGGAGGATCGGCCAGTTTAATGACTGGTTCAGGGATTCTATTAAGGGAAGCACATTCAATATTTATGATAAAGGCTATGCACTGGGAAATGCACATTACCGCGAGGATGCGAAACAGGTTCTTGCCGGAAGCATCGGAATGGGGAAAAAGGCTAAGCCTCTCTTCCGTTCTCCAGGGCAGTCTGTAAATTATGCCGAATCGCATGATAATCATACACTGTGGGATAAGCTTGGCGCATGTTTCCCTGAAGAGGGAGAGGGTTTCAAGGAGAAGCACCACCGGCTTGCGACGGCAATGGTCATCCTTGCACAGGGAATTCCTTTCCTTCACAGCGGACAGGAGTTCTTCAGGACAAAAAATGGGGACAGCAACAGCTATCGGTCGCCAAATGAGGTCAACTGGCTTGATTGGGAGCGCCGGCTTCACTATCAGGATAATGTGGACTATATAAAAGGGCTGATTAACATCAGGAAAAATATCAAAGCTTTCCGCTTTCACAGCACAGAGCTGATCAGTAGGCATATGCAGTTCATCCAGGCAGAAGAGCCGATGATTGCATTCGAGCTGCAGGATATCAGGGCATTCGGGGGCTATGATTCCATCAGGGTATGTTTCAATCCTTCCCGGGAAGAGCGGAAGTTCCCTGCTGAAGGAGAATGGGAAGTTTTGGCGGACGGAGACAGGGCGGGTGCAGAACCGGTAAATACTGTGAATTCGGGCGCTGCAATAATTGCCCCATGCAGCCTGCTGATCCTTGCCAGAAGGTGAAAGAAGCTGCCCTTTTGCCCGCCCGGGGCTGAATCGGGATCAAACCATAAAAATTGAAAAAGAAATCATTATAATAAAATACTGTTTTTATCTCTGATTGACTTGACTAGAAAACACGCTAAGAGATAAAATTTATAAGATAGCTATTGCAGGACATTTGCTTCAATAGCTTTTTTTTATTTTACTTTGCTTTTCTATACAATAGTCCTTTAATCAATTAGCGGCGGAATGGACAGGAGCAGGCTTTGCTTTCTATGCAGTTCCGCATATATAGATAGGAGACTGTAAAAGGCCTGGCTGAGATGCGGGCCTTGCACTTTCCTTACTCGCATTTAATTTGCAGAAAAACATTGTAGGTGAACAATTTTGGAACATTTATTTGGACAAGATTGGGAGATAGTTCCTGCCGGAGGAGCGACAGGTGAAGCATTTTTTGCCCAGCATGAAGAGCAGCAATTATTCTTGAAGCGGAATTCTTCGCCTTTTCTCGCTGTTTTGTCAGCAGAAGGAATTGTTCCAAAGCTTGTGTGGACAAAAAGGCTTGAAAATGGGGACGTCATAACAGCCCAGCAATGGCTTGCCGGAAGGGAATTGAAGCCGGGGGATATGGAAGATGAACGGGTAGCCAGGCTTCTCAAGAAAATCCATGACTCCAGGCCGCTCCTTGGCATGCTCAGCAGGCTGGGAAAATCCCCCCTGAAGCCAGAGGCAATACTGAACGCGGTCACAGAAGAGCTGGATGAAGAAATCAGCAGACTGGATGCTGTCAGGAAAGCCCTCGGGTTCCTTGAAGAGGAGAAGGGGAATATCTTCTGTGAAGATATGGTCGTCTGCCACTGCGATGTCAATCATAACAACTGGCTGCTCACAGAGAACGACCAGCTGTATCTGATTGATTGGGATGGGGCGATGATTGCCGACCCTGCCATTGATCTCGGGATGCTCTTATACTGGTATATCCCCCGTGATAAATGGCATTCCTGGCTGAAGAGGTATGGCATGGAATTGACATCCTCCCTTGCCCTTCGCATGAAATGGTATGTGGCTGCCCAGACTCTGACATCGATTCAATGGCATAAAAGCAAGGGAAGATATGAAGAAATGGATAAGTGGATCCAGTTCATCAAGGAGCTTGACCTGGGCTAGGAAAGCTGGTCAATGCTCTCTACCCATTGGGAGAGCTCCTGCTGGTGCAGCTCTATATGGCCGTCGAGATTGGCAGAGCCGGCGCCGTTTTGGCTGTAGCTGTAAATCTGCTCCAGTACTGTCCTTACCTCCTGGCCGATATTTGCATTGACCATGAGGGATTTTACCAAGCGCTCCAATTGTTCACACTCTGAAACCGATCCGCAGCAGTCTGTCTGATGGCTGCTTAATATATCCCTCAGCAGGGTTAGTTGATCTGTATGGCACAGCGGCATATGATTCAGCATCCTTTCTACTTGTACATGAATGGGATTGAGGCACCAACAAAAAAGGAATTCACATTTATCATGTGAATTCCTTTTTTTTATTATTCATCAGCTTATCTTTTATAGATGGTTGACAGGCTTGCCGATATAAAGGCTCTGCCTCTTTGATCTGACTTTCTGAGTCCATTTTCTGTTCCTAAGCTTCTCATACGGATAGACAGTCACACTGTAGCCAAGGAACATGATGCCTATAACTAAAAGGACGGCCATTTCCAATCCTGTCTCAATCAATTTTCCCATGTATATTTCCAGCTCCTTTTGTTGCCTGAAGGAAAAGCATTTCAGGCTCGGGTTTTTCCGTTCGAGTACACTCTTAAAACCTTAACAAAACATCATATAAATGAAAAACGCGGTTTCGATTGATATACAGGAGATATTTCCGGTAACATAAGATGAACGCGCTTTAACAGACAGTGCCCTTACATATGCGGCCGGATGCTCCCCGATCCTTCCTGAACGAGGGTTGCATCGATAGGGAAGGCATGGTATTGTTTGAACGATATTATTATTTAGGGGTGTCCTCATGAGACAAAGAAACAAGCCTTGGGCTAAAGATAAATTAATGCAGCATCCGCAATATGTGATCCTGGAGCCGGATCAGCATAAAGGAAAATGGGCTGAAGTATTTGGGGCAGACCAGCCTCTCCATATTGAGATAGGTACAGGAAAAGGCCGGTTCATCACCGGGATGGCTAAGGCCAATCCTCATATCAACTATATCGGAATAGAATTGGCAGAAAGCGTCATCGTGACTGCCCTTGATAAGCTTATTGAAGAAGAGCTTCCAAATCTTAAGCTGATGAATGCCAATGCCAAGAACCTGGCTGAGTATTTCGATAAAGGGGACGTAGACAGGGTTTACCTTAATTTCTCAGACCCTTGGCCAAAGACCCGTCATGAAAAAAGAAGGCTCACTTTCAAAAGCTTCCTTGATGTCTACAAAAGCATCCTTGTCGATAAAGGAGAAATCCATTTCAAGACTGATAACCAGGGATTGTTCGAATATTCACTGACAAGCTTCTCCGAATACGGACTTCTCCTCACCTACGTCAGCCTCGACCTTCACAACAGCGACTATGAAGGCAACATCATGACCGAATACGAAGAAAAATTCTCCGGCAGAGGCAGCCGAATCTACCGCTCTGAAGTGAGATATCAATAATTATGGAGCGCTTGTCCTGGCCGGCAGCGCTGGTATAGACAAAAGGGGTACGGATATTTCGTGCTCTTTTTGTTTTTTCTATCTATGTAATTAAGTTGGGATAAATTGCCTTGGAAACAAAAAGGCTTGGTCTTCATACTCATAAAAGTTTGAAAACCTGTTAATTGGAGTGGAAGGCACGCAGACTCCTGTGGGAGATAGCGGAAATGTTGAGACCCCACAGCGCGCAAGCGCGAGGAGGCTCAACTCCGCCCCGCGGAAAGCGAAGTGCCTGGAACGGAAATTAACAACTAATGGGAAAGCAGATACTTTTTCTCAGAAGAAGCAAGCGGAAAAGATCAAATTGTTTTTTATCTGCTTTCTGCGCTTAGGATAAAATTAAGGTTTTTATCGAATACAAATAGGCGAGGGCATACTGCCATAAAAGTTTGAAAGACTGTTAATTGGAGTGGAAGGCACGCAGACTCCTGTGGGAGATAGCGGAAATGTTGAGACCCCGCAGCGCGCAAGCGCGAGGAGGCTCAACTCCGCCCCGCGGAAAGCGAAGTGCCTGGAACGGAAATTAACAACTAATGGGAAAGCAGATACTTTTTCTCAGAAGAAGCAAGCAAAAAAGATCAAATATTCCACCAACTCCCCTCTTAATGATAAACTAACAGGTATACATACAATCTGCTGAAAAAGGGAGTGTCCAAATGGAAACCTTAAAATTAAAAACAGTCAAGCTCACGTGGCTCAACGGCGGGGTCACACATCTGGATGGCGGCGCCATGTTCGGCGTTGTCCCAAAAGCACTGTGGGAAAAGAAATACCCCTGCAACGAAAAAAACCAGATCGAACTGAGGACAGATCCAATCCTTGTGGAAGCTAACGGAAAAAAGATGCTCATAGAAACAGGCATCGGTTCAGGCAAGCTTAACGAAAAGCAAAAGCGGAACTACGGAGTGACAGAAGAATCCAGCCTTGAAAGATCCCTCGGAGAGCATAACCTCAGCCCGGAGGATATCGACTATGTACTGATGACCCATCTGCATTTCGACCATGCATGCGGCCTTACCAGACTTGAAGGAGAAGAATCTGTACCAGTGTTCACCAATGCAAAAATCATTGTATCGGAAACCGAGTGGGAAGAGATGCGCAATCCGAACATCCGGTCCAGGAATACATACTGGAAAGAAAATTGGAGCGGGATAGAGGACCAGGTGATCACATTCAAAGATGAATGGAGCTTCGGTCCAGTGAGAATGGTCCACACAGGCGGTCACAGTGATGGGCATTCCATTATTCTAATTGAGGAAGATGGGGAAACAATCGTTCATATGGCAGACATCATGCCGACGCATGCCCACCAGAATGTTCTATGGGTTCTTGCCTTTGACGATTATCCGATGGACTCAATCGCTGCAAAGCAGAAATGGCTTGAGTACGGAATCAGCAGGGATGCATGGTTTACGTTTTACCATGATGCCTATTTCCGGGCGGTGAAATGGGACGGAGATAAACAGCTGAAGGAAGAGCTGAAACGCACCAGATAAAGGCAAGCTAAAGGCCGGATAAAAGAATCCGGCCTTTTTTCCAGCTTGCAATCTCTAAGACAGCGGGTAGGCATCCAAAATCGTTCCGGTGCGGCTGTCTGCGACAAACTCATATTGAGAAACCTCTCCATCAGCTGTCCTTGAAATGCCGCCTTTATAGACGTTATAGCTAAGCCCATGCTTCTCATAAGGTTCAGGCTGCATATGTATCCATGATCCGCTGATCGGGCCATTTTTCTTGAAAGCGGCTTTAGCCTGGTCAAGCGCTTTCTCTGGAGAAACCGCGGTTTTATCTGCCATTAATTCCTTCACAGCCAAGCCGCCTGCTGCTCCGACTCCAACACCAAGCAAAAATGATTTCCAGTTCATGATCTGCCCCTCCGTCTTTTTCCATCATTGTTGTTCTTTATTCCATTCTACCAAATGTAACCGGATATATTAAAGGAATTCACATAAAGTGACGGAACATGGAACCATATCCGGGGGACGGTTAGGAGGAAAAGGTGGTAAGAGGTAAGAAAGTTCTGTAAAATAACTGTATACATAATAATGATGATAAATCCCATTAAAGGAGCAGGTACAATGAACAATCAAACATTGCAGCTTTTTAAGACACTGACAGAATTGCCGGGAGCGCCGGGAAATGAACATTTAGTCCGCAAGTTTATGCGAGAGCAGCTTGGCCAGTATGCAGATGAAGTGGTCCAGGACAAGCTTGGGGGAGTGTTTGGAGTAAAGAGGGGAGATGAGGAAGGCCCGACTGTGATGGTGGCAGGCCATATGGATGAGGTTGGCTTCATGGTTACCTCCATCACCGATAACGGTATGATCCGCTTCCAGACCCTTGGCGGCTGGTGGAGCCAGGTCCTGCTTGCCCAGAGGGTGCAGATCATGACCAATAATGGCCCTGTCACAGGCGTCATCGGTTCCATCCCTCCGCACCTGCTGGATGAAGCCAAGCGCAGCAAGCCAATGGATATTAAAAATATGCTGATTGACATCGGTGCAGATGACCGTGCGGATGCAGAGAAAATCGGCATTAAGCCCGGCCAGCAGATCATCCCTATCTGTCCGTTCACGCCAATGGCAAATGAAAAGAAAATCATGGCGAAGGCCTGGGATAACCGTTATGGATGCGGGCTTGCGGTCGAACTTCTGGAAGAAGTGAAAGACGAAAAGCTGCCGAATATCCTGTATTCCGGTGCGACAGTCCAGGAAGAAGTCGGGCTGAGAGGTGCGCAGACAGCCGCCAATATGATCAAGCCTGATATTTTCTTTGCATTGGATGCAAGCCCTGCGAATGACATGACAGGCGACAAAAGGGAATTCGGCCAGCTTGGGAAAGGTGCGCTGCTTCGCATTCTGGACCGCTCCATGGTTACGCACCGCGGCATGAGGGAATTCGTGCTGGATACAGCTGAAAAGAATAATGTGCCATACCAGTATTTTGTTTCCCAGGGCGGAACAGATGCAGGGCGTGTCCACACTTCGAATGAAGGAGTGCCAAGTGCAGTAGTCGGCATTTGCTCCCGTTATATCCATACCCACGCTTCCATTATCCATGTGGATGATTATGCGGCAGCAAAAGAGCTTCTGGTCAAGCTTGTTAAATCCTGCGACAAAGCCACTGTCGCATCCATCCGCGAGAACGCGTAAAAACAACAGCCCGGAGGCAGCAGCAGTGCTGCCTCTTTTCAATGTGTCAAAATGGGGCAATATAGATTGCAGCAATGAAAAAAGGAGAACAGCTTTATGAAAATTATAATAGGTTCTAAAAATCCGGCGAAAATAGGTGCGGTGGAAGCCATTTTCAATGAAAGCGGCATTGAAGTCGATTCTGTGGATGTACCTTCCGGTGTGAGCGACCAGCCTTTTACAGATGACGAAACGATTAAAGGGGCTGTACAAAGAGCGGAGCTTGCACTGAAAGAAGGAGGAGGCGATATAGGAATCGGCCTGGAAGGAGGGGTCCAGAACACAGCTGCAGGTTTGTTTCTCTGCAATTGGGGGGCGCTTGCGCAAAAAGGCAAAGAAATAATCGTAGCGGGCGGGGCCAGGATCCCCCTTCCGCAGGAAATTGCCGAAGAGCTGCTCGCCGGCCGTGAACTTGGACCTGTCATGGATGAATATGCCCAAAAAGAAAACATCCGGAAAAAAGAAGGAGCCATCGGTGTTTTTACAAATGGCAGGGTCGACAGGGCAGAAATGTTTGCGCATGTTGTCAGACTGCTCGCCGGGCAGCTGGAGTACCGGAACAGAAATAGGGAGAGGCGTTAACGCCTCTCCCCAGTTTGTTTTAAGTAAGCCGCTTCCGCATTTCGATTGTCCAGCTGCGGGCGCTAACCCCTCGAGTCATAAGCCGCCCAAGAATTAAAGGCAAAGAACGCCTTTTATTCCCGGTCGTCTTATGCTTGTCGGGGCTGAGCAAGCGCCCTCCGCATTTCGATTGTCCAGCTCCAGCGGCTAGAGCCTCGAGTCATAAGCCGATCAGGCTAAAAGGTTAAAGAACAACCTTTCATCCTGCTCGTCTTATGCTTGTCGGCTCTGTTCAAGCCGCTTCCGCATTTCAATTTTCTTCAAAAACATATGAAAGAATCTTGATTGCCTGATTTACGGTTTCGACTGTTGCGTTTGCTTTTTGCGAGAGTTCTTTAAGCGGGTGGTGCAGTTTTTCAGGCCTGATCAGGATCAGCGGCTTTTTCAGTGCGGCGGCAGTGCTGGCATCCATGCTCGTGTTCCATTGCTTATACTGCTCGCCGAAAAGGGCAATGACCAGGTCGGATTTTTCCATCAGCAGCTGGGTCCGCAGATTGTTGATGCTTGAAGAAGCCTGGTCGAGGTAAACAGGGCCCGGCTGTTCCCCAAGTATCTCTTCCCCAATCTTATCGGAGCGCTCGTGGTTCTCCATCGGTCCGACAAAATGGACCGGAAGCTGGAGGGCTTTTGCTTTTTCCTTCAGCTCTCCCCTCCAGTCTGTATGAATCTCGCCTGCCAGATAAACTGTCAATTCCATCATACTTCCTCCTCTTTGGTAGATATCTTACATTTTACCACTTCTGTTAATAACAAACCGTCCACAGGCCTGAAAAACCGGCAGGAGGGGTTGTCAGATAATTAAAAAGACGGTTATGATAGAAAAGGACGATATTTTTTCCAGCAGGGAGGAAAATAGTATGAAAAAAATCAGCATCACCGCCTTGCTTATGATATGTTCCGTTCTGTTCCTGAGCGCCTGTTCTGCATCCTTCCAAGAGGAGCAGAAAGCGGCGAAGAAGGCAGCGGAGACAGCTTTCACCCAAAAGCCCAAGGATGCAAATAATGAAAATGAAGAGATAGACTATTATTTGCCTTTTGGTGTCGAGGTTGAAGAAGAGAGCCCAAACAATCTAATTTTAAAAAATGGAAGCAAAACATATATCCTGTTTTATAACCAGAATGAGGGCAAAGGCAGCAAGGTGGTTTATGAGTCTGCAAAACTTCAGAACGAAAGCTATGAGGTGGATGAGTCTTTCCAATATGATGGCAGATTCGGATTTATTCTTATTAAAAAGCTGGATGATGACAGAAGTGAATTGATTGTCGGAGCTGATGGGGTCAAGATTACAACGGAAACAAAGACCTCCAGCCTGAAAGCAGATGCATCATTGATGATTGATATCGTCAACTCTGTCCAGATAAAATAAGCAAGCAAAGGGGTGAGCCCTTTGCTATTTTTTTTGCGTGAAATCAGGAGCATCAAATCAAAAAAACAGAGTAAAGCAGATTCTACAAAGCTTTATGAACCCATACTAGGAGTGTTCAAGTATTTTTTCCTTCCTTTTTACCCCAGGCATGCTTACAATATAGGTTGTAACATCTGTCTTGACACATGACAATGAAGAATGAACGGGGGATTTTACATGAGAGAGTTTTTGAAGAGAAAAGGGGTCAGCCTGTCTGCGAGGGTTTACTTTATAGATGCATTGAGCAGCATGGCATTAGGCTTGTTTTCTTCTCTGATTATAGGACTGATCATTAAGACAGTGGGAGAACAGCTGCCGGCAGGATTTGGCGGGAGTTTCTTCATAGAGATGGGGACGCTCGCGATGGGGCTCATGGGGCCGGCAATCGGCGTTGCTGTTGCTTATGGACTAAATGCACCGCCGCTCGTACTGTTCGCTGCGGTTGCAAGCGGAGCAGCCGGGGCAGCGCTGGGCGGACCGGCTGGAAGCTTTGCTGCTGCATTGATATCTGTGGAGATTGGGAAGCTTGTCAGCAAGGAGACGAAAATCGATATTATTGTTACGCCTTTTGTTACGATATTGGCCGGCTATGGAACGGCAGCGCTGATCGGACCCGGAATAAGCTTCCTGTTAAAGGGTCTTGGAAGCATGATCATGTGGGGGACGGAGCAAAGGCCGATTTTAATGGGGATCATTGTGGCAGTGCTGATGGGCCTCGCCCTTACAGCACCTATCTCCAGTGCAGCCATTGCGCTGATGCTTGATCTGCACGGGCTTGCAGCAGGGGCGGCAACAATCGGATGTGCAGCCCAAATGGTCGGTTTTGCAGTCAGCAGCTACAGGGAAAATAAAGTAGGCGGCCTCATTGCCCAGGGGCTTGGGACTTCAATGCTGCAGGTGCCGAATATCATCAGGAATCCGTTGATCCTTCTCCCGCCGACCATTGCGGGGGCAGTTCTTGCACCGCTTGGTACCACTTTATTTGTTCTCGAGAACAATGCGGCAGGTGCGGGAATGGGGACAGCCGGCCTTGTCGGGCAGATCATGACAGTGACAGCAATGGGATTCAGCTCGGCTGTCCTCCTGAAAATAGTCATGCTGCATTTTGTTGGACCAGCCGCGATAAGCTTGTTATTATCTGAGTATATGAGGAAAAAAGGCTGGATCAAACATGATGATATGCTGATCCAGACAGGAGGAAAAAGAAATGAAAAAGCTTGAATCAATGGAACAGTTTGAACAAATGAAAAATGAGGGGCAGCATATTTTTATGTTTTCAGCAGACTGGTGCCCTGACTGCCGCATCATCGAACCGATCCTTCCAGAGGTAGAAGAGAAGTTCAGCGATTATACCTTTGTATATGTAGACCGTGATGAATATATTGATTTGTGCGGGCAGCTTGATATCTTCGGAATCCCTAGCTTCATTGCCTTCAGGGATGGAGAGGAATCAGGCCGCTTTGTCAGCAAGGATAGGAAAACACAGGAAGAAATCGAGAATTTCATCGCCGGCCTCAGCCGCTGATATCTTTTGCCCTCCGTCTTCTTTGAGATGGAGGGCTTTCTATTGTACAATGGAAACTGCAGAAATTTCCCGTTAAGGAGGGAAAAAGGATGAAAATGGACAGCAGGAAAATGAAGGATGAATTAACCAAAAGGCTGGATGCTGATAACCGGTCTTTCGAATTTGATAAAAAAAAGGATACCCTCCGGATCGAAAATACAGGAACGGGCAAAGGGATCACCATTTCGCTGCCTGGCATCATTGCTAAATGGCAGGAGCAGAAGGACAAGGCGATTGAAGAGGTGGCCTATTATGTGGAAGAAGGACTCAGGGCCATGTCGGGAGAATCCGGGCTTGAAGGCCATGAAAAAAATATCTTCCCTGTCATCAGGTCAACTTCTTTTCCACAGGAATCCGAAGAAGGAATCTCGTTCCTGTTTGACGAACATACAGCAGAAACAAGGGTCTATTATGCCCTTGACCAGGGCAAAACCTACAGGCTCATTGATTCAGCGCTTATGGAAAAAGAGGGCTGGACAGCTGAAAGGATCAGGGAGATTGCCTTATTCAATGTCAGGTCCCTGTCAACCGGGATTAAAAAGGACGAAGTGGCCGGCAATATCTTTTATTTTTTGAATGCAAATGACGGCTATGATGCGAGCCGCATCCTCAATGAAGCTTTTCTGAAGAGCATGGAGCAGCAGATAACCGGTGAAATGGCACTTGCCGTTCCTCATCAGGATGTCCTGATCATAGCGGATGTGCGGAATAATACGGGCTATGATGTCCTTGCACAGATGAATATGAGCTTCTTTGCAAGCGGAAGGGTGCCGATTACGGCATTATCATTTCTTTATGAAAACGGGGAGCTTGAGCCGATTTTCATTCTCGGCAAAAATAAGAAAAAGTGACAGGGGAAGGATCACGAAATGTGGTCCTTTTTTATATCTGATAGACAGGGAAAAGCCTGCAGGTTACACTGCCTGTAACAGTTGTAAACCCGATGTTAAACTGGTTATGCCAAAAGTATAAGCATGATGAGGGCAACTGTGGCAATTTTACCCAAAAAGCCTATAAAAAGGCTCATTCTCTCTTTTTAACTCGAATTTTTATGAATAGCTGATAAAATAAAAGGGTAGGAAGAATAAGCTGCCCTTTTCATAGAATCTTAAGGGTTATTCAGCTTTTTGTACCAGAAATTTGAGCATCCGCATACACCGACAGCTTTGCCTAAACAGCCTTTAAGAAAGAGTGATTGATATTGAGTTGGATAAAAAAACTATTCCGAGTGTTTAATAATGAAGACGAGTATATAGAAACGGAAGAAGAGCGTCCGTACATAAAACCGGAAAAACCGAAAAAAGACAGAGACGGACGTGAGATGGAGGCCAGAATCCTCTACCAGTACCCTAAGGGGCAGTTCAGGTTTCCGCTTATTCCAGATGAAGGCTCACCAGTAAAGGAAAGGAGACCCAGAGAAAAGCCGGAAAATCCTGGACATAATCCGCGAAGAAGCCAAAGGGAGCAGCCGGCGGCAGAAACCTGGAAGCATGATCGAAAAAAGGCCGGCCCGCTGAATGATAGTCAAGAAAAAAGAAATAAACGGCAGCCGGAGCAGCATGAATCTTATGCGGAACCACCCAAAAAGAGCAAAAGCGAGGCGCCGATAGACAACCGCCACCGGCGCCCCTTCAGGCCAACGGAAATTCCTTCCCCGATATACGGGTTCGAACGGCCGAAGAAAAAGGAAGAATCAGTCATCTATGAGATGAATAGCTTTGACCAGGTGAAAAACGCGCCACTTTTCGATGATATTGATTTTCTGAAGAAAACGGTCCTTGATGGAGGCCTGGAAGAAGAAAGCAATGCTGTGATAGATCCGCTTGAGCCAATGCCTGAAGAACAGCCGGAAGGGAGCTCTGACCTGAAAGGAACCATCAGCCCTGATTTAAGGGTAGGATACGAAGAAGCCTCTGCCGTGTCAGGCAGGGCTGAAAAGAGTCCTGGTGCAGAAATTGATCCTGACACATATACGGACCGCATTTCCAAATCAGCTGCTGAGGAAGCTTCTTCTGCAGGAGTGCAGGAAGATGACCATATCGTGACAAAGGAAGTTGGTCAGGGGAGAGTAATACTTGAAAGCGGAGATTCATACGCAGATGATACGGCCGACAGTATTGAAGCCGACTGCAGCATCGAAACCCCGCCGCTGGCTGACATTAACACAGGAATTGACAGCAGTACCCCCGAGATAATGGACAGCAGCTCTCCTTTGGACGGCTATAAAACTGCCCCCGCATCCAATTTAGATTTCGAGGCGGATGAAAGTGCCGAACCGCTGATGGAAAGCAGCATTGATATGACCATGCCTAAAGACTCTGAGCTAATTAGAACAGAAACTGAAGAATATGATAACGCTGGTATTTCATATAACTCAGCCGGATCAGAGCCGGCCCCGCTTGACTTTGCAGCAGTGCCGGAATTTGCGGATGCTCCTGCAGAATTGCCGGATAAGGCTGAAATTGATAAAGAAACAGAATATCTTAAAGAGCTCTCAGCCGATGACGGAGAACTATCCCAAGACCATGATGTGAAATTTGCTGAGCTCCAAATGGAATCTGCGAAAGGTGAACAGTGTACACAGGAAACGGGCCAGCATGAAGCAGCGCCTGCCCTGCTGCTGGATGAGGCTGAGCCGGAAACTGCAGAGGGAAGGGCCAGGGAAACCAGCGGAGACATACCGGCCCAGGAAGAAGAACAGCAGTCAAAGCCAAAATCGCCGCTGCCATTCAATGTGATTATGCTGAAACAGGACAGAAGGATTGCAGAGCAGAAGAAAAAAGAACAAAATACAGCTGTGAAGCAAATGCCTGTTACCCGGGAAAATACCGAAGAAGCAGTGCCGCCGGCTGTCTCAGCTGAAGTTATCGGGAATGAAGGACCTGCAAATACAAATTTACAGGTTCGCGGCGAGGACAATGCCCGCGCTTCTGATTATAAATATGCTCCACAGCCAAACGAAACTGCGGCAGCAGCAGAACCCGCTCAATCACAGCAGCATGCTGAAGAGCCAGCTGAACTGACACAAGCATGGACGGATCAGGAACTGGATAGATTCCATCAGGAAGGCCAGCCTGCAGAAGAGCCGACATACAAGGCCTATGAATTTCCGGCAAAAAGCCTGCTTGCCCCTCCGGTCATTCCAGAGGACAATGAGGAGTGGCTATTGGAGCAGGAAGAGTTCCTTAATCTGACACTGAAGAATTTCAATGTCAGGGCTAAGGTTGTTAATGTGACCCAGGGGCCTTCTGTTACCCGATTTGAGGTTCAGCCGGAGCCCGGGGTTAAAGTAAATAAAATCACGAACCTGACTGATGATATCAAGCTCAGCCTGGCCGCCAGGGATATCCGTATGGAAGCGCCGATCCCGGGCAAGCATACGATCGGAATTGAGGTACCGAACCAGAAGAGCAGGCCGGTATTGATCAGCGAGATCATCAATACGCCTGTTTTCAGGGACGGAGAATCGCCGCTGACTGCTGTCCTTGGGCTGGACATCTCGGGAAGCCCGATCGTCACAGATCTCCGGAAAATGCCCCATGGACTGATTGCCGGTGCAACCGGATCCGGAAAAAGCGTCTGCATCAACTCGATCCTTGTCAGCCTTCTTTATAAGGCATCGCCGGATGAGCTGAAGCTGCTGCTGATCGATCCGAAAATGGTCGAGCTTGCTCCATACAATCAGATACCCCATCTCGTCAGCCCGGTCATTACAGATGTGAAGGCCGCCACTGCAGCACTGAAATGGGCGGTGGAAGAGATGGAGCGCCGCTATGAGCTTTTTGCCCACGCGGGTGTCAGGGATATCAGCCGTTTCAATCAGCTGGCGGAACAGCATAAACGCTATTCTGACAAGCTTCCGTACATTGTTATCGTTATTGATGAGCTTGCTGACCTGATGATGATGTCCCCTGCAGATGTTGAGGAAGCAATCTGCCGGATCGCCCAAAAGGCGAGGGCATGCGGCATTCATTTGATCATCGCCACACAAAGGCCGTCTGTCGATGTCATCACTGGCCTGATCAAAGCCAATGTTCCGACAAGGGTGGCGTTTTCAGTATCCTCACAGGTGGATTCACGAACCATCATTGACATCAGCGGTGCCGAAAAGCTCCTGGGGAGGGGAGATATGCTCTTCCTGGAAAATGGCTCATCCAAGCCGGTCAGGCTTCAGGGAACTTATGTTTCCGATGCAGAAATTGATGAAGTCGTCGCCCATGCGAGGAGCCAGCGCAAGCCGGACTATTTATTTGAACAGGAAGAGCTTCTGAAAAAAGCACAGGCAACCGAGGAGGAAGATGAACTTTTCTATGAGGCATGCGAGTATGTTGTCGATCAGGGCAGCGCATCGACCTCGAGTGTCCAGAGGCGCTTTAAGATCGGCTATAACCGTGCTGCAAGGCTGATTGGCATGATGGAGGACTGCGGCTATATTTCTGAGGCAAAAGGAAGCAAGCCGCGTGATGTGCTGATCACGGAAACAGACCTCGAGGCCATGCAAGACACTAGTACAATGCTATAATACGTGGTATTCTTTACATGCATGTAAAGAATACTAAAAATAACGGTAGTTATAACTGATTTGGTATGAGGAGCTTTAGGATGAAAGAAATTGAGCTAAAGATTCAAGGCAAGATCAAGCGGCTTACAAATAATACCTTTAAATTTGATGAAAGAGTGAAAGACGGCTGGTTTTCAGCTGTCTATTTCTTAAAAACACGGGAGATTGTCAAGAAATATCACAAAGACAATATCGTGACCATGCAATTCTTCCAGAAAAATCATGCTGTCCTTTGCGGGACCGATGAAGTGATTGCATTGATCCATACATTCGCCGAAAATCCGGATGAGCTCGAAATCTTTTCTTTGAAAGATGGAGATAAAATCAGCCCATTCGAAACGGTCATGACGATTACCGGGCCTTATCAGAGCTTCGGCTATCTAGAGGGGATCATTGACGGCATCCTTGCGAGGAGAACGTCAGTTGCCACTAATGTATATAACACGGTCAAGGCAGCAGGAACGTCAGGCAGGCAAAAACAGGTCATTTTCATGGGTGACCGGGATGACCATTATATCACCCAGGCCGGAGACGGCTATGCTGCCCATATAGGCGGAGCTACTGCCCAGGCTACCCATGCCATGAACGAATGGTGGGGCAAGCAGGGGATGGGAACAATGCCGCATGCCCTTATCCAGATGTTTGACGGGGACCTGGTGGCAGCAACCAAGGCATATCAGGAGACATACCCTGAGGATGCCCTGATTGCGCTTGTTGATTATAATAATGATGCTATAACAGATTCCCTGAAAGTTGCGAGGGAATTCGGCGATGAGCTGAAGGGTGTCCGTGTTGATACCTCCAGGACAATGATCGACCAATATTTCCTGAGGAATCAGCATCTTCTCGGGACCTTTGATCCGCGGGGCGTTAATGCGGAGCTGATTTTTGCTTTAAGGAAAGCGCTGGATGACGAAGGGTATAATCATGTGAAAATTGTTGTCAGCGGCGGCTTTAATGAAATGAGAATCCAGGAATTTGAAGAAAACGGTGTGCCAGTCGATACTTACGGCATCGGCAACAGCCTGCTGAAGATCAATATCGGCTTCACCGGAGATAATGTTCTGATCAATGGTAAGCATGCTGCAAAAGCAGGAAGGCGCTACAGGCCGAATCCGCGGCTGGAAAAAGTAGAGCTTTAATTCATTTTCGGCCCTGGGGAATTGGAGGGAGCACCCGGATATGGAGAATACAATTAAAGACTTGGAAGCCTACCGCAAACAAAAGCAGGCCAAGGGTGAAGAGAACGCGCTGGCCCTTTACCGGAAAGCACAGAAGGATTCTGCGGTGAATGCGAACATAAGAGAAAAGGTCCGTGCCCGCCATATTTTCCGGGAAGCAGCCGGCCTGCCGGGCGGAATCCCATTCAGCAGTGAACAGGAAGAAGTGTTTGAGGACTGGTTCTTATTCGATTATATAAGCATCAGGGGCTTTACGATGTTTAACCTTTTCCTCCGCCGGAATACCGGCCAATTGGCCGAGGCCGATCTCATTCAGGGAGCGCTTTTCCTCAGCTCTGTCCTCCAGCCTGTAAAGATTGAAAGGGCAGAAGGAGAAAAGCTTGCTGCCTATGATATTCTGACCGGGGAAAAGCTTCAGCTGAAAGCTGCGGAAAGCATCAGCCTTGAGGAGGGACGCTCCTATTTCATCAGGTGCATACCCGTTTTTTCCCGGACCTACTGCTTTGGCCCTGCTTTTCCAATGGACAATACAGACGCCGTTGTGGAGAGATACAATGAGGCTGTCCGGGAAGGTATGGCCTATAGGCCTTTTCTAAAAAAGACTGCCGTGGCCTTCCTGTTCATTGGGGATATGTGAGTCTATTCATGCCGGGTTTTTGCCAATTTTCGCCATGCAATCCCGGCCCAGCCCCGCTCAGGCCGCCCCTGTCGCCAGCCTGAGCGGGGTGCTACATAGTGTTTGTGCTTGAAAGATGATATAATACTTTAATCTGCTTATGCAGGAAACGTTTGTCCGTAATGAATATATGAGCAAATTATAGTCAGATATCATATACTGTGTTACAGATAGACGACAGTTGGAGGTTCTTTATATGACTATTTACCATTTTGTAGGTATAAAAGGGTCTGGAATGAGCGCCTTGGCTCAAGTCCTTCATGATATGAATTATCATGTTCAGGGATCTGATGTAGAAAAGCGTTTTTTTACACAGATTTCGCTTGAACAGTCAGGAATAAAGATCCTTCCTTTCCAAAAGGAAAACATACAGCCTGGAATGACCGTTATAGCAGGCAATGCGTACCCGGATACACATGAAGAAATTCAGGAAGCCATGAAGCTGGGCCTTCCGATCGTCCGCTACCACCGCTTCCTTGGGGACTTTATGAAGAAGTTCACCAGCGTAGCTGTTACTGGGGCGCATGGCAAGACCTCCACTACAGGGCTGCTGGCCCATGTTATGAAGGGTGCAAAACCGACATCTTTCCTTATTGGGGACGGAACGGGCAGAGGGGATGCCGATGCTGAATATTTCGTTTTTGAAGCCTGCGAATATAGAAGGCATTTTCTTTCATATTTCCCTGATTATGCAATCATGACGAATATAGATTTTGACCACCCTGATTATTTCGCCAATATTGATGATGTGTTCTCTGCATTCCAGGAGATGTCATGGCAGGTGAATAAGGGTATTTTTGCATGCGGCGATGATGAGCAGCTGCAAAAGATCCAGGCAAAGGTTCCTGTCCTGTTTTACGGATTTGGGGAGGAGAATGACTTCCAGGCACGCAATGTCATCAAGAGCACGGAAGGAACAACCTTTGATGTTTTTGTGCGCAACACCTTTTATGATACCTTCTCAATCCCTCAGTTCGGCGACCATAACGTACTGAATTCATTGGCCGTTATCGCTCTTTGCCATTATGAGGAAATTGATTCTGAAATCGTCAAAGATCTCCTGCTGACATTTGAGGGAGTAAAAAGAAGGTTTTCGGAGAAGAAAGTGGCAAGCCAGGTTATCATTGACGACTATGCGCATCACCCGACGGAGATTCGTGCGACGGTCGAGGCAGCCAGGCAGAAATATCCGGAAAAAGAAATAGTGGCTGTATTCCAGCCTCATACCTTTACCCGGACACAGACATTCCTGGATGACTTTGCCGAAAGCCTTAATAAAGCTGATAAAGTTTATCTTTGCGATATTTTCGGCTCTGCCAGGGAGAACCATGGAAAGCTGACCATCACAGACCTTCAGGACAGGATCCCAAGCTCAGAAATCATGAAAGAAGAGGATACAAGTGCGCTGAAACAGCACGAAAACAGTGTCATCCTCTTTATGGGAGCGGGAGACATCCAGAAATTCCAGGAAGCATATGAGGGCACTTTATAAGTTCCGAGCAGAAGCGTTGGGCAGGCTGTCTCCTGGCGCTCTCCGGAAAGGCCTTATGGCTACATAAGAAAAAGGATGCAGGCTTATGCTGCATCCTTTTTTCTGTTTTATTTAAGGTTCTCCGGATTCAGTGCTTCAAGTTCCGGGATGACGAATCTTCCGTCCTTGCGGATCAGGACATCGTCAAAGTAGATTTCTCCTCCGCCATAGTCCGGGCGCTGGATATTGACCATATCCCAGTGGATATTGGATGAATTGCCGTTGTAGGCTTCATCATAGCATTGCCCTGGCGTGAAGTGGAAACTGCCATCAATTTTCTCGTCGAACAGAATGTCCTGCATCGGGTGGAGGATATAAGGGTTCACGCCGATGGCAAATTCCCCGATATAACGGGCGCCTTCATCTGTATCAAAGATCTTGTTGATCCTGTCTGTATCATTTGCTGAGGCCTCAATAATCTTTCCATCCTTAAAGGTGAGCTTGACATTCTCAAAAGTAAATCCGTGATAAGGAGATGGAGTATTATATGTAATAACGCCGTTTACAGAATCCTTTACAGGAGCCGTATAGACTTCGCCGTCAGGGATATTCATCTGTCCAGAGCATTTGATTGCCGGAATATCCTTAATGGAGAAGGTCAAATCTGTCCCGGGGCCTGCCAGCCTTACTTTGTCTGTTTTGTCCATAAGCTCTACAAGGCTGTCCATCGCTTTGTCCATCTTGCCGTAATCCAGATTGCAGACATTAAAATAGAAATCCTCGAACGCCTCTGTGCTCATTTTCGCGAGCTGTGCCATTGAAGAGTTAGGATATCTCAGTACAACCCATTTTGTTTTTGGCACACGGATTTCCCTGTGGACTTTCTTGCCGATCGTGCTGCCGTGGATTTTCATTTTATCATCCGGCACATCGGCATGTTCATTGATATTATCTCCGGATCTAAGGCCAATATAAGCATCCATCTTGCCCATTACGTTTGCTTCAAAGTCAGCCATCATATCGAACTGCTCATCCTGAGCCCCAAGTAAAAGCGCCCTGTCGACCTGCTGGTCCTTCAGCAGCACAAACGGGCAGCCGCCTGCTGCATAGGCTTCGGCAACAAGTGCAGTAACAAGCTCACGCTGGAGGCCAAAGTTCTCGATCAAGACTTTCTCGCCTTTTTGAAGGCGAACTGAATAATTAATCAAATTTTTTGCCAATGTTTGAATCCGGGGATCTTTCATCCTGATTCCTCCTTCATTTCTACGTACAGCTATTATTGTACCCGAAAAAGTTTTTTTCTGCTGTAAATGATTATTCTGCAGGCAGCTTGTGCGTGTGGGGATTTGCAAAAGCTCCATGCTGATGGATATAATGTTTCCGTACATAGTCAATCTGCAATCAGCATTGTTAGTTTCCATGCTGATTTTTTGGCTCATCTGTTTTATAAGCGCCTTTTAGCGGCGGCATGATGAACATCTGGCTGAATGATCCCAAAATCAGCCGCAATGTGTAACACAGCCTGCAAAAATAAAGCTAAATGCCGCAAAAAGCAGGAGATTCAGGCCGGCTGATGGAATTACTTACAAGGACGGCCCTGGTTTAGGGTGCCTATCCCCGGGTAATAGAATAAATATATAACAATCATGGAGGTGCTTCTTTTGGAAATTATTCTATATTTGAGCGTGGCTTTAATAGCGGTAGCCTTTTTAGTGCTCGTCATTTTCCTGTCACGGACATTGAAATCCCTGGCGACAACATTGGATAGTGTGTCAACGACCTTAGATGGGCTTGAACAGCAGCTGGACGGTGTAACCCGTGAGACCACTGTTCTGCTTCATAAGACGAATGCCCTTGCGAGCGACATTCAGCAGAAGTCGGAAAGCCTTAATGGAGTTGTCAATGCGGTGAGGGATGTCGGAGATTCTGTAAGAAAGTTCAATGGGACGATTCAATCCATTTCTTCATCGGTCAATACGCAGGTTGAACAGAATAAGGATAAAATCTCCCAGGTGGTTCAATGGAGCAATGTATTCCTTGAGCTGAAAGATAAGTGGAAGATTCGCAAACAGCAGTCTTCTCCGCTCCAGAATCATATTGAGGATATACCGCCCGCAGAAAGAGCAGTAGAAAGAGCGGCTGTGAGAGCCCGGGAAAGAGAAAGAGCAAAATATTAAAGGAAGTGTAGGAGGATCCCACATGGCTTACAATGAAAGAATAACTACGCAGGCAAACGAGACAAGGCAGGAAGATAATATTAATTCCAAGGATTTTCTGATTGGTGCCCTGGTCGGCGGTATGGTGGGTGCTGCGGCAGCATTATTCCTTGCCCCTAAGACAGGGAAAGAGCTGAGGACAGACCTGAATGAGCAGGCTGCGGTGCTGAAGGAGAAAACCGGCCATCTTAAAGATACAGCTATGACAAAAGGGTCTGAATTGGCATCAGCAGCCAAAGAAAAGACCAGCACACTCACTCAGAGCGTATCAAAGCAGTCTTCAGGCCTAGTTGAAAAGGTGAAGGGCATGTCAGGAAAGGCCGGCAGTCAATCTGATGATTCCAGCGAAGAGGAGGAGGCGTTCACTGAAACAGTGCCTTCCGGCTCGGCTGCAATGCTTTCAGAAGAGGATGGGGAAAGCATACAGCAGAAGCTGGAGGAAACAAAGAACGCTTTTGATGAAACAGAAATGAAATACCGATAATTAGGAAATCAGGCGGTGGAGTGTTAAAATGACTCTGCCGCATTCTTTATTTCAGGAGGAAATAAGATGAAACAAATACATTCAATCGAAGAATTTAATAGCATTTTAGAAGAAAAAAACCCGGCATTTCTATTGAAGCACAGCACCACCTGCCCTGTAAGCCAGGCGGCTTATGAAGAGTATGAAAGCTTCACTTCTGCTAACAGCAGTGTTCCTGCCTATTTTTTAACTGTACAGGATGCCCGCCCTGTCTCCAATCATGTAGCTGAGGAATATCATATTAAGCATGAATCCCCTCAGGCGATCCTTTTCTCGAACAAGGATGTTGTATGGCATGCATCACATTGGAAAATAACGGAGGATTCACTGGCAAAGGCTGTAAGTGAAAACAGCTGAACACCAAAAGGCCGTCCCGGTAAAGGGACGGCCTTTTGAATTTATTTTACCTTAATGTGCTCAGGCCAGTGGATATGGAGGGTGTCCCCCGCATTTACCGGTTCATGGAAGGAGCATTTCCTTCCGTTCCTCATTAATTCAAAGCTGCCGGCTGCATGGGCGGGCGGCTTTACTTCAACATAGGTGAAAAGATCCTGGAAAATAAACGGTTCTTCAGGGAGGTTCCTGATCAGGATTGAATCCCCGCTCCTGATTGTACTCTCAGCTTTCAGCTTCACATCTTCGCGCCAAACTTCGGCTGCATCCCTTGTCAGGGTAATGCGCTCGCCGTTAAAGAATACAGGCAATGTCCGCGTAAGTGTCAGCTGCTTCTTTTCAGCCAGCTCGGCCACTGTTGCCTGGTGTTTCCCCGCGGCTTCAATCACATCCCCATCTTCACAGCCGCTTGAAGGTTTGGCATCAATCCCATTTCGGGTCAGCCTTCCAGACAGAGAAGGAATATATGTTTCTTTTCCGTTAATCCTCAAATGGAAGGGCTTTATGCTTTTTAATAAGTCCCCCAGGTTAAGAGTCTTTAAGACCGATTCAATGCTGTCAGCATTTCTGCACTCAATTTTATCGCGGTCCTCCACAGAATCTTCGGAAGACGCTGCTATACCGTTTTTGGAAATGATTGCTTTAACAGTATAGTCTTTCCCATTGACGATCACGTTTTTATCCGGAATGGTATCGACCAGGTCCTTAATTTTAAGAAAAGATGCTCTTCCGTCAGCGCCCCTGGCAACTGTCAGCATATCTCCATCTTTGACTCCGTCATCCAAAGAACAGGCAGAGCCATTTTGCAGCAGAACAGGCGGATTGCCGTGCTCTCCAGGTATCGTGATGCTTAGGCCATTCAAGGATATAATTTTGGCCATGCCGGGCTTTCCATACAGCTTGCTCATTTTGATCCCGGCAGCAAGGAGGCAGTCCCCCACAGTCAATTTTTTCACTTCAAAAAGGCGGACAGGCAGATCATTTACATAAACAGTCCTGTATTGGACAGGAGACTGCAAGGCCGCAATCGCTATCCCAACCGGCGTGACAAGATCAGGGCCTTTTAATATGTGGTCGGCGAAGGCCAGGGAAGCGACTGCATCAATTCCCCTGATGGCAACCCGGTTCTCCGGGAGTCCCAGGCGGGCTGCCGCCATCTGCGGCAGGCGCGGCGTAAGGCTCCCGCCCCCTACGAGCATGACGGCCTTGGGGGATTTATGATTATTGAGCTGCAGAATTTCATTACAAATTGAATCTGCAAGCTTTTCGATTGCCGGTTCAATTTGTGAAATAATATCTTCACTGTCCCAGTCTGTTTCAAAGCCGAGAATATCTGTCGTTTTAATCGTATGGTGATCAAGCAGTCTCCGTTTTGCTTCTTCAGCCAAAGGGAAATCGAGAAGAAGCTGATCGCTGAGTGACTCAGTGATCTCATCCCCTGCAACAGGGACCATACCATATGCAATGACGGTTCCGGAATCTGTAAGGGCAATATCAGAAGTACCTGCCCCAATGTCGACAAGCGCAACGTTCAGCCTCCTCATGGAAGGCGGTATGAGGACATTGATGGCGGCAATCGGCTCGAGTGTGAGGGCCTGCATTTCAAGGCCGGCACGGTGGAGGGCGGAAATCAGCGATTCAACGACCACCCTTGGAAGAAAGGTTGCGATGATATCGACTGAAGCTTCTTCTCCCTGCTGGTCAATGAGATTGCCGATTTCTTCACCATCCAGCCTGTAATAGAGCACAGAGTAGCCGACACAATAATAATAATGGCTTTTATCCGACTTCTGCTCTTCAGCTACTTCTGCCTGTGCCTGCTGGACCGCGCTCAGCTCAAGATGGAGAATATCTTCCTTCTGGATTATTGGCTTGCCGGTGATATTGACGGATGCCTGGGCCCTTTTCGTTTTGAGGGCCCTTCCGGCAGCTGCGACACAGACCTGTTTTAAGGGGCCATGGGCTGCTTCAAGGTCTTCCTTAATCTCAGCGATGATTTTGGATACAGAGATAACGTCGTGGATCTGTCCATCAAGCATGGCGCGTTCTTTATGTTCTTTCGTGTGGATATCTATTACTTTGAACTGCCCGTCCTGTTCTTCCAGGATGATTCCCACCACTGAACGGGTGCCGATATCAAGGGCGAATATTTTATTTTTAAGCAAGGGATGCACCTTCTTTTACAGGATAGAGGAAAATTAAGCCTATCTGCATAGGTAAATTTCTTTAATGCTTAAAAGCGTTTAATTAATAAAGAAAAAATACGTGACATTGGCAGTTAATTCATATATAATAATCCCTAATTATAAAAAATGTATCATATTTTAACAGGCCGATAAAGAAGAACCGTTGCGGATGCTAATTTAGTTCGCAATACTTCGGTTCAGCCAAAGAGAAGGGACGGGACATGATGAGCAATAAAGAATTAGATCAGCTGCGCGAACGAGTAGAGGAAATCAATCTTCAGCTGTTATCATTGATCAGCGAGAGGGCAAGCCTTGTTCAGGAAATTGGAAGGGTTAAGGAAACTCAGGGTGTTAACCGCTATGATCCTGTCCGTGAAAGAAAAATGCTGGATTCCATTAAAGAACATAACGAAGGGCCGTTTGAAAACTCAACGATCGAGCACCTGTTCAAGGAAATCTTTAAGGCAGGGCTTGAACTGCAGAAAGATGACCACCGCAAAGCGCTCCTTGTTTCCCGGAAGAAAAAGCCCGATAATACCATTGTCGATTTAAGAGGCGAAAAAATCGGCGACGGCAACCCGCATTTTGTCTTTGGTCCATGTGCTGTCGAGTCCTATGAACAAGTGGCTACAGTTGCGGCAGCAGTAAAGGCCAAGGGCATGAAGCTTCTCCGCGGCGGTGCCTACAAGCCTAGAACCTCTCCTTATGATTTCCAGGGGCTGGGACTTGAAGGCCTGAAAATCCTGAAGAGAGTCGCAGATGAATATGACCTTGCTGTTATCAGTGAAATAGTCAATCCTGCTGATATTGAAACAGCTTCAGAATACTTGGATGTCATTCAGATCGGTGCAAGGAATATGCAGAACTTCGAGCTCCTGAAAGCAGCGGGTGCATCCAATAAACCGGTATTGCTTAAGAGGGGCCTTGCGGCTACCATTGAGGAATTCATCAATGCCGCTGAATATATCATGGCTCAGGGCAATGGGCAGATCATACTCTGCGAGAGGGGCATCCGCACATACGAACGTGCAACTAGAAATACCCTTGATATTTCTGCGGTGCCAATCCTGAAGCAGGAAACGCATCTTCCTGTCATGGTCGATGTCACCCACTCAACCGGAAGAAGGGATCTGCTTCTTCCAACTGCCAAAGCAGCACTGGCAATCGGTGCAGACGGCGTCATGGCCGAAGTCCACCCTGATCCTGCGGTGGCTCTCTCGGATTCAGCACAGCAGATGGACCTGAATCAGTTTGACGATTTCATGGCACAGCTTAAGGCTTCATCCTTTGTAAAAGTATAAGGCAGAGCATACAGGGATATTCCTTTGCCGGCTATATAAAAAGGGCTCTTCTGATTTTTTTCAGGAGAGCCCTTTTCTTTGATGGGATGGCCATTTGCACAAAATAAAGAGGTTTTGGCATTTACGGAGTGATGTCTTTGAATAAATCCCCGCTTTTTTGTAAAATAAAAGGGCTTTACATTGCGGCAAACGCCTGTCTGTCGTATGATTAAAGACATAATTAGACAAGTTTAGTTATTCACAAGCAGGAAAATTGCGTTACTGTTTGGGATATCAGGACAACATAAGTAATGAACTAAAAATGCATGGCCAATTTAAATTATATTTTTCTTTTTATTAATAAAGCTGATTGGCAAAGGATACTGGCTGAGACAGTGTGGTAAAAGAGGAATGTTCAAGTGAAAAAGGAGTGTTTTAAATGAATGTAACAATCTATGATGTTGCCCGTGAAGCAAATGTTTCAATGGCAACGGTTTCCCGTGTAGTAAACGGAAACCCGAATGTAAAACCTGCGACAAGGAAAAAGGTGCTTGAGGTCATCGAGAGGCTTGGATACCGTCCAAATGCCGTTGCCAGGGGACTTGCCAGCAAGAAAACGACCACTGTAGGCGTCATCATCCCGGATATTTCGAGCACCTTCTTTGCAGAGCTGGCAAGGGGCATCGAGGATATTGCGACGATGTATAAGTACAATATTATCCTGAGCAATTCTGACCAGAATAAAGATAAAGAGCTTCACCTGCTGAATACTATGCTAGGCAAGCAAGTGGACGGGATCGTGTTCATGGGCGGAAATATTACAGCGGAACATGTGGAGGAATTCGAAAAATCCCCAGTACCGATCGTTCTGGCCGGTTCCATTGAGGAATCAGAGAAAATTCCTTCTGTTAATATCAATTACGAGCAGGCCGCTTATGATGCGGTACAGACTTTCATTGAAAAAGGCCATAAAGAGATCGGAATTGCCATCGGACCGCTGCATGAACCGATCAATGAAGCGAAAAAGCTTGCCGGCTACAAAAGGGCACTCAGTGAAGCAGGCATTGAATATAGGGAAGAGCTGGTTGCAGAAGGAGATTATACGTATGATTCCGGAATCGAAGCGTTTGAAAAGCTGATGGAAGCATCTGTAAAGCCGACAGCCATCTTTGCCGGGTCAGATGAAATGGCCCTGGGTGTTGTCCATGGTGCAGAGGACAAAGGCTTTTCTGTACCTAATGACGTTGAAGTCATCAGCTCAGACAACACACGCCTTGCTTTGATGGTAAGGCCGCAGCTGACGAGCGTGGTCCAGCCGCTTTATGATATCGGGGCGGTTGCCATGCGCCTCCTGACCAAATATATGAACAAAGAGAAAGTAACGGAAAACATTGTTGTCCTGCCTCACCGGATTGAATATCGAGACTCAACAAAATAATAATAATGCCGATATAAAAAGAGAGCGGGCAGAATCCTTGGATCAGGGGATTCTGCTCTCAGGTGTTATTGGATTATAAGCTAACCAGGGAGAGGAATTATGAGAAAGCTCGATACTCTTACACCGATTGGCTTGTTTATCGGTTTTGCAATGCTGGTTTTTGGAATTATGACAAACGGGGGATTCAGCGGCTTCCTGTCTTTTGTGGATCCCGCTTCTATGCTGATTGTCCTTGGCGGACTGATTTCCGGCCTGCTGGTCAGCTTTCCATTGAGGGACATCAAGCATTCCTTTACAGTGGTCCGCCAATCTTTTTCAAGTGATGAAAAAAATCTTGCTGAGATCATCGATGTATTTGTCAAGCTATCGGACAAGGCCCGCCGGGAAGGACTGCTGTCCCTTGAAACCGAGATAGAGCAGATGGAAGATCCTTATATCAGGAAGGGTGTCCTGCTGGCGGTCGACGGGCTGGAGCCGGATGTTATCAATGATATTATGAATGCCGAGATTGCGGCCATGGAGGAAAGGCACCGGAAGGGCAGGAGCATCCTTGAAAAAGCGGGAGAATATGCTCCTGCCTGGGGGATGATCGGGACTCTCATCGGGCTTGTACTGATGCTGAAGAATCTGAATGATCCTGCAAGTCTGGGGCCGAACATGGCAATTGCCCTCCTCACGACCTTATATGGTTCGCTTTTGGCCAATCTTGTTTTTTTGCCGATGGCAGCCAAGCTTCTGCTGAAAACTGAGAAAGAAGTATTTCTGAAGCAAATTGTCATTGAAGGCGTTCTCGGTGTACAGGCAGGGCAGAATCCGAGGCTGCTGGAAGAAAAGCTTGGCGCTTTCCTTTCTGCCCAGGAAAGAAAAGAGAAGTATGAGGCTCAAGCATCAGCGGAGGCCTTAGAATATGGCGATTAACAGACGGCCGAGAACAGAGCCGAAGGGTGCGCCAAAGTGGATGGTGACATTTTCTGATCTTGTCACTCTTATCCTCGTATTCTTCATTTTGTTATTTTCTATGTCGCAGATTGATATTGTCAAATTCAAGGCCGTTTCTGAATCTTTCCAGGACAAGCAGTTCATGGATTTTTATCCTTCGATCATTCCATTTGAAAATCCTTCGGAAAATGACGAGAACGTTGTGAATCAGGGGCCGGACTCGGACAGGCAGGAAGAGGAGAGGCTGGAGAACCTTCTGCAGGAAGTGGAAGGCTATCTTGAAAAGAACGGCCTTGAGGATGTTATTGTGGCCAACCGGACAGAGCGCGGTGTGGTGCTGGTCCTTCAAGAGCAGGTGCTTTTTGAATCAGGTGAAGCCGAAATCGTCGACAGGAACAGCGGATTTCTGGATAAGGTGGGGTCACTGCTTGCCGGTATGCCAAACCTCGTCAAGGTAGAGGGACACACGGACAACAGGCCGATTGCCACCTACCGATATCCGTCAAATTGGGAGCTCTCTGCCGCGCGGGCAAGCAGTGTCATCAGGTATCTGGCAGGCACAGGACTTGACAGCAAACGCTTTATTGCTGTTGGCTACGGAGACACACGGCCGCTCGTCCCGAATGATTCGGCGGAAAATCTTGAAAAGAACCGGCGGGTTGAAGTTATCATTTCAGATCCCCGCTATGAGGAAAACACAGATTCATAGGAATAGGAAAAAGGCTGTATCTCTTTCTTGAGATACAGCCTTTTTTCATCTTCTATTTGTTATTTCTTATCCAGAAAGTTCTTCCCAAACTCCGAGAGCAGCCATGGCCAGGGCAAGGATTCTAAGTTGAACTCAAATTTGCCATCATCATTCCCGCCTATTGGCGTAAGCTGCTGGTGAAGAACTGTATTTCCTTCCTGGGCAGCAAGGCTGGCACTCCTGCCAAAGCAATTCGCTATAACTTCATCGCCGCCGATAATCCGGATTTCATAGAAAAGTACACCAGCAAGATTTGTATACATGACCGCCAGCTTCTCAGATTCCAGCCTATGCGGGAACATCACCGCATTATTCTTTCCGATCAGGACGGGAAGCTTTACCGGTTTTGAATAGGACGACCAGTTCCATACTTCCACAGTCACTTCCTGCCCGCTTTGCCCTGTATTGGCCAGATTGATAACAGCAGCCACTGTCCCTGGCTCTTTGCGCAGGACACCTGTGGAGAGAGTCCTCATTTTCCCCAATTTGCATTTCTCCTTTCATAGAAAGCATTGCAGCATATTATATGCAAATTGAAAGGAAGAGCTTGGACAAAGGGCATGGCTGGCAGGATTTTTGCCGGAAAGACTAGAGGGATTCAGAATGTGTCTTATTCCGGATAGGATACAGAGCCTTGGCTGCTGTATTGGCATTTTTTTCGGTTATTTCAGGTTTCCGCGGGATGGGCGGATACAGATTGTCAGGATCATCCCACTCTTCCGGCAGCTCTACCGGAGCCTGGTCTTTCCAATTCTTGATCCATCCCTCCGGCAATCTCCCATAGCAATTGGAGTTTCCCGTCATCTCCATCCAGATCAGGGCCCAGGCCCTTGGCACAACCCGCCAGATATCATAGCCGCCTCCGCCGACGGCAATCCATCTTCCATCACAATATTGGTGGGCTATTTCATGGGCAAGCTTAGGAATTTCACGATAGATTTTCATGGTCGCAGATAAATGTGTAAGCGGATCCAAATAATGAGAGTCGGCGCCATTCTGTGTCACAATGACGTCAGGGCGGAAAAAGTCGGCAATCTCTCTTACTGAATCACGGTAAGCCTGAAGCCATGATTCATCTTCCGTAAAAGCGTCCACCGGGATATTAAAAGAATAGCCATAGCCTTTCCCCTGCCCTCTTTCATTGACATTGCCGGTCCCTGGAAAAAGATAGCGGCCTGTTTCATGGATAGACAGGGTGCACACATCAGGATCATCATAGAACGCCCATTGAACACCGTCGCCGTGGTGTGCATCAGTGTCGATATACAGGACGCGGGCTTTATATTTTTCCTGTAGATATTTGATGGCAACAGAGCTGTCATTATAAATGCAGAATCCCGAAGCTTTGCCGCGGAAACCGTGGTGAAGGCCTCCGCCGAGATGGAGGGCATGCTGCGCTTTGCCCTCCATTACATAATCTGCCGCAGTCAGGCTTCCCCCGACAAGCAGGGAGCTTGCTTCATGCATATCAGCAAATATCGGAGTATCCTCTGTACCGATTCCATAGCTTTCGGCCATTTCTGCCGGAAGCTTGCCCTGGCCTGCCAGCTTCACTGCCTGTACATAATTGGGATCATGGATAAGGCATATTTCCTCATCGGAGGCAGGTCTGGGCGGAATGATGCTGCCGGCATCAATTGCTCCGGCCTGCTGAAGAAGATCAAGTGTAAGTTTTAATCTCAGCTGGTTAAAAGGATGCTGGGGATTGAACTTATAGTTCAGCAGCTCCTCTGAAAATATAAAAATGCTGTCGCGGGTCATGGCAGCATCCTCTGGCCATTCGGCCACAGCACATGATGCCCGGCCTTTTTCAGGTCTGATATCAAGGTTTGCGGATTCATGGTCCTCACCCGGAGCACAATGATTTTATATTGTTCATCCTGCTTGTCAGAGTAGACGAGGACACTTTGGATATTGACATTGCGATCTTTGAAAACCTCTGTCAGGTCCGACAGAACGCCGGCCCTGTTCGGAACCCTCACTTCTATTTGGGAACCAGGCTGGTTGGCGCCTGTCAGCTCCACCAGGGTATAAAGCAAATCCGTTTCCGTTACAATTCCGACCAGTGTCCCTTCCTTCACGATTGGGACGCACCCAATATTATGTTCATATAGCACTGCTGCAATTTCCTCCGCAAAATCAAGCGGATGGCCGGTGATGATATCTGTTTTCATGATTGCCTTCAGCGGCTTGCCCAGCTCGCTCCTGTCGGCATCCAGCTGGAAAATGGAAGGAGCCGCATCGCGGATATCCCTGTCAGAAATGATGCCGACTAACCGGCGCTCCGAATCTATGATCGGAAGATGGCGGATTTTCCTGTCATTCATAAGCCTGAGGGCTTCTGCAATAGAATGGTCAGGAGAGAGTGCGGCAACATCGACTTTCATTATGTCTTCTACAATCATGGAGATTTTCCCCCTTAACTAGAGAAATAGAAAAGGCTAGTACATAAATCGGTTCATAAAGCGGAGCTGGTCAAATCTCTGGATGGATTCAGGGTCCACCCTTTTGCCGATCCTTGCCATCAGGCAGTTGGCCGGATGGGAACTGATTTCAGGATCATCCGTGGCATACCATTCGAGCCCGCCTGCATTCATCATTTTTTCCATTACCTTGCGATATTCCCACACATTCAATCCTGTCCCTTTAAGGTCCCAATGCCAGTAATATTCTGTCGTTATGATAATATAATTTTCCATATAATCATCCATCATGGACACCTGCAAAAGGCTTTTTCCTGTGCCTGCACCCCTGAACTTCGGGATCACCTCAATGGCTCCCAGCTCTATCAGGTTTTTCATATTGCCTTCCGACCATCTTTCGAGGGGATCGGGGTACAGATAGGTCACATAGCCGACAATCGTCATCCCGTCCCGGGCGATGATGATCCTGCCTTCCGGAAGGGACGCGATTTCAATCAGGGCCTTATGCTGCTGCTGCGGAGGGCGGAATGCGACCAGGTCCTCGTGAAACTCATACTGTGCCAATTTTTCTGACGGGACGGGACCCTCGATGATCAGGCTCCCTTTAACTGTCTTCAATTCTTTCGCATTATAAGTCATTGTATGTTCCATCGATTCACCACCAAAAAATCATTGCATTTCAGTTGTACTCCTATTATACATAAAAAACAGCAGTAAAAGCGCTTCCAAACTATTTTATCAATAAATTGCAAATATTTAATCTTGAAGTTTCGTATATTTCCTATATGACAAAAGTATTAAATCGGCTGCAGAAATCGCTTGCAATATTTTAAAAATTGAGAAAAGAAATGTTTTGTACTATAATAATGACAAACATTGTAAAAGGGGGAGCATGCAAATGAAAGTGGAAGCGCTGCCAGCAGTCCAGGGCAATTTCAACCTGGCAAACTATGACGAGCTGTACAGTCAATTTGACTGGAAGGAAGCAGAAAAAGAGTTTTCGTGGAGCGAGACCGGTAAAGTCAATATGGCTTATGAAGCCATAGACCGACATGCTGAATCTTTCCGGAAAAACAAAGTGGCATTATATTACCGGGACGGCCAAAGAAAAGAGAAGTATACCTTCAAGGAAATGAAGGATCTTTCCAACAAGGCCGGCAATGTTTTAAAAAATTATGGTGATGTGGAAAAAGGGGACCGAGTCTTTATTTTCATGCCGCGTTCGCCTGAATTGTATTTCTCTGTCCTTGGAGCTATTAAACTGGGGGCGATTGTAGGGCCTTTATTTGAAGCGTTCATGGAGGGGGCTGTCCGCGACCGCCTTGAAGACTCGGGGGCGAAAGTTCTGGTCACAACGCCAGAGCTGCTTAGCCGGGTGCCGGTGGATGAGCTTCCAGATTTGAAGACTGTATTCCTGGTTGGGGATGGAATAGAAGAAGATGGCCCGTTCATCGACTTTAATAAAAGATTCGCCGAGGCCGGCACAAAGCTGGGGATAGAGTGGGTGGAACGCACAGATGGGCTGATCCTTCATTATACCTCCGGCTCCACAGGGAAGCCAAAAGGAGTCCTGCATGTACATAACGCTATGATCCAGCATTACCAGACAGCCAAATGGGTGCTGGATCTGCAGGAAGAGGATGTCTACTGGTGTACGGCCGATCCCGGGTGGGTGACCGGAACCTCTTATGGAATCTTTGCTCCATGGCTTTCCGGGGCGTCCAATCTCATTGTCGGCGGGCGCTTCAATCCGGAAACATGGTATAAAATGATCGAGGAATATGGAGTTACGGTCTGGTACAGTGCGCCAACAGCCTTCCGCATGCTGATGGGTGCAGGAGACGAAGTGGTGAAGAACTTTGACCTGGGCAGCCTGCGCCATATTTTAAGTGTCGGGGAGCCTCTGAATCCTGAAGTGGTCAGATGGGGAATGAAGGTCTTCCATTTGAGGATCCATGATACATGGTGGATGACTGAAACCGGTGCACAGCTGATCTGCAATTATCCTTGCATGGAGATCAAGCCGGGGTCAATGGGCAAGCCGATTCCAGGCGTTGAAGCAGCCATTGTGGATGATCAGGGAAATATCCTTCCTCCTCACAGGATGGGGAATCTGGCCATCAAAAAAGGCTGGCCGTCCATGATGCAGACCATCTGGAATAACGAACCGAAATATCAATCCTATTTCATGCCTGGAGACTGGTATGTTTCCGGCGACTCAGCTTATATGGATGAAGACGGCTATTTCTGGTTCCAGGGGCGCATCGATGATGTCATCATGACCTCAGGAGAACGGGTAGGGCCATTCGAAGTAGAGAGCAAGCTTGTTGAACATCCGGCTGTCGCTGAAGCTGGGGTCATTGGCAAACCGGACCCTGTCCGCGGGGAAATCATCAAGGCGTTCATTGCACTGAGAGATGGCTATGAAGCGTCTGACGAATTGATTGAAGATATCCGCCAGTTTGTCAAAAAAGGCCTGGCCGCTCATGCAGCGCCGCGCGAAATCGAATTCCGCGACAAGCTTCCAAAAACACGGAGCGGAAAAATCATGCGACGGGTCCTTAAAGCCTGGGAACTGGATTTGCCAACAGGCGATCTATCAACAATGGAAGATTAACAAAAAGGGAGAAGCCATATTGGCTTCTCCCTTCTATATATTACTGGCTGCCGCTGTCATCCTGATTTCCATCATCTGGATTAGTTTCCCCTTCAGCGGGCTCTTCTTGATCCGGTTTATCTTCAGGCTTTTCCTCTGGTTTATCTCCAGGAGGATCGGACGGCTTTGTTTCCTTCGGCTTATCCGTCACCGGCGGAGCGGCCTGCCCGATCTGAACCGTGTTTGAAGCTCCTGATTCCCTGCCGGCAATATCGACTGCCGTCACATAATAGGAACCATTGCCGCCGCTGAATGAAAGGCCCGATCCGGCTTTCACGCTGCCGACTCTGGCTCCGCCGCTGTAGATCCTGTAGCCGATCACATCTGATTCAGGATGCTGCCCCCATACAATGGAGCTTCCTGATCCTTTGATGGACGGAGCGGAAGGCGTTTTGCCGTTATCCTCGATTTTATCCTGGGGAACGAGAACCTTTGACCATCTGTCCTTTTGCGGAATCAGCTGGTTAGGATCCACATTCACGCCAAATAGCTTTTCAATATAATCAGGGTTAAGGATAAGCCCTGATTCAGCAAATTCGGCTGGCGTTGAATCAAGCGCCAGATATTTTCTGTCGCCAATGCGGACGAATTTTCCGTTCACAAGGCTGTCATCCGTTTTGGTCGGCACATATTTACTGTTGAACAGGTCTGTCTCCACCAGGCCGGCCTGTGAGCAGGCTTCTGATGGGAGCAGGCCGGATACACCGCAGAAGGATCTTCTGACAATCCCGCCTGGCATCTTGAGGCTTTCGCTAGGATCAACGAGATCCGGGGCAACATCGTAGGCTGCATTCATCAGATCTGCCCAAAGATAAATATTCCGCATGCTGTAGCTCATGCCGCCTGTTTTTAGTGACTTGGGCGTGTCATATCCTGTCCAGATGCCGAAAGAGACATTCGGGTTCGTCGCTACAAACCATGCATCATGGAACATATTGCCTGTACCGGTTTTCCCGGCCCAGTCAGAACTGAATTTCAGCCTGTTTTTCAAAGAAGTGGCTGTACCGCTGTTGATAACATCCCGCATCATATCATAAGTAAGATATGCCGTCTGCGGGCTGAAGACCTCAACAGGCTCAGGTTTATGCTGGTAAACGATATTCCCATCTCTGTCAGTGATTTTATCAATTATATAGGCATCGACGAATTTGCCGCTGTTGGCAAAAGTCCCGAAAGCATTGGTGTTCTCTTCAACGGTCACACCGTTTTCAAGAGATCCGATAGCAGTGGACAGGTTCGTATAATCCGGTTCAATCAGCGAGGTAAAGCCCATTTTTTTCAGGTATTCTGCCGGCCTTTGGCCGACAATATCCTTGTATAGCTTGACGGCAGGTACGTTATAAGATTTCGCAAGAGCATATCTTGCCGTTACAAGTCCGGTATAGCGCAAATCATAGTTATTTGGCCATGGCCTATTCAAGCCAGGTGCAAGCATAAGCGGCACATCTGGAAGTATGGTGCCCGGAGATGCTTTTCCAAGCTCAAAGGCAGGTGCATAAACCAGAAGCGGCTTCATGGTAGAGCCGTTCTGCCTGACCGTATACGTGGCGTGATTCACCTGCTTCCTCTTATAATCACGGCCCCCGACAAAGCTGATGATTTTTCCGGTCGAATTCTCGATAAGCACGGCTCCTACCTCGACAGGTTCCATGATGCTTACCTCTTCACCGGTATCAGGATCAGTTACCACCTCGGCTTTATCAGGACCGTAATGCTGGTACTGATTTTTTACCTTCTGCATTCCATCATAAATTTCCTTATTGATGGTCGAATGTATCTTGTAGCCGTTTTGCCGCAGATTCTTGTCAGCCAAAGCCAGGTATCGCTGCTTGGTTTCTTCGTCACTGTTGTACTGTTCCATTGCGCCGTCTTTTTCAGCCAGCACCTTGGACATGACTTCGGCTGCACGCTCCTCAATTTCAAATGTGACCCAAGGGTATTTTTCAACCGCACTGGAGCCTGCAGGAACGAAATCTTTTGTAATATCATAAGCAAGGGCTTCCTGATATTCTTTATCAGATAATTTCCCGTCATCATACATCCGTTGCAGCACGGTCTTCATTCTTGACAATCCAGGTTCCAGATCCTCTTTGACGGTCCCGTTGTTTGTAAAAGGTGTATATCCGAAAGGACTCTGCGGAAGACCGGCGATAAAGGCGGACTGGGCAATATTCAGGTCTTTGGCAGGAACCCCGAAGATCCCCTTCGCTGCTGCCTGTACGCCGCCGATATTCCGGCCGGATGAATTGCGCCCGAATGTTGACACATTCAGGTAGGCTTCAAGAATTTCTTTTTTATCAAAGAATTTTTCGAGCCGGAGCGCGAGCAGGATTTCTTTTGCCTTCCTCTCGAATGAAACTTCATTTGTCAGAATCTGATTCTTGATCAGCTGCTGTGTCAGGGTGCTTCCGCCGCTTTGTACAGCACTGTTTGATACTTCCTGGTAGAGTGCGCGCAGAATTGCTTTTGGCACAACACCATCATGCTCATAAAAATATTCATCCTCTGTCGCAATGACTGCATCCTTCAGATATTCTGATACATCCTCAAGCTTTACTTCCTCCCGCTCAAGGTCTGTGCGGAGCTTTCCGAGGTAGACATTATCGGCAAAATAAAGCTCTGATGTTTCTTCATAATTGTATATATCTTTCTTCATGCTCTCATAGGAACGGATCGGCTCATCCTTCACCAGGGAGGCAAAATACCCGGCACCCACTCCTCCTGCAAAAGCTCCTCCGAGAACAACGAGTATAATGAACAGAAGAGTTAAATTCCACACGACTTGATAGGTAATAGAAGCGCCTTTTACTGTCTTTTTATTTGTAAAAAGGCTTAGCCAGGACCTGAATTTATTGTTCAAATTATGTTTTTCCCCCTTCATTTTATAAACCCCCAAAACCACATACATTATAGCACAAACCCAGGCGCCATTTGACAAGCACTGACATTTTTCTGAAATTTCCTTTTTTATGCGGGCGGGGAATCTGTGCGGTGTTTAATCGGGTGAGGGGAAGGCTGAAGTAGGGCAGACGCAAATATATGGGGGAACTCGCAAATAAAATGATAAACCCGCAAATATATCAGAAAGGTCGCAAATATATTGAAAAACACGCAAATATAGTTGAAAACTCGCAAATATCTGCAGTTTGGGAGGTCCTGGTTAGGGGGTTAGCCCCTCGAGTCATAAGCCAATCAGGCCAGATGGTTAAAGAACAGCCTTCCGTCCTGCTCGCCTTATGCTTGAGGCCCGCAGGACGCGGGTCATGCAGACGTTGCCACAGGACGTGGCGTTCTTAGTCTGCGTTCCTTTATTGAGCAAGCCGCTTCCGCATTTCGATTTGTCCAGCTCCGGCGGCTAGAGCCTCGAGTCATAAGCCACGCAAGAATTAAAGGCAAAGAGCGCCTTTTATTCTTGCGCGTCTTATGCTGGGCCCGCAGGACGCGGGTCATGCAGACGTTGCCACAGGACGTGGCGTTCTTGGTCTGCGCTCCTTTATTGAACAGCCGCCTGCGCATTTCGATTTGTCCAGCTCCAAAGCCTAGCCCCTCGAGTCATAAGCCAATCAGGCCAGAAGGTTAAAGAACAACCTTCCGTCCTGCTCGTCTTATGCTTGTCGGGGCTGAACAAGGCTTTTCCGCATTTCGATTTGACACACCCCCTTTCTTTATGGTAAAACTTTTGTATTATCTTATGTATTTGAATAGCTGCTTTGATGGGAATGAGTAGTGCTTCTGTCTCTGTTTCAGAAAGCCGGCGGTTGCTGTGAGCCGGTGCATGCAGAAGGATGAATTACCTCCCGGAGCTTCTGTTGTGAATCTGCGTATGCAGTAGTAGCAATGGACGGTTGAACCGTTATCAGGAAAAGAGCGGAGGACAGCTGTGTCCTCAATTTGGGTGGTACCGCGCTGTTAAGCGTCCCTGCATATTTGCAGGGGCGCTTTTTTGTTTTTTTCCTACGGAGGCTGCCGGCGTTTAAAGAAATGAATGGAGGAAGAATGATGAGTTTGCTTGAGGATTTAAAATGGAGAGGCATTGTTTACCAGCAGACAGATGAAGAGGGAACAGAAGAGCTGCTGAAAAAAGAGAAGATTTCGCTATACTGCGGGATTGACCCGACGGCTGACAGCATGCATATCGGCCATCTGCTGCCGTTTTTGACATTGCGCCGTTTTCAGAATGAAGGCCACAGGCCGATTGTGCTTGTCGGCGGTGCCACAGGACTTATTGGAGATCCAAGCGGAAAGAGCGAGGAGCGCAAACTGCAGACGCTGGAAGCCATCCAGCATAATGTCAGCAGCATCCAGCAGCAGCTGAAGAAAATCTTCAGCTTCGAGGGTGAGAACGGTGCCCTTATGGTCAACAACTATGACTGGGCGGGCTCCATGGACATTGTTACATTCCTGAGGGATTATGGAAAGCATGTCGGTGTCAATTATATGCTCGCAAAGGATACTATTGCTTCACGTCTTGATACGGGTATTTCTTTTACGGAGTTTACTTATACCATCCTGCAGGCAATGGATTTCCTTCATCTTTATGAGAAGCATAACTGCAAAATGCAGATCGGCGGAAGTGACCAGTGGGGCAATATCACGACAGGGCTTGAGCTCATCCGCAAGATGATGCCTGAAGGTGCCAAAGGCTATGGTGTTACGATTCCGCTTGTAACAAAGGCAGATGGCACTAAATTCGGCAAAACGGAAAGCGGGGCAATCTGGCTGGATCCTGAAAAGACTTCTCCATATGAGTTCTATCAGTTCTGGATCAATACCGCTGATGCCGATGTCATCAAATACCTGAAGTACTTCACTTTCCTTTCAAAGGAAGAAATAGAGGCGCTTGAGAACTCGCTTGCTGAGGAAGCTCATCTCCGCAAAGCGCAAAAGGCGCTTGCAGAAGAGATGACAAAGCTGATCCATGGTGAAGCAGCGCTTGAACAGGCAATCAAAATCTCTGCCGCCCTGTTCAGCGGTGATGTCAAAAACCTTACAGCATCAGAAATCACCCAAGGCTTCAAGGATGTGCCATCCTTTGAGCCGACAGGCGAAGAGAATGGCATCGTCGATTTGCTGACGGCTGCAAAGATTTCTCCATCCAAGCGGCAGGCCCGGGAAGATGTATCCAACGGAGCTGTCTATGTAAATGGGGAAAGAATTACAGCAACAGACTATGAACTTACAGAAAAAGACCGTATTGAAGGCCAGTTCACAATCATCCGCCGCGGCAAAAAGAAATACTTCCTTATCAGATATTAAACGGCAGAAAGGTCCGCTTCCAGCAGGAGGCGGACCTTTCTGTTTAGATGGCAAAAAGAAAACACCTGCCATAAGGCAGGTGCTTTCTTGTGCTTTTCCCGATTAACGAGAGTAGAATTCAACGATAAGAGCTTCGTTGATTTCAGCAGGAAGTTCAGAACGCTCAGGCATACGAGTGAATGAACCTTCCAATTTGTCAGCATCGAAAGTCAAGAAGTCAGGAACGAAGTTGTTTACTTCGATTGCTTCTTTAACGATGTCAAGACCGCGTGACTTTTCACGCAATGTGATCGTTTGACCAGGCTGAACGCGGTATGAAGGAATATCAACGCGTCCTCCGTCAACGATGATGTGGCCGTGGTTTACAAGCTGACGAGCTTGACGGCGAGTACGAGCTAAACCTAAACGGTAAACAACGTTGTCAAGACGTGATTCTAAAAGAACCATGAAGTTTTCACCGTGCTTACCAGCCATTTTGCCGGCCTTGTCGAATAGGTTGCGGAATTGACGCTCAGTAACTCCGTACATGTGGCGAAGTTTCTGTTTTTCCTGTAATTGTAAACCGTACTCAGAAATTTTTTTGCGCTGGTTTGGACCATGTTGTCCTGGAGCGTAAGGACGCTTTTCTAATTCTTTACCAGTTCCGCTTAGAGAAATTCCAAGACGGCGGGATAGTTTCCAGCTTGGACCTGTATAACGAGCCATGAATGACTCCTCCTTGTGTTTTTATTTTGTTGTAAAATAAAAACAGATGCGTACGATCATTAAGCTCATTTTGTTTTCATGTACCTTCGCCCTAGCAGCAGCGGGTTACACAGTACCCCTTCGAATAAAAGGCTAAAACGCCATGCTTACCGGCGTCTTGGGCTCAAACCCGTGCTTTCCGCCTCAAAAGAGATGGGAAGCGGTGCCTTATTGAGGAACAAAATGATCACCTAAAGTGTCACATTTGCTGCGATATTTTACACAAAGGATATTATATAATTTTTATAAAGTTTATGTCAAGGCATGTTTTGCTTTTCCTGGAATAATTGCTCCTGCCTCATCATTTTTATTATCTCATTATGCAGGCATAGAGGGCAATTTACTGGAAAATATTTTTATCATATCATAACGGGGAGAATTTTCCTGTGGTATAATAGTCTTAATTAATTCTAGTAAAAGTGTTGATGAAATTGAGAGAAACGAAGAAGGAAAAACACGTCCGCCTTTTTCTGGCTTTGGCATTTGCTGGCGTGGCCCTTGCTGCCATGTACTTCCAGTATCTCAAGCCAGTAAGCGGGACGGGGAGCCCTCTTGCCCTGGTCATAAGGGAGGGCAATGCCGAAGACAACCCCCTGGTTGTTTTATATGATGAAAAAAAACAGGACCATGTGCTGGCCCTTTATGAGGTAGAAAAAGACAATGATTTTAAGTTTCGCCTGATCAAGTCTGCGCTCCTGGAGAATGCCCCTGGGAAATTGGCGGCTGATCGTGACGGTGCCGGGTTTTGGGCTGTGTTGGATGGAGACTGGGTTTATCTGGATCGGGACCTGGAAGTGCGGGACCGTAAACCGGGCCTTCGGGGCACCATCACTTCGGATGGCGAACCTTTTGAAGTAAGGAAGACTTCAAATCATACCGTTCTTGAAACGGAAGGCCAATATGAAGTAGCCTTCAATGAAGCTGGCAGGCCGGAGAGCGTCCATGCCCTCACAGCCGATCATTCTTCATGGCTTATCATGCTTGATGGAGGATTGAGGATTGCCTCCGGCAGGACGATGTAAAACGGCATTTATATGAGAATGCCTATATGAACTGGGTAAATAGGGTGATGAATATGGAAATGCTCAAAAGCCAGAAAATATTGTGCCTGAAAAGCCGCTTTTTTGACCTGATTGATACAGATGACGGATTTATTCAGTCTGATTCTTTAATTGTGCAAATGCTTGAAGCGGTCAAAGAGTTTGCTGAAGCCTCCGAAGCCTGTTATCGGGATTCCGGAGGCACCGTCAGAAGTACAGATTCCTCAGCTGTGAGATATGGGCAGGATGGACAGCCGGCTGGGAAAGCGGGCCTCAGGGATTCCGCGTGCTGCCGGATTCCGCTTTCTGCCAGGTCAATGGATCTGGGACACCTTGAGCTGAACGGGCTGCCGGAACCCTTGAATGAAGGAAGCATCAGGGAGCTCGGGGCTGCCTGTGCCGCCTTTATTATGAAGGCCAGGGAACTCGGGGGGATCTCAGCAAGGGAAAAGCGCTACAAGCAGCTTTTTCGCGTTACAGAGCAGTTTCATTCCTCAATGGATATGGATGCTGTCCTCGGAGAGATCATTAAAACCCTTCAGGAAGTATATCCTGACTTTACCTATTATTTAATGCTGTCTCATGACAATAACAGCCATGGGGATCTCCCTTTAAAAGATCTTAAATATGACAGTCAGAATATTGCGGCCATGCAGGCATATGTCACAGGCGCCATTCAATTTGAGGATTCGATTTCGGAGAAGAGGTCTGTCCTTTATGCCCCTCTAAAAGGAAAGCAGGGTGTGTATGGCGTGCTCCAGGTCATTGCACCGAATGCACTGGTCTTTCCTGAAAGCGAAGTCGAATTCATTTCCATCCTCGCCAATACGGCAGGCGGTGCACTTGAGAACGCCCAGCTGTATCACCAGTCGAAGAGGCTGATTGCCGACCTCCAGCTAATAAATGAGACTTCGCACCAGCTTAATTCCAATCTTAGGCTGACGGAAACAATGACCTATATGGCTGAACAAATCATCAAGTCCTTTGATGCGGAAGAGGCAGGCTTTGTCCTTTTATCTGAAGAATCCGAACAGGTCAGCATTCTAAAAGGAAGCACTTCTTTCTTCCGTACAAGGGAATCCGGCATCTATATAAAATATATTAAAGAAAAGATCAGGCAGGATAAGGACAGCCTGTTCATTGGCGAGCTTGACCTCCAGAATGATGCCCTGGCCGAGCAGTTCAAATCTGTCATGGCGGTCCCAATGTCCCAGTCTGGTGTACTGAAAGGATTTGCCCTTATCCTGCACCGGGATCCTTATCATTTTTCATTTGAGACATTTAAGCTTCTTCAGTCCCTGATCCACCATTCCACTTTGGCGCTTACAAATTCAATGCTGAGAGAGGAGCTTGAAAAGATGGTCGTCACTGACCACCTGACCAGGCTTTATTCCCGGAATTATCTGGATGAAAGGATACATCAGTCCTTAAGGGAGGATGCTGAAGGTGCTTTTATCCTGGTTGATATAGATAATTTTAAATCTGTCAATGATACATACGGCCATCAGGTCGGTGATGAAGTCATTGTCCAGGTGGCCGGGATTATTGTGAACAGCATCCGCAGCACCGATGTTGCCGCCAGATGGGGAGGAGAAGAGCTTGCCGTTTATCTGCCTTCTATTTCCCTGGAAACGGGCGTTGCAATTGCAGAACGGATCGTCAGGAAGGTCTCTGAGAGTACGAATCCCGTTGTTACCATTTCCTGCGGGGTGTCCCACTGGAATGTGGAAAGGGAGGATTCATATTCGCGCCTGTTCAAGCGGGCTGATAAAGCTTTGTATACAGCAAAAGAATCCGGAAAAAACCAGGTTGTGGTCCAAGGATTCAGCATTTCTTAAAGACAGGCCAGCCAAGCCTGTCTTTTTTCCTTTTCCTTTCAGCACTCAAATTGCTTTGCAAAATCTGAAAAATAACATATCCTGTAAATATAGAATATTGTAAACGCTTTCAATCAAGGGGGGATATACAATGGAGAAAAAGAATATGCGGTTCGAGACAAAAGTGATTCATGAAGGATATGATGCCCGTGAGTTTAAAGGGAGTCTGGCACCGCCGATTTTTCAAACCTCCACGTTCGTGTTCGATCATGCAGAACAGGGAGAACGGAGGTTTTCTGGAGAGGAAGAAGGATATATCTATTCACGGCTCGGCAATCCGACTGTTTCTGTCCTTGAAGAAAGGATGGCTGCTCTCGAGCAGGCTGAGGCTGCATTGGCCTTCAGCTCGGGGATGGCAGCTGTCTCAGCGGTGCTGGTTGCCCTGACAAAGGCGGGGGATCATATATTATGCTCACAGGGAGTTTATGGGTGTACCTTTGGCCTTCTTCAGCTGATGAAAGAGAAATACAATATCAATCATGATTTTTCTTTGATGGAATCAAAGGAGCAGCTGCTGGAGGCAATCAGGCCGGAGACTGCCTGTCTTTATATTGAAACGCCAATCAATCCGACTATGAAACTCGTCGATTTGAAAGTGGCCGTGGAGGCTGCCAGGGAAAAGGGGATCCCGGTTATAGTGGATAATACCTTCTGCTCGCCGTATCTGCAAAATCCGCTGACATTGGGCTGCGACATTGTCATCCACAGTGCAACTAAATATATATGCGGGCATGGAGATGTGATCGCCGGAATTGCGGCGGGCAGGAAAGAGCTGATGGATGAAATCTCTTTTACAACCCAAAAGGATATCGGTGGTGTTATTTCCCCATTTGATGCCTGGCTTCTTTTGAGGGGGCTGAAGACTTTGCCGGTAAGGATGGATCGCCACACCAGCAACGCGGAAAAGCTGGCCGCATATTTAAAGGGCCACCCAAAAGTAACGGACGTTTATTATCCTGGCGATCCGGAGCATAAAGATTATCCTGTCATGCAAAAGCAAATGAAAAGCGGAGGCGGGATCCTTTCTTTTTCAATTACAGGTACGAAGGAGACAGCCCAGAAATTCATGAATCAGCTTCAATTCATAAAAATTGCTGTAAGCCTGGGAGATGCGGAAACCCTTATCCAGCATCCTGCTACCATGACACACTCGGTGATCCCGCAGGAAACGAGGGAGAGAATGGGGATAACGGACACCATGCTCAGGCTGTCTGCCGGCCTTGAAGCATGGGAAGATATCCGGGATGACTTGGAGCAGGCATTTTCTTCAATAGAATAAGAATGGAGCGTTACAGAGCAGCGGCAAAAATAATTGAATGCCCCCGACCTCCTGCCGGAAGAATATAAAAAGAAAGATTTTTTACAATAGGAGGATATATCATGGATATGACGGTAACATGGACTGGAAACATGGCGTTTGCGGGGGCTGCACCTTCCGGCCATAAAATTGTGATGGATGCATCCGGGGAAGCCGGGGGAGAGAATGCCGGGGCAAGGCCGACAGAGCTGCTGCTGAGTGCTGCGGCAGGCTGCACCGGAATTGATATTATATCCATCCTGAAAAAGATGCGGCTAGAGCCAGTTTCCTTCCATATGGACATTAAAGGCACAAGGGCTGAAGAGCATCCGAAAAGGTTCACCGATATCCACATCCACTATGCCCTAGAGGGGGAGCTTCCGGAAGATAAAGTGGTCAGGGCCATCGAGCTTTCAAAGGATAAATACTGCTCTGTCTCAAAGTCTTTAAATGCAGGTATCACGGTAAGCTACTCTATTAACGGATCTGCCGGCGGACAGAAGCTGTAAGAAAACAGCAGAAAAAAAGCCTGATTCCAAAAGGAACAGGCTTTTTTTCTCTGCTGTTTTATAGATGTTTGACAAGTGTATCAACAAAGTCTTCGAGGCCCTGCTGGTCGATTTCGTCAAAACGGTTCTTTTCAGGTGAATCAATATCAAGGACACCGAATACTTCTCCATCCTTTATGATGGGAACTACAATTTCTGATTGGGATGCTGCATCACAGGCGATATGCCCCGGGAATGCATGGACATCCTCAATGCGCAATGTCTCGCGCTTCTGGGCAGAAGTGCCGCAGACGCCTTTTCCGAGCGGGATCCTCACACAGGCCGGGAGTCCCTGGAAAGGACCGAGTACCAGTTCCCCGCCCTCCATGGTATAAAAACCGGCCCAGTTAATGCGGTCAAGAAATTGATTCAGAAGTGCTGCTGCATTGCTCAGGTTTGCAATGCGGTTTGGTTCGCCCTCCAAAAGAGCATGGAGCTGTTTATTTAATAATGCGTAATTTTTTTTGCGGTCTTCGCTGTATGTTTCGACTTTAAACAACGTGTTTCCCTCCACTATTCCGAGAATTATTATTCATTCTATCAAATCCGGGTGAAAAAGAGGAGACTTTGTCGATATTTTTTAAAAGGACAACCGGAAAATAAAAAGAATGTTTAATTAAGAAAGGCAATTGCACAGATATGCGAGGTTGATCACTTTCTGCTGTCCAGTCCCTGTATATCCATTCATATAGCGTTGTGCCAATGGGAATTTAAGAAGCGAGGTAGGATGATGAAAAAAAATTCGAAAGATGCCATTGTTGCTGCAGCGATTTCCCTTTTTAATACAAACGGATTCACCGGCACATCCATACGTGATATAGCCGCGAAAGCCAAGGTGAATGCCGCCAATATCGCCTATTATTTTCACAATAAACATGGTCTGCTGGAACACTGTTTCACGGAATTCTTTGAGGGATATATTGCTGAAATAGAGAAGGGTTTTTCCTGCTTGCACCTGGGGGCAGCAGCTGCCCTGAAGATTATTTCTGAAAATATCCTGATGTATCATAGCCGGAATATTCATCTGACCAGGTTTATCCTGAGGGAAGTTTCGCTTGATTCCCAGGTGGTGAGGGAAATCATGTCAACCTATTTGATGAAGGAAAAATATTATCTGAATAAAGTATTTGAAATCGGGATGAGAGCGAAGGAATTCCGCTCTCAGCATCCCAGTTATTTGATCATCCAGTTTAAAGGGCTATTGTCGATGCCATTTTTAAATATGCAGTATGTGTCAGAGGTGCTTCACGTTTTTCCAAACGAAAGATATTTCGCAGATAAATACTTAATTGAAATCTATAATTGGATTGATGGAGCCGTCCTGGAGCATGCTGCAAGGGAAGTCGTCATGGCCAATTAGCCTTCAATGGGGAAACTGCTGAAACCCTGTCCCATTTCTTTAGCCTGGTGTGCATCCGAACCATAGACGAGCTGAATGCCAAGGGACTTGGCCATCGAAGCTGCCCATTCCGGCGGATAAGGCTCCCGGCAGAGCGGTTTTGCGGTGCCGGCCCCGTTGCAGTCCAGTGCGTATCCGTGGAGTTTCATCAACTGAAGGATATCTGAAATCTCCTGTTTGTCTTCAAAGCCGGCAGGATATTTTTTTTGGAATTTATGGATCAGTGAAATATGGCCGATCCTCTTTGGCTTATATGGACCCAGGTCAGCGGATATCGACCTTCTGACCGTTTCGTAATATTTTCTATAAACAGCCTCTGTGGAGCCGTATCGGCTGATCATGGAACAGAAGACGTCCGGGCTGTAATCTGCACAGTCATATTGCCCGTCATAATACAAAAAGTGGACCGAAAGGATGCTGTCATCCAGAAGGTGCCCGACCTTTGAGAGGAAGCCGCCTGTTTCTTTTTCAAAACCCTCTAAAAAATCCACTTCAAGCCCTGCGTTGATCTTGATTTTATTTTTGTAGAGAGCTTTTACACGGCTGATTTCCTCGAAGTAGGCTTCAAGATCATCTGCCTGCATGGCGCTGTCCCGTGCAGGTGCTGTGTCTGTGAACCCATCGGGGAGCGGGGCATGTTCAGTGAAGGTCAGTTCTGCAAAACCGAGCGAAAGGGCCCTGTCGATATACTCTTCAAAAGCATCCTTCGAACCATGGGGGCAAAAAGGTGTATGTATATGTCCATCCCTTAGCATAGGGCATCGCTCCATTCTGTCGAAATTTAAAAATGCGAATTATTTGTAATGCGGCAAAACGTATTGTTCAATTAAAGGTGGCGGGCTAAAAAACGTCAGGTTCCAGTTTTCTGGAGGGAAAACAAGCTTCATGCTTCAATATGGGAGCACTGGAACTGTCAATTCTGAATCCCGGGTTTTGCACAAAAACGGCAAGCGGGTTATAATAGCAAGTTTCTCTCAAAAAAAATTAAATTAATAGTCAAAAATTGTCGTTTACATGGTATCATAAAAACATTGAATTGCATATTTCAAGTTTTTTTTACATATATCTATCAGTTATCAGCTCGGCAGCAGAACAGGGGGCTTTCAATGGAGTACATAATTGGAGGAATAGTGATCGTGATTGCACTATTTCTGACGGGTTATCTAATGAAAAAGAAATATTATAAAGAAATAGACCGGCTGGAAGGCTGGAAAATGGACATAACGGACAGGCCGGTCCTCGATGAAATGTCCAAAGTGAAGCAGCTGAATATGACGGGCCAGACAGAGGAGCTGTTCGAACGCTGGAGGAATGAGTGGGACGATATCGTTACCGGGCAGCTTCCTGGAGTGGAGGAGCTGCTGTTTGATGCTGAGGAATATATCGACCGCTACCGCTTTAAGAAGGCAAAGGAAGTTCAGCAGGCAATCGAGGAAAGCCTTGCAGGCATAGAGGATAAAATCAAATCCCTGCTTGCTGAAATCAATGAGCTGGTCGGAAGCGAAGAAAAGAACCGCACCGAGATCGACGGACTCAAAGATCTGTACAGGGAATGCAAAAAGGCGCTGCTCGCCCACCGGCATACCTATGGAAAGGCTGAAACCATCCTGGGCATCCAGCTTGATGAAGTTTTTGCGAAGTTCCAGGACTTTGAGGACCGGACAGCAAACGGCGACTATCTTCAGGCCAGGGAAATCGTCCTGACTATCCAGACCCAGCTGGACAGCATCCAAAAGAAAATGGAAGCAATCCCCGATTTGCTGGTGGATGCCGGGTCCAACATCCCATCCCAGCTTCTCGAGGTGAGAGAAGGCTTCCGTGAAATGGAGCAGCAGGGATATATTCTTGAACATGTAGAAGTGGACAAGGAAACTGAGTCATTAGAAAAAGAGGCTGCAGAATATCTTGCCATGATTGAGCGCGGAGAGACCGGTGAAGCTCATAAGGGGCTTGAGGATATCAAGCAGAGAATCGATGCACTCTATGATCTGCTTGAAAAAGAAGTGTATGCGAGGAAGTTCATCCAATCGCATGATGAAAAGGTCCGTACTGAATTGTACAATGCCAAAGATGCGAACTTTATGCTGAAGAAAGAGCTCGGCATCGTACAGCAAAGCTACCATCTCCAGGAAAAGGACGAGGAAACACACAGCCTGCTGGAAACGAAGCTGACCAAGCTCTTCAAACGCTTCGAAATACTTGAGCATAAAATCAGCAATCAAAGCTCTGCCCATTCAGTTCTGGGTGAAGAATTGGAATATATTAAAAATGAACTGGAAGCATTGTCAGAAGAGCAGGTGCATTTTGCCGAAAAGCTGCAGGCCTTAAGGAAGGACGAGCTCACGGCACGGGAGAAGGTAAAGGAAATCAGCAAAAAGCTGTCTGAAACCATCAGGCTCGTATCAAAGAGCAATATACCGGGGCTGTCACAAAACTACAGGTATTTAATGGAAGATACGAAGGAAAGCATTCAAAATGTCATTGATAAGCTTGATGAGAAGCCCCTTGATATACCTGCTGTCCAGCAGTATCTGGAAATAGCGGTCATGACAGTTGATAAAGCTGCAGACAGCACGGCTGAAATGATTGAAACCGTCCAGCTGGCTGAAAAGGTCATCCAGTATGGAAACAGGTACCGCAGCAAATATCCTTCCATCGCTAAAGCACTGAGGGAAGCGGAGGATTCATTCAGGAACTACAATTATAAAGAGGCATTGGAGCAGGCAGCTTCATCTATTGAAGAGATTGAGCCAGGAGCATTGAAAAGAATAGAAGAAATGATCGGCGAAAAAGAAAATGCATAAAAAACCAGATCTGCTTTGGCAGATCTGGTTTTTTATTTTAAGGGAAATAATGGGCCAGGCTATTCTGCTGTCTTTCTGCCCCTTCCGGCAATGAGCAGGCCGAGCAGGGCCCCGGCAACGGCTGGAATGACCCAGCCGAGTCCTTCTGTATAGAGAGGAAGGAATCCCAGCATGTCTGAGAAAATCCGGGTATCTGCCCCGGCTGCCTTTATGGCATCAATGGTGCTGATCAGCCCCGCCGGTATCAGGGCTCCTGCATATACAGCTCTGGAGCCGCCAAAGGCATGATGCAGAAAAGAAAGCAATACCAGTACGATTGCGGGCGGATAGATCATCGTGAGCATTGGCAAAGATACAGAAATGAGCTGTGTCAAGCCGATATTGGCGATCATCATGCTGAATAAGGATAAAATCAGCACAAAGGACCTGTAAGATATGCCTGGCACAACTTTTGAAAAATATTGTGCACAGGATGAGACGAGTCCAATAGAAGTGGTAAGACAGGCAAAAGTAATGGCCAGCCCAAGGATGACAGCCCCAAAAGATCCGAAAAGATGTGAAGCAGCGGCGGAAAGAAGAGCTCCCCCGTTATCCTGGAATCCGATAGATTCTTCACCGGATGCCCCGATGTATGCGAGCGAAAGGTAAACAAGCATAAGGGCAGCGGCAGCAATCAGTCCGGAATAGATGCATATTTTTGCAATCTGTTTTGAGCTGCTGATCCCTTTTTCTTTTATTGAACCAATCACAACTATGCCAAAAACAAGGGCGGCGATTGCATCCATGGTCAAATAGCCTTCGATAAATCCTTTAAAGAAAGGCGTCTCGGCATATGCGCCTTTTGGGGCCATAGGCTCCCCTAAAGGGGTGATTATACTTTTTACAGCCAGAATGGACAATATGGCAAGGAGAATCGGAGTAAATAATTTTCCGATCCGGTCCACAAGCTTAGACGGGTTCATCGAAAGCCAAGCTGTGACGGAAAAAAAGATTATGGTATAAAAAAGCAGCATCATCCCATATTTAGAAACGGCATCAGGCAAAAACGGAGTGATGCCAATTTCGTAGGCAACGGTTCCGGTCCGCGGAATCCCGAATAGCGGGCCGATGGCCAGATACAAAAGCAATGTAAAGGCAGCCCCGAATAAAGGGTGGACTCTTCCAGCAAGCGTCCGGAGATCTCCGGCTTTGGCTATGCTGATGACTCCCAGAAGCGGGAGGCCGACACCGGTTATGAGAAATCCAATGATGGCTTTTCCCATGCTGGCACCCGATTCCTGCCCGAGATATGGAGGGAAAATCATATTCCCTGCCCCAAAGAAAAGAGCGAAAAGCATCAGTCCTATTGCGATTATTTCCCTGCTGGATAGGCTCTTATTATTCATACAAACCTCCATGACTGTCTATCGAAATGTTTAGAACATTTAACATACTAACACAGGAAGTGAGAAATTTGTCGAAAGGAATGATAGTCAAAATATTCAGGCTTTTATCACTGCCTCTGTTCTGCTTTTCGCTTCCGAAGAAAACTAAAAGATTATGCAGGTGAAAACATTGTCCCAGTATGATAAGATTTACTATTGGCTAAACGGTTTTTCAAGGAAGGGGAAGACCCATGATTTACTTTGATAATAGTGCAACAACTAAACCATATAAAGAAGTGCTGGATTCATTTAATAAGGTGGCCTTAGATTACTTTGGCAATCCCTCGTCTTTGCATGGAATCGGCGGCAGGGCAGAAAAGCTCCTGTCACAGGCCAGGCTGCAGGTTGCCGAGCTCCTGGGAGCCGGCCAGAAGGAAATCTTCTTTACTTCGGGCGGAACCGAAGGCAATAATCTGGCTGTAAAAGGGACTGCCATGATGCATAAAGGCAGGGGGCGCCATCTTATTACGACTGAATCAGAGCATTCATCAGTGGCAGAAGCCTTTGAACAGCTGAAAGAGCTCGGTTTCCGCGTTACGTATATTCCTGTAGACGAGGATGGGAGAATTAGGCCGAAGGACATTGAGGCTGCCTTATGCCATGATACAATTCTTGTGAGTGTCATCCATGTTAATAATGAGGTTGGCACCATCCAGCCGATTGCTGAAATCGGCAAAATGCTCAAGCCTTATTCGAAAGTGCTTTTCCATGTGGATCATGTACAGGGAATTGCAAAGGTGCCGCTTGATTTTCAAGAAAATGAAATAGACCTTTGCACCATTTCTGCCCATAAATTCCACGGTTTAAAGGGCACGGGTGTCCTTTACATCAGGGAAGGCGTCAAGCTTTCGCCGCTATTTTCAGGCGGAAGCCAGGAATGGAACCAGCGGAGCGGAACAGAGAATGTTCCAGGGATTGTCAGTATGGCCAAGGCGCTCAGGATCAGCCTTGAGAGGCACAGGAACGGACTGGGGCCGCTTAATAGGATTAAATGTTTGCTGAGGGAAGGACTGGAATCCATTGAAGGGATCTCTGTCCATACACCGCTTGAAGGCTCGGCCCCGCACATTCTCAATTTTTCTGCACAAGGCTTGAAGGCAGAAGTATTGGTGCATAGCCTTGAGGAAAAAAATATATATGTCTCCACCACCAGCGCCTGTTCCTCGAAGAAGAAAGCAGTCAGCAAGACACTGCTGGCAATGGGCATTCCTGAGGAGGCTGCGGCAAGCAGCATCAGGATCAGCCTTTCTTATGATAATACAGCAGAGGAAGCAGAAGCTGTGCTGCAGGCAATTGAAGAAACAGCGAAAAAGCTAAGGAAGGTAATGAAATAAATGAATTATGACCGCATATTAATCCGCTATGGAGAAATTTCAACAAAAGGCCGAAACAGGGGGAAATTTGTCGAGAAGCTGAAAAGAAGCATTAAGAAAGTTCTGCACAGCTACCCAGCCATCAGGATCGAGGGCCAGAGGGACCGGATGTTCATCCAGCTTAACGGTGAAAATGGGGACGAGATCATCGAGAAGCTCAAAGGGGTCTTTGGCATCCAATCCTTCAGTCCTGCTGTGAAAGCTGAAAAGGATATAGAAAAAATCAAGGAAGCTGCCCTGGCACTTTTAAAACGGGTATACAAGGATGGAGATACCTTCAAGGTATCGGCGCGGAGAGCGGATAAAAGCTTTCACCTTGACACCGGAGAACTGAACCATGCTCTTGGCTCACATATCCTGAAGAATATGGAAGGCTTGAAAGTGGATGTGAAAAAGCCTGATATCAATCTCCAGGCTGAGATAAGGCCGGAAGCCGCCTATCTCTCATGCGAAAATATCCAGGGAGCCGGAGGGATGCCGGCAGGCTCAGGCGGCAAGGCGATGCTCATGCTGTCAGGCGGCATAGACAGCCCCGTCGCAGGCTATTTATCCATGAAAAGAGGGCTTGATGTAGAAGCTGTCCATTTCTACAGCCCTCCTTTCACCAGCGAAAGGTCGAAGCAAAAGGTGGTTGACCTGGCTGAAAAGCTGGCGGGTTATACAGGCCAAATGGTTCTTCATATTGTTCCTTTTACGGAAATCCAGCAGCTCATCCAAAAGCAGGTGCCTGAAAATTATACGATGACAACCACGAGAAGGCTGATGCTTAAAATTACGGATCTCGTCCGGGAAAAGCATGGAGGGCTCGCAGTCATAACCGGTGAAAGCCTCGGGCAGGTTGCAAGCCAGACACTGGACAGCATGTACGCCATCAATGAAGTGACAAGCACGCCGGTACTGCGCCCGCTGATCACAATGGACAAGACCGATATTATTGAGGTTGCACAGAAAATTGACACCCATGATATATCCATCCTGCCATATGATGACTGCTGCACCGTATTTGTCCCGGCTTCTCCAAAAACGAAGCCTAAGCTTGATAAAGCAGCATATTATGAAAGTTTTGTTGATTTTGATGCGCTTATTGCAAAAGCTGTGGAGCATATTGAAACTATTCACATCAAGCCGTATGAAGCCGTCAGCGGCAGTGAGGACGATCTTTTCTAGAAAGAATGAAAAATCGGACGGGTGATGAAAACATTACCAATTATTATTTGTATGAAGCCATGTGATTCTACACATTCTAAACTCACAAGGAGGTGAGATCACATGGCAAGCAGCAACAACTCTAACCAGCTTCTAGTACCTGGCGTACAGCAAGCTCTTGACTCAATGAAATACGAAATCGCTACTGAATTTGGTGTTAACCTTGGCGCTGAAACAACTTCACGCGCTAACGGTTCAGTAGGAGGAGAAATCACTAAGCGTTTAGTTCAAATGGCTGAACAACAGCTTGGAGGTTTCCAACGCTAATCGAAAAATAAATAATATGGCTACAAAGGAGCAGGCTCACAGCCTGCTCCTTTACTTTATGCTTTGCATTTTAAATATTTAAAAAATTATGTATAATTAAGCACATGAATACTAATTTCAGATTAGGAGGACATATAACATGAAGCGTGAAGATCTGCTGGCGCCGGAAAAATATAATCTGGTCTCTGAAATGGAAAAGTTTGCAGAAGCTCCTGAAAGAACTGCCATCCTGTGGGAAAGCGGGGAAGGACAAAGAAAGGAAATTACATATTCCAGGCTCCTGTCCAATGTCAACAAAATTGGAAACGTTTTCTCAGGAAACGGCCTAAGGCAGGGGGATGTAGTCCTGATCATGGTCCCGCGCCTTATAGAAGCATACCAGACGTACATAGCGGCACTAAAAATGGGCCTGGTAGTCATTCCCTGCTCAGAGATGCTCCGCTCTAAAGATATCCAGTACAGGATCAATCATGGCGATGTGAAAGCCATCGTATGCTTTTCGCCGTTTACAGAGCAATTTGCAGATGTTTCTGAAGCAGAGGGCCTGCCTAAGTTTGTGATTGGAGAGCCTGTCCCAGGCTGGACTTCGCTGGATGAAAAGATGGACGCAGCCTCTGATATCATGGAGACTGCGGGAACAAGCAGGGACGACATGGCTTTCCTGTCCTATACTTCCGGTACCACGGGCAATCCTAAGGGAGTTGTACATACACATGGCTGGGCATACGCACATCTCCGTGCCGCCGGGCCCAACTGGCTTTGCATCAATGAAGGGGATACTGTCTGGGCAACTGCAGGCCCCGGCTGGCAGAAATGGATATGGAGCCCCTTCCTCTCCGTTCTGGGATCAGGGGGAACAGGACTGGTGTATTCCGGGAAATTCGAGCCGAAAAAATATCTTGCACTCCTTCAGGATTATAAAGTCAATGTTCTTTGCTGCACACCTACAGAATACAGGCTGATGGCAAAGGCCGACAATCTTGCTGAATACAGCCTCCCGGATCTTCATAGTGCCGTCTCAGCCGGAGAGCCGCTTAACCGCGAAGTGATTGATGCTTTCAAAAAGCATTTTGATATTGAAGTGCGGGACGGATACGGCCAGACGGAAAACACCCTGCTGGTCGGCATAACAAAAGGGATGGAGCTTAGGCCTGGTTCGATGGGAAAGCCGATTCCCGGCAATTCTGTTGAGATCATCAATGAAGATGGAAAGGCATGCGGACCTGGGGAAGTGGGGGATATCGCCGTCCATATTGAAACCCCTGCGTTATTTAAAAATTATTATAAGGATCCTGAACGGACCGCCATGCAATTCAGGGGTGAATATTATGTGACCGGAGACAAAGCGAAAAAGGATGAAGACGGGTATTTCTGGTTTGAAGGCAGGGGAGATGATATTATCATCAGCTCCGGATATACAATCGGGCCGTTTGAGGTGGAGGATGCTCTTGTCAAGCACCCGTACGTAAAGGAATGTGCCGTTGTGGCGAGCCCGGACGAAATCCGCGGAGCAGTCGTCAAAGCCTTTATTGTCCTGCAGGATGGCGTCGCCGAAGATAAGCCGGATCTCATTAATACCTTGCAGGAGCATGTAAAGGAGCTGACTGCCCCTTATAAATATCCACGCAGGATCGAGTTTCTTTCAGAGCTTCCGAAGACCACGTCAGGAAAGATCCGCAGGGTAGAGCTGAGGAAAAAAGAAATGGAGGAGGCTGCCCGCAGCTAGTATCCAGCTGGGAGCTCCTGTAAAAAAGATTTCGCTGAGCTTTTTTAAAGCTCAGTTTTTTTGTGTCCCGAAAGAAGATATAATCAGATCAGCAGGCACAGCGGATTTTTAACTGTGCAGAATAGAAAGAAAAGGAGCAATAAGAAGATGCGGACACTATGGCATGGAGGATATATATACACCCTTCAGGAAGAAGGGCATAAAGCCGAAGCGGTTATGACGGAGAATGGAAAGATCCTGAGGGCAGGGCCGCTGGAAGAATTGAAAAGAAACTACTCGGTAAAGCCTTCTGAAATGAGGGACCTTGAGGGAAGCCTGATGCTGCCCGGATTTGTGGACAGCCATATGCACTTGATCGGACATGGGGAAAGGCTGATAAGACTTGACTTGTCCGGCTGCACCTCTAAAACAGAAGTGCTTGATGCTGTGAAGGAGTATGCCGAAAAGTTTCCAAAAGGCAGCTGGGTCATTGGCGAGGGCTGGAACGAAAATTTATGGGATATCCCTGCCCCCATACTGGCAAAGGAGCTTGATGAAGCAGTCCCTGAACATCCAGTCTGCCTGAAAAGAATCTGCCGGCACGCGATTGCCGTCAATTCGAAAGCATTGGAAGCAGGCGGAATTATCCCTGAAACCATTTGCCCTCCAGGCGGGGTCATTGAAAAAGATGAAGCAGGCCTTCCATCAGGCCTGCTGAAAGACCAGGCACAGGAGCTAATCTTCTCTATTCTCCCTGGTGCTTCAAAGGAGTATCTGGAGACGGCAATGCGCGCAGCCATCCAGGATGCCTATGCAATGGGCCTTACGGGGGCACATACTGAGGATCTTAATTATTATGGCGGTTTCCATGGGACCTATGGGACTTTCAAGGAGGTCATCGGTGAAGATAAACTGCCTTTCCGGGCCCACCTGCTCGTCCATCACGAGGTAATCAATGACATGAAGCTTGACGGCGGAAATTATCTTGGCGGGGATGATTGGATAGAATTCGGTGCCATGAAGATCTTTTCAGACGGAGCATTGGGAGGCCGGACTGCTTTGCTGAGCCATCCGTATGCGGATGATCCTTCAACCTCAGGAGTGGCCATTTTTACACAGGATCAGCTTGACGGTCTATTGATCAAAGCCAGAGAGCTGGATATGCCGGTTGCCATACATGCCATCGGTGACAGGGCTTTTGAAATGTCACTGAACAGCATTGAAAAATACCCGCTGAAAGGAAAAGGCAGGGACCGGCTCATTCATGCACAGATACTGCGGAAAGAACTCATTCCAAGGGCAAAAAAGCTTCCTCTCATACTGGATATACAGCCAAGATTCCTGGCTTCTGACTTTCCGTGGGTCATCAGCAGGATCGGCGAAGAGCATATGGATTACTGTTATGCCTGGAAAACATTGATTGATGAAGGCATCCCATGTGCAGGCGGATCTGATGCGCCAATCGAGCAAGCCGACCCGCTCCTCGGCATCCATTCTGCGGTTACAAGAACCAGCAGCGATGACCCCGGGAGGATTGCCTATATCAAAGAGGAGGCGTTATCCATGTACGAAGCTGTTTCCTTATATACAAAAGGCAGCGCATTTGCAATCTGCCATGAAGATGAGAGGGGAATGATCAAGGATGGATATCTTGCTGACTTCACAATCCTTGACCGGAATATATTCGAAGAAGAGCCGGAGGCACTCCTCCGTACACGAGTCAATGAGACAGTAATAGGAGGAAAAACCGTTTATAAGCGCGGACAGGTTTAAACGGGCGAATGCCTGCTAAAACGAATAGGTTGCCAGTTTTTTTCTTTTGGCTTTATAATTATTCCGATATCAGAAAGAATCGAGGCTAACCAACAATGACAGATACTGAAGTAAAACAAGGGGCCCTGTACGCAGGGCTGTCTTATTTGATATGGGGCATCCTGCCGATCTACTGGAAGCTTCTCAATCATGTGAGTGCTGATGAAATCCTGGCCAGCCGGGTTTTCTGGTCTTTCATCTTTATGCTGGCTGTACTTGTCCTGACCAGGAAATGGCCGGATTTTATTCTGACATTGAGAGGGATACGGAATAACAAGAAGCAGATGCTCGCTCTGACAATTGCCTCTCTGCTCGTAAGCTGCAACTGGTTCATATATATTTGGGCAGTCAATTCCGGCCAGATGATTGAAGCGAGCCTTGGCTATTATATCAACCCGCTGGTCAGTGTCCTTCTGGGTATAGTCGTTTTAAAAGAAAAGCTTTCCTCTGTGCAGACAGTTTCTTTCCTGCTGGCGGCGGCGGGTGTGCTTATCATGACCCTCTCTTATGGCAGATTTCCATGGATTGCGGTTGCGCTTGCTTTATCTTTTGGCCTTTACGGTTTGGCAAAGAAACTGATCAAGGTGGAATCTGCCATTGGACTGACGCTCGAAACGATGGTAGTCATGCCATTGGCACTTGGATATCTGATCTATTTATTTGCAGACGGAAAGCAGTCCTTCCTGGCCATTTCAACAGGAACGGATCTGCTGCTGATCGGTGCAGGGGCAGCCACTGCTATCCCGCTTCTGTATTTTGCCAAAGGGGCACAGAAAATCCCGCTTTCCATGCTCGGTTATCTGCAGTATATCGCCCCGACATTAACACTGCTGCTAGGCATTTTTGTATATGGTGAAGAATTCACAAAGACCCACATGGTCGCATTCTTGTTCATTTGGCTTGCTTTGACCGTCTACTCGCTGTCCAGGACGAAGTTATTTGCCAATATGAAATGGAAGCATGGGAAAGGGCTGGGGATGTAAAAAGGAAGAGGCAAAGGCCTCTTCCTTTTTCTAATTGTATGTCCCTTGGCCAGAGCAGCAGGTTAGGTGCGTGCAGGGCGGGCAGCCAAAGGGCTTTTATGCTTAGGAGACGGTGAACCCGGACCGGGATTTTGAGGTGCGTGGGGGCGGGAGAATAAGTGAATTCATGTATCGCAGCAGGCTCCTGGGATACATGTGTGTGGAGAAAAAAGGGAAGTCATCTACTCATACAGGCTCCTGGGATACATGAGTGTGGAGAAAAAAGAGAAGTCATGTATCCCAACAGGCTCCTGGGATACATGAGTGCAGAGAAAAAAGGGAAGTCATGTACTCAAACAGGCTCCTGGGATACATGGGTGTGGAGAAAAAAGAGAAGTCATGTATTCCAACAGGCTCCTGGGATACATGAGTGCAGAGAAAAAAGGGAAGTCATGTACTCAAACAGGCTCCTGGGATACATGGGTGTGGAGAAAAAAGGGAAGTCATGTATTCCAACAGACCCCTAAGATACATGGGTATGGAGAAAAAAAGGAAGTCATGTATCCCATCTGTATCGGGATACATGACTCCGCTGCGGGTTTTTAACAATGTTCAGACAATCCCGCTTTTATTATAGAAAACTCCTCTTCACCTTTTCCCAGAAGGAGTTGTCCTTAAGCTTGACAGTCTTGATTTGTTTGCCGCTCAGTTTGGCTTCGATTTTTTCGACATGCTGGATGCTTAGTGCTTCGTTGTCCATTCCCATTGTCGGGTGGTCATTGCCGTCCTGGATGACTCTGAGGGTCAGGCTGCGGCCGCTGCTCAGGATGAATGAAGAACCAAGTGTCCTGTAGCGGTTATTGTTCAGGGATGCCAGTTCGCTGACCTGCAGGCAAGGGAGCATAGGGTCAACAATGGCGCCATTGACCGATTTATTATAGGCTGTACTGCCTGTCGGGGTTGCAACAATCATGCCGTCGCCCCTGAAGGTTTCGAAATGGAGATTATCGATAAATACATCCATAACAAATGTTTTGATGATCGCAGACCTTATGCTGAATTCATTCAGGCAATAGAAGGAGGATTCATCATCCACCTTAATCTCCATCGTCGGGTATCTCCTGACTTCAATCTGTTCATTGGCCATTGCTTCAATCATCTTGGATGTGTCATCAATATGGAAATCGCAGTACATGCTCAATGTGCCGGTCGTAGAGATGCCCGCGTACAGGCAGTCCTCGCGGAAGCCGGTCTTGCGGACGGCCTGAAGGAAGGTCCCGTCGCCGCCAATGCTCACAATGATATTAGCCTGCTTAAAGTCATTGACAATGGTAAATCCGTATTTTTCGGCAAGCTCATAAAGATGGCCTGCTTTTTCCATCATTTCAGTATCTTTCTTATGGTAAAAATATAAGTTTCGGCGCGTCACTTTCATTCCTCCTATTCAAAATGATAATATTTGCGTATGATTGGTATTTTGCGGCAATAACGTTTATTGTCATCAGTGTACATGTTTTTGAAACATTTTAAAAGTTATTGCGTATTAACACTTGGAAAAGGAAAAAAAGGAGGAGAAGATATGAATGGGAAAAGATGGGCGGCTCTTGGAATAGCCGCTGCACTGCTGTTTTTCTCCATTATTACTAGTGTGCTGTCGACATTCGCATTTAGAAATGCCGAAAGCACTTTTGCGGATATGTTTCCAGTTGATGAAGCATTTGCCGAAGAAATCATTGAACCGGGCAGCAGTTCAAAGAAAATTGCCGTCCTGAATGTAGATGGGACCATCCAGGATGCAGGAGATGCCAGCTCACTGTTTGCCAGTCCCGGCTATAACCACAAATCTTTCATGAAAAAGCTGGACCATGTTAAAGAGGATGATAGTGTGAAAGCGGTCATTCTTCGCGTGAATTCCCCGGGTGGCGGTGTAGTGGAAAGCTCGGAGATCCATGATAAGATCGTGGAAATCCAGAAGGAAGCGAAAAAGCCTGTGTACATATCTATGGGATCCATGGCTGCTTCCGGCGGCTATTATATTTCGGCACCTGCTGAAAAAATCTATGCCAGCCCTGAAACCCTGACAGGCTCCCTGGGTGTCATCATGCAGGGATATAATTATGCAGGGCTTGCCGAAAAGTATGGCGTAGAATTTGTCACGATCAAGAGCGGGCCTTATAAAGACATTATGAGCCCTTCAAGGGAGATGACGGAAGAAGAACGGGAGATCCTCCAGTCTATGATCGACAATTCTTATGAAGGCTTTGTTAAAGTCATTTCTGAAGGAAGGGGCATCCCGGCAGATCAGGTGCGGAAAATCGCCGACGGACGGATCTATGACGGCCGCCAGGCAAAAGAGCTCAATCTGATTGATGGTTTCGGCTTCTTTGAAGATGTTGTAGATGAACTGGAGAAAGACCATAAGCTTAAGGGTGCACAGGTTGTCAGCTATTCGGAAAATATGGGCTTTGGCTCCTTGTTCAGCATGGGTGCGCGGAAGGTGATGGGCGATGATATTGAAATGGCCGGCATGATGAAGCTGTTGTCACAGCCGAATGCCCCGCGGCTGATGTACATGTATTCAGAATGAGGAGGGATGGCAAATGACCACATTAGACAGCCATTTGGAAAAGGATTTGCCTGCTGACAATCATTCACCAGCCAGCCCGTCATATGAAGATCATGCGGCATCTGTCCGTTTTGCCGGTTTCTGGATGAGGTTCTGGGCCTATCTGGCCGATCTCATTGTTATAGGCAGCATTAACCGCATCATCGTGCATCCGATTTTTCGGGCGGCGGATCTTCCCCTTGCCGATTCCGGGATTTTCACTCCCGCAAATATCGTCACAAGCATCATTTTTTATGCCTATTTTGTCCTGATGACAAAGTATTTCAGGCAGACGCTTGGGAAAATGATATTTGGGCTGAAAGTAGTCAGTCTTAAAGATGAAGAAATGTCCTGGACCACCATATTGTTCAGGGAGTGGATCGGGCGCTTCATTTCAGCCACTATTTATATTGGCTATATCATTGTCGCTTTTCTCCCGAAAAAACAGGGGCTTCATGACCTGTTTGCCGATACAAGTGTCATTCACGAAAGAAAATAAGGAATAATTGAAAGAATCGCCTGCCGGCCTGCTGCCGGCAGGTTTATTTTTTTTCCCAAAAGGAAAGCCTAGATTTAGCGTCTGGATATCTTTAGCAGGAGACTAATGCGAAAAAATACACCAGCCTGTTAATAGGGGGTGATCGGATGTGGTGGCTGATCCTTGGGGCAGCAGCGGCAGTCATTCTGCTTTTGCTCATTATTCTTCTTTTCTCAAAGCTAACAGTTTATTTTAACTTTTATCATGGCCAGGATAATGACCATATATCTTTAAAGTTCCGGGCCTGGTTCGGCCTTATCCGCTATAACATACAGGTTCCGCTGATAAAAATCGATGATGACTCCCCTTCCATTGTGGTTGAAGAGAAAGTGGAAGCCGGCCGGAAGGAGGAGAAGAAGCAGGAAGACCGGAAAAAATTCACGCCGGAGGACTTCCTGAACAGTATCATGGATGCCGAGGAGCTGATACGCCATGTATTTGGCCTCCACACGATCATCCGGCGATTTCTGAAAAAGGTGGCAATCAGGGATATCGAATGGCATACCATGGCCGGAATCGGTGATGCGGCGCACACTGCTGTCCTTGCAGGGATAATCTGGTCTGCAAAAGGAAGCCTGGTCGGCATTCTCAGCCGCTATATGAGGATGAGGGACATGCCCGTTTTGTCGGTGACCCCCCATTTTCAGGCTGCTGTTTCCCAAACCCGTTTTTCATGTATGTTTCAATTCCGCATCGGGCAAGCTATGTTGGCAGGAATTAAACTGATTAAATATTGGAAAGGCGGAATGCCGGACTTTAGGACAAAGCCGTTATCCGTGCTATCTGATAATAAAACAAAATCCGTTTAGATGAGGAGGAAGTTTATTATGTCTGATCATCCGATACAAGGCTTGATGACGACCGCAATGGAAAATTTGAAAGAAATGATTGATGTGAATACAATCATCGGGGACCCGGTTGAAACTCCTGATGGAAGTGTGATCCTTACCGTATCAAAGGTCGGTTTCGGCTTTGCAGCAGGCGGCAGTGAGTTTATGCTTGAAGGTTCAGGCCGCGAGGGAGAAGGCAAACCGAAGCATCCGTTTGGCGGAGGAAGCGGCGGCGGAGTTTCCATTACACCGATTGCTTTTTTAATCGTAAGTTCCCACGGAGTTAAAATGGTCCATCTGGATGAGAGCACACATCTATATGAAAAAATCCTTGATTTGGCCCCTCAGGCTGTTGATAAGATCCAGCAGATGATGTCAAAGAATAACGGGTCCGGGAACAGCGGCCAGGATGGAAAGAACGAAGGCCAAAGCAGCCAGAACCGCTCGAACGAATACAATGGACCAAAGCATGACCTGGACTTCTAGAATGGATGTTTGAAAAGGCTGGTCTTCTTCCCCGGAGACAGCCTTTTCTATTGCTGGAATAAATGGCTTTTCATTGCAAAAAGATTTTCCAGGAAGTATGATTGCACTGTACATATATGAAAAAATAAGGAGGAAGAAACCAATGGCATCAATTACTTTTAAAGGAAATCCGGTTACTTTGCTGGGGAATGAAGTGAAAGCAGGAGACCAGGCTCCGGAATTCAAAGTGCTTGCCAATGACTTAACTGAGGTGACGCTTGCGGATTCCAAGGGCCAGGTAAGACTGATCAGTGTTGTTCCCTCTATTGACACAGGCGTTTGCGACGCTCAGACGCGCCGATTCAATGAAGAAGCATCAAAGCTTGATAATGTAAAAGTTCTTACAGTCAGCGTAGATCTTCCTTTTGCACAGAAGCGCTGGTGCGCAGCTGCCGGCATTGAAAATGTGCAGACAGTTTCAGACCACCGCGACCTTTCTTTCGGTGAAGCTTACGGAGTAGCAATCAAGGAGCTCCGCCTTCTTGCACGGGCAGTATTTGTTGTTGATTCCAATGACAAAGTGGTTTATGCCCAATATGTGAGCGAAGCAACTGACCATCCTGACTACGAAGCTGCAGTGGAAGCTGCAAGGCAAGCTGAATAAACTTCGAAGAACCCCGGGCAATCGGGGTTTTTGTATGCCTTAAGATTGCCCAGGCTGTATTCCCCAATCTCCTGAATGGCAGGCGGCGGGCTTGTGATCCTGCCGGAACCCCGTTACAATAAGACAATAATATTTTAGCAGGAGGAATGAATTAGTGAGTATCACTCCCGTAGAAGAACTGTTCTCAGTCTTTAATGAAACAGCTGTGATCTTGCAGGAAGAACTGCAATGTACATATTTAGAGGCGCTTGCAGAAACAGGCGATAATATTTTTCAAGAGTCCATTCTCCAGGACGGACTCAGTGAGCTTAATGTAAAAAGGCTGAAAAAAAGCTATGAGTCGCTGAATCTTGACCTATATACAAGCGAGAATATCAGAAAGTCATTTCAGCTGGCCATTTTAAAGGGCATGAAGGAAAATGTGCAGCCAAACCATCAGATGACCCCGGATGCTGTCGGAATGCTGACGGGTTATCTGGTGAATAAATTTGTCGGAGCGAAATCTTTCCGCCTTCTGGATCTGGCGGTCGGGACAGGGAATCTCCTTACGACTGTCATCAATCAGCAGGAAGGAAAAAGCATTGAAGCAGTCGGGGCAGATGTGGATGACCTCCTCATCAAGCTTGCCTACATCAATGCCAACCTCCAGAAGCACCCCATCCAATTCTATAACCAGGACAGCCTTGAGCCGCTGTTCATTGAAAGCGTGGATGCAGTCATCAGCGACCTTCCGGTGGGGTATTATCCCAACGACATAAGGGCGCAGGACTTTGAGCTGAAGGCAGATGAGGGCCATTCTTATGCCCATCACCTTTTCCTGGAACAGAGCATGCGCCATGTAAAGGAAGGCGGCTATCTGTTCCTGATTGTGCCAAATGGCCTGTTTGAAAGCGAACAGGCGGACAAGCTGAAGGCGTATATAAGCAAGACAAGCATCATCCAGGGCCTGCTCCAGCTCCCGGAAACATTGTTTAAAAATAAAAATGCTGCAAAAAGCGTCTTTATCCTCCAGAAAAAGGGTGAAGGGGTCACAGCTCCAAAGCAAGCCCTGCTTGTGAACATGCCGAGCCTTTCGAAAACTGAACAGGTCGAGAGGATACTTAAGCAGGTGGATGCCTGGTTCAGGGAAAACAAGATATAGAGTGACAAAAGCATGATTCCGAAGTGGATCATGCTTTTTCTTTTTGCATAAGAAGGAAAGAATGAATGGAGCAGCCGAACCTGCCGGCAGAAGTCTTAAGGAAGAAGGTAGCGCAAGGGAACCCGCATTTTCGTCTCCAGTCTTTTTATGGAAGTTCTGTTTTAGCAGAAGAGCCGCAAGGGTAATGGAAAATAAGAAGCGGAAATCACCGAAATATCGGAATACATTTAATTTTTACTGTAAACGATACCAATTATGAATGTTCCTTGAAATCATGCAAGCACAGTGATTAAATGGGGAATTGAGAGATAAAATGATGCCAGTTGCACACAATAAATGTGTACCACATCAGGCATTAGATTAGCATCGGTGTTATATAAAGGCTGGCATCCTGGAGGGAAAAAAGATACATATTTCCCCATGGTCCCCATTGCACTGGTTAAACATACAGGACGTATGCGAGTCCGCATTTAAAAGGAGCGACATATCGTGGCGAAAATTATTGCAATTAATGCTGGAAGTTCTTCATTGAAATTTCAATTATTTGAAATGCCAAGCGAAGAAGTAATCACAAAAGGTCTTATTGAACGAATCGGTCTGAACGATGCAGTTTTCAGTATTTCTGTTAACGGCGAGAAGCAGACGGAAGTCACGGAAATTCCTGACCATGAGGTTGCAGTCAAGCTTCTGCTCAATAAGCTGACTGATCTGAAGATCATCGAATCACTGGATGAAATTGAAGGAATCGGCCACCGTGTAGTACATGGAGGAGAAGAGTTTGCAGATTCTGCGGTCATCACGGAAGACGTGCTGAGTAAAATTGATGCACTATCCGAGCTGGCTCCTCTTCACAACCCTGCAAACATTACAGGAATCAAGGCATTCCAGCAGGTGCTTCCAAATGTGCCGGCAGTAGCTGTTTTTGATACTGCATTCCATCAGACAATGCCGGAAAGCTCGTTCCTGTACAGCCTTCCTTATGAGTATTATGAGAAGTTCGGCATCCGTAAATACGGCTTCCACGGAACTTCACATAAATATGTATCAGAGCGTGCAGCAGAGCTTCTTGGCCGTCCGCTTGAGCAGCTTCGCCTGCTTTCCTGCCACCTGGGTAACGGTGCAAGCATCGCGGCCATTGAAGGCGGAAAATCCATTGATACATCCATGGGCTTCACACCGCTTGCCGGTGTGACGATGGGTACCCGCTCTGGGAATATCGACCCTGCCTTGATTCCATTCATCATGGAGAAAACAGGCAAGTCTGCTGATGAAGTACTTAACGTACTGAATAAAGAGAGCGGAATGCTCGGAGTTTCAGGATTCTCAAGCGACCTTCGCGATATCGAGGTACAGGCAGCTGAAGGAAATGAAAGAGCAGAGCTTGCTCTTGAAGTATTCGCAAACCGGATCCATAAATATATCGGTTCTTATGCTTCCCGCATGTACGGAGTTGATGCCATCATCTTTACAGCCGGCATTGGCGAAAACAGTGCAGAAATCCGTGAACGCGTCCTTCAGGGACTGGAATTCATGGGCGTATATTGGGACCCTGCATTGAACAAGGTCCGCGGTGAGGAAACGTTTGTCAACTATCCTCACTCACCGGTCAAGGTCATCGTCATCCCTACAAATGAAGAAGTCATGATCGCCAGGGATGTTGTAAGGCTGGCGAAATAATATTTGAATGATTGAAAGGACAAAGAAGCCAAGGCTTTTTTGTCCTTTTGTTTTTCTGCTTTCTCCATTCAATGAAACAGGATTTGCCTGAATCAATATGCTATACTGAACAAAAACACCGGCAAGGAGGATGAAGATATGGCACTAAACGGACGGGAAGAAAAGGCTTTATCTGAGATCGCACAATGGGAAGACAAGCTGGCACAGTATGAATCCAATGATTTGGAGCTGACCTATGACAAATATTTAGAAAAAGCGTTCCTGCTGCTTCCTGAGAAAACTCAGCAGCAATTTTTTGCTTCCCTGGATAACTGGCTGTTCCATCTCCATGCCTTGATCCAAAGCTCACAGCTCCAGCTGGATGCAAAGGAACGGATCCTTTCTGCAGGCCGCATCTTTGATGCCGGCATTGAAACAGTGGAAGATCTGGCCTCATTGGACATCAATCAGCTGCAATACATAGCCAATCAGCAGATCGCACGCCACCGCCTTTATTCATTTGCACAGGGAGGGGCTTCGGGGACAGGCGGTGTGCTGCTGCTTGGATCCGATCTTCCTGCCATGGCTGTCATCAATTTGCGTGCAGTCCAGCTCATTGCAATGACATATGGGATTGAAGTGAACACGCCTTATGAGATGATGGCTTCTTTAAAGGTGTTTTGCGCATCGATCCTGCCGCCGCGGCTTCAGGGACAGGCCTGGGAACAGCTTCTGGCCGAACTGGAGAATGCGGAAGAAGCTTATTTTTATGAGGGGCAGGAGGAACTGACGGACATCGCATGGATGGGCCAGCCGATCAAACAGCTTTTCAAAGGCCTGGCCATAGCAGCTTTCAAAAGGAAATCCATCCAGGGCATCCCGCTTGTCAGCATGGCCATAGGAGCAGGGGCAAACTATCAGTTTACCAGGAAGGTCACTGACTTTGCACACAAATATTATCAGTACAGGTATCTGCTGAAGAAACAGGGTGAAGTGAGATGAGCAGCGAGGAACACAAAAAAGAAGCCCCCAAAACAGTCAGATGCAAAATCATTACCATCAGTGATACAAGAAATCCGGAGACCGATAAAAGCGGAAGGCTGATGAAGGAACTTCTTGAAGCAGAAGGCCACAGGGTAAGTTCCTACCAGATTGTCGTTGATGAAAAAGAAAAGATCCGTCAGGCGGTCCTGGACGGATGTTCAGATCCGGAAATCGATGCAGTCCTTACCAATGGCGGGACAGGAATCGCATTAAGGGATGTAACTATTGAAACGGTGAGTGCCCTTTATCAAAAGGAAATTAGCGGCTTCGGGGAATTATTCCGTATGCTGAGCTACCAGGAGGACATCGGCTCTGCTGCCATCCTATCACGCGCTTCTGCGGGCATCATCGAGAATACAGCTGTCTTTTCCACACCGGGCTCTTCAGGTGCAGTAAGGCTGGCCATGAATCTATTGATCATTCCCGAGCTGGGGCATGTTATAAGGGAAGTAAAGAAAGATCTTGTATAAAAAGGGGGCGGGGCGCCATCATGGCGCCCCGCCTTTTTGCTATGCCCTGAATAATATTCTCTATAGAGCTTAAATCAGCGATGCAGTTTTCCCCCGATTTCCTGATTGGCCCTGTACCACAGCCAAAGATCGTTGATGATGGAAGCAAGATCCGCAATCTCACTGTTCAATTTGCATGAAAGCTCAAAATTCTCTTCATCTGCGAGCCGGTCCTGTCTGCGGTTTATCTGCGTCTCAAGCTCTGATATCCTGTCCGGGATCCCCCCGCGTATCTTCTCCCATATATACAAAATTTCCTGGCGATCCTCCTGCGGGTACTCTTCCCACTCGCCATCCAGCACAGGAACAGCAATCCCCATGCGCTTATCCAAAATGAAAACATCCTCCATCTCATCCGTCCCCCAAAAATAGGCTGCTTTTATTGTACATGGTGACAGGCACCTATACCAGTCGGCCGACTGGTATAGGTGCCTGTCACCAATAAATTTTTATACATTTTAACGAATAACTATTGAATTAATCCTGGAATATTGTTAGAGTATTAACTAGTTAAATGTATAAAAACATAATTTAAATGAATATTTATTCGTTCATCTATAGAGGAGGAAATTTTCATGTCAAATCAAAAAGTTGTTTTAGCATACTCAGGCGGTCTGGATACTTCTGTGGCGATCAAATGGCTTGGCGACCAGGGTTACTCGGTGGTTGCGTGCTGCCTTGACGTTGGGGAAGGCAAGGATCTGAAGTTCATCCAGGAAAAGGCGCTTAAAGTGGGAGCCGTCCAATCATATGTATTGGATGTGAAAAAAGAGTTTGCGAATGAATATGCACTTGCTGCCCTGCAGGCGCATGCTCTATATGAAGGCAAATACCCGCTGGTATCCGCTCTTTCCAGGCCTCTTATTGCTAAAAAGCTTGTTGAAGTGGCTGAAAAGGAAGGCGCCGCTGCGGTTGCCCATGGCTGTACAGGAAAAGGAAATGACCAGGTAAGATTCGAGGTATCGATCCAGGCGCTTAATCCAGACCTCAAGGTGCTCGCGCCTGTAAGGGAATGGAAATGGTCCAGGGAAGAGGAAATCCAATATGCAAAGGAAAATAATATCCCGATCCCGATCAATCTGGATTCTCCGTTTTCCATAGACCAAAACCTCTGGGGACGCAGCAACGAATGCGGGATCCTGGAAGATCCATGGGCTGCCCCTCCTGAAGAGGCATACGATCTGACAACCAGCCTTGAGTATACGCCTGACACCCCTGATATCGTTGAAATTGAATTCAGCAAAGGCGTCCCGGTAAGCCTGAACGGAAAGTCCTATCCTCTTTCAGAACTGATCCTGGAGCTGAATATCATTGCAGGCAAGCATGGAGTCGGGCGCATTGATCATGTCGAGAACAGGCTTGTCGGCATCAAATCAAGGGAAGTGTATGAATGTCCAGGTGCCATGACTCTGATCAAAGCGCATAAAGAACTTGAAGATCTGACGCTTGTGAAAGAGCTTGCCCATTTCAAGCCTGTCATCGAGAAAAAACTGACTGAGCTGATCTATGAAGGGCTTTGGTTCTCCCCATTGAAAAACGCTTTAACGGCTTTCCTTGAGGAAACGCAGAAGCATGTGACAGGAACTGTAAGGGTGAAATTGTTCAAGGGGCACAGCATCGTCGAAGGCAGAAAATCCCCATATTCACTTTATGATGAAAAATTGGCCACTTATACATCTGAAGATGAATTCGACCATAATGCCGCGGTTGGATTCATCCAGCTATGGGGCCTGCCGACCAAGGTTCAAAGCATTGTCCAGAATAAGAAGGTGACAGTGTGAAGAAACTTTGGGGAGGAAGATTCACGAAATCGGCAGAGGAATGGGTGGATGAATTCGGTGCATCCATCTCCTTTGACCAGGAGCTTGTTGAGGAAGATATAGAGGGAAGCCTTGCACATGTGGAAATGCTGTCCCGCTGCGGCATCATTGAAAAAGAGGAAGCAGCGAAGATCCAAAAAGGGCTCAAGCTGTTAAAGGAAAAATCCCGGGAAGGGGAGCTTCCTTTCTCCGTAAAGCTTGAGGACATCCATCTGAACCTGGAAAGCCTTCTTACGGACGAAATCGGGCCTGTCGGCGGCAAGCTTCATACAGGCAGAAGCAGGAATGACCAGGTAGCAACAGATATGCACTTGTATTTAAAGAAACAGGCAGCACATGTTATCGAGCTGATTGAAGAGCTCCAGGCAGCCCTGCTTTCCCAGGCAGAGGAGAATGTGGAAACCCTCATGCCGGGCTATACTCATCTTCAGAGGGCACAGCCCATTTCGTTTGCGCATCATCTGATGGCTTATTTCTGGATGCTGGAAAGGGATAAGGAGAGATACAGCGAGAATCTGAAAAGGATCAATGTTTCTCCTCTTGGTGCAGGCGCCCTTGCCGGTACAACCTTTCCAATCGACCGCGAGCTGACAGCCAGTCTGCTCGGGTTTGATGATATCTATGAAAACAGCATGGATGCTGTAAGCGACAGGGATTTTATCCTTGAATTCCTTTCAGCAAGCAGCATTCTGATGATGCATCTGTCCCGTTTCAGCGAGGAAATCATTCTCTGGTCGAGCCAGGAATTCCGGTTCATTGAGCTGGATGACAGCTTTGCAACGGGCAGCAGCATTATGCCGCAAAAGAAAAATCCGGATATGGCAGAGCTGATCCGCGGAAAAACCGGCCGAGTCTATGGCAATCTTGTCGGCCTGCTTACTGTGCTGAAGGGGCTGCCTCTTGCTTATAACAAAGATATGCAGGAAGATAAAGAGGGCATGTTTAATACGGTTAAAACGGTTATTGGCTCACTTAAAATTTTTTCCGGCATGGTTGGGTCCATGAGGGTTAACAGTGAAGTAATGGAAAATGCCACGAAAAGCGATTTTTCCAATGCGACAGAGCTGGCTGACTATCTTTCCGGTAAAGGCTTGCCATTCAGGGAAGCTCACGAAATTGTCGGGAAGCTTGTCCTTGATTGCGTGAACAGAGGCTGCTTCCTTTCCGGCCTGCCGATGGAAGTGTATAAGGAGGCAAGCACCCTTTTTGAGGAGGATATTTACGAGGTCCTTGACCCGAGGGCGGCTGTTGCAAGAAGGAACAGCCAGGGCGGAACGGGGTTTGCCCAAATAAAGAAGGCGCTGGAAAAAGCAAAAGGGCGCCTGAAGGATAAAGCCTATTCATAACAATAAAGGCCGCTGCAGGGAAGCAGCGGCCTTTAACTGTTATTCCGTGTTCCTTTTCGGTCCTGACCACAAGCACATCACATGGGGCATAGCGGGTGATATGCTCGGAAACGCTGCCGATCAGGAAGCGTTCAACTGCATTCAAACCAGTTGCCCCGCAGACAATCAGATCTGCATGCTTGACCTTGGCAATTTCCTTGGGTATCTTTACTTTCGGAGAACCATAATCTGTCACATATTCCACATTTTCTACTCCAGCCTCCACTGCTTCCTGCTGATATTTTTTAAGCAGCTCGGCTGCAAACATGTCAGCCCTTTCAGCAATCGTCCTGTCATAGGCTTCGACAGTTGCGAAGGTGCGTGTATCGATAATGTGGGCAAGGGTCAGCCTGGCTTTGTTCCTGACTGCGACCCCGACCGCCTTCTTGAAGGCCCATTCCGCTTCCTTGGAACCATCTACTGCTACTAAAATGTTTTTGTAAGTGAGCGTCATTTGCATCTCCTCCTTTACCTTTATTATACATTACCCCAAAATGCATAACTGTTACAGAAATTCGAAAGATAGTATAGATGAAAAAAATCGATAAGGGGGAAATGAAGATGCCAAAAGAGCCGAAAGGGCAGTCTCATTATATCTATGACGACCAGGGACACAGCCAGGTAAGTGCACAAATCATGGATTCGTACAACAGCGGTGTCATCGATCAGGAAAATGGAAGAGTCGACACTTACAGCAGCGAAGAGGAAACAAAATAAAACATTGAAAAAAGTGCAGGGCGCTGTCCTGCACTTTCTCGTTAGTGCCTTCCTTTTCGCAGCTGAAGACAAATGTAAAGGGAAGCGGTGGCTATAAATGAAACAAAACCTGGAGAAGCATTTTCAGGCAGGAGGCTGTAAAAGATGATCCCGAAAGCCATGCTGATGATTGCCTGCTTATTGACAAAACCAGGCTCCCGCAGGACCAGCAGATCTGCCTCAGTCAGCTTCCGCCTTTTAACGAAAAGAAAATCTGCTGCAATAACCGCAGAAATGGGAATGACAAAGGTGCCGAGCAGAGAGATGTATTTCTGCGCTGATTCAACGATATCAGGAAAGCAGCTCAGAATGACCGCAGCGAGCCCGAACAGGCATGCACTTTTTATCCTGCCGAGCCCCTGGAATGTATTCAGCAGACTGAATCCGCCTGTATAGGCGTTGTTCAGGTTGATGGAAATCATCGACATCATGGCACAGGCGAAAATCAGCACCAGCAGGGAAACAGAAGATGTGAGGGTGCTTGCCGACACAAATGGATTCAGCTCTCCCAGGAGGCTTGCAGACAATGCCCCTAAAACGGCTGTGATGGCAAAGCCGGCTGTGTTCCCGGAAAAAAGCCCCCAGAAAGCGCCGCGTTCAGACTTCGCGTACCTTGCCATATCAGAGGAAGCACTTAATCCTGACACGTATTGGACAAAAGCCAGGCTTGAATAGAACAGGAATGAAGAAAACTCCCAGCTGCCATGGTTTAAGATTGCGCTGTGGTCAGTCTGGCCCGCTTTTTGGATCAGCAGGACAAACAGTGCAGCCTGGCCGATCAGCAGAAATGGCATAAAATAGCGGGTTGCTTTTTTCACCGCATCAAAGCCGACAAGCGCCAATATGGCCATGATCAGGGCCAGGCAGACCGACACTGCCAGAAAAGGCAGCCTGACAGAAAAAAGCCTGCTGCCCAGCTCGGTCAGTACAGCAGTTCCGCCGATTGTCTGGACAGCAAACCAGTATAATGAGGTCATAGTACGGATCGGAGACGAAATATATCTTGCCGCCCCTGTGCCAAGCATGCTTCTGATCGCATATTGGGCAGGCAGCCCGTAGCGGGATCCGGGCAGCGTCAAGAAGGACACAAACAGAAAGGCGAAAGCCGCCCCGATCATGGTGGATGCTGCGGCAGCATAAAAAGAAAGGCCCCCTGAAATCACGGCAAGTGCAGGGACAAGGAAATTCCCCGAATTTACCGAAAAGGCCATCTGCAGAATCGTGAAATCATACCAGGGTGTTTGTTTAAGGTGGGAGGGAACGGCCTCCAGCCCGAGCTGCTCAATTTTACCCCGGCTGTCTTTTTGTATGTTGGCAGTTGAAGCCATACTTGCATCAGCTCTCTTTCTAACATACATTTTACAATATTCAGCGGAACTGAAGGATATTTTTTATCTCGGGCACAGAAAGATGTCATCTTAACCGAATAACTCTGCATTTTTAACCAGAGCGTATCCTTACGGCAATGTAAGGGTTTGCAAGCAATAAAAAAATTTTTCTTTCTTCTTTTCCTATAAAGGTGTTATAGTAGTATCGGTTCTACCCTATTTACTATATTTTGCAGGAGGTATGCAGCATGCGTATCGGAATACCCAGAGAGATAAAAAACAATGAAAATCGTGTCGCAATGACACCGGCTGGCGTTGTCAATTTGCTGAACTTTGGCCATGAAGTATTTATTGAAACCCAGGCTGGCATGGGATCCGGTTTCACTGATGAAGATTATACAGCTGCTGGCGCGAAAATTGTAAACAGTGCAGAGGAAGCATGGTCCATGGAAATGGTCATGAAGGTAAAAGAGCCCCTGCCTAGTGAATATGCTTATTTCCGTGAAGGCCTGATTTTATTTACATACTTGCATTTAGCTCCAGAGCCGGAGTTAACAAAGGCTCTGATTGATAATAAAGTGGTTGGGATCGCTTATGAAACGGTCCAGCTTGCCAATCATGCATTGCCTCTTTTGACCCCAATGAGCGAGGTTGCCGGAAGGATGGCTTCCCAGATCGGGGCACAGTTCCTGGAGAAGGTCCATGGCGGCAAAGGGATCCTGTTATCCGGTGTGCCTGGCGTTCAGCGCGGAAAAGTGACAATTATCGGCGGCGGTGTAGCCGGTACGAATGCAGCTAAAATGGCAGTAGGACTTGGTGCAAAGGTGACAATCATCGACCTGAGCCCGGAACGCCTGCGCCAGCTGGATGATATCTTCGGCAATGATGTGACAACATTGATGTCCAATCCTTATAATATAGCAGAAGCGGTCAAAGATTCTGATCTGGTGATCGGTGCCGTTCTCATTCCGGGAGCCAAAGCGCCAAAGCTTGTGACAGAAGAAATGATCATGAGCATGAATCCGGGCTCTGTCGTGGTTGATATTGCGATCGACCAGGGCGGGATCTTTGAGACGACTGACAGGATCACTACCCATGACAACCCAACTTATGAAAAGCATGGCGTTGTTCATTATGCGGTCGCCAATATGCCTGGCGCTGTGCCGCGCACATCGACGATTGCCCTGACAAACGTGACTGTGCCGTATGCGGTCCAGATCGCCAATAAAGGGTATAAGCAGGCATGCACAGACAATGAAGCTCTGCTGAAGGGAATCAATACCCTTAACGGCTATGTTACGTATAAAGCTGTAGCCGAGGCACATGGCCTTGACTATTCTGATACAGCGACGCTGCTTGAGCAGCAGTAAATAGAAAAAGATCCGGAGCTGCTGCTCCGGATCTTTTTGTTGTTAAGGAATTTATAAATTGTAAGACTTGTAGATAATTTTCAATTCTTGATCCACGTCCAGCAGCTGCGCCGAGGTCACAAGCCAAACCTCCCAAAAAGGCAAAGAACGCCTTTCCGGGAGGTTCGTCTTGAGGCCCCCAGGAAGGGGGTCATGCAGACGTTGCCACAGGACGTGGCGTTTTTAGTCTGCGTTCCTTAAGGGTGATCAAGGCGCTTGCGCTTTTGTTCCTTCAATCAGACAAACTGAAGTTCCTTCGGGAATTTCGTTAAAATCTCAACGCCGTTTTCTGTTACGGCCAGATCATCCTCTATCCGGACGCCTGCCACACCAGGAACATAAATGCCAGGCTCAATGGTAAATACCATGCCTTTTTCAAGCTGAAGGGAGTTGGCAGAAGTCAATGAAGGATATTCATGTACACTCACTCCGAGACCGTGGCCAAGGCGGTGAGGGAAGTATTCCCCATAGCCGGCCTCTGCGATGATATTCCTTGCCGTCATATCAATTTCAGAGCAGGCAGCCCCCGGCTTTGATGCCTCCACGGCGGCGAGCTGCGCTTTAAGGACTGTATCATATATTTCTCTCTGCTTCTCGCTGATCTCCCCGTATGCAACAGTACGGGTGATGTCTGAGCAGTAGCCGTCGACTACCACGCCCAAATCAAAAAGGACAAGATCGCCTTTCTTGATTTTTGTCATTCCCGGAGTCCCGTGCGGGGAAGCGCCGTTTGCGCCGGTCAGGACCATCGTGGAGAAGGACATTTCATTGATGCCCTTTTTCTTCAAGGCATACTCGACCGCGGCGAGAACATCCATCTCGGTCTTTCCTTCCTTAATTTCATCACAGCCTGTCTGGATGGCAAAGTCGGCCAGGGCGCATGCTTCACGGATGATTTTCAGCTCCTTGTCATCCTTCACCATCCTGAGCTTTCTCAGCTTCTCTTCTGCAGAAACGAACGCCGCGCCGGAGAATCTAGCAGAAATGGCTTCATATCGCTCTACATTCATATGTTCTTTTTCAACTGCAGCCCTGCTGACCTTCTGATTCCTTTTCTGGATGGCTGAAGAGATGAATTCCCATGGATTATCCGTATCGCTGTAGCCGATGATTTCATAATTCCATCCGGCATTCTTTGCATCATTTTTTTCCATCCCGGGGCAGACCAGGAAAGGCTCTTCATCCTGGAAAACGCCAAGGCCAAGGAGGCGTTCATGCGGATCGCTTAGGAACCCGCTTAAGTAAAAGACATTATCGGGAGAAGTGATAAAGCTGAAGTCAATATCCTCTTCCTTCATCCATTGTGATAACTTGCTGATTCTGCTGTCCATGCAAAAACCTCCTAAATCGTATGTAAGTGCAGCTTGCTTCATGTTAATTGTAAACTTTTAATTGTGAATTAGAAAGGGTATAGGACTATATCAGGGAGGAAATCCTGTATTTTTGTTGAACATTGAATTACATAAGAGTTTGAAGGGAGAAGATAGCGATGAAGGTTTCATACCATGGGCATGCTGTCGTAAAAATTGAATCAAAAGGCAAAGTGATTTTATTCGATCCATTCATTACAGGCAATGAACTGACAGACCTGAAGGCAGAGGACGTCAAACCGGATGTCATCATCCTGACACACGGCCACAGCGACCATCTTGGGGACACAGTGGAATTGGCGAGGAACAATGATTCTCTTGTCATCGCAAATGCCGAGCTTGCAGCTTACTTAGGCTGGCAGGGCATCAGGACGCATGCGATGAGCATTGGAGGCGCTTATGAGTTCGACTTTGGAAAGGTAAAGCTCACACCTGCAATCCACGGAACCGGGCTGATGACAGAAAATAAAGAGATTATCTATCTTGGCATGCCGGCCGGCGTCCTTTTCATGGCTGAGGGCAAAACGGTTTATCATGCAGGAGATACTGCATTATTTTCAGATATGAAGCTGATCGGCGAGCGCCATCCGATTGATGTGGCATTCCTGCCGATTGGCGATAACTTTACAATGGGGCCTGAGGATGCCGCCTATGCAGCTGAGCTGCTGCAGGCAGGGGTGACAGTCCCGATCCATTTCAATACTTTCCCTCCGATCAAACAGGATCCGCAGAAATTTATTGAAATGCTTCCTTCAGGCAAAGGCAAGGTGCTTGAAGCAGGGGAATCCATCGAACTATAAGTGCAGCTGCGGCTGCACTTATTTTTTTCTGCAGCCGCCCCTCCTTCTCTAAAGGTCTTTTTCAGGCATGTCCGCATAGATATAAAATAGAAAAAGGAGGAGTTGCAATGAAAAACAACCGGTATTTACTGTGTATCCTGCTGTGCGGGATGATGCTGTACTATGCGGTCCCCAAGCTGTCGATTGAAAGTCCGGGGGCGGAGGGCATCTTTGCCGGGGCCTGGCTGCTGCTGGCCCTGTTTGTGGTGGCCGGCAATCTATCCGGCCTGCTGTTTTCGCAGGCCAAAGCAAAGGCAAGGCTTTCTGCGGGAGCAGCTGCCAGAAGGAAAAAGAGGCCGGCCAGGAGCTTCAGCAAATAACCTGAGGGCTTCTGTCCTGCGGATATGTGTTATAAAATCAATCGTTAAATTGAATCGGCCGGGAATTCACCTTATAATAAAATAAGAAAAATTTACAAGACGAACAGCAATTTTAAATAAAGGGTGAAGGTTTTGGCTACTAAGCATGAACAAATTCTGCAATATATAGATGAGCTTCCGATCGGCGAGAAAATATCTGTCAGGCAGATAGCAAAGGCCTTGTCGGTCAGTGAGGGAACGGCTTACCGTGCAATCAAGGATGCTGAAAATAAAGGATATGTGAGCACGATTGAAAGAGTCGGCACCATCAGGATCGAAAGGAAGAAAAAAGAGAATATTGAAAAGCTGACATTTGCTGAAGTGGTCAATATTGTAGACGGGACTGTCCTTGGAGGGCGCGACGGCCTCCATAAAACCCTTAATAAATTCGTGATCGGCGCCATGAAGCTGGAAGCCATGATGCGCTATACAGGCGCCGGGAACCTGCTGATCATAGGAAACAGGACACGTGCCCATGAGCTTGCCCTGAAAGCAGAGGCGGCGGTCCTGATTACAGGCGGATTCGATACGGATGATGAGGTCAAAAAGCTGGCAGATGACCTTCAGCTGCCGATCATCTCTACTAGCTATGATACATTTACTGTTGCCACGATGATCAACAGGGCAATCTATGATCAGCTGATCAAAAAAGAGATCGTCATGGTAGAGGATATTTTGACCCCTCTGCAGGAAACGGTGTTCCTTTATTCCTCTGAAACTGTTTCAGAATGGCATGGCCGCAACAGGGAAACCCTTCACAGCCGCTTCCCTGTCGTGGATCAGAATATGAAAATACAGGGCATGATCACTTCAAAGGATATCATGGGACATGCTCCGGAATCACCTATTGATAAGCTGATGACCAAAAGCCCGATGACTGTAAACGGGAAGACAAGTGTAGCATCAGCTGCCCATATGATGGTCTGGGAAGGCATCGAGGTTCTTCCAGTTGCCGATGAAGCCAATCGGCTCCAGGGGATCATCAGCAGGCAGGATGTACTCAAGGCGCTGCAGATGATCCAGAGGCAGCCGCAGGTGGGAGAGACAATTGATGATACTATAACAAGCCAGCTGGTCCTGTCGCGGGGAAAGGTGAGGGGAGAAGATGTATACCGCTGCGAGGTCAGTCCCCAGATGACCAATCCGCTCGGCACAATCTCTTACGGCGTGTTCACAACCATTGTCACCGAAGCAGCCAACAGAGTCCTGAGAAGCTATAAAAAAGGGGATCTTGTTGTTGAGAATATGACTATCTACTTCCTGAAGCCTGTCCAGATCGACAGTGTACTCGAAATTGTTCCAAAAATACTTGAAGCCGGGCGCAAATTCGGCAAAGTAGACGTCGAAGTCTTCAGCGAAGGCATCCTCGTAGGAAAAGCCATGATGATGTGCCAGCTCATTGACCGGCATTAAGAAAAGCGGAGGGCGCTTGCCCAGCCCCGACAAGCTTAAGGCGAGCAGAGCGAAAGGTTCGTACTTTAACCTTTTGATCTGCTTGACTTAAGACCTCGAGGGGCTAGCGCCCGGAGCTGGGCATTAAGAAAAGCGGAGGGCGCTTGCCCAGCCCCGACAAGCTTAAGGCGAGCAGAGCGAAAGGTTCGTACTTTAACCTTTTGATCTGCTTGACTTAAGACCTCGAGGGGCTAGCGCCCGGAGCTGGACATTAAGAAAAGCGGAAGCGGCTTGCCATGAGGCAGCATCCGGATCTTAAACCAACATAAATAAAAGCCGCTTCCATAAGGAACGGCTTTTTGAAAAAAGCTTTAATTTTGCTGTTTGCGGATTTCCTCTGCTTCCTTAGCGGCATATGGAAGATAATGCTGGTAGGCTTTAAAGCCTGCCCAGACATTGATTCCGCCAAGAATAATGAAGACAGCGGCGACGATATAGGTGACAGTTGTGCTGTAAAGGAAGAGCTGGTTGATGCCGAATAAGGCGACAAACAGTCCCAGCGCGATGCTTGACTTGGCAGACAGCCACTTTTTTTCCGCAGGCCTCCGGCTTCTCACAGTCTTTATTTTATAGAATACATAGAATGCAATGGAAATAACAATCAGTATGACTAAAACAGGCATTTGAATTCCTCCGGGCATCATTCTCTTTGGATTAATATAAGTGTCAGCCTGATTATGAGCCGGCACCTATATTATTTTAACGATAATCAGGAGGAAAAGCCATAAAAAGAGCAGGCCGTTTCTTTTTCTTTTGATTCTTTTATGCTAATAATTAGATATTCTTTCTAAAAGGAGATCACAATGAAATCAAAAATTCTTGATGAAATAAAAAAATATGATACCATCATCCTTCACCGCCATGTAAGGCCTGATCCTGATGCATACGGATCCCAGGGAGGGCTGGCGGAAATCATTAAAACATCTTTCCCGGAAAAAACGGTATATACGGTCGGGAAGGAGGAAGAGTCGCTGAACTTCATGAGGCGGCTTGACAGCATCCCGGATGAAGCTTATAAAGGGGCTTTGGTCATCGTGTGCGACACGGCCAATCAGGAGCGGGTCTGTGACCAGAGATATACGATGGGCGATAAGCTCATTAAAATCGACCATCATCCGAACGAAGATCCTTATGGCGACCTTATGTGGGTTGATACCGATGCCAGCTCTGTGAGTGAAATGATCTATGAGTTCTACCTGGAGGGGAAGGATGCAGGACTAAAGATGTCTGATGAGGCAGCCAGGCTGATATACGGGGGAATTGTCGGGGATACGGGACGATTCCTGTTTCCGAGCACAACGGAAAAAACCTTTGAAATTGCTGGTGAATTGATCCGCTATAATTTTTCACGGACAGATCTTTACGACAAAATGTATGAGCTGAAGCCGAATGTCGTCAAACTGAACGGATATGTTCTGCAGAATTTCGAGGTTCTTGCCAACGGCGCAGCATCTGTGACAATCAGCAGGGAGCTTCAGGAGCAATACGGACTTAAGGCTTCAGATGCATCTCTTCTTGTCGGGGTACTTGGCAATGTCCAGGGAATCAAGGCATGGGTATTCTTTATCGAGGAAGAAGATCAGATCAGGGTCCGCCTCCGTTCAAAGGGGCCGGTCATCAATGGCCTGGCCAAGAAGTATAAAGGCGGGGGACATCCCCTGGCAGCAGGAGCTTCCATCCATTCATGGGCAGAAAAGAATGATGTTATCAAAGATTTGGAGGAAATCTGCCTGTAAAAGGCTGAAAGGGCGCCGGTATAATGGGCGCCCTATCCTTAGTCTTCAAAAGAGATCTTCAAGGAAATCGTCAATGTTGTAAAAATGACCATTTCACTTACTTCCAGGCGGTATCTTTTATCATTGATGCGGAATGTCCGGTTTTCTATGACTTTCCTGATCAGTCCTGTATTTTTCGATACGCTTTCCATATCCTTTGCCACCAGAATTCTTATATCCTCCTTGACGCTGTCCTCGACCTGAAGCACACTCAATGTATCAAGCTTATATTTATCAGCATTGGTTATTTTTACTTTTATATCCTGGACAGTCATCTGTTTCAGGCTTTTCTTGTTCTGTTCCTTGAAGCTTTCCTGCCAGAGCTTGATATCATTTCTTAGCCCTGCAATTGTTTCTTCCTGTTTTTCTATCTTAAAACTGTAATCCTCCTGCCATACGCCAAAGATGAACAAAAAGATGAACCAGCTGACGGCGCCCCCAATGGCCATGCCGGCAAACAGCTGCTGCCATGCCGGCTTCCTGTAATAAGGAGGGATCCTCATGATATATGCTCCTGTGTGAGCCAGCTGATGATCAGTGCCCCCGTTTGTGCTCCGCCCAATGCGGAAAGAATGAGCATGAACTGTTTGAAGATATCTTTTGTCTCTCCCTGGAACAGCCCTCTTTCAAAGCTGTACACAGCATCAAAAGTGCCCCCGATCGCGGCGACGATTGCCCAGATCCTGATCATATTGGAGAGGCGGAACACCTCAGTCAGAGGCGGCTTGCCGGTCAGGAAAGCTGCAAGCCCCCCGATGATCGATCCTCCGATCAAAACACCCAGTGCAATAAAATAGCTTTCCATCATTGAAGCAAAAAATGGCTGGTGTTTCATAGTGTAATCCTTCCTTATCGAGATAGTCGCTCGTTTAAAAGACTCATAAATTTCCCCTATTCCATCTTATGGACAAACTTCAGCTATTATGTTCAGGATCAGGAAAGTTTGGAGGGATTTTTAAGGCAGATGATCAAGGCTTTTCCGCATTTCTTTTTGTCCAGCTACGGGAGCTAGCCCCTCGAGGTCTTAAGTCAAGCAGATCAAAAGGTTAAAGAGCAAACCTTTCGCTCTGCTCGCCTTAAGCTTGTCGGGGCTGGGCAAGCTCCCTCCGCATTTCGTACTGTCCAGCTCCAGCGGCTAGAGACTCGAGTCATAAGCCACCTGAGAATTAAAGGCAAAGAGCGCCTTTTATTCTCAGGCGTCTTATGCTGGGCCCGCAGGACGTGGCGTTCTTAGCCTGCGTTCCTTAATTGGGCGAGCCGCTTCCGCTTTTCTACTGTCCAGCTCCAAAGCCTAGCCCCTCGAGTCATAAGCCAAACAGGCCAGAAGGTTAAAGAACAACCTTCCGTCCTGCTCGTCTTATGCTTGTCGGGGCTGATCAAGGCTTTTCCGCATTTCGTGTTTTCTTTTTGGAAACGGACGTTCTATAATTGATATTATAAAAGTTTCTTTCTAGTGCGGGGCCGGCGGGAGAGGTTGAAGATTCCTGCCAGGCTTTGTGCCCGGAACGACGGATTAAGGGTGTGAGGTTATGTCATTTATTCACCTTCATGTATATAGTGCATACAGCCTGCTGACAAGTACGGTTTCGGTTGAACAGCTTGTTGCGCGGGCAAAGCAGAAAGGCTTCAGCGCCATTGCTTTGACAGACCGGAATGTAATGTATGGTACGGTTCAGTTTTACAAGGAATGTCTCAAGCATTCTATTAAACCAATCATCGGCCTTTGTGCAGATATTGAATCCGGGGCAGGGGAAAAGGGACCGAGCCCTTTAGTGCTCCTGGCCCAAAACCAGGAGGGCTTCCAGAACCTCCTGAAAATTACGAGCACTCTTCAAACGAAAGCGGACGGGGGAATCCCGGTCAAATGGCTGAAGCATTATTCCTCAGGGCTTATTGCCCTTACGCCGGGTTTGGAAGGAGAAATCGAACAGTATATTGCCGGTGATGAAGAAGAGAAGGCGCTTGAATCCATCCGACTCTATACAGAGATTTTTGGAAAAGACCGGTTTTATCTGGCCTATCAGGATCATGGCCTTCCGGAAGAAAAGAAGATAAACAGAAAGCTGAAGGAATTGTCTGTAAATCATGGCATCCAGACAGCTGCGGCAAACCAGGTGTTTTACGCCGAAAAAGAAGATGCTTTTGCCCAGGAATGCCTTCTGGCCATTAAAAATGGCGATAAACTGCAGGACGAAAACCGTTTCCGTCTTCAAAGCGATGAATATTATCTTAAGACAGCAGAAGAAATGTCAGAGGTTTTTGCAGAAAGCACTGAAGCACTGGAGAATACCGTTAAAATCATGGAGCAGTGCAATGTCATGCTGGAGCTTGATAAGAAGCATCTGCCAAAATATCCTGTCCCGGAGGGCGATGCGGATACACTGCTGGAAGAGCTGTGCTGGAAGGGATTTGCGGAGCGTTATCCCGAGGCTTCGGAGGTTCATCGCACACGCCTTTTATATGAGTTAGGCATCATTAAAAAAATGAGGTTCAGCGATTATTTTCTGATTGTCTGGGATTTTATCAAATTCTCCAGGGAAAACGGCATCCTTACTGGCCCTGGCCGGGGATCTGCGGCCGGATCCATGGTGTCGTACGTCCTTTATATAACCGATGCTGACCCAATTGAGCATGAGCTCCTGTTTGAGCGCTTTCTGAATCCTGAACGGATATCCATGCCTGATATTGATATAGACTTTCCAGACCATAGAAGGGATGAGGTCATCAGATATGTCGCAAAGAAATACGGCGAGCTTCATGTGGCCCAGATTATCACTTTCGGCACGCTGGCAGCCAAAGCGGCAATGCGGGATACCGGGAGGGTATTCGGCCTGAATGCAAAAGAGCTTGAGCAGGTTTCTCGCCTGATCCCGTCACGACCGGGCACAAACCTAGAAACAGCCTACAAAGAATCAGAACAGCTGCGGGCTTTTGCGGCTGAATCCAGCCTGAATAAGAGGTTATTTGAAACAGCGCTGAAAATCGAAGGGCTTCCAAGGCATACATCCACACACGCTGCAGGTGTGGTTATCAGCGAATTTCCCCTCGTTAATGTGGTTCCAATCCAGCAGGGCCATGAAGGAGTCTATTTGACACAATACTCAATGGAGCATCTGGAGGCTGCCGGCCTTTTAAAAATGGACTTCCTGGGGCTGCGCAATCTTTCCCTTATTGAAACGATTTTATCCTCCATTCAGCGGAAAACAGGAAAGAAACCTGATATAAAAAAGATTCCCCTGGATGATGAAAAGACATACCGGCTTCTGAGCTCCGGAGAGACGACAGGTGTCTTCCAGCTTGAATCTGATGGGATGCGGAATGTACTCAAGAAGCTGAAGCCGACCAGATTTGAAGATATTGTGGCGGTCAATGCACTATACAGGCCGGGGCCGATGGAGAATATCCCATCCTTCATTAACAGGAAACATGGGAAGGAGCCGATTTCTTACCCGCATCCGGATTTGAAGCCGTATTTAGAGAAAACATATGGGGTCATTGTCTACCAGGAGCAAATCATGCAGATTGCTTCCAAGATGGCCGGCTTCTCTTTGGGAGAAGCAGATTTGCTGAGAAGGGCTGTCAGCAAAAAGCAGAAGGATGTGCTGGACCGGGAGAGGGCCCATTTTGCATCAGGTGCCGTGAGCAGCGGCTATGACGAGAAAACAGCTCAGGAAGTTTACGACCTGATTGTACGTTTTGCAAATTACGGCTTTAACAGAAGCCACGCTGTAGCCTACAGCTTTATCGCTTACCAGCTTGCTTATTTGAAAGCTAATTATCCTTTGAACTTTATGGCCGCACTCCTTTCACAGGCTTCAGGCAATGAAGATAAGCTTGCCCAGTATATCCGTGAGCTGAAGCATCTGGGGCTCACGCTTCTTCCGCCATCAATCAATTCGAGCGGCTATAGCTTCCAGGCAGAGAGCGGCGGCATCCGCTACAGCCTTGCAGCAGTGAAAGGGATAGGCGCCTCTGTCCTGAAGGATGTCTTCCACGCCCGAAGGCAGAAGCGTTTTGAGGATTTGTTTGATTTTTGCATGAGGGTACCTGCAAAGTCAGCCACCCGGAAAATTATGGAGGCATTTGTGCATTCCGGCAGCTTCGACGAATTCGGGGAGGACCGCGCTGTTTTGCTTGCCACTCTGGATATAGCGATTGAGCATGCAGAACTGGTCAAGCCGGATGAGTCCGGCCAGGAGGATTTCTTCTCTGGAGATGAATTTTCCATTAAGCCGAAGTACGCGGAAAATGACCCCATCCGCATTGAAGATAAGCTTCAGTATGAAAAAGAGTATCTTGGGCTTTATCTGTCAGACCACCCTGTTTCCGTGTATGCTGCCAGTTTTGCTTCCCTTGGTGTCACACAGCTTGCGGATATGGAACCTGGCAGCCGGAATATTAGGACTGCCGCTTATCTTTCAGAAGTAAAAAAAATCAGGACGAAGAAGGGAGAGGCCATGGCTTTCCTGTCCCTGAATGACCAGAGCGGAGAAATGGAGGCAGTCGTGTTCCCTGCGGTATATAAAAGGGATTCTGCACTTCTGAAGCAGGGAGCGATCCTTCTCTTGGAAGGCAAAGCCGAGGAGCGGGATGGAAAGAGGCAGTTTATTGTGAACCGTGCGGCAGATATGGGACAGGCAGCAGCAGAAGCAGGCAAACATGAGAGGACCTTATATTTGAAGGTCCCTGAAGATATAGAAACAGCTGAAGGCCTGAAGGAGCTCAAAGCAATCCTGGGGAATAACCCTGGATCAGTTCCGGTCGTCCTGCATTATGCAGGATCTCAAAAGACGATCCGCCTGGCAGAAGGAAACGGAGCAGATGCTTCAGAAAAGCTGGTGAAAGATCTGGGCAGCGTGCTGGGCACTGAAAATGTAATTTTAAAATAGTGGAATTCTTGCCTGTTTCAGGCAGGAATTTTGCTTCTTCCGGCCGAAAGGTTACAGCAGCAAGTCTTCCTGAAATTAGGCAGGGACGGGCGAAAATCCGACATTAGGACCGGTTGTTTTGTCTTTACATCAAATCAGGATATGTTATATTGGTAAATAGATTGACTGGTCTGACCACTAAAAATAAGTCATTTAATAATATAGCAAATGAAACCTTTCTGCTTAAACGAAGGAGTGAGCCGTTTTGACACTAAGAGAAGAAGCTTTGCATATGCACCGCGAAAACCAGGGGAAGCTGGAGTCGAAATCCAAGGTCCAGGTACGGAATGCCAAGGATCTGAGCCTTGCTTATTCACCGGGAGTGGCTGAGCCGTGCAAGGCGATATATGATAAACCTGAATCAGTATATGAGTATACAATGAAGGGCAATATGGTTGCTGTAGTATCAGACGGGACAGCCGTGCTTGGACTCGGCAACATCGGCCCGGAGGCTGCGCTTCCTGTAATGGAAGGGAAAGCGGTCCTTTTTAAAAGCTTTGCAGGGGTTGATGCTTTTCCCATCTGCCTGAATACAACCGATATTGATAAAATCGTTGAAACTGTAAAGCTTCTTGAGCCAACCTTCGGGGGCGTCAATCTGGAGGATATTGCGGCTCCTAATTGCTTCGTGATTGAAGAAAGGCTGAAAAAAGAAACGAATATCCCGATTTTCCACGATGACCAGCATGGCACAGCGATCGTGACAGTTGCAGGAATGGTCAATGCCCTTAAGCTTGCAGGTAAAAAAATGAATGAGGTCAAAGTCGTAGCCAATGGTGCAGGCGCTGCAGGAATTGCCATCATTAAGCTTTTGTACAGCTATGGCGTCAGGGATATCATCATGTGTGATACTAAAGGCGCTATTTATGAAGGCAGGCCGCAGGGCATGAATGATATTAAAAATGAAGTGGCGAAATACACGAACCGCGACAATAAGCAAGGCGGCCTTGCAGATGCAGTTGTCGATGCAGACGTATTTATCGGTGTTTCTGTTGAAGGAGCCCTGACAGCCGAAATGGTCAGGACGATGAAGCAGGATCCGATTATTTTTGCGATGGCCAATCCAAATCCGGAAATCATGCCTGAAGAAGCTAAAGAGGCAGGCGCGATGGTAGTGGGCACAGGAAGGTCGGATTTCCCGAACCAGGTGAATAATGTCCTTGCTTTCCCTGGAATCTTCCGCGGAGCTCTGGATGTGAGGGCAACACATATAAATGAGAAAATGAAAGTGGCTGCGGTCGAAGCAATTGCAAGCCTGGTCAGCACCGAGGAGCTGACTGCAGACTACGTCATTCCGGGACCGTTTGATCCGCGGGTTGCGCCGGCGGTGGCTGCAGCGGTAGCGAGGGCAGCCATGGAGACGGGCGTTGCCAGGATCAAAGTGGATCCTGAAGAAGTAAAGGCAAAAACAAGCCGACTTGCAGTCATTGGAAAAAGTGAGTGATCAGAGAGCGTGAATTTGTCGGAAGGCTCCAAAGTATATGTTGAAATCGTGAAGGAATTAAGATCGATGATCCAGGAAGATGGCTTGAAGCCCGGGGACAAATTGCCTTCTGAACGGGAACTGACAGAGCGCCTGAATGTCGGGCGCTCTTCCGTCAGGGAAGCGCTGCGTGCGCTTGAACTGCTTGGCCTTATTGAGACAAGGCGCGGGGAAGGGACATTCATCCGTGACTTCAGGGGGCACCAGCTTGTACAATTATTGAGTACATTCATCCTGCAGGATGAAAGGTCAAAGCATGATGTCAGGGAAACCAAATACCTGATTGAGATGGACTGCCTGTGGCTGGTCATGCGCAAGGCAGAAGATGCCCAGCTTCTGGAGCTGCGGAAGTGGGTGGATTCATCTGCTTTTGCAGATGATGATTTTTTTTACAAGATTGTCAGCCTGGCTGATAACCATCTGTTCATCAGAATGTGGCTGATCCTGAAAGATTATTACAATTCACTGCATCTGCAAGGAGCAGATGCCAGACTCGAAGAGTATACAAATCTTATCGACGCTCTTTCTACCCGGAAAGAATCAGAAGTCAGAAGAGTGTACCGGGATTTGAGGAAATTGTCGATTCAGCGGTGACAGTTTTTTGCAGATTCTGCAAAAAGATTGTTCTATATTGATAGGGACAAACATACGAAGCGCCTGAAAAGGCTTCGTTTTTTAGGTCGGTGGTCTGACCACTGGATCTTAAGCAGTATTCAAGTATATTGGGGCTGATAGTTCCTGAGGCATTTGCCTGATATTAATTGCTTATGTAACGAATGGGGGAGGTTCACCTTGCTTAAAGATATATTCAGTAAACCTAAAAAGAAGAAATATGCAACCATACCTTCGGAAACCGCAAAGCATGATGTTCCAGAGGGAATTATGACGAAATGTCCTAATTGCAAAAAGATCATGTATACGAAAGAGCTGTCAAAAAATCTAAAAGTGTGCTTCCATTGCCAGCACCATCATTCCATGAATTCCCGTGAGCGGCTTAACAGCTTCCTCGATCCGCATACTTTTGAAGAGCTGGATGCTAATATGATTTCTGAAAATCCGCTTGGCTTTCCGGATTATGCAGAGAAGCTGGAGAAAGACCGCAAGAAGACAGGCATCAATGAAGCTGTCGTAACGGGGACTGGTGAAGTGGAAGGCATGAAAGTTTCTGTAGCTGTAATGGATTCGACTTTCCGGATGGGAAGCATGGGATCTGTAGTCGGGGAGAAGATCACCCGCGCAATTGAAAAAGCGGATGAACTGTCTGTTCCGTTCATCATTTTCACTGCTTCCGGCGGCGCAAGGATGCAGGAAGGGGTACTCAGCCTTATGCAGATGGCCAAGACAAGCGTTGCGCTGAAACGCTTCAGCGATAATGGCGGCCTGATCATCTCGATCATGACCCATCCTACTACAGGAGGCGTTTCAGCAAGCTTTGCCTCGCTGGGGGATTACAATTTGGCAGAGCCTGGAGCACTGATCGGTTTTGCGGGCAGGAGGATCATTGAACAGACGATAAGGGAAGAACTGCCTGAAGATTTCCAGACGTCTGAATTCCTGCTTAAGCATGGCCAGCTTGATGCAGTGATTTCAAGGACGGAGCTGAAGGAGAAAGTAGCCAGCATACTCAGCATTCATCAAGGAGGTGACTTCGAATGGTAGGAGAACTTGAATTTGAAAAGCCGGTCGTCGAACTGAAAAAGAAAATTGCCGAGCTGAAGGATTTTACTAAAGATGCAGAAGTCGACCTTTCTGCCGAAATAAACAAGCTTGAAAACCGCCTTGAGAAGCTGGAAAAGGATATTTATGAGAATCTGAAGCCCTGGGACAGGGTGCAGATTGCACGCCATCCTTCCCGGCCAACGACGCTTGATTATATATCCCACATCTTTACTGACTTTTTTGAGTGCCATGGAGACAGGGCCTTTGGGGATGATGAAGCCATTGTTGGGGGTATTGCAAAGTTCAGGGGGCTTCCTGTCACGGTAATCGGCCAGCAGCGCGGCAAGGACACCAAGGAAAATATACGCAGGAATTTCGGGATGCCTCATCCTGAAGGCTACCGCAAGGCACTCCGTCTGATGAAGCAGGCGGAGAAGTTTGGCCGTCCGATCATTTGCTTCATTGACACGAAAGGCGCTTATCCCGGGAAGGCAGCAGAAGAGCGGGGACAGAGCGAAGCCATTGCCCGAAATCTATTTGAGATGGCTGGCCTTACGGTGCCTGTCCTTTGTGTCGTCATCGGTGAAGGCGGCAGCGGAGGCGCCCTGGCATTGGGAGTCGGGGACCGCATTATGATGCTTGAAAACTCCACCTACTCCGTAATCTCACCAGAAGGGGCAGCAGCCATTCTCTGGAAAGATGCAGCCCAGGCGAAAAGGGCGGCAGAGTCAATGAAGATCACCGCACCGGATCTGAAAGAGCTTGGAGTTGTTGACGAAGTGATCCCGGAAATCAAAGGGGGAGCGCATAAAGATGCGAGAGGACAGGCCTTCGAAATCGAGAGCATTTTGTACTCTGCACTGAAGGAATTGAAAGGCTTGCCGGTGGAGCAGCTTGTCAGCCAAAGATATGAAAAATATAAGTCGATCGGTGAATACTCGTTTTTGAATGACTATATTGGGGTAAATTAAAAAAACGTGCTTCCAGCACGTTTTTCTTTTACTCCACATGGAAAAAGTCGTCCAGCTTCGGGTTAAACGCTTTCATTTTAGCGATAATTCCGTCTTTTGCTGTTTCGTGCAGGATTAAGTTGAGATAGACAATTCTTCATGGTATTTTAGAAATATTCCCTGCTATTATGTTTATAATAAGAGGGTATGAACTATCCTCTCTAATATAGATCTTTCCTATTTTATCCATTTACATAGTTTATTGCTATTGACAATTAATGAGGTGATTATGTTGAAACGAATTGGCGTATTAACAAGCGGAGGGGACGCTCCCGGAATGAATGCAGCTGTGCGTGCCGTAGTCCGAAAGGCGATCTTCCATGAAATTGAAGTATATGGCGTTTTCGGCGGATATGCAGGCTTGATCAGCGGCAATATCAAGAAACTGGAGCTCGGTTCAGTCGGCGATATTATACACCGCGGCGGCACAATGCTTTATTCAGCAAGATGCGAAGAGTTCAAGACAAAAGAAGGACAGCAAAAAGGGATCGATCAGCTTAAAAAGCATGGCATTGACGGACTTGTCGTAATCGGCGGGGATGGTTCCTACATGGGCGCTAAAGCCCTGACTGAGCAAGGCTATCCTTGTGTAGGCGTACCGGGCACAATCGACAACGATATCCCTGGTACAGAATTTACAATCGGCTTTGACACGGCTTTGAATACAGTTATTGATGCGATTGACAAAATCCGCGATACAGCTACATCTCATGAAAGAACCTTCATCATTGAGGTTATGGGCCGGAATGCAGGCGATATCGCCCTTTGGGCCGGCCTTGCAGGCGGAGCAGAAACCATTTTGATCCCTGAAGAAAATTACGATATGAATGATATCGCAGAACGTCTGCAAAAAGGGAATGAACGCGGCAAGAAGCATAGTATCATCGTGGTTGCTGAAGGTGTATGCAGCGGCCATGAGTTCGGAAAGCAGCTGAAAGAAGCCACCGGCACTGATAACCGGATTTCAACACTGGGCCATATCCAGCGCGGCGGATCTCCGACTGCTTTTGACCGTGTGCTGGCAAGCAGGCTCGGCGCCCGTGCTGTGGAATTGCTGCTGGATGGCAAAGGCGGCCGTGCAGTAGGCATGGAGCAGAATAAATTGGTTGATTATGATATTATTGAAGCATTGGGCAGAAAGCACACCATTGACCTTGACTTGTACAAGCTGTCACAGGAGCTTTCCATTTAAAGAAAATGGCGGAGGCTTGTGAGGAAGCCTCTCCGCCTTTTTCATCTGGGCCGGCTGATCGGATTAAGGAGCCGGAACGCCCTGGATTATGAACGCAATGGCTTGCAGAAGCAAGCACAGGTACAGCAGGAGGAATCCTACTGTGCAAATATATCAGGAGGTTTGTGAAATATGCGCAAAACGAAAATCGTTTGTACGATTGGCCCTGCCAGTGAAAGTATTGAGAAATTGACACAGCTGATTGAAGCTGGAATGAACGTCTCCCGTCTGAATTTTTCCCACGGAGATTTTGAAGAACATGGAGCAAGGATCAAAAACATCCGCGAGGCTTCAAAAAGCACTGGCAAGACGGTAGCAATCCTGCTAGATACAAAAGGACCTGAAATCCGTACAAACAATATGGAAAACGGGGCAGTCGAGCTGGAAGCCGGAAACAATATCATTGTTTCAATGAATGAAGTCCTGGGGAATGCCGATAAATTTTCAGTTACATACGCTGGACTGATTGACGATGTCCATACTGGCTCAAAAATCCTGCTGGATGACGGCCTGATTGGATTAGAAGTAACAAAGATTGATAAGGCTAACAGTGAAATCCATACAAAGATCCTCAACAGCGGAACTTTGAAAAATAAAAAAGGTGTTAACGTTCCAGGCGTTTCTGTAAAACTTCCAGGAATCACTGAGAAGGATGCGAATGATATCCTTTTTGGAATTGAGCAGGGAGTAGACTTCATTGCTGCATCATTCGTGCGCCGTGCTTCGGATGTACTGGAAATCAGGCAGCTGCTTGAAGATAATAATGCTTCACATATCCAAATCATACCTAAGATCGAAAACCAGGAAGGCGTCGACAATATCGATGAAATCCTTGAAGTATCTGACGGTCTGATGGTAGCCCGCGGCGACCTTGGCGTTGAAATCCCTGCAGAAGAGGTTCCTCTTGTGCAAAAAAGCCTGATCAAGAAGTGCAATATTCAAGGCAAGCCTGTTATTACTGCTACACAGATGCTTGATTCCATGCAGCGGAATCCGCGCCCGACGCGTGCAGAAGCAAGCGATGTGGCCAATGCGATCTTTGACGGCACAGATGCCATCATGCTATCCGGTGAAACAGCAGCAGGCACATATCCGGTAGAAGCAGTGCAGACGATGCACAATATCGCTTCCCGTGCGGAATCAGCGCTTGATCATAAAGAAATCCTTTCTAACCGCAGCAAGGATAACGAACATAATATCACAGATGCGATCGGCCAGTCTGTGGCACATACAGCTTTGAATCTCGAGGTTAATGCAATCATCACCCCAACGGAAAGCGGCCATACAGCAAGGATGATTTCAAAATATCGTCCAAAGGCTCCGATTGTTGCGGTAACTTCCAAGGAATCTGTTACACGCCGCCTTTCATTGGTTTGGGGAGTATATCCTCAGGTCGGACAGGAAGCTTCAACGACGGATGATATGCTGGATTCAGCTGTACAGGAAAGCATGAACAGCGGACTTGTAGGTTCAGGCGACCTGGTTGTCATCACTGCGGGTGTCCCTGTTGGCGAGGCAGGTACAACGAATCTGATGAAAATTCACGTGATTGGCGATGCAGCACTGAGAGCACAGGGCATCGGCCGCAAATCAGCGTTCGGGAAAGTGGTTGTCGCAAAGGATGCAAAAGAGGCGATTGAAAAGGTCACGCAAGGTTCCATTCTTGTCACAGTCGGCTCTGACCGTGAAATGGTTCCAGCCATCGAAAAATGCAGTGCCCTGATTACTGAAGAAGGCGGATTGACAAGCCATGCAGCTGTTGTCGGCCTGAACCTTGGAATTCCTGTCATCGTGGGTGCGGAAAACGCTACTTCCATTTTCAAGGATGGCCAGGAAATCACAGTCGATTCACGCAGAGGCATCATCTATAATGGACATGCAAGCGTCCTGTAATTAAGAAAAGAAGAAGGGTTTTTTCTCCCTTCTTCTTTTTTGTCTAAAATTAAATTTATGATTGCTGTTCCTGCATAATTGGTCTTTTAAGCCATACAGTTTTATAATAGGGACAGGCAGGTATACTAGAAAAAATGTCTTTTGGCATGTAATCCATCACCTGTTCGAGACTGGAGGAAAAGAAATGCGCTATATTCTTCTGCTGTTGATCGTCATCCCGGCAGCTGAAATAGGAGTTCTTCTGCTGTCAGGAAAGGTCATCGGTGTATGGCTGACCATCCTGCTCATCATTTGTACCGGCCTGCTTGGTGCATACCTGGCTAAGAAGCAGGGGCTTGAGACAATCCGCAGGGTACAGGAACAGCTCGGCCGCGGCCAGCTTCCGGGAGATGCGGTCCTGGATGGCATCTGCATCCTTGTCGGCGGCACGCTGCTCTTGACGCCCGGGTTTATTACAGATATAACTGGTTTCCTTCTGCTGCTGCCCCCTTCAAGGATATTCTTCAAAAATATCCTGATGAAAATTTTCAGGAGCAGGATTCAAAGAGGAAACATTAAGATTATCAGATAGAAAGAAAGTCTGCCCTGGAGCAGCGGGTTCCTTATCCCCCGCCTCCTGCATGGCAGACTTTCTTCTTTTCATTGCCTGTTCATACAGGATTTCTTCTGTCATTTCCTTTAATGTAAAGCCATAAATCCCTGAACACGCCTGCCTTATGGAGGGTCGTGATAATGACAAGGACGACAGGTCCTGCAATGAGGCCAAGAAAACCGATTGTCTTAAAGCCGACAAACAAAGCCACCAGGGTAGCAAGCGGATCCATGCCTATGCTGGAGGAAAGCACCTTCGGCTCCATGACCTGCCTTTGTACAAGGACGATGACATATAGGACTCCCAGTCCGACTGCGGTGCTCATTTCTCCTGCAATGGCCTCATAAATGATCCAAGGGACAAAGATCAGGCCTGTGCCCAGGTAAGGGATGATGTCAACGATCCCTGTAACGAGGGCAATCGTGATGGCATAATCTACACGAAGGATGAGCAGCCCGATTAATATGATGATAGCAGTGATAGAGACCAGGGTGGCCTGTGCTTTGACAAACCCGAATAAGGCCTTTTTCAGATCGGTGAAAACTGTTGCGCTGCTGGCTTTTGCTTTTTCAGGGAGCAGCCTGTTCCCCAGGATGGAAAGCCTGTACCAGTCTTTGCTGATGAAAAAAGTGGCCAGAAGGGAAAAAATCACGACCGTTGCAGCATTAGGGAACCACGAAAGGATATTTGGGATTTTTTCAAAAAACGATTGTATAAAAGATCCTGCGGTCGCTCCGAATCTGGAGCCTACATTTTGGATATTGGCGAGGATGGTATCCTTTTGTCCCGTATCCAGGCTGTTGAACATACTGGTAAGCTGATTGTAAAGCGGGATCAGCTGTCCTGCAAAAAAGTCTTCGGCATATGTAATCAGCGTTTCAAGATGATTCGGGACCACCTGTGCCAGGTAGTCTGCACCAGAGACGATCTCGGCAATCAGCAGAGTAATAAGACCGGCAAAAAAGGCAAAAATAAGAATCAGGCTGATAAGAACGGCGAGAGCCCTTGGCATCCTCCCTTTCCTGACAAGGAAATTGACAAGCGGATTCATGAGAAACGCAATGGCGAATCCGATTATAAACGGATAGGTTACCTTTGAAATATAAAATAAACCAGCCAGGAGCAGGAGGACTGCTCCAATAACTACAATAAATCTCAGGGATCGATTCAGATAAACAGTATTCAAAACCGTTTTTCCTCCTTGGGATATTCAAATTTGCGCCGGCAGTGCAGCCCTCTGCCGATACTGCACTGCCCGGCCGGCATCACTTCATATTACGTTCACTGCTTGAATATGATTCGGCACTGCCGGAAAAAAGGTGATTTTTCAGGGCAGGCGCCGCTAAAGCAGCCAGGACCAGCATACAGTGACATATTCGTTGAAGACGGCCCATTGTCCTGCTGCATATGTTTCAAAAGGAAAAAGCGATTAAGCAGCACTTCAGCATTAGAATCAGGAGGAAGACCTGCCTGAAAAGCTATGCAGCAGCATGTGTGCATTGTAAGGCAAATCGGTAAAAAACCTCAATTATATTATGTTAAAATAATGAAAGTATGAAGGAAGGAAGAATCATATGTCACAGTCGCTTATTTTTTTGATCCTGCTGCTGGCCATCGGGCTGGCTGCGAAAAATAACTCTCTTGTCCTTGCTGTCATGGTGCTGGTGGCTATAAAAGCCATTGGTGCTGATTCAAAGATATTTTCCGTGCTGCAGTCAAAAGGAGTCAATTGGGGAGTCACGGTTATTACAATCGCAGTACTGGCCCCGATTGCAAGCGGAGATATCGGTTTCAAGGAACTGACAGCTGCTTTTAAATCGCCGTATGCCTGGATCGCCCTGATTTCGGGAATGGCGGTCGCGCTGATAGCAAAAGGCGGATTGACACTGCTGACCGAGGATCCGCATATTACGGCAGCGCTTGTTCTTGGGACCATTCTGGCCGTATCCCTGTTTAAGGGGGTTGCAGTCGGGCCATTGATCGGAGCTGGAATCGCTTACATGGCAATGAGACTATTTGAATTTCTAAAATAGTTTTCTCCAAAAATAATAATTTTTTCACATTTCGAGTGCCTTTTCGTTCACAAATATCAGATAATTGTTTATAATAGGACTTGTAAGCGTAACCTTTTTACAATTTCCTGCCGCCAGAATCAGTAAAAGGCGGCAACGAAAAAATGAAAGCATTTTCTTTTTTTTAATACTGGTTCCGAGCAAGCGCTCGATATATCAGGCTTGCGGAGCTTTGTTCAAAAACCTGCAGCATCAGCTCTGCAGTCTATTACACAACAGGCTCGGTCGGGCTGAACAGAATGATCTTTTACCGGTGCTATTTTTGGACATGCCGGCATGTTTACAGGCATACCGGCAAGGGGAAAATCAATTTGTAAAGGAGAGGTTCATATGACAGCAACACGAGGACTTGAAGGGGTAGTGGCGACTACTTCCTCTATCAGCTCGATCATCGACGATACGCTCACTTATGTGGGATATAATATCGATGATCTGGCGGAAAATGCAAGTTTTGAAGAGGTAATCTATTTATTGTGGCACAGGAAGCTTCCGACTGCCAAACAATTGGAAGAGCTTAAGAACCAGCTGGCAGAAGATATGGAACTTCCGCAGGAAGTGCTTGAACATTTCAAAATGTATCCGATTGATAAGGTGCATCCTATGGCAGCGCTGAGGTCGGCTGTGTCCCTGCTTGGTTTATATGATGAGGAAGCAGATGAAATGAATGAAGAGGCCAATTACCGCAAAGCAGTCCGCCTGCAGGCCAAAATGCCTGCGATCGTTACGGCATTTGCACGTGTGCGCAAAGGGCTGGATCCGATCGCCCCTAGAAAGGATCTCACTTTTGCTGCCAACTTCCTTTATATGCTTACTGGCAACGAGCCGGAAGATATCGCAGTTGAAGCTTTCAACAAGGCGCTTGTCCTGCATGCCGACCATGAACTGAATGCATCCACTTTCACTGCCCGTGTCTGTGTAGCGACATTGTCTGACGTTTATTCCGGTGTCACTGCAGCGATCGGCGCTCTTAAAGGGCCTCTTCATGGAGGAGCAAACGAAGCCGTCATGAAGATGCTTACAGAAATCGGCGAATTGAATAATGTAGATTCATATATTCGCGAAAAGCTGGACAATAAAGAAAAAATCATGGGCTTTGGCCACCGCGTATACCGTAAAGGCGATCCGCGCGCCAAACACCTGAGGGAAATGTCTGAAAAGCTGACTCATCTGACTGGTGAGCCGCACTGGTACCAGATGTCAACACAGATTGAAGACATTGTGACAGGAGAAAAAGACCTTCCGCCGAATGTTGATTTTTATTCTGCATCTGTTTATCACAGCCTGGGAATCGACCATGACCTGTTTACGCCGATCTTTGCCGTAAGCCGCGTATCCGGATGGCTTGCCCATATTCTTGAGCAATACGAAAACAACCGCCTCATCCGTCCGCGCGCCGACTATACAGGACCGGGCATGCAGACGTACGTTCCGGTTGCTGAACGCGGATAATATAGTAAACAATTTTACTTTTCAGTAAAAAATTGATGTAATAGAAGAAGGGAATTCGGATGCCTCTTTTTAAAGAGGATAGGATGGCAGCATGATAGAATGATAGGCTGCACTTTCAAACTTCCGTTTCCTGGATAAAACCGCGCACCGATCGGCATTCCGGCCAGCTTTTTCCCGCTGGTCTCTGCTGCCGGGATGATGTGTGCCGGCCTATGCTTAAGAATCTGGAGGGAGAAACCATGCAAGGTGAAAAAATTACTGTAACGAACGGCGCTTTAAACGTGCCTAACAATCCTATCGTCCCATTTATCGAGGGAGATGGAACTGGACCGGATATTTGGGCTTCAGCATCAAGAGTATTGGATGCTGCAGTTGAGAAGGCTTATAATGGCGAGCGCAAAATCGTCTGGAAAGAGGTTCTTGCAGGTGAAAAGGCATTCAACCAGACGGGTGAATGGCTTCCATCTGAAACGCTTGAACAGATCAACGAATACCTGATTGCGATTAAAGGTCCGCTGACAACTCCAATCGGAGGAGGAATCCGTTCATTGAACGTTGCCCTTCGCCAGGAGCTTGACCTGTATGTCTGCCTGCGCCCTGTACGCTGGTTCGAAGGTGTCCCTTCTCCAGTCAAGCGTCCTCAGGATACTGATATGGTTATTTTCCGCGAAAATACGGAAGATATCTATGCAGGGATTGAATATGCAAAAGGCTCTGATGAAGTGAAGAAGCTGATCTCCTTCCTTCAAAACGAAATGGGCGTCAATAAGATCCGTTTCCCTGAGACATCAGGAATCGGCATCAAGCCAGTGTCTGAAGAAGGCACAAGCCGTTTAGTCCGTGCAGCTATTGATTATGCCATCAAGGAAGGCCGCAAATCAGTAACGCTTGTACATAAAGGCAATATCATGAAGTTTACAGAAGGCGCATTCAAAAACTGGGGCTATGAGTTGGCTGAGAAGGAATACGGCGACAAAGTATTCACTTGGGCCCAGTATGACCGCATCAAAGAAGAGCAGGGGACAGAGGCTGCCAATAATGCACAGGCTGATGCAGAAGCTGCAGGCAAAATTATCGTCAAGGATGCCATTGCCGATATCTTCCTTCAGCAGATCCTTACACGTCCGCGCGAGTTTGATGTAGTGGCTACAATGAACCTGAACGGAGATTATATCTCTGATGCACTGGCTGCACAGGTAGGCGGCATCGGAATCGCTCCTGGAGCAAACATCAACTATGTAACAGGGCATGCAATCTTTGAAGCAACCCACGGCACTGCACCTAAGTATGCCGGTCTTGACAAAGTCAATCCATCTTCAGTCATCCTGTCAGGCGTATTGCTGCTTGAGCATCTTGGCTGGACTGAAGCTGCGAACTTAATCGTCAAATCCATGGAAAATACAATCGCTTCAAAAGTTGTGACTTATGACTTTGCGCGTCTGATGGACGGTGCGACAGAAGTGAAATGTTCTGAGTTCGGCGATGAGCTGATCAAGAACATGAAGTAAGACCAGCAGGAACTTTTTCAGGAGGCCGGTTCTCATCCGAGGACGGCCTCTTACATAATCGGAGATATCCGGCCGCTGCCCTGCCAGCTGCAGGCTGCGTACCAAACCATTCCTTAAGGGGGAACATGTCATGACATTGAAACGCAAAAAGATTTCTGTAATCGGCGGAGGATTTACCGGAGCAACGACAGCTTTCCTGCTTGCCCAAAAGGAGCTTGGGGATGTAGTCCTTGTGGATATTCCTCAAATGGAAAACCCTACAAAAGGAAAAGCGCTTGATATGCTTGAAGCAAGTCCTGTACAAGGGTTTGATGCCAATATAACAGGCACATCCAGCTATGAAGATACGAAGGATTCCGATATCGTGGTGATTACAGCCGGAATTGCACGCAAGCCTGGCATGAGCCGTGACGACCTTGTCCAGACAAACCAAAAAATCATGAAAAGCGTCGCGCAGGAAATTGTAAAATATTCTCCTGACTGCTATATCATTGTCCTGACAAACCCGGTTGATGCCATGACCTATACAGTCTTCACAGAGTCAGGCTTCCCGAAAAACCGGGTAATAGGCCAGTCGGGCATCCTTGACACGGCTCGTTTCCGAACCTTTGTCGCCCAGGAGCTTAATCTTTCTGTTAAGGATATTACAGGGTTCGTCCTTGGCGGACATGGAGATGACATGGTGCCGCTTGTCCGCTATTCTTATGCAGGGGGCATTCCGCTGGAAACATTGATTCCGAAGGACCGCCTGGATGCAATCGTTGAGCGGACACGCAAAGGCGGAGGAGAAATCGTTAACCTTCTTGGAAACGGAAGCGCTTATTATGCTCCGGCTGCTTCTTTGGTGGAGATGTGCGAAGCAATCCTTAAAGACCAGCGGCGGGTGCTCCCTTCCATTGCTTATCTTGAAGGGGAATACGGTTATGAAGGTATTTATCTTGGAGTTCCAACCATTCTTGGGGCGAACGGGATCGAAAAAATCATTGAACTGGAACTGACAGAAGAAGAAAAAGCTGCGCTGGATAAATCGGCGGAAGCTGTCCGAAATGTGATGGATGTGCTTGCTTGATAAACAATCAAATCGGGGGAAATACCCCCGATTTTTTTAAAAATAAATAACTGAATTATCAAACTTATAAATGAAAACGATTACAACAATTGGAGGTGCTCTTCCTTGCTTCTAGGAAAAAAGCGCAAACTGGGCAGGAGAATTGAAGAAATAACTGCTGGGGAAAAGCTGACTTTAACAGAAAAAATAGAGGATAAGGATCTGCTGCTTTATCTTGGCTTGACCAATGATGCTAATCCTCTTTATATCCAGCATGACTATGCTTCCCAGACGCCTTATAAAAAACCGATAGTACCCAATATCATGCTGAATGGCATCATATCTTCGGCGGTTTCCAAGTATTTGCCTGGTCCGGGATCTCATATTCTCAAACAGGAGATTGAGTACCATAAACCTGTGTTCCATTATTCTGTCATCGAATTTTTATTTTTGGTAGATGACGTAAATCAAAGCAGCCATACAGTAACAATCAAAGTGGAGGCCATCACGGAAGAAGGCGAACTCGCATTGAGCGGTTCTCTCCTTGTATGCCCTCCGTACCGCCTGGAAGGAATGGAAGGAAGCGCTTTGGATAACTTTTAATAGACGACATATAGACCCGGAATGGAAGCATTCCGGGTCTTTTTAATCTTTTTTAGCTTAAATCTCATGCACGGACTATCCACCGGCCATAAGACACCCTGTTAATCATATTTCTTATCCCTGAATATTCCTTATTGCTTTTCCTCCGGCACCATATATTATAATAGAACTGTGGTACTTGGGGTTTTTACAGGGGTAATATAGATTATTGGAGGCCTTTATGGATAAAAAAGTGCTAGTAGTTGATGATGAACAATCCATTGTCACCCTTTTGGAGTATAACCTGAAACAGGCAGGATATGAGGTAATCACTGCAATGGATGGAGAGTCCGGCAAGGATTTTGCCCTGCAGGAAAGGCCGGATCTGATCGTACTGGATCTAATGCTGCCAAAGCTCAATGGCATAGAGGTCTGCAAGCAGCTCCGCCAGGAAAAAATACATACACCCATCCTCATGCTGACTGCAAAGGATGATGAATTTGATAAGGTGCTTGGCCTGGAGCTTGGCGCTGATGATTATATGACAAAACCTTTTAGCCCGAGAGAGGTTGTTGCCCGGGTAAAAGCAATCCTGCGCAGGACTCAGCTGACGGCCGGGCAGCAGGAGCAGGCTGAAGAGGATTCAGATTCTATCCGGATAGGCGGGCTGAAGATCTTCCCGGAGCATTATGAGGCATTTTTCTCGGAAGAACTGCTGGAACTGACACCGAAGGAGTTTGAACTCCTGCTTTACCTTGCCCAAAATAAAGGCAGGGTGCTGACAAGAGACCAGCTGCTGAGTGCTGTATGGAATTATGATTTCGCAGGAGATACAAGAATCGTGGATGTGCATGTCAGCCATCTGCGGGAAAAGATCGAAGAGAACACAAAAAAGCCGGCTTATATAAAAACAATCAGGGGTCTGGGCTATAAATTGGAGGAGCCGAAGGGCTGATGACCAAATTCCGCACAAGGCTTCTTTTTGCCCTGATCACGCTTATCATTGCTGTTTTGGTGGGTTTGGGCCTCCTGCTGGGCCAGCTGTTCAAAAGTTATTATCTTAAGTCATTCGATGAAAGGCTCATCAAGGAAAGTGAGATGCTTTCTACATATATTGAAGACAGCGGGGGGATTGATGCGCTGAGTCAAAAAACCATCCTGGATTTTGGGGAAATGCTGGGTGTCCGTGTCACCATTGTCAATGGTGACGGCACCATCCGTTATGACAGCAAAGGTGAAAGAGAAAGCATTGATAGCAGGCATGAAGGGATTATAAAGGGGATCCTAAGCAAAACAGGCAGGGATGAGGAGGTCTTCGAGGTTGAAGGCGGCTTTGATCTGCATTATTATTGGAAGCCGATCATCCAGGATGGAGCAAATGAAGGCTACATATTTCTCAGCTCACAGATGACAGAGCTGAAAAAAGCCTACAGGCAGATTTGGTGGATATTGACTGTCAGCCTCGGGCTTGCACTTGCAGTCATCATCCTCCTGGGCTCAAAGATTGCTGCGAGATATACGAAGCCAATTGAATCAGCTACTAACGTCGCCATTGAACTTGCAAAAGGAAATTACCGGGCAAGGACATATGAGGATAATATAGATGAAACCGGTATGCTCAGCTCCTCGATCAATGTCCTTGCCAGAAATCTGCAGGATATGGTCAAGGCACAGGAAATGCAGCAGGACCGGCTGGGAACCCTGATTGAAAACATGGGGAGCGGCCTTATTTTAATTGACAGCAGGGGCTATATCAGCCTTGTGAATAAGCCATACTATGAAATCTTCGGCCTGGAGCCTCACGGCTATGTCGGCAATCTGTATTATGAAGTGATTGAACAAAAAGAAATAACCGATCTGGTTGAAGATATCTTCATGACAGAGCAGAAAACAAGAAAGCAAATGGTGATCCCGGTTGCAATTGAGCGCAAGCATTTTGAGGTGTATGGAGTCCCGATCATCGGAACGAACGATGTATGGAAAGGAATCCTGCTTGTTTTCCATGATATTACGGAATTAAAGAAGCTCGAACAGATGAGAAAGGACTTTGTCGCTAATGTTTCTCATGAGCTGAAGACACCGATCACCTCTATTAAAGGTTTTTCAGAAACACTGCTTGACGGTGCTATGCATGATAAAGCAGCGTTATCGGCTTTCCTGGACATTATATTGAAGGAAAGCGACCGCCTCCAGTCGCTCATCCAGGATCTGCTGGATCTCTCCAAAACAGAACAGCAGGGGTTCAGGCTTTCTGTCCAGGAGATGGATCTTTCCAGCCTGCTTGGCGAATGCCTGGCAATATTGAATGGAAAAGCAAAGGATAAGGCTATTGATATAGAGTATTCAGATCAATCGGGAAATGGGTGGATCAAGGGAGATCCGCACCGTCTGAAGCAGGTGTTCATCAATCTGCTGACCAATGCCATTACTTATACTCCGCAGGGCGGAAAAATATCCGTATCGCTGGAGGAAAAGGAAGATAAGGTCCAGGTTGAGGTTAAGGATACAGGCATGGGAATTGAACAGGATGAAATTCCCCGGATCTTTGAACGGTTCTACAGGATCGACAAAGCAAGGAGCAGGAATTCCGGAGGCACTGGCCTTGGCCTTGCAATCGTTAAGCATCTCGTTGAGGCCCACAAAGGCAGCATTACGGTTGAAAGTGAAGTGGGCAAGGGGACAACTTTTAAAGTGCAGCTGCACAGGGAAATTTCATAAAATGCGTACATATGGATTTAAGTTTACACATTCTTTACATGGTGTTTATTGTGCCTTAATATTCCATTGATACAATCATTTATGAAAAACCCCTTCATCCAAGGAGCCAAACCAGAAAGACGAAAGCAGACCCCGCTTTCGTCTTTCGCCATTTATTCAGCTTTTTTTGTAATCTTATTGAAACCTTTCTGTTATGCAGCCGTATTAAGAGGCAGAGATAAAAACAGAAAGGGGAGCAGGGGAATGGTCAGTTTAAAAAGGATTTATACGATATTAGGCCTCGCGGTCCTGATTATCATACTGAGCATTGCAGCATTCACGACCTGGTATACAGTCGACGAATCTGAACAGGCTGTCATATTGACATTCGGTGAAGTGGAACAGGGCATCAATGAGCCTGGACTGCATTTTAAAATGCCATGGCCTATTCAATCAGTAGAAAAGCTATCGAAAGAAACCTTCAGCCTTCAATTCGGTTATGAAGAAAAAGACGGGAAGGTAAAGGAACATCCTCAAGATACAAAGATGATTACAGGGGATGAGAACATAGTCCATGCAGACCTTGTGGTGCAATGGAAAATTACAAATCCCGAAAAATTCCTTTTTAATGCAGATAATCCTGAGGAAGTCATGTATGATGCAACCTCAGCTTCATTAAGGAGCATCATCGGCAATTCCAAGATTGATGATGCCCTTACCTCAGGGAAGGCACAGATCGAGGGGGATGTCAGGGAAATGCTGACTTCTTTGATTGATAAGTATGATATCGGCATATCAATACTGGCAGTCAAGCTCCAGGATGTCGAACTTCCCAATGATGAAGTCCGCAAGGCGTTCACCAATGTAACAGATGCCCGTGAGACAATGAATACTAAAATAAATGAAGCCAAGAAATATAAGAATAAAAGAATGAATGAGGCAGCCGGTGAAGAGGATGCCATGATCTCCAAGGCAAAAGGGGATAAAACGGCGAGGATCCAGGGAGCGACTGGTGATGTAGCGGTATTCAATAAGCTGTACGCGGAATATAAGAACAGCCCTGACATCACAAGGGAAAGGCTGATGCTCGAAACGCTCGAGCAGGTTCTTCCCGGTGCTGAGATCTATATCATGAATGATGACGGCAATACGATGAAATATTTCCCGATCAGGCCTCTTGAGAAGGAGCAGCCTAAGGCGCCGGCAGAGGAAGGGAGTGACAGCAATGGATGATCAGAATGTAGTGAATATAAATGAGCGCGGAAACGGATTCCAATGGCGCAATTATATAAAAATAGGAATATTTCTGATTGTTGTCATCGCGGTCCTGCTGCTAATCTTTGTCAATCTCTTCATCGTCAAGGAAGGGGAGTACCGGGTGGTCCGCCAGTTTGGAGAAGTAGTCAGGATCGAGAAGGAACCCGGGCTCAGCTATAAACTCCCTTTCATCCAGAGCGTCACTTCATTGCCGAAGTATCAGATGACATATGATGTTAATGAGGCGGAAATCAATACGAAAGACAAGAAAAGAATTATCATTGATAATTATGCTGTCTGGAGAATCGAGGATCCAAAAAAGCTGATAGCTAATGCCCAGACAGTGGAAAAAGCGGAGTCAAGGATGGAAGAATTCATCTACTCGGTGGTAAGGGCAGAGCTTGGGAATCTGGAATATGATGAAATCATCACTGATGAAGAAGCTTCTTCCCGCGGTTCGATCAATGACAGGATCACAGAGCAGGTGAATGAGATGCTGTCCAGGGATCAATATGGGATCGTTGTGACAGATGTCAGAATGAAAAGGACCGATCTGCCAAGCGAAAATGAGCAGTCTGTATACACAAGGATGATTTCCGAGCGGGATACAAAGGCGCAGGAATATCTTTCACAGGGTGATGCGCAAAATAACAGGATTGTAGCAGAAACAGACATGAACGTTAAAGAGATGCTTTCAAAGGCACAGGCTGAAGCAGAAACGATCCGTGCGGAGGGTGAGGCAGAAGCTGCCCGCATCTACAATCAGTCGTTTTCAAAAGATCCTGATTTCTACTCTCTATACAGAACACTTCAATCTTATAAAAAGACGATCAATGGGGAGTCTGTCATTGTGCTTCCTTCCGATTCGCCGTATGCCCGCCTGCTGATGGGGTATACAAACTAGCAGGCAAATAGCTGCGCGCCGTTATTTTTCTTTCTTTATCCAGTCGTGATAAAATGAAAGAAGAATAACGGTTTTTTTATGTTAAGCTACTTTTCTGCCAGGGTGAGGGGTATTTTAACTGGCTGAAGATGCGGCAGCGCTGAACAAGAGTGCGCTTCCCGGGCTTTCAAGAACTACGCTGCAAGGAGGATGGACCAATGGCTAAAAAGCTTGTATTAATTGATGGAAACAGTATTGCATACAGGGCCTTTTTCGCACTTCCGCTGCTGAATAATGACAAAGGCATACATACAAATGCGGTTTACGGTTTTACGATGATGCTCATGCGCATCCTGGAGGATGAAGATCCTTCTCATATTCTGGTTGCTTTTGATGCAGGAAAAACAACATTCCGCCATAAAACATTCACTGAATATAAGGGAGGCAGGCAAAAAACGCCGCCGGAGCTGTCTGAACAATTCCCCTTCATCCGTGATCTGCTTGATGCTTATCAGATTCCTCGCTATGAGCTTGAAAATTATGAGGCGGATGATATCATCGGCACACTTTCCCTCCAGGCAGAGCAGGAGGGCTTCGAGGTAAAAGTCATTTCCGGAGATAAGGATTTGACCCAGTTAAGCTCTGAACATACTACCGTCGGAATCACCCGCAAGGGAATTACCGATATCGAAGAATATACTCCGGAACATATCCGGGAAAAATATGGCCTGTCGCCTGGCCAGATCATTGATATGAAAGGCCTGATGGGGGACAGCTCAGACAATATCCCCGGGGTGCCCGGTGTAGGAGAGAAAACAGCCATCAAGCTGCTGAAGGAGTTTGAGACGCTTGAAAATCTGCTTGGATCAATCGATCGTGTGAGCGGCCAGAAGCTGAAGGAAAAGCTTGAGGAGCATAAGGATCTGGCAGTGATGAGCAAGGAGCTTGCCACCATCACAAGGGAAGCACCTGTTGAAGTGAAGGTAGAAGATGCGGGCTATTCAGGCTACGACCAGGCCAAAGTCGTTTCCCTTTTCAAAGATCTTGGATTCAACTCGCTTCTTGAGAAGATCGGCGGGGAAGTACCAGAAGAAACGGCTGCACCCCTTGAAGATATTCAGTTTGAAACAGCAGAAAACATCCTGGACGATTTATTTGCAGACGAAACTGCTTTTTATGTCGAGATGCTTGAAGAGAATTATCATACCGCCAAAATAGCCGGCTTCTCGGCTGCAAGCGGAAATGGGGTCTATTTTATTCCCGCTGAGCTTGCACTAAGCTCTGAGACCTTTAAGAAATGGGCCGAGGACGAATCTAAAAAGAAGATTGTCTATGATGCCAAGCGAACGGAGGTTTCCCTGCGCCATCACGGCATCCACTTAAAAGGAGTGGAGTTTGACCTTCTTATCGCTTCCTATATCATCAATCCGTCAGAATCGATCGAAGACTTTGCTTCTGTTGCCAAACGCCATGGGTACAATGGTGTACAGACGGATGATGCTGTCTACGGGAAAGGTGCGAAAAGAAAGATTCCTGCACAGGAAGAGCTGGCAAGGCATCTTGCCAGAAAGGCTGCCGCCCTGGAAGCCCTTAGGGACAAGCTTGAAGATGAGTTAAAGGAAAACCGGCAGTATGAGCTTTTTTATGATCTGGAAATGCCGCTTTCGCTTATTCTGGCTGATATGGAGTCGCAGGGCGTCAAAGTCGACCTTGAAAGGCTTCAGGCGATGGGAGAACAGATCAACCAGAAGCTGGGCGATATTGAAGAGCGCATCCACGAGCTCGCGGGTGAGGCTTTCAACATTAATTCTCCTAAGCAGCTTGGGGTCATCCTCTTTGAAAAGCTTGGCCTGCCTCCTGTTAAAAAGACAAAGACAGGATATTCTACTTCTGCTGATGTTCTGGAAAAGCTGGAAGAGAAGCATGAAATCATCAGGGAGATCCTGCAGTACAGGCAGCTCGGCAAACTGCAGTCGACTTATATCGAAGGGCTGCTGAAGGTGACGGACAAGAAAACAGGGAAGGTTCATACCCGCTTTAATCAGGCACTCACACAAACAGGCCGCCTAAGCTCGACGGATCCGAACCTGCAGAATATCCCGATCCGCCTTGAAGAGGGAAGAAAGATCAGACAGGCCTTTGTACCTTCTGAAAAAGGCTGGGTCATTTTTGCAGCCGACTATTCCCAGATCGAGTTAAGGGTGCTTGCGCATATTGCTGGCGATGAAAAGCTGATCGAGGCTTTCCGTGAAGATCAGGATGTCCATACAAAGACAGCTATGGAGGTATTCCATGTGTCAGAAGGAGAAGTGACTTCGAACATGAGGCGCCACGCTAAAGCAGTCAACTTTGGAATTGTATATGGAATAAGCGATTATGGATTGTCGCAAAGCCTGGGGATTACGAGGAAGGAAGCCGGGCAGTTCATCGACCGCTATCTGGAAAGCTATCCTGGAGTCCGCGAGTATATGGACGATATCATCCAGGAGGCGAAACAGAAGGGATATGTTTCGACTCTTCTTCATAGAAGAAGATATCTTCCTGAGATTACAAGCCGGAATTTCAATCTAAGAAGCTTTGCAGAGCGTACAGCCATGAATACACCGATACAGGGCAGTGCTGCCGATGTCATCAAGAAAGCCATGATTGACATGGCCGATCGGCTTCGGGAAGAAGGACTGCAGTCCCGCCTTCTTTTATCGGTGCACGATGAATTGATCTTTGAGGCGCCTGAGGAAGAAATTGAGATACTAAAGAGAATTGTGCCCGACGTGATGGAAAATACAGTAGATCTGGATGTCCCGCTAAAGGTCGACTTCTCATACGGGCCGACATGGTTTGATGCAAAATAGAAGGAAGAAGCAAGCGCTTGGGTACAGCCTGGCGCTTTCTTCCTTCCCAACAGTCGGGGCCTGCAGATAGAAGAAAGGAGAATCAATCATGCCTGAATTGCCAGAAGTAGAAACAGTCAGGAAAACATTGAAAGAGCTTGTCAGCGGCAAAGAAATCGGGGAAGTGTCCATCCATTGGCCGAAGATGATCAAGCAGCCTGGTGAAGCTGAGCAGTTTGCCGATGCGCTTGCCGGACAGACTATCCTGGATGTCGGAAGGCGGGGAAAGTTCTTGATCATTTACACAGACGATTATGCTTTGGTTTCCCATCTCCGCATGGAAGGCAAGTATGCTCTCTATCCAAAAGAAGAGGACAAGGATAAGCATACCCATGTTATCTTCCATTTCACAGACGGTTCTGAACTCCGCTACAGGGATGTAAGGAAGTTCGGGACAATGCACCTGTTTGCCAAGGGAGAGGAATTTGCGAGTCTGCCCCTCTCCCAGCTGGGGCCTGAGCCGTTTTCGGAAGAATTTACTCCCCGGTTTCTGCAGCAGCGGCTGGCCGGCACCAATAGAGCGGTCAAAACTGCCCTTTTAGATCAGAAAGCAGTCGTTGGACTTGGGAATATATACGTGGATGAGGCGCTGTTCAGAGCAGGCATCCACCCTGAAAGGCTGGCCAGTTCCCTTTCTGATGATGAAATCGGCAGGCTGCATAAGGAGATTGTCGCCACACTTTCTGAAGCAGTTGAGAAGGGGGGCAGCACCATCAGGTCTTATGTGAATTCACAGGGCCAGATCGGCATGTTCCAGCTCGAGCTTTTCGTCTACGGGCGAAAAGGAGAGGAATGCAAAACATGCGGCAGCACACTCGAAAGAATCATCGTCGGCGGGCGGGGCACAGTTTTCTGCCCTGTGTGCCAGGTGAAATAGGGGAGTCTTTATAGGGGCTGGGCAAGCCGCTTCCGCATTTCGATTTGTCCAGCTGCGGCTCCTAGGTGCTCGAGTCATAAGCCACGCAAGAATTAAAGGCAAAGAACGACTTTTATTCTTGCGCGTCTTATGCTTGTCGGCTCTGGGCAAGCCGCTTCCGCTTTTCGATTTGTCCAGCTGCGGGCGCTAGCCCCTCGAGTCATAAGCCAATCAGGCCAGAAGGTTAAAGAACAACCTTCCGTCCTGCTTGTCTTATGCTTGTCGGGGCTGAGCAAGCGCCCTCCGCATTTCGATTTGTCTAGCTACAGCGGCTAGAGCCTCGAGTCATAAGCCGCGCAAGAATTAAAGGCAAAGGACGCCTTTTATTCTTGCGCGTCTTATGCTTGTCGGCTCTGGGCAAGCCGCTTCCGCTTTTCTAATAACATTGGATTGGCTTCTTCCATATACTATCCTAGCGATTTACAGGAGGAAGGAGCATGATCTATGGTACACACACTCTCACTTCTTATGCTTGCATTTGCTGTCAGTCTTGACAGTTTCAGTGTTGGCTTGACATATGGGTTAAGGAAAATGAGCATACCCTTAAAGTCGATTTTAATCATTGCCTGCTGTTCGGCTATAACGCTTATAACAGCAATGACCATCGGCCATGTGATCGAGAGTTTTCTGTCACCTCAAGCTGCCGGGAGTCTTGGCGGAATTCTTTTGATTCTCCTTGGAGCCTGGGTCTTGTACCAGTTTTTCCGTCCGGAAAAATCAAAAGATGTTCTTCCCCATGAGAAAACGATTGTCAATTTTGAAATTAAATCATTAGGCCTTGTTATAAACATCCTGCAAAAGCCCATGGCTGCCGATTTTGATAAATCAGGCACGATTACAGGAATTGAAGCATTTATGCTGGGCCTTGCTTTATCTTTGGATGCGTTTGGAGCCGGGATAGGAGCCGCCATGCTGGGATATTCTCCCGGCTATCTGGCCGCTGCGGTGGCTGCGATGAGCTCGCTATTTGTTTTTGCCGGAATGAAAATCGGCACCATTTTCAGCCACAGCAGCTGGGTACAGCGCTTTTCTTTTATTCCTGGGCTTTTGCTGATTGTCATCGGGATCTGGAAAATATAACAAGGCCGGAAAGGATCGAATATGCCGTTAGTAATAGGATTGACTGGAGGCATCGCCAGCGGGAAAAGCACCGTATCCTCCATGCTGATGGAAAAAGGGATTACGGTCATTGATGCAGATTTGGAAGCACGGCTTGCAGTGGAAAAGGGAGAAGAAGCCTTTGACGGTATTGTCAGCCGCTTCGGAACCGGGATTCTGCAGCCTGATGGAGAAATTGACCGGGCAAAGCTCGGGGCCATCATTTTTCATAATGAAGAGGAGCGGCTGGCTCTTAATGCGATTGTCCATCCAGCAGTCCGCAAGAGGATGCTGGAAAAAAAAGAGAAGGCCATCCAAAAAGGGGAGCAGCTAGTAGTGCTGGATATACCGCTGCTGTTCGAAAGCAAGCTGGAACATTTGGCAGATAAGACATTGCTTGTTTATACAGATGGGGAAACTCAGCTGAGGCGCCTGATGAACCGTAATTCTTTAAGTGAGGAAGAAGCGGTGGCCCGCATCAATTCTCAAATGCCTCTTACTGAAAAGGTCAGGCTGGCAGATGCGGTTATTAATAATAATGGCACCATTGAGGAGACGAAGGAGCAGTTATCCGGGCTGCTTGATCTATGGCTGCCGGAGGAAAAGGGGAAGAGCTGATGCCTTCCTCTTTTTTATGTTTAAAAAAACAAAACAATTATAGTTTGTGCTTTGTTATTTCCGTTCATAAAATGCTTAAAGCTGATTATATTGAACTGAGGCCCAAAAACGTTATTCTGAATAATTATACTTTTTAAAAATGTGCACAATCAGGAGCACAAAAGGTTTTATATATGTTATACTAATAGTAAAGGTAAACAACATAAGTATAACACTTATTCGGAAGGGGCCGTATAATGATGGCGAGAATAGCGATTAATGGTTTTGGAAGGATCGGAAGAATGGTGTTCAGAAAGGCAATTATGGAGGAAAACCTTGAAATTGCAGCAATCAACGCCAGCTATCCTGCTGAAACTCTGGCTCATTTAATTAAATATGATACGAATCACGGGATGTTTGAAGGCGAAGTGATTCCTGAAAATAATGCAATTGTCGTAAATGGGAAGCGCATCAGGCTGCTGGCAAGCAGAGATCCCCTTGAACTCCCATGGAGGGACCTGGAGATTGATATTGTTATAGAAGCAACAGGCAAATTCAATTCCCGCGAAAAAGCAGCGCTCCATTTAGAAGCAGGAGCTAAAAAGGTTATACTGACTGCTCCGGGTAAAAATGAGGATGTCACCATTGTGATGGGAGTAAATGAAAGCGCATTAAATATATATGAGCATGACATCATTTCTAACGCATCATGCACAACAAATTGCCTGGCGCCCGTCGCAAAAGTGCTTGATGAAAAATTCGGGATCGAAAACGGACTGATGACGACTGTCCATGCTTACACAAACGATCAGAAAAATATCGACAATCCGCATAAGGACCTGCGCCGTGCACGGGCATGCGGACAATCGATCATTCCGACATCGACAGGAGCCGCCAAAGCCCTTTCCCTAGTTCTGCCCCAGCTGAAGGGCAAGCTTCACGGAATGGCCCTCCGTGTCCCGACGCCAAATGTGTCGCTGGTTGACCTAGTCGTGGACCTGAATAAAGAAGTGACTGCCGAGGAAATCAACGATGCCTTTGAAGCTGCCGCAAGAGGAAGCATGAGGGGCGTCCTGGATATTACAGAAGAGCCGCTTGTATCAGTCGACTTTAATACCAATGAACACTCTGCCATCATAGACGGCCTCTCAACGATGGTCATCGGCCCCAACAAAGTAAAAGTGCTCGCCTGGTATGACAACGAATGGGGCTACTCCTGCCGTGTCGTAGACCTCGTCAACTTTGTCGCAGGAAAAATGGCTAAACTCACAGAAGTAAAAGCAGGCTGACCATACCGGAAAATTGTAAGCTAATCATCTTTATTAAAGCATGCTTAATTTAGAAAACAGGGGTACGGAAGAACTCTTCCGTACCCCTTACTTTTATTTTTTTTGAATTCAGCTTGCCTTTTAAAATTTTTAAAAACCAGTTGATTGCAGTGGAAGGCACGAAGACTCCTGCGGGAAATAGCGGAAAAGTTGAGACGCCACAGCGCGGAGCGCGAGGAGGCTCAACTCCGCCCCGCGGAAAGCGAAGTGCCTGGAACGGAAATCAACCCCCCATACCTAAAGCAAACCCCTCCAAAAACCAGCTTTTTAAGGTTTATTCCAGTCTTTTTCCATCTATTATTCAAGACAAACTACACATCTAAAAAAATCAAAAACTCCTGTTGCAAAAAAAATATAAACAAAGTATACTATTCCTCGTGAACTTCTTGAATTTTGGCAGTGATGGCTACTTAAAGGGTTAGGACCTCTCTGGACTAACTTTCCCCCGTGGTAGTTATTGGCCAATAAAAATGAAGAAGCTCATTAATTCGCTTGTATTTTTAAAAAGGGGGAAATTTGAATATGGAAACAATGGGCCGTCATGTTATTTCAGAGCTATGGGGCTGCGATTTTGAAAAGTTGAATGATATGGAATTTATTGAGCAGACATTTGTGGGGGCTGCATTGAAGTCAGGTGCAGAAATCCGCGAAGTCGCGTTCCACAAGTTTGCGCCGCAGGGTGTAAGCGGAGTGGTAATCATTTCCGAATCTCATTTAACCATCCACAGCTTCCCGGAGCATGGCTATGCAAGCATTGATGTATACACATGCGGAGATCTTGATCCTAACATTGCTGCAGACTATATTGCGGAAGAGTTAGGCGCTCAAACGCGTGAGAATATCGAAATTCCTCGCGGCATGGGTCCTGTTCAAGTTAAGCAAGCTCAAGCAAACGCACTATAAAAATGACAAACTGATAAACTGACAAATCAAAGGGGTGTATCCGTACACCTCTTTTTATATTGGCCGGGAGATCAGGGAAGGCAGCATGATCTTCTCTAAAGATTAGATACTTTTTCAGCTATGGCAGCTGTACAGCTCCAGCTCCTGCACCCTCAAGATCACAAGAAGCTGCCGCAGAACGCGGCGTCCCGTTTTTGACAAGGCGCTGTCGCTTTTCTTGTGTTAAAATAAAGAAAAGTGATAACTCGGAGGATGAATGAATGTCAATTTTTCGGACAGTTTTCGGCCGCTTTCAAAAACAGTGTGAAACAAGTGAAAGCCATCGGGATGAGAATCTGCGCACAAGATACTATAAGGCCAGCTTTAATAAGGCTTTTGAAACCGCGGAAAACGTTCTGCGGAAGGACCCCAGCGTGAAAATGATCAGCTCTGCCAAAGAGCATGGAGAAATGGCTGCGGAAATTACCCGCGGCAAAAAGTACTTTGCCATTATCACCATTGTGTCTGTAAGGGGTATGGAGTCTGCCATTGATGTAAATATATCGACTGAGCAATTTTCTCCTGCGGGAGCATTACCTTCCCTGAAAAAGGAAATCACAGGTTTCTATAGCAGGCTGGATAAAGAACTTACATATCTGGGTTCCGGCAGGAATGCTGAATAGCGGAAGCTTGTACAGCTGATGTGTTTTTTATATGATAGAAACAGAATGGCCTTCGTGCAGAGAAACGGCCAGCAAGTACATGAATGAGGATACGGAGCTGATTGTATGAAATGCCCTTCATGCCAGAATAACAATACACGCGTCCTTGATTCCCGTCCGGTCGATGACGGCCGTTCCATTCGCAGAAGGCGGGAGTGCGAGAAATGCGGCTATCGCTTCACCACATTCGAGAAGGTGGAGGAAATACCGCTCATTGTCGTAAAGAAGGAAGGCACACGCGAGGAGTTCAGCCGCGATAAGATGCTGAGGGGCCTGATCAAGGCCTGCGAAAAACGTCCTGTTGCCCTTAAGGAGCTTGAAGAAGTGACATCTGAAGTGGAGAAGGAACTTCGCAGCCAGGGGGTTTCTGAAATAAAAAGCGAATTTATCGGTGAAATGGTCATGGACAGACTGGCCAAAATCGATGAGGTTGCTTATGTCAGGTTTGCCTCTGTTTACCGGCAATTCAAGGATATCAATGTATTTATCGATGAGCTGAAAGAATTAATCAAAAAAGAACAATGATCTTTTGGAAGTGATGCATTGAGATGCCTCCAGCCAGAGCCGAGCTAAAGACTGTCTTTGGCTCTTTTTTGGCTGGTTTCCTGAAGATCGCAGAAAGGTTGGCAGCTATGGCCCAGCATTGGCAAGAAATGCTTCCGATTGACCGCTATGCAGTGGCCGCGAGCGGTCTTTTGCATGATTATGACAGAAAAGTTCTGACTTTGTTGTATCAGCCCTTAATCGGGGCGTCCTGCCTCAGTCTATATATGACGTTATGGGCTGAACTGGAGGAAAACAGGCTCTGGTCTCAATCAAACAGCCATCACAGCTTGATGAATTTCATGGGGATGAATTTAAAGGAAATTTATGAAGCAAGACTGAAGCTTGAAGGAATTGGTCTTTTGAAGGCTTTTGTGAAAAATGATGAGGGCAGCCGCTCTTTTATATACGAACTGCAGCCGCCTCTGAGTCCGGAGCAGTTTTTCCTGGATGGGATGCTTAATATCTATCTATACCGCAAAATCGGCAAAAATCAGTTCCTCAGGCTCAAGCGCTTTTTCTGTGACCATGATTCCGGCGTGATGCAGGGTTATGATGAAGTGACTAAAGCCTTTCAGGATGTATATGAATCAGGCCATCCTGCAGCTTTCTCCCCTGACCGGGATACAGGAAAGGATCTGTCTCTTGAAGAGGGATTTACCTTCATAGGGAGAACAAGCCCTGAAGAGATAAAAATCGGAGGTTCATCCTTTGATTTTGAGCTGCTGGCAGCGGGGCTGAATGAATCTCTTCTCCCCAAGTCGGCGCTGACACCGAAGGTCCGGGAAGCCATCAGCAACCTGTCCTTCCTTTATGGGATTGATGCCCTGCAGATGAAAAACATCCTGATCAGTGCAATGACGGAAGATAATGATATCAATATTGAAGAACTGCGGAAATCGGCACGTGACTGGTATCAATTTGAGCATCAGGACCAGCTGCCTTCCCTGATAGACCGGATCCAGCCAGGCATCCATCAGGTTCAAGCCGCTGAGCCGAAAACACAGGAAGAAGAATTGATCAGATATATGGAGATCACTTCCCCGCGCCAGCTGTTAAAGGATATTTCCGGCGGGGCAGATCCCTCTAAAGGCGATCTGCAAATCGTTGAGGACGTTATGTTTCAGCAGAAACTGCATCCAGGCGTTGCTAATGTTCTCATTCAGTATGTTATGCTAAAAACAGATATGAAGCTGACGAAAGCATATGTAGAGAAGATTGCCGGGCATTGGGCAAGAAAACAGATTAAAACGGTTAAAGAAGCTATGGTGCTGGCCAAAAATGAACACCGCCAGTATCTGGAGTGGGCAGAAGGCAAAAAGGCGAAGCCTGCTTCAGCGAAAAAGCCGATCAGAAAAGAAGCATTGCCTGACTGGTTTGATGAGCAGCAGGAAGAGCAGCCGCAAAAAGCAGCGGCCGCCAATGACTCAGAATATGAGGCAAAAAGGCGGGCCTTAGAGGAAAGGCTTAAAAAGTATCGGAAATAAGGAGGTGGCAGCATGGAAAGAATCAATGAGACATTGAAAAAACTTGCAGGTAATGAAAGCTTTCAAAAGAGGTACGAGCAGCAAAAGAAGGAAGTTTTCTCCCATCCTGACGTAAAAGCTTTTTTGCAGGAGCACCGCGCAGAAATTACAGCTGAAATGGCAGAAAGGAGCATGATCAAGCTCTCGGAGTATGCCCGGCAGAGCAAGGAATGCAGAGAGTGCCCAAGCCTTGGGGAATGCAAAAATATGATGCAGGGGTATCATCCTGAACTGGTCATCAGGAGGGGGATCATTGATGTCCAATACAACCGCTGCCCGCGCAAGGTGATTCATGATGAACGGAAGAAAAATGAGAAGCTGATCCGGAGCCTGTATATCCCAAAAGAGATTGTCAACGCCTCCTTCGCTGATGTTTACCTGGATACCAGACTGGATGCAGTTGATAAAGCCGAAAGCTTCGTTGAGAATTATCAGCCGGGGACAAGGCAGAAGGGGCTTTATTTCTACGGGAAGTTCGGAGTCGGCAAGTCCTTCCTGCTTGGTGCAATCGCCAATGAGCTTGCCAAGAAGAAAATCTCGTCCATGATCGTCTATGTCCCGGAGCTTTTAAGGGAAATGAAAAGCAGCATCGGAGATTCGACCTTAAATGAAAAGCTTGAGGCCATCAAGCGCGAGCCGATCCTGATGCTTGATGATATTGGCGCCGAAACGATGTCCAGCTGGACAAGGGATGAAGTGTTAGGGCCGATCCTGCAGTTCAGGATGCTGGAGAACCTGCCAACCTTCTTTACGTCCAATTTTGATATGCAGGGGCTGGAGCATCATCTGACCTACAGTCAGCGCGGTGAAGAAGAGAAAATGAAAGCGCGCCGGATTATGGAGCGCATCCGCTACCTGTCTGAGCCTGTCCTGGTTGACGGTCCGAACCGCCGTGTATAAAGAATGAATCTGAAAACTGCCTTGGGAAAGGCAGTTTTTATTTTTCTCCAAAATCCATTCCCCCAATATGTCCGGTTTTTTATCCCTGTTATGCTCCGCATCTGCTTCTAAATTGTACAAGTTTCCCATATACATGGAATCAGGGATATTAACGAAGGAAGCCGTATAGGTAAGGAGAGGATATCTCCCGGCGCTTGCTGCAGCTTCGAATATTGTTTAAAAAACAAGGGGGGATATGATTGATTGAAATCATTTTCCAGAATCAGCAGGATGCGAGGAAACTGCAGGGTCTCCTGGAGCTTGGACTGTCATCCTCTAATATATCAGCACATCAGCTTAAAGACGGGTATACTGTTCAGATTGAAACAGGCGGATTGCAGGAGACGGCAGACCTGGTAAAAAGGGCGATGACACATTTTATTATAGAAACTAAGCAGGATGACTGGTTCCGAAGGATTCTTTCGGAGCAGTATTTTTATGAAGATGAGGAAGAGCAGCAGCAGATATTGGAAATTATCCATTCTATCCTGGAGGGAAACAGGGATGATTTGTCTGCTTTTCTGGACGGTCCTGGACCGGAGGAAAGCCTTAGCCTCGCAATTGAAGAATTAATGACAGGGGACATCTCTTCGTTTTCGTTCGACTCTTTTGTAAAATTCCGCCTCCGCCCGATGATGGACCAGCTTGAACGATATGCAGCACTTTCCATAGATGAATATAAAATGGAGCAGGAATATCAAATGTTCATTCATATGCTGAGGGATTTCCTGAAGGGCAGGGCCCCTAAGCGCAGTGCTGTCCATCTGGTGATGGGGGAGGAAACTGCTTTTTATGATGGCGGGCTGATTGAAATCAAGCGGGCTGAGCTCTTGAAGATGGTTGACCGCCGTTTGCTTTTTAACCATCCTGTATACGTAGACTCCGTTACGATCGCCCCGCTCCTTTCAATGGCACCGTCAGCCATTTACCTTTATTCTGATGAACCAGACTGTCCGCTCGCCAGGACCGTCCGAAATATTTTTGAGGAAAGAGTGGTCATCCAGCCTCTTGAGGCCTTTATAGAACTGAAGAAAATCCTCTCTGCAGCAGGAAGGGAGAAAATCTGAAATCCCTTGATTTTTCCAAGATAAACTACTATAATAACGTACATAATAATTCAAACACCACAAATGTAGCGACGAGGACAAGGGTATTCATTACGGTTCAAAGAGAGGGAAGCCAAGGCTGAAAACTTCCCAGCACGGATGAAATGCTTACCGCCTCCGAACAACAGCCAGGAAAAGGACGATGACGCTAGAGTGACGAAGAAATTCGCCGCTTATCATTTCTCTCCTCTTTGACCGATGAGAAGCAAGAAGGTCAAGGATGCAAGGGAGGGAGCGCCGGAGCGTATGGGTTATACGTGAGGACGCGAGTGAGCGCAGCAGACGAAGAGATTCGCCGCTTATCATTGGCCAAAGTATTGGCTGGCGGGCATGGGACCGTTATATCCCTCACTAAGCCGGACTGCGTGTTTTTTGCGTCTGGGAATTTGGGTGGAACCACGTGTTAAATACAACTCGTCCCTTCTTTAGGGACGGGTTTTTTGTTTTTTTAAGCACATAAGGAGGAATTTTCATGTCAGAATTAATTAATTTGACTTTTCCGGATGGAGCAGTAAAGGAATTTCCGAAAGGAACATCTACAGAGGATGTGGCTGCATCCATCAGCCCGGGATTGAAGAAAAAAGCACTGGCCGGAAAGCTGAACGGCATTATGTACGATCTTCGCAGGCCAATTGAAGAAGATGGTTCCATTGAAATCGTTACACAGGGCAGCGATGAAGCGCTTGAGGTTCTTCGCCACAGTACAGCCCACTTAATGGCACAGGCCATCAAACGCCTGCACAAGGGCGCCAAATTCGGTGTAGGCCCTGTCATTGAAGGCGGATTCTATTATGATGTGGATCTTGAAGAATCACTGACTCCAGAAGATTTGCCCCTGATTGAAAAAGAGATGAGCAAAATCGTCAATGAAAATATTGATGTGCAACGAAAAGCAGTAAGCCGTGAGGAAGCGGTGGAATTCTTCAAGGAAATCGGCGATGAGTACAAGCTTGAGCTGATTGAAGCGATTCCGGAGGGGGAAACTGTCACTCTTTATGAGCAGGGTGATTTTACAGACCTTTGCCGCGGTGTCCATGTGCCTTCCACAGGCAAGATCAAGGAATTCAAGCTGCTCAGCATTGCCGGCGCATACTGGCGCGGAGACAGCGACAATAAGATGCTGCAGCGCATTTACGGGACAGCATTCTTCAAGAAAGAAGATCTGGCAGAACATCTGCGCCTGCTCGAGGAAGCGAAAGAGCGCGACCACAGGAAGATCGGCAAAGAGCTTGATCTGTTCATGACTTCGCAGAAGGTCGGACAAGGGCTGCCGATGTGGCTGCCGAAGGGTGCAACCATCCGCCGCATTGTCGAGCGCTATATCGTTGATAAGGAACAGCGCCTCGGCTATGAGCATGTATATACGCCAGTTATGGCAAATGTTGAGCTTTATAAAACATCCGGCCACTGGGACCACTACCAGGAAGATATGTTCCCTGTCATGGAAATGGATAATGAGGAGCTTGTCCTCCGCCCTATGAACTGCCCGCACCATATGATGATTTACAAAAACAGCATCCACAGCTACCGCGAGCTTCCGATCAGGATTGCCGAGCTTGGCACCATGCACCGCTATGAAATGTCCGGTGCACTGTCAGGACTGCAGCGTGTGCGCGGGATGACGCTGAATGATGCCCATATTTTTGTGCGCCCGGACCAGATCAAGGAAGAATTCAAGCGCGTCGTCCACCTGATTCTCGAGGTATATAAAGACTTCAACATTGAAGATTATTCATTCCGCCTGTCTTACCGCGATCCTCAGGACACAGAGAAATACTTCAATGACGATGAGATGTGGGAAAAAGCACAATCCATGCTGAAGGAAGCGATGGACGAGCTTGGCCTTGACTATTATGAAGCAGAAGGCGAGGCAGCATTCTACGGCCCTAAGCTTGACGTGATGGTAAAAACAGCGCTTGGCAAAGAAGAGACCCTTTCCACTGCCCAGCTTGATTTCCTTCTGCCTGAGCGCTTTGATCTCTCTTATGTCGGAGAAGACGGGAAGCAGCACCGCCCTGTCGTCATCCACCGCGGTGTCGTCTCCACGATGGAACGCTTTGTAGCTTTCCTTATCGAAGAATATAAAGGGGCATTCCCGACATGGCTGGCACCAGTACAGGTACAGGTGATCCCGGTTTCCCCTGATGCTCATTTCGATTATGCGAAAAAGGTGCAGGAAGAGCTTCAGGCTCAAGGCTACAGGGTGGAAATGGATGCCCGCAATGAGAAGATCGGCTATAAAATCCGCGAAGCACAGATGCAAAAGATCCCTTATATGCTCGTTCTTGGGGACAAAGAAGTTTCAGATAATGCGGTAAATGTCCGTAAATACGGCGAGCAGAAGTCTGAGACCATGTCATTTGACGTGTTCAAGGATGCACTGAAGGAAGATACAGTGAGATAACAATTTTTACAGGGAGGCTTCGGCCTCTCTTTTTAATAGTTAAACTTCTTTGTTAGCAAAGTTGATTTTGGGCTCATTCGTGTGAATATCTGGCTAATGAGCCCAAAATCAACAACAATGTTTAATTCAGCCATTAATTATAACGATTAAGAAAAAATATCCGCGAAAACTATTGCAAGAAATCAATTTCTTTGATAGAATTCAAATCGTTGTGATAAAAACATCTATTCGTTTGACACGAAATTATCATTTGTGATATAGTTACTTAGGTAAATTGAATACGGCTTTGAGGAAAAGAAGAAGCACCCGCTTCTCACCTGGCTGACGCAAAGAGCAGTTGGCAGGTTTTACTGAAACAGCTTTTAACTTGTCGTTTCGTAAGTGTGGGTGATTTCATCCGCACTTTTTTATATGTCTATAAAGCTCTATGAAGTAATATTGTCAGTGTCATGCTGGATGCAGCGTGGGATTCGGTGCAGGTTCTGCAGCTTTGAGCTGCTCTTGACTCAGACGTTGTATTCGCACAAAACCTTGGAGGTGGCTAACTATTAGCAAACAAGATATGTTGTTAAACGAGGGCATCCGCGCCCGTGAAGTTCGTCTAATTGACCAAAATGGCGAGCAATTGGGAATCAAGTCCAAGAATGAAGCGCTGGAAATTGCTACACGCGTAAATCTTGACGTTGTTCTTGTTGCGCCAAATGCTAAACCTCCTGTAGCCCGTATCATGGACTATGGAAAGTTTAAGTTTGAGCAGCAGAAGAAGGAAAAAGAAGCTCGCAAAAACCAAAAGATTATCAATATCAAAGAAGTTCGCTTAAGTCCGACTATTGATGAGCATGACTTTAATACAAAGCTGCGAAATGCAATTAAGTTCCTGGAAAAGGGCGATAAAGTAAAAGCTTCGATCCGATTCAAAGGTCGTGCGATTACACATAAGGAAATTGGTCAGCGTGTTTTAGTCCGTTTTGCGGAAGCCTGCAAGGAAGTTGCAGCTGTGGAATCACATCCGAAAATGGACGGACGCAGCATGTTCATGGTCTTAGCACCTAAAATCGACAAGTAAAGAGGGGGAATTCCACATGCCAAAAATGAAAACTCACCGCGGTACAGCTAAGCGCTTCAAGAAGACTGGTTCAGGCAAACTGAAACGTTCTCACGCTTACACTAGCCACTTATTTGCTAACAAATCAACTAAACAAAAGCGTAAGCTTCGTAAAGCTGCGATTGTTTCCAAAGGCGATTTCAGACGCATTCGCCATATGCTAGACAACATTAAGTAATTTCCGAATATAGGAGGGAAAAGATATGCCACGTGTAAAAGGCGGTACAGTTACTCGCAAACGTCGTAAAAAAGTTCTTAAATTAGCCAAAGGTTATTTCGGTTCAAAACATACATTATATAAAGTTGCTAACCAGCAGGTTATGAAATCATTAATGTATGCATACCGTGACCGTCGCCAGAAAAAGCGCGACTTCCGTAAACTATGGATCACTCGTATCAATGCGGCTGCCCGCATGAACGGTCTTTCTTACAGCCGTTTGATGCATGGCCTTAAGGTTGCAGGCATCGAAGTGAACCGCAAAATGCTTGCTGAACTTGCAGTTGCTGACGAAAAAGCATTTGCAGAATTAGCTTCTGTTGCAAAGCAGAACCTGAGCAAGTAATAAGGCTGAGGCCTTCAGAAAGCCATTCTCGCTATGAGGATGGCTTTTTTCAATAATATGACTATACATAAAGGGGCTGGCTGATAATGCAATGGGCTGCTTTGTATTTGCTGCTGATCAATGCAGCAGGCTTTTTTATTATGAGGGCAGATAAACAAAAAGCACGGAAAAATCAATATCGGATAAGCGAAAGAACACTCTGGACCATAGCTTTTGTTTTCGGGGCTCCGGGAATGTACGCCGGCATGAATAAATTCAGGCATAAAACAAAGCATGATGCTTTTAAATACGGGCTGCCGGCGCTGAGCATAATTGAAGCGGCAGTCTGTATATATTTGCTTGCCGTTTGGTCATAAGCTGCCTTCATTTGCTATATGTTAAAGTAACATCAAGATTTAACAGCAAAGAAGGTGGCAACCATGAATGAAATGCTGTCTCTCGTATTGGCCGCCGTCCATACGGGCGGCTGGCTGTCTCCGGTCTTATTCATTCTGCTTCATACAATAAGGCAGTTTCTTTTCGTGCCTGCCGCTGCTGTTTGCATAGCGGGAGGGGCGGCATTCGGAATGGTTCCGGGCACCGCCTATTCTGCTGCAGGGCTTCTCCTTGGGAATATGCTCTTTTATTGGCTGCTGGAAAAAATGCCTGCTGCCCGCAGTAAGCTGTCTTCTTTGAAGAAACGCTGGTTCGGCGAATACAGGAATCTTACTGCAGGCCAGGTGGCTGTTCTCCGGCTGATCCCTTTCGTTCATTATCATCTGCTCACCTTTTGTCTGCTTGAGCGGTATAAACGGTTTGGGGAGTTTGTGAAGGGAAGCTGGCTGACCAATCTGCCTATGGCGGTATGCTATACCATGTTTGGCGGTTTCATCAGCCGGTTTTCGCTTCCGGCCGCATTGGCAATTCTGCTGGTACTTGGAGTTTTAGTGTATATACTAAGAGAGAAGATGAGCGTTATTCAATGGCGGGATTTTTTTAAAGAAACTGCATAAGAAGAACATGGCTCCGGCCGCTGGGTATAAGTCGATTTTCTGCATGATAAAAAGGCGCCAGCCGGATGATTGGCGCCTTTTCCTTTTTCTGATGTTCAGCTTTCAAACTCCCTGAAATTTAGATAGAGTCTGTGCCTTTGCTCATGAATTCCTTGATGGGGCTCTTCCAGTCAAGCTTTGCATTGGGATATTGCTCCGAAATTTTTCTTTCAATGAATTGGAAGTCTTCCCTTACCATCCCTTTGAGAGAGGTCTGGTTATGAGGCCAAATGAAAATGGAAACAACCTCAAAAGCATTGTCAGTGGTCCCTAAATATTTCTCACCCTCAAGCAGGACGCCCTTGTACGTAATCAGGAAATTTTTGCGGACATTATTCTGGTCATCCAGGAAATAATAGCGCTTTTGTTCATGGGCAAGCTCAAGCTTCCGCTTTGGATTGATTATATATTTAACGCATGTGTAGATGAGAAATAAAATGAGTGCAAACAAAAGCAAGCGTATCGCCCACATCATAAAATACCTCCACTGGTCACAGTTTTATCTTTACTTACGGATATATCTCAAAAAAGTTTCGTTCTTTTTTTAATTTGTTATAATTTTTTCTGACGGATGATTTTTGCTGGTCAATCTCCGTCAGCAAGTTCGTTCTGAAAACCAGCTGAAAGGAGATGTTTATCTGCTGTGAATATCAACAAACTTTTTGATATGCAAAAAGCGCTTGACCATCATATTGAGACAGAACATAAATTGACGGAAGAAAATCTATTTGACAGAAAAGTCCTGGCCCTTTTGGTAGAGCTGGGAGAGCTTGCCAACGAAACGAGGTGCTTCAAATTTTGGAGCCAGAAGCCGGCTTCTGAGCCTGCAGTCATTCTTGAGGAATTCGTCGACGGCGTCCATTTCATCCTGTCACTCGGAATTGAATGCGGATTTGAGGGCGGTGCCGACATTGAGCCGCAGAAAAAAGGCGAATCACTCTCCCATCAGTTTCTGAACCTCTATCATTTGATAGATAAATTCAGTGCTTCGAGGACCCTTATGGACTTTAATGTGCTTTTTGGCGCATATGTATGCCTGGCAGAAATGCTTGGGTTTTCTGAAGATCAAATCGAGAGGGCTTATGTGGAGAAGAATGAAGTGAATTATGAGAGACAGCGGCAGGGATACTAGCAGATAGGCTTTGCTTCGTTAAGGAAACCGCAAGATTCGGATTTTTCTTTTTACACCATGGGACAGTAAGGTATAATGGAGAAGAAAATAAATATTAAGGGAGTCGAAACATATGGCAAAATTAGATGAAACGCTGACGATGCTGAAGGAATTGACCGATGCAAAAGGCATTCCGGGCAACGAGCGCGAAGTTCGCGAAGTCATGAAGAAATACATAACAGAATTTGCAGACGAAGTGACAACTGATGGCCTTGGCAGCCTTGTGGCCAAGAAAACAGGAAAAGAGGGCGGACCGAAAATCATGGTTGCCGGCCACCTGGACGAAGTAGGATTCATGATCACAAGCATTGATGACAAAGGCTTCCTCCGCTTCCAGACGGTCGGTGGCTGGTGGTCACAGGTTATGCTTGCACAGCGTGTGACCATTGTAACAAGCAAAGGGGACGTTACAGGCATCATCGGATCCAAGCCGCCGCATATCCTTCCTCCTGAAGCCCGCAAAAAGCCGGTCGACATCAAGGATATGTTCATTGATATCGGTGCTTCCAGCCGCGAAGAAGCGATGGAATGGGGAGTCAAGCCTGGGGATATGGCAGTCCCTTATTTTGAATTCACTGTGATGAATAACGAAAAAATGCTGCTTGCCAAAGCATGGGACAACCGCATTGGCTGTGCCATCGCCATCGATGTGCTGAAGCAGCTTAAAGATGCCGAGCATCCAAACGTGGTATACGGTGTCGGCACGGTGCAGGAAGAAGTAGGGCTTAGAGGGGCAAAGACAGCTGCCAACCTCATTGAGCCGGATATCGGCTTTGGCGTGGATGTAGGAATCGCAGGGGATACACCTGGAATCTCTGAGAAGGAAGCATTGAGCAAGATGGGCAAAGGGCCGCAGATCATCCTTTATGATGCATCCCTTGTATCCCACAAAGGCTTGCGTGACCTTGTCACAGATACAGCGGACGAAATGAATATCCCATACCAGTTTGACAGCATTGCCGGCGGAGGGGCAGACTCAGGCGCCATCCACCTTTCCCATAATGGCGTGCCTTCCCTGGCCATCACGATTGCCACCCGCTATATCCACTCGCATGCAGCCATGCTTCATCGCGATGACTATGAAAATGCAGTCAAGCTCATCGTTGAAGTGATTAAACGTTTGGATAAAGAAACAGTTGACAGGATTACTTTCGATTGAAAAAACGAACAGCCCCTCTTTGCGGGGCTGTTCGTTTTTTTCGGTTTTCAGCGGGTGACAGGCACCTGTACCACTTTCGAAATTGGTATGGGTGCCTGTCACCATCCCTGCAGCCTATTTCAGGCTGCTTTCCAATGTGTGGAGCATTTCTTTTTTGTCTTCTTCTGATGAGTTCTGCCAGATGACTTCGAAGAGGACGCCAAGGCCAGGCAGCATTTTTTCTTCGCCGTTCTGGATTGCGTCGACTATGGTCTCCTTCAGCTCGTCCTGAGAGTTGCCGGAAACATTGTGGATAATGGCATTGCGCAAGTTCAGATTCATCTGTACGCACCCCTTTCATATTCAATTCTTTAATATGTTTTCTATTTTTGGATTTATTATGTACAGAGGGTAAGCTATAATAAGAAAATTGAAAGCTGAAAGATAAAGGAGAGACCGTGTTGAAGCATATTCAATCTGCAAATAATCCGCAGATCAAACAATGGAGGAAGCTGCTGGCCAAGAAAGAGCGCGATAAAACGGGCATATTCCTTGCTGAAGGATATCATCTGGCTGAAGAAGCCCTAAAGGGAGAAAAAGCCGTCGAGCTGATCATCAGTGAAAATGCAGAGCTGCCTGTCCGCTGGGATTACGGCGAGCTGCCGGTAACAATGGTAACCGATGAAATCATCAAATCACTCTCAGACACCGAAACTCCCCAGGGGGTCATCGCGGTGTGCAAGGAAGAAAAAACGCCGCCTTCTGTAAAAGGAAGCACCTTCCTGCTGATTGATGCTGTCCAGGATCCCGGCAATCTGGGAACCATGATCAGGACAGCTGATGCTGCTGGAATTGATGCAGTGATAGTCGGGAAAGGCAGTGCAGATATTTATAATCCTAAGGTTCTCCGGTCCGCCCAGGGCAGCCATTTTCATCTTCCGATCATAAGAGGCAGCCTCAATGAGTGGATGGACAGGCTTGGGGAAGAGGAAATACCGGTCTACGGGACGGCTCTTGAAAATGGATCACCCTACAAGGAGACCCATCCGGCCGGCCGTTTTGCGCTTCTGGTCGGAAATGAAGGCAGCGGGGTCAGCCCTGAGCTGCTTGCGCGGACAGATAAGAATCTTTATATCCCGATATACGGAAAAAGCGAGTCGCTCAATGTTGCGGTCGCAGCAGGCATCCTCCTGTATTATCTGAAGAATTGAATTGGGCCTGTAAAAACTTGAAAAGAGTTTGAAACAAAGGGAAGAATATACTATAATAAACAGCAAAACTGCATTACATAAAAAGCGATGATGGAGAAAAGTAGCTTATAAAAGCTCACCAGGGATAAAATGCCGTGACTGGAAGCATTTTAGAGTGTTTTTTAAGTGAAGTTCACCTCCTGAGCTGGCATCGGGAACATTTGCAGACACTGCAAATCGAAAGATGCCCCCGGCACAGCCGTTATCTGAATGAAGCGAACAGCACCTTCTTTGAAAGGCGGCTGTTAATAAGGGTGGTACCGCGAATCCAAAACCTCGTCCCTTAACAGGGAGGGGTTTTTTATTTTGCCTAAAAATATCGCTGTTACGTAAAAAGGAGGAAAAAATATGCAAGACCGTTTAAAAGAATTGCAGCAGGAAGCTTTAAACGCAGTTGAAAAAGCTGAGAACCTAAAAGAGCTCAATGATATCCGTGTATCCTATCTTGGCAAAAAAGGCCCGATTACTGAAGTCCTGAAAGGGATGGGCAAATTATCGGCCGAAGAGCGTCCGAAAATGGGGGCGCTGGCAAATGAAGTGCGCGACAGCATCTCTTCAGCCATTGAAGAAAAGCAGGTAAAGCTCGAGAGGGCAGCCGTAGAACAAAAGCTGGCTGAAGAGACCATTGATATCACCCTCCCGGGAAGCCCTGTCAGAACCGGTACTCATCATGCACTGACAAAGATTGTTGAAGAAATTGAAGACCTGTTCATCGGGATGGGCTATAGCGTAGCGGAAGGCTATGAAGTCGAAAGTGACTATTATAACTTTGAAGCGCTGAACCTGCCGAAAGGGCATCCTGCCAGGGATATGCAGGATTCATTCTATATTACAGAAGAAACGCTTCTCCGCACCCATACTTCTCCTGTACAGGCACGCACAATGGAGGCCAATGAAGGGAAAGGACCTGTCAAAATCATCTGTCCAGGCAAGGTATACCGCCGCGATAACGACGATGCGACACACTCCCATCAGTTCATGCAGATAGAAGGATTGGTTGTGGCCGAAGGAATCAGCATGGCAGATCTAAAAGGCACGCTTGAGGTTTTTGCTAAAAAGATGTTTGGCGAGGAACGGGAAATCCGTCTCCGCCCGAGCTTCTTCCCATTCACAGAGCCTTCAGTGGAAGTGGATATCTCCTGTAAGATCTGCGGCGGGAAAGGCTGCAGCGTCTGCAAAGGAACTGGCTGGATCGAGGTTCTTGGTGCAGGCATGGTCCATCCGCATGTGCTTGAGATGGCAGGCTATGATCCGAAGAAATATACCGGCTTTGCATTCGGCATGGGTGTAGAGCGGATTGCGATGCTGAAATATGGCATAGACGATATCCGCCATTTTTATACAAATGACATTCGTTTCTTGAAACAATTTTCAGTACAGGAATAGGAGGACTGCTTTATGTTGGTTTCATATAAATGGCTGCAGGAATATGTAGATCTATCCGGCATCTCCGCAGCAGAATTGGCAGAAAAGATTACTAAGAGCGGAATAGAAGTAGAAGGAATCGAAACATTGAACGAGGGCATCAAGGGGGTAGTTGTTGGCCACGTGCTGGAACGCGAGCAGCACCCTAATGCCGACAAGCTGAATAAATGCCTTGTTGATACAGGCGGGGAAGCGCCGGTGCAGATCATCTGCGGCGCGCCGAATGTGGATAAAGGCCAGAAGGTTGCCGTTGCAACAGTAGGAGCTGTCCTGCCGGGCAACTTCAAGATCAAGCGTGCAAAGCTGCGCGGCGAAGAATCAAACGGCATGATCTGCTCTCTTCAGGAGCTTGGAATCGAGGGCAAGCTTGTTGCAAAAGAATTCTCCGAAGGCATCTTTGTTTTCCCGAATGATGTGGAAGTGGGCCAGGATGCGCTTGAAATGCTGAACAGGGATGATCATGTCCTTGAACTCGGACTTACTCCTAACCGTGCGGACTGCCTGAGCATGCTTGGCGTTGCTTATGAGGTTGCAGCCATCCTGGGAAGAGAAGTGAAGCTTCCTTCCCCGCAGGCAGCAGGATCAGCTGAAAAAGCTTCAGACTATATTACAGTGAATGTTGAAGCCAAGGAAGACAATCCGCTTTATGTGGCGAAAGTCATTAAAAACGTGATAGTCGGGCCTTCTCCTCTATGGATGCAGACGAGGCTGATGGCCGAGGGCATCAGGCCGCATAATAATGTGGTTGATATCACGAACTATGTTCTGCTTGAATACGGCCAGCCGCTCCATGCTTTCGACTATGGGCGTCTTGGCTCCAAAGAAATCCTTGTACGCCGTGCGAATGAGGGTGAAACCATTGTCACGCTGGATGATGCAGAAAGGAAGCTTTCAGCAGATCATCTTGTCATTACGAATGGAAGTGAGCCTGTAGCGCTTGCGGGTGTAATGGGCGGCGCAAATTCCGAGGTGCAGTCAGATACAACTACAGTCCTTCTTGAATCTGCGTATTTCACAGCGGGAACGATCCGCAAAGCGTCTAAAGACCACGGCCTGAGAAGCGAAGCCAGCACCCGCTACGAGAAGGGGGTAGACCCTAACCGTGTCCGTGCTGCTGCAGAAAGAGCAGCTGAACTGATGGAGAAGTATGCATCAGGTCAAGTTCTTGAAGGATCAGTTGAAGCTGATTCGCTCACAATCGAGCCTGCAGTCATCTCCATTTCCCTGGAAAAAATCAACAGGGTTCTCGGAACTGAACTGGCAATGGGAGAAGTAGAAGATATCTTTTCCCGCCTTCAGTTTGAAGCATCTGCAGACAATGGTTCCATTACCGTAACAGTCCCAAGCCGCCGCGGTGATATCACGATCGAGGAAGACCTGGTTGAAGAATTGGCAAGATTGTATGGCTATGATAACCTTCCTGTCACATTGCCTTCCGGTGAATCGACACCTGGAAGCCTGACCGAGTATCAGAAAAAGCGCCGCATCGTCCGCCGCTATCTTGAAGGTGCCGGTTTATACCAGGCAGTGACCTATGCTTTGACCAGCGAAAAGAAAGCAGGCCAATATGCGATTGAAAGCCGCGAACCGATCAAGCTGGCAATGCCGATGAGTGAAGACCGCAGCATCCTGCGCCAAAGCATTGTTCCGCAGCTGCTGGAGGTATTGAAGTACAACACAGCACGCCAGAATGACAGCCTTGCGGTCTATGAGACAGGTTCTGTATTTCTGTCCAATGGCAGTGAGAGTCTTCCGGAGGAGCGCGAGCATCTCGCAGCGGCCATCACTGGCCTTTGGCACTCCCACCCTTGGCAGGGAGAGAAAAAGCCGGTCGATTTCTTTGTGTTAAAAGGAATTGTGGAAGGCTTATTTGCCCGCCTTGGCCTTGAAGGAAAAGTTGAATACCAGCGTGCCTCAGTTGACGGCATGCACCCGGGAAGAACAGCTGAAATTATTCTTTCCGGTAAAAAAATCGGTTTTATCGGGGGAGTACATCCAACAGTCGAGAAAGATCTTGACCTGAAGGAAACCTATGTATTTGAGCTTTCCCTCAAGGATGTGCTTGAAGAAGAAACTGCGTCGCTCCAGTATCAAGCGATTCCGCGCTACCCGTCCATTACAAGGGATATCGCCCTGGTGATTGATTCTGAAAAAGAAGCAGGAGAGCTGGAGCGTATCATCAAGGAAGCTGGCGGAAGCCTGCTGAAGGAAGTGGCCGTGTTCGATCTGTATGAAGGAGATAGAATGGAGGCTGGCAAAAAATCGCTTGCATTCTCCCTGAAGTATTTTGATCCAGAGAAAACACTCACAGATGAAGATATCGCCAAAGCCCATGATAAAGTGCTTGAAGCGGTAAAAGAAAAAGCCGGGGCAGTATTGCGCGGTTAATAAAAACGGCACGCCCAGGCTGCCTGACATAAAAGATGTCAATTTGCAGACAAAAAAGGGGTACGGAAATTCTTCCGTACCTCTTTTTGAGCTTGCTAATTTTATTGAAGGCATCTGTTGTATCTTTCCAATAGGAGTAAAGCAGGATAACATAAAGTGCACAAGTTTATATGTTTATGACTTTCTTTTCCTGTTATATATCATAATGACGGAGAATATCCCTTTGTTTCTATTGCAGAATTGCCCCAAAAGTTTAAAAAGCCCTGTTGATCGGAATGGAAGGCACGCAGACTCCTGGAGCGACCGAGCATAGGTCATAACATATAACGGGTGGGATTCCCGTCGAGAAAGAACTAGCCATTCACTTGTAGCGAGTCTTGGAGGGCAAGTGGCAACACTTTGCCTTTAAGCGTAGACAGCGAGGTAATGGGCCGTAAGCCGTATGGTTGAAGGGATTGAGCTCCGAAATTCGTGCACAATTGGAAGGCCGATGTGTTCAGGAGTACAGAAGGCAACACCGTCTGTTTCGATAAAGGCAAGAAACAAACGGCTTCCCGGAGTCGATGACCTCGGCACGTTACACATTGATATGTTATGGCAACTCGGGAGATCCTTTAAGTCTTCTCCTGGAAACAGGAAAAAGTAATGACGAACAAGTGATAACAAAGCAAGGGCTGTCAAATGCTTAAAGGAAGTCGGATAGCCTCATAGTACCAATGAAGTCGGGTAACTCTGACGGAGGGAAGGCGGCTACCTGTCATTGCCATTCACTTGTAGCGAGTCTTGGAGGGCAAGTGGCAACACTTTGCCTTTAAGCGTAGACAGCGAGGTAATGGGCCGTAAGCCGTATGGTTGAAGGGATTGAGCTCCGAAATTCGTGCACAATTGGAAGGCCGATGTGTTCAGGAGTACAGAAGGCAACACCGTCTGTTTCGATAAAGGCAAGAAACAAACGGCTTCCCGGAGTCGATGACCTCGGCACGTTACACATTGATATGTTATGGCAACTCGGGAGATCCTTTAAGTCTTCTCCTGGAAACAGGAAAAGTAATGACGAACAAGTGATAACAAAGCAAGGGCTGTCAAATGCTTAAAGGAAGTCGGATAGCCTCATAGTACCAATGAAGTCGGGTAACTCTGACGGAGGGAAGGCGGCTACCTGTCATTGCCCTTGAAAGGGAAACATTAACTGCACACAGAGGTAGATAAATAATGGAAACGAAACTAACAAGGATAGCGGAACTAGCCAAACTGAATCCAGACTTGGTCTTTACGTCCCTGGCACATCTTCTTAACGAAGACTTTCTCAAACAGTGTCACCATGAACTGCCTTCAGGAAAAGCCACAGGGATAAATGACGTGACCAAAGAGAAATACGGAGAAGAGCTGGACAAGAATATCCAAGGACTAGTGGAACGTTTAAGACGGCAGGCCTATCGGCCTGTACCGGTAAAACGTACTTACATCAACAAGCCGGGTACGAAGAAGAAAAGACCGTTAGGTCTGCCTGACCACGAGGACAAAATCGTCCAACGCGCGGTGACAAAGATTCTTAATGCCATCTATGAAAATGACTTCCTTGATTCATCATTTGGATTTCGTCCGAACAGGAGCTGTCATGACGCATTAAAGATTCTGAACGTCTATATTGAAGGACGATACACCAACTATATCGTAGATGCCGACATTAAAGGTTTCTTTGATAATGTTGACCATGGATGGATGATGAAATTCCTGCAGCACCGCATCAACGATGCGAGCCTTCTTAGAATTATTGCCAGATTCCTCAAAGGAGGATACATGGAGGAGGGCGAATACTTTGATTCGGATAAAGGCACCCCACAGGGAGGTGTCATTTCACCTATTCTGGCCAACGTGTATCTTCACTACGTCTTGGACCTCTGGTTCGAAAAGACTGTGAGGAAACAATGCAAAGGACAGGCTTATATTGTTAGGTATGCGGACGATTTCGTGTGCTGCTTCCAGCTTAAAAGTGATGCGGAAGCCTTCTATCTAGCTCTACTCAAACGACTGGATAAGTTCAATCTCGAAGTGGCTCAAGATAAGACGAAAATCATTCCTTTTGGAAGGTTCGCAGAAAGAGACTGTAAACGAAATGGTCAGGGGAAGCCGCCYACGTTCGACTTTCTTGGGTTCACTCATTACTGTAGTGAAAGCAAGAAAGGAAAGTTCAGAGTGAAGCGCAAAACCAGCCGCAAGAAGCTGAATGCCAAACTAAAGCAACACAAAGAATGGCTTAAAATCCACCGGACCACGAATATAAGAGATATTATGGGTAGAATATCCAGGTCTCTTATCGGCTACTACAACTACTACTGCATAACCGATAACCTCCAAACAGTAGAAAACTTCCTGGATAGAATCCGGAAACTACTCTTTAAGTGGATGAATCGGAGAAGCCAAAGGAAGTCTTTCAGCTGGGAGAAATTTAAATTATTCCTTGAAAAGTACCCTTTGCCTAAAGGAGGCTCAGCGCCGCCCCGCGGAAAGCGAAGTGCCTGGAACGCAAATCAACAGCCCCATAGCAAGACATAACTATGGTCTTAAGTTGTTTCTATTTTTCCTCCATAGCGCTGCTGGTGTTTTTGAAAGAAAAATGTTATTAACCTCTATAGCTCTTGAGTAAAACTCATCGTATATCCAAAAAAAATCAACAGCCCCCCATTCAAAAAGATATTTTATAAGCCAGTCATTTCCCCTGCCTTTGCCCTAAGTCCAACTATTAATTATTAAACAAGCAACCCCATCAGCTCCCCAGCAGTCACTACCTGCGCAAACTCCTTATTCAGCATCGCCAATTCAATCTCATGCACCTGCTCAGGAGGATAAACCGTGCCTCCAGTACCTTTGGCCTCAAACGCGGCACAAGCATCGGAAACAAGATAGGCGGTGAAGCCCAGATTGCCCGCCATCCTTGCAGTGGTTGAGACGCAATGCTGTGTCGATAATCCAGTTATACAGACATTCTGGATATTTTCGCTTCTTAAATAGGACTCCAGGCTTGTACCGATGAATGCAGAATTCACTTCTTTCTGAAAAACCTTCTCATCCGGCAGCGGGGCATTGGCATCTTTAAAGCTCACACCCTCTGATTTCTCACGATATAAAGGAGAAGAAGGCTGAACAGATAAATGCTGAGAGTAGATGATCTTCCAGCCTCTTTTTCTCCATTCCTCCTGCAGCTGCAGAATCACTTCCTCTGCGCCGGGATTGTTTCTTTTCCCCCAATATGGGTCGTCAAAGCCCTTTTGCACATCCAGGACAAGCAGGGCTGGCGGGGATTCCATCTTTTTCAAAGGCTGCACCTCTTTTCTCGGATTAATAACTCAGCTTTATTATTTCCGGAGTATGGAAAATCATCCGGGTGTAACTCCTCTGCAACTAATGTTATTTACACTCTCCATATCAAAGATGAAGGAGAGATTGCATTGTGGAGGGAAATCGACTGGCTGACCAATAGAGCAGGGCTGTCGCCCGGCGCTGTGGCAGTTATTGACGCTGAACAGGAGAAATCCTGGACATATAAAGAGTTGAACACCAGGGCGGAGGCTTTGGCCGGCTGGCTGCTGGAGAGGGGGGCTGTCAAAGGTGACAGGATCGCCCTGCTTGCGCCTAATCATATAAGCTGCCTGGACTTCCTGTTTGCCTGCGGAAAAATCGGTGCCATTTTTGTGCCGGTGAACTGGAGGCTTGCGGCGGAAGAAATACAGGCCATACTGGCAGACTGCACACCCGCAATTATAGGCTATCATTATTCATTCATTGAACTCGCATCACGCCTGCAGCTGCATCAATATGAGTCTGTCTGCCTGGACGAAACACCCTTCAGGATGCCTGGCCGCTCATTCATTCCTCCATGGCAGGTCGATGAGGAGGATCCCCTTGCCATGATCTATACGGGGGGAACGACCGGGAAGCCGAAGGGAGCTGTGCTTTCCCATCGGGCCATCTTCTGGAATGCCGTCAATACGGCAGTCAGCTGGGGACTTACGAACCAGGATACAACCATTACTTATCTGCCGATGTTCCATACTGGAGGCATCAACGCCCTTACAATGCCTGTGCTGATGGCCGGAGGCAAAATCGTCCTCGCCGGGAATTACAATCCGTCTGATGCAGCCCGTTATATCAGGGAATATCAGTGCACCATCATCCTGCTTGTGCCTACGATGTACCATATGATGATAGATACAGAGGAATTTAAGGAAAGCTCGTTTGAATCCATGAGGGTATTTCTTTCAGGAGGCGCTCCGTGCCCGCTTTCGATTTATGAAGAATTCAGGAGGAAAGGATTGCACTTCAAAGAGGGCTACGGCATGACGGAAGCCGGGCCGAATAATTTTTATATCTCCCCGCAGGAAGCTGTGCTGAAAAAAGGATCCATCGGAAGGCCGATGCTGTTCAACACAGTCAAGATCTTGGCAGAAACAGGCGTCGAGGCAGGAAATGGAGAAGTTGGGGAGGTTTTGATAAAAGGGCGTCATGTCTTTTCATGCTACTGGAATAATGAAGAGGCCACAAAGGACGCTGTAAGAGATGGCTGGCTCTATACCGGTGACCTCGCAAAAGTCGATGATGAAGGGTTTTTCTATATAGTCGGACGGAAGAAGGATATGATCATCACCGGAGGGGAAAATGTATATCCGCTGGAAGTCGAGCAGTGGCTGGGCTCCTGTCCGCAAGTGGATGAAGTATCTGTCATTGGGATCGATGACCGGAAATGGGGGGAAGCAGTAACGGCATTCATTGTGCTGAAGGAAGAGGCTGCCATGACCAAAGAAGAGATAAAGAGTTATTGCAGGCAAAAGCTCGCTGCATATAAAGTACCTAAATTCATTTATTTTCTTGATAAACTCCCAAAGACCCATGTGGGAAAGATCGACAAAAAGCAGCTGAAAATGACTGCGGCAGAAATGGCAGCTGCTAAAGAAGGATAATTCGGCATCCCTATCGAATAAAAGGGTACTCCCGGCGGCTGAAAGCCTGCTGGAAACAACTGGGGAGATCGTTATGATTACAGAGAAACTGCTGGAAGGCGAAAATATCAGACTAGGCTATTTTGCGGAAAAAGATCTGGAAAACATATTGGAGTGGCATACCGGAGAGCTTTTTATGCGCCATCTTGATGCGGTGCCTGTAAAGCTGCGGACGAAGGATGACCTGAAAAAGCAATGGCTGGAGGAAAACAGTGATGCGTTCCGATTTGCTGTCATCCATAAAGACACCGAAAAGGTAATCGGCTTTGCTGAGGTTGATGGTGTGCTTTGGACGCATAAGACTGCCTGGGTCAGCCTGGGCATCGGCAGCGAGGAGCATTGGGGGAAGGGATATGGAAGTGAAGCGCTTCTATGCCTGATTGACTATAGCTTCAATGAACTGAATCTCCATCGCCTTCAGCTTACCGTGTTTTCCTATAACAGCCGGGCCATCAGGCTGTATGAAAAAATCGGCTTTAAAAAAGAAGGAGCCTACCGTGAGTTTATGGAACGAAACGGGCAAAGATATGATATGTTCCTCTACGGGCTCCTCCGCAGAGAGTGGCAGAAAAGTCCGGAATGACAGATTCCGGGCTTTTTTGTGCTGACAGGATAATTGCGGCCGGCAGGAATGACCGGCAGGGCGATTAAATCGGTCAGCCTCGGACAGAAGCAAGGCTTGCCCCTTCTCCCTACAAATCCCTCTCCGCCTTCTCAAGCCTATGAACTATCACCAAATCAATTGCAAAACAGCATAGCAGAAGAATGAGCACCCCGGCAAAAGGCAGGATGGAAGCAGCTGGGGAGGCAAGGCTCGCACCGGTTAAGAGAACGAAAGAGTAGAGTGATAAAGCTTTGGCGCGCCGCTCTCCGCCCAATGATCCTATCAATGTGATGATGGAAGGAATCAAGAGAGAGATCGAGGCGACGAAAGAGACTGATAGAATAACAAGCATTTCCGCCCCTGTGAGAAGAAGGCCCATGCTCAGGATCCCAAGCCAAAGGCCTGTTATTAGTGTGCGGTAAACCCCGAATTTCTCAATTAATCTGCCGGTGAAAAGAGATAAAATGGCGCCTGCCATGCCTGCCGCCCTGAGAAGGAACAATTCCTGGAAGGTGCCGCTGTATTGCCGTGCAAGGCTGTCATAGAAAGCTGCAAAGGAGAACAGCAGAGTAAACGCAATCACATAGCATAACAGAAGCCTGTTTTTTTTCAGCAGGACCGCAAAGGATGAATAGACGCTTTCCCGGACTGCAGGCTTTTCTGTGGCAGGCAGCAAAATCCAGGCCAAAATGAATAGCGTGAGATAGCATACAGAAAAAAAGAAAAAGACAGATTGCCAGCCATAATGCAGGGTAAGGACAGAGCTGATCAGCTGGCCGAGTATGCCTGCAAGGAGAAAGCCTGTATTGATGAGCACAAGCAGAAGCGTTCTCCCGCGGCCGTAAAATAAGTCGAAAGAATAGGCAAAAGCCACAGGCGCAAAACTCCCGAGAACAAATCCCTGAAGAGACCGGAGGAAGTAAAGGCTGCCTTCACTGCCGGAAAGCCCGACCGCAAAAGTGGCAAGTGCAGAAGCGAGCATCCCAAAGACAATGACCTTCTTTCTGCCTGCCCTGTCTGACAGAGGGCCGAATGTTAAAAGGCCCATAGCATAAAAGATGGAGAAAAGGCTTCCGGCTGTAATGATTGCTCCTTCATCTGCATGAAGAGAGGCGGCCATTTCACCGTATATGGGAATGAGGGTATAAATATTCGAAGCGACCAGTATCCCGGAAATGACAAGCAGGGCTCCGGAGACGGACAAACCTGGTTTCATAGCGTGAGTTTTCCCTCCTTTTATGAAAATTCCTGAGGCTGTAAGATTCTTATGCATACACGCTGTCTGCGTTCCTTTATGAATCTGTCTTCTTTTGTTCTTTTCAATATATGCCAATGGGATACACTTGGAAAGTTGTTCCCATCCTGGTGTATCCCATTGGCAACAATCACGGAAAAATAGTATAATAATAGATAAATAAGGGCAGCAGCTTCTATGCTGCCTGGTATAAAAATTTCCAAAGGCGCAGAACAAGCTGCGCCTTTTTCGCACTTAAATAGCAGGATGAAGGGTATCTGAAAAGCCTTTACGGCCGGACGGAATCCGGCAGATGGATAATAGGGGAGGACCACGGATGTCTGTACGTTTTATATTAGGCCGGAGCGGCAGCGGCAAGACTTCGCTCTGCCTTGAAGAAATCAGGGAGAAAATGAAGATCGAGCCGAATGGCCATCCAGTTGTTTATCTGGTGCCTGAGCAGATGACATTTCTTTCGGAATATAAGCTCATCACAACCCCGGGGCTTGGCGGGATGATCCGTACACAGGTCTTGTCATTTACAAGGCTTGCCTGGAAGGTGCTGCAGGAAACAGGCGGGATCAGCCGCTATCATTTGAACAGCACCGGCGTTAATATGCTCATCAGAAAAATAATCGAAGATAAAAAAGATGAACTGAAAATCTTTCAGCGGGCGGCAGGCAAGAACGGCTTTATCGGCCAAATGGAGCAGATGCTGACAGAATTCAAACGGTATTGCATTGAGCCGGAAGCTCTAGCAGGGAAACGGGAAGAGCTTGAATCCGGAAGGGGCAGCAGGGGGCTTCAGGACAAGCTGCATGATATGGAATTGATCTATAAGCAGTTCGAAGAAGGCCTGCTTGGCAAGTATGTGGATTCCGAGGACTATTTCCGCCTTCTTACTGAAAAAGCAGGGATGTCGGAGTACCTGAAAAATGCCGAGGTGTATATCGACGGCTTTTACAGCTATACGCCCCAGGAATATATGATCATCCAGCAGCTTATCAGAGTCTGCAAAAGAGTGACGGTGACATTTACGCTTGACAGGCCATACAAAACAGCAGTCCCGGAAGATCTTCATCTTTTCAGGATGTCCGCAGAATCATACCAGTCGGTCTATGAGATTGCGGGGATGGCAGGGGCAGAGGTGGAAGAGGAAGTACTGCTGAATGGGCAGCAGCGCTGGGAAAATGACTCGCTCCGCCATATGGAAAGAGCCTTCAGCAGCCGGCCGGCCGAGCCTTTTGCAGGAAAAGCGAACGTCCATATTGCACAGGCAGTGAACCGGAGGGCAGAAATAGAAGGTGCGGCCAGAGAGATTAAGAGGCTGGCGGCAGAAGAGGGATACCGCTATAAAGATATCGCTCTTTTAATGAGGAATGGATCGGTTTACCATGACATCATTGAAACAATCTTCGATGATTACGGGATTCCGTTTTTTATCGATCAAAAGCGGACGATGATGAACCACCCGCTTATTGAGCTGATCCGCTCATCACTTGAAGTGATAACCGGCTTCTGGAGATATGAGCCTGTTTTTCGCGCAGTCAAAACCGAACTGCTGTTTCCATCACAGGTAAATCTTGATGTGATCAGGGAAAAAATGGACAAGCTTGAAAACTATGTTCTGGCATATGGTGTCCAGGGGACGAAGTGGACAAAAAAGGACCGCTGGAATTACCGCCGCATCAGGGGGCTGGAGTTTGAATCGATCGTCCAGACCGACTTGGAAAAAGAGCGGGAAGAAGAGCTGAATAGAATGAGGGACCTGATCGCCGCACCGATACTCCGGCTCTCTAGGAGGCTTAAGAAGGCTGACAGCGGAAGAAGGCTTTGCGAGGCTGTTTATCTTTATTTGGAGGAACTGGATATACCGACGAAGCTGGAGCGGTGGAAGCTGGAAGAGGAAGAGAAGGGGAATCTTGTAAAGGCGAGGGAACATGACCAGGCCTGGAATGCTGTTATGGAGCTTCTCGACCAGTTCGTAGAAATGCTCGGGGATGAGCAGATCGGCATGAAGCAGTTTGCCTCCATCCTTGATTCAGGGATGGAATCGCTCCGCTTCTCTCTTGTTCCGCCGGCCATGGACCAGGTGCTGGCAGCAGACCTGGACAAATCTCGTTTGTCGGATATAAAGGCAGCTTTTGTCATCGGGCTGAATGAAGGTGTCCTGCCTGGCAAGTTCACTGATGAAGGAGTGCTTGCTGATGCTGACCGTGAGAAGCTTCTGCAGTCAGGGCTTAAAATTGCCCATGGCAGCAAGGTCAGGCTCCTGGATGAGGATTTTCTGGCTTATCGCGCCTTTTCCACACCTTCCTCCCATCTGTACATCAGCTATCCCCTCGCCAATGAAGAGGGCAAGGCACTGATGCCGTCGCCTTATATCAGCCGGGCAAATGAACTGTTCCCGGAGGCGGGGCAGCTGATGTGGATGGCCGATCCGTTCGAACTTCCTGAAGAGGATCAGTTATTATTCGCCATGAACGAGGATACGAGTCTTTCTTATCTGGCTTCCCAGCTCCAGATGAATAAAAGAGGCTATAAAATCAGCGGGATCTGGTGGGATGTCTACAATTATTATCATGCCCATCCGAGGCTCGGAGACACGGCCAGAAAAGTGCTTTCCAGCCTGCACTACGAAAACAGAACGGCCAGGCTTTCGGAAGAGGCTGCCAAGGAGCTGTACGGTGAAACGATCCAGGCAAGTGTATCAAGGATGGAACTTTTCCACAGCTGCCCATTTTCACATTTTGCCCAGCATGGCCTGAAGCTCCGGGACAGGAAGGTCTTCCGCCTGGAAGCGCCGGATATCGGCGATCTGTTTCATGCTGCGCTGAAATTCATAGCTGAGACCGTCATGGATAAAAGGATGTCCTGGTCTGACATGACAAGGCAGGAATGCGAGAAGCTTGCCAAAGAGGCGGTGGAGATGCTTGCGCCAAAGCTTCAGAATGAGATACTGCTGAGCTCGAACCGCCACTTTTATATCAAGCGCAAGCTCGAAAATATCATCAGCAGGGCTTCGTATATCCTGAGCGAGCACAGCAGGGCAAGCGGGTTCTCCCCAGTCGGGCTTGAGCTCGGCTTTGGCCCTAAGGATAAACTTCCGCCTCTGTCCTTTAAGCTGAGGAATGGGACGAACATGGAGCTGGTCGGCCGGATTGACCGGGTTGATAAAGCGGAAAATGAAAATGGCGTATACCTCAGGGTGATCGATTATAAATCCAGTGCAAGGGATCTGAATATCAGTGAAGTCTACTATGGGCTTGCTCTGCAGATGCTTACCTACCTGGACATCATCATCACCCACTCAGGGGATATAGCAGGGAAAAAGGCCGATCCTGCAGGAGTCATGTACTTCCATGTCCATAATCCGATTGTGAACTCTCCGAAGCTTCTCACACTCGATGAGATTGAAGAGGAGATTTTTAAGAAGTTCAAAATGAACGGCCTTCTTCTCGGCGATGAAAATGTATTAAGGCTCATGGACCAGACACTTGATTCCGGCGACTCATCGATTATATCGGCTGGATTTAAAAAGGACGGGACCATCACGAAAAGGTCGAAGGTCGCGACAAGGGACGACTTCGAGAGCCTTCGGAAATTTGTCAGGGGAACCTACACAAAAACCGGGGACGCGATCATAAGCGGATCAGCAGATATTTCCCCTTATAAAATGAAGGACAAGGTGCCTTGTACATTCTGCTCGTTCAAGTCAGTCTGCCAGTTTGACGAATCGGTTGAATCGAATGAGTACAGGGTGCTTTCCCCTAAGTCAAATGAAGAACTGATGGATAAGATACGAAAGGAGGCGGGAGAGAATGGCTAAAGCTATTATTCCTCCAAAGCCTGAGGGGGCAGCCTGGACGGATGACCAGTGGAAGGCAATCATGGCTTCGGGCCAGGATATCCTTGTGGCTGCAGCGGCAGGCTCCGGCAAAACGGCAGTGCTGGTTGAAAGGATCATCAATAAGATCGTTTCCAGGGAAGAGCCGGTCAATGTAGATGAGCTCCTCGTCGTGACCTTTACGAATGCGTCTGCCGCAGAGATGAGGCACAGGATCGGGGAGGCGCTTGAGAAAGCGATAAACAGGGATCCGCAGTCTGCGCATTTGCGCAAGCAGCTCAGCCTGCTGAGCAGGGCTTCAATTTCAACTCTTCATTCATTCTGCCTTGAAGTGATCCGGAAATATTATTATCTGATCGATATCGATCCCGGCTTCCGCATTGCCGATGAGACAGAGGGGCAGCTCCTCAGGGATGAAGTCCTTGAAGAACTGTTCGAAGAAGAATACGGCAAGGAAAACAATGAAGATTTTTACCGGCTGGTCGATGCTTTCACGAGCGACAGGAGTGACACAGCCCTCCAGGATATCATCAGGGAACTGTACGATTTTGCACGGTCCAATCCGGCACCGGATCAATATCTCGATAAAATCTCGGACATGTACGAAGTCAGCAGTGATGCAAAACTGGAAGAGCTTCCGTTTATGTCAAGCGTCCTGTTTGATATCGGACTGCAGCTTGAGGGAGCAAGGCAGCTGCTGGAAAATGCGCTTGAGCTTGCCAAAACGCCCGGCGGTCCTGCTCCAAGGGCAGAGAATTATATGGACGATATCAGGGCAGTTGAGACCTTGATTGCCGCAAATAATGATTCCTGGTCCAGTTTAAATGAAGCCATGCAGCTTTGGAGCTTTGGCAGGGCGAAAAATTGCAAAGGCGATGAATATGATCCCGATCTGGTCAAGCAGGCCCATAAGTATAGAGATAAGGCAAAGAAAATGATCCAGGATCTGCAGGCGGAATTCTTTTCGCGCAGGCCGGAAAGCTTCATCCGGGATATTGGGGAGATGAAGCCGCATATCGATGTACTCGTCCGGCTCGTCCGGTCCTTTTCAGAGAAATTCAACAGTGTGAAAAGTGAGAAGGGACTTGTTGACTTTGCTGATCTGGAGCATTTTTGCCTGGAAATCCTTTCTGATCCTTCTGCGAGGAAGGAGGGAGCCATCCTGCCTTCAGAGCCTGCTCTTACTTACCGGGACCATTTCAGGGAAGTGCTGGTTGATGAATACCAGGATACCAACATGGTCCAGGAAGCAATCCTGCAGCTGGTGACGAAGGAGGGGGAAGAGACTGGCAATCTGTTTATGGTTGGAGACGTGAAGCAATCCATTTACAGGTTCAGGCTGGCAGAACCCAATCTGTTCCTCGGCAAATATACTCGCTTTACTGTGGACGGAGAGAAAACAGGATTAAAGATCGACCTTGCAAGAAACTTCCGCAGCAGAAAGGAAGTGCTTGAAGGGACCAATTTCCTTTTCAAACAGGTGATGGGAAAAAAAGTAGGGGAAATCGATTATGACCAGGCTGCCGAGCTTGTAAAGGGAGCTTCGTACCCTGAAGACCTTCCGTATCCTGTTGAACTTCATCTGATCGACCTGGACGGACAGGAGAAGGCCGAAAGCGGTGATGCGGATGAAACGGATGCAGGGTATGACCTTGAGGATCTTGAGCAGTCACAGCATGAAGCAAGGCTGATGGCTGAGAAAATCAAAGAAATGCTGTCATCCGGGAAAAAGGTGTATGAGCCGAAATCGGGAGCATATCGTCCTTTAAGGTATCGCGATATTGTCATCCTTCTAAGGTCGATGACATGGGCGCCGCAGATTATGGAGGAATTCAAAAAGCAGGGGATCCCGATTTATGCAAATCTGTCTTCAGGCTATTTTGAAGCTACCGAGATAGCCATTATGATGAGCCTTCTAAAAGTGATAGACAATCCGCATCAGGACATCCCGCTTGCCTCTGTTTTGCGGTCGCCGATTGTCGGCCTTAACGAAGAAGAGCTTGCCCAGATCCGCATCGCCGATAAAAAAGGTTCCTTTTATGAAGCGATGAAGGCATTCTGTGAAACAAAGAAAAGCGGGGATCTGTATGATAAAGTTAAGCCGTTTTTCCTGGATATTGCGGAATGGAGATCGATGGCGAGGAAAGGCGGGCTTTCTGAATTGATCTGGCAGCTATACCGGGATACACATTTCTATGATTTTGCGGGAGGGATGCCCGGCGGCAAACAAAGACAGGCCAATCTCCGGGCATTGTATGACCGGGCACGCCAATATGAGGAAACTTCCTTCAGGGGCCTTTTCCGCTTCCTGCGTTTCATTGAACGGATGAGGGAACGGGGCGACGACCTTGGTGCAGCGCGCGCACTCGGCGAACAGGAGGATGTGGTGAGGATGATGACCACCCACAGCAGCAAGGGGCTTGAATTTCCTGTCGTCTTTGCTGCAGGCCTGGCAAGGCAGTTCAATACGATGGATTTGAAAAAACCCTATCTGCTTGATAAGGAATACGGGTTTGCGGCCAAATACGTGAATCCGGAAAAGAGAATTTCTTACCCGTCCCTTCCTCAGCTTGCTTTTAAAAGGAAAAAGAAAATGGAAATGCTGGCAGAGGAAATGCGCGTTCTGTATGTAGCTCTGACGCGTGCCAAAGAACATCTTTTCCTTGTGGCAAGCGTGAAAAATGCAGGCAAAAAACTGGCCGGCTGGCAGCAGGGTGCCAAAAAAGACAGCTGGCTGCTCGATGAATATGAACGGGCGGCTGCTTCCAGCTATCTTGATTGGATCGGCCCCGCACTTGTCCGCCACCGGGACGGGGAGCCGCTGAGAAGCGGGCAGGAGGATGCCGCAGCAGGGAGCCTGGGAGAAATCGCTTTACACCCTTCATCCTGGAGCGTTGAGGTCAGGCAGGCAGCCGTGACTCCTGCTCAGGAGGAGGACAGCGATGAAGCCGGGGAGCAGTGGATTGACAGCGTATATGAAGGCAAACCGGTGCCGGCTGAGTCTCCTTTTAAAGAAAAAATACAAAAATCACTTTCCTGGCAGTACAGCTACCCTTCCGCGGCTTCCCATAAGTCGAAGCAATCTGTATCAGAAATGAAGCGGCAGAGTGAAGTGAAGGATGAAGAGAGCGGCAGCGATCTCGTCATGAATCTGAAAAAGCCGATCCTGAACCGGCCCAGGTTCATGCAGGAAAAATCAATGACACCTGCCGAGCGTGGCACGGCGATGCATATGGTCATGCAGCATGCAGACCTTTCCAATCCTGTGACAGAAGAGTCCATAGAGAGACAGCTGCTGGAGATGAAAGATCGGGAGCTTCTAACGGATGAGCAGGTCCAGGTGATAGACCCGGCCCTCATCGCGGGATTCTTTCAATCGCCTCTTGGCCTGAGGATGAGAAAGGCTGCAAGGATCCAGCGGGAAGTCCCTTTCAACCTGGCATTGCCGGCAAGCACCGCCTATCCGGACTGGAAGGGCACCGAAGAACCCGTGCTTGTCCAGGGGATCATTGACTGCATTTTCGAGGATGAGCACGGTACAGTCCTGCTTGATTATAAGTCTGACAGCATCCATGGGCGCTACAAGGGCGGATTTGAGGAGGCAATGCCTGTCTTCGAAAGACGGTATGATGTTCAGATAAGCCTATATGCAAAAGCTTATGAAGCCATTACTAAGGACACTGTCGATGAAAGGTATCTTTTCTTTTTTGACGGGGGCCATATTTTAAAGCTGAAATAGAGATAATAAGAAAGCAAAAGGGGAGACTCTTTTGCTTTTTTGTTCATAAAGATGAAGTTGGGGAAGGAGCTGACCACATGGGGAAAAAAAGCCATGCAGAGGGCATATGCGAGCTCTGCGGACGTGAGCCTGTCGCAGTGACGGTCCATCACCTGACACCGAAGGAGTTTGGGGGGACATTCCTGCCGACGGCCAATCTATGCATTCCGTGCCATAAGCAGATCCATGCTTTATACCCGAATTCTGAATTGGCAGTGAGGCTGAATACGATCGAACGCTTGAAGGATGATCCCCAGATAGCCAAATATCTGAAATGGATAAAAAAACAGCCTTCATCAAAGCTGACGAAAGCTAAAAAGGCGAATGCAAGAAAAAAATAGAGATTGCCAGACTGCTTTTAAGACGCCGGAAGGAACGGAAGCCCTTAGTTATTCCCGACGTTTGGCTGATCGATGAGATTGGTGTCAAGTACATTGCTGGCATTGAGGCCGTTATTGGTGATGATGAATCCGCCCGTATTGAAGGCGCCCTGGCCGCTCGTGGATTTGGAGTTATTTTTTGGGGAGATGTACAGGGCATCCCCGAACTGCACGATCCCTCCTCCAACATTCACAATCTGCACAGGTCCGATGATTGCAGGCATTGTACCACTTCCTTTGTTCTGGCATTGCTTCCCCGCCCCATCTGTCAGGTTTCCTGAAGAGGCAGAAGCTGGCGTATATGCTTGACGCGCGACTCCATAGAAACATGGCCGCTGTTTCCGATATGAACCAGTGATGAAGCTGAAATACCGATAATATCTATAGAATCCACTTTAATGGCTGGTTTGCCCTGATGTACATACATTTGAAGGGGATCTTCAAGGGCGGGAAGGGGAAGGGGCTCTGTAAAGATAGAATAATCACTGTACCTTCCCTCATTTGCAATAAAGATCTCTGCTTGGCGCTGTACGGCAAGCGCTCTTGAAAACCCCTGTATATACTCAGAATCTCCCACTTGCAAGATGGAGGAAAAAGAGACGGTATCCACATTCAGTTTATTGACTATTGATGTTCTCTGAAGCATGTCATCACTCCGGAGTCAGCGGCACGAAGGGTCCGATTATAAGGGATTCCGCCGGAGTATCAAAGGTTGAGGCAAGCTGGATGGTCTGGGTATCCCCGACCATGAGCAGTGAGGAGCTTGATACACCAATGACGCGGATGCTGCCTACATTCAAGTCTCTGTTATAAACCTCAAAGTTCATTCTTTCTTCATCCCTTTCATATTTTCAGGCAGATTCCCAAGGAAGGCTCTCACTCCGTTGCGGATTTCCCCTTTTATCAGGGAAGCTGCCTCTTTCCACCAGCCTTCGGGATTCCTCGCCATCTGCTGATTATTTTGAGCCTGCTTCACATAATAATCAATCCTGCTGGGCAGCTGTTTTTTAACATCTTCTTTTATAAAAGAAAGATAGGAAGAGTCCGCCTCCATATTGAGAGCAGCGGCTGCTTCTGCAAAGACTTGCGGCAGATCTTTTTCAAGGAAAGCTTCGATGTCTTCCTCAATTTCCACGATTCTTTGCATCTGCCCCTGCGGGTTGGGAGGAACAGAGACATTGCTCCCTTTAACGGCAAAGTCTTCTATTCCCTGAAGCTCCGACGGATTCAATCCGATATTCAGTGTCCCTTCCAAGGTTTCAACCTTCAGCTGGTCGAATTTGTATTCAATGGTATCAACCTGTATCGGCGGGCGGTCTTTGAGTGCGTTAAGCTGCTGCTGCAGTTCGCCGGCCAATTTCTCCAGCTTTTTGATCCTGCTGTCCTGATACTGGACAAACTGATGGAGCTTCTGCATATACGTGTAAAAATCCTGATTCAAGCGGCCACCCCTTTTCATAGAAAGTCATTTGCAGGCTATCTCGCATATGCCGGTGAACCCGGCGAAGTGAGGGGCACTGCAGGAGCGTCGATTTCCGAACCTCCTGGTGTTGCTGCCTGGGGAGCAGGCTCTGTAAAGCCACCCGTATTATACAAAAAGGAAGCAGGCTTAATGATTCCCGCACTTCCAATCTGGAAGACTGATGAGTTAGTCAATCCGCCTATACGGATGTTGTTAATCTGTATGGTTTGCTGTATATAGAAATTCATAAGATCACCCTATGGTCAAGCATTGAAATAATTGCCCTGATCAACCCCGTCCTGATCGAACGTATTGGTCGTGCTTTGCCTGTTATAGACATTGAGTCCATCTCCGGTATTGAACGAGCCAGCGCCGGAAAAGGTCTTGGCATTGGAAAGAGGCATGATTTTGTAGACATCCCCAATATGGAATACGGAACTGCTTCCGATTGATACTACCTGTGCGACTCCTACGATTGCCGGCATATTAAAACATCCTTTGACTATTGGTTTCTGTACTATCGTATGTGCCTATGAGCGGAATGTGATAAGAAAGCCCAAAATAATGGTGCTGAAGCTATCCTGCTGTGTATTTGAATGTAAATATGTTAAAATGACAGTAAATTCAGACTTTTTAAGAGGAGGCTGCTTAATGGAAGTACCATTGCTGCTCACACAGTTTTTAGACCGCGCCGTTTCGCTGTATGCTGATAAGGAAGCTGTTTTTGCCGATGAACGAAGCTTTACCTACAGGGAATTGGGCAGCCGGGTGAACAAGCTGTCCTTTGGCCTTAAGGGGCTAGGGGTGGAAAAAGGCGACAGGGTTGCCTACCTTGCACCAAATTCAGTGGAAATGCTGGAAGGGTTTTACGGTGTTTTCCAGACAGGCGGCATCATGGTCCCGCTAAATATCAGATTGAAGCCGGAGGATTATCTTTACATACTGAACCACAGCGGGGCGAAGGTCCTGTTTGCCGATCAGGATCTTTATCATCTTATTCTGCCGGTAAAGGAACAGCTCCAGACAGTTGAAAGAATCATTGTCCATTATAAAAATGACCAAACGGCAGAAGTGGGATATGATGATTGGCTCAAAGAGCAGCAAGAGGGCCGGTTTCCCCGGGTGCAGCTGGATGAGAATGATGTCTGCAGCCTGCTGTATACAAGCGGCACGACCGGAAATCCAAAGGGAGTCATGCTCACCCATCGGAATAACTATCTTCATGCTTTAAGCACGATGCATCATCTCAGGGTAACCGACAGGGATGTCCTTGTTCATGTGCTGCCTATGTTCCATGTCAATGGCTGGGGGTCGCCTTTCTATTACACTGCAAACGGCGCGTCCCAGGTATGCCTGAGGAAGGCAGATCCTGAGAGCATCTTCAAGGCGCTGAGGGAGCACAATGGGACAGTTCTGCATATGGCGCCTACGGTTCTTAATTCCCTGCTGCAATATCATGGCATCAGCAAGCTGCCGGCAGGAGGCGATGTCCGTGTCGTCATTGCCGGTTCTGCACCTCCGCCGGCATTTGTTGCAAAGGCAGAAAGGGAATTGGGATGGGAATTCATCCAGGTGTACGGAATGACGGAATCTTCCCCTCTCAGCACAATTTCTACTATCCGGTCCCATCTTTCCTATCTGCCGGAGGAAGAGCAATACAGGATGAAAGCAAAAGCCGGCTATAGCATGATCGGCTGTGAGGTGAAGGTTGTTGATGAGAATGGAGAAGCTGTCAGGAGTGACGGTAAGCAAATAGGTGAAGTGATCACAAGAAGCAATGGAGTCATGAAAGGCTACTGGAAGAATGAAGAGGCGACGATGGAAGCGATCCGCGGCGGCTGGCTTTTTACAGGAGATATGGCCACTGTGGATTCTCACGGCAATATAGATATTGTAGACCGGAAGAAGGACATCATCATTTCCGGAGGTGAAAATATCTCTTCCATTGAGGTGGAAGGGGTGCTCTATGACCATCCGGCTGTACTCGAGGCTGCTGTCATTGCCGTCCCGCACGAAAAATGGGGAGAAACGCCCCATGCCTTCATTGTGAAAAAGGAAGATGCAGAAATAGCCGCGGAAGAATTCATCCTGTTTACCAGGGAAAAACTGGCTCATTTCAAGGCGATAACAGGTGTGACCTTCGTGAAGGAGCTTCCGAAGACCGCATCCGGGAAAATACAGAAAATCCGGCTCCGTCAAGAATACTGGAAGGCTGAGGGAAAAGGCGGGCGTTTTGTCAATTAAAGCAAACATGAGAAAGGGCCGCGGACTGTGGCCTTTTTTTTGGCAAAAAAGGCTCGCTTGGCAAATACTGGTGGACTTTCCTAGCCTGCCTATCTATTATTAATAGGTAGACTATGAAAAGGAGATTTGTATGCCTGATAAATTATTGCCTGTACAAGAAAAAGACCGGATTGCTTCACTTGATATCATGAGGGGCTTTGCTATACTTGGCATCTTCCTCGTAAACATGATGTCCTTCCACTCCCCGCTTTTGTATCTGGATCCCCATCGATGGTGGGACAGCTCTCTTGATAAAGGAGTATATGCTTTCATCGATATTTTTGCCCAAGCGAGCTTCTATCCTTTATTCTCCCTTTTGTTCGGATACGGGGTGATCATTTTGAGGGAAAGGGCCATAGAAAGGGGCTACAGCTTTGCGGCCATAGGATCAAGAAGATTCCTTGTCCTTCTGGCAGCGGGCCTTCTGCACGCATTTCTCATCTGGCATGGAGACATACTGGTGAATTATGCGGTATTCGGCCTGATTGCCCTATTATTCTTCCGGTTGTCCGGGAAGGCGCTTCTGATAACAGGAACACTGCTGTATATCCTGCCCAATCTGCTTATGGGCCTTTTGATGCTGGTGACAGTCCTGTTTGTCCCGGACAGCGAAACTGCTTTATATGACCTGGAATCAGCAGTCTCATCGAGTGAAGTTTATAAGGACGGGACATTTGCGGAAATCACATCACAGAGGATCACAGATTGGTATATGGTAAATAATGAGGTTTCATTCATCATCCTGCTCCTGTCGATTATGCCTCTGTTCCTGATCGGAGCCGGAGCGGCAAAGCTGAAGCTGCTGGAAAAGCTGGCGAACCTCCAAAAGAGGGCAGCCATTATGTTTGCGGTGTTCTTTGCCGCAGGACTGCTGATCAAACTGGTGCCTTATATGGGTCCTGACAACCTGGCAACAGAGTATTTCCAGGATCTGTTTGGTGGTCCCCTCCTCGCCGTCTCATATGCGATTCTGATTGCGCTGCTGGCTGAGACGGAAAAAGGCAGCCGTCTTCTTATGCCGCTCACATGGGTAGGGAGGATGTCATTGAGCAATTATCTCTTTCAATCGATTGTCTGTACTTTGATTTTTTACGGCTATGGCCTCGGTTTTTATGGAGATATTTCTTTGGCTGGCGGCACGCTGCTTGCGGTGGGGATCTATCTGTTCCAAATCCTTTTAAGCAGGCTATGGCTTACCAGGTTCAAGTACGGTCCGTTTGAATGGCTCTGGAGAAGCGCCACATATCTGTCAGTGCCGCCGATCAGGAGAAGCAAATGAAAAAGGCCATCATCATCGGCTCGGCGGGGGCAGGTAAATCAACCTTCGCTAAAAGGCTTGGGGAAATGACCGGGATTGAAGTGATCCATCTGGATTCCCTTTTCTGGCATGAAGGCTGGGTGCCGACCGGGCGGGAGGAATGGATCCGGATCCAGGAAGGTTTGCTGCGGAAGGAGCAGTGGATCCTTGATGGGAACTATGGAGGAACAATGGACATGAGGATGGAAGCATCTGATTCAATCTTCTTTCTGAACTATTCTACAGTCCGCTGTTTGTATGGCGCCCTGAAACGGAGAATCATGAATCATGGGCGCACAAGGCCGGATATGGCAGAGGGATGCCCGGAACAGCTCGACTGGCAGTTTTTAAAGTGGATTGCCCGCTATAAGAAGGATAAAGCACCGGCCATCCTTGCCAAACTTTCCGCTGCGGAAGGGAAGGATGTATATATATTCCATAGCCCGGAGGAAACAGAGGAATACCTCCTCAGTCTTACCATGCCTTAGAAATATGCCTGCAGGTGCCCTCCAGGTCTCTTTCTGTCAGCAGTTTCCCATCAAGGCGCTTTCAGAAAATTTGTTTTATACTAGAAATATAAAAAGATAGAGGTGATGACGATGAGATTTGCAACTGCTGAAGATGGAAGCGGTGTGTTTATCGGGGTCCTGGAAGAAGGGACTGATCTGATTCTTCCCCTCGCTAAGGCGGAAGAAAGAAGGAGCGGGAAAAAGGAAATCCCTGAGTCGCTCCTGGAGGCAGTCTCCATGGGGGAAGAATTTGTACATAATGCAAGTGAGCTCCTGAATTGGGCCAAAGCCAATGAAGCAGGGAAGGAGCTTCTGCTTCCGCTTGAATCAGTGAAGCTGCTGGCCCCAATTCCGAAGCCCGTCAAAAACATATTATGCGTGGGGAAAAACTATGCTGAGCATGCCATTGAAATGGGAAGCAAGGATGATATACCTGAGCATATCATGGTTTTCACAAAGGCGCCGACTGCTGTTTCGGGTCCTGAAGAGGAAGTGCTTTCGCATGCGGGAGTGACGGAACAGCTGGATTATGAAGGCGAGCTGGCTGTTGTGATCGGCAAGGCTGGGCGCGGCATCAGTGAGGAAGAAGCCCTCAGCCATGTTTTCGGCTATACGATCATCAATGATGTGACAGCCAGGGATCTTCAGGCAAAGCATAAGCAATTTTTTATTGGAAAAAGCCTTGATTCCACCTGTCCGATGGGTCCATGGATTGTCCATAAATCTGCCATTGAAAACCCTGGCAGGCTGGATATTGAGACAAAGATCAATGGAGAGGTCAGGCAGAGCTCCAATACGGAAAACTTCATTTTTCCGATTGAGGTCATCATTTCCGAGCTTTCAAAGGGAATGACCCTTGAGCCGGGAGATATCATTGCTACTGGCACACCCGCAGGGGCAGGGAAGGGATTCAAGCCTCCGCGCTTTCTCAAGCCTGGGGATGTAATGGAAGTTACCGTGGAAAAAATAGGGTTGCTCCGCAACAGGATAGAAGGTTAAGCTGGATAATATGATTTTTTTAACACAAATGTCACAAAATCATGGCCGGCTCTTTAAAGCGCTGTGTTTATCTTAGGCTTTTCCATGCAGATATGGTATGATTTAAACGAATTTTTAATAGGAGGCCTGGTGAATGACACACGCTCATATTTTTACCTGGGTTGTAGCACTTGTTTTATTTTTCGCAGCGCTTGGAATGCATAACAGCGGCAAAGCAAAAGGTGTAAAGGTAGTTCAGATGATCTTAAGGCTCTTTTACCTGCTGATCATCGGTACGGGCATTTGGATGCTGACTTCGGGGATTAATATCGATCTTCTGTATGTACTGAAGGCACTTCTTGGCTTATGGGTGATTGCCATGATTGAAATGATCATCATCCGCACAACAAAGGGAAAGAAAACTTCCATTCTATGGGTCCAGTTCGTTGTGGCTGCCATTCTGGTTATCTACCTCGGACTGAGGCTGCCGCTTGGATTCCATCCTTTTGCATAAAAAGCACAAAACAAAAAAACTGCTCCGGCAGTTTTTTTGTTTGGGTCTGTATAGACCGCTCCTCCCGTATTTTCCTCTTCCGGCCCTTCTAACATGCTGCGAAAACATCTATTCATATAATATTTCTATAATAGCAATGTTATCTAACGGTAAATATGGTATTTTTATCATATAGATAAAATAACATAATTGTGGTGGAGATCATGATATTAACTTTAAGCTGTAGATATATACATAAAAGCAGGCTGATTCAATATATACAGGAAAACGCGATCGGCGAATATCCCAATGTCCTTGTGCAGGTATTCTCCGGTACGGAAGACTGCAGGGATATTTATGAAATACAGGAAACGATGACGGAACATTTGCCTTCTGCAGCCATGATCGGCTGTACTTCTGCAGGTGAGATTTACAATGGGAAAATGCTTGAAGGAGAGACGGTCATCACTTTCTCTTTATTCAAGGAAACCCAGGTGAAAACAGGATTGTTCAAAAGCGGGGATTACAGGAATCCATTTGAAATGGGCAGAAGCATTGCCTCGGCGCTTGCCTCTTATGATGCCAAAGCCTTGATCCTCTTTTCGGCTGGATTTGACCATGATATGCAGGCAGTCCTTGATGGTGTATATGATATCCGTCCTGATATAGCAGTTGCAGGAGGAGCGGCAGGGAATTACAGGAATATGGCTGAGACTGTTGTTTTTGCCGGCGGAGAAACGTCAGGGAGGGGAGTCTCCGCGGCTGTGCTCCAGAACGAAGGGCTTATCGTTGAAGCGGGCAGCAATTACAAGTGGCAGGAAATCGGTAAAAGCTTTAAAGTCACAAAAGCCCGGCAAAATCAGATTTTTAGCATTGATGATAAGAAACCGCTGCAGATTCTGAAGCAATATCTTGGGGAAGAGCTCGTCAGGGGCCTTCCGGCATCAGGGATTGAATTTCCATTTCTGCTGGAGGGGGATGAAGAAAAGGCCTCGATTTTTATAACAAAGGTTTTGGAAAATGGGGCAGTTGAGGTAAATCGCCCTGTAAAAGAAGGACAAAAGCTTACATTTGCTTATCAGAATATTGATGAAATTATCGAGGCATCTGTTAAGGATCTGCGTAATTTGGCGAGGAAGCCTGCTGAAGCCTTTTTTGTCTATGCATGTCTTGCAAGGAAAGGATTCCTCCTTGATTTTACTCATAAGGAGCTGTCGTGGTTACAGGAAATTGCTCCCGCATCAGGACTTTTTACATATGGAGAAATTGCCGCAAAGGATGATGGTCCGCCGAAGATGGTTGGACATGCCTTCACATACCTTTCTATCAGAGAAGGAGTGCAGCATGTGAAGAAGGTCCGCAAGGGGTTTGGTGAATATGCGAAACCGAAGCATTTCCGTACACTCTCTGCTTTGACCCATCTGATGCATGCTTCCAAGGATGATATAAAGATGCTGAATAATAGTTTAAGTGTTTCTGAGCAATATTACCGGTCCCTTTTTGACAATAACGCCGATTTTGTCTATTCAACCGATATGCAGGGCAATTTTACAAGCATTAATCCAGCCTTCAAGCGTAACTTCGGTTTCAATGAAAAAGAGGTGATCGGGAAGCCGGCGCTCAGGTTCATCGACAGCCGGGATGTGGCCAGGGTCAGGAGGCATTTCTACCGGACCGTGAATGGGAAAGAGCAGTATTATAACCTCGAGATACAATCAAAAAATGGGGCCAGGAATCTTTATGAACTGAAGAATATCCCAATTACTGTAGAGGGTGAGCCTGCAGGCATATACTGCATCGGAAGAAATATCACCGAACAGAAGAGAATTGAACAGGAAATGACCCAGCTTGCTTATTATGATAAAGATACAGGTCTGCCAAACCGCCTGAAGTTCATGGAAGAACTTGATGATCTGCTGCAGAAGGCAAAGAAGAAGAAGCGCCCGCTTGCTGTTCTCTTTATGGATATAGACCGCTTTAAACTGATCAATGACAGCCTGGGACATTATGCCGGCGACCAGATACTCAGGCAGATAGCCGGAAGGATTGAAGCAATCCTCCCTCCCGGATCCTTTTTCGGCCGGTTCAGCGGAGATAAATTTACGCTTATCCTTGCGAAGGAGGCGGACTCCTCCCGGGTCACGAAGCTGTCCAATCATATTCTCCAGGCAATATCCTCCCCAGTCTATTACGGCGAACAGGAATTCTTTATAACCGGGAGCATAGGTGCCAGCCTCTATCCCGGAGATGGATATGAAAAAGAAACATTGATGAAAAATGCCGATATTGCCATGAACCGTTCAAAGCATCAGGGAGGAAACAGGCTTACATACTATTCGACGGAGATGAATGAGCAGACGCTGCTTAAGCTGGAATTGGAGAGCTATCTGAGAAAAGCCCTGCAGAAGAAAGAGTTCTTTCTCTGCTATCAGCCTCTTACCAATCTTGAAACCGGTGCAATATACGGGAGCGAGGCGCTCATCCGCTGGAATCATCCGAAGCTTGGACTGGTATCTCCGGGTGATTTTATCCCGCTGGCTGAAGAAACGGGGCTGATTAATGAAATAGGCCATTGGGTGCTGCAAACCGCCTGCAGACAAACGAAAGAATGGCATAATAAAGGGCTCGGGAGCTTAACGGTTTCTGTTAATGTTTCTGTACATCAGTTCCAGCAGCCGGGTTTTGTGCATAAAGTCCTTCAGGTATTGAAGGAAACAATGCTTGAACCGCAGTTTTTGGTGCTGGAGCTGACAGAAAGCTCAATGCTGCGGAATATGGAGAACAGCATCCTTGTGATACAGGAGCTCCAGAGGAACGGCATAAGGGTTGCCATTGACGATTTCGGGACAGGCTATTCCTCTTTAAGCTATTTGAAGCATCTGCCTATAGATGCCTTGAAGATTGACCGTTCTTTCATAGATAATCTCCGCTCCGGCTCGCCTGATATTGCCATCGTGAATGCAATCATCACCATGGGGCTCGGCCTGCATGTCAAGGTGGTTGCCGAGGGAGTTGAGACCGCAGAGCAAATGCGCCTGCTGAAGGACTTGAAATGCCATTTTGCCCAGGGGTTCTTTATACACAGGCCGCTTGGCGCTGAACAGTTTGAAGAAGAGCTTGGCAAAAAAGCTGCTTTGAATCAAACCTAGATTATTCTAAGAACTGGATCCATATAGGGGGTAGAAGTATGTCAGGAGCATGGATCTTGATCATTCTTATTGTTGTGCTGATTGTAATCACGTATGCTGTCCAGGCATTAGGAAAGTATAGCAGCCATCCGGTTTTATCCCAGAAAGAAGTGCTCGAAGCCATCAAAAAGCGAGAAAACGAGGAATCTGCCGAAAAAAAATCCTGACAGGTTTTGAAATCTTTTTGGACAGGGTGCTGCTGTCTGAACGGCCGTCCAGGCTGTAGTACTTGAGTTTGAAGGAGGACCGGATGATACCTTTTTATATACGATTCCTGATTATGGCGGCTATTTGGGGCGGGCTGTTCTTTTTCATTGAAAACACAGCCCGCCCCATTTATCTCTTCAGCTGTTCCTTATCTTTCGCAGCTTATTTCCTGCTTGCAGTCACTGAAAGGAAGCTCATCCTTTATTCCTTGATGATGCTCGATCTCCCTCTGATTGCCATTTACTTGGATAGGGCTGCATGGGCTTTTCTGCTGTTGGCCGCGCTTTTTTACTTGTACGAAGCAGCCCAGTCGATCCGGCCGGCCCCTTTTTACAGCCTTCTGGGCGGAACAGCCTTACTTGCGGCCTTCACCATGATTATCCTCAAGCCTTCCCTCATAACGGTCATGCTGGCCATTGCGGCACTGAGCGTGGGATATGCCGCCTGCATCGGGCTGAATTCGGCGCGCTGCAGACTTGAGGAGCTAAGGGAGCTTTACGATCAGGTGCTTGAAGAATACCGGAAGGCCAAACGGCTGGCTCTTAAGAATGAAGGGGCAGCAAGGGCAGAAGAAAGGACAAGGATTGCACGGGATATCCATGACTCTGTCGGACATAAGCTGACAGCGCTGGGAATGGAAATGCAGAGCATGCTGCTTAAGGAGCATAACACCAGCATTGCCCGAATGAAGCAGACAGTGGAGGAATGCCTGGAGGAAACAAGGCGGGCAGTGCGGGCCCTTAAATCAGAGGCGATTGAAGGAATCCCTGCCATCATCCAGCTGGTGAGGAAGCTGGAGAGTGAAAGCAGCCTGCGGATCCGTTTTACAACCAAGCAAGGGGTCTTAAGCCTTGTTCTTCCTAATATACATAGCATAGCTTTATATCGGATCATTCAGGAGGCTTTGACGAACTGCCTTAAATACAGCGAATCAAGAGAAGTTGATGTCATTCTAGGTGTCTCCTCTGTCGGGGGGATATCCTTTGAAATCAGGAATGCCTTTCATAGCCCGGGCCCCATTCACGAAAGCTTTGGCCTTAAAAGCATCAGGGAAAGGGTCCATGGGGCAGGAGGCACTGTCCAGATCTATTGTGATGGCAGCCAGTTTGTCATCCTGGGGTCCATTCCTGTAAAGGGGGATAAAAAGTGAACAGGATATTAATAGTCGAAGATCAAGTGATTGTCAGGCAGGGGCTGAGGATGATCATTGAACAGGATGGTGCCTTTTCTGTAGCCGGTGAGGCGGAAAACGGCCAGGAAGCGATAGAAAAGATGGAATCCCATGGAGCAGACATTATCCTGATGGACATCCAAATGCCCGTCATGAATGGCATAGAAGCGACCAGGATGATCAAAAAAAGGTGGCCAGCCGTAAAGATACTGATTTTGACTACTTTCAATGACGAAGATTATGCACTGCAGACTTTGAGGGAGGGAACAAATGGTTTTTTGCTGAAAACCTCTGACGGCCCCCGCCTGCTGCAATCAATCAGGAGCTGCCTGGAAGGCGGCATCAGCATCCATGAACAGGTTGCCGCTAAAGTGATGCCGAAGCTTCTGGACCATTCATGCCGTGAAGAGGCGGAAGTTCCGCTTACTCCCAGGGAACGTGATATTGCCAGGCTCATCGGGCATGGAAAAACTAATAAGGAAATTGCAAAAGAGCTGTATCTGTCAGTGGGAACAGTAAAAAATCATTTGACCCAGATTCTGCAGAAGCTGGATCTGCGGGACCGGACACAGCTTGCGATTTTTGCAGTCAAGAATGATATTCTCTAAGATTGGCAGATGTTTTTAAGAACAAGTATGGACAGGGATGGCGGGAGTCTCCGTTTGCCTCATTCTGCAATATATTATGAAAAAAACCAGGGGCTATAGGGATAGCCCCTTTTACATGCCTGTTTATCGGAAATCTCCTTGAAAAGTGACGGAGGTCACATCGGGAGGCTGGTTTTAATGACGGAAGACAGTAGTGCGGTTTTCCATTAAAGCTGTATATTGAAGGTAATAAGGGGGAGATGGAATGCTGGAGGCTGTAGAGCTTATAAAGAAATTTAAGAATAAAACCGCAGTGAATGGCGTGAATTTATATCTGGAAAAAGGAGAAACCGTAGGACTCCTTGGCCCGAATGGGGCGGGCAAATCGACAACCATATCAATGATTTCATCCCTTACATCGCCAACGAGCGGGGATGTAAGGGTCAAAAATGAAAGCATCCTCCAGAAGCCGTCCGGACTAAGGAATATCCTTGGGGTCGTCCCGCAGGAAATTGCTCTTTATAATGAACTGACGGCAAGGGAGAATCTTGAATTCTTTGGGAGGATCCACCGTTTGCCCAAACAGAGGCTAAAACAAAAAACAGAAGAAGTACTGGAAATGATCGGCCTTGAGGACCGGGAAAAGGATTTGGTGAAAACATTTTCCGGAGGCATGAAACGGCGCCTGAATATCGGTGCTGCGCTCCTGCATGAACCGGAATTGGTCATTATGGATGAACCTACCGTAGGCATCGATCCGCAGTCCCGGAATTATATTCTTGAAACCGTGAAACGCCTGAACAGGGAAAAGAATATGACAGTTCTATATACGAGCCATTACATGGAAGAGGTGGAATATCTGTGCGACAGGATCTACATCATGGACCATGGGGAAATCATCGCTTCCGGGACAAAGGATGAAATCAAAAGCATCCTGTCGGCTGAGCAGGCAATCAATATAAAGGTTGACCTGATGAGAGGGGAATTCATCCGCCTGCTGGAGGAGCATGCCGCAATCAGGCAGCTGTCTGTACAAGAGCAGACAGCGACCATCATCGTTCCTAAACAGGTCCATCTGCTGAAGGACATCTTCCGTTCAGCTGAGCAAACCGGCACAATTGTAACAGCTGTCAATATAGAACTGCCTACCCTTGAAGATGTATTCCTGCATCTGACCGGACGGCAGCTCAGGGATTAGGGGGGAAGGATATGCTTTTTCAAATGATCAAAAAGGATCTCCTGCTTTTTTGGCGCAAGCCGCGTGAACTGATCATCCTTCTCCTGATGCCGTTTGTATTGATCTGCATCCTGGGGAATGCGCTCGGAGCGCTGAACAGCGATGAAATCCCGGATCTTGATATCAAGCTTGCAGTATGGGTCCAGGATGATTATGAAGCTGGTGCCGCAGAAGCAGCCGCCATGATAAAGAAATTCCCTATGCCGGATGAAGCGAAGGAAGAAGCTGTAAATGCAGTGAAAATGTTCAACCCTGCCGCCATATTGATTGAGGAAGTTTTCGGCGATGAAGAATTCAGCCGGAGCATCGGCGTGGATTATATTTCAGAGGAGCTGGATTCAGAGCGCCAGGAGGAATACAGCGCGATGCTGACGATTCCGGCAGGCTTTACCACAGATTATTACCGGCACAGCCTGTTGAAGGAAGGTGACCTCCCGGAGCTTGAATTGCAGCTGAATGATTCAGATGCACTCAGGGCAGGGGTAATACGTGATTTCCTGGCCAATTTCCAGGAGCAGATTTCCTTATGGCAGGGGATCCAGAAGCTTGGGATTTCAGCGGGTGATATCAAGGAAGCTGGCATCGATGAACTTGGCGCAATTGAATCTGTCAGCAAAGTAAAGGATGTCAGCTCTGTCAGCTATTATGCCATTGGAATGAGTATGATGTTTGTCTTCTACGTGGCAACCACGGCAGCCAGCTTTGCTTATACCCAGAAGGAAGAACATCTGTACAACAGGATACTTCTTGCGGATGTTCCCAATTATATTTTCTTTTCAGGCATCTTTTCTGCTGCGGCCATCGTTTGTTTTTTGCAGCTGAATATTCTTTTCGGCCTGTCGGCACTCATTTTTGATGTGTCTTATCCTGATATCATCGACTATCTGATCATCACAGGCGTCATTTCCATCATGATTGGAAGTTTTGCCAGCCTGCTTTCTGCAGTAAACTATCGAAGCAGTTCAGAAAGGGCCGGCCGCGTGTTTGGCAATTTTCTTGTCCCTGTATTTGCTTTTGTGGGAGGCAGCTTTTTTCCTGTTTCCCAGCTGGGCGGCATTTTTGAAAGTCTTGGGTCTTATTCACCCGGGGGAGCGGGAATATCAGCTTACATGAAAATCCTTCAGGGCTATCCGCTTGGAGAAACGGCCGGCCAGCTCTGGTCCCTTGCTGTATTTTCTGCCATACTGCTGTTCGCTGCACTGCTGATGCAGCCTAGAAAGGGGGAGGCGGCATGATTGGAATGCTATGGGGGAAGATCCTCCTTACATTGAGGAATCCTGGTGCTTTAATTGCCTCTACGATCATCTGCATGGCGTTTGCCTATCTAACCGGGCAGTCCGCATTTGTGAAAATAGAAATTCCGATGTATTCTTCGGCAGATGGAAGCAATGAGGAAATCATAGAAGAGTTGAACAAAGGAGATACTTTCTCGTTCGTCCTGCAGACTGAAGACGAAGCAAAGAAGAAAGTGGCTGAAGGAAACGCGGAGGCTGCCTTGGAGCTTGGCCAGGATTCCTATGTAATTTATCATGCGGGGGCTTCGCAAAATCTTCAGCTGCTGAATCAGTATATCGGACGCTATTATATGAAATCAGTGCAGGAACAGCAGATTGTCCAGCTTGCTGACGATCCGGTTGCGGCTGAAAAGGTCTTTCAGGAGGCGGAAAAAGAACCGGCCTTTCAGCTTGTCCTATCCTCTTTCAATCAGAAAGATGCTGCTGAATACAGCCAGCCGCTGCAGTCTTTATTCGGCTTTACTTTATTCTTTTCCATTTATACGGTGGCTTTTACTGTTGCCGAGATCCTGCGGGATAAGCAGTCCGGACTGTGGGACCGGTTCATCTTATCACCGACATCTAAAGCGGAAATGTACCTGGCGAATCTGCTTTGGAGCTTTTTAGTTGGGTACATCCAAATCATTTTTGTGTTTCTTGTCTTTAAATTCGGTGCAGGTATCGATTTTAATGGAAGGTTCGGGACGGTGCTGATCGCTGTGATTCCGTATTTGTTTTCCATTGTCGCGCTTTCCATTTTCCTGACGGGGCTCGTAAAAACAATGAGCCAGTTCAACAGCATCATTCCTTTGATCAGCGTCAGCTTTGCCATGCTCGGCGGGGCGTACTGGCCGATTGAAATTGTCAGCTCGGAGCTGCTTGTCGGCGTTTCGCGCTTCATACCTATTACTTATGGAATGGAGATGATGAAGGGAGCTGTGGTGTCCGGCAACTCGATCCTGGATATGCTTTATCCAGTAGCGATTCTCCTATTGATGGGCGTAATCCTCATGGGGCTTGGGATAAGGCTTATTGAGAAGAGACATGTATGAGGGAAGAGAAGATAGAAGAGGCATGGATCATTCAAATCCATGCCTTTACTTCTATCAAGGAGTAATCTTTTCAATGACGAGCCTTTTTCCTGTGTTGAGTGTGAATTCGAACCGGTCGCTCTTTTTTTCGTAATAGCAGAAATGGTGCTGGACATTGCAGATGCATTCCTGGTTATCAAAAACAATGAAGTTGACTCCGTTTTTCCGCTCGCTGTCATGCAGGAAGTTCAAGTGGTTATAGCAGTAAATGCAGTCGAAGATTGAGAATTGAAGTGAATTCAAGGTGGTGACAAATTGATAAAAGGCATCATCATTCACTTCATCCAGCAATCTTTCGAGAGAGAAGGTGAGGTGTTTTTTCATCCGGATGCTGTCCTGGTTTTTCAGTGAAATCACTTCATCCGCAAGTCCGATTCGCCCATTTTCAAATAAGACACCTTTTTTCCACCGCTTATACCGCAATACTTCTATTTCCTGATGGAGGAATTCATCCAATATTGAGGCTTCTTCTGTTTCTTCATCGAAAAAAACCCACTGCTCGTTGATGCATTCGACTGTGCCAAGCATGAATGCCCGGGTTTGGAACTCATAGAGTTTGGTTCGCTGCTGTCTGTTCATCTTGTACCTCCATATGATTCCTTCAACATCCTTTTTAGACATAAAGTCAGGAATTTATAACCGCTAAGCTCTCCCAAAGAATGAAAATCGCTGGCTCTCGTACTGGCAGGAGTCCTGGTGAATGTTAAGATCACAGGTGAAAAAATAGCCAATCGGTATACTTGAATAGTTTATACATTTAAATTGAATCATTAAGAATGTTCATGGAGCCTTCAAAGGGCAGAAATAATGATAGGAGTTCATGAAAAAGAGGCAAGCGTAGTGCGGCAAACCTGACTTTCTATCAAGTGGTTCTGTATCTCTGCCTAAATCAATAAGATGGTCAGATTTTCTGACATTATTATTTTTGAATAATCATCCATACGGGACAATTAACCATTTCCTAGGCCCTGCATACAATGTCATCATGCAAAAGGATGATACCTGATTTCCGCTGACGAAAGGATGATGAAGAATGTGTGGAATAACGGGCTGGATTGATTTTAGCAGAGATTTGCGAAAAGAGGCTGCAGCAGTCGGGAAAATGGCGGAAACACTGGCAAAGCGCGGGCCGGACGATACAAATGTATGGACCGATATCCACGCGGGATTTGGCCATAAACGTCTTTCCGTCGTCGATCCTGCCGGCGGCAGACAGCCGATGTCCAGGCAGGCAAAAGGCAGCGTTTATACAATATGCTATAATGGCGAGCTTTATAATACAGAAGATATCCGAAAAGAACTCCTTATAAAAGGATATTCTTTCAGCACTCATTCTGATACAGAAGTTCTGCTGACAGCTTATATAGAATGGAAAGAAAATTGCCTGGACCACTTGAATGGGATATTTGCCTTTGCCGTATGGGACGAGGAGGAAAATCGCCTGTTCATTGCAAGAGACCGCCTTGGCGTTAAACCGCTTTTTTATAAAGAAACTGCAAAGGGGATCATTTTCGGCTCTGAGCTTAAAGCGATCCTGGCCCATCCGGAAGTGCGTACTGAGATTGACCGTGAAGGGCTGGCTGAAGTATTTGGCCTCGGGCCGTCCCGTTCCCCTGGCAGCGGAGTCTTTAGAGGAATAAAAGAGCTTAGGCCAGCCCATGCGCTGGCATTATCAAGGGAAGGGCAAAAAATGTGGCGCTATTGGAATGTGAAAAGTGCGGAGCATACGGACAATCTGGAGGAAACAGCTGAAAAGGTGAGGCATTTATTTACAGATGCCGTCACAAGACAGCTCGTGTCAGATGTGCCGTTATGCACCTTCCTGTCTGGCGGGGTTGATTCGAGTGCCATTACGGCGGTTGCTTCCCGTGCCTATGAAAAAGAGGGAAAAGGGCCGCTGCACACCTATTCCATTGATTATGAAGATAATGATAAGCATTTCAAGGCAAATGAATTTCAGCCTAACTCTGACGGAGCTTTTATCAGGAAGATGACCGAAGAATTCCAGACCATCCATCACGCAAGCATCATCTCTCAGGGCGAGCTGGCAGAACATCTGAGGGAAGCCGTCCTTGTGAGGGATCTGCCGGGGATGGCAGATGTCGATTCTTCGCTGCTGTGGTTTTGTAAAGAAATCAAACATGACTTTACCGTAAGCCTTTCAGGTGAATGCGCTGATGAGATATTCGGGGGTTACCCATGGTTTCACCGAGAGGATGATTTGAACCGCAGCGGCTTTCCATGGATGCGTTCGATTCAGGAAAGGCAGCAATTGCTGAAGCCGCATTGGAGGGAGAAGCTCCAGCTTGAAGAATATATGCACAGCAAATACAGGGAAACCGTTGCTGAGACCCCTGTGCTTGAAGGGGAAACCGCTCAGGAGGCAAGAAGGAGGGAGCTTTTCTACCTCAATAAGATCTGGTTCATGACGACGCTGCTGGACCGCAAAGACAGGATGAGCATGGGAGCGAGCCTTGAGGTAAGGGTCCCGTTTGCTGACCACAGGCTGGTCGAATATGCATGGAATATCCCATGGGAGATGAAGATGCTCGGCGGCCGGGAAAAAGGAATCCTGCGCAAGGCTCTTGAAGGGATCCTTCCGGATGAGATTTTATACCGCAAAAAGAGCCCGTATCCGAAAACCCATAATCCAGAGTATACGAAAGCTGTAAAAGGCATGCTCTCCGAAATTCTGGCAGACAGAAGCTCTGCCCTGTATGAATTCTTTGATGCAGAACAGTTGAAGAACATAACCGAAACAGAGGGGAATTCCTTCCAGGAGCCATGGTTCGGCCAGCTGATGACAGGGCCCCAGCTTCTTGCCCATCTTGTCCAGATGGAAATATGGTTTAAAGAATACAACATTAATATTGCTGATTGACCCTGGAGCCTGCTTTTTGCAGGTTCTTTTCTTTGTATCCGAAGAGACCTGATACCTTAAAGATTGCCAGTTTCAAAGTATCTCTGTATAATGTTTGTATAACTATTGTATAATATCGGAATATAAAAGGAGGCCAGAAGATGGCTAAAAAAATCGTAATCATCGGGGCCGGACCCGGGGGGCTCGCTGCATCCATGCTCCTATCCAGCCGCGGATATGAGGTGGATGTCTATGAGAAGCAGTCATATCTGGGGGGCAGGACAGGGAGCATAAAAAAGAACGGTTTTACTTTTGACATCGGGCCTACTTTTCTCAGTATGCCCCATATTGCTGAAGAGCTTTTCGCAGCAAGCGGCAGAAGACTCTCTGATTATCTGCAGCTTAAGGAATTAAAAGAGATGTATGAACTGGTCTTTGAGGATGCCGGAATTCATATGACAAGCGACCGGGAAGAAATGGTCCGCAGGATAGAAGAAAAGTTCCCCGGGAATGGCGGCGGCTATATCCGTTTCATGGAAGATACAGAAAGGAAAATGTCAGCATTGATGCCCATCCTGCAATCACGGATGGACAGGTACCGGCACTATTTAAGCTGGAAGGTCATCAAAGCGCTGCCTGAACTGTCTCTTGGCAAAAGCTTATATGATGTGCTTTCCCGTTATTTTGACAGTGAAACGCTTCGGCTCGCCTTTACTTTCCAGTCTAAATATCTGGGGATGTCTCCATGGGAATGCCCTGGCGCTTTTTCAATCCTTTCCTTTATGGAGCATGAGTATGGGATCTACCATCCGATCGGAGGCTTGAACCAGCTGCCGGAAGCGATGGCGAAAGTCACCAGGGAGCATGGGGGCAGGATCCATCTCGGCAAGGGCGTGAAGAGCCTTTGGATGGAAGGCCGTGACAGCAGGGGAATCATCCTGGAATCAGGTGAGAAAGTACCTGCTGATGAAGTCATCATCAATGCCGATTTTGCCAAAGCGATGAGCACGATCCTGAATGAGGGAAGTCTGAAAAAATATAAAACCCGCAAACTCGAAAAAAAGAAATATTCCTGTTCCACGTTCATGATTTACCTCGGGCTCGATAAGCAGTATGACCTCCCGCACCACACCATCTGCTTTGCCGGGGATTACAAAAGGAATGTAGAAGAAATCACGAAAACACTCAGCTTATCCGGAGACCCTTCCATCTATATCCAGAACCCGTCTGCCACAGATCCGACACTGGCGCCGGAAGGGAAATCTGCACTTTATATCCTTGCACCTGTGCCGAATAACTTCAGCGGCGTTGAATGGGACAGCAGGCAGGAAGAGTTCAGGAATCTTGTTCTGGATATTGTAGAAAGGAAGACCGGCTTTAAAGGCTTAAGGGATCATATAGAATTTGAAAAAATAATCAGTCCTAAAAACTGGGAAGAAGATCTGCATGTCTATAAAGGCGCAACCTTCAATCTGGGGCATCAGCTTTCACAGATGATGGTTCTGAGGCCGCATAACCGATTTGAGGAAGCGGGGAATACCTGGCTGGTCGGCGGAGGGACCCACCCTGGCAGCGGGCTGCCGACCATATTGGAGTCTGCGAGGATTACGGCTAAAATGATACTGGAAAAAGACGGGCTGCAATTGCCTTCCCGGGACTGGAGGAGGCATTATGAAAACAGCGATTATCGGCGGCGGGATCGGCGGCATGACAACAGCACTGCTGCTGGCAAACGATGGCCATGAAGTCGTCATTCTGGAAAAGGAAAATAAGCTTGGCGGAAGGCTTGCTTTTATGGAGGAAGGAGGCTTCCGGATCGATCAGGGGCCAACCATCGTCCTGCTCCCTGATATGATCGAGAGTATTTTGGCAGAAGCGGGGCTTGGCAGGGACCAGTATGAAATGATAAGGCTGGACCCGCTCTATAAAATTACTTATCCGGACGGAACTGATTATACCAAGCATGCTGACATAGGTGAGCAGGAACGGGAAATAAGCCGGAAATTTCCTGAAAGCCTCGCAGGGTTTCAAAGGTTTATGAAGGATATGGACTATCGATTCCATATGGGCAGGCCCCAGTTCCTGGAACGTCCTTTTTTGGAGAAGGGAGACTTCTGGAATAAAGAGACACTTTCCTCTTTAGCGAGAATGAACGCCCACAAAAGTGTCGATAAACAGCTTTCATCTTATTTCAAGGATGAAAGACTGAGGATTGCCTATGCCCTGCAGACATTATATATCGGAGGCAATCCGCTGAGCACCCCTGCCATCTACAGTCTTGTGTCTTACAGTGAGCACAAGCATGGCATTTTTTATGTGAAAGGGGGCTATGCCAGCCTGATCGGGAAGCTTGAAGAACTTCTTAAGGAGAAGGGAATAGAAATCCGCCTTGGGAGCCGTGTTGAAAAGCTGCTCACTGATGGCAGCGAGGCCAAGGGAGCCATCATCAATGGACAGGAAGAAAAATATGACTCCTTCATCCTCAACGGCGATTTTCCTGTGGCGGAAAAAGAGCTGCTTGACCGCAGGAGAAATTATAAAGCCTCTTCCGGCTGTCTGCTCCTCTACTTCGGGATCGGCAAAGTGTATGAGGATGCGATGGTGCACCAGTTTTTCATCGGCCGTGATTTTAATAAAAGCATGGAAGAGATATTCAAACATCAGCAGCTTCCTGAAAATCCTTCTTATTATGCATTCTACCCTTCAGCGATCGATGATTCCCTTGCACCTGAAGGGAAAAGCGTCCTTTATGCCCTCATACCCGCTCCATCAGGTGAACATATCGACTGGAGCAGCAAGGATGAGTATGTTGACAGGATCATCAGCCGGATGGAAAAGGATAGCTTCCCCGGTCTGCGCGATCATATAGAATGGATGAAGGTCAGGACTCCTGAGGATGCTCTCCGCGAGGGACTGTATGGGGGAGGAAGCTTTGGGATAGCTCCTTCCCTGTTCCAGTCAGGCATCTTCCGCCCCCAGCTGAGGCCATTCAAGGAAAAGAATATCTATGCGGTCGGTGCAAGCGTCCATCCTGGCGGAGGGATCCCGATTGTCCTGCAGGGAGCAAAGATGCTGGCTGACCATGTAAAGCATGAGCATAAAAAGAATCCACAAACGGAAGGAGTGTCGATCGTTGGATAAAGCTGCAGCGGCCTATCAATATTGTGAAGAGGTCATCAAAAAGAATTCAGCCACATTTCACCGGGCTTTTTCTTTCCTGCCGCCTGAGAAAAAAAGGGCTGTCTGGGCCATTTATGCTTTTTGCCGCAGGGTGGATGATATTGTGGATGAAGGAGACTCTCCGGAGGAGGAGGTGGCTGCTTTTGAAAAAGAATTTGCCGTATTTCTCGAAGGCGGGCTGCCCCATCAAGATGTTATGCTGTGGACGGCGCTCAGGGACGTTTTCGGCAGCTTTGACATGGACAGCACTCCTTTCGTTGAAATGATTGAAGGGCAGAAGATGGATCTGCACAAATTAAGATATTATACTGTCGATGAACTTCTTCACTATTCCTATCATGTGGCGAGTACGGTCGGCCTGATGCTGCTCCCTGTCCTTGCGCCTGAAAATGCAGGGCAGCTGAGGCATGGCGCCATTAAGCTGGGGCAGGCTATGCAGATTACCAATATACTTCGCGATATTGGCGATGACCTCAAAAGAGATCGGGTTTATCTTCCTGCAGCATTGATGGAGAAGCACGGATATAAGGAGGAAGAACTGCAGTCAGGCCAGCTGAATGCCGCTTTTTTCGGTCTGTTCGAGGAGCTGGCGAAAATCGCCGAGCAATATTATGAAGAAGCGCTGGAAACGATCCACTTGTATCCTCCTTCTTCGAGGACGCCAGTCAAGGGTGCTGCCGTCCTTTACAGGGCCATTCTTAATAAAATCCGGAAGAACGGATATAACTCATTTGGAGCAAGAAATTATGTGACGAAGGAAGAAAAAGCAAGGCTCCTCGCTACAATATAAGAAAGGCCTGGCTGCCGCCAGGCCTTGCTGTCTCTTAGCCGGCAGCTTCTTTCTCCTTGCTGGCCCTGCCGATGAACGATTTTTCCATCCATACTTTGGAGCGCCATCGCCAAAGCATAAGGATGCCCCTCAGCCATTCATCTGCAATGAAGGCGATCCATACCCCGATAAGCCCGAGTCCGAAATGGATCCCGGCGATATAAGAAATGGTGACAGACACACCCCACATGGAAAGGATGCCCATATAGACAGGGAACTTTACATCGCCAGCTGCCCTTAGCGAGCTGATGACGACCAGATTGAAGGAGCGGCCGGGTTCAAGGATGATGGTCAAAAGAATCAGCGTGCTTCCAACTTTGATGATATCCTGATTATCCGTAAAGATGCCCAGTAATGAATCAGAGAAAAAGGTGAAAACGACAGCTGCTCCCACTGAAATCGCAATAGCGAGCTTCAAGCTTCTGATGCACCTTTTATAGGCCGATGCAAATTCTCTTGCCCCGATCATATGCCCGATCATGATCTGGGTTCCCTGGCTGATGGCGAGGCTGAATAGAAAAATGAACATCATCAGATTCTGGGCATAAACCTTCGCCGTCAAGGCTTCTGTTCCAATCATTGCCACAAAATAGGTGATGACCATCTGGGAGGCATTATAAGACAGCTGCTCGCCGGCAGAAGGGATGCCGATTTGCAGAAGATTCCGCAGATGTTCCTTCGGGAAGCGGAAAAGGAGCCTGAAGGGCAGTTCTCCTTCCGTACGCCTGATCAGCACCAGGATGGAAGCAGCAAGGCCGATCGATCTGCTGACAGCAGTAGAGATGGCCACACCTTCCACGCCCAGTACAGGAATCCCAAAAGGGCCGAAGATGAAAAGATAATTTCCAATAACATTCAAAATATTCATCCCGATGGTTATATACATAACATCTCTTGTGAATCCGTAGCTTCTGATGACGGCCCCGATGGTCATGATGAGTGCCTGGACAAAGGAAAAGCCGCCGACAATTACAAGATAAATGTTTGCTTCTTCCATCAGTTCCGGAGGCAGATCCATCAGCTTCAGCAAAGGCTTGCCAAAAATGATCAAGACTGCGCTGAGCAGTATGCCGAAGCAAAGGTTGGTCCCAAGGGATACCACCGATATTTCACCGGCTTTTCCCGGCTGTTTTGCCCCCAGGTTCTGGGCAACCAGGATGCTAGTGCCTGTTGCTACAAATCCAAACATTACAATGATGAGGGACAGGATCTGGTTTGAAACGCCGACGGCAGCTACAGAGTTATCAGAATACTGGGACAGCATAAGCGTGTCAGCATTCCCCATCAGCATATGAAGCAGTATTTCAATGAAAATAGGCCAGGTGAGGGCAAATAAAGTTAAATTCTTTTTCGGTTGTTTCATATTGCATATCTCCTAAACAATTCGGTGTGATTCTTTGAGATAAAAGAGCGCCTCCCCGGGAAGTCATTATGCGCAAAGAAAGGGCTGGCAGAGGTGCCAGCCTTATAAATTGTGGTTTGAAATTTTTAAAGCTCAAAGGACAATATGGCCGCCCCGTAGCCTTCCAATTCTGCAGACAGGGAATCTGCTTCAGCTGCATACTCTTCATCCGTCAGCAGATCAATGATTTTTTTCCCTTTCAGGGGAAATGGGAGGGAGAATGAGGCTTCTTCACTTGAAGCATTTAAGAGAATCACAATCTTCCTGTTTCCCGAACTTCTGGCAAATGCAGCAACTGTACTCTCTTCAGGAAGCTCCAGAAACTCCAGAGCTCCCTCATTTGCCAGCAGGGGCTCTGATTTGCGCAACTGAATGAGTTTTTTTGTGTGTTCGTACATTTCCATGCTGTATTCTTCTTCATCCCATGGCATGCATTCCCGGCATCCCGGGTCCATGCCGCCGGAAAGTCCCACTTCATCTCCGTAATAGATGCAGGGAGTCCCGATATAGGTCATCATGAATGTGAAAATCAGCTTTGCCTTTTCAAGAGATCCCCCGCACTCGGTCAGAACCCTTGGAGTATCGTGGCTTCCAACCAGATTGAAAGCAGCCTCGTTAACATTATCCGGATACATATGGATAACAGAGACCATATTTTCCGCAAATTGGCGGGGGCTGATTGCTTCTTTAGCAAATAGATTAAGGACATTTGTCAGGAATGGGTAATTCATAACAGCATCGAACTGGTCGCCCCTGAGCCAAGGCATGCTGTCATGCCAGATTTCCCCGAGGATATAAAGATCCGGTTTGATGCTCTTCACTTCAGCACGGAATTCGCGCCAGAACTGATGATCGATTTCATTGGCAACATCCAGCCTCCAGCCATCGATATCGAATTCCCGGACCCAATAGCGACCAACCTCCAGGAGGTATTCCTTTGTTTCCGGATTTTGCGTATTGAGCTTTGGCATGGACTCGACAAACGCAAAGGTGGAATAATTTGGACGTTCTCCGCCTTCCAGCGGAAATTCTTCAGCATGGAACCAATCTTTATATTGAGATTCTTCGTGGTTCTCCAGAAGATCCTGAAAAGGGGCAAACTGATAGCCGCTGTGATTAAAAACAGCATCGAGCATGACTTTGATTCCTTTTTCATGGCAAATCTTCACAAGCTCGCGGAACGTTTCTTTATCCCCGAACTGGGGGTCGATTTCATAGTAATCTATTGTATCATATTTATGGTTGGAGTATGCCTTGAATATGGGTGTGAAGTAAATCCCGGTAATACCCAGTCCGGCAAGGTAATCTATATGGTCAATGATTCCCTGGAAATCGCCGCCAAAGAAATTATCAGGCTGGGGCTCCTCGCTTCTCCATGGCTTCGTATCCGGGGGATTCAAGGATTCATCAGCATTAGCGAATCTTTCCGGGAAAATTTGGTACCATACCGTATCCTTCACCCATTCCGGAGCCCTGAAAACCTCGCTTGCGTGCAGGTATGGGAAGCAGAAGAGGCTGCCGGGATCTTCAGGAACCTTGTCAAAGAAGCCTTTTTCTGTATAAACGGCCTGCTCTTCCCCGGACTTCAGGCAAAAGCCGTATCTTGTCCTTTTAAACTCAGGCTCGGGCTCAGCCAGCCAGTAATCAAATAATTGGTCGGATCCCGTTTTTTTCATCGGGATCCGGCGGCTTACCCAGCCATCTTCATTCCATTCATATTGGTCTCCGTAAATCAATTCAGCTTCCTCAATATTGCCTTTCTTGGATTTCAGCCTGATATGCAGTATGTTTTCGCTATAGGCATACGCAAAGCTGTCAGCAGGCTGGTGAAATATTGACGACCTTTCCAGCATATATTTTCCCCTCTCTTGTGCAATCGATTGCATCGCAATTGACTTTTTTAAAATTTATCAAAGAACGGGCTTTCATTCAAGCTGGAGCTCTTATGTCCGATATTAACTTTTTCGGCATAATGATAAAAAAAGGGGTTGTCAAAATGAAAATAGCAAGTATAATAAAGTTAAAGTTTGTGCAATCGTTTTCACAGGCGGCTGTCCTGAAAAGTACCAGCGGTTATTTTTTTCAAATAACCTGATAACGCTTTCAGTTGCCTTTTATGCGGCGATTTGTGCAAACGGTTGTACTAGAAAAATATAATTTCTTTGGAGGGGTCAAAATGAAGAAGGCTTTATCATTATTTATGATGATCGTCCTGGTTTTTGGAGTGCTGGCTGCTTGCGGTCCTAAAGATGAAGAACCAGGCACTGCAGGAGAAAAAACAGAAGGCGGCTCGGACAAACCTGAGAAGCTGATTGTTTGGGAAGATACAGATAAAGGAGTCGCTCTTAAAGATGCGGCAGACAAGTTTGAAGCAGAACACGGCATCAAAATTGAATTCAAGGAATTGAATATCACAAAGATGCAGGAAAACCTTGCACTGGATGGCAATACAGCCAATGCGCCGGATGTTATCACAATGTCTCATGACGGCACTGGACCTGCGATGGTAAAAGGGTATATTAAGGAACTTGAAGTTAGCGATGAGATCCTTGACCAATTCACTAGCTCTTCAGTAGATGCGCTGAAATATGAAGGCAAGCTTTACGGACTTCCGAAAGCTACTGAAACACCGGTTTTCATTTATAACAAAGCATTGCTTCCTGAAGTTCCGGAAAATCTGGAAGATCTTTATACTAAATCACAGGAAGTAACAAAAGACGGCAACTACGGATTCCTGGCAATCTGGGATGATTTCTATCATGCACACGGCGTATTCTCCGGATTCGGCGGATATGTATTCGGCGAGAAAGACAGCAAAGTGGATGTGACTGATATCGGCCTGAATAACGATGCTTCTGTAGAAGCAGCAGATTATATCAAAAAGTGGTATGCAGAAGGGTTATTCCCGAAAGGCATCATCGGAGAAAAGTCCAACGACAATATGAACGGTCTTTTTAAAGAAGGAAAAGCCATTGCGGTTCAAAACGGACCTTGGGCATTCCAGGATTATAAAGATGCTGGCATTGATTATGGAGTAGCAGCTATGCCTAAGCTTCCAAATGGCGAGCCTGTTAAAACATTCATGGGTGTTAAAGGCTGGTTTGTTACAAACTTCAGCAAAAACCAGGAATGGGCACAGAAATTCGTTGAATTCATTACAAATGAAGAAAATGCCAAGAAGCGTTTTGAGCTGACTGGAGAAATCCCGCCGCTGAAATCATTGATGGAAGATCCTGAGTTCGTTAAAAACAACGAAGGTGCTGCAGCAGTTATGGCGCAGTCACAGTATGCTGTTCCAATGCCAAGTGTACCGGAAATGGCTGAAGTTTGGGATCCTATGAAAAAAGCGGTAGAAACAATCATTACTGGTAAATCAGAATCCAAAAAAGCGCTCGATAATGCTGTTAAGACTATTGAACAGCAGATCGAAGCGAACCACAGCGGAAACTGATCTATAGCAATAAAGGGAAAAGGCGGTACTCCTTGGTGGAGTACTGCCTCCCATTTTATTAAGCGTCAAAGAGAGCAGGGTTATAGAAATATATATTCCAATAGGCATAGCTTTGGCTCTTTAGAAAGACAATAGTGCCGCAAAGAAAAATCCACTAAAAAAATCGCCCTTTATGGGAATCAGATAGAAAGGGGCATCCTTTCAATGGAAGAAGCATACCGTTCAAACCATAGGAAAATTGCTGCAGGCCTGTCCATCATCCCGGGACTTGGCCAAATGTATAATAAACAATTTGTCAAAGGCATCGCCTTTTTAATTCTAACACTATCATTCATCGTTGCTTTTAAGGACTTCCTCAATATTGGCCTTTGGGGACTTGTCACTCTCGGAGAAAAGCTGCCGAGGGATAATTCCATCTTCCTCCTGGTATACGGAATCATTTCCGTCATCCTTCTTCTATTCGCGGCAGGGTTTATGTTCATCAACATCCTCGATGCCTATAAAAATGGAAAGAAACGGGACTTGGGCAAGCACCTGAGCTCGATAAAAGAGCAATATCATACATTGATAGATTCCGGTTTCCCATACTTGATGATCACTCCGGGATTCTTCCTGCTGGTTTTCGTGGTCATCCTGCCGATTGTGTTCGTGCTTTTGCTTTCGTTCACAAACTACAACCTGTATCATCAGTGGCCTGCGAAGCTGATGGACTGGGTGGCATTAGACAACTTCGCCAAACTGGTCACATTGGATATCTGGCGAGATACTTTCGTAAACGTATTTGCCTGGACGATCATCTGGACGTTCGGTGCGACAACATTCCAGATCGCCCTTGGGGTGTTCCTGGCAGTGCTTGTCAACCAGAAGGATCTGAAAGGGAAAGCGATCATCAGGACAATCCTGATCCTGCCATGGGCCGTACCGGCATTTGTATCCATCCTTATTTTTTCCGGCCTGTTCAATGAAACGTTCGGTGCCATCAATAATGTAGTCCTGGATTTCATTGGAATCGGTCCGATTCCTTGGATGACTGAAGCCCTGTGGACAAGGATCGCTCTCATCATGATCCAGACCTGGCTTGGATTCCCGTTCATTTTTGCGATGGTCACAGGTGTGCTGCAGGCGATACCGGATGAACTTTATGAAGCGGCAACAGTGGATGGAGCGACGATTTGGCAGAAGTTCAAGAATATTACTTTCCCGCTGATCATGCTGTCCATCGCACCGATCCTGATTACGCAATATACCTTTAACTTTAATAACTTCAATATTATCTATCTATTCAATATGGGCGGCCCTGCTATCTCAGACCAAAATGCAGGCGGCACCGATATCCTGATTTCGTGGATCTATAATCTGACTGTCACGAAATCTGAGTACGGAATGGCTGCAGCCATCACAATGATTCTATCTGCGATAGTCATTTCCGTGGCATTATGGCAATTCAGAAGGACAAAAGCTTTCAAAGAGGAGGATATGATGTGATATGACTACAAAAAAAGAAAAATTCATCAGGCTGTCACTGACCTATCTTGTCATTCTTTTTATGGCGGTCATCATCATTTATCCGATTCTTTGGGCCATTGGAGCATCACTGACGCCTGGAACAAGCTTGACCAATTCATCACTCATCCCGAAAAATGCGACATTTGCCCATTATAAGACGATATTCAACCCGGAAGAAAGCAATTATCTGATCTGGTATTGGAACACGTTGAAAATCTGCGTAATCACCATGCTGGCATCTGTCATCACCATCAGCTTGATGGCTTACTCTTTTTCACGTTACCGCTTTGTCGGCAGGAAAAATGGACTTACCACTTTCCTGATTCTTCAGATGGTGCCTAACTTTGCAGCATTGATTGCGATCTTCGTCCTTGCACAGGTAACAAACCTGCTGGATACCCATCTCGGGCTCATCCTCATTTATGTAGGCGGGGCCATTCCAATGAACACTTGGCTGATGAAAGGATATCTCGACAGCATCCCTAAAGAGCTGGATGAAAGTGCAAGGATGGATGGAGCAGGCCACTTCCGGATTTTCTGGCAGATCATCATGCCGCTTGCGAAACCGATTGTTGCAGTCGTTGCACTCTTTACGTTTATTGCACCGTTTACGGACTTCATCCTGGCAAAGGTCATGCTAAGAACACCTGAAAAATATACACTTGCCGTTGGATTGTATGAGCTTGTATCAAGACAGTATGGAGCCGAATTCACAACGTTCGCTGCCGGATCTGTCCTGATTGCAATCCCGATTTCAATCTTATTCTTATCATTCCAGAAATATTTCGTTTCAGGTTTGACTGCCGGGGGCACAAAAGGCTAATCTTAAAGGGTTAGTGACTTTAGAGCTGGGCTGCTTAAAGGGTTGTTTCCTTATGGCAGCTCAGCTTGATATTTAAGGAGGAGCGGAGATGAAAAAAGGAGTCATGGCTCTCATCTTAATTCCGTTTCTTCTTTTTTGCGCCCTACCGGTAGGAGCAGTTGAAAAAGAAGAGCGTAAATGGCAGGATGAAACAATTTATTTTCTAATGGTCGACCGTTTTAACAACGGCGATTTCAGCAATGACCTGGAAACAAAAGCTAGTGACCCGAAAGCTTATCACGGAGGGGACTTCCAGGGTATCATTGACGAGCTTGATTATCTGAAGGATATGGGCTTTACAGCCATCTGGCTGACGCCTATTTTCGAAAATGAAGCAGGCGGCTATCATGGCTACTGGATCAATGATTTTTACAAAACGGAAGAAAACTTCGGATCGATCGAAACGTTCAAAAAGCTTGTAGCTGAAGCCCATAAGCGTGATATGAAAATCATACTTGATTTTGTTGTCAATCATGTCGGACCCAATCATCCCTGGGTGAATGAACCGGACAAGCAGGACTGGTTCCATGAACAGAAGGAAATAACCAACTGGGAAAATCAGGAGGAGCTTGAAAATGGATGGATCTATAATCTTCCTGACCTTGCCCAGGAGAATCCGGAGACCAGGCAATATCTCCTGGATGCAGCCAAGTGGTGGATAGAGGAAACCGATATTGACGGATACCGCCTTGATACGGTCAAGCATGTGCCAGTTGACTTCTGGGAGGATTTCGCGAAAGAAGTAAAAAGCGCCAAGGAGGATTTCTATCTTCTCGGCGAAGTATGGACAGATGACCCTGCTTATATTGCACAGTATGAGAAAGCAGGGATCGACGGATTTGTCGATTATCCGCTGAACGGGCATCTGCGCACAGCATTTGAAAAGCCCGGGCAGCCCTTTGACTGGCTGTTTACAAGCTGGGAGAGGAATCAGGCCCAATATGATCAACCTTATTTAATGGGAACGTTCATGGACAATCATGACACCGTGCGTTTCACGCGCGATGCAGTCACCAATAATGAGCATCCGGGACCGAGATGGCGCCTGGCCCTCACATATTTGTACACGTCCCCCGGGATTCCCATTGTTTATTATGGAAGTGAAATAGCACTTGATGGCGGGGAAGACCCTGATAACCGCCGCCAAATGGATTTCCGGACAGACCAGGAGCTTGTGGAATACATCTCGAATATCGGGACATTAAGGCAGCAGCTCCCTTCCCTTACGAGGGGCACAATGGAGCCTTTGTACAATAAGGATGGCATGGCAGTGTACAAACGGACCTATGAGGATGAAACCACTGTCGTGGCCATCAATAATACCGTCAAAACACAGACCGTCTCCCTTGATTCCGGCCTGCTTGAAGGAGATAAGCAGCTGAAAGGCCTATTGGCCGGGGATCTTGTAAGGTCTGATGATGGAAAATATAAACTGATCGTTGACCGTGAGGAAGCCGAAATCTATGTGCTGTCAGAAAAGACAGGTTTGAATATCCCTTATCTGGCAGTAATGGGGCTGGTCTATGCAGCCTTCATCGTCTTTATTATCCTTCTTTGGAGAAGGTCGAAAAAGAGGAAGCCTGTCTCCTGACCCCATCCGGCACTGCCGGCAGCTTCCCGATCCCGGTCATATCAGAAGGGATTTGAAGGAGGAGTCGGCTACATGAATGATACAAGTTTTGCCATACATCCGGGAAAGAGCAGAAAGATAGAAAACAGTGATTACCAAGAAGCAGGAGATGTCCTTGCTATAGAAGAATGCAGGAATGGCCTGAAGGTCCGGACAGAAACAGGGGAACTCAGGATTGTATTCTACGCAAATGAAATTGTCCGCATCACGATGAATTTTTTTGGCGAAGCGGATGCGGGAACGAGCCCTGCCGTCATTGGCGGGCTGCAGGAAGTTGAGCTCGAATATCATGAATCAGGAGACCAGGCAGAGGTGAAAACCTCTTGTTTGACTGTCAAATTGATCAAATCCCCTCTTCGAATTACCGTGGCAGATGCAGATGGCAGGGTCTTGGCCGGGGAAAATCATAAAGGGATGGGCTATAAGCATTCTAAAGAGGTCATCTGCTTCAAAAATATGGAGGAGAGCGATCAATTTTACGGATTTGGAGAGAAAACGGGCTTTCTTAATAAAAGAGGGGAAAAGCTGGTTATGTGGAATAGTGACGTATATGCCCCGCATAATCCGGAAACCGATCCGCTTTACCAGTCAATCCCTTTCTTTCTCACCTTGAGAGAAGGGCAAGCCCATGGCATATTCTTCGATAATACTTTCCGGGCAGAGTTTGATATGCGCGGAGATGAGTTTTATTTCTTTTCAGCCGATGGCGGCCAGCTTGATTATTATTTGATGGCTGGACCTTCGCCGAAGGATGTTATCCGTCAATACACATCGCTGACAGGCAGAATGCCCCTGCCGGCCAAGTGGGCAATCGGCTATCACCAATCGAGGTACAGCTATGAAAGCCAGCAGGAAGTGATGGAGCTGGCGGCAGCTTTTAAGGAAAAAGGGATTCCGCTGGATAGCATCCATCTGGATATTCATTATATGGATGAATACAGGGTTTTCACATTTGACCGTGATAAATTCCCTGATCCTGAAAAAATGGTCAGTGATCTGAAGGGAATGGGCATACACATCGTTCCGATTGTTGATCCGGGCGTGAAGGAAGATCCGGAATATATGGTTTATAAGCAGGGCATCCAGGAAGATCTTTTCTGCAAATATCTGGAGGGGAATGTATATTACGGAGACGTCTGGCCCGGAAACAGTGCATTCCCTGATTTCACAAGCAAAAAAGTGCGCGAATGGTGGGGAAGCCTCCATTCGTACTATACAGAGCTTGGGATTGAAGGCATCTGGAATGACATGAATGAACCGGCGGTCTTTAATGAAAGTAAAACAATGGATTTGAAAGTCATGCATGATAACGATGGAAATCCCCGGACACATAAGGAGCTTCATAATCTCTACGGCCTCCTGATGGGGAAATCGACATATGAAGGCATGAAGAGAAACTTGAAGGGTAAACGGCCGTTTCTGCTGACACGTGCAGGATATTCCGGTGTCCAGCGGTATGCGGCCGTATGGACAGGGGATAACCGGAGCTTCTGGGAACATCTGCAGATGTCGCTGCCAATGGTTATGAACCTTGGCGTCTCCGGCATTCCTTTCTCTGGTCCGGATGTAGGCGGTTTTGCCCACGATTCCAATGGGGAGCTTCTTGCGAGATGGACACAGGCAGGCGCATTCACCCCGTTTTTCAGGAATCACAGCGTACTGGGGTCAGCAAGGCAGGAGCCATGGGCATTCGGGGAAAAATATGAGTCTATCATCAAAAAATATATTGAGCTCCGGTATACATGGATGCCCCATCTTTATTCTTTATTTGCCGAGGCTCATAAAAAGGGCACTCCTGTTATGAGGCCATTATTCCTCGAATTTCCGGAGGATGAGCATACCTGGAATCTATCTGATCAATTTATGATCGGCGACAATGTCCTCATTGCCCCGATCATGCAGCCGGGCACCTTCCACAGGGCCGTCTATCTGCCTGAAGGCATGTGGACAGACTATTGGACTGGCAGTACCTACGAGGGGAAAAAGCATCATCTGATTAAAGCTCCTTTGGAAACGCTGCCGATTTTTATCAAAAAAGGAACAATGGCTGCCCATGGGGAAGCAGGTGCAGCAGGTCCCCTGACACTTCATCTTTATTATGAAGAAGGTGCTGAATGCTCTTATACCCTGTATGAAGATGATGGGGAAACTTTCGCATATGAAGAAGGGGAATACAGGGAAATCTGCTTTAAAGTGAAGTGTGAGGAAGGGACGGTATATTTGGACTCTGCAAGCACAGGCATTTATGAGCCTGTCTGGAGCACTGTTCAGCTTGCCGTGCACAGCAGAGAAGATGTCCGGCTACAGAAAGGAAGCAGCACGCTGCTCCCTGAAAAAATTGAGGAAGGCCGCCATTATTTTATACTTTCATAAAAGAAAATAGCAGCGGTTTACTCTTATGGATAAGGGGGGAAGGGAATGGCAGTTACCATAAAAGACGTGGCAAAACTGGCGAATGTGGCCCCTTCTACAGTTTCCCGCGTGATTGCAAATAGCCCGCGGATCAGTGAAAAAACGAAGCAAAAGGTCAGGAAAGCAATGGAAAAATTGGGATACCACCCGAATTTCATCGCCAGGAGCCTTGCCAGCCAGTCAACACAGGCAATCGGGCTAATTATGCCAAGCTCCACTGACGTTGTATTCCAGAATCCATTTTTCCCGACTGTTCTGAGGGGCATAAGCGAAGGTGCCCATGAAAAGCATTATGCCCTTCATATGACGACAGGCAAAACAGATGAAGAGATTTATAACGGAGTTGTCCAGATGGTGCAGGGCGGAAGGGTGGATGGGGTCGTCCTTCTGTATTCAAAGATTGAAGATAAGGTCCTGTCATTTTTACAGGATGGACATTACCCGTTCACCGTCATCGGAAAACCATTCCGTGATGTTGAGGAAATCACACATGTTGACAACGACAATTTCCGGGCTGCGAAAGAAGCAACCGACTATTTAATTGAGCTTGGGCATACCCATATTGCCTTTGTGGGCGGGGACTTGAATCTGGTAGTAACTGTAGAGCGGCTCCTGGGCTATGAAAAGGCCCTGAGAGCTGCGGACATTGAGCTGGACAATGATTATGTCATCCATGAAGAATTCCTTAAGGAAGGCGGCCAGGAGGCTGTACGGGAGCTTCTTTCCCTTGAAAAGCCCCCGACAGCCCTTGTGGTGGCTGACGATCTTATGGCGCTCGGTGTGCTTAATACATTGGATGAGATGGGCATATCCGTGCCTGATGATATTTCTATCATCAGCTTCAATAATGTCCTTCTGTCAGAAATGTCCCGGCCTCCGCTGACGTCAGTCGACATCAATATCTTCGACCTCGGATACCAGGCTGCCAAAAGCCTGATCCAGATGGTGGAGGATCCGAAAGAGCCGACCAAAAGGATCATCATTCCGCATCAGATCATTAAAAGGCATTCCTGCAGTGTTACTGTAAAATAAAATACTAAAGCCGTTCCCCGGGGATTCTGCCGGGGCGGCTTTTTTTAGTTTTTAGCTCTATTAATGTTCAATGTTAATAATACCTATAATGGAACTATATGATTTGCGGATGTTTGGTTTTGCAATATTCTCTTGTTAAACTGGGACCCGACAGGCAAACTCTATTTAAGAGCAGTCCGCGCCCACCAAAATAGGGAGCGGACCTTCCCGGACCTGAATGAGGGAATCGGGGACAGGCAGAAAATAAGCGGAGAAATTCCCCCTAATATCAAAAATATTCTAAAAACAGCTCAAATAGAGGGAAAAATTCCGGCTATCGACTTAAAAAGCAGGAAAATGGGCAACTTCCCTCCGCTTAACCGGAAAATCTCCCCTTATTTATTCCCACCCGTGCCATATTCAGCAGTTTAACAGGAAAATCTCCGCTTATTTTAAGGCTTGCTGGTCACTCAAATAAGGATAAGACTTAACAATAGACTTTAACAGAGCTTAGTTATTAAGAGAAAAATGCAGTTTCATATGGTGAAATCTGGAGGGTCTGACGGGGATTCAGGGAGGATACCGCTTGTTTTTACTCACAGCGCATAAAAAAACCAGCCGGAGGGCGTCTGGCATCCGGCTGGTTTTCTGTTATTTTCTTCGTTTGTTATGGCTGGTTCTGGTCAAGCCGCCTCCGCTTTTCTATTGTCCAGCTCCGGCGGCTAGAGCCTCGAGTCATAAGCCACTTCAGGATTAAAGGCAAAGAACGCCTTCTATCCTAAAGCGTCTTATGCTTGAGGCCCACAGGATGTGGGTCATACAGACGTTGCCACAGGACGTGGCGTTCTTAGTCTGCGTTCCTTAGTGAGCAAGCGCCCTCCGCTTTTCTATTGTCCAGCTCCGGGCGCTAGCCCCTCGAGTCATAAGCCACTTCAGAATTGAAGGCAAAGAACGCCTTCTATCCTGAAGCGTCTTATGCTTGAGGCCCACAGGATGTGGGTCATGCAGACGTTGCCACAGGACGTGGCGTTCTTAGTCTGCGTTCCTTAGTGGCAAGCGCCCTCCGCTTTTCTAGCCATTAACAACCTTCCCGCCGTTGATGTGGAGCATTTGGCCGGATACGTAGGAGGAGTCGTCACTTGCAAGGTATACATAGCCTGGTGCCAGTTCGTACGGCTGGCCGGCTCTGCCGAGGGGTGTGTCAGTTCCGAATTTGGCAACATCTTCCTCTGTGAAGGTGGAAGGAATGAGCGGCGTCCAGATTGGGCCTGGTGCAACGGCATTGACTCTGATCCCTGAATCGGCCAGGTTTGTGGACAGGGATCGGGTGAAAGTGACGATCGCTCCTTTTGTGGAAGAATAGTCAATCAGCTTAGGATGTCCTGCATACGCTGTGATGGAAGCCGTATTGATGATAGAGCTTCCTTTGTCAAGATGCGGCAGTACAGCCTTAGTCAGGTGGAACATAGAGAAAATATTTGTCCTGAATGTCTTTTCAAGCTGTTCAGTGCTGATATCAAGCAGGCTTGTCTGCGGATGCTGCTCACCCGCATTATTGACAAGGATATTTACCTTCCCGAACTCATCCAGCGTCTTGGAGACCACTTCCTTTGCAAAGCTTTCGTCTCCAAGGTCGCCGGCAAGCAGAAGGCATTTGCGGCCGGCTGCTTCGACTTCCTGTTTCGTTTCCTTTGCATCTTCAGTTTCTTCCAGATAAACAACAGCAACATCAGCACCTTCTTTTGCAAAATAAATAGCAACAGATTTGCCGATTCCGCTGTCTCCTCCAGTGACAATGGCCACTTTGCCCTCAAGTTTCCCTGAACCTTTATAATTCGGGTCGATATAAGAAGGCTCAGGGGTCATTTTATCCTCTACCCCCGGCTGCTGATTCTGGTGCTGAGGGATGAATCCGTTCTGATTATCTTTCTGTTCGTTCGCCATTGAGCAAAACCTCCAATTTTTAATAGATATTAGGTGTATTCCATGCTAGTATGTGATAAAAACATGGAAAAAATTTCTTGTGTCAAAAAGGGGAGATCATTATTATGGTAAAAATCAGGCGGGCCGGGCGGGAGGATGCTGAAAAGCTGCTTCTCCATACACGGCAAATTTTGCAGGAATCAGAGAATATGCTGACGGTGCCAGAGGAATTTCAGGCAACCGTTGAAGATGAGAGGGAATGGATCGTTGATCATGAACGGCCGGGGAATCTGCTTTTGACTGCCTGGAGCGGAGAAGAGCTTGCCGGTGTTTTGAACTTTACCCGGAAAGCACGCAAGAAAGTCAGCCACATCGGAATGTTCGGCATATCCATTAAAGAAAAATATTGCAATCAAGGCATCGGGAAACAGCTGATCGGCACCTGCCTGGAATGGGCAAAAGCGGAGCCGGGCATTGAAAAAGTATGCCTGGAAGTGTTCTCACATAATGAACGGGGCATTCATCTATATAAAAAAATGGGATTCCAGGAGGAAGGCAGAAGGATCGGGCATGTGAAGAATTGTGACGGCTCCTATTCTGATGAGCTTTTGATGTATGTGTTTGTAAAATAAAATAAAGATCCCCGGCATGCCTCTGGCATCCGGGGATCTTTACTAAACAAGCGCCTTCCGCCTGCTCGTCTTAAGCTTGAGGCCCACAGGATGGGTCATGCAGTCGTTGCCGCAGGACGTGGCGTTCTTAGTCCGCGTTCCTTTATCGAGCAAGGGTTTTCCGCATTTCATTTGTCCGGCTCCAGCGGCTAGAGCCTCGAGTCATAAGCCACGGCAGAATTAAAGGCAAAGAACGCCTTTTATTCTGCCGCGTCTTATGCTTGTCGGCTCTGGGCAAGCCGCTTCCGCACTTCGATTTGTCCAGCTCCAAAGCCTAGGCCCTCGAGTCTTAAGCCAATCAGATCAGAAGGTTAAAGAACAACCTTCCGCTCTGCTCGTCATAAGCTTGAGGCCCACAGGATGTGGGTCATGCGGACGTTGCCGCAGGACGTGGCGTTCGTAGTCCGCGTTCCTTTATCGAGCAAGGGTTTTCCGCATTTCATTTGTCCGGCTCCAGCGGCTAGAGCCTCGAGTCATAAGCCACGGCAGAATTAAAGGCAAAGAACGCCTTTTATTCTGCCGCGTCTTATGCTTGTCGGCTCTGGGCAAGCCGCTTCCGCACTTCGATTTGTCCAGCTCCAAAGCCTAGGCCCTCGAGTCTTAAGCCAATCAGATCAGAAGGTTAAAGAACAACCTTCCGCTCTGCTCGTCACTGCACATCGACTGTCAGGTCGGCTTCTCTTACAGCAGCGATTACCTGCTGAAGGTCGTCCCTGTTTTTTCCTGTTACCCGGACCTGGTCGTCCTGTACCTGGCTCTTAACTTTTAGGCCGCTGTTTTTGATAAGGGTATTGATTTTCTTTGCATTTTCTTTATCGATCCCCTGCATAAGCTTAGCGCGCTGCCTCACTGTGCCGCCGGAAGCAGCTTCGATTTTTCCATAATCAAGATTTTTGATGGGAATTCCGCGTTTAATCATTTTGCTGAGGAGTACATCCTTCAGCTGGTCAAGCTTATATTCATCATCCGAAATCAGGACAAGCTCTTCCTTATCAAGGGTAACATCACTTTTGCTGCCCTTGAAGTCATACCGGGTCTTGACTTCTTTCATTGCAATACTGATTGCATTTGTTACTTCAGATAAATCCACTTTGGATACAATATCAAATGAGCTTTCTTTTGACATGGTTAGACCTCCGTTAATCCTTATATTTAGCCGGCTGTATTGAAGCCTTTGGCCGGATATTTCCTAAAGCCGGCCGCTCCTTCTTCGAAACCGTTTTACCTTATTCGTTTATTATAGTAAAATATAGCAGTTCAAACAACTTTCAGATTGTCAGCAGACAATAAAGCCATTGAGGAGGAAATTACATGCCTTTGGCAGACTATATCGGACAAGTCACAACTTTAACCGTATCAAGAAAATCATCTTTCGGTTATTTTCTGACAGACGGTGATGAAGATGTATTATTGCAAATAAATGAAGCGGCAAAAGAGTATGAGGTGGATGAAAAGGTCGAAGTGTTCCTTTATACAGATTCAAGGGAACGCATCTCCGCGACGGATACCCTTCCGGAGATCCGTGTGGGAGTGTATGGCTGGGCAAAGGTCAGTGATGTTAGGGAGGATCTCGGCGTATTTATCGATATCGGGATCCAAAAAGAAATGCTTCTCGGCCAGGAAGATTTGCCTTTGCACCTGTCAGTCTGGCCGCAGAAGGGCGATCTTCTCTATATCACCCTCCGTGTTAACAGAAATAACCGTGTGTATGTGAAGCATGCGAAGGACCCGATTATCGAGGAGATTTCCATTAAAGCCACGCGGAAAGACTTTAATAAGAACGTCCACGGCCACATCTACAGGACCGCTAAAGTAGGCAGCTGGGCTTATACGGCAGAAGGATTCAAGGGTTTTATCCATGAGTCGCAGAGGAAGGCTGAGCCACGCCTTGGTGAAAAAATCGAGGGGCGGATCATAGATGTAAAGGAAGATGGAACAGTCAATATCTCCCTCTTGCCGCGCAAAGAAGAAGCGCTTGATGCTGATTCCCAGAAAGTCCTTTCTTATCTGGAAGAGCGGAATGGATCCATGCCTTATGGAGACAAAAGTATGGCAGACGAAATCCAGGACCGCTTCCAAATGAGCAAATCTTCATTTAAGCGCGCTCTTGGCAGACTGATGAAAGAAGGAAAGGTCTATCAGGAGGACGGCTGGACATATATAAAGCAATCATAGAAAAAAGCAAGCGCCGGGCGCTTGCTTCAGATTGTAGACAAAAGGCATTTCGAATGTGTCCATTCGAAGTGCCTTTTGAGTTTTTTCTTGTATTTCAAGAATATTGGTGCCTCGACGAGGCATTCTCTTAGACCATTTCTGGCTCTTTCCATGTCCAGTTGGCCATCTTTTTTAAATTCATGGCAGCAAAAGTAAGCATCGCCTGCATAGACAATTTTTTTAATCCCCTTAGGGTTGTCCATCGCATACCATGCTTTTCTTTTCCATCGGCGAATACTCTCTCGATGGTTTCTTTTCGTCTTT
>NZ_VTER01000012.1:0-128913 GCF_008180445.1 Bacillus infantis
TGTCTTGTCTATGACGAGTACTATGATTGTTATATCTGCCCAGAAGGGCAGTTGCTGGAGTATGTCACCACGACGAAGGAMGGATATCGTCAGTATAAGTCTAAACCAGAAATCTGTAAAAATTGTCCATTACTTTCACAATGTACATTGAGCAAGAATCACCAGAAGGTGATTCAACGACATGTCTGGCAAGATGCTTTGGAAGAAGCTGACCATCTTCGTCACCAAGATGATATCAAGGAAATTTACGAAAGACGAAAAGAAACCATCGAGAGAGTATTCGCCGATGGAAAAGAAAAGCATGGTATGCGATGGACAACCCTAAGGGGATTAAAAAAATTGTCTATGCAGGCGATGCTTACTTTTGCTGCCATGAATTTAAAAAAGATGGCCAACTGGACATGGAAAGAGCCAGAAATGGTCTAAGAGAATGCCTCGTCGAGGCACCAATATTCTTGAAATACAAGAAAAAACTCAAAAGGCACTTCGAATGGACACATTCGAAATGCCTTTTGTCTACAATCTGAAACCTTCTGCGCAGGCAGAAGGTTTTTATGATCATTTATTTTTGATAAGCCAGGCAGCGCCGATGACTCCGGCGTCATTGCCAAGAGTGGCAATATCAATAGACGTGGACACCGCAACCCTTGGAAAAGCAAAACGGGCAAACTGGGCTTTGACAGGATCCAGCAGTATGCTTCCGGCTTTGGAAACGCCGCCGCCGAGCACGATCTTCTCAGGGTTGAGTGTATTGGCAATATTGGCCAGCACAAGCCCCAGATGGAAGGAAACTTCTTCAATAACCTTGCCGGCTGTATCATCTCCCTGTCTGGCTGCATCGAAGACATCTTTAGCAGATAAGAATCCATTATTCCTGTGCAATTCATGCAGCATGCCTTCATCCTGTCCCTTTTTCATTTTGTCCAGCGCAATCCTCACAATACCAGTAGCCGAAGCGATTGTCTCCAGGCAGCCGGTTTTGCCGCAATTGCAGGGAGCCCCGCCTTCAGGAATAGCGGCAATATGACCAATTTCCCCGGCCGCTCCGCTTGTTCCCTGGACTATGTCTCCGTTGGCGATTACCCCTCCGCCGACTCCAGTTCCAAGTGTGACACATACAAGGTCTTTAGCGCCGTCCCCGGCACCCTTCCACATTTCACCCAATGCGGCACAATTGGCATCATTGTCTATGATGACCGGCAAAGAGGTTTCCACTTCAAGCAGATCCTTTAAAGGATAATTATCTTTCCAGCCAAGATTTACAGTATTATAAACGACACCTGAAGCGAGATCTACCGGGCCGGGCGCCCCCATTCCGATGCCGGCAACATTTTCCTTGCTGTGATCCAGTTCTTCAAGCTTTTGATCAATTGCTTTGGCAATATTAATGGTGATATTCTTGCCATAATTAGAATTATCAGTCGGTATCTCCCATTTATGAATGATTTCTCCATAAAAATTCAAAAAAGCCAATTTGGTTGTCGTTCCTCCCAAATCCACTCCGATCAGCCATTTTTCAGCCATTATTGTCACCTTTTCCTTCTATCGTTTGTTTTTATTGAGCAGCTGCCTTTCATGCCTGACGAGCAAAAGAGCAGTCTGAAAATCCTTTGGGTCAATCAGCTGGGACTGCCGGAGCTCCATCAGCTCCTCTTCCATCAGCTCAAGGTCAGCCGACCTGTCTCCAATATAAATGAAGGTCCCATACTTTTTTAAAAATTGCTGTACATCATAAATGCTTTTCATTCTCAACCCTCTTACTATTGGTTTGCTTTTATATTTTTGCAGCGGTTACATCACTAAAAGTATAATCGAAAAACATAGCTATCTCAATGGAAAACAGCAGCTTGAGAACTTTTTAAGGCTGAACAAGACAAACGGCACCGAGGACAGCAGCTCAAGCAGCCTTCCAGGGCAGATGGGCGAGGGATAAGATCTTTCATTTTGCACCAAACCAAAATACCATATTGATTCATTAGCAATGTTAAAAGAGTTTCACACAAATAAGCCCAGCAACTTGGATACCAAAAAAGCCCCTCAAATCAAGAGGGGTTCTGACAATATCCAATGTATCTTTCAACGATCAGGATCTTTGGGATGAAGAAACCGCGGACGCCTGTTTTTCAGCGGAATCGGCGATCTTAGCAGCACATCCCTGAATGCCCTTAAGTTGAACGGAAGAAACGGCCAAAGGTAAGGGACACCAAATGAATTGACTCTCGCAAGCATAAAGATAAGGAATGTTACCGCAAGCATGAATCCATATTCATGGAATGCTGCTGTGGCCAGCAGCAGAAATATCCTTACAAGCCTGTTGGCGAGGCTCATTTCATAGCTTGGAGTTGAGAAGGTGCCGATCGCTGCAATGGCGAGGTACAAAACTACCTCATTGATGAAAAGCCCAACCTCCACGGCCACCTGGCCGATCATCAGGGCGGCGACAAGACCCAAGGCTGTCGCAAGGGCGGAAGGTGTATGTATGGCAGCCATCCGGAGCATATCAAGCCCAAGCTCTATAATCAGAAATTGAAGGATAAGGGGCAGCTCACCCACTTCATTCGGTCCGATATAGGCAAGGTTTTCCGGGAGCAATTCAGGCTTGACGGCCAGCAGATAATAAAACGGCAGCAGGAAAATCGACGCCCAGACAGCCAGAAAACGGACAAAACGCAGATACGCCCCAATCATCGGCTTGTTCCTGTATTCTTCTGCATGCTGGAGATGGTGCCAGAAGGTGGTCGGGGTTATCATCACACTTGGCGAGCCATCGATCATGATGCATACATGGCCCTCAAACAAGTGTGTCGCTGCCGTGTCGGGGCGTTCGGTATACCTGACCATGGGAAACGGGTTCCAGTGCCTGCCTGAAATGAACTCCTCAATCGTTTTTTCTGCCATCGGGAGGCCGTCCGTATCAATCTTTGATAGAGCTTCCTTGATTTTTTTCACCGTATCAGGATCGGCAATATCCTCGATATAGCTGACCACAATATCAGTCTTTGACCTTCTCCCTACCTGCATATATTCCATGCGCAAAGTACGGTCCCGGATCCGCCTCCGTGTTAAAGCTGTATTGAAGACAAGGGTTTCGACGAATCCGTCCCTCGATCCCCTGACCACTCTTTCCGTATCAGGCTCCTCCGGCCCCCTGACAGGATAAGTCCGCGCATCAATCAGGATCGCTTTGTCCACGCCATCTGCAAATAAAGCTGTGGGGCCAGACAGTACGGCATCGACGACCTTGTCCAGATCATCCAGGGTCTCTACCTCAACATAAGGGATGTAGGTTTTGACAAGCTTTGCCAGGGTATCCCCTTCCAGCTGTTCTTTATCCAGGCTTGAAAGCAATTTCATCAGATAATGGAGAATATCATCTTTCACAAATCCATCAACCAGATACAGCGCCATTTCTCTTTCCGCATATTCCACGTTCAGCTGAATCACATCAAAGCTTTTATCAACCCCAAGGGCTTCTTTCAGATAGGCGGTATTTTCCCGGAGAACGGGGCTGACATGCTTTTTCGTTCCTTCCATCTTCAACACATCCTGACAATATGAACATATTATTCCAAACAATAGTCTCATCATAGACAACGGATGGAAAAAACATACCATGCCGGGAAAAGATCCAGTTCATCTTTGAGGAAGACTCACTTGAGCAGCTATCCATTACAGACTAACATGCAAAAAAGGTACAGCTCTACTCGAGCTGCACCTCATTACCTTTGATTTCTTCCAGCAGAAGTCTATAACCCTCTTCGGACGGATTCAGTTCGATTGCCTGTTCTGCATACTCTCTGGCCTTTGCTGTATCCTGCTCATTATAAAATATAACGGCAAGATAGTAATACGCTCCATCCAGATCAGGATGATCAGCGACAAGCTCTTCAAGCCTGTTTTTTGCCTTCGCTGCTTCTCCTCTCTCCAGCTCCAGATAAGACAGAAGCAGCCGCATTTCAGCAGAAGAACTTTCAGAGCTTTCTACCTTTTCACTTACAAGGCTGTACGCCTTGTCATATTCCCTGTTCTTGGTATATTCCTGTGCCATTATGAATACAGATTCCTCATCCAGCTCCCTGCCAGGACTGTAGCCATATGAGAGCCCTGTATAAATGACGGCAGATGCCAGAAGAAGGAATAGGAGCTGTAACCCGAATCTTCTCTTTTTAGGCACATGGACCATACCTGCTGCAAGGAAGCCTCCTGCAAGCCCGCCAAGATGACCGGCATTATCAATGCCCGGTACAGAAAAACCAAAAAGCAGATTGATGCCTAGGACAATCAGGATGTTCAGCCCCATGGTCCTGAAAAATAGCTTGGGCTGAATCAGGCCGAAATAGAGAAGTGCCCCAAAACAGCCAAAAATAGCTCCGCTCGCACCCGCAGAAACACTCGAGTTGAACAGGAAGCTGGCCAGGGCGCCCGTGAAACCGGCCAGAATATAAATGAACAGGAACCGTGCGCTTCCATATATCTTTTCTACAGCTGTTCCCAGATAATAAAGGGCCAATGTATTCATGACCAGATGCAGCAGGCCGATATGAAGCACAATCGGTGTAAAGAAACGCCACCACTCACCTTCTAAAATGAGCGGATTGTATTTTGCCCCATATTGAATCAGCACTGAGGTTGTTTCGCTTCCTCCATTAGCTTCCAGCCAAAAGAACATGGCCACCTGGATAAAGATAAAAAGATAGGTGAAAATCGGCCTGCCCTGATTAAAGACAGCCTTATCCGCTTTCACTTTATCAGCTGCATTTCCCAGTGCAGCACGCTTTATGTTTTCTACTTCTGCTTCTTCATACTCCTGCTTTAAGTCAAATGAAATGGAAGTGCCGAGAAAATCCCCTGCTTTCTTCAGTCCATCTTCATAGCCTGCCCGGTCAATCAGGATATTGGCCACCTTCGTTTTGCCCCCTGCACCGGAAGGCGGATCAAGCCTGAATGTATAATCATCTACCGGCGGATAAGCCGTTATATATATATTGAGGATAGTCAGCTCTCTTTTTCTGACTTGCTTCCTTATGTTTTCTCCATTTGCTGCTGTAAGGTCAATATCGCGCTGAAGTGAATTTCCCCAATCCAGGTTTCTCCGCAGCAGCCTGACGACCTGTGTATCCTTGCTTTCCAGTTTTTCGAGCCAGATTTCGTTCTGGTTCTTCGACATCTGCACAAGTCTGTAGTCTTTTTCGGCGATCAAAAAATAGGCCAGCCTCCAAAATAAATAATCTTCCATATATACCAACGCTTCCCCTACTTTCTTTGGCAACTCCGCGCATTTACCCTCTTACACTATAGGCAATGCCCTCTCCTTTTGTCTAGCACCGGCTCCTGAACGTTCAGCAGTTATACATTTTTTCCTTATTTGCCCCCATCCTAAACGGACTTAAACAAATTGAACGGCATTTCCCCAAAATAAAAAGGCCCTTACTGGACCTTTTTTCCGGGCAGCCGGCAAGCTTACCAGCCTGTGTTTCCGGAGAAAACCGATTTCATCATTTTATTCCTTACGCCTGGTATATTCATCAATGAAGTAACAAACAGGCGGCGCAGGACAGCGCTTCCCATCACTGTATTCACCACTCGAAAACGGTTTTGATAAAGATAATATCCCCCGATGCCAATGGCTAATATGGAAATAATCCGTGACATATATCATCCCTCCTGAGATTATTTTTAACGAAAAACTCCATATTATCCATCAGCATTGAATGTTGCAGACGGGTTTCTGTATGTATTATGACAGCCAAAGCAGGCAGCAGACCCCCAAAAGGGAAGCACCTGACCCGCTTGCAAAATTAACAGCATCGTTGGTCATCCATCTGAACCCGGAAACCAATTCAGCCCTTTTTCCGCAATGTTTGCTTTTTTCCATATCGGCCCCGCAGAATGCACATCTGTATGAAGCCTGCCAATAGGTGCCGATAAAGGTATCCAGTATATTACCGATGCATCCGAACAGAAAGATGGCCATCATATGCTCTGATGAAAAGGAAAAAAGCAAAGCTGCTGCGCCAGCTATAACCAGCGAGCCTGCTGCACCTGCTGCCGATCCAAGGACGCTTACTGCCCCGGATGTCCCTGCTGATGCTTTTCTCCATGTCCTGATGGAGATAGGGGAGGATTCGCTCAAAGCCCCTATCTCAGAAGACCAGGTATCCGAATTGGCGCTGGCCAGGGAAATAGAAAAGGCAGAAAGCCAAAGGATCTGCGGGTCAAAAGCGAATATGATACTGAAGAGTGCAGCAAGCCCCCCATTGGCTGCGACCTGAAGCCAGTTTCTCTGCGCTCCCTTTCCCAGCTTTTCTTCCATCGCTGTTTTTTGTTTCTTTTTATATACCGACCAAAAGCTGGATGTTAAAAAAAACAGCCCCAGAAGAGCCAGCCCCCGCCAGCCGGTCCCCATCACTATGCATATACCCGCTGCTGCGGCTGCAATGCTCCCTGATGGAGCCAGAAGCCGCAGCTTCAGGCTTAGGAAAGATGCGAGCAGCACAAAAGCTGCCGGCCATAAAAAATCAAACATCATCAGGAGCTGTAATGATCATATCAATTTTTTTATCGTGGGGCTCAACAGGCATTTCAGTAACCATTTGCACGCGGAAGGCAAGGGAAATGGTGTACCCGCCATATCCGGCCAGCCAGCGGTCATAATAGCCTCCTCCGAAGCCAAGCCGCAAGCCGCCGGAACAATAAGCAAGGCCGGGCACAATCATCAGGCCGAATTCCTCCGGCTCAATCTTTTCTGTCAATGCTTCAATAGGTTCCAATAAGCCGTAATACACGGATTCCAGCTCGAGGAAGGAAGTCAGCCTCCTGAATTCCATCTTTCTATCCGCAGGAAAGCATTTAGGGACTGCGACCCTCTTCCCTTCCTCCCAGGCGCGGCGGATAATCTGCAGGGTATCCGGTTCAGGAAACCTGGAGACTGTTATCCCGATTGTATCTGCCTTTTTCCAGCTTTCTTCATTATATAGCCTTTGTGCCAGCTGATAGGAATATTGTTCATATTCCTGTTTCGTTATTTCCGAAAGCTTCTCTTTCACTTCTTTCCGAAGCTTGTTTTTATCTGCCAAGTCATTTCCTTCCCTTCCGAGCCTTTTGTTCATCATAGCATAATACGGGATATGAAGAGGAATATACGATGAAGAAAAAAAAAGCCCGGACAAGTCCGGACTTTAAAAATGGATACAAAAAAACAGTGGAAGAATCCACTGTTTATTTTGTTTCGCGGTGCAATGTAACACGCTTCAATCTTGGGCTGTATTTCTTAAGCTCAAGACGATCTGGGTTGTTACGTTTATTTTTTTTAGTAATATAGTTACGATCACCAGTCTCTGTGCAAGCCAACGTAATGTTCACACGCATGTAATTTCCCTCCAAACTATGTTTCATCCTAGTTCGTTCATACGACTTTTCTATAATATCATTAATTCAGCTTAAATGCTAGTCCGTTTTTTCATGACTTTTTATTTTTTGATCAAACATTCTTATCCAGCGGTCTTAGAGAAACAGAAGCCCCTCCACGGACCATTTTTTTCGCTGGTATGGAGATCTCCAGAAGCAGCACACTGGAAGTCTCCCCCCTGATCATCGGGACATAATTCAATATTCCCCTTTTTTCATGCTTCCAGATTCGTCCGTCCAGAGCAGCACCCATGGACAAGGCCGAAAGCTGTGTCCGATTCCCGCAGGGTGAATCTGGCGTGATCAGGAACAGCTTGTTATTACATGCGTGATAAATCGCCTCTCTTGAAGGTGAAACAAATGAAAAAGCCTCACCCGCTGCTTCCTGATAGAAGGCAAACAATAATTTAACAGAGATAGAAGATGCCTGGTCATTCGCCACTTTTGCAAAAAATAAATCAGATTCTGTTTCGGCCTTTTCTTGGCTAAAGGAGACCGTAACTCCTTTTTTAAGAAAAATGTCCCCGCCATATCCCTTTTCCTGCCAGCAGGTCCGGCCTTCCAGCCATACTCCCTGCCTGACGAGCAGCTTCCCGCCTGCCCGCCTGCTGTCTTGGTCCAAATCATGCAGATTGGCTGATTGTCTCATTTCCTCGCACCTTTATCCCTTCTATATAGTCAGATGAACCGCTAAATTCTGTAGCCCAGCACACAGTCTTCAATCACCCGTTTGGTTTCTTCAGCGATCCTGTCCCAGCTGAACAGCTGCAGAGCCGCAGTCTTTCCCATGCTTCCGATCACTTCGGCTTCTTGTTCATTGCAAAGGAGGAAAGCGGCTTGTTCCACAAAGCTTTGAGCATTTCCCGGCTCCATCAGCAGACCTGTCCTTCTATGGCTGATAATCCCTTTCAATCCGCCTGTGTCTGACACAATGGTAGGTTTGCCATGCATCATCGATTCCAGCGCCACTATACCAAAAGGCTCATAATCACTTGGAAAAACAGCAGCATCACATAGTGAAAATAATGCGTTGCGCTGCTCATCACCAATGAACCCTATAAAGAATACGGTCCCGGACAGCCCCATTTCTTCCGTTTTCTTTCTATAGAAATCCAATAGCGGACCTTTTCCGGCTATAAAATAATATACATCCGGAAACTCGTCTTTCATGAGGGCTGCTGCTTCCAATAGGGTATCAAAGCCTTTTTCCTTCACCATTCTGCCAAGGGAAAATACTAGCCTTCTGTGCGGGTCAACCGGCAGCTGGCTTAAAACATCTTTTTCCGGCTGGAGAAAATCACCAGGATGAATTCCATTGGCTATGATATGAACAGGCTTTCCTTCTATATGAAAAATCTTCTGGATCTCGTCCCTCATATATCTGCTGCAGACAATCAGCATATCTGCAGCCTCAGCCAGCCTGCTTTCCTTCTGATGGATGAACTTCTGTATTTCCGTATATATGCCATTATTCCTTCCATATTCCGTTGCATGTATCGTGGCCAAGAGCGGTAACCTGAGCTCAGATTTCAGCGATTCAGAAGCTGGCCCTGCAAGCCAGTCATGTGCATGTATGAGGGAGAAGCGGTGGATACGTGCCAGCTCCAGCCCTTTTTCAGCCATGGCCAGATTCAGGCTCCCTACCCAGTACAGAAAATCTTCTTCTGCAGCAGCAAGCGGCTTCACCCGATGGACAGTGACTCCATCTGCACTCTCCTCCATCGGCGCTCCGTCTGTACCGGCAGTAAGAACATGAACGTCGAAGCCTTTTCCTGCAAGGCTCGTGGCCAGTCCATGGACATGACGGGAAAGGCCTCCGACGATATTGGGCGGGTACTCCCAGGACAGCATCAGTATCTTTGGCAAACTGCCCGTTTCGGCAATATGCCCTCCTCTGCCTCCAATTGCTGCAAGGATGGGTGATTTCACCTCCAGTTCCTCCAGAAAGGCCTCTCCTCCCTCCCCAGCCGCAAACAGCATCTCCAGCTTCCGGAATGCTTCGGCATGCTTTTCTGATTCGCCCCGGTAATCGGGATGGGCTCCGAGGGTATTCAAGAAAAACATCCATTCTCTTGCCATTTGTTTATAAATCCTCAGCTCCCGGCTATTCATCAAAGATTCTGCAATCTTCTCAAGTTTTCTTTCCTGGAAGAAGCACTCCTCCCATAAGCCGGATATCTCTTCGAAGGGAACTCCGCAATCTTCTAAAAATGATGAGGAAAGGTGCACCCTTTCCAATTCCTCAGCTCTTTCCTTGGCGGAGGATACCGATACAGCGGATAGTCCTTCAAGGTTAGAAATATTGAGATCATGCAGGCTGACCGCCGGCATACCATCTTCCTTTTTTTCTGTCCCCTGAAAGTGATAGACAGGAATCATGATTACCCCGTGGGGAGATAAGACCTCTCTCTTCCTTCCATCCTGCGGCGCCGGGTCTCCATAGCCGATCGTCCTGCCGTGTATATAGCTGTGAAGGATACCTGCTTCAGCCAGATAAAGATCCAGCCCTTGCTCATAAGCCCCTTTTGGAAACCAGAATCCTGCCGGATGGATGGAAAAATAATCAGTTATGATGGAAATCCCAGAATCAATCTGCATTCTTATTCCATTTTGAGTCGAAAGAAAAGGGAGGATCGCTGAACATGACGGAGAAGCAAGGAGCTCCAGCTGGCCGCTTTCGGCAAGCTGGCGCACAAAGATATTCAGCCTTCCCTGATGCTTCTCCCAAATTCGGATCACCTTTCCATCCTGCTTATCCTTGTTTAAATAGTCAGCCATTTTCTGCTGAAAATCAGGCTGATCGAGAAGTTCAAAGTAGATGGGAGTTACCGCCAGCTTAATCCCTTGTTTTTCCTGAATATTATCGAGAAACAGAACGAACTTCTCAGTAAAAGAAAAAACTTCATCCTGCATCTTCCGGTTCTCTGAATAAAAGTTCATGACAGGCGCTTCTGCGTATACGATAAACCCTTCTGTAGCAGCCAGTTTAAACGCCTCCCTTTTCATTTGTATAAAAGCTGTAGGTGCTGACGTGTTCAATCCAATTTGGCGGGGACCCGTTTTCGTGTGCCTTTAGATCTTCCTTAAGACGCCCTGCCTGTTCAGAGGAATTCCTCGGAATTTGAACTGAATTGGATCTCATAAAGGGTATGAATCTGCCGCGAATCCTGGCCCCTGCTTCAATGCAGTAAGACCGGTCTGGGGCCAGGTTTTTAAACATGCTGGAGTTCTGCCCTTCAGCGAGGAGATGTTCCTGGAAACTGTGTGCATTGCTGCCATTAAAGATTATGCTGGTGATATCATAAAGCCTGATTGCATCCTCCAGCTCACTTACATGAACTTCAAAATATGACGCAGCAAGGGTTTTCTTCATGGCTGCCGTCCTCCAGAAGGAATATATGCATCCATCCTCCACCTGCCAGGCAGCTATCCCCTCTTCTTCCATCCGACAATCCGGAGGTACCCGGATCGCTTCTGTCACACTATGTTTTTGCTCCTTTTCATCCTCTTTCTCCTCCGTCTCTTTCAAGTGTTTCATCCACTGATACTGAACTTTTCCGCGGGTTGTACCTAGCTCTTTTGCAATATTTCTGAAGGAAAGCCCTTTCTCCCTTAATCTGATAATTTCAGATTGCATGGTGCACCTCCTGCCGGCCAACCTGCCATTATATGCCCTGCCGGCCCGTCTTATTACTTTCATGTTATCACTGAACCTGCGCCCCCACAATGAACGCATTTTGTCGTATTATGCAGGTCCTTTGAACGCTGGCACCAGAGGGCAAAATAATTTTTCTGCATGAGTTTAGAACCAGTCATTCCGGCCGGATTCTGTTTTAAACTCGGCCAAAAGTACGGATTATGCAGATAAACACTCTTTTCCTGCTAGATGGAGTCGAATTTTGTCATCTGTAATGGTAAAATTACTAGGGCACTAAAAAATTATTATTGAGGTGAATATAATGGGTTATGTAATGATCGGCCTGATAGCCGCGGCAATATTGCTTCTCATACTCTCGTTTTTCCTGAAAGATCCATATAAAAGCATTCGTGAAGAAATCGACCAGGTATCAATCCATCAGATACAGGAACTTTACTTGATCAAGAAAAAACTGAAGGTGCTTGAAGAAGAGCTATTAGTAGACGGAGCTGCCGCCAAGCCGGCAGGCCAGCCGCTCTCTTCCGGGCCAGTCAATCCCATATTGAAGAATCAGGTTCTCTCCCTTTCACAGCAGGGGCTGTCCATCGACCAGATTTCGAAGCAGTCCTCCCTTTCCAGAAACTCTGTACAGGAGATCGTCAATGAATTTTCTGCAAGGAGAGAGTACTCATGAACAGACTGACCTTGCGGGCATTTTCACTTGGGATGCTGATTACTGCGTGTCTCATCGGCGCTTTTTATTTCTTTTCAAAAGACGATTATATCAATCTTTCGGATGCGAAGGCTGCCAAAGCAAGCGTGAAGGAAAACGGATATATCCTTTTGTCGGAAAAAGAATATGATGAACTAAAAGGCAGGACGGCAGAGGAAACTGAAAGCAGCCAGGCAGAGGATAAGCCTGCCAAAGAAGGCGATAAAAAGGCAGATCCAGAGGAAAAACCCAAACAAGATGAGCAGGAAAACAAAGCTGAGCCAAAAGTTATTACCTATAAAATCACAATTTCAAGCGGAATGGATACAGGAGAGATTGCAAGCCAGCTGGCTGCAGCCAAGATCATCACCAATGAGTCAGCATTTAAGCAGTACCTCATCTCCAGCGGCATGCATACAAAGATCCAGCTTGGCACATTTGAATTGAACAATGAAATGACTTCCCAGCAGATTGCAACAGTCATCACAAAAGGCAGATAAAGATAGAAGCGGATGGAGGGGCACTTGCCCTCCATCCATTTTTATTTAATAGGCTTTGTTAAATATTTTTGTTGATTTTGGGCTCATTTTTAGCCGGATATTCATTTCAGCTGTGCTGAAATGCGTGTGAAACAAAGTTTCACACGAATGAGCCCAAAATCAACAAGGTACACTAACACAGCCATTTAATAAAAGAGCCCTGCAGAATCCGGGATCCTGCGGGGCTCTTTGCTTTAGCTATTCAAATCATAGTGCCTTCCTTTAACAAGATAAAACACGCTTTCTGATATGTTGGTCACATGGTCTGCGGCTCTTTCAAGATAGCGGCAGATAAAGGACAGCTGGGTGATCTGCGGCAGGTATTCAGGCTTCTGCAGATTGATCTGCAGGAGCTCCTGTATCGTCTGGCCGTACAGGTCATCAACCTGATCATCCATTTCTGCCACTTCTTTTGCTTTCCTGACATCTTCTTCATTGAAAGCCTCAAGAGACATCTTTAGCATCCTGGAAGTGATTTCATACATTTCTTTAATATGGACGATCGGCTTAACATGCTCCTCGCTTCCGATACGGATGGTGGATTTCGCGATGTTGACGGCAAAATCGGCTATCCTTTCAATGTCGGTGGCAATTTTGATCGCCACAATGATTCTTCTTAGATCAATTGCGACCGGCTGCTGCTTCGCTATCAGAAGGATGGCCAGATCATTGATTTCCTCATATAGAACATCAGCTTTCGTATCGTCCTCCATGATTTCAAGAGACGACTCAATATCCTTGCTTTCAAGGGCATTAATCGCCCGGAGCAAAGCCTGATCGGCAAAATTGCCCAGTTCCATCAATTTATTTTGCAGCTCTTTTAAATCATAATGAAATTTTTCGCGGATTGCCATTTTATAAGCTCCCTTCTTTTCCTGTAAAGTGTGTTTTCCTTATTAACCGGGCATCAGCCAAATCGGCCGGTAATATAATCTTCCGTCCTCTTGTCGACAGGATTGGAGAAGATCTTATCTGTATTGGAAAACTCGATCACTTCACCATTTAAAAAGAAAGCAGTCTTATCGGAAATACGGGCAGCCTGCTGCATATTGTGGGTAACGATGATGATGCTGAATTCTTTCTTCAGTTCCTGCACAAGCTCCTCAACCTTCAGGGTGGATATAGGATCCAGGGCAGAGGTCGGCTCATCCATCAGGATGACATCAGGTTCAATGGCGAGGCAGCGGGCGATGCAGAGACGCTGCTGCTGGCCTCCGGACAGACCAAAGGCATTCTGGTTCAGCCGGTCCTTCACTTCATCCCAAATGGCTGCTCCCTTCAAGCTCTTTTCCACAATCTGATCAAGAATTTTTTTATCGCGGATCCCATGGATCCTTGGCCCGTAGGCGACATTTTCATAGATGGATTTCGGAAAAGGATTAGGCTTCTGGAATACCATGCCTACTTTTGTACGCAGCTCTTCCACTTTATAAGACTTATCAAAAATATTCCTGCCCCTGTAAGCAATTTCCCCTGACGTCCTGACTCCGGGAACAAGCTCAATCATCCTGTTCAGCGTTTTGATATAAGTTGATTTCCCGCAGCCTGAAGGGCCGATGATGGCGGTCACTTCATTTTCATAGATATCCAGATCGATGTTCTTCAATGCATTATTATCGCCATACCATAAGTTCAGCTGATTCGTTTTGTATACGATGCTTTTTTCATTAACAGACCCCTGGGTAGTGCCTTTTCTGACAGCTGGTGCATTCACTTTATCTTTTGTTGCATTCATTATGAAAAACTCCCCTTCATCCTATATTATTAGCCCGTCTGATTGGATGCCCATGAAAAATGGGCAAGCTGAAATCTGATCAAACATTTAAGAGCCTTAATATCTTTTCTGAAATTTATTCCTGATCAGGACGGCAACAGAGTTCATGCCGATCAGAAGCACAAGCAGAACAATGATTCCTGCTGCTGCAAGCGCCTGGAACTCCTCCTGCGGCCTTCCGGTCCAGTTATAAATCTGCATTGGCAGTACAGTGAACATATCAAACACAGACCTCGGCAGGAACGCCAGGAACAGCGGAAGTCCCAGGACGACGAGCGGAGCTGTTTCCCCGATGGCCCGTGAAAGCGCCAGGATGCCGCCTGTCAGTATGCCGGGCACCGCAGCAGGCATGACAACCCGGACGATTGTCTGCCATTTGGTGGCGCCCATTCCATAAGAAGCTTCTCTAAGCTCTTTGGGAACAGAACGGATCGCTTCCTGTGAGGCTACAATGATGATCGGCAAAACAAGCAGGCTCATAGTCAGCCCTGCAGCAATAACACTTGTGCCAAACCCTGCTGCCCTTACGAATACAGTCAGGCCAAGCAGACCGAATACAATGGAAGGCACACCTGCGAGGTTAGAGATATTCACTTGGATGAAGTCTGTGAATTTGCTTTTCTTCGCGTATTCTTCCAGATAGATTGCCGTTCCCACTCCAAGCAGAAGTGATACCGGGGCAACGACGCCCATGAGCCAAATGGTCCCGATCAAAGCTGTTTTGACCCCGGCCAGTTCAGGCTTTCGGGATGGCAGGCTTTGAAGGAACTGCATATCAAGGTAGCCGGCTCCTTGAGTGAGTATCCGATACAATAAGATTCCTAAAATCAATAACCCAAACATGGTAGCTGCCAGGAATATCAATTTAAACAGTACATTCTTATACAGCCTCGGTTTCATTTTGTTAACGACAGATGTATGGTCAATCAGCTTCATCAGTATTCCTCCCTAAAGCGGCGGGAAATGAACTGGGCGAACAGATTCATTACTAAAGTGAACAGGAAGAGTGTAAATCCAACCGCGTATATGCTGTAATAGATCGTTGTCCCGTAGCCGGCATCACCCTGGCTGACCTGGACAATATAGGCTGTCATGGTTTGGATGCTGTTTGTCACATCCCATGAAAGGTTCGGAGTCGATCCCCCAGCAACTGCTACAATCATTGTTTCTCCGATTGCCCTTGATACAGCAAGTACAACTGAAGCGACAATGCCTGATAATGCTGCGGGCAGGACAACCTTGAAGGCCACTTCAAGCTTAGTCGATCCCATTGCAAGAGCCCCTTCCCGCATCGCACGCGGAACCGAAGACATGCTGTCCTCTGAAAGGGAAGCTATCATCGGCGTTATCATGATGCCGATCACTATTCCCGGGCTCAGGGCATTAAAGATTTCAAGAGAAGGAATGACATCCCGAAGGATTGGCGTTACAAATGTCAGTGCAAAAAAACCGTAAACAATCGTCGGTATGCCTGCCAGCACCTCAAGGACCGGCTTAATGATCCTTCTTGTCCTGTCAGATGCATACTCACTCAAAAAGATGGCCGATGCGAGGCCGATTGGCACCGCAACTATAACCGCAATGGCGGTAACTTTCAATGTTCCTGATACAAGCGGCAGGATGCCATAAGACCCCTGTGATTCAGAGAAAGGATACCATTTCTGGGCTGTAAGGAATTCTCCGATGCTTACCTTGTCGAAGAAGATGAATGTTTCTACAATAAGAGTCATAACAATGCCGATTGTCGTCAGCACTGAAACTGCAGCTGTCAGCAGCAGAAGCCATGGTACGAGTTTCTCTATAAAATTTCCTGCATTTTTCTTTTGCTTTTTCTCCTGAATCATTTCCTGGACGGAAAATGTGTCCGATGACTTTAATAGTGCCAAAATGAAAACCCCTTTCATCCGCATAGCAAGATGAGAAGCACAGGTGACGCGCTTCCCATCATAAAATTGTTAAATATTATTTAAGGCCTTCTAATGTTGTCATTGCCTCATCATATTCTTCATCCGTCAGCTTTACATAGCCTACATCTTCAGAAAGGACACCGGCATTTTCAATCGTATATTTTACAAACTCATAAACTTCTTCATTTTTAAGTGATTCATTTTTCACATAAGTGAAGAGCGGCCTTGACAATGGTGCATATTCTCCGCTTTCTACTGTTTCATTGTTCGGTTCAACAGGGCCGTTTCCGCCGTCGATCGGTACAACTTTCAGGCTGTCTTTGTTTTCAGCATAATAAGCATAGCCGAAATAGCCGATTGCGTTCTTGTCTCCTGTAACACCTTGTACCAGTACGTTGTCATCTTCAGAAAGTGTTGCTTTTTCAACGATAGGCGCTTCTTCAAGGATGACTTCATCGAAGTAGTCATATGTGCCGGAATCTGTACCTGGTGAATAGAATTTGATTTCCTCTTCAGGCCAGCCTTCACGGATATCGGACCATTTTTTCACTGATCCATCTTCAACCCACATTTTCTTCAGTTCTTCAACAGTCAGGTGGTCTACCCAGTCGTTGTCTTTGCTTACTACAACAGAGAGGCCGTCATTCGCAAGTTTGAATTCTGTGTATTCAATCCCTTTGCTTTCCAGCTCTGCTGCTTCTTCTTCTTTAATCGGACGGGATGCGTTGCTCAAATCTGTGTCGCCGGCGATGAATGCCTTAAAGCCTCCGCCAGTACCTGATGACGCAACAGAAACTTTTACTCCAGGCTGTTCCATTCCGAACTCTTCAACGACAGCTTCCATGATTGGATATACAGTAGAAGAACCATCGATATTAATTTCGCCTTGAAGCTGCTTATCTTCATCACTTGCTTGCTCTGTGCTGTTGCCTCCGTCTGTTTGGGAACCATTTGTTGTTCCTTCTTCAGAGTTGCCGCAAGCTGCTGTGAATGCTAGCACTGCCCCGATCATTGCTGATAGTGCCAAGTACTTAAAGCTTTTCATTTCTTTATTCCCCCTAAGAGATTTGGTTGTTTTGTCCTACGAGTATTAGAATAAGGCTTTTCTATTAATCTGGTTTTAACTAAATGTAAAGCTTTTGTAAATGAGGTCTCCTTTTGTATTAAAATGTCGGATTGGAGGGAATGAAGATAAATTTGAACATAGAAAAGCCTGTCCCCGGAGGAGACAGGCTTAAACTTACACTTATAATGAAAGATTTATACAGCTGCTGATTTATGTTCCAGGGGCTTGGCTTTCCGCGGGGTCTCAAAAATTCCGCTACCTTCCCAGGACGCTGAATCTGCTTCTTCAAATTGCCTCGCACGAGAAACATGCATGCATTTTATGGTGAGTCTGCGTGCCTAATTTATTACAGTCCAGCTTCTTCACGTTCAGCTTCCTGGCCTTCTTTTACATCTTCAATATTCTCCACTTTTTGAACTGCTTCTTCTTTATCTTTATTTTCTTCTGCACGCTTCTTCTTTAAATCGAAATAGGCATCCAGAACACGCTCGCCGATTTTTTTATTGGCTCCATGATCGACGCTTCCCTGGTAGGCCCATGGCACCAGAACAGCCATAGCCACCTCAGGATTGTCTGAAGGTGCATAGCTAACAAGGCTCAGGTTCATGGTTTCAGGCGGCTCCTTGCCGAAATCCTTCCTTCTTGGCCCATCGTAGAAGGCCTCCGCAGTCCCCGTTTTCCCTGCCGGCTTATAAGTTTTACCTTTTCCGCCAAAGCTTCCGTATGCTGTACCGCCCGGCTCCTGCATGACCCTCCTGAAGCCTTCCTGGACGCGTTTGATCCAGTTTTCTTCTATATCAAGCCTGTTCAGGACCTTCGGCTTGATTTCCTCGAGAATCGGACCGAGTTCACTATTGTCCATCAGAGGCTCACGGATTTCCTTGACGATATGCGGCTCCATCCGGTTGCCCCCGTTGGCGATGGTGGAAACATACTGGGCAAGCTGCATATTTGAATAGGTGTCATATTGCCCGATTGCAAGGTCAAGCATAAAACCGGGCTTGTCGCTCATCCCCTTGAATCCGGTCTGCTCATTCGGCAGGTCGATTCCTGTCCTTACCCCCAGGCCGAACTGCGCGAACGAATCCCGGATCGTATCAAACCCTTCCTCATTGAGCGGAAGCGGCCTGTCCGGCTTATAGACGCCGTCCCCGATCCTGATGGCTGTCTGGAACATATAGACGTTGGAGGAATATTTCAGCGCATTGATATCATCAAGCGGCCCAAAGTTCTTCCATGATTTTTTGATGGGAGTGCCTTTGATTCGCAGAGGCCCGTCGAAGATGACTGACCCCGGCTGGATGACTCCTTCTTTATAGCCGGTAAGGATGGTGGCTCCTTTTACAGCTGATCCGACATTATAGGTTGTCGTAATATTTCCCAGGGCATCATCCTGCATCTCGCCATCAGCGATTTTCTTGCCGGCCATCGTCAGGATTTCCCCGGTCATCGGATCCATCAGGACGGTATATGCACGATCAAGAAGTGCGGTTCCAGGGGAACGCTTGGCGGCCCTGAGCTCTTCTTCAAGTATCTTTTCCACTTCCTTCTGAAGTTCCATATCGATGCTCAGGACGAGGTCCTTGCCCCTTTGCCCTTCGCTGATCGTCTCAGTCTTCAGAAGGCTGCCGCCTTTGTCGGTTATATTTTTAACCTTTGCTTTCTGGCCATGAAGGACATCCTCATATTGCAATTCGATATAGCTTTTCCCGACCCTGTCATTGCGGCTGTAATCACGTGCCAGGTAATAATCCACCTTTTCCGCAGGCAGGCCTTCATCTGATTTCGAGATCCTTCCCAGCACCGATTGCAGCGTGCTGCCAAAAGCATAATATCTTTCCCAGTCGGTTGTCGTGTCCACGCCTGGAAGGAATTGAAGATTTTCACTGACAACCGCAAATTCTTCATTGGTGACATCTTTATTTTTCACGATTTGCGGAGTCAATGCATATCCGCTTGTGAAATCCCTGTAGATCGCAAGGATTTCTAGATCTTTATCTGTAAGGGAACTCAGCTCTTCCTCTGTGATGCGATCCAATTTCAGATCATATACTTTTTTATTGAACTCTTTATCATCTTCATATTTTTCCTTTAGGGCATCAAGCTCTTTTTGTGTTACTTTTGCATCTGCCTTTTCCTGGTTCTTTATGATCCAGTAGTCTTTCTTATCCCTCTCCTGGACTTTTTCTGTATCCTTCTGAATCAGGCCGGCGAGATTTTCCGCTACCTTAAGCATTTCCTCCTGGCTTGCGCCTTTATTTGTGTAAGTGATGGCATTTTGCGGCGTATTGTCCACGATTACCTTGCCGGTGCTGTCGAACATCTTGCCCCGCGGAACAGGGTTATTGACAGTCACGTCCTCCGTCCTCTCAATTTCCCTTTTGTAGTCATCCCCATACACAATCTGAACAACGCCAAGGCGAAGGATCAGCATGGAAAACAGCAAAAATACAGCAAAGAACAGCATGTTCAGCCTCATAGGCACATGGTTCTTCTTTTTTCTCTTTTTATTCAAAACAGCAGCACACTTCTTTCCTCATGAATTGTCTTCTTATATTGTAAAAGAAAGTAGAAAATATTTCTATAAACAGCCTGCTGGTTTTAACAGGAAATAATTAGCTTTCGGCACACAAAAAGAGGAGGGGCAGGCTCCCTCCCCTCCTATGCAGGCTTGATTTGAATTTTACGGTAGAAAAAGTAAATCACTGAATGGCCTGCCCCCACGAACAGCAACAGAATGGGGATACTCTTTTCCTCGCTGAAAAAAGTTACTGCACCGAGGAAGCAGAGAATGGATACAACCCTGCCCATATTCAGAAATACTTCCCTGACGACAATATACTCAATCCTCATCTCAGCTGCGCGCCAGCCTGTTCCGATAACATCATAGGTCATGGAAACATAGGGAACAAGCAGCAGGGGATAAGCTATGGCAATCGAAGCCGCATACATGAGCAGCCTTGCGTACGTAACATCAATGATGATAAAAAAGATGCTGGCATATAGAATCAGTCCGCCAGCCAGGATCGATTTTTTGCGGTATTTCTTTTTTATGAGCCTTGATGCAAGATAATACGCTACAAAGGCAATGCCCGAATTGATCAGCCCGAATGTCCCGAGGGCCATTTCACTGCCTGTCGATATAAAAACGAAGACAGAGATGACAAACACGAAGGTCCCTTCACGAAGCCCCTGAAAAAAGTGTGCATTGGTGACAAGCTTCCAATTGGGGTTATTATTTCGTTCTTTAAAGATGCGGACAAACCAATAGGCCCCTTCTGCAGGACGGCGCTTCAGGAAAAAGCTTAAAAAGACAGCAAGTGAGAACAGGACCAGAGAAAGTCCAAAAACAATCGAATAGCCTGTGAATTTTTCCAGCCTGGAAATGATGAAGCCGGCTGAAATGGGTCCGATCATCCCTCCGACAGAAGAAAGGATTCCAAGAAATCCGTTAAAAAAATCCCGCGTATCCGGCTCAGTGATCTCAAAGGTAAGTACATTAAACGCCAGCCAATAGAAACCATAGCCCATACCAAGCAGCGCTCCAAGGAGCAGCAGGAATTGGGATGCCTTTGTGCCGATGATCAGGACAGTCAAATAAAAAAGAGCCAGGCATATGACGCCGATCCGGAGGACAATGACCCTGTCGATCTTCTTTGCCCACCTTCCTGCAAGTATAAAGGTAAGCGGCTGAATGACGACAATCGATAAATTATACAATCCCAGATCCTTGAATTCCCCTGATTGCTTCCATAAATAAATATTTACAAAAGTGTTTGAAAGAGCAACACTCAGAGAATAAAGCCCCCCGATTAATAGCAGCAGGGTCAGGTCTTTATTCAGCTCAATATTTCCGATCAGCTTATTCAATTTGCTCATTTTATAAAAACTCCCCTTTGTTTCTAAGGGTAGTCTTCTACAACGGGGACTTGCTTATTCATCCCTGGACGCTTTGATTGCATGCAAAAAGGCAGCAGACGAATCTGCTGCCTCTCCTGGATGGAAAGATTATTTTGCTGAGCTGTAGCGCTTAGACACTTCTTCCCAGTTAACTGCATTAAAGAAGTTATTGATATATTCCGGACGGCGGTTTTGATACTTGAGGTAGTATGCATGCTCCCAAACATCAAGGCCAAGGATAGGCGTTTTGCCTTCCATCAATGGAGAGTCCTGGTTTGGAGTGCTTGTTACTTCAAGCTCGCCGTTGTTGACTACGAGCCATGCCCAGCCAGAGCCAAAGCGTGTTGTTGCAGCTTTTGCGAACTCTTCTTTGAAGTTTTCGAAGTTGCCGAATTTGCTGCTGATGGCGTCTTGAAGCTCGCCAGTCGGCTCGCCGCCGCCATTTGGAGAAAGGATCTGCCAGAATAAAGAGTGGTTGGCATGTCCTCCGCCATTGTTTCTTACTGCTGTGCGGACTGATTCAGGAACAGCATCAAGATTTGAAACGACTTCCTCAACTGTTTTTGAAAGAAGCTCTTCATTGCCTTCCAATGCATTGTTAAGGTTTGTTACATATGTGTTATGGTGCTTCGTGTGGTGGATGTTCATTGTTTCTTTGTCAATGTTTGGCTCCAGCGCATCGTAAGCATAAGGTAATTGCGGTAATTCAAATGCCATAATAAATTCCTCCCTATGTATCATTATTTAGCTTCCGAACGGCATCTATTCCATTTTTCAGAAAATAGAATCGTTCTAAAAGTCTTTAATATTAGATTACCAAACTTGGGTAATCCTTTCAAACAAAATGCTTTGCCTGACAGATATACAATACCCTCTCTCCTCCCTTTTATGCGTGCAGCGGTCATAAAACGAGAAAAAGGAAGTACACGATCATGACTGTCTGGATGAAACCCTTTGCCGCAATGCTGCTGACAAAGCCGACAACCGATCCCATCCCGATTTTTGCAGCTTCCTTGATGTCCTTCTTATGGACGATCATTTCAGCAGCGATGGCGCCAATGAAGGGGCCGATCAGTATCCCTAAAACCGGGATGACAAAAGGGCCGGCCAGGATGCCGATCGTGCTTCCCCATATCCCCGCCTTTGAACCTCCGTATTTCCTGATGCCAATCATATTGGCCGCATAATCGGCGCCGAACAGAAGAAGGACGAACATTCCCTGGACGAGCCAGAACAGCCACCCGAAGGGCTCAAAAGAATAGGACAGCCCATATACAACAAATCCTCCGATGATGAAAAGGACGCTTGGGATGATGGGCAGAAAGAGGCCAATAAAAGCTATCGCAAATAAAATAATGATAATCGTCCAGTATACATATTCCATAAGACCAGCACCTTCGTTTTTATATTTTTCTTTCCACTCTGAAAAAGGAAAAAGCAAGAGGTTTCCCTCTTGCTTACTATACACTAATTGTCTTCTCCTAAAACAGCCTCTGCGATGTTCACAGCATGATCACCGATACGCTCCAGATTGCTGATAATGTCTACATAAACAATTCCCGCCTGCCCGGTGCATGTCCCTTCATTCATCCTGATGATATGCTGCTTCCTCAGCTTTCTTTCCATCTTGTCAATTTCCTCTTCTTTTTTGACAACATGCCTTGCAGCTTCCTTATCATTATGGTCAAGCGATTCAAGGGATTCCTTTACCGTTGAAATCGTCAAAGCGAACATATCTTCAAGGTCATTCATCGCTGATTCAGTGATTTTTACTTTATTGGCCTGCTGATATTCAATCAGTTCAATGATGTTTTCAAAGTGGTCGCCGATCCGTTCGATATCCCTTACTGTATCCATTAGCACTGTATGTTCTTCAGACTCATTTTCAGAAAGTGAGCTTGTTGATAGATTAATCAGATAATCTGTAATCTTGCGGTCAAGATTATTGATGGCTTCTTCAAGCTGGTAGGTACTGTCTGAATGCTTTTTCAGCTTTGTTTTTAAGAACAGGTTTGTTTCTTCAAGGCCTTTAACCGCAAATGATCCCATCCTGAGCACTTCTTCTTTCGCCTGGCCAAGGGCAATTGAAGGAGATTGTTCTATAAATACCGGATCAAGATGCTTAGCTTTATAGTCAACAACCGAATCCTCGCCCGGAATCAGCTTTGTGACTATGAAGGCAAGTGCTGCTACAAACGGAAGCTGAATCAATGTGTTGGACGCATTGAAGATCCCGTGTGCAAACGCAATCGTCATTTCCGGATTGAGACCCAGCGTATCCTGTATAGCGGAAATCAGCAGATTGAACGGATGAAGCAGTATCAGGAAAATGGTTGTACCGATCAGATTGAAAAGGACGTGTACAGCTGCCGCTCTCCTCGCTGCGACAGAAGCCCCAATGGCTGCCAGCACGGCAGTAATGGTTGTCCCGATATTATCCCCGAAGAGGACCGGCAAAGCTGCATCAAGATTGATCAGATTCTCAGAGAATAAGCCCTGCAGAATCCCGATTGTCGCACTCGAGCTTTGGACGATGACCGTGAACAATGTACCGACCACTACACCAAGGATCGGGTTGGAGCTCATATTGACTGTTAGATCGTGGAATGCCTCAAGCCCCCTGAGCGGCTTCATTCCCCCGCTCATCAGTTCAAGTCCATAAAATAATGCCCCGAATCCAAAAACGATCTGGCCGACATTATGTACTTTTTTATTTTTAAAGAAGAATAGCATGATCGAGCCCAATGCAATGATTGGAAGTGCATATTCCCCAACATCAATACCAATGATGAACGCCGTTACCGTCGTTCCGATATTTGCACCCATGATGACGCCGATTGCCTGGCGCAGGGTCATGAAGCCGGCACTGACAAGACCGACAGTGATGACTGTTGTAGCAGAGCTGCTCTGGATAAGGATCGTGACAATGATCCCCGCGAGAACACCCATGACCGGATTGGTAGTAAACTTGTCCAATATATCCCTAAGTTTATCACCGGCCGACTTTTGAAGGCCGTCGCCCATGAATTTAATACCGTATAAGAAAATACCAAGGCCGCCCAAAAATTCAAAAAGCATTTGCTGGATGTTTAGTTCCACCATTTTTCAACCCCTATAACTTTTTAGATTCGACATTAATCTACAAACCCCACATCATTATGTATGATGGGTAAATAAAAAGTAAAGATTCCTTCAGCCAAATTTACAATACCTTAACATTTAAGCCTAATGTTACATTTGTGTTACAAATCTGTTTATGGATCATACTTGTACATATAGGGCTCTGCGGCTAAAATAAATGGTGAATCTTTTTAAGGGTGTGTCAAAATGAATGTATTTAAACAGTTTTTTAAAAGTCTTTATTCCCCAAGGGATATAGCAGCCTTCCGTTTTCAGGGAATCGGGAAGACAATTCTCTATGTTTTCCTCCTTACCCTCCTGTCTGTCCTGCCAACCATCTTTTATTTCAGCACGGCCATCATGTCAGGAGCAGATGCTGCCCGTGAGAGCCTGGCAGAGGATATCCCTGACTTTACGATTGAGAACGGGGAGCTGAATTCCGATCAAAAAGCTCCGATCATCATCAATAAAAACAGCTTTACCATTGTATTTGACTCAACAGGCACCGCCAACGAAGAAGAGCTGGCCGATTCCGATATGGCCCTCGCTATGCTTAAAGATGAATTTATGTTTGTTGCCGGCGGGCAGGTGCAGACGTATTCTTATTCAATGGCTGGCGATCTGACTTTGACGAAGGAAGACGCAGTATCCTTCCTGGATTCCATTGATTCAGTCCTGGTCATTTTCATCATTATTATGGCTTTGGTCATTTACCTGTTCAGCACCGCGGTTAAATTCATTGAGGTTTCCGTGCTGGCGCTGATCGGCCTCCTTCTCCGCAGCATTGCCGGCCGCCGCCTGCAATACAGGCACTTATGGCGGATGGCCGCATACAGTGTCACGCTGCCGACTGTCTTCTTTGCGGTCATGGGCGCTTTGCAGACAAATGTGCCAAGCGGCTTCATGATCAACTGGTTTGTGTCCATCATCATCCTGATGCTGGCAATAAAGGAAGTGCCTGTGCCAAAAAGCAAGCAATAAGCGTCAGTAATCAAGCTGTATTCTCAGCCGGATTACCCTTCCAATTTGCATATGAAAAAGGCGGACCATTCGGGCCGCCTTTTTTCATTCATTAATATTTAAACAATGATATGGTCTCCGCAAGCGACCCGGAAAGGGAGATAAGGCTCTCACCCGCATCATGGCTTTTTTTAGTCTTGGCTGCCTGCTCATCGGAAGCTGAAATCATTTGTTCTGCACTCGCAAGTGTTTCCTGGGACACGGACGTAAATCCTTCTGCTGTGGCCTCGGCTTCAGGCAATATCCCATTCAGGACGGCCAGTCCCTTCTCGGACTCTTTAATCATCATGCTCACAGATGAAATTTCCCGCATGAGTACATCAAATGTGTTCCTGCTTTTCTCCGCTGCCTCCAGATGAATCTCAAAGTTTTCCTGCATCCCCTGGAAGCCATCTGAAGCTTTTGCAGAAATACTCTCCATCTCTGCTATTGTTCCTGTTATATTTTCAGCTGCTTTTGAAGACTGCTCTGCCAGCTTCCTTACTTCATCAGCCACAACCGCGAAGCCTTTGCCTGATTCCCCTGCCCTTGCTGCCTCTATGGCCGCATTCAGGGCCAGAAGCTTTGTCTGCCCGGCAATATCCTGGATCAGCGTGACGACCTGTGCAATCTTATCTGAATAATCCCTTACCTCCTGTACAGAGGCAGAAACTGCTTTAAACTCCTTCTCATAATTTCTCACAGTATGAACAAGTTCCCTGATGCTATCTTCACCCTCTGATGCGGATGTATTCATTGAACTTGCGCTGGCAGTCATACTTCCCATCATCCGAGAGATGCTTTCAATTGAATTTTTCATTTCCTGAAATAGCTGTATGCTTTTCTCTGAACTTCCTGCGGTTTCTTCTGCCCCGGCCCTTACCATGCGGATGGCTTCATAAAGGTGTTCCTGCTCTTCCAGAACCAGGCCGGAAATTTCCTGCAGATCAGCGCCTGTCCATGTCAAATCCCTGGATGTATCCGAAATGCGGATGATCAGCTCCCTCATCTGGCCCATCATGCTATGAAAACTTTTTATCAGAGATGTAATCTCCGGGATTGTGGTTCGTGATTCTGCTTTTATGTCAAGGTTCCCCTTCCTGGCCAGCTTCATAACATCCCTTAACGTATTAAGCGGGCCTGTGATGCTTCGGACCAGCAGCAAGATGAGGAGGGCAGCTGCCACTATACTGGCAATTGCCGCAATAAGTATGTATGAAGCCATATCATAAACATTGTGCAGGTATTGCTCTTGCGGGATGGCTATTAAAAATACCCCATTAAGTTCCTGGACATTGTGATAGGAAAGAGTATATTCCTGTCCATTCAAATTTTCATGGGCAATCCCGGTTTTTGTTTCCTGGATGCCGGCCAAAAGATTCTCCGGAAACTTCAATGAAGATTTTTTGCTGACATCAAAAGCTTCCGCCTTTCCTTCCGAAATCAGAAAATATTCACCGTGCAGCCCATCTTTGGCCAGCTCCGCTTCCTGTCCCTTCAGCACCTGGTTCACCTTTTTGCTGAATTCATCTTCTTTTCCCACGTAAATGAACATCAAGTTCTGTGCAAGCTGGTAAAAGGTTTTTGTTTCTCTTTCCAGCCTTTGCTCCATAAGCTCTATAGCTGTATCTTTTGACTTTTCATAAGAGATATAGGCAACTGCTGAAATGGCCGCAATAAGCAGCCCCAAAGTCAGGAACAGAAGCCTGAACTGCAGCGGCATCCTTGCCATGAGATTCTTCCCGATCATACTTAACTTCATATTCTGCAATGGCTTGGCAAAACGTTTGCCAGCCTTTTTGAGTTTGATGAAATACTGTGATGTTTTTGCCAAAATACATCTCTCCCCCTCTATATACCTTCAATTATAGAGAGGGATTGTTAAGCTTTTGTAAAAAAGCAGTAATATTTTCCTAAATCATTATTCGTATGCACAGCTTGTTCTATCCTTGAATGTACAGGCATACATTCAGTATAAAAATACTGCGGACCGGAGGCTGTGCCCAATGAAACGGATTGCTTCGCTGCTGATTGCTGTTCTTGCCATATATATTATATTCTATGATCTGAGCCGCGGGACCCTTCCTGCCCCTGACCAAGCCCCTGCCCTTGAAGCCTCTTCCATTGTGGAGCCGGATGAAGATGCTTTGGCCTATTTTGAACAGAAGGCAGTTCCCGGGGAAACTGTCCTGACTATTGTCGAGAGGCATCTCGACAGCTCAGTCCCTGTTTCCATCTCCCAGGTAGCAGCTGATTTTGAAAAGCTTAACAGCGGAGTGAAGGCCGGGAAGATTCAGGCGGGCAAAATTTATAAATTTCCGGATTACGCAAAAACTAGCAATTGAAAAGATAAATGCCAGAACCATCATTCTTGTCAATTCAGCAGGTTCATTGATACAATAGGATATAGTTTGACAGCGGCAGGACTTTGCAATGCGCTGCTGAAAATTCATTTTATATTGTTCCAATTCCATATTTAAAGGAGCGAATCACCATTGAGTGAAATTATACATCGTACCAAAACCCGCCCGGTCAAAGTAGGCAACCTGACCATCGGCGGCAATAATGAACTTGTAATCCAAAGCATGACGACCACTAAGACGCATGATGTGGAAGCTACTGTTGCTGAAATTAAACGGCTTGAAGAAGCAGGCTGCCAAGTGGTCCGGGTGGCGTGCCCTGACGAAAGAGCGGCAAATGCGATCGCTGAAATAAAGAAAAGGATCAATATCCCCCTTGTTGTGGATATCCATTTTGATTATAAACTGGCTCTTAAGGCTATCGAGGGCGGAGCTGACAAAATCAGGATCAATCCCGGTAATATCGGCCGCCGTGAAAAAGTGGAAGCAGTTGTCAAAGCTGCAAAGGAAAAAGGGATCCCGATCCGGATCGGTGTAAATGCCGGTTCACTGGAAAAGCGGATCATCGAGAAATACGGCTATCCGACTGCCGATGGTATGGTGGAAAGCGCCCTTCATCATATTAAAATCCTTGAAGACCTTGATTTCCATGACATCATTGTTTCCATGAAGGCTTCTGACGTCAACCTGGCCATCGAGGCTTATGAAAAAGCAGCCATGGCGTTTGATTACCCGCTTCACCTTGGAATTACAGAATCAGGGACATTGTTTGCCGGCACAGTGAAAAGCGCTGCAGGCCTTGGTGCCATATTAAGCAAAGGCATCGGAAATACTTTAAGGATTTCCTTGAGTGCCGACCCTGTCGAGGAAGTAAAAGTCGCCAGGGAACTTTTGAAGTCATTCGGACTTTCATCCAATGCTGCTACACTCATTTCCTGCCCGACCTGCGGCCGGATCGAGATCGATTTGATCAGCATTGCCAATGAAGTGGAAGAATATATCCAGAAGATCAAAGCACCTATAAAAGTAGCTGTGCTGGGCTGTGCTGTAAACGGCCCCGGAGAAGCCCGTGAAGCAGATATCGGCATCGCCGGCGCCCGCGGGGAAGGCCTATTGTTCCGTAAAGGGAAAATAGTCCGCAAAGTCCCTGAAGATACAATGGTCGAAGAATTAAAAATCGAGATCGATAAAATAGCTGAAGAATACTATGCAAAACAAGAAGCTGAAAAGCAGCTTCAAATGAATGATTAAGCGGCTTGCCGCCCCTTAAGATGAAGCAAATAAAAGACCGGCTCAATTTGAGCCGGTCTTTTTTCACGTTTCCGCCTAAAAGAACGGAAGGATAAAGATTCCGATGATAATGGAGACGGCGCCGATGCCGATTGCCCAGGCCCCGGTTGTGCGCGCCCCTCTCCTGCGCGCTATGAAGCCGAGAATGATGCCGGCAGCGCCAAACAGGATTGGCAGGACAAACAGGGAAAGAATTGAAAGCGCTAAGGCCCCGTACCCCATCATACCGCCAGAAAGGTCCATCCCGGCATTTTCTTCTCCGCGGTAGCCCTCCCCGCTGCTGTCACTTCCCAGCGAAACAGGTGCTGCGATTTCGGCGGCTGTTTCTTCTGTATAATTCCTTGACCCATATTCATTGTTTTCGCCAAGCTCTTCGCTGTGGCGAAGGTCTTGTTCTTGCTGAGAGCGTTCTTGATCTGCCAATATAATCCCTCCGCTTTCAGAAGCCTGATTTGTTAGTAATGGCAAATTAGCTGCCCCCTTCTATAGGGGCATTATTTATTATCTGCTCTTTCCCCCTGTTTTACGATGCTAATGTATGGATAAAAAAACAGGCATTTCTCCTGCAGTCCTTTTTGACGGGCAATAGTTCTGTTAAGATGGTATGAGACATCCATAGAAGGAGAAAAAGCATATGAAAAGATTTGGCATTGATATCGATGGGACAGTGACCTGCCCTTCCTCGATCATCCCCTATTTGAATGAAGCGTTCCAATTAAACCTGACCTTGGAGGATGTAAAAGAGTATGACTTAAATCCCCTGGTTGATATAAGCGAAGAAGAATTTGCAAAATGGTTCCTTGATAATGAACCAAAGATTTATGCCAACTCCCCGCTGGCTTCAGGAGCAAAACAGGTCCTGAAAGAATGGGAAACAAAGCATGAGCTGTACTTTATCAGTGCGCGCGGCTCTTACCTGCAGAAATTGACCGAAGAATGGTTTCTTGAAAACAAGCTTCATTTCCATCATGTAGAATTGATCGGCTCTCATGATAAAATCAGTACAGCCAAAAAGCACAATGTGGATATATTCTTCGAAGACAAGCATGATAATGCAGTTGCAATCCATGAAGAATGCGGCATACCCGTCATCCTTTTTGATACACCTTATAATCGCGACCCGATCCCGGCCGGGGTTATAAGGGTGAAAGGCTGGTTTGAGGCGAAGGCAGCAGTTGAAAAGTGGCTGAAAGCTGAAAAATAAAAAAAACCGGCCCCCTGGCCGGTTTTTCATTTATTAATAAACACAATCCGGGCAGCGGCCGTAAATCTCGAATTTATGGCCGGACACATCGTATCCCTTCAGGTTCTCCTGAAGCCCATTCATTGGGCAAGTATCAATTTCCTTTGTTTTGCCGCAATCAAGGCAGATAAAGTGATGGTGATGGTGGTGGTGCGAGCATGTAAAACGGAAATGTTTCTCTCCGGACAGCTCGGTCATTTCAAAAATCCCCAAATCCACAAATAAAGAAAGGTTCCGGTATATAGTGTCAAAGCTTAACCCGGGATAATCGTCCTTCAATTTATCAAGCACATCTTTGGCAGTCAGGTATTTATTGCTGTCAGAAAAGAACTGCAGCATTTCCTCGCGCTTCCCTGTATGTTTATATCCTTTTTCTTTTAAAAGAATCAAGGCTTCTTCCACATTCATTGCAATCACCTCTTTAAATCGCGCTGCCTTCTCCCGGCAGCTGTTCTTGGCCCTTCCTACGCCCCGGCTTTTTCAGAACCGGCTGCAAATTTCAGGAGCAGGGATTTTATTAAAATGGTCAACACAAGAATTAGGACGGCAATCATCACAATCGTCCCTCCTGGAGCAAGATCCAGGTAATATGAAACCGACAGTCCCCCAAGGACAGAGATTTCACCAAAAATCACCGAAAAAAGAATGGTTTGCTTAAATCCTTTGGCAATGCGGATGCTGGCAGCTACCGGGAGTGTCATCAGGGACGAAACAAGCAAAATCCCGACAATTCTCATGGAAGCCGCAATGACCAGGGCAACCATTACGATAAAAATGAAATGGACACTTTTTGCGGCAATCCCGGATGCCTTTGCATGCTCTTCATCAAAGGAAAGCAAAAATAGCTCTTTATATAATAATACTATAAGAATTGCCACAACGGCGCTAATGATTAAAATTAACCACAGGTCTGTCCTGCTGACTGCACTTACACTTCCAAACAGGTAGCTGAACAGATCTGTATTGAAGCCGTCCGCCAGAGAAATGAAGATCACTCCGATCCCGATGCCACCCGAAAGAATGATCGGTATCGCCAGCTCCTGATAATGCTTATAAACAGCTCTCAGCTTTTCAATAAAAAGTGAGCCTGCAACTGAAAACGCCATTCCCATGTACATCGGGTTCAGGCCGCCGGATAGCATGAGTTTCTTTTCCAGGAGGAGGCTGGCAGCAATCCCTGCAAGTGTAACATGGCTCAGGGCATCGGCTATCAGCGACAGCCTGCGGACAACAATGAATACACCCAGAATCGGGGCTATGATGCCGATAATAATGCCTGTCAAAAAAGCGTTCTGCAAAAATTCATATTGAAGGACTGCGGAGATCATAATGTCCCTCCTTCATGGTGATGATGATGATGGTGATGGTGATCGTCATGATGAAGGACGTGAAGCCCGTGCCCGTAAAACTCAGACACCTCATTCCGATCGAATTCTTCAAATTCTTCTGTCCTTCCATGAAAATGAAGATGCTTATTCAGGCAGGCTACATGCGAAACCTTATCGGTTATCGTACCGATATCATGCGTGACAAGAACCAGCGTAATGCCCAGTTTTTTATTTAAATCCTCAAGCATCTGATAAAATGACTGCACATTCTGTGCATCAACCCCGACAGTCGGTTCATCCAGGATCATCAGTTTAGGGCTGCTGACAAGTGCTCTCGCAATGAAGACCCGCTGCTGCTGCCCTCCGGACAGCTCCCCTATATTGCGTCCGGAAAAAGCAGTTAAGCCGACTGATTCGATCGCTTCCGCAACTTTTTCACGCTCCTGCCTGCCGGCAAAACGGAACAGGCCAAGCTTTTTCGTAAGGCCGCTTGAAACCACCTCAAAAACAGTGGCAGGAAATCCTGTATTGAAGGAGTTCGCCTTTTGGGAAACAAAGCCGATTTTTGATTGGTCCCTGAATTTTCCGATTGGCTGGCCAAACAGAAAAATCTCACCTTTCTGCGGCTTAAGAAGCCCCAGGACCATTTTAAGGAGGGTGGATTTTCCTGAACCATTCGGTCCTACTATCCCAAGGAATGCCCCTTCAGGTACAGTTAAATTTATATTTTCCAGCACATTTTCTTTTTCATATCTATAAGTGAGATTTGATATCTCAATTATGGGAGTTTGATCTTTCATTTTTATCACCTTTTAACATAAGAATGATTCCGATTTAACCTATGTAGTATAACGGAACTCTTCCCTAAAGTAAAGAGAACCGGGCTGAATGGTTTAATTTTATTCTGGAGGCAATTTTCAGTAACATTTCCGGGCTATTGTACATATGGTACAGAGGAGGTGGGAGAAATTGAAAATATTCGAAAACATCATCAATCATAAAGTCAGCACGATAACGACTGAAGAGCTTTTAAAATACGCTAAGCAATTCCAAATATCCATAAATCAGACTCAGGCAAAGCAGATTGCCAATTACTTAAGAGGTAAACAGGTAAACATCTTCCAGGATTCAGAACGCTCCAAGATCATTAAGGAAATTGCCAAAATTGCCGGACCCGACACAGCAAGGGAAGTAAACAAGCTGTTTATGCAATTTACGAAGTGAAATGCGGAGGCGGCTTGCCCAGAGACGACAAGCATAAGACGCCAGAGAATAAAAGGCGTTCTTTGCCTTTAATTCTCTGGTGGCTTATGACTCGAGTCTCTAGCCGCTGGAGCTGGACAAATAGAAATGCGGAAAAGCCTTGTTCAATAAAGGAACGCAGACTAAGAACGCCACGTCCTGTGGCAACGTCTGCATGACCCACATCCTGTGGGCCTCAAGCATAAGGCGCTTATGAATAGAAGGTGTTCTTTACCTTCAATTCCTAAGTGACTTATGACTCGAGGGGCTAGGCTTTGGAGCTGGACAATAGAAATGCCGGGACCTCAATTAAAACTGCTTGTCAATATTAAACGGACGAGTGGAAAAAAATTATAAAAACCCTGTTGATTGGAGTGGAAGGCACGTAGACTCCTGCGGGATCGCAGCGAAAATGTTGAGACCCCGCAGCGCGCAGCGTGAGGAGGCTCAACTTCGCCCCGCGGAAAGCGGAGTGCCTTCAACGGAAATCAACAGCCCCATACCAAGAGAATACTGTTTCATTAATCCCTGTAGCTTTCCCAATATAAATACAGCTGCAGGGTGCTGCAGCTGTATTTCATTTATTTGCCTTCCAAGATGTCCGCAAGCAGGTTTTCATTGAATTCCCTGTTCTTTAGCATCTCAATTTCGTATTTGTATGGAGGCATCTTGCTGTTCTTATCTTCCCCGACAAATGGCGTCTCAAGGATTTTCGGGACTTCTGAAAGCTGCGGATGATGGACGATATAACTTAAAGCGTCAAAGCCGATATGGCCGAAGCCGATGTTTTCATGCCGGTCCTTTTTCATTCCGCGCTCATTTTTGCTGTCATTGATATGAAGCACCTTCAGGCGGTCGATACCGACAATTTTATCGAACTCATTCAAAACGCCATCAAAGTCTTCTACGATATTGTAGCCTGCATCATGTGTATGGCATGTATCAAAGCACACGGATAGATGATCATTATACTTGACCCCATCGATGATCATGGCCAGCTCCTCAAAGTTTCTGCCGCATTCAGAGCCTTTTCCTGCCATTGTTTCTAAAGCAATCTGGACATTTTCTTCACCATTTAGGACTTCATTCAGCCCTTCAATGATTTTTTTGATGCCCTCTTCTGTTCCTGCACCAACGTGCGCACCGGGATGAAGGACGATTTGGCGGGCGCCGATTGCTTCAGTCCGATCTATTTCCGAACGCAGAAAGTTGACTCCCAGCTCAAAGGTCGAAGGATTTGTGGTATTTCCTATATTGATGATATATGGGGCATGGACAATGATATTGTCAATTCCATTGGCCTCCATATGGCGCCTGCCTTCCTCAATATTCAAATCCTCAATCTTTTTCCGGCGTGTATTTTGAGGGGCTCCTGTGTAAATCATGAAAGTGCTGGAGCCGTAAGATACAGCTTCCTCACTTGCGGCAAGGAGCATCTTTTTCCCGCTCATCGACACATGCGAACCAATTTTAAGCATGTCATTCTCTCCCTCCGGCAGCCTGCCTTTATTTCTTTTTAAGCCTTCTTTGACGTTTCTTGATGCTCTCTACTTCTCTTTGTATTTTCTTTTTATATCCAGGCTTTACATTTTTCGGTTTTTTCACACGGGATTGAGCATGGGCATCAATCTCATCCGTCTGCCTTTGCCGTTTTTTCCGCCTGTTGCGGTCGCCCAGATCGATCCATTCGCCCTTTTGAAGATCTACATGCTTGAACTCGATCCCCATCTTTTCCAGCCTGTTCAGCGCATCTTCATCTGACGTCTCATAAATCGTGAGAGCAATGCCCGAAGAACCCGCTCTTGCCGTCCGGCCTACACGGTGGATGTAAAAATCAAGATCTGTCGGCAGCTCATAATTGATGACATGGCTGATTCCCTGAATATCAATGCCTCTGGCAGCAAGATCGGTCGCAACGATATACTGGAATTCCAGATCCACGATCTGCTTCATCATCTTCTTCCGCTCACGAGGGCTGAGATCTCCGTGAATGCGGCCTACTTTCAAGCCTTTTTGCATAAGGGCATCTGCGACTTCATCAGCCTTTTTCTTTGTATTTGTAAAGACGATCGCCAAATACGGATTGAAAGCCTCCAGAGCACGGAAGACAATTTCCGTCTTATTTTTGTGCTTTGAAGGAAGCAGATAATGCTCAATTTTTGCAGCAGCAATCTGCTTTGGCTCTATTTGAACGAATTTCGGATTTTCCAGATACTTTTTCAGAAATGGCTTCAGCTTTTCCGGGATTGTTGCCGAGAATACAAGCATTTGAAGCTTTTCAGGCATCTTGCCTGCAACCTGGTCTACATCTTCAAGGAAGCCCATATCCAGCATCAGATCAGCTTCATCCACGACCAGCATTGAAACGGTATGGACGAAGAGTGCATTTTCCTTGACCAGGTCGTTGATCCGGCCTGGTGTCCCTACTACTACCTGGGGCTGCACTTTCAGCTTCTCAATTGTCCTCTGTTTATCGGTTCCCCCTATAAACAGTTTGGAGCTGATTTCCTCATCGCCTTCAGCCTGCTCTGTTACTTTAAGCACTTCTTTATGGATCTGGGTGGCCAGCTCCCTTGTCGGAGCGGTTATGACAGCTTGTACCCCCTGCCTGGAAGGATCAATTTTCTGGAGAATCGGCAAAATATAGGAATGAGTCTTCCCTGTGCCTGTCTGGGACTGTCCAATCGCACTATCACCTTTAAGGATGATCGGGATCAGGCGTTCCTGAATTTCTGTGGGCTCATAAAACCCGAGCTTTTTAACAGCTTCTATAATAAATGGCTTAAGTTCGTAGCGTTCGAATTTCGTTTCCGTCATAATTAACTCCTTATAGTTAGTGGCCGCAGCCTGAGTGGACAACTTGCCTCACCAGTCTTTGTCCATCATATTATTATAATAAAGTTTCATGCAAAAGACCACCAATACCGCTGATATTATTATTTTAGCCATTCAGGGAATTTTTAATAGGCTTTGGCATTGTTCCATGTTTATTTGGGACTCATCCAGACCGATATTCTGCATGCCGTGTGAAACTCTGGTTCACACAACTAAGCACGGAATCAGCAGCAATCTTCCGCAATAGGCCCTTACTAAATGCCCGGCAAACATGAAAATAGGGAAACATCCGCAGAAACCTAAACCAATTTCATGACAGGTGCATAGCTTACATAAAGAGAAACTTTTAAGTAAAGGAGGCAAATTATGCAGCCTAGACCCCGTTTTCCGATGCAGGGCGGAGGAATGCCGCCGCAATTTAGAGGCCCGATGCAGGCCAGGCCCAATATCGGCCCCATGATGGGACCTATGCAGCAGACACGCCAGGGAGGCGGAGGACTGCTGGCCAAGCTTCTGGGCAAAGGCGGGAATCCAGCATCAGCAGCAGGCGGATTGAATAGCATGCGCGCCGCAGCTCCGGGCGCTGCCAATGCAGCCGGTTCAGGCGGATTCCTGAAGTCGATTGCCAACCCGTCCAGCATCTCGGGATTCTTGTCAAATACACAGAAAATGCTCAATACAGCTCAGCAATTCGGACCGATGGTACAGCAGTATGGCCCAATGGTCAAAAATCTTCCGGCCATGTGGAAACTGTATAGAGGATTGAAGAGCTCCGGAAATGAAGAAAGTGAAAAGGAGGCAGCTTCTGAAACAAAAAAAGCCCCCTCCCCGCCTGAGAAAAGAGAAACTGAGACAGCCGGGTTCCCTCAGCCTTCAGAAGCTCCCAAACGTGCCAAAGCTCCTGGGAAGGGCAGTTCCTCACCCAAGCTGTATATTTAGAATCCGTGAAGAATGCAGCTTTTGCGCATTCTTTTTGTTTTGGCTTCATTCATCCCAGCTTTTGAAAAGATTCAATGATTTTTTCTGCCAATTGAAGGCCCCCTTTTGTAATATCTCAACAAGTCTTATATAATGTAGGGGCAGTTGATTCTCTTAAAAATAAGTTTCAGTTCCACTGCAATGGGAGGATTGGAGAATGGATGTTTTAAAAATTTCGCCGCGGGGCTATTGCTATGGGGTTGTCGATGCAATGGTCATAGCAAGGAATGCCGCTTTGGATAAAAACCTGCCGCGGCCGATTTATATACTGGGCATGATTGTCCATAACAAACATGTCACCGATGCATTTGAAGAGGAAGGCATTATAACGCTGGATGGAGAAAACCGTAAAGATATCATTGAAAAAGTCGACAAAGGCACTGTCATTTTCACGGCGCACGGCGTCTCCCCTGAAATCCGCGAAATCGCTAAATCAAAGGGGCTCGTAACGATTGATGCCACCTGTCCGGATGTGACAAGGACACATGATCTGATCAGGGAAAAAGACTCTGAAGGCTATCAGATCATTTACATCGGCAAAAAAGGCCACCCTGAGCCTGAAGGCGCCCTTGGGGTTGCTCCGCATGCAGTATCTCTTGTACAAACTGCAGAAGATGTCGGCAAACTCACCCTGGACAGCAGCAAAATCATTGTTACCAACCAGACGACTATGAGCCAATGGGATGTCGTCACTGTCATGGACAAGATAAAAGAGAAATACCCTCATGCAGAGTTCCATAAAGAAATATGCATGGCTACCCAGGTTAGGCAGGAAGCGGTCGCCGAACAGGCAGGAGAAGCCGATGTACTGATTGTTGTCGGTGATCCAAAGAGCAATAACTCCAACCGCCTTGCCCAGGTGTCCGAGGAAATTGCAGGCACTACCGCATACCGGATTGCCGATCTTTCTGAACTGAAGATCGAATGGCTGAAAGACGCCAAAAAGGCGGCTGTCACAGCAGGAGCTTCTACTCCTACACCAATAACAAAAGAAGTTATCACTTTCCTTCAGCAGTTCGATCCTAATGACCCGGAAACATGGAAAACCGAGAAGAAAGTGCCTCTCAGCAAAGTGCTTCCAAAAATCAAGAGAGCCTAAAACAAAAGAGCTGCAGCCAACCGCTGCAGCTCTTTCCTTTAGATGAATTTGAAAGGATCCGTATGCACTTCTGAAGGAATAAAATTCACATCGTATCCCTTTTCCCTGGCCATTTTTTCAAGGATGAGCGCCACACCCTTCTTCATGACCTTTTCAACATTGTGGCCGGGATCAATAATGTTCAGGCCCATCATCATGGCATCATGCGCAGTATGATAATACATATCTCCTGTAACATACACATCCGCACCTTTGAATTTAGCCTGGGTAAAATATTTATTCCCGTCTCCGCCCAGGACAGCCACTTTCCTGACAGGAGAGTTCAGATCTCCGACTACCCGGACCCTGTCAAGCCCGAATGCCTCTTTGATTTTTCCCGCGAATTCTTCAAGCGTTGCTTCAGGAACCGTTCCGATCCGTCCGAGCCCAAGTGTTTGGCCTTTATTATCAAGGTGATAAATATCATAGGCAGGCTCTTCATACGGGTGTGCTTTAATCAGTGCAGAAATCACTTTCTTTTCCAGATGATCCAGAAAAATTGTTTCCACCTTGACTTCCTTTACCTTTTCCAATTGCCCTCTGGTTCCTATGTAAGGATCGGCTGAGTCTCCGGGCATGAACTGTCCGGTCCCTTCCGAAGAGAAAGCACAGCAGCTGTAATCTCCGATTGCCCCGGCACCTGCCCTGCCCAGTGCCTCTATCACAGCCTCAGCTGCTTCCAGCGGTACAAAAACAGCCAGTTTCTTCAGGATGGATTCATGTGTGGGCACAAGCACTTCTGTGTTCTCTAAGCCAAGTGCTTCCGCCAGGAGATCATTCACACCGCCCTCAGCCACATCAAGGTTCGTATGGGCCGCATATACGCTTATATCATGCTTTATGAGCTTCTCGATAATCCTTCCGGCTGCTGTATCCGTATTAATTTTCTGCAAAGGCCTGAAGATCGGGGGGTGGTGGGCGATGATGAGCTGTATATTCTTTTCGATAGCTTCATCAACGACCTCCTCCAGCACATCAAGGGCGATCATGACATTATCTGCCTTTTTATTCAGTCCGCCAATCTGCAGTCCGATTTTATCACCTTCCATTGCCAGGTTCTTTGGAGAGAACTCCTCAAACAAAGAGATGATTTGATGGCCGTTAACTTTTTTCACTTTTTACTGCCTCCTCTGCCATAGAGATTTTTTGAACGAGCTCCAGCCTTCTTGTCCGTGTCTCTTCCGAGTCTGCAGCTTTATCCAGTTCCTGCAGGATTCTTTGCCAATTTTTTATTTCATGCTGCCATTTTTTCTGAAAGGCATCCGATCTTTTCTCTGTCAGGAAGGGGCCAAAAAGAAAAGCGCTATTCTCATCCTTTCCCCTGTAGGGACGGAGCGGCTCTCCATGCTCTGCAACCAGGATTTCATATATTTTTCCATCCTCTTCAAGCATATCCTCTTCTACAAGCTCCCAGCCGTTTTCAATCAGCCACTTACGGATTGAAATGGCACTTATATTCGGCTGAAGGACAAGCCTTTTCACAGAGGAGAGCTTATCTTTACCTTCTTCAAGGATACTGGCAATCAAGGCGCCTCCCATACCGGCAATGGCTACGCAATCGACTTCTCCTCCTTCAATTACTTCCAGCCCGTTCCCTTTCCTGACAGCGATCTTATCGCCCAGCCCTTCCTGGGTGACTTGATTTCTTGCAGATTGAAAAGGACCCTCTGCCACTTCACCTGCGACTGCGAAGGGTACTTTGCCCTTAGAGACAACATGGCATGGAAGATATGCATGGTCTGAGCCTATATCAGCGAAGGCTGCACCATCAGGTATATATTCGGCGACCTTGGCAAGCCGCTGCGATAACTGTTCTGTATTCATCTTTTACATCACACCACTTTACATAGATTCAAATTAACAATATTCTCTTAGTATAAGAAAGCCGGAAAGCAATGTCCAGCCGCCCTGCAAGCTATTGATTGAATGCTTGCATAGCATCCCAAAATAAAGAAAAGCCTTTCAAAAGAAAGGCTTTTCTTTAACTGTCACATTATTTCAGGCCTGCCAGCCATTCAGCCATTTCGCCTGCTTTTTCCTGTGGAACAAGCCCTGGCGGCATGGAACCTTTACCGTTAACAACGATGTCAGCGATTTCATCCTGTGAATAGCGGTCGCCAACGCCTGTCAAAGCAGGACCTACCCCACCCTGATACTGGTCGCCATGGCAGCCGATACAGCTCTGTTTATAAATGTCTTCCGGGTTGGCAGCAACCTCTTCAGTCTGTTCTTCTCCGCCGCCTTCCTGCTCGGCCGCAAGGTCCTTTGCATCGCCCAGCCCTTTGAAGGAAACGAGGAACATTGCCCCAATGCCTAACACAGCAATCAAGAGAAACGGAATTAATGGATTACGGTTCATGTTTTAACCTCCCTTATGTAAGAACATCTCAGTCAAGTATATTATATAATACAAACAATCTCTATTTTACTTGAAAACCCCTGGAAGGAAAAGCCCTAAACTGAACTTTGTCACAGTATGTTCGAAATTGGAAGATTCCGCCTCTGTTTGCCGGCAAAATGAAAAAGCTCCATCTAAATGGAGCCAGTTGCCCTTAACAGCCGATCTGCCGCGCAATCACCATACGCTGTATTTCTGACGTCCCTTCTCCGATTTCCGTCAGCTTCCCATCCCTCATATAGCGTTCTACATGATAGTCCTTCATATAGCCATAGCCTCCATGGATCTGGACAGCCTGGTCAGCCACTTCCATGCAGATTTCCGATGCATACAGCTTGCACATTGACGATTCTTTCGTAAATGGCTTTCCCTGGTCCTTAAGCCATGCTGCTTTGTAGACCATATTCCGGGCAAGCTCGATTTTCATCGCCATATCAGCGAGCTTGAACTGGATAGCCTGGAACTGGGACAGCGAGCGGCCGAACTGAGTCCTCTCTTTCGCATACTGCAATGCTTTTTCATAAGCAGCCTGGGCGATTCCGACAGCCATGGCGCCTATCCCTATCCGGCCTCCATCCAGTGTAATCAGGAATTGCTTAAAACCTTCACCTTTTCTGCCGAGCAAGTGCTCAGTCGGCACACGCACATCTTCCATCACAAGCTCTGTGGTATTAGAAGCATTAAGCCCCATTTTTTCGTAATTATCGATCACCTTGAAGCCTTCTGCATCTGTCGGCACAATGATGGCGCTGATTTCTTTATCCGCCCCGCTTCCGCCCGTGACCGCTGTAATGGCCAGATGCTTTGCATAGCTTGCATTTGTAATATAGCATTTGCTGCCATTTATGATGAACTCCCCATCATTTTCTACCGCGCTCGTCCTTGTACCGCCTGCATCTGATCCCGCGTTAGGCTCTGTGAGCCCAAAAGCCCCAAATGATTCTCCCGTGCAGATCGGAACCAGATACTGTTGCTTTTGCTCTTCAGTCCCAAAAAGATAAAGGGGTGCCCCGCCAAGGGAGATATGGGCTGAATAAGTGATCCCCGTCGAACCGCATGCCCTGCTGAGCTCTTCAGTCACAATGGCAAAACTGACTGTATCCGCCCCTCCGCCGCCGTATTCTTCAGGGAACGGCAGCCCCATCACACCCATTTCAGATAATTTATTAAATATTTCTTTAGGGAATTCTTTCGTCCTGTCCCTTTCCAGTGCACCGGGAGCAACTTCTTCATCAGCAAACTCCCTGATCATTTTCAGAATCATATTCTGTTCGGCAGTCAATTCAAAATTCATGCAAATCCCCCTCGAAGTTTTGTATACGCTTTCATTACCATTATACGAGGAAGGAATTAATTTTCTCAACATTAAAAAACTTTAAAATTTAATTTATTATATGAAAATAGAAATAATAATGATGATAAGTCCTACAAGGCCGGATATTCCAAAATAGTGCTGACGGAATTTCCAGGCAGCCGCAATCCAAAGCAGACAATTAAGCATTAAAGCTCCATACAAGGCTGTATTATGATGCGGGAAAAAATAAGATGCCATTTCAACCGATATCAAAAGCAATATTAAAGCCGAAACCGCGAGAGGCAGTTGCGGCGCAATTCCTTTATTAGTAAAATAAATAGCAAGAGAAACTCCAGTAATTGTAAAAAAAATCAGAAGGCCCATTTGCAAAATGAAAGATAATTCAGTAAAATAAATGAATAACAGCGACAGAGGAATCAGCAGCAAGAGAATGATATTGAGAAAATAAAACCCTTTTGCCTTTCGAGCTTTATCCTTCGGCCGATTCCCTTCTGTATACAAAGCAAGCAGATAATCACAATAATGCTCAGGAAGCATGCGATTATCCTTCCAGTATAAAATTTCTTTTACAATAATGTCTTTTCTCGCTTTATCCATATCCACCCATCCCGTCCGGAAATCCAAAGGCATTTTTTTCAAAAAAAATAGTTTACCTCTATTTTAAGAAGTAAACTATTTTCTGACAATGTTTTTTTATTCGAGGAAGTCTTTAAGCCGCTTGCTTCGGCTTGGATGCCTCAGTTTGCGAAGTGCTTTCGCCTCGATTTGGCGGATACGCTCCCTGGTTACGCCGAAGACTTTTCCGACCTCTTCCAGAGTGCGCGTACGCCCATCATCGAGCCCGAAACGCAGCCTCAGGACATTTTCCTCACGGTCAGTGAGCGTATCAAGGACGTCTTCAAGCTGTTCTTTCAGGAGTTCATATGCAGCATGCTCAGATGGCGAAGTCGCATCCTGGTCTTCAATGAAGTCGCCGAGGTGGGAGTCATCTTCTTCCCCAATCGGCGTTTCGAGTGAAACAGGCTCCTGGGCAATCTTAAGAATCTCCCTGACCTTATCCGGTGTCAGATCCATGTCTTCCGCAATTTCTTCCGGAGTCGGTTCGCGGCCGAGATCCTGGAGAAGCTGACGCTGCACCCTGATAAGCTTATTGATTGTTTCCACCATATGGACAGGGATCCTGATCGTCCTTGCCTGGTCGGCAATCGCCCTTGTAATGGCCTGGCGTATCCACCATGTTGCATACGTACTGAATTTGTAGCCTTTACGGTAGTCAAATTTCTCAACTGCCTTAATAAGGCCCATATTCCCTTCCTGGATCAGATCTAGGAACAGCATGCCCCTTCCGACATACCTTTTGGCAATGCTGACTACGAGCCTCAGGTTGGCTTCTGCCAGCCTTCTCTTTGCCTCTTCATCGCCTTCCTCGATCCGCTTGGCCAGGGATATTTCCTCCTGTGCAGAAAGAAGATCCACACGGCCGATTTCTTTCAGGTACATGCGGACGGGATCATTGATTTTAACTCCTGGAGGAACGCTTAAATCGTTTAAATCAAATTCCTCTTCACCCTTGGCAAGCTCCTGGACATTAGGGTCCGCATCATCGTTGTCGCCGACAAGCTCTACCCCCTGATCTCCAAGAAACTCATAAAACTCATCCATCTGATCGGAATCCAATTCAAAGTTGGATAGCCTTTCCGCGATATCGTCGTATGCGAGAACCCCGGTTTTCTTTCCTACTTCCGTTAACTGTTCCTTCACTTGCTCCATGGTCAACTCTGAATCAACCTCTTTTGAACGGGCTGACTTTTCAGCCATAAGTCCCCCTCCTTCCAAAAATCACAAACCAGTCGTATAAAAGCTTATCTATAGCAATTTACGCAGTTGAATAATTTCCATTGCAATCGATGCAGCCCTTGCAAAGTCATTCTGCCGCTCGGCTTCCTTCCCTTCAGCCTGCTTTTCCTTTATCATTAACATCTTTTGATAATTCAACACCTGCTTAATATAGTCATTGAGCTCCTGCTCTGTCAGCTCATCATTGACCGACATCATCTCGATATCCGCAATGATCCGCTTAAGCTTCGCATCTTCAACGAAATTTAAGAAGGCGCTTGGATCGGGGCTATTCCCCTTTTCATAAAAAGCAAATAAATAAGTAATGATAGCCTGATGATCATCAATGTTAAAGGCGCTGCCTCCGAGAAGCTCCTGAACTTTATAAGCAGTATCGCTGTTTCTCAGCATATGGGCAATCAATCTTCTTTCAGCTGTATGAAAAGCAGGCTTGAGCGAATCCTGTCGCCGTGAAACGATCATTTGCTTCTTTTGTGCTGGGGCAGAACTGCCCTGGTTTTTTCGTTTCTCGGCAAAGTATATCTGCTTTTGCTCCTGCTTCAGCGCTTCCAGTGACAGAGAAAATTCATTAGCCAGCTGGCGCATGTAATGATCTCTTTCAACAGCCTTATCAAGAAGGCTGATTTCCTTAAGTACTTCTTCTATATATAGAAGCCGATCTCCTTCATCCTGGAGCTTTTTGCCCCTTCTATAATAAAGAAACTTGAACGCCATGTGGGTAATGCTGGACTCGATTACATCATTGCGAAACTTTTCAGCTCCGTGCTGTTTGATGTAGTCATCCGGGTCCATGCCATCAGGCAGCATGGCAACCTTGATGCCGCAGCCAGCCTCAGACAGCATTTTAGCGGCTTTAAAGGCCGCCTCTATTCCGGCATTATCCGAATCATAGCAAATGGTGACAGACTCAGTATTTCTCCTGAGCATTGCAACATGTTCAGGCGTCAGTGCAGTCCCCATTGTGGCAACCCCATTCTCAACAGACGAACGGTCTGCAGCAATAACATCCGCGAATCCTTCAAAAAGGACCGCCTGGTGTGTCTTGCGGATTGCCGGTCTTGCCAGGTGGAAATTATATAAGATTTTACTTTTATTAAAGATTGCTGTCTCCGGACTGTTCAGATATTTGGGCTCATTTCCGGCCCCGAGCGATCTTCCGGAAAAAGCAATCGTGTTTCCTTTGCGGTCAAAGATCGGAAACATGATCCGATCACGGAAGCGGTCAAAATAACTGCCATCTCTGTCCCTTTTGATGATAAGCCCAGCTCTTTCCATGAATTCAGGATTGAATTTCCTTTTTGCAAGGAACTTGCATACAAAATCCCATGAATCCAGGGAATAACCGATCTGGAACTTCTCAATCGACTCTTTGGTAAAGCCTCTGTCAAGCAAATACTCCAGTGCGTGCTGGCCATCCTTTGTGTTCATTAACAAATGATGGTAAAATTTCCGGAGAAGCTCATGCGCTTCTATCATCTGCTGGAGATTTTCGGGCAGCGAGCTCTGCTTTGCAGATGCGGCTTCAATATCAAGCTGAATCCCCGCTCTTTCTGCAAGTTTGACAGCAGCTTCCTGAAAAGAATAGCCTTCATGCTCAATCAGAAACGAAAACACATTCCCTCCGGCTCCGCAACCAAAGCAATGGTAAATCTGCTTTTCAGGGGAAACAGAAAAAGATGGCGAGTTTTCTCCATGGAATGGACATAAGCCAAAATAGTTCCGCCCCTGTTTCTTGAGCTGAACATGATCACCGATTACATCGGCAATGTCTGTAGCCTGCCGGATTTCATCCAGTTTCGCTTCGGAAATTCGCTCTGCCATGAGAACAACTCCATTTTTACTTATGAGGTATTCGTGATAAAAAAGCTATTTTCCTGCAAGATTCGACAAAATCTTTGTCAATTGCTTCACAAACCTGCTCCGGTCTTCCTGGGTGAAAGGCTTAGGGCCTTTTCCATATTGCCCCCGGCGCCTTGCTTTGGCACTGAGATACCTCATATCCAGAGCGGTATGGATATGCTCTTCTTCGTATAAGGTTCCCCTGGGAGAAAGAACATAAACCCCTTTAGGCAGCAGGGTTGAGGCAAGGCCGATATCCTGTGTGACCGCAACGTCCCCCTTTTTCACATGATTCATGATGAACAGATCTGCTGCTTCTTTGCTTGAATCAACAAACTTCCAGACAGCCCCGCCAAAGTCATTTACCATATGTGCGTAGGAAGCGACGAAAACCGGTTCGATTTCAAAGCCTTTGGCAATTTCGACAATTTCCATCTTAACAGGACAAGAATCAGCGTCAACCAGGATGCTTCTTTTCCCTAATGTACTAGTAATTCTACATCACTCCGCATATTCCTTCTTTAATAGAGCAACTTTTCATAAGAGATTCATGTCGAATTTTTTTTAGATGCCTGCCTTGACTTCTCACAATAAATAGTTTATTCGTTATGTGGTAAGTCTAAACCTAATGATGAATATTTTTATCACAATTTTTTATTATAGTGCATAAAAGTCAGTTTTGCCATTATTTTTTACTGTACAGCCCTAATTTTCTCATTAACCGGAATGTACTGCCTAAAATTAGAAAAAGCACATATTCACAAGAGTATGTGCTACTTTGCAGAAATATTTCTCCGGTAGAGGTCAAAAATGACGTTTGCCGTTTCTTCCACTGCCTTATTTGTTACATCGACGACAGGACAGCCGATCCTGGTTACGATCTGGTCAAAATAACCTATCTCGCTTTTGATCCGTTCAAGATTGGCATAGCTGGCATTATCGCTCAAACCGAGGGAAATGAGCCTTTCCCTCCTGATATTATTCAGCTTTTCAGGGCTTATTTTTAAGCCAAAGCACTTGGAAGGCGGTACCTGGAACAGCTCCTCAGGCGGATCAACTTCCGGGACGAGCGGGACATTCGCGACTTTAAGCCGCTTGTGGGCGAGATATTGGGATAATGGCGTCTTCGAAGTCCTTGAAACGCCGACAAGCACAATATCAGCCTTAAGGATTCCCCGTGGATCGCGGCCGTCATCATACTGCACAGCAAACTCGATCGCTTCCACCTTTTTGAAATAGTCATCATCCAGCTTCCTGACAAGGCCCGGCTCATACAAGGGTGTTTCGCCGCAGATCGACTGTATCCTATCCATCAATGGCCCGATGATGTCGATTGCATAAATATTTTCCCTGGCTGCTGCTTCCGCCATATAACTGCGGATTTCAGGCTTTACCAATGTAAAAGCAATCATTCCCTGGTCCATTTTCGCGAGCGATAATACCTCATCGATATTAGATTTATCTTCTACATAAGGAAATCTCTTTATTGTCAGATCGCTGCCATTGAACTGGCTGATGGCCGCTTTCGTCACTAACTCTGCCGTCTCTCCCACTGAATCGGAAACAACATAGATGATCGGCACTGTACCCATTGCTCATCCATCCTCTCTTCAAAATCACCTTTGTTCTGCAAGTGCAAGGAACGCCCTTGTCAAATTGGTCTTTGTGATCCTGCCTGTTACTTCAAAGCCCTTATCGGTTTCTTTCACGACCGGCAAAGCGTCTATCTGTTTTTCGATCAGCAGATTCGCTATTTCAATCAGCAGATCATCTTTTTTGCAGGTTGTAATATTAGGCATCCTCGTCATGATGATATTTACCGGAAGGGCTGTAAGCTCCTGATTTCCGATGCTTGCCCTCAGCAGGTCCTTCCTGGACAAGACGCCGACCAGCAGAGAAGATTGATCGACAACGAATAATGTACCGACATCCTCCAGGAACATCGTAACAATAGCATCATAGACCGATACATTTTCATTCACGACCACCGGGATGGACTGATAATCCTTCACCAGCAGCTTCTGCAGGCTTTCAGTCAAAAGCTGGGCACCTGTCTTGCCGGTATAAAAATAGCCGACCCTCGGCCTTGCATCCAGATAGCCAGCCATGGTTAATATAGCCAGATCAGGCCTTAAGGTTGCCCTTGTCAGGTTCAGCCTCTCTGCAATATGTTCACCTGTGATTGGACCATTTTCTTTCACGATATCCAATATTAATTCTTGTCTTTTATTAAGCTCTATTGTCCTCACCACCTTGCTTGCCAGCTAATAATGTTATACTTTTATAAAAATATTATATACTATTTGCTATAAATGAAAAGAATGATTTGACAATTAACCTGGCATATAGGAAAAAATTTCAAAGAGCCTGTCGGAATTTTTGACAGGCTCTCTGCATAATCATATCTTTTAGCAAGCTAAAAAGCAAAAATTACTTCTTACTTGACCACTATTTCATTTACCTTGGCAAATGCCTGGATCAGTGATGCGATTTCAACCATCATGCTCAAACGGTTTTCCTTCAAAGCAGCGTTATCGGCCATGACCATTGTATTTTCGAAATAGGCACCGATCTCAGGCCTCATAGATACGAGCAGAATATAATATTCTTCCTCTTCAACACCATTGCCGATCTCTGCGGAAACTTCAAGGAAACGGCTGTACAGCTCCGTTTCTTCCTTATTTTCAAAAAGCCCCTGATCAACCGCTGCAGGGTGTTCTGCTTTGGATGCAATATTCAGCACACGGCTTAAAGCCTCCATGCTCTCTTTAAAGCCGTCTTCTCCTTTGCGGGCATTCAATACTTCCGCTCTCTTAATTAAAGAAGCCATTGAACCGATTTTTCCTGATAAAACGGCATCAATAATATCGTAGCGGATGCTGCGCTCCTGCAGAGTATGCTTGATGCGGAGTTTAAAGAAGGACAGCAGTTCATCATATACCTGCTCTTCCTCTTTCTTTCCGACGCCTGACTCTTTGACAAGCGCAAGCGACTTCTTGATCACTTCTTCAAGCTCAAGCTTCCATCCCTTAACAAAGAGGATCTGGACGATGCCTGCTGCCTGCCTTCTTAAAGCGTATGGATCCTGCGAGCCGCTTGGAATCATGCCAATTGCAAAGAAGGAAGAAATCGTATCCAATTTCTCAGCAACTGCAAGGACTGCCCCTTCATTGCTTTCAGGTGCAGAATCCTCTGCATTCCGCGGCATATAATGCTCATTGATTGCTTTAGCAACAGCGGCATCCTCACCTTTTTGGGCAGCATATTTTTCACCCATGAAGCCCTGCAATTCAGGGAACTCATATACCATCTGTGACACCAGATCAAATTTGCTGATTTCCGCGGCACGGTCAACCGTTTTCTTTTCTTCGGAATTGAGGGAAAGCGATCCTGCAAGCTCATTGGCAAGCTTTCTAACTCGTTCAACTTTCTCAGCAAGGGTGCCGATCTCCTCATGGTAGACGATGCTGCCGAGCTTCTGAAGCGCTGACTCAATATCCATCTTCTGGTCTTCCTGGTAAAAGAAAGCTGCATCAGCGAGTCTGGCGCGAAGCACTTTCTCGTTCCCCTTTGCCACTTGTTCAAGGTGGTTATGATCACCATTGCGCACAGTGATAAAGTAAGGCAGCAGTATTCCTTCTGCAGACTTGACAGGGAAATAGCGCTGATGCTCTTTCATGCTAGTGATCAGCACTTCCTCAGGAATTTCAAGAAACTCTTCCTCAAATTTTCCGAAAAGCGCCGTTGGGTACTCAACAAGGTTTGTTACTTCCTCGAGCAGATCCTCATCCACTGGAATCACCCAGTTATTTTCCTCTGCCAGGCGTTCAATCTGGCTGCGGATCCCATTTTTTCTTTCCTCTGCATTGACAAGGACGAACTGGCCGAGCATGCTTTTTTCGTATTCAGCAGGCTCAGTGATCTCAATTTTCTCTCCAAGGAAACGATGCCCAAGCGTCCAGTTGGATGCAGGCACCCCGGCAATTTCAAACGGGATGACATCTTGGCCGAAGAGAGCCATGATCCATTTAATTGGCCTTACATACCTCATATCCCTGTCTGCCCAGCGCATATTTTTAGGGAAAGTAAGGCTTTCCGCGATATCCTTCAGCTCCGGCAGGATAGAAGCAGTCTCTGCTCCTTTGATGAACTTATTCACATGAGCATATTCAATGCCGTTTATTTCTTTGAAATAGATATCATCCACACCCAAGCCCTGGCCGCGTGAAAAGCCGATTGCAGCTTTCGACCACTCTCCTGCATCGTTCTGGGCGATTTTCCTGGCCGGACCTTTCGCCTCTTCATGGATATCCTCCTGTGTTTCACTTACATCCTTTACAAGGACAGCAAGACGGCGGGGAGTTGAAAAAGCGCTGATTCCTCCGTGCGGCACCTTCTTTTCTTCCAGCCACTTTTCCACTTTGGAAGCAAGCTGGTTCATCGAATCTGTTACAAATCTTGCCGGCATTTCCTCAAGGCCGATTTCAAGCAATAAATCACGCTTCGCCATTTTCAACCTCTCCCTTCCGCTGTAAAATCGGGAAGCCTAATTTTTCCCGTTCTTCATAGAATGTTTTGGCGACCTTCCTCGCCAGGTTCCGGCAGCGTCCGATATAACCGGTCCTTTCTGTTACAGAGATGGCTCCCCTCGCATCGAGCAGGTTGAAAACATGGGAGCATTTCAGCACATAATCATATGCCGGATGAACCAGCCCTTCTTCCATCTGTCTGTGAGCTTCTTTTTCATAAATATTAAACAAGTTAAAAAGCATATCCGGATCAGAGGTTTCGAAAGTGTACTTGGAATGCTCATATTCAGGCTGCAGGAAGATGTCCCTTACAGTGAATCCTTCAGTCCACTCTAGATCAAAGACATTCTCTTTATCCTGGATATACGAAGCAAGGCGCTCGATCCCGTAGGTGATTTCCACAGAAACAGGCTTACACTCAAGGCCGCCGACCTGCTGGAAATAGGTGAATTGGGTGATTTCCATTCCATCAAGCCACACTTCCCAGCCTAATCCGGCACATCCGAGGGAAGGATTCTCCCAGTTATCCTCAACAAACCTGATATCATGCTCCAAAGGGTTAATTCCAAGAGCGCGAAGAGAATCAAGATACAGCTCCTGGATATTGTCAGGAGACGGCTTCATGATCACCTGGAACTGATGGTGCTGATAAAGACGGTTTGGATTCTCGCCATACCTTCCATCCGCAGGGCGTCGTGAAGGCTCTACATAAGCCACATTCCATGGCTCAGGCCCAATCGCACGCAAAAACGTGTACGGGCTCATCGTCCCTGCACCTTTCTCGACATCATAAGCCTGCATAAGGATGCAGCCCTGCTCTGACCAGTGCTTCTGCAAAGTCAGAATCATATTTTGAATATTCATCCTGGCACCTCCAATAGGTATTTGTGTAATCAGAGCATCGGGAAAAATGCACAAAAAAACTCCCATCCCTATGCTCCAAAAAGCATAGGGACGAGAGTTACCCGCGGTTCCACCCTATTTGCTGCAATCCATGCAGCCACCTTATGTGCCCAAAGCACGCAATCCGCTCAGGAACGCCCTTCATCCAACACCCATAATCCGGCTCACACCATCCCGGACTCGCTTCTACAGATCATTCGGACTACTTCTTTCCGTCATAGCAGAACTATTAATTATTGAGAATCATAAAACAAAACAAAATAAAAGTCAATATCGAAATGCGGAAGGGGCCTGGGTATCGGCGACAAGCATAAGACGAGCCGGACGGGAGGTTGTTTTTTAACCTCCTGGCCGGATTGGCTTATGACTCGAGCCGATGGCCCCTGCAGCTGGACAATCGAAAAGCGGAAGGCGTTTGCTGTCAAGGAACGCAGACTAAAAACGCCACGTCCTGTGGCAACGTCTGCATGACCCGCGTCCTGCGGGCCTCAAGCTTAAGACGAGCAGAGCGGAAGGTTGTTCTTTAACCTTCTGATCTGATTGGCTTAAGACTCGAGGGGCTAACGCCTGCAGCTGGACAATATCGAAATGCGGAAGGGGCCTGCTGTCAAGGAACGCAGACTAAAAACACCGCGTCCTGCGGGCCTTAAACTTAAGACGAGGCGGAATTTCTCAGGCATTACCCTTTTTCAAAGAAACCGCCCATCTTGTCCATCTGGTCCAGGAACTTTCTGGTTTTCAGGCTGAGGCCTGAATATTCATTATAGTAAGCTGAGATGATTTTTTTCAGTTCCGCTTTGGTTTCCGGCTTAACTGAAATATTTCCAAGCCTCGACAAGTCAAAATAATAAAAAAGGCGCAGGAGTTTTAAAGCTCCCGGCGAAATCTTATAGTGGTACGGGTCTTTCTCCAGACAGCGGTGGCAAATGAGACCGCCCTCCCTGATGGAAAAAGAAAAATGCCCATCAGTGCTTCCGCAGAGAGAGCATTTATCCAAAACCGGATAAAGTCCAAGGGAATTGAGCATTTTCATTTCATAAATATTCACCATGATTTCAGGGTCATAGCCTTCGTTTATATAATTCAAAGTCTGGTGAAGCAGTTCAAAATGGAACGGATTCGGCTTTTTCTCTTCGACTGTTTTATCAGTCAGATCCACAATATAGCTGGCATATGCCGTCAGGAAGATATCCTCCCTGATCGAGCGCATGGAGGAGACCATCTCCCCCTGCTGCATAAGCCCCAGCCCGCTGCTTCTCTGAACGAGGAAGTAGCCATAAGTAAAAGGCTGGGTGACAGCCGAAAGCCTGCTGTTAGGCTTTTTTGCACCTCTCGCCATCACGCCAACCTTACCCCATTCCCGGGTATATAGAGTAACTATTTTATTGGACTCACCATAATTGACTGTTCTCAATACGATTCCTTCGCATTTTTCAAACACTTATGCCACCATCCCTGCAAGAGACAAACCTATGAGATGGGAAAATCAACTTCTGCTAGTTCATGTTCACTGCTTCCGGGCAAATCCTGAGTTTCTTTTTCAAGCTCCTTAAAAAGAAGATATGTGTCAATATTACCTGTCTGCTTGAAGACCTTCCAGGTAAAATCCAACATTGGAAACCCCACCTTTCAATTTTTAACTAGCAATTATTAATTCCATACCTTTATCATAGCCTGTCATTAGAAAATCATAAGACGTAATAATTGTTAATAAAAAGTCTGCATAATTCCAGTTGAGGTGAAATAGGTTAGTTATGGCTGAATCGCCCTTTAATATTCATCATCTCTGAATCCGAAATCACGCAGCTGGCTCATTTTGTTGCGCCAATCCTTCTGCACCTTTACCCATAGTTCCAGATAGACCTTCGAGCCCAGCAGGTTTTCAATATCTGTCCTGGCCCGCTTGCCGATTTCCTTGAGCATAGCGCCCTGCTTCCCAATGACAATCCCTTTTTGGGAATCGCGTTCTACAATGACAGTAGCCATCACATTTATGACATCCTTGTCTTCGCGCCTCTCCATCTTGTCAATCACTACAGCAAGGGAATGCGGAATCTCCTCCCTGGTCAAGTGCAAAGCCTTTTCCCTGATCAGCTCGGATACAATGAACCTCTCAGGATGGTCTGTCACCTGGTCAGCGGGATAGAATTGCGGCCCTTCCGGTATATACTGCTTGATCTGCTCCAGCAGCGTATCCACATTGTTCCCTTCCAGCGCTGATATCGGGACGATTTCCTTAAAGCCGTATTTCTCTTTATAGGATTCAATGATGGAGAAAAGCTTATCAGGGTGAATCTGATCAATTTTATTTATGACAAGGAAGATGGGAGTCTTCACATTCTGAAATTTCTCGATGATGAACTCCTCGCCGCGGCCGAAGCCTTCTTCGGCATTCACCATAAACAGGATTAGGTCCACTTCTTTCAGCGTATTCTGTGCTATCTTCATCATAAAGTCGCCCAGCTTATGCTTTGGCTTGTGGATCCCTGGGGTATCAATGAATATAAACTGAGCATCATTGGTTGTAAGCACACCCTGTACCTTATTCCTTGTGGTTTGGGGCTTATCGCTCATGATGGCGATTTTCTGGCCAATGACTCTGTTCAAGAATGTTGATTTACCAACATTAGGCCGTCCGATAATAGATATAAATCCAGATTTATGAGTTTGTTCGCGATTGCTATTCCATTCTTTATTCATTAAGGTCCTCCGGTGAAAAAGCTCCAGGCAGCAGCTCTTCTACTGTTAATTCATTTATATCCCCTTTTAAATTCGCCAAAACCACTTTCATCGTATTTGGGCATAATTCTGAAATAACCTGGCGGCAGGCTCCGCATGGAGGAACCGGACGCTCTGTATCAGCTACAACTGCCATTGCTGTATATTTTTTGTCTCCTTCGGAAAATGCTTTGAAAAGTGCGGTGCGCTCAGCACAATTGCACATGCTGTATGCCGCGTTCTCAATATTGCAGCCATGGTATACTTTGCCGTCTTCAGTCAGAAGGGCTGCTCCCACCGGGAAATTGGAGTATGGCACATATGCTTTGTCCCTTGCTTTTTTTGCTTCTTCAATCAACACTTCCGTCTTCATCAGTCATTCTTCCTTTCGAAGGAGGGGAGTATTCTCCTTCTTATATTTTACCTTATTTTTGCAAGATTTTCATTGATTGTAGCAAAATCGTAATAAAAAATTTGAATTTTCCAAAAACGGACACACTATCTCATTACATGCTCTGTCATTTTAACCAAATCAGACAGCGTTTTCAAGAAAGCCCAAAATCCATACCCGCTTTTCTTTTTAAAATACAGGGAAGGTCGTTAAATATCATATGGTATCATTTCATTATTTTCCTTAATTAAAAAAGAACGGCATGCTGCAGCCGCTCCTACTGGAAAAGTGACCATATCTTCGGGAGGAAAATGATTGCACCAAGTGCCGCCGACGCAAAAGCAAACACCAGCACAGCCCCTGCTGCAGCATCCTTGGCCTGCTTTGCCAGCGGATGCCATTCTTCTGTTGACAGATCCACAGCTCTTTCAATGCTTGTGTTGATCAGTTCCAGCGCAAACATCCCGCCAATGGCCAATATGATGAACATCCACTCAATCCTGCTTAAGGAAAAGCCGGCGCCTGCTGCAATGACCACAGCAGATGAAAGGGCATGAAATCTCATGTTCCTTTCCTGCTTCAGTGAATTGCCGATACCGGCAAAAGCTGCGGCAAAAACAGGCCACAAGCCTTTCACGGCACCCGGCTTCTTATCGCGTGAGCCCGTACTCATCAAGGATGTCCTTCTGTCTGCCGAACATTTCTCTTTCTTCCTCATCTGTCTCATGGTCATATCCAAGGAGGTGGAGGAATCCGTGAACAGCAAGGAAACCCAGCTCGCGTTCAAAAGAGTGTCCATATTCACCGGCCTGTTCTTCTGTCCTCTGTATTGATATGATGATATCGCCGAGCACCCTTGGAATACCTTCCCCGGCAATTTCTGTTTCGCCTTCCCCAAGCTCTTCCATGGCAAAAGAAATAACATCGGTAGGTTTGTCTTTATCGCGGTACTCCCTGTTTATTTCCCTTATACGGCCATTCGTTACGAAGGTTACGGACAATTCCGAATCATCTTCAACATTTTCCTTTTCTGCTGCAAAATTCAGCAGCTTTTCAACCTGTTCAATATGGCTGCTTTTTACTTCATTCGTTTCATCCAAAAAATCAATATTTAAGCTCATGCTTGCTTCACCTTCTGTTTCGTGGATTCTGGATATTCAATTCTGGAATGGAAGATCCCCTTTAGTGTTTCACAAAATGTGTGTGCAACGATTTCCAATTCCTTCAGTGTTAAGTCACATTCGTTCAGCTGTTCATCCTGAAGCCTGTCTGAGATGATATTCCTGACAAGCCCTTCAATTTGTTCAGGTGTCGGATTGGACATGGACCTCACAGCTGCCTCGACACTGTCGGCAATGCCGATGACGGCGATTTCCTTTGACTGTGCTTTTGGCCCCGGATAACGATAGTCCTCTTCATTGACATCCATACCGTTTTGTTTGGCCTTATGGTAAAAATATTTGAGCAAAGAGGTGCCATGGTGCTGTTCGGCAATATCGACGATTTCCTTCGGCATTTTGTGCTTTCTCAGCATTTCAGCTCCGTCGACCGCATGGGCAATAATAATATTTTTGCTTGTCTGCGGCGGCAGCCTGTCATGCGGGTTTTCGATATTCATTTGATTCTCAATGAAAAAATGAGGTCTCTTTGTCTTCCCGATATCATGATAATAGCAGCCTACCCTGGCAAGTAGGCCATTTGCGCCGATTGCTTCACATGCTGACTCAGCCAGATTAGCCACCATTACACTGTGATGGTAGGTCCCTGGCGCCTCAGTCAGGATTTTGCGGAGCAGCGGATGGTTCGGGTTTGACAGCTCAATCAGCCGCATGGCGGAAAGGATGCCAAAGCTCCCCTCAAAGAATGGAAGCAGGCCGATGGCCAGCACAGATGAAGCCACGCCGGAGATCAATGCTGTCACTAAGTGGAAGCTGTATTCAACCGCCTCGAAATGAGTGTTTCTAAGCAGCATGAGGGAGATGATCACAACAAGGTTCACCCCGGCTGCAAACAGTCCTGCCTGAAGAATCTTGGACCTGTTATTTTGCTTGTTTAAGAATAATATACCCGCAAAGCCTGAGCAAATGATATAGATGCCCATATTAATATTCAATGTTCCGGCAGTGCCTTCATTGAACATGACGCTTCCGCAGATGGCAAGGACTATCGTAATCAGAATGGCAAGCCTTTCATTGATCAGGATCCTGATCAGCATGGCTGCCATTGCAGCCGGAAATATAAAGCCAATTTCCGGATACTGGAGCAGCTGCAGGAGGCTTACGCATTTCATCAGCAAAAGCGAAAGAATGAAAATCAGGCTGAACAGCAGGAGGTAATTCTGTTTCAGCTCCTTTTGGACATTCAGCTCATAAAAGTAATAATAGAGTGCTGCCAGAATGATGGCTACAATCAGGCCCAGCCCCAGAAACGGCTGTATGCTTTTCTGGTTGTCCAGAAGCCCTGTAAGCTCCAGCTGCCTGTAAATTTCCCTGTTGATCAGCTGGCGCTCTTCCGCGATGATCTGGCCCTGGAGGATTTTTACAGGTTCTACATTCTCTACTGCCTGCTGCCTGAGCTCTTCAGTCGCAGCCGGGTCATAGAATTCGTTCTGGATGACAGCATATCTGCCAAGCTCAATAGCCGAGCTTCTTAAATTCGTGCTCAGGCTGGTATATTTCAGCTCTTCCTCCACCCTTTTCTTGCTGTTTTCCACTTCATCAGCAGGGATTTTGCTGCCCATCACATTGTTGATCGCCGTTACAGTGAGATCCCTTGCAATCGTGAGCTCGTCCTTGGACGCCTGCAGAAGCGGTGACAGGACTGCATCAGAGACTTCCTTCGTCACATTATCTGTCAGCTTTTCCTTGAGCATTTTCAGTTTTTCCGAAGAAGAAGGCGGGACATATGCAGTTTCCTGTTCTCCATCACCCTGTTCATTACCGCTTTGTGCCGCTTCCTCGCTTATCTCTTCGTTAACTTCCGCTGCGGAATCAAATATGGAAGTGACCAGATCGACACGGTTCTGATTGATTTCCTTTTTGACTATGTATACATCGGTCACCTGGTCGGCGGCCGCCTTCTTTTCCTTCTCTGTGTTCGCCTTGTCTTCTACCGTAATCGGCGAGCGGATTGTCTGTTCAGCCACAGAAAACAGGCTTATGTCGAGCTTTTCGGGCTTTACATTGCTGTACATGGCGGCATATAGTACGATGCCGAGCAAAAGAAATAAGACGACTCTAAAGAATGTCATATCCAACAGGTTTCTGACCTTTGCCAACTGGCGCTGTAATTTTTCCATGCTTCCCCCTCCTATCCAGGCATAAGCAGGGCCGGATAAGCTCACATTTAATTTGAACTATGATTATGTAAAATGATAACAGTTTTTCCGGCAAGTTTCACCCCTCTATTCGCATCAACTTGGCGAAACAGAGGGTTTGCCTTCCGGAAGGTCCTTTTTAGACAGAATAAAAACCGCCCACCCAGGACGGTTTTTATTATTGGTCTGTTTTTTCGTAAGCTGAAATGATCCGGGCTACAAGCGGATGGCGGACGACATCGCTTTGCTCCAGGTAAGAGAAGGAAATCCCTTTTACAGCAGACAGGATATCTTCTGAAGCAATCAGCCCGGAACGGACTCCCTTCGGAAGGTCGACCTGCGTGCGGTCCCCCGTGATGACCATCTTGGAGCCGAAGCCCAGTCTGGTCAGGAACATTTTCATCTGAGCCTGTGTCGTATTCTGTGCTTCATCAAGAATGACAAATGCATCATCAAGCGTACGGCCCCTCATATAGGCAAGGGGGGCTATTTCAATGGTACCCCTCTCGATCAGCCTTTGAGTATGTTCGGCGCCAAGGATGTCATGCAGGGCATCGTAAAGCGGCCGAAGGTAAGGATCTACCTTTTCTTTCAGATCCCCAGGGAGGAAGCCAAGGCTTTCGCCTGCTTCAACAGCCGGCCTGGTCAGGATGATTCTCTTAACATTCCCATTTTTCAGTGCATTGACTGCCATCACAACAGCCAGATAGGTCTTGCCTGTACCTGCAGGGCCAATTCCAAATACCAGATCATTTGTTTTAATCGCATTTATATATTGGCGCTGCCCAAGCGTTTTTACCCTAATGGACTTGCCTTTTGCATTCTTCGTTATTTCCTCTTCATACAGGTCGCTGAAATATTCAAGTGTGCCTTTTTTGGCCATCTGGATGCTGTACATAACATCCCTGCCGCTGATATTGATTCCTTTGCGGATCACATAAATGAGTTTGTCCAGGATTTGGCCGGCAAGCTCGACAGCATCTGCCTCGCCGGACACGAAAATCGTTTCTCCCCGTGTGACGACAGACACATTCAGTTCCTGTTCAATTATTTTCAGGTTGGCATCCGAATTCCCGATCAGTGCTATTGCTTCATTAGGATCTTCCAGATGAACATTCATGGTTTTTAAGTCTTCTGTCATTCTGTGTCTCCTTGGATAATGGATTGTCCTTCTGCAATATTCTCAATAATTTGGAAATGTATTGCTATAAATACTTTACCATTCTCTACGGATTGGTGCAAAATATTTTCTCCCTTGATCTTAGCATCCTCACTCAGGCTGTTTTTTATATCTTTTCTGGCCAAATCTTTTGCCACTTCAAAGGCTTCCTCATTGGAGTAAATCCTTGTAACGGTTTCACTTTCCCGCATGGTCCTGCTTGTAAAGCCGAGAGGGAGAGTCCATTTCAGGAATTTGATGTCCTTTCTGTTCTCTTCTATCTCATATTCACTGAATTCCGGTTTGCCAAACCCCCAGACAGGAATTGAAAAATTTCCTATGTCAAAATAATATTTCCTTTTTTCTTCTCCGCTGAACACCTGGAGGGTGCTCTTAAGCGGAAGTTTCACCTCGGATTTATACCAGGTTTCCCCCCAGATTTCCCCTTTTGCCGGTACTGTCTGTGTTTGGCCATCCTGGCCGATGATGCCTGAAACCAGAAGCTGGCCAGGGATGACATGGTCATTTAAGCTGACAACAGGCTTGCCTTCTTCCACGAACATGTCCAAAATCACAGCCTTCTTTTTGGCAACCAGGTGTCTTGGGCTCAAAAGCTCCGGCTTATCCGGCTCGTTTTTCTCCACCACCTGGAAGTGGTAGGTTGTCCCCTTGAGCTCCACACCTACCCAGGTGATTTCATCCACTTCGTTGGATAGCTCACGCTGGATTCCTTCTACATTTTTGACAAAAAACTGAAGTTTGCCTTTGTGGATGCCCATTTCATCAAGCTGCCTGCGGATTTTATATTCAGTAGCAGGATCTGCCCCTTTGATTTCAATTCCCCATACCATATTGGACAAAAGGATCAGAATAACTAGGAAAGAGGCGGCACCAAAAAGAAAACCGCTGTTTTTGAGGCTTCTTTTCATCAGAAAGGGCAGGCCTGCACGATGAAGGAATTCAATCCTGCATCCGCTCTTCCTTACTGACGCACGGAGCCGCTTCACGTCAGTCAGCTTTATTTTAAAGGTAACCGCTTGCTCTCCATGCCTTTTTACCTGCCAGACCATGATGCCGTTCCTGGTCAGTGAGTTGATCAGCCGTTCAATGCCGGAGCCCGCAGCCTTTACAGTGATGATTCCAGAATAAAAAGCAATCCATTGATTCTTCATTTTCCTTCCCTCCGGATCCTCTTTTTCAGCCAGCCCAGCGGTTCAAAAGAATCACCCGCATGGCGGCTGGCCATTACTCGTCTATATACTGCACCTGGTCGATTTTGCCTTCCAGCAGTATCTCTTCAGGGAGTATGGTCTTAATGACAAAAGTGCTTCCTTTGATGAGCAGCTGCCCTTGCTTGAGCAGAAGCCTCAGCTCTTTATCACTAAAAGCAATCAGTCCGCGGTGGTTCTCAATATATATATGAATTTGCCCAATCATGGTTATCCGGGGTAAATCCATCATGACATCTTGAGGAAGCTCCATTTGGTTGGTCATCCAGCTGCGAATGTATTGTCCCCACTTTTTAGCCATAAAAAAAAGAACCCCCTTTCATCTCATATGTATGAGATGGAAGGAGGTTCTAGCACTCTTTTTATTCGTTAATGCCATCCGTTCAGCGTCTGTGCAGCCTGCGCGGGTTCTTTGACCGGGGCGGGCCGAGGATTTCTGACCAGATTATTGCGTCCGCCAGCTTTTCCCGGTTTACAGCAGCCCGTCCTGCAGGTTCAGCTTTGATGCTCTTCTCAGGTTTTCCAGCAGCATTGCGCGCATTCTGAACCCTTCTTTCCAGCAGATCCTGCCTTTCAGAAAGCCTCCTTGCGCGTTCTTCTGCCTGCACTTTTCTTTCCTGATAGTAAGACTCCATGCTTTCGAGCGTTTGCCGTCCTGCTTCCTGAACCGGTACAGCCTGTTTTTCCTCCGGCTCATACCCGGCATCGGCATACGGTCCCGGTTCAGGCTCCACATTCCCCGGCTGCTGTACCGGGCCGGTATTGCCGCCGCGTTTCGCCTTGCTGAAAAGCGAGGAGATGATGCCGATCAGTACAACAAGAATAAATGGGTTTTCCAATAAGAATCCCAAGGAGAATCCTCCTTTCCCGGCATATACCCGGCTAGTTAGTCTTTATTTTTCCCATCCATGCCAGGATCTGTCGTTCTTCCAATTGAACCCCTCATATCCGTATCAGCGGATATATTCTGGATGTTCATATAATCCATCACTCCGAGATTCCCTGAACGGAGAGCTTCTGACATGGCAAGAGGGACTTTGGCTTCTGCTTCGACAACCTTCGCCCTCATTTCTTCTACTTTTGCTTTCATTTCCTGCTCCTGGGCAACGGCCATTGCACGCCTTTCTTCAGCCTTAGCCTGGGCGATCTTCTTATCTGCTTCCGCCTGCTCAGTCTGAAGCTCGGCACCGATATTCTTGCCGATGTCAACATCCGCAATATCAATGGACAGGATTTCGAATGCTGTGCCGGCATCAAGGCCCTTGGACAGGACAGTCTGAGAAATCATGTCAGGATTTTCAAGTACTTTCTTATGATTATTCGAAGAACCGATGGTCGAAACGATACCCTCGCCTACACGGGCTACGATTGTTTCTTCCCCGGCCCCCCCTACCAGACGCTCAATATTTGCCCGGACCGTAATCCGTGCTTTTGCTTTGACTTCTATTCCATCCATTGCCACACCGGCAATGAACGGTGTTTCAATCACCTTAGGGTTGACGCTCATCTGTACGGCTTCCAGAACGTCACGTCCCGCAAGGTCGATAGCAGCGGTTCTCTCAAAGCTCAACTCAATATTGGCCCTGTGTGCGGCTATCAGCGCGTTGACAACCCTATCCACATTACCACCGGCCAGGTAATGGCTCTCAAGCTGATTTGTTGTAACATCCAGACCCGCTTTATGGGCTTTAATCAAAGGATTGATGACCCTATTCGGGATGACCCGGCGGAGCCTCATTCCAATCAATGTGAAGATGCTGACCCTGACGCCTGCCGCCAGGGCGGAAATCCAGAGTGCCACTGGCACGAAAGTAAACAGCACCGCCAGCAGGATAACTGCCAGAACCACGGCTACTAAAATAAATACAGTTCCTTCTCCTAACATTTTGTTCCTCCTTAAAATCTATTTGTCTTCCCTGTTTTCACGGGAGTCCATTCATTGATCAGCTTTTTTTTCCATATCAAGCATTTCTCTCACAACAATCCGGGAGCCTTCTGCTTTTACGACCCTTATCCTGGCCCCCTTCTGGATAAAGCCGCCTTCGCTGACAACATCGATTCTTTCATCCTCGAGCACAGCCGTCCCGGCCGGCCTTAAGGCGGTCAGAGCATAGCCTTCAAGACCGATAAGCTCGGCACGTGTCTTGTTTGAGATATACCCTTTCTCAGTGCTTGTCGAATCGCTCAATATAATTTTCCTGAAGAATTTCATTTTTTTACCAAACACCTTTATCATTAAGATGGATACCAAAATGGAAATGCCAATGGCAATTAAAATGGAAACGGCCGTATGGACAACGTTATCAGTTGCAAGAAACAAGCTTCCAACAACCGAAACAAGGCCTATTGCCCCGGCAATCCCTCCTGGAAGGAAAAACTCCAGTATGATCAGCCCCAGGCCGACCAAAAACAAAACGATGGACTCATATCCTGCCAGGCCTGCAACCATATGGCCGTAAAAAAACAGCAGGAGGGCAGCAAGCCCCATCGATCCCGGGATGCCGAATCCCGGCGAGTAAAGCTCAAGCACAAGTCCCAGGCTGCCGACAGACAAGAGAATCGGCACAACAACCGGGTGGGTGATAAAACGGGCTATTTTCTCTGCAAAGCTTTCATCCAGGCTCCTGATCTCCGCCCCTGAGTAGCCAAGAGTGTCCAGCAGTTCATCAAGAGATGAAACTGTGCCTTCAGAATAACCTGCCTGCTCTGCCTGCTCAGATGTCAAAGTGAGAAGCTTCCCTTTTGGGGCGCCATATTCCGGCAGATCAACCGACTCATCCGCCATGGCCAGTGCTATCTCCGGATCCCTGCCAGACTGGTTAGCAGCACTCTTCATTGCGCTCAGCCAATAGGATTCCGCTTTCTTTCCTGCGGTGTTCCCTGATTGATCGATAATGGCGGCAGAGCCCATGACAGCACCCGGCACCATATATATTTCATCCATATTCAAAGAGATATAGGCACCGGCCGACAGGGCCTGATTATTGACAAAGGACACCGTCTTCAATTCTGTTTCCGCAAGCAGCTTGCCTATTTTCCCGGCAGCATCCACTGCGCCCCCAGGTGTATCCATTTCAAAAATAATGGCAGAAGCCCCATTCTCTTCAGCGGTGCTGACAGCCCTGTTCAGAAATGCATAAAGGCCTTTTTCCACTGTTTCTTCGATGGGAACAACGTATACCACTTCATTATCAGCATTCCCTTTTTCGGGAATAAGCATAATCAGCAGGATGCCCAAAAACGCCAGCAGAGTGACTGCCCTTCTGAGAGCCACCATTTTCTCCTCCTTTCACAAACAAAAGTTAATCTTCTTTTACTTACGTTTAAAAAAGAAAAAAGATTCATTTTCAGCACATTTTCTGTTTTCGGCCTTATTTTTTCCTATGTAATAGTCTTTAACAGCGGCACACCTTCCATACGTACCCTGAAATTTATTGCAGTATGCCGTTTATATGCATAAAAAGACCGCAGGCAGATTGCTTGCGGTCTTTTGGCATACTTTTTCATGAAAGGTGTTGTTGTACAAGTTTATTTACAAGTGAGCCGTCCGCTTTGCCTTTTACTTTAGGCATAATGGCAGACATCACTTTTCCCATATCGGCTTTTCCTGATGCTCCAGTTTCTTCGATTGTCTCCTGGACAATCTTTGATACTTCATCCTCGGACAGCTGCTTGGGCATATATAGCTCGACGAATACCAATTCGTTCCGCAATTTTTCAACAAGGTCTTCACGACCTGCTTTTTCAAATTCATGGAGGGAGTCCTTGCGTTGTTTCACTTCGCGAGAAAGGACAGTTAACTCCTGCTCTTCGTTAAGCTCTCCGCCAAGCTTGATGGCTTCATTCTGCAGAGATGCTTTAATCATCCGAATGACAGTGAGTTTATCTTTTTCTTTGTTTTTCATCGCTTGTTTCATATCATCATTTAAACGCTCGAGAAGACTCATAGTTGATACACCCTCTCTTAGAACTTACGTTTTCTAGCAGCTTCGGACTTCTTCTTGCGCTTTACACTAGGTTTTTCGTAGAATTCGCGCTTTCTCGCCTCTTGTAAAGTACCTGTTTTAGATACAGAACGTTTGAAGCGACGAAGAGCATCTTCAAGCGATTCGTTCTTTTTAACGACTGTTTTAGACATTCTCTTTCCCTCCCTCCGAGCACAACACACTTACATCAGAAACATAGATTTCCATGTACCTTGCAATTATAATATAACAGTGATACAAGGTCAACTGTAATTCATCACGGGCAGGTACAGTTTTTTTTTTGCATGCTCTGTCCTTTCATTTAATTTACCATAGAAGCGGTAAAAATAAACCCTTTTCGCAAGGCATGTCCAGTCCCGTTCCTTCATAGAGTTTAATTGAAGGAGTGAGAACGCATGCTGCTGATTATCCTGTTTTTATTCTTGATTATTTTTTTCATATACGGAATGGCACTGTTAAGATCAGGGCTATACGGACTTTCCGGTGATTCATTCAAGCGGAAGATTGCCGCTTATACCCATTTCCCCTGGCAGGGGATGCTGGCAGGAATGCTGATTACTGCTGTCCTGCAAAGCAGCTCTGCTGTTATGGTATTGACTATCGGCCTTATTTCCGCCCGGATCCTGACCTTCCCCCAATCGATCGGCATCATCTTGGGGACAAATATTGGAACAACATTTACAACAGAATTCATCACCTTCAATATCGAGTCTCTCATCATCCCCCTGGCAGCAGCCGGGTCGTGCCTCATCTTATTTGGCAGAAAGGCACTGAAGCATATTGGCATGGGAATCCTTGGCATCTCCATTGTGCTTTCCTCGATGAAGGGCTTTGAATTTATGGCTTCCCCGCTGCAGGGTGTCCCTTTGCTGACCGGTATTCTCGGGGTCATGGAGAACAGCCATCTGACCGGTGCGGCAGTTGGCATAGTGCTGACAGCCATCATCCAATCCAGCACTGCGGCTGTGGGGATCATCATGGGGTTTCTGAACGGCAGGATCATTGAATTGGATACAGGCATAGCCTTTATGCTCGGAGCCAATATCGGGACATGCCTCACTGCCTATCTTGCATCCATTGGCGCAGGGAAGGAGGCGCGCCTCACTGCCTTTGCACATATCTGGCTGAATATAGCGGGAGCGGCCCTTTTCCTCCCTTTCATAGGCTCCCTTTCCTCATTCGGCGAATGGGCAGCCGCCGAGCCGGATGTCCAGCTTGCACATGTGAGTGTATTATTCAATGTGCTGACTTCTTTAATGGTACTTCCATTTGCTGAACATTTTGGAAGGTTAATTATGAAGATCCATGATAAATAAAAAAAACAGGCCAGCAATTGATGCTGTCCTGTCTCTTCCATAAGGTAATCAGTAATCTGAATCGCTCGTTAACCCATTAACGATCGCCACACCGGAGCTTGCACCGATTCTTGTAGCTCCTGCTTCGATCATTTGCTGGGCATCTTCGGTGCTGCGGACACCGCCTGATGCTTTAACACCGATTTCAGGACCGACTGTTTTTCTCATCAGCCTGATATCTTCAATGGTTGCGCCTCCGGTAGAAAAACCAGTAGAAGTTTTGACAAAATCTGTGCCTGCTTTTACAGCCAGCTCACATGCCAGGACCTTCTCATCCTCTGTAAGGAGGGATGTTTCAATAATGACCTTTGTAAGTGCCTTCCCTTTTGCCGCCTCAACGACTGCACGGATATCCGATTCTACAAGATCACTGCTGCCGCTCTTTAAAGCGCCGATATTAATAACCATATCTACTTCAGTTGCGCCGTTTTCAATGGCATTTTTAGTTTCAAATGCTTTTACCTCAGATGTTGACGCCCCCAGCGGGAAGCCGATGACTGTGCAGACATCTACGCCTGAGCCCTCCAGCAGTTCACTCGCGTAGCTGACCCACGCAGGGTTAACACAGACAGACGCGAAACTGTATTCTTTAGCTTCTGAACATAGTACCTCAATCTGTTCTTTTGTCGCATCTGCTTTCAATAATGTATGATCGATCATTTTTGCTACATTAGTTGCCATATCAATGGTTCTCCTTTCAACAAACAAGTTGTCCGTACCTCTACATCATACCATTGTCTTTCCGAAAAATGTAGCTGAAATTATGGGTTTTAATCGTTTTTTGCAATCGTTTTCTTCATTCCTGTCTATTTTTTCTAAATTAAAGGGGAAATATGTAGCCCGAAGTGTACTCAGGCCGATTTTTAACATAAAAAAGAATGGGGATACTCCCCATTCTTTTTTATCACATATTTAGACAGCCGCCTCTTCGTATACAGCATCCTCGTCAACGACCCGGACAAACTGTCCTTCATTAAAAGGATAGCCTGCCTTGGATATCTTGACTTTCACGATTTTCCCTACCATCTCTTCTGATGCAGGGAATACGACTTTCAGGTAGTTGTCAGTATACCCGACATAAAGGCCGCTCTCAGGATCTTCCTTGTAAATTTCCTCTGGAATGACTTCAAGCACCTCATTTTCAAACTGTGATGCATATTCCTTTGCCAGCTGGTCGGAAAGGGAAATAAGGCGGTGCACCCGCTCATTCTTGATTTCCTCATCAATCTGGTCTTCCATCCGGGCTGCAGGTGTCCCGGTCCTTTTTGAGTAAGGGAACACATGCAGCTCAGAAAATTTATGCTCTTTAATGAAATTGTAGGTTTCCATAAACTCTTCTTCAGTTTCACCAGGGAAGCCGACAATAACGTCAGAAGTGACGGCAAGGCCGGGAAGCGCCTCTTTTAGGCGGTCAAGGCGCTCTGCAAAGAATTCCATTGTGTACTTTCTTCTCATTCTCTTAAGTACAGTATTAGAGCCTGACTGCAGAGGTATGTGCAGATGCCTTACGACCACTTCAGACTTGTCCATCACCTCAATCACTTCATCAGTGATCTGGCTTGCTTCGATAGAGGAAATGCGCAGACGCTTCAGGCCTTTTACCTGTGCCTCGAGATCCCTTAGCAGCATGGCAAGATTGTAATCCTTCATGTCTTCTCCATAGCCGCCTGTGTGGATGCCGGTCAGGACAATTTCCTTATAGCCTGCATCGACAAGCTGCTGCGCCTGGCGGATGACTTCCTGCGGATCGCGGGATCTCATCAAGCCCCGCGCCCACGGGATGATGCAGAATGTACAGAAGTTATTGCAGCCTTCCTGAATCTTCAGGGAAGCGCGGGTCCTGTCCGTAAAGGCAGGAACATCCAGTTCTTCGTAAACACGGTTTTTCATAATATTTCCGACAGCATTGATCGGCTGTCGTTCTTGTTTATACTGTTCGATATACTCCAGCATTTTGACCCTGTTCTGTGTACCCACGACGATATCCACACCAGGTATGGCCATGATTTCTGCAGGCGAGGTCTGGGCGTAGCAGCCTGTTACACAGATCACGGCATCAGGGTTCTTCCTGATCGCCCTTCTGATGACCTGGCGGCTTTTTTTATCACCTGTGTTCGTTACTGTACAGGTATTGATTATATATACATCGGAAGCAGATTCAAAATCTGTCCGTTCGTAGCCTTCTTGCTTAAACAATTGCCAGATTGCTTCTGTTTCATAATGATTCACTTTACAGCCAAGTGTATGAAAAGCAACTGTTGCCATTGTATTCACCTCATTAGTTCAAAATGATAAGAAACAGCCGCAAGCGCATATAGCGGCGCTGTTTCAGTACGCAATATCCTCGGGCCAAGTCCGCATGACACAAAACCATTGTCCTTTAAGAGTGCAACTTCCTTTTCCGAGAGGCCGCCTTCCGGACCAAACACCATGAGAAGGGACTGCCCTCTTTCCATGCCCGATAAAAGTGATGCAAAAGCAGAGCTTTCCCCATCTTTGGCATCTTCTTCATAGGCAATCACTTTATGGTCATAGCCCTTGCCCAGGTCTATCAGCTCTTTCATGCTCACAGGCTGGAGCACATCCGGCTGCATATCTCTATGCGACTGCTCGGCCGCTTCCTTGGCGATTTTCTGCCAGCGTTCTGTTTTCTTTCCCGCTTTCTTCTCATCCCATTTTACAATCGAACGGGCTGCAGTAAAAGGGATAAACACTGAAGCTCCAAGCTCTGTCCCTTTTTGGATGATCAGCTCGAGCTTATCCCCTTTAGGCAATCCGCTCGCTATTGCAGCCTTCACCGGAAGCTCTGAGCTCGCTTCCTTCCATTGTACTACTTCTGCAATCACTTGTTCATCGGTAATTTCTGCAATCCGGCATACCGCACTCCTGCCCCCGCGGACCGCACAGATGATGCTGTCCCCTTCCTTCATGCGCATGACCCTTGTGATATGGCGGAAGTCGTCGCCTGCTATGCTGAATCTGCCATCCTTATCCCGATCTGTGAAATATCGCTGCATGGCTGCACCTGCCTACCTTTCATATTTGCAAATGCCCTACGGCTGCAAATCCGCCAAACGGAAAAAAGGGACTTTGAAGGACATGGGTGTATCCCAGCTTCAAGTACTCCCGTTTTTCCCGCCCAGTCAGATATTTGTCTTATTTATTCTTGGCAATGATGGCGACCCAGTCTTCCATCTGCAGGATTTCTTCAATTTCGAACCCGGCCTCGATGATTGCCTCTTTGACCTGCTGCTTTTTCTGCTGAATGATGCCAGATGCAATGAAGCGTCCGCCTTTTTTCACTGTTTTGGCCACATCATCTGTAAAGCGCAGGATGACTTCGGCCAGAATATTGGCAACTACGACATCGGCCCCTTCCTGCACTCCGTTCAACAGGTTGTTCTGCGAAACACTTACAGTCTCATGCACCTTATTCAGCTTAATGTTAAGCCTTGCAGACTTAACAGCCACTTCGTCAAGATCAAGTGCTTCCACTTTTTCCGCCCCGAGCATGGCAGCAGCAATGCTGAGCACACCTGAACCGGTTCCGACGTCAACGACTCTGTCCCCTTTTGCCACCGTACGCTCCAGCGCTTGGATGCACATGACTGTCGTCGGATGTGTCCCGGTGCCAAAAGCCATGCCCGGATCAAGCTCGATAATCAATTCATCGCTGCTTACAGGCGTATAGTCCTCCCAGGTCGGCACAATGGTGAACCGTTCAGATATTTTAACAGGATTATAATATTTTTTCCAGGCAGTGGCCCATTCCTCTTCGTTCACTTCACTGATCGTCACTTTATTGAGCCCGATATCAATATTGTAAAGGATAAGGCCGTTGATGGCTTCCTTAATTTCATCAACCGTCTCGCCCAGGAAGCTGTTGACCGGAAGATAGGCTTTCACAATAACGCCTTCCTCTGGGTAATCTTGCGGATTGAGCTGGTAGATTTCACCGAATTGATCTTCTCTGTCTTTAATCAAATCAAACGGATCCTCAATGACTACTCCGCTTGCTCCGGCTTCATGCAAAATGTTTGAAATCGGTTCAATCGCCTCATTTGTTGTATGAATGCTGATTTCTGACCATTTCATTCTCTACCAACTCCCATTCCTTTATTCACCCTTAAAGGCTCTTTTCACCTTTGCGAAAAAGCTTTCTTCCTGTTCACCCTGCGGCACTTGGCCGCTCACTTCGCCAAACTCCTGCAGAAGCTGTTTCTGTTTTTCTGTCAGTTTTGTCGGCGTGACAATCCGCACAAGTATGTGCTGGTCGCCATTTCCATAGCCCCTCACATTCGGCACGCCTTTTCCCTTCAGGCGGAAGCGGGTGCCTGTCTGAGTCCCGGCAGGAACCTTCAGTTTCACTTTTCCATGAAGGGTCGGCACCTCGATTTCATCACCAAGTGCTGCCTGGACAAAAGTGATTGGCATTTCACAGTAAATATCGTCAGCTTCACGTTCAAAGAATTCATGGCCCCTGACATGGAATACTACATACAGATCTCCTGGAGGACCGCCGTTTATGCCTGGTTCCCCTTGTCCGGTCACGCGCAGCTGCTGTCCGTCATCAATGCCGGCCGGAATTTTTACATGGATTTTCTTTCGCTTGGTCACTTTGCCTGTGCCGCCGCAAGTTTGGCATTTTTCTTTGATTTCTTTGCCTGTTCCGCTGCAGTACTGGCAGACCCTTCTGTTGACAATCTTGCCGAACGGCGTATTCTGCTCAACATTCAGCTGGCCGGAGCCATGGCAATGCCGGCAGGTTTCAGGCTTAGTGCCAGGCTTGGCCCCTGAACCGTCGCAAGTCTCGCATGTTTCTTCCCTCGGTATTTCAATATCAGTTTCTTTTCCGAATACCGCTTCTTCAAAAGAAAGGGACATTGTATATTGAAGATCGGCCCCCTGCCTTGGTGCATTCGGGTCCCTTCTCCTTCCGCCGCCTCCGAAGAAAGTACTGAAGATATCCTCGAAGCCGCCGAAGCCGCCTCCGAAATCTCCTCCTCCAAAGCCCTGGTTGGGATCTGTATGGCCAAACTGGTCATAGTGGGCGCGTTTCTGATCATCACTCAAAACTTCGTACGCTTCTTTTACTTCCTTGAATTTCTCATCTGCATCCGCTTCTTTATTAATATCAGGATGATATTTTTTTGAAAGCTTGCGGTAGGATTTCTTTATTTCATCCTTGCTGGCACTTTTGCTGACCCCCAGGACCTCATAATAATCCCGTTTGCTCATGAATTTCACACTCCCCGGTCATTTCACATAAAGATTATTGTATCACTCTATAAAGAAAAAGTGCAATAGTTAAACTAAAAGCGCAGGCGGCTTGTTCAGGCCCGACAAGCTTAAGACAAGCAGAGCGGAAGGTTGTTCTTTAACCTTCTGATCTGCTTGGCTTAAGACCTCGAGGGCCTAGCCGCCGGAGCTGGATAAACTAAAAGCGGAGGGCGCTTGCCCTAATATGGAACGCAGGCTAATCACCTGCCTATTCACTGCTCCAGATAAAGAAAAAAAGCCAAAGCCAAGCGGAACCTGACTTTGACTTTTATATCCTGCTGCCTGCTATTATTTTTTGTCGTTGTCGTTTACTTCTTCGAATTCTGCGTCCACGACATTGTCATCTCCGCCTTGGCCTTCAGCACCCTGAGCTGCCTGAGCCTGCTTCGCTGCTTCTTCGTAGAGCTTCATAGAAAGATTCTGGACGATTTCCTGAAGGGCATCCTTCGCAGTGCGGATCTCTTCCAGCTCATTCTTTTCGATTGCTGCCTTCAGTGCATCCTTAGCTTCGTTCGCTTGCGCAACTTCCGCTTCATCCACCTTGCCTTCAAGATCTTTCAAAGTCTTTTCAGTCGTGAAGACTAGCTGGTCTGCCTCATTGCGAAGCTCCACTTCTTCTTTGCGCTTTTTATCTGCTTCTGCATTTTCTTCTGCTGCCCTGACCATTTGCTGGATTTCATCGTCAGAAAGGCCTGTGGAAGATTTGATTGTAATTGTCTGCTCTTTGTTTGTTCCAAGATCTTTGGCGCGTACATTGACGATGCCGTTTTTGTCAATATCGAAGGATACTTCGATTTGAGGTATGCCGCGCGGTGCCGGCGGGATATCAGTCAATTGGAAGCGGCCAAGAGTTTTATTGTCAGCTGACATTGGGCGTTCACCCTGAAGCACATGAATGTCAACAGCAGTCTGGCTGTCAGCCGCTGTAGAGAATACCTGGGACTTGGAAGTCGGGATTGTTGTGTTGCGCTCGATCAGCTTCGTGAACACTCCGCCCATTGTTTCGATTCCAAGTGATAATGGCGTTACATCCAACAGGACTACATCTTTAACATCTCCGGAAATGACTCCGCCCTGGATCGCTGCGCCCATAGCAACAACTTCATCAGGATTCACGCCTCTATGAGGGTCTTTTCCGACTTCCTTCTTGATTGCTTCCTGAACGGCAGGAATACGGGTTGAACCGCCGACAAGGATGACCTTATCGATTTCTGATGGAGAAAGGCCGGCATCTTTGAGCGCCTGGCGCGTAGGTCCCATTGTACGTTCTACAAGCCCCGCTGACAGTTCATCAAACTTCGCTCTGGAGAGTGTAACCTCCAGGTGAAGAGGACCTGCATCCCCTGCAGTGATGAACGGAAGGGAGATTTGTGTAGAAGTGACGCCAGACAAGTCTTTTTTCGCTTTTTCAGCTGCATCTTTCAAGCGCTGAAGCGCCATTTTGTCTTTTGAAAGGTCGATGCCGTTTTCTTTTTTGAACTGTTCTACTAGATAATCAATGACTGCCTGGTCGAAGTCATCCCCTCCAAGACGGTTGTCGCCGGCAGTTGATTTAACTTCAAAAACGCCGTCGCCAAGCTCGAGGATGGATACATCAAATGTACCGCCGCCAAGGTCATAAACAAGGATTGTCTGGTCTTCGTCCATTTTGTCAAGACCGTATGCAAGAGCCGCTGCTGTAGGCTCGTTGATGATGCGCTCTACTTCCAGGCCGGCAATCCTGCCTGCATCTTTTGTAGCCTGGCGTTCAGCATCATTGAAATAAGCCGGAACTGTGATAACAGCTTTCTCAACCTTTTCACCAAGATAATCTTCTGCATAGCCTTTAAGATACTGAAGGATGATAGCAGACATTTCCTGCGGTGTATATTCCTTGCCTTCTGCTTCCACTTTATGATCTGTACCCATATGGCGTTTAACAGAAATGATCGTATTTGGATTTGTAATGGATTGGCGCTTAGCTACCTCGCCAACCTGGCGTTCGCCGTTTTTGAATGCGACAACTGATGGAGTTGTGCGGTTTCCTTCCGGATTCGGAATTACTTTAGGCTCTCCGCCTTCTAGAACGGATACACATGAGTTTGTAGTACCCAAGTCAATGCCAATGATTTTGCTCATGTTCCTTACCTCCCGATATTATGTAGTTTTATTATTGGTTTACTTTTACCATTGCCGGACGGATGACCCTGTCCTTTAGTATATAGCCTTTTTGGAATTCTTCCACAACTGTGTTGGATGCAAAGTTTTCGTCTTCAACCTGCATGACAGCCTGGTGCAGATGCGGATCAAACTCTTTTCCGACAGCCTCGATTGCTTCGGCGCCTTCTTTTTTGATCGCCTCCGCAAGACTCCGGTACACCATTTCCATTCCCTGCTGGAGCGTTTTGGCCTGCTCATTGTCAGTTTCCATTTTCAGCGCTCTTTCGAAATTGTCAAGGGCTGGAAGAAGTTCAGTGATCAGTTTTTGTGCTCTATATTTTTCAGCCGCCTCCTGATCAAGCTTTGCCCGGCGCCTGGAATTATCAAAGTCTGCCTGAAGACGGAGATAGCGGTTTTCTGCTTCCCACAATTTGGCCTCAAGCTCTGCAATCTTTTCATGTGCAGCCTTCAGTTCTTCGGAGTCTTCCTGGCCCATAGATGACTCTTCACCATTTTCACCAGTTTCAGATGGTGAAGCTGATTCTCCAAATACTGCTTCGATCGGCTCATTGCTTCCTTCTGCAGCGGCTGCTTCTTGTTCTTCTTCCTTTAAAAAGTCCTTATTGTCTGCCAACTAGTTCACCTCCCTTAAAGGTTAAGCATGCCTGGCGTGACTTGCATGCCATAGGACGCTGATTGGATATAAATATTTACACGCAATGAAAGGGATGGAAGACAGCTTCCACCCATCATCAATATTACCTGCGTCAGCTCTTTTGATACAGCTTCGTCAGGACGTCAGTGAGGTCTGCGCTGATAATCTGCAGCAGGCTGATCACCCTTGAATACTCCATCCTCGTCGGCCCAAGGACCGCGATGGTCCCCAGCTGCTCTGCACCCATTGAATAGGTGGCAGTAATGAGGCTGCAGTTTTCCATGGCCGAGTTCTCATTCTCTCTGCCGATTTTAATATTGATTCCTGATTTATCTTTGCGTATTAAATCATAGATGCTTTCTTCCTGCTCAATCATATTCATCAGATTCCTGATTTTATTGATATCATGGAATTCCGGCTGGCTGAGCATATTCGTTTTGCCGCCGAAAAAGAGTTTTTCATTGGCTGACAGCTTTAATATGTCAGCAAAAGAATAGAGCAGGAGATCATAGTGATTGACATGCTGCCTGAGCAGCACAGCCACTTCTTTATAGATTTTATCGTTGAGATTATCTATAGGCACACCGGCCAGCCGCTCATTCAGGATATTGACCAGTTTTTCTATTTCCCCAGGATGGATATTCTCGGGTATGCTGAACATTTTGTTTTCCACATGCCCTGTATCAGTCACAATGATGGCTATGGCCGTATCCTTGTTCAGAGGAACAATCTGAATTTTTCTCAGTTTGTTTTCTTTAACAGCTGGACCAAGGACAATTGACGTATAGCTCGTCAATTCTGACATGATTCTGGCAGATTTCTGCACAATCTTTTCGAGCTCATAAATCCGCTCTGCAAAGAGGGACTTAATGGTGAATATATCCTGCTGGTTCAGCTTCTGGGGTGACAATAGATGGTCAACATAATAGCGATAGCCTTTTTCAGAAGGAACCCTTCCGGATGAGGTGTGTGTTTTCTCGATAAAACCCAATTCTTCTAAATCAGCCATTTCGTTTCGGATAGTGGCCGAACTGAAAGAAATTTCTTCTTTTTTCGACAGGCTCCTTGAACCGACTGGCTGGGCAGACCGAATGAAATCATCAACAATCACCTGGAAAATCAATAATTGACGATCTGTTAACACGTTTATCACCTCTGTTAGCACTCTTCGTTAGCGAGTGCTAAATCTAATAATAAATTATCAAATTTATAGGCGCGATGTCAATCATTAGATTACACCGATGAAGGATTGAAATACTTCGTTCCCAAGAAGGCGCCCTTTTCGCGTCAGCCGGATCGACTTCCCGCCAGCTTCTATCAGCTCTAATGTCTGAAGCCTTTCCAGCTCGCTCCTGAACAGCAAAAGCGGATCTTCTTCAAATTTCTCCATAAAGCGGGAAACTTCTACACCTTCCGTCTTTCTTAGCCCCAGGAACATTTCCTCTTCCATCTTTTCAGCTTTTGTCACAATATGCGATTCCATGACAGGAAGTTTGTTTTCCGACAAGGGCTCCATATATTTTTTCAGGGGCCCGTAATTGGCATTCCGGCTCCCGCCTGTATAGCCATGGGCCCCGGCTCCAAAACCGTAATACTCTTCATTATTCCAGTATGTCAGGTTATGCCTGCTTTCAAAACCGGGAAGCGCAAAATTGCTGATTTCATATTGCTTAAAGCCCTCAAGATCCATCCTTTCCATAAGAAGCTCATACATCGCTGCTTCTGCATCTTCACCCGGTGAAGGAAGCTTCCCTTTTCGCATAAGATTATAAAAAACCGTCTTCGGTTCAATGATCAGTGAGTAGCCGGAATAGTGCTGGATATCCAGTGTAAAGGCGGTATCCAGCGTTTCCTTGAATTCAGCGATGGTCTGGCCCGGCAAGCTGTATATAAGGTCCACGCTGATGCTGCTGAACCCTGTTTTTTTCGCAAGTTCAATTGATGAAAATACATCCTTGGCCCTGTGTGTTCTGCCGATCCTCTTCAGCAATTCTTCATTGAAGGTCTGGACTCCAAAGCTCAGCCTGTTCACCCCTGCATCATAAAGCGCCTTCAGCTTGTCTTCAGAAAGATCGCCCGGGTTTGCTTCGAAGGTGAATTCCGCCCCTTCTTCAAGAGGCATATGCTTTCTGATTGATGTGCACAGCATCTCGAGCTGGCGTGCATCCAAGGCAGTCGGGGTGCCTCCGCCAACAAATATTGAACCGAAAGGGCTTGAGGGACGATCCTGAAGCGTCAATTCCATTTCTCTTTCAAGTGCCTGCAGATATTCATCGACCGGCTGGCCTTTAAGAAACACTTTATTAAAATCACAATAATGGCATATATGTTCACAAAACGGTATATGGATATAAGCCGCATTTATCATACGTGTCGTCACAACCTTTAATAATTTGCTCATCGGCAGATCTTTTTTTCAATGAAAAAGAGGTTAGAGCTGCTTGTATGCAAGCATATCTAACCTCCGGCAACAAATCAAACCTGGAGCCTGTTACTTTTTGGGAGTCGTATCGTCCATTTTCAGGACTGCCATGAATGCTTCCTGCGGAACTTCGACAGAGCCGACCTGCTTCATGCGCTTTTTCCCTTCCTTCTGCTTTTCAAGCAGCTTTCTTTTCCGGGAAATATCTCCGCCGTAACATTTCGCCAATACGTTCTTCCTCATCGCTTTAATCGTTGAACGCGCAACGATCTTTTGCCCGATTGCAGCCTGGATCGGCACCTCAAACTGCTGGCGGGGAATCAGGTCCTTCAGTTTCTCTACAATCACTTTTCCGCGTTCATACGCAAAATCTCTATGAACAATAAAGCTGAGCGCATCGACTTTTTCAGCGTTAAGCAGAATGTCCATTTTGACAAGCTTGGATTCTTTATATCCAATCAGCTCATAATCGAATGAGGCATAGCCTTTTGTGCTGGATTTAAGCTGATCGAAAAAGTCATAGACAATTTCAGAAAGCGGAATTTCGTACACAATGCTGACCCGGGTCTCATCCATATATTGCATATCAATGAAAATACCGCGTTTTTCCTGGCAGAGCTCCATGATTGCACCGACATAATCATTTGGCGCCATCATCGTCGCCTTTACATAAGGCTCTTCGACACGGTCAATTTTTTGTGCGTCAGGCATATCTGATGGATTGTCCACTTTCAGCGAAGTGCCGTCAGTCATGACAACATCGTAGATAACGCTTGGTGCAGTTGTGATCAAATCTATCTTGAATTCCCGCTCAATGCGTTCCTGGATGATTTCCATATGAAGCAGTCCAAGGAATCCGCACCGGAAACCGAAGCCCAATGCCTGGGATGTCTCCGGCTCAAACTGAAGCGCAGAATCGTTGAGTTCCAGCTTTTCAAGCGCTTCGCGCAAATCATTGAATCTGGCGCTGTCAATCGGGTACAGGCCGCAGTATACCATCGGATTCAGCTTCCGGTAGCCTGGCAGGGGTTCTGTAGCTCCATTTTTCGCGCTTGTGATCGTATCGCCGACACGTGTATCGCCGACATTCTTAATTGCTGCTGTCAGGAAACCTACATCACCTACAGAAAGCTCAGGCAGCGGAGTTGATTTCGGCGTGAAAACGCCTACCTCCGTGACTTCGAATTCYTTGCCGGTYGCCATCATCTTCACTTTGTCGCCGACCTTCACTGTTCCTTCAACAACACGGATATAGGCAACAACACCTCTGTATGCATCATAAAGGCTGTCAAAGATCAGCGCCTTCAGCGGGGCATCTGGATCTCCCTGCGGAGCTGGAACCTTTTCAACGACCTGTTCCAGAATCTCCTCAATTCCGATCCCTGCTTTTGCAGATGCCAATACAGCCTCACTGGCATCAAGCCCGATGACGTCCTCGATTTCACCGCGCACCCGCTCAGGATCTGCGCTTGGAAGGTCGATTTTGTTGATGACAGGTACAATTTCAAGGTCATTATCAATGGCAAGGTACACATTTGCCAGAGTTTGGGCTTCAATGCCTTGTGCAGCATCGACAACAAGCACTGCGCCTTCACATGCAGCAAGGCTTCGGGACACTTCATAAGTAAAGTCGACGTGCCCTGGGGTGTCAATCAGATGGAAGGTGTAAATCTCTCCATCTTTTGCTTTATATTTTAATTGCACAGAATTCAATTTTATTGTAATCCCGCGTTCTCTTTCCAGGTCCATGGAATCGAGCAGCTGATCCTTCATTTCCCGCGCCGTCAAGGCATTCGTTCTTTCCAGGATCCTGTCAGCCAGCGTGGATTTCCCATGGTCGATATGGGCAATGATTGAAAAATTCCGGGTTCTGGATTGTCTTTCTAGTCTGTCTTCTCTATTCATAGCGTTCACTCCTACTATACTCGCGCATATACACTATTTTTGATTATATCAGCAGGGGTTTGAACATTCAAGGAAAAGCGGAAGCACTGAGAAGGCCCCTAAAATAAAACAGCCATCTCCAGGATGGCCGATTGTTCTCTATTATTTTATCAGATCTGCCACTTTCTTTATGGCGCTGTCTGCGGCCTTTGATAGCCCTTCGGCAAGATCCCTGCCGGCAGAGGAAAAGAAATTATATGCCTTCATTTCCTCCAGCTTTTCTCTTTTCTTTTCCAGGTCATGTGAAGATACGTCCTGGCCGAGTATGGAGGCCTCCAGCTCCCCTGTGCTGCCTTCGCTGATGGAGAAAGCAGGATTCAGGCCTTTCTCATCATAGCCTCTCATAGCCCTCGTCCCCTCATTGGCATGCTGCATGCCAAAAAGGACGGAAATGAACATCAATGCTGCAGCAAGGAAAGCTTTTACCGTAAACTTTTTCATTGCAATCACCTATTTCATTCTTTATCGGGAGGGATTTATATCAGCTGCCAGGGTATTTCCCATGGCTTCTCTTGAATGGTCCTATGACTGTGAATAATCCAGCCTTTTCTGCTTAAGGAAGCCTGGGCCCTGGGTATCAGACTTATCCACTTTGGCGCCATTGCCCTTTGCCTCCAGGGCTGATTTCATGCGGTCTCCCACTCTGCGCTTGCCTTCAGAAATCCAGACTACATGCCCGGGCGGTTATCAGTTGGTTTCGCTGTTTTCATAGGTCCGCCTCTTCAGCTTAAGTCTAGTAAATCTTATGACTATGCTAGAGTAGATAGAACCTCAAGAATGCTACCTCGTATAAAAACCGGAATTTTCCTGGTTGATCCTGCTATGGAGGGCAGCGTTCAGCCCATTGGCTACCAGATTGGACATATCCTCCATAAACACATCCACCTCTTTCGGTGTTACCATCAGATTATGGCCGATAGGAGAAAGCACCTCATAAATCAGCTTTCTCTTTTCTTCATCTGGAAGTGTGCCGACTATGCCAAGGAAAGTCTGCCGCTGCTGTTCTTCTGGCAGGTCTTCCTCTGTGAGCTTCTTTCTTTTCCCGAAATTCATGCCTGCAGGGGCGAGCGCCCGGGAGGGTCTGTCACCTTCTTTAAGCTCCCTGCCGAAATGCTTAAGAATGAAATCAATTGTATCGCTTGTGATGCTGACTGCGTCCACTACGGTCGGCACCCCAATTGCAATCACCGGAATCCCGAGAGTTTCTTTGCTGAGCTCCTTCCGCTTGTTGCCTACCCCTGAACCCGGATGGATGCCTGTATCAGAAATTTGGATGGTAGAGTTCACCCTTTCAATTGAGCGGGCGGCCAGGGCGTCAACTGCAAGCACAAAGTCCGGCTTCGTCTTCTCCACTACCCCAAAGATGATATCGCTTGTCTCAATCCCGGTCAGCCCCATAACGCCAGGGGCAAGGGCACTTACAGGCCTGTAGCCCTCCTCAACATTTTCCGGCTGAAGCTGATAAAGGTGGCGTGTGACCAAAATATTCTCACAAACCTGTGGTCCCAGTGCATCGGGAGTGACATTCCAGTTTCCGAGGCCGACGACAAGGCAGCTTGCATCTTTCTTAATCCCCATCCCCTCAATGAAGCGGGCCAATTCGCTTGAAAACACATTTTCGACCTTCTGCTGAAGCTCTGTGTCCTGCTGCCTGATACCCTGAACCTCAATGGTTAGATACTTGCCTTCTTTCTTCCCGAGGGATTTGGCGCCCTCTGATGTCACCTCAACATAAGAAATCTTGAGGTCATCTTCTTCTTTTTCTTTAATTATGACCCCTTCAAGCTGAGAGAGATTCTCTTCTTTCCCAAGGTTTTTTGAGCGTTCATCCATTACTATCTCCCTGGCTTCAATGGCAAGGTCGGTTCTTATTGAATATCTGCTAAGATCTAATGGTTCTTTCACATTGCTGCCCTCTTTTCTTCAATCCGGCCTGGGCCGGTGCTTTTTCCTAGCTTTGCCCAAACCATGCCAATTCATTCAGAAGCTGTCCCGCCTGAAGCCCCTAAAATGAGCAAACTGCTTTTGGGTCCTTCCCAGCAAAAAGAATTGATTTTAAACTACAGTATTGCATTATTGGCATGCCTTTGATAAAATAGCACTTGTTCTTAATTATTGTTAATGAATGATATGAAAGTCGAGTTAATATAATCTCGATTGCTTTTTTCTAGGAGGTGAATGGAATGCCAAACATTAAATCTGCTATTAAACGCGTAAAAACAAGCGAAGCCCGCAATGCTCAGAACGTGACTGTAAAGTCTTCAATGCGTACTGCTGTCAAGAAAGCGGAAGCTGCAATCGTTAACGAAGATACAGCTGCTGCTAAGACTTCATATGCTAACGCAGTTAGCCAGCTTGATAAAGCTGCTGCAAAAGGCCTTATCCACAAAAACGCTGCTGCACGCAAGCAATCTCGTCTTGCTAAAAAACTAAACTCTTTGAACGCGTAATCGTTTAAAGATTCCCGGCTATCTTTCAGATAGCCTTTTCTTATGCCGAAAAACAGTAAAAATGGCCCTTTTGGACCATTTTTATTTTTGTCTATTTATGGAGGGCATGGTCGTGGAGCCTGAACAGAAACATTTCAATGAGCATTTCCTTGTTCATGCCGCCGGTTTTCATATCATAATCCGCTTCTGCCAGAAGCTTCATGATGCGGGACAGTTCTTCATCTCCGAAAAGCTGGGCCTGCCCGGCTGCAAGCTTGACCCTGAATGGATGGACCTTTAAGTATCCAGCCGTCTGCTGCTGGCCGTATCCCCTTCTCGACAGCTCCTTCACCTGGTAGATCAGCCTGAATTGGCCGGTCAGAATGGAAAGAATTTTAATCGGCTCTTCATTCTGCTTTAAAAGATCATAATAAATCCGCAGGGCCTCGTCTATTTTTCTGTGGACCACCTTGTCGACTAGGGTGAAAATATTCTGCTCAAGCGACCTGGCAACCAGCTTGTCGACTGCCTTGGCATCAATCAGCTTTTCCTCGTCGGCATATAAGGCCAATTTATCAATTTCACCTGTCAGCATAAAGAGGTTGGTACCTGCCAGAGTCAGCATAAGCTGCACGGCATCCTCCTCAATCTGGACGCCGTTCTGGGCAGCCCTTTCCCTGATCCAGACTTTCAGCTCCTGCTCCCCCAGCTTTTTGGCCTCAAGGACACTTGCTTTTTTCTTCAGTTCCTTCGTAATCTTTTTTCGATCATCCAGCTTTTCATAGGGTGCCGCAAACACAATGATTGAATATGGAGACGGCTCTTTTAAATAGGATTCCAGCTTGGCCAGATTATGCTCAGTCTTCCCCTTTGTCTTTTCGGAAGTCAGAAAAGACGGGTTGTGAAGAAAGATGAGCCTCCTATCCCCCATGAAAGGGAAGGTCTCTGCATCCTCAAGTGCCGCTTCTATAGGTGTTTCCTCCAGATCATATGTAGACAGATTAAAATCGCTCTCGTCTTCAGCCAGCACATTGTTGATAAGCAGCTGTTTTGTTTCATTAATCAAAAAGCCTTCTGTTCCGTATAATAAATATACCGGGGTAAATTGTTTGTTGTTTATTTGCTTCCACACATCTAAAACCAATTGTCTCGCTCCGTTCAATACTTTTTTTCCTACTCCTATCCTAAAGAAGACCGGGCGATTTGACAAGCATTCAAAGGAACCGGGCTCGCCGATGCCCGGTTCCCCATCTATATTGAACGTCGCCAGCCAAGGCCTAGGATACTTGATTGGCGGCGGTGCGAAAACATTGTGATGTTATTTTCTGCTGCGCGAAATCAAACTATTTGTGACAACTCCTTCTAGTCCAGGAAAACGCACACAGGAATTGTGGATTTTTTTTTATATATCGCTTATACTAAAAATGATATAGGAGGGGTAGACTGTGAACGAATTTGAAAAGAACGTCCAAAGCAAACGCAACGATGCTGTTGATTCCGGCGTAGGGTTTGCCGTATCTTTCGGCTTTTTCGCATTATTGTTTGTTATTGCAACAGTCATTAAATTCATCGGAGCGTAAAAACAGCTACATAGCGTAAATTTATGGAGACTGCATACACATGCAGTCTCTTTTCATTTCTGCTTATGAAGCCTGCGGTGAATGGGAAGGGCTTTCTTAATCTTATATTATGGGAGCTTGAGGGAAAACGTTCCTGCCTTTTCGGTAAATGTGTAGGTAATTGCCCCATGAAGATCAGTTCTCAGGATTTTTATTTTCTCGGAACTCAATCTTGAAAGTACTTCTTGATGAGGGTGCCCGTACCGATTGTTCCTCCCGGCAGAGATGACGGCCGCTTTAGGCGCAATATGCCGAAGAAACTGGCTCGAACTGGAGGAATTGCTTCCATGGTGCCCCGCTTTGAGTATATCAGCCTTTAAATGAGGATATTTTTGGATGATCCAGCTCTCTCCCTCCTCCTCAAGATCGCCTGTAAAAAGCCAGCGCAATCCTCCGGCTTTTGCCATGATGACAAGAGAACCATCGTTTTTGCTTCCATATTCCCTGCCCTGGATGGGGGAGATGATTTGGAAGCTGCTGCTGCCAGCCTGCCATCCGCTCCCTGATTCAGCATAGACCACTGGTATGGACATTTCCTCCGCCCGCTGGATCAGCAAATTTTCAAGTTCCCCGCCCTCACCCCCTTCAGGGAAGACGATTTCATTGATTTGAATCTCATTCAGCACACCAGCTGCCCCCCCCTATATGATCAGCATCCCCATGGGTCAGGATCAGTCTGTCCAGCCGGGAAATCCCTCTGCTCTTCAAAAATGGGACCACAATATCCTTCCCTGGATCAAACATATCTTTTCTTTTTTCCCATTCTTCGGTCTCAAACTGAAGCCTGCCGCCAGTATCAATTAAATAATCTCCCTTGCCATAGGGCAGGGAAACCAAAATACTGTCACCCTGCCCTACATCCAGAAAGGTGATTTCCCCTTTTGGAGAGAATTTTTGCTCCAAAGGCTGAAAAGAGAAAAGCAAAAGCATACCTGCGGCCATTTTAAGGGTAAAGTGCTCTTTCTTCCTTTCCCAGATGATCAATAATGCTGGTACTCCTGTTATATACAGGGCCAAAGCAGGCCCGGATGGCTTCCCCAGCACCAATACAGCGCCAGGCAATGATCCGAGCTTTCCGGCGGCCAAATTGGCCATGCAGGCGCTCCACTCAAGCGCCTGCAGGATCAGCCCGGCATTCCCCCCTGAAAGTATATGCAAAAGGAATCCGAGCAGGATGCCAGGCAAGAGGATAAATGAAAAAAAGGGGATGTACAGAAGGTTGGCGAAGAGAGCGAATAACGATATCTCATAAAAGAAGAAGAGAATGATCGGGGCGGATGCAAGCTGGGCAACCAATGAAACAGCCACGCTTTGGGATATCCAGTGGTTCAGATTTTTAAAGATTGAGGGAGCTGAAATAATAAGGGCAAAGCTGACACAAAAAGACAGCTGAAATCCGGGTTCGTAGACTATAAAAGGAGAGATGAACAGGCAAGCGGCAAAAACAGAGCTTACAGCATCTATCGGCTGAAGCTTCTTCTTTCCTCTAGCAGCCAGCGAATAGATCAGCATACACATCAACATCAGTACAGCCCTGGTGACAGAAGGAGCCCCGCCGGTCAGGACGGCGTAAACCGGCAAGAACAGCAGCAGCAGGAACTTCATCCTTTCACTGGGGACGCCTGCTCTTTTTCCTATATAGAGGATCATGGCTGCCAGGAGGCCGACATGAAGGCCGGATATCGCCAGAAGATGGACGATGCCGAGCTTCTGGTAGTCCTCCAGCAGACTGGTGTCCATCAGGCCCCTTTCTCCAAAAACAAGTGCGGCTGCCAGCGGTGCAAGGCTCCCGGGGAACTCCGTTTCAATATAAGTGATCCCTGACTGCCTCAGCCTCTTTATTTTTGCAACAGGATGGCTTGACGTGCCGGAACACCGGCTGAGCATCAGAGAATCTGCTTCAAGAATCCAGAACGTCTGCTTTCTTTCCAGATAAAGCCTGTAGTCAAATCCATTCGGATTAGCTGCCTGCATGGGCTTTTCGAGAATGCCATCCACGCGGCATACCAGCCCTGGAACCAGATTGTTCCGCAGCAGCTGCTTTTCTTTCTCTGAATCCAGCTTATAGGCAAGGATGAGCTTTTCCCCCGTCTTTCTGTCGCGTGAGTTTACAGAAAGGCTGTTTCCATCAATCTTCATTTCTGACAGCTCCAGCTGGAATGTTTTCTCGGCTCCGCTTAATACACTGTGATTTCCCTTTTCTGCTAAATAGCCTCTGCAGGCAAATATCAGCAGCGTAATAAATAAAAGAAGAATCAACATTTTTGAAAATCGTTTTACTAGTGTAAATGCACAGATAAGGAATACGGTAAATAGCGATAATGCTATGTTCCCTTCCAGCACGGTCACCAGTCCGGCCAGGGCAGCAGCAGCAAAATAAAAAGAATTCCCCTTCACTGATACCTCCTGTCCAGTTACTTAGCTGTAAAGCCAGCCCCGGTTCCAAATAGCTCCCCGGCTTCTGCCTGTAGTTTATCAATCCGCTCACGGTCTGTCCCGTTTTGCTTCATCTCTTCCAACAGGTTTTTAATATATTCAGCCTTTTCCGCACGGTTAAATTCGAGGGAAATTTCTTTGTGCATTACCTGCTCCACCCTGACGCCTGCCTGTTCAAACAGCTCGATCGCATACGGATGGTTTTTGTAGGCTTCCGCGTAATACACTGTTGCAATGCCAGCCTGTATGATAGCCTTGCAGCATTGGAGGCATGGGAAATGCGTGACATAAATATCCGCTCCTGCAGTGGGCACACCGAATTTGGCGCATTGCAGGATGCTGTTCATCTCAGCATGTATAGTCCTGACGCAATGATTATCGATAACATAGCAGCCGTGGTCGATGCAATGGTCTCCCCCTGCGATTGAACCGTTGTATCCGCCAGCAATGATGCGTTTGTCGCGGACAATCGTAGCCCCGACTGCCAGCCTTGTACATGTGCTCCTTAAAGCCAGCAAATGGCTTTGAGCCATAAAATATTGGTCCCATGATAAACGCTGTTCCATTTTTCTCCTCCTGAAATCTCTTTGTCATAGAATAATCTCCTGGTACAAGTTTAATCTCTTTTTCAAAAGCACGTCAATGAGGCTCATTTCAATTTTATATAAGATTTAAGCTTTTCAAAGGTTTTTTCACCTATCCCGCTAATCTGCATCAAGTCCTCAAGCGACTGGAACGGACCTTCCGTTTCCCTGTATTCAATGATGGCAGCGGCTTTTGATGGGCCGATCCCCGGAATATCCTGAAGCTCCTCACTTCCCGCACTGTTGATATTTACCATTCCATCTTCTCCCGAGGCTTCACTGATAGCCTGGGCTGGTTCAGTTGCACCTGATAATTCCTCCCCTTCCTCCGGTACGTAAATAACCATTTCATCCCCCACTCTCTGGGCAAAGTTTATCCGGGTCTCATCTGCTTTTTCTGTCAGCCCCCCTGCCTTCTGAATAAGATCGGCCACACGCTCTCCGTCAGCTGCTTCATATAAACCCGGCTTCCTCACACTCCCCTTCACATCGACTTTAATGACAGGCGGAGCAGCTTCTTTTTCTTTTTCCCCTTCCTCTTCCTCCCTCAGGCCAGGCAATGACTCAAGCTCCTCCTGCATCTGCAGACTTTCAAGCGGGTCCACATCCCCGCTGTTTCCCTGAAGAAAAAAATAAAACAGCAAAATTAATAAGAAAGCCGCACCAATCCCAGCAAGCGGGCGGCGCTTGATCCAATCCAGCATGATCGGCATCCCCTTTCAAGGTATATTTGAGTTTTCGATTTCATATCGTTATATGAGATATCTTGCTGTCAAAGGAGGGTTATTTATGAATGTCGGATTTATCGGTACAGGGAATATGGGGAAAATTCTTATCCAGGCCATGCTTGATGCCAAAGCCGTTCCTCCCTCCTCTGTGACGATTACAAACAGAACTTTGGAGAAAGCGGCAGAGATACAGAAGGAATATAGCGGCCTGAACCTTGCGGAGGGAGCAGCCAAAACGGCTGCCAATTCGGATTTGATTTTCATTTGTGTGAAGCCTCATGATTTTGCGGATGTGATCCAGGAAATCCGGCCATATTTAAGTGATGAGGATTGCGTGATTTCAATAACAAGCCCTATCAGCGCAGAACAGCTCGAATCTTTTGTCCCCTGTTCAGCAGCACGGGTGATTCCAAGCATCACCAATAGGGCACACGCCGGTGTGGCTCTTGTTACTTACGGGGAGCATTTCAGGGATGAATGGAAGCAGAAGCTCATGCCGCTTATCGAGGCCATTGCCAAGCCTGTGGAAATAGAAGAAGAAATAACAAGGGTATCATCTGACATTGTAAGCTGCGGACCTGCATTTTTCAGTTATCTGACACAGCAATTCATTAATGCCGCCGTTGCGGAAACAAAAATAAACCGGGAGACTGCCACCGTTCTTGCCAGCGAAATGCTGATCGGGATGGGAGAGCTGCTGAAAAAGGGGCATTATACCCTTCCTGCCCTTCAGCGGAAGGTCTGTGTCAAAGGAGGAATAACCGGTGAAGGAATAAAGGTGCTGGAGAAGGAATTAGGTGATGTTTTTCGGCATGTGTTCCAGGCCACACATTCTAAATTCGAGGAAGATCTTACACAGGTCAAAAAACAGTTCACTGTCCATTAACATTCTCTGCTGCCTTTCAAAATTCCTTCTGCTGACGCTGACTTTTTTTGAACAGCCTTCCGGGAATATGAAGAAAAGCAAAAGCCGCCCCCATTGGGAGCGGCTTTTGCTAGTTTTTGCGGCAAATGAAAAAGATTCTTTCCGACTCTTGCGCCGGAAGCTCGGTCTCAAAGTCCGCTGTTATTTCCAGCAGGGTAAAGCCTGCTTTTAAAAGCCAGTCTTTATAGATATCAATAGGATAAGTGCGCTGCAGATGCAGCTCGTCATATCTGTCATATTTCATGAGCGAAGGGTCCAGCTGAAAGAAAGTCAATTCATGCTCAACACTGAAAGGATGCTCCCCAGGGAAGCATTCCCATATATAAGAGATTTCATCTTCATTCAGGGCAAAGGTCTGATCCCTGAAGATATGCTCCATCTTATAGACTGAATGAACATCGAAAATGAACAAACCGCCTTCCTTCAGGTGCCTTCCCACACTTTCGAATGTCTGCTCAACTTCTTTTTCGCTCTGAAGATAGTTCAGGGAGTCACAAAAGATCCCTGCAATATCATACTCGCCAAGCCCCTCGAGTTCTGACATGTCCTGCTGATAGAAAGAAATGGCTGCTCCCTGCTCCATCGCTTTTGCCTGGGCGACAGCGAGCATATCCTCCGATAAATCAACTCCGGTTACATCGTATCCGGCTTGTGCGAGACGGACAGAAAGCTCCCCGGTGCCACAGGCAAGATCAAGAAGGCGCTTCCCTGCAATACCATACTTCTCCGTACTGCTTTTTACTGTTTCCACCCAGCCTTCATAAGGCACATCCTTCATCAGTGCATCATAAAGGTAGGCGAACTTCCCATAGGTCATTGTCCAAGCACGCTCTGGACATCCACTGAAGGTGCATCGCCCCACAGGCGTTCTAAGTTATAATAGCTTCTTTCATCCTTATGGAAAACATGGGCTACAACATCCCCAAGGTCAACGAGTATCCATCTCGCCTCATCGAATCCTTCCATCCGGTTGACTGTATAGCCAAGCTCTTCGCTCTTTTCTTTCATTTCACGGGCGATTGCCTGGACCTGCTTATCAGAATTACCGTGGCAAATCAGAAAATAATCCGAAATGAGGGAAATCCCTTTCATATTCAATACCACAATTTCTTCTGCTCGTTTATCATCGGCTGCTTTTACAGCCATATCTAATAAGGCGCGTTCACTCATTTAATCAGTCTCCTTTTTCATTACAAGATCATTATACGACAGAAAAGTCAGCGGAAACACCGGCTGATTCTTCTTCATTAAAAACGTGATAGTATTCTGCATTGCTTTTATTAAGGCTGAATCAAGATCTGCTTCAGCCATTTTCCGGACTTCATCCACACCCGGAAAATGCCGGCCGGGTTCAATATAGTCGGCGAGATAAATGATTTTATCAAGTAAGGGCATTTGCGGCCTTCCTGACGTATGATACCGGATTGCATCCAGGATTTCAGGATCGGTTACCCCTGCCTCCGTTTCTGCAAGGTAGGCACCAGCAGGGGCATGCCAAAGCTCGCTGTTGTACATAAGGAGCTCCTCAGGCATTTTTTGCTCTATGATAATCCTCTTCATTTCATCCTTCGGGCGGAACTTGGCATAATCATGGAGAATAGCTGCCGTTTCAGCCTTCTTGATATCAGCCCCAAAGGTGCGGGCAAGGCCTATTGCCGTTTCCATCACACCGATTGTATGCTGGTAGCGGTGTTCTGTTAACTGTTTCTTTACTATTTTTAGATAAAATTCACGATCCATACAAACGATTCTCCTCAATATACTTCCTGACGCTTTCCGGCATAAGATAGCGCACGGTATCTCCCTGGCTGAGCCTTTCCCTTATCATGCTCGATGAAACATCCATCTGCGGCACATCAACCGGGACAACCGGATAGTCAGTACGGCTGCTATAGGAAGGCCTGCCGACGCCGGCAAAGACGGCAAGCTCAAGGAGGTCATTTATTTTATGCCACTTCGGCAGATACTCAATCATATCAGCCCCGATGATAAAATAGAATACGGTATCCTTATTCTGCTCTTTAAGCAGCTTCATTGTATCATAAGTGTAGGATGGCCCCCCGCGTTCCATTTCAATCGTCTGGATTTCAAAGCGAGGGTGCCCCTCAATTGCAAGCTCCAGCATTTCTACCCTTGCTTGATCAGATGCAGCCCAAGACTTCTTTTTATGCGGGGGATCCTGGTTTGGCATAAACCAGACTTTGTCCAATGAAAGGGAATGGAGCACCTCATTTGCAATCAGCAGATGGCCATGATGGGGAGGGTTGAATGTACCTCCAAGAATGCCGATTCTCTTCACCTGCAGTCCTCCTTTTGCCGCCTCTTGGCTGCAAACATGCCTTCATTATGGCAGCTGGATTTGTTTGTTTTCTTTTGATTCTTTATAAAGGACGATCATATTGCCGATGATCTGCACCAGCTCTGCTTTAGTCCCTTTGACGAGCTTCTCAGCCACTTCGTCTTTATCTTCATCACAGTTCTGCAGGATGCTTACTTTAAGCAATTCCCTTGCTTCCAGCGCTTCCCCGATCTGTGCGATCATATTTTCGTTCACTCCGCCTTTTCCAACCTGAAAAATCGGGTTCAAGTGATGTGCCTTTGAGCGCAATAATCTTTTTTGTTTTCCTGTTAACATGTTTGTCCTCCCAGTTGTGTAATAACGCCTGCTTCCATCCTGTCTGTATCCGGAAAGGTTCCAGTCCACCTTTCAAAGGCCAGCGCCCCCTGGCAGACAAACATTTTCAGGCCATTCTGGATGGATGCACCTTTGTTTTTAGCTTCCCGCAAAAATTTGGTTTCAAGCGGGTTATATATAATATCGCTGACAAAAGCACTGGCCTTCAGGTTATAAAGTCCAAAGGGCAATGCATTTACGTCGGGCAGCATGCCGATCGGTGTTGTCTGGATGATGATATCATACTCACCCAGTTTTTCTTCTGCCTGCTGGTAGCCGAAAGCATCGGTTCTGACAGGAAAGGGGCATTTATCCGCAAGAGCTTCCGCCTTTGCGGCTGTCCGATTGCAGATATCTATTGCCTGAACGCCTTTTTGTGCGAGCGTATAGTAGATTGCCTTTGCCGCTCCGCCTGCTCCGGCAATCAGGATTTTTTTCCGGCTGAAATCAGGCACCTCAGAAGCGAGGCCTCTTACATAGCCCTCCCCATCCGTGTTGTACCCAATCAATTTCCCATCTTTATTGAGGACAGTATTCACCGCCCCGATTGCCTCTGCCAGCTGATCGATTTCATCCAGGAATGGCATGATTTCTGTTTTATGGGGTACAGTGACATTAAACCCTGCAATCCCGATTGCCTTGAGCCCCTTCACTGCATCCCCTAAATCTTCCCGGCTGACTTTTAGCGGAACATAGCAGGCATCCAGTCCATATATACCAAACAGATCATTATGCATCGCCGGCGACATTGAGTGGCCAATCGGATCGCCGATTACAGCAAAGAGCTTTTTCAAGTCCCTCTCCCCTTTCTGTTAAATCAGGGATTTCCTTACCATCGCCTGCACTCCTCTAGGTACATAAGCGGCAACCTTCGTTCCCGGCTCACTTACTGTAACCCAGCCCAAACCAGAAATCACAATATCGGTTTTCCCTTCTTTGACAGTGAATTCATGCCTGACAAGCTCAGGGAATTCATCCATCTGTTCAGGGCGGGGCGGCGTCAGCATTTCCCCTGCGTGCTTCTCATACAGTTCATCTGCATTTTCAAGCTTTGTGCGATGGATATTAATTTCGTTGGATACGTGGCAAATGAATGCCTGTCTGCTTCCGCTGATAAAATCCAAGCGCGCCAGGCCGCCAAAAAATAAGGTCTGCCCTTCATTCAGCTGATATACCTTTGGCTTGATTTCCTTTTTGGGCATAATCACCTTAAAGTCACGCTTATCGACAAAGTGTGCCATCTGATGATGGTTGATGATGCCCGGTGTATCAACAAGAGCTTTGCCATCCTCTAAAGGTATCTCGATAATATCCAAAGTTGTCCCAGGAAAATGTGAAGTGGTGATGATATCCCCTTCTCCCGTTACCTCCTTAAGGATCCGGTTGATAAAGGTTGATTTGCCGACATTTGTACAGCCGACTACATATACGTCCTTGCCTTCCCTGTACTCATCTATCGCAGAAGCCACCTCCTGGATCGACTGCCCTTTCGCAGCACTGACAAGGAACACATCTTCCGGCCGGAGCCCCAGATTTTTCGACTCCTGCTTCATCCAGTTGATCAATTTATTCCGCTTCACTGATTTTGGAAGCAGATCTGCTTTATTGCCGACCAAAAGAACCTTGTTGTTCCCTGTAAAACGATGCAGCCCCGGAAGCCAGCTTCCATTGAAATCGAAGATATCGACAATCTTGACGATCAGCGCATCGCTTCTTCCGATTTCATTCAGGATTTTAAGAAAATCATCATCAGTCAAGCTGACATCCTGGACCTCATTATAATGCTTGAGGCGGAAACAGCGCTGGCAGACAATCGCCTCTTTCTCTAGTGCTGATTTTGGCGCGTAGCCGAGCTCCTCGGGATTTTCTGTCTGGACCTTCACTCCGCAGCCTATACATACAAATTGTTCACTCACACATTAATCCTCCCATTGAATCTTGCCTTTTTTTCTGAACCAATTTAGAATCCGCCTTTCGACTTTGCGGTTAAATCTTGTTACAAATCCGTCCGTCTGGGCAACCGGGACGACAAGGATCGTATGGAACCCGCTCCTGTTGCCGCCAAGAACATCAGTCAGCAGCTGGTCACCTATGACTACAGTTTCTTCTTTTTTCAGGCCCATTTCACCCAAGGCCCTGTTAAATGCCCTTGTCATCGGCTTGCGCGCCTGGAAGATGAACGGAATGCCCAGGGGCTCAGAAAAGGCCTTTACACGGTTTTCTTTATTATTCGAAACAATGGTCACCTTAATATTCTGATGCTTCATTTCCTCAAACCATTTGATAAGCTTCGGGGTCGCAAGAGGCCTGTCCCACTCAACAAGCGTATTGTCCAGGTCAGTGATGATCCCCTTTACTCCCTTTGCCTTAAGGCTTTCGGGTGTTATTTCAAATATATTCTTAACATGCTGATCAGGCAAAAAATGCTTTAACATTGAAAACACCTCATTATTTTCATCCATTTTTGCAATGTATCCATCATACCCAATTATAGCCGCCAGTTCAAAATAAATCTTGAAAAGAGCAATCCTTTTTTAAAGGCTGTGTTAGTGTACCTTGGTGATTTTGGGCTCATTCGTGTGAAACTCTGTTTCACACGCATTTCAGCACAGCCATTTTAAAAGATTCCTGGCAGGCAGTAGATAGATTCTCAGCTTTATTCCAAAAGATAACCAAATATTTTTCGACAAAATCCAAAGCGCTTCCAGCATGTGGATAACTTTATTCACAAAACCCACTATGTTTTATATAATATTTTCCCATTTATAAACAAAATAATCACAGGTTATCCACCGGTCTATGTGGATAATCAGAACGGTTGTTCCTGCCGTTTATTTCTGATAGAGTAAGGGTACAACAAAACATCTTACATTATATGTATATAAATATGCTTTTTAGAACCGTTATTTTACCGGACAGGAGGTACGGATTTAAATGCGCAAGCTGTCGGACGAACTGCTGATTGAATCTTATTTTAAAGCCAGGGAGCTGAACCTCAGCCCGGACTTCATCCGCCTGATTGAAACAGAAATCCACAGGCGTTCATTGACACATAAGATAAGGGTTTCCTCTTAAACAACAATGATACATACACATTCCAGACAGAATGAAAGAACAGAGGGTGAGCCCGGAGCTCACCCTTTTGCTTTGCTCTCTTATATCAGGAATCACTGCTGCACAAATTCCCCTATTGCTTCCCCGACCTTGATATGCGCTGGAAGCTGAAGATTGTCCGCAGGCTTGAAGGTGCCTGCTTCAAATAGAAGGACCACGGTCGACCCAAAGGAGAAATAAGCCATTTCTTTTCCTTTTTCAAGCTGCTCTCCTTCATGTGTCGCTTCAATAGTATTGACAAACATCGCGCCAACCTTAACAATGGCCAGATGGCCAAAAGCGTGGGCTACCTCCGTAACAGTACGAAAATTTTTGGATAGGGGGGCCTTACCATATTTCAGTCCATGCTTATTGACTGGATAGGATTTGCCGCCCAGGGTCCATTGCCCTTCTACAGTCCCTGTCACCGGGCTATGAATGCGGTGATAATGGCTCGGGCTTAAGTAAAAAATCATATAATGCCCATTTCTGTATTTCCTCAGGGCATCCTGATTGCCAAGCATTTCTTCAATGGAATAGACCTTTCCTTTTACGGTGATCATGTGGTCATCCTGAATGATCCCAATATCTTCGATCACTGCATCAACCGGACTGCTTGCAGCAGCCGGACTGGCGTCCGCCGGGCGCAGCCCCCCCTTCAGCTGCCGGATGAAGAAGTCGTGAAGTGTAGGATATTCGTCGATGGACTTGTCCATTTCTTCCACATTAATATTGTAGGCATTTAAAAATGGCCGAATCATGATGCGGCTCTTTTTCGAGCGTGCAAACCTGCGCAGAAGTGCAGACGTTCCTTTGCCGTTAGTAAGTTCAATGAACATTCGATATATTGGACGAATCAAGTTTTCAGCCTCCAGTGTTTGAGAATGCTCTTTACGTACATGCATAAAAGACTTAAAATAAAATATTATTATATAACAAATCGAAAATAAGTTGTATCCTTTCCGGCTTATAAGGAGTGAAGAGATTGTTCTTATTGGAGGTTTTTGACAGCACGGTCAAAAAATTAAAGACCCAGACAGCGAATGCTTTAACCCTTCTGAATCTTTCGCTCGGGGGTTTTGCCATCATTTACAGCCTTAATGGCAGCCTGAATCTCAGCCTTCTGCTCATTTTTATCGCGGCGCTTGCCGACCGCTTTGACGGCATGCTGGCCAGAAAGCTGAATATCGAATCAGAGCTAGGCAAACAGCTAGATTCCATGAGTGATATTATATCATTTGGCGTGGCACCGGCGTTACTCATTTATCAATCTATTCTGTTTGATTTCGGGGCTCCCGGCTCCTTTTTTACCGTCTTTTATATAGCATGCGGTGCTTTCAGGCTGGCCCGCTTCAATATTTCAGAGAATACCGGCTATTTTACCGGGCTGCCGATTACCGCGGCAGGCTGCCTGGCCACACTCAGTTTTCTGGCTGTCCCATACTTTCCGCAGCATTTTTATTTATACCTCATGATGCTCCTTTCCCTTCTGATGATCAGCCCATTCAGGCTGAGGAAAATGTAAAAGCTAAATTGCATTTAAAAAACCGCACAGAATATGTGCGGTTTTCTTTGTTATCACTTTTCAGTCAGGTTCAGGAATTCTTCTACATCGTCCATACACAGCTTTACAGCTTTTTCCCAGAAATCAGGCTTAGTCAAATCTGCATTCAAATGCTTCATCGCCAGATCCTCGACTGTCATGGCAGCTGTATCTTTAAGCAGGCTGATATACTTTTCTTCATACCCCTTGCCTTCTTCCAGTGCAATAGCATAAATGCCAAGGGAGAAAAGATATCCGAATGTATAAGGGAAATTATAGAACGGAACCCCGGTGATATAGAAGTGAAGCTTAGATGACCAGAATGACGGATGATACTCATCCAGAGCATTAGCGTAGGCTTCTTTCTGAGCATTGAGCATCAGTTCATTAAGGCGCCCGCCGCTTACCATGCCATTTTTGCGCTCATTGTAAAAGCTGGTTTCGAAAAGGAAACGGGCATGGATATTCATCAGGAGTGCCACAGAACGCTGAATTTTGTCCTCCAGCAGGGCCAGCTTTTCCTCTTCTGTGGCCGCATTTTTAACAGCTGCGTCAGCCACGATCATTTCAGCAAAGGTAGAAGCCGTCTCCGCGACATTCATGCTGTAATTCCTGTTAAGCGGATGCAGATCTTTCATGGCATAAGTATGGAAGCCGTGGCCCAGTTCATGTGCAAGCGTGGACACGTTTGAAGGCGTCCCGGAATAGGTCATGAAAATCCTGGACTGGCTGCTTTCAGGGAAATAAGTATGGAAACCTCCTGGACGCTTGCCTGGACGGTCCTCAGCCTCGATCCACTTATTTTCGAATGCCATTTTTGAGAATGAGGTCATTTCCTCGCCAAATTTAGAGAAATGATCCAGAATGAATTCTGCTCCCTCCTGATAAGGCACCTTAGTCTCTGTAGAACCAAGCGGAGCATCAAGATCATACCAGCTGAGCTTTTCAAGCCCTAGCAGGCTTGCTTTTCGGTTCAAAAATTTCACCAGCGGCTGTTTGTTTTTGGAGATAACACCCCACATCGCATCCAGTGTTTCTTTTTTCATCCTGTTGATTTCAAGCGGCTCTTTCAGAACATCATCCCAGCCGCGCATTTTGTAAACATTCAGCCTGAAGCCGGCAAGATGGTTAAGTGTCTTCGCCAGATAATCCTGTTCTTTGTCCCAGGCATTTTCCCACTCTTTAAATACATTCTTCCGGACATTTCTTTCCGGGCTTGAAAATTTATTGGCTGCCTGGCCTACAGACAACAGCTGTTCCTGGCCTTTATCACTGAAAGGAATCCTGATTTTCCCGACGATTACATCATACATCTGTCCCCAGCTGTGGTAACCGTCAATACCGAGTGCATTGATGAGGGATTCCTCCTGCTTGGAAAGCTTTTCGGCTGCCCTTTCCCGGCGCTCTGTCAGGACGAACTCTAGCTCTGATAATCCATCCGCCTGAAGCAGCTGCTTCCAGTCCTCATCAGAAAAACCGGCCAGCTTTTCGTCAAAATCAGTCAGCGCATTCTGAAAGCCTGCACTTAGTACTGTGACTGCAGCACGTAGCTCATTGGCTTTGCTGTCGGCCATATTCTGCGCTTCAAGGCAGCTTACAAATGCTCCTGCCTGGCGCAGTTTCTTGGTGGTTCCTTCAAATTTTTCGATCAAGTTCAGCAGGGTCTGCTGATCCTGCTCTGCCGATGATGGCTGCCAGCCTTCTGTCAACATGATAAATTCATCGATCAGCTGTTTTGTTTGATCTATATGTACGGCGAAATCCTTGGAGGAGCTTCCCCCTTCGAAAAAAACATCCAAATCCCAAACTTCTGAATATAAAGCTGTTGCCATTGTAAGTCCCCCCTTATGTATTCTAGTCTATTATAAGTTTATTTTTCCGAAATTTCTATCAATATGCACGATTATAAGGGAAGGCCGGCCCACCTTCCCCACTGCTGCTAGCAGTTGCCATAATAGGTCCATCCCCCGAACACGATCAGCAGGATCAAGAGTACGACAATCAGCGCATACCATGCACCGCCTGCCCTGTAATAGGGCACTGGCGGAGGCGGCGGGTAGTACGGATATGGATAATGCACTGCTCTCTTACCTCCCTTCAGACTAAAGCTTCCAGATGAAAATATTCAGACTCTCTGATGTTATTTTATGCTGTACAAACGCCCCTGTTTGGGCAAACATGCCGGTTTCCTCTAAAAAGAGCACAAATTTGTAGCAATTCATGGCCGGGTGAATACCCTGCATTATAGCTCACTGGAACGGGGGTATTCCATGAAGATCATTTCCATCTGCCGGAGATGCAAAGGAACAGGCCGGGCTTCTGCTTGCAGGCTGTTCAAGAAAACCTGCTCCCTTTGCGGAGGATCCGGAAAAATAAAAATCACCATCTCAGATCGGCAAAAAAGCACTGGGCACTCATAAAGTTTTTCCTTCCTATAGAGATACAAATTTTCAAATGGACAAGCATATGGCATCTTTAGGCTCTTTTATGTCTTTTCTGATATAATATTGTCAGCGCACAGGCTTATTAAGAAGCCTGTGCGCTGACTATACATAGCTGGAGTGGATACAATGAAGTTGAGAATAGCATTAATTCTCCTGTTTTCCTTCACCGTTCTCATTATGCTGACAGGATGCACCCCTGAAAAAGAGGAGCAAAACAGCAGCGAGGAGAAGGAACAGCCCGTGACAGAGGAAGCTTATGACATTAAAAAGGCAGAAAAACAGCAGATCAGCAATATTTATGGCCTTGGCTATCCTGGTAATGATGACGCGCTTTATACAGCAGAAGAAGATGGCCTGAAGTTCTATAAAGACGGACAATGGCTTGAGCAAAATAAAAACAAGCATATGTATACGGGCTTCCAGGCAGTCGAAAACGGATTTATATCAAGCGGAAAGCCTGCAGAAGGAGCTGGACTGAGAAGCCCGCTCGGCATAATCAGGAGTGATGACAAAGGAGCTACCCTGTCACAGATCAAGTTCTACGGCAAAGACCAGTTTTATTTCCTGGCGGCAGGCTTCGGCGGAGAAACCTTATACGTCATCAGCCAGGAGCCTGAATCAGAGCTTGGTGCCGGTGTTTTCCGTTCCACTGATAAAGGAGAGAACTGGGAGCCGGCGGAATTGGAAGGCATGGAGTCTGATACTCTAGGTATGATAGCTGTCCATCCTTCAAAGGAAGGCATGATGGCCATGTCTACCCGCTCAGGTATCTTCCTGTCCAATGATTTCGGAAAGACGGTCCAAAGAGTCTCAGATCCTGTCATGACCACTGCACTGGCATTTACAGAGGACAGCCTGATCTATTCTTCAGTGGAAAATGAAAAAATCCTCTTAAAAAGCATTGACCTTGCCAGTTTGGATACTGAGGGGCTTGATATCCCTTTTCTGAGTTATGACAATCCGATTACTTATATTGCCGCCAATTATAAGAAAGCCGGCACCATCTCTTTTTCCACCTATTTATATGATATATACGAATCTGCTGATTCCGGAGATCATTGGAACCTGCTGCTGAAGAACGGAAGAATTAAATAAAGAAGAGCACTATCTCCAGTGCCCTTCCTGTTAAGCAGGGATTATTTATCCCCGCTTTTTCTTTTTTCTTTTTCTGCCCGGTAAAATTCGTGGAACATTTTCATGAGCGCCCGCTTCTCAATCCTGGATACATAGCTCCTCGAAATCCCGAGCTCCTTGGCAATTTCCCTCTGGGTCTTTTCTTTTTTTAAATCAAGCCCGAATCTGCCGATGATGACTTCTTTCTCCCGGTCATCCAGCACATCAATATACTCCTTAACCTTCTCCAGTTCCATATTCAGCTGAATCGTGTTAATAACATCCTCTGACTCAGACTTCAGCACATCAATCAGGGAGATTTCATTTCCTTCTTTATCCTGGCCGATCGGATCATGGAGAGAAACATCCTTCTTTGTTTTCTTAAGGGCCCTGAGATGCATGAGGATTTCATTTTCGATACAGCGTGCGGCATAGGTTGCAAGCTTTGTGCCTTTCCCTTCCGAATAGCTTTCGATCGCCTTGATCAGGCCGATGGTGCCTATAGAAATGAGATCTTCTGAATCCTCTCCCGTGTTTTCAAATTTTTTCACAATATGCGCCACAAGCCGCAGATTATGTTCAATCAGCATATTGCGTGCATGGGCATCGCCTTCCGCCATTAGCCGCAGATACTTTCTCTCGTCGGCAGCTGAGAGCGGCTGGGGAAAAGCATTGTTTTTTACATAAGAGACAAGGAAAAAAATCTCCTTTACCAAATAGCCAAGTGCTGTTGCAATTCCTGACATAAATGCACCCCCGCTTTCTAGGACTATTGCCTATAACTAATTCCTATGAAAGCGCAAGCCATGTTTTGTCTGTCCCACATATATTTTTCCAAACAATCATGCCGGGCAGTGCTGCCCGGCCAGCTGTACAGCATTAGACAAAACAGCTTAATCTCTATAAAATATAAGGACATGATATGAAAGAGGTTAAGTTATGTCACCGCAAAAATTAATCATTTTACTGGTTCTTATCATAGTCTTATTATCAACCGCAGCGGAGTTTATCTTTGAAGGGATTTCTGCGAGGGGGCTGTTTCTGCTGGCAGCGACGGCCGGATTGACGTTTTATCTGTGGAAGCGTCCGGAGAGAGAGAAATAAGGTTAAGCGGGGATTTTTTCCGGATGAAGCAGAATATTGGTTCTTGCCCACTCCGCTGGAACCACTATTTTCGAATTAAAGCAGAATAGTGGTTCGACCTCACTCCGCTGGAACCACTATTTTCGAATTAAAGCAGAATAGTGGTCCTACCTCACTCCGCTGGAACCACTATTTCCGAATTTAAGCAAAATTGTGGTCCTACCTCACTCCGCTGGAACCACTATTTCCGAATTAAGGCAGAATAGTGGTCCTACCTCACTCCGCTGAAACCACTATTTCCGAATTAAGGCAGAATAGTGGTCCTACCTCACTCTGCTGAATCCGCTATTTCCGGAATAAAGCAAAATTGTAATCCCGGCTCACAATTCCCAATTCTCTGCTCAAAAAAAAGCACAAGCAGGTCCCAGGGTTACCCCCCAGTCCCGCTTGTGCTTCTTTTCTGTCACTCCGCCCCTACCTCGGCTGAGATGATCAGGCCGGCTGCACAGCAGACTACCAATCCCATTACAATCATGAACATGGTCAGCACTCCCTATGATTTGTCATTTCCTGACTTGAATGTACCATATGGAAGCTTCATGACAGCGCCCTTGTTGTGAAAGTTTTGTTAACCTTGTTTTTTGGCGGCCTTTTTCCTAAACGGCAGTGTCAGCAGCAATACGTTCAAAAGCATCATTCATTCCTCCCAACCGAACAGTTAGGTGGAGTCCTTCTCCACCCAAAAGATTGCTTGACGGCCCTGCATTAAATAAATCATCTAAAATTCCACCTTTCGCGAAGTATTTTTTTTCATTACAGATTAAAATGGACGGTACATTGAATATTGGCGATCTTTGTTTTGGTCATGGATCTTTTTGGCTTGCTCCTGCATCATAATTTCTTCTGCAGTCATCGTTCGCTTTCTGATCGTAATGGATAAAAATAAAATATTGAGTGTCATCATGTCTCACCTCCCTTGTCATATCCTGCGGGCACGCAAAAAGGCCGCAGAGGACTATCCCCTGCGGCCTTCGAATGGACATAAAAAGCCGCAGGGCACGATTCACCCTGCGGCACGGATATGCTAATTAATGCTATGCATTGAAATTAAGCGTTCCATTCCTTAAAGGCTGAATACGTGTTAAATTTAGTTGTTTTTGATTTCATCACAATTACATTGATCATTTCGTTCAGCCTCCTTTTCTAGAAATATTCGCTTACATTGGTAAGTATATCCACTTTTAATCCATTTGTAAACCTAAAATCTGCCTATTTTTCAATTTTTATTTTATTTCTTATCAGGCAGCTGTATAAAAGTTTGGAAAATAGCCGCTGGAATGGATCATGCCAATTTTTAAAAAGAAGGCTTTGTTAAACATTGTTGTTGATTTTGGGCTCATTTCAGCTGTGCTGAAATGAGCCCAAAATCAACAAGCTATACTAACACAGCAAATAGAACAGGGTTCAGAGCATATCGCCCCGAACCCTGCTATCTATAAATCTTTATTTTTTCATCAAAAATTCTTCGCCTTCATCCATCTCGCTGAGCCTGCTGCGCAGCTTTTTGGAAACAGAGAAGAAATATATAGAACCAAGCAGAAACACCATTGAAGCAGCAGCCATGATATTAAGGCTGAAAGCTTCCTTCGCTTCCTGCGGAATGATCACACCCAAATAGAAAAACGCGCCGACTGCCAGTAAAGCAATTGCAAACCTCTTATAATCTGTCATTTTCTGATAAAGCTGTTTTGCTTGGGTTTTCAATGCGTTCACCTACTTTTCTAAGCTATGCATCTACCATAACATAGTTCTGGCAGCTATTCGATGTAAATATCTGTTAAATCACTGTCTGATAAAAAGGAGAGCCCTCTTAAGGCTCTCCGCTGTTTTACTTTTCCAGTGCGTTTTTCAAGTCTTCAATCAGGTCTTCACTATCTTCAAGTCCGACAGAAATACGCACAAGCCCGTCTGTTATGCCTAGTTCAGCACGGCGCTCCGCAGGGATGGATGCATGCGTCATCCTGGCCGGCACTGAAATCAGGCTTTCTACTGCCCCTAGGCTCTCTGCCAGGGTAAAGTACTTTACCTTGCTGAGGAGCCTGTCGGCATTCTCTTCGCTGCCGACATCAAATGATACCATGCCGCCAAAGCCCTGCGCCTGTTTTTTGGCCACATCATGGTTTGGATGCGATTCAATGCCAGGATAGTAAACCTTGCTTACAGCAGGGTGTTTCTGCAGGAATCCAACAATTGCTTTTGTGTTTTCTTCTGTTTCTTCCATGCGCACCCCAAGTGTCTTGATCCCGCGCATCAGCAGCCAGCTGTCCTGCGGGCCGAGCACCCCTCCTGTGGAGTTCTGGACAAAATGCAGATCTTCTGCCAGCTTGCTGCTGTTAACGACTACAAGGCCGGCTACTACGTCACTGTGGCCGCCGATATATTTGGTGGCGCTGTGAAGGACAATATCCGCCCCAAGACTGATCGGTGTCTGCCAGTATGGAGTTGAGAATGTATTATCGACGATGGTCAGCAGGCCATGCTTCTTTGCAGCTGCTGCAGCCCCTTCAATGTCTGTGATTTTAAGAAGAGGGTTTGTCGGCGTTTCAAGATAGACAGCCTTTGTATTGGGCTTGATTTCAGCTTCAATGTTGTCAAGATTGCTTGTATCTACAAATGATGACTCTATCCCAAAACGGTTAAGTACTTTGGACATAACGCGGTAGGTGCCTCCGTATACGTCATCTGTCATGATGACATGGTCACCGCTGTCGAACAGCATCATAACGGCTGTAATGGCTGCCATGCCGGAACCGAAGGCAAATCCTGCCTCGCCTCCTTCAAGGTCCTTGATCAGCTCTTCAAGCGCATGCCTTGTCGGGTTTCCTGTCCTGGAATATTCAAAGCCTTTATGTCCGCCGACACCTTCCTGCTTATACGTGCTGACCTGATATATTGGAATATTGACGGCCCCAGTATGCGGGTCTCCTGCAATACCGCCATGTATGAGTTTTGTTTTTCTTTTCATATTAAATGCCTCCTTCGTAAATCTTCTTGCTCAAATAGCGTTCACTGCTGTCAGGGAATATCATGACGATATTCGTTCCCGGCCCCGCATCCCGTGCTTCGGCCAGCGCTGCATGGAGGGCTGCGCCTGAAGAGCTGCCGACCAGGAGACCTTCTTTTTCTGCCGCCTCCTTTACACGCCTGAATGCATCTTCATCAAGGACAGTATGGATGCTGCTGAAATAGGCTTCATCCATATAATCCGGCAGAAATTCCATGCCGATGCCCTCCGTTTTATGCGGTCCTGATTCCCCGCCGTTCAAAATAGATCCCTCGGGCTCCACAATGACGGTTTTGATATCAGGATTTTGTTCTCTTAAGTATCTTGCCGTTCCCATGAAAGTTCCGCCAGTGCCTGCTCCTGCCACAAATATATCAACATCGCCGGCCATCTGCTCCCACATCTCGGGGCCAAGTGTCTTATAGTAGGTTTCAGGGTTGGCCGGATTGCCAAACTGCCTTGGACAGTAGGAGCCCGGAATTTCCTTCAATAGTTCATCAGCCTTTGCGATTGCGCCTTTCATACCGAGCTCAGTCGGGGTGTTGATGACCTCAGCTCCCAGAGCCCGCATCAAGTCCTGCTTTTCCAGGCTGAATTTTTCAGGCACGACTACTTTTACGCTGATGCCTTTATTCAGGGCTGCCAATGCAAGGCCTATGCCGGTGTTGCCTGCTGTAGGTTCAATCACCGTACCGCCTTTTTGCAGCTTTCCGCTTTCAAATGCTTCATTCAGAAGCTCCATCCCGAGACGGTCCTTCACACTGCCTCCAGGATTCATGAACTCCAGCTTGGCAAACAGCCTGACTCCTTCAGGCACATCGAAATGCTGAAGCTCTATGATCGGTGTATTTCCGATAAGCTCATGGACACTTTTAAAAACTTTCAAAGAGTCTCTCTCCCTTTTTTTCGCCTTCCTTATGCTTTCTCTTTAAGCGAAGAAACGATTTTCATAACGAGATTTGCCGAATGCAGGGCCGCTTTCTCCAGGAACTGGTCGAAAGAAACATCTGATTCCTTGCCGGCTATATCTGATAAAGAACGGATGACCACAAATGGGGTTCCGAATTGGTGTGAAACCTGTGCAATTGCTGCGGCCTCCATTTCGACAGCCTGCAGGTCCGTAAATTTCGTCCTGATTGCTTCTACGCGCTCATGATCACTCATAAAGGAATCGCCAGTAGCAATCAGGCCCCTTACAGTTTGTATATCGCTGATTTCGCTGGCACAGTCCTCGGCGATCCTGATAAGATCCTGATCTGCCTCGAATGCTGCAGGCAGCTGGGGCACCTGTCCGTATTCGTAGCCGAACGCCGTAACATCGACATCATGGTGGCGGACTTCCGTGGAAATGACCACATCTCCGACATTAAGCTCAGGATTGAAGCCGCCGGCTGATCCTGTATTGATAATATAGTCGGGCTTGAAGCGTTCGAGAAGAATGGCACTGGACATTGCCGCATTTACTTTGCCGATCCCGGAGCGAAGGAGGATCACTTCGGCTCCATCCATTTTTCCTGAAGTGAATTCACAGCCGGCAATCGTTTCTGCTGCTGCCTCTGAAATACTTTCCCTTAATAGAGTCACTTCTTCTTCCATTGCTCCAATGATTGCTATTTTCATGATAGAACCTCTTCCTTAAATTTTTTCACCTTCCATCAGCCAGACAAAGTCATTGCAGCGGGAAAAACTTGCCTTAAAACCATTCTGTTCCAATATCCCTCTAAGGACCGGGATGGTTGTGTAATATTCACGCTGCAGATCCTCTGCCAGATTGTGGAAGCCTTGTTCTTCTGCATCTGATATCGCTTTCTTATAGGCTTCTTCAGACTCATACATTGTATCCGCAAAAACTATTTTACCACCTATCGCAAGCAGGTGGCTATATGATGCAACCGCTTCGTTCTTTTCTGCATCGGTCAAATGGTGGAAAGCATAAGTAGACACAATCGTATTGACCGGATCCTTATCAGGATAGGACAGGAAATCTCCCTCTACGATAGACGCCCGCTCCCCAAGCTTTTCCCCCGCAATCTTCCTCATGGCAGGAGAAGGCTCAGCGCCAGTTACCCGGAGCCCTTTTTCCAGGAGCTTTGCCGTCAGATTGCCAGTCCCCGGGCCGAACTCCAGTACATGGCCCGATGCGCGGCCGGCTACTGCATCCAGGATCCCTTCATAATTTCTGAAAACCTCTTTATATTCAAGATCATGTCCGGTCACACTGTCATCGTATGAATCCGCCCATTGTTCAAACAGCTCAATAAATTCTTTCCCCATTTTTTTCACTCCTGTTTTTGTATACTCACAAATCCTATAAGTATACTATGAATTAAAAAGTGACTTGTTCTCAATTTATCACAGACTATTTTTTAATTCAACAGAAATCATCCAAGAAATTTCTGCACAATCCAGTCTCAAAACCGGGCCGGGTTGTACAAAATCTGCAGAACTTCCTGTAAAATAAGGAGGACAAAGCATGAAGGGAAGATTCTCATGAACTTTCAATTTGATATGATTGAAGATAAGGTTGAATTTTTTGAGGCGCAGAATTTAAAGGACCTGGAGAAGAAAATAAACGATCAGATTGAAGTAAACAAAGCTATCCTGCTGACTGTCCACCATGTCTCCCATAGAATGCATGTGGATGAGAACGGAAGGACTTACTTTACTGCAGTCGTTCTCTTTAAATCTAAACATAAATAAAAACCGGCCCGCCGGCAATCTGTTTATACAGATCATCCGGCGGGCCGGTTCTACTTTAGGCTGTTTTCGTATAGTTTGCTGCTTTCGGAAAAAGACTTTCTCTTTGAAAAAAGAGAGCAGCCCTTTTCTTATCATGATATTTCATTAGTGCCTTATTTTATTGGATGCTGTTCAGCTCTTCCATTTTAACAGGCTTCCATCCTTGTCCGTCCACCCATTCAATGTAGACGCGGTATTTTTCCTGCTGGTCTTTGGTGGAGACGGTCCCTACCGATTGATTTGGGCCGTTATTCCCTAAGAACCAGATGGTCATATTGCTCTCTGGTATTCCAGTGGCATAGGTGATGGCCTGAACCATTTCATTCCAGTCCACGCCTTCATAGACGGCTGTATGTTCGCCTGTCTGGGAAGTGCCGACCGGCTGCCATGATGGATTGACAATGGTCTTTTCGACATCAGGAGCACTGCCGCCGTCGGTGACCTCAGCATCTTCTTCTATATCCTGGTCTCCTTCTGCTTCTTCCCCATTATCCTCATCCGGATTTTCAGCATCTCCGCCATCCTGGGCAGAATCCTCAGCCTGGTCTGTTTCTTCTTCCTGGCCTGCTGTTTCATCAGATGTATTATTATCATTATCCTTATCATTATTTTCTGGATCGGCTTTTTCAGACGCCGGTGCCTGCTCGGCTGCTTCATCATCATTGCCACCAAGGAATATCGCGGCAGATACAATAATGATCAATAAAAGCACAACCCCGATCAGCGTATTTAGAATAATATTGGTTTTTCTTCTTTTAGCCCTTTTCCCTGAGCGGGATGACCCGTTTGATTCTTCGAAATTGCCATTCACGTGTTTTTCTCCTCCCCATATATATGGTTGTCAACATTCTACCATGAGTGCCGGCAAAACATGAAGGAATTTGATGTTAGAAAAACTTGCCGGCTGCGGGCATCTTCTATTGCATTTCTTCATCAAACCCATGGACAGCTTTAACCATATCTGCAAAAAGCGGATTGACTCCCCCTTCGTTCTCTTTGACTCCAAGATTGACTGCGACAAGTGCGTATTTGGGTTTTTCGTAAGGGAAGTATCCCGCAAACCATTTATTATGCAGCTGCTTTCCATCATCGAACTGTCCAGTCTCCGCAGTTCCTGATTTGCCGGCCACTGAATATGGAAGCTCTTTGAACCATCTTCCGGTTCCTTCTTCATTGACAACAACTTCTCTCAAAAGCTTCTGCAGTTTCATGGCCGTATAAGGGGATATTTTGCCGCCCCCTAAATCTTTGGACGGAAATTTCAGCAGCGAGGTTTCATTTTTATATTCAATTTCAGAGGCAACACGGATGCTTTCTTTTTTTCCGCCTTTGGCAATGGTGGCCATCATATTCGCCACCGCAAGCGGAGTGGCCCTCACTTCATGCTGTCCGATGCCGGTCAAGGCGACAAAATTGCTGTCCTTCTTGGCATCCTCTGAGTAAAACACCCGGCCTTCATCCTCCCCCGCGAGCTGATGGAAATCAGTGAAGTGATAGATATCCCCTTCCCAGCCTGACTTTCCTGTAAGAGACAGCTTTCCGGCATAATCCTCCAGTATGGCAGGATCTATCTCTTTCAGTTCCTTGGCAATGGTTGCAAATGTATTATTGCAGCTCCTGGCAAAGCTGTCTGTAAAATTCAGCATTCCATGCTGGTAAACCGTGTCCGGTTCGCCATTGATTTTCCGGCTGCAGTCAAACTGCCTTTCGGGGCTGTCCAGATTATAATCAATGGCTGCAGCTGCCACCACCGTTTTAAAAACGGATCCGATGATCTGCTGTTTAATCATTGCGTTCACCATGCCCCCGTCTTTATAAGGAGCCGTTTTATTGATCTGCGGCCTGGACACCATGGCAAGGACGGTATTCTTCTCTATATCCAGTAATACAATCCCGCCATTTCGGATTCCATGCACATCTGCCAGCCGTTCTGCTTCCTCCTGGAGGGCGGCATCCAGAGTGGTTTTGATGTTGACAGGATAAAAAGGGTTTGCAGGCTCGACATATTTGACGTTTATCCCAAACAGCGGGCCGCCTGCCGCATCCACATGGTATACGAGTTTGGATTCACCGTCAGGCATCAGAAACTCATCAAAGCTTTCTTCAAGACCAGAAACGCCAATCACGGTATCTTCGGGAAGGTTTTTGCCGGGATAGCGCTTTTGCACCGCCTCTTTATTCTGTCCGGTGATGCCGATCAGCTGTTCTGCCAGATTATTGGCAAGGCTGTATTTCTTTTCAACGGCAAATACACCCGGTATCTTCAGAGAGTTGATTTGTTCTGCCTGTGCATCGGTCAATTCAAGAGGCTTCGGCTTGCCATAGGCAAACGGCTCTTTTGCTCCTTTGATGCTATATAAAAGGGCCGTTTCCGATATGCCTGTGATGGAGGCAACCTTTTGCGAATCCCAATCCATATTTTTCAAAAATGGAAATAAAACCAGCACAGGTATTTCCTGATGTGTCAGGGGCTCGCCGTTCCTGTCCAGGAAAGAGCCTCTGCCGCTGTCGATCACCATCTCCTGGGAACGCTGCCTGACGCTGGCATCCAGAAGATTGATATTATGAGCAGAAAAGTGTTCTGCTGAAACAAGCTGGATCTGGATGAGCCGCCCGATCAGCAGCACAATCCCCAGCATGAATATACTTATGACAATGATGGCCCTTTTTTTCCACATAAAAAAACACCTCGTCAAAAGTGTTGACGAGGTGTGCCCATTTCAAACCATATTTATGAAAAAGACTGGATCCTTATTTAATGCTTGTGATGCGGACGCTCATATCCCCGCCCGGCGTCTGGACTGTCACTTCATCCCCGACCCTTTTGCCCATCAGGCTTTTTGCGATTGGAGAATCATTGGAAATCTTGCCTTCAAATGGATCTGCCTCTGCACTTCCGACGATTGTGTAAGATTCTTCTTCGCCATCAGGAAGTTCAACAAATGTGACAGAGCGTCCAAGTGTTACTGTATCGCCGCTTGCTTCATCTTCTTCAATGATCTTTGCATTGCGGATCATATTTTCAAGGGTCGTGATGCGCCCTTCTACAAATGCCTGCTCTTCTTTCGCTGAGTCATATTCAGAGTTCTCGGAAAGGTCGCCGAAGCTGCGGGCGATTTTAATACGCTCTACAACATCTTTACGCTTTACCGTTTTTAAATGCTCCAGTTCCTGCTCAAGCTTTTCTTTTCCAGCCTGTGTCATTGGGAATACTTTTTCTGTAGCCAATATCCTTCACTCCTTCTAGAATCACAACCCCCATTTAGATTGTGCATTGGTAAGTATGTAAGCATCTGCTTTATTCGCAAATGCACAGGAGCGCGTCCTTTTGACAAAGGGCGCGCATGCTTTCTGTTCATTAGACTTATCTTAACATTTTTTCTATGCTATTGTTTCATAAAAATGACTTTTGTTCAAGAATTGTATGAATTTTTGTTACCATCAGGTCAATGGCCACATGGTTATGGCCGCCTTCCGGGATGATGATATCTGCGTATCTCTTCGTCGGCTCGATGAATTGGTTGTGCATCGGGCGCACAACATTGACGTATTGCTCAATGACTGAATCCATCGATCTGCCCCGTTCCTTAATATCCCTGAAAAGGCGCCTGATGATGCGCAAATCTGCATCCGTATCCACAAAAAGCTTCATATCCATGAGGCTGCGGAGCCTTTCATCCTCCAGTACAAGTATGCCTTCGAGGATGATGACATCCTTTGGCTCCACATGGATGACGTCAGTGGACCTTGTATGCATGGCATAATCATAGACAGGCTTCTCGATGGGTTCATAGCTCTGCAGCTTTTCGATATGCTCGATCAGAAGGTCATTATCAAATGCAAGCGGATGATCATAATTAGTTTTCAGCCTTTCTTCAAACGGAAGATGGGTCTGGTCTTTATAATAATAATCCTGCTCAAGCATTAAGATGGAATGACCCTTAAAGCTTTCATAAATCGCTTTTGTCACACTTGTCTTTCCAGAGCCGGATCCGCCGGCAACACCAATAACAACAGGTTTGCGATTCATTATGTTAAAACTCCTTCCGCATCATGTTGTTAGGGTATACCGGCTTGTCCAGTTTAAACTGGACGATTTGCAGCGGGTGGCGGGCAGCATCCAGTTCGTTGCCCTTTTCATCCCAGATTTTATCGACCACCTGTGTAAAGTTCTCGATTTCCGGACCGAAAAACTCAACTTCCTGCCCCGGTGCAAATTTATTGCGCTGCTGAAGTGTGACGATCTGTGTTTCTTCATCATATCCAAGGACCAGGCCGGCAAAATCATTGGTCGTCTTTTTGCTATGATTTCCAAACATCTGCTCTTTATACCCTGGAACCCCTTCAAAGAAGGCAGGCGCTGTTTCCCTGTTCGCGCACTTGTCCAATTCCACCAGCCATTCCTGTCTGATCACAAAATTATCGGGATCCGCACAATAAGCATCAATGACCTTGCGATAAACACTGACAACTGTAGCTACATAGTGGATCGACTTCATGCGGCCTTCAATCTTGAGGCTGTCGATGCCCAATTCAATCATTTGCGGGATGGATTCTATCAGCTTCAGATCCTTCGGGCTCATGGCAAAAGGTGCATCCTGCTCCTGAAATAATGGCACTTCCTCAGATCCTTCGAGCTTGTAAAGATCATAATCCCAGCGGCATGACTGGCAGCAGCCTCCACGGTTGGAATCCCTTGCTGTCATATGGTTGCTCAGGGTGCAGCGGCCTGAATAGGCGATGCACATGGCGCCATGGATGAATGTTTCAATCTCGATATCCACTTTTTCCTTCATTTCACGGATTTCTTCGGCGCTTGTTTCCCTTGCAAGCACAACCCGCTCAAGCCCTTCTTCTTTCCAGAACTGGACAGCCTTCCAATTTGACAGCGACTGCTGGGTGCTCAGATGAACCTCGATTTCCGGGGCAACCCTGCGGCAGGTTTCAATGATCAGCGGATCGGCTACAATGATTCCAGCCACTCCCGCTTCCTTGAGGCCGAGAAGATAGTCCTCAAGCCCGTCAATATTTTCGTTATGGGCAAAGATATTGGTCGTTACGTAGATTTTTGCACCATAGCTCTTCGCGAACTCTACGCCTTCCTTCATTTCCTCAAATGTAAAATTGCCGGCATTTGACCGGAGCCCATACTCCTGGCCGCCGATGAAAACGGCATCTGCGCCATAGTGTACGGCAATTTTCAGCTTTTCCAGGTTCCCGGCCGGAGCAAGAAGCTCAGGCTTTTTCACGATTACCCTTTTGCCGTTCACTATTTGCGAGATATTATCTTTAATTGCGTTCACGATAAAACCTCCTGATTATAAGTCAAAATAGGCTTAATAGTTGAATTAATATACGGTTTCTTTAAAGAAAAAGCCTGTATCCAGCGGCCTGCTATCAGGCTGGATTTCTTCCGCTGCGTTCAGCAGGTCATCTTTCACTTCATCGTATTCTTCCAGATTTTCTGTGCACAAATCGATCGCTTTGCGGTATAGCTTTGTCAATTCCAGGATATATTCTGCTGATTTCAGGATACCGTCAATCTTGAATGAATCCACACCGGCTTCGACCATATCCTGGAGCTCATCGATAATGCAGATATCATTGGGGCTCATGATATGGGTCCCGTTTGCGTCTTCAAAAATCGGATATTTATTTTCCCGTTCTTTATCATGAAGGAACATATTCTGCTCTTTCGCCCGGTTTTCGACCTTCATCGCTTTTCCCTGGTATTCATAATAGTTCCCGAGAAGGGAGCGCTTAGATTGGAACATGGCTGTCATGCCGTGCACCTGGACCTCGATTTCAACGTCTGCGTTTTCCTTGATTTCAATAATGGAATCCATATTGATTTCACGGGCAAGGACAGAGCGCTTGGCGCCTTTTCTTCCCCAGTAGTTGCATGTATACCAGTTTGTGGCAGTTGTTTCTGTATTCCAGTGGAGCTTCATGCCAGGCGCTGCCTCACGGGCTGCCATCAATACAGCCGGGTCTCCGAAAATGACTGCGTCCGCCCCGGCATCCTGCACAAAACGAATATAATCGCCAAGCTCGTCCACTGTTTCATTATGGAAAATGGCGTTCATGGCCACATACACTTTTTTGCCTTTTGAATGGGCCAATGTGATTGCTTCTGCTACTTGTTCCCTGCTGAATTCGCCGGCCAGCCTCAGGCCGTATCTCTGCTCGCCAACTACAAAAGCGTCTGCCCCTGCTTCCGCAAGCGGGATGATATCTTCTGTACAAATTGGAGTAACAAGCAATTCAGGTTTTTTCATTATGGTCACCTCTTTTTACTGATTGCAATGCCGTCGCCGACCGGAAGGATGACAGTATCATAATCCGGATGGTTCATCAGCCATGCGTTGAACTCGCTGATTTTCTTCACAAGACTGCGAATGCGCTTATTCTCAATTTCACTTTCACAGACAAGCCCTTTGAACAGGACATTGTCCGTTATGATCAAGCCGCCATCTGATAGCTGGCGCGCATATATCTCAAAAAAATTTTTATACTGGCCTTTTGCCGCATCGATGAATACTGCATCGTAGGAGCCATATTTTAATGTTTCTCCCTCGAGCTCAAGGGCGTCTCCCGCAAGCAGGGTGATCTGGTCCTCCCGGTCTGCAGCCCTGAAATATCCGCGGGCCGTTTCAATCCGCTCTTCATCCCTTTCAATTGTCACAATATGTGCATCAGGGATCGCGAACGACATACGGAGAGCAGAGTATCCTATTGCTGCACCAACTTCCAGTATCCGCTCCGGCTTTTGAATCCTGAGCAGCTGGAGAAGCGCTTCTATTCCCGGCAATTCCATGATGGGTACACCATTCTCTTTTGCATACTCCTCCATCTCAAGGAAAAGTCCCGGCCGTTCAGGAATCAGTCCCTCTATATATCCATGTACTTTATCTGTCAGCAAGCAGTCTTCCCCTCCATCCTTTAGACGCCTGCGGCCTCCGTTTCAGGCATGAAAAAATAGCGCACAACAGAGCGGATGTCTTGCAAAGCCTTTAGGAAGGCCGTACAGAAAAGGGCTTAAGTGAAGCCAATCCATGCTTGTCTGTGGTTCACGCTATCACACATGCGTATGAAGGATGCACAGGCATACTGTGCAGAAAGATAATAATCGCTATATAGGCAGCTGCCGGCAGTTCCGCTGCAGCCTGCCTGGCTGAATGAATCAGCTAATAAACAGTCTGTATAAAACACTTGAACTATTTTACCATAAACAAAAAGGGAATGCGAGTGTTTCCGCATTCCCTTTTTCTGGCCCCGCCCTGATTCTAAGCCAATCAGGACAAAAGGTTAAAGAACAACCTTCCGCCCTGCTTGTCTTATGCTTGAGGCCCACAGGATGTGGGTCATGCAGACGTTGCCACAGGACGTGGCGTTATTAGTCTGCGTTCCTCTATCGAGCAAGGCTTTTCCGCTTTTCTATTTTGTCCAGCTCCAAAGCCTAGCCCCTCGAGTCATAAGCCAATCAGGCCAAAAGGTTAAAGAACAACCTTCCGTCCTGCTTGTCTTATGCTTGTCGGGGCTGAGCAAGGCTTTTCCGCTTTTCTATTTTATATGTTCTGCTTTCTTCTCATTATGCTCGTCAAGCGTGTTGGAGAATAGGACTTCTCCCTCCGGGGTGGCAAGGAAGTACAGGAAATCCGTGTCTTCCGGGTTAAGGGCCGCTTCGATTGACATGGTGCCCGCGTTGGCGATCGGGCCAGGGGTCAATCCGGTATTTTTATAGGTATTGTACGGTGAGTCCACTTCAAGGTCCTTATAAAGGACTCTCGATTTGTGCTCGCCCTTTGCATAAAGGACTGTCGGGTCAGTCTGCAGAGGCATGCCCGTTTCAATCCTGTTGTAGAATACGCTGGCGATTTTATTCCGGTCCACCTGCTGGGTAGCCTCTTCCTCGATGAGGGAAGCCATGGTCAGAAGCTGGTGCGGAGTCATATTCTGCTCTTCTGCCTGGGGGCTGTACTGGGCCAGCACCTCTCTTGTCTTATCGAGCATAACTTTTACAATCTCTTCCATTGTTGGATTTTCTTTATAAAATGGGTATGTTGCAGGGAAGAGATATCCTTCCAGCGGATATTTAATATTTTCGTTCAGAATTTCTTCTGTCAGCACCTCTGGATATTGTTCCATCAATGTGCTGATGAATTCCTTATCATTAAGCTTGGCAAAAACATCTTCTTGCTTCTGCCCGGTCTTTTCCGCAATGATACCGGATATCTGGTCAAGCTGATTGCCTTCAGGGATAGCCAGCTTAAACACGGCTTCCTGCACGACCTTTCCAGTCTTCAAGCTTTCAATAATTTCAGGGATCGTCATCGACGGATTCAGAGGATAATCCCCTGCCATGAATCCGGATTCGTTTTTAAGCTTAACATAATATTTGAAGACGCGGGCATCCTTGATGAGCCCTTTATCCTCCAGCAGGCGCGCAATTTCGCCAACGGAAGACCCGATCGGCACTTCAACGGGAATCTTCTTCTTATTGCCCGGATCAGTTGGCTCAAGAGCGGACTTTATGTAAAAGTAGCCTCCTCCGGCAACCAGGCCGACTGTAAGCACAAGGACAGCCGCTATGATCAGCACAATCCTGCGGACTACCTTTGCCTCACTCTGACGCTCCAGCATCTTTTGCCGAATCAGGTCTTTTTTAGAATTCTTTTCTTCAGCAGACATCTAATCCCCCTCAGTGTACAGGATTCTAAGGCTGTTTGGCCTGTTCCTTTATATAATCTCGCATTATTATACTATACTTTCAAAATCAGCGTGCGAAATTTAGCGAAAAACCAAAAATTTTCCACTCTTTTCCTTAAAATAACCCTGTTTTCCTTAAGACAGAAAAACCGGCCCCTCTCAGGACCGGTCCAATTCTTATTCTTCGCCTTCTTCTTCATCAAGGAAGGTATTGAGCATTTCCTCAATCATATCCCACTCTTCATCTGTTTCAACCGGCAGCAGGTCGCCTTCTTCACTTTCCCCGGGAACATAAGCAGAAGCATGGATCTCGATGTCATCCTGATCATCTTCATCTGCTCCTACAGGATAGTATAATACGTAAGACTTGCCAAATTCCTCAGAGTCGAATGTGAAGAGCACCTCACATAATTGTTCGTTGCCGTCTTCATCTACGATTGTAATGTTCTTTTCTCCGTGTTCCATTATGCCACCTCATCATTTCCGGCTGTCCAGATATCCTTGGAGGATCATGCTGGCAGCCATTTTATCGATTACTTTTTTCCTTTTTTTCCTGCTTACATCAGCTTCAAGCAGAACGCGTTCTGCTGCCATTGTAGTCAGGCGTTCATCCCAAAGGACGACAGGGAGCCCGAAGAGCCTTTCAAGCTCGCCGGCAAAAAACTGGCTTGCTTCTCCCCGGAAACCAATCGTCCCGTTCATGTTCTTCGGGAGGCCCACCACAATGGTGCTGACATCGTACTCTTTAATTATTTTACCTAATTGATCAAAACCAAACTCTTTTTCTTCTTCATTAATGCGGATGGTCTCCAATCCCTGCGCAGTCCAGCCAAGCTCATCGCTCAGCGCTACGCCTACAGTCTTGGAACCCACATCCAGCCCCATGCTTCTCATAATAGTCTATCCCTCTCGCTGCTGCTTTAAATACGATTTGACCAATTCTTCAATTATCTCGTCCCGTTCAAGTTTCCGGATGATATTTCGTGCATCTTTATGGCGCGGGATGTATGCAGGATCTCCTGAAAGAAGGTACCCGACAATCTGGTTAATGGGGTTGTACCCTTTTTCTTGAAGTGCTTCATAGACTTGCAGAAGAACATCATTGACATCATGTTCAAATGGCTCCTCAGGAAAATTGAATCTCATTGTCTTATCAAATGAGCTCATCACATTACACCTCGCTTTTCTGCATTGCGGCCGGAACCGGCACAGCTCATGAAGCTTGTACCGGCTTTTCGGCCCCGCACAGCAAATGTTAATAGTTACCTACATTCTACACTACTTTCAAACGATATCAAACGGATTTTACCCATTCTTCCACAAATTGAAGCGCACTTTCCAGTTTTTCAGGATCTTTTCCGCCTGCCTGTGCCATATCCGGACGGCCGCCGCCTCCTCCGCCGCAGCGTGCTGCCACCTCTTTGATGACTTTTCCGGCATGATAGCCTTTTTCGATATAGTCCTTTGTCACAGCTGCGATGAGATTCACTTTCCCTTCATTCACACTGCCAAGCACGACAACTGCCGAACCGAGCTTCTGCTTCAGGTCATCCGCCATATTGCGGAGGTTGTTCATATCTGCTGCCTGAACCTTTGCGGCCAGATACGTGATCCCATTCTCTTCCTTGGCTTTTGAAACAAGGCTTCCAGCTTCAATATTGCCCAATTTGGCCGAAAGGGATTCATTTTCGCGCTGAAGCTGCCTCATTTCGCCGAGAAGTGCATCCACCCTGGAAGCCACATCCCTCGGGCTCGATTTCAGTGAAGCTGCGGCTTCGGTCAGGATATTGACCTGTTCTTTAAGAAGCTTGTAAGCTGCTTCGCCAGTCGCTGCTTCAATCCTTCTTGTTCCTGCGCCAATTCCGCTTTCAGAGATAATCTTGAACAAACCAATGGCCGACGTATTGCGGACATGGCATCCGCCGCAGAGCTCAAGGCTGTAATCGCCCACTTGGACCACTCTGACAACATCTCCGTATTTCTCTCCGAATAATGCCATTGCCCCCATTGCCTTCGCTTCATCGATCCCTTTGTTTTCTATGGCGACATTCAGGCTGCTCCAGATCTTTTCATTGACGATTTCTTCGATTTTTTCCAGTTCATCTTCCTTCACTTGCCCGAAATGGGAGAAGTCAAAGCGAAGTCGTTCCGGACCAACAAGTGAGCCAGCCTGGTTTACATGCGTGCCAAGCACATCCTTGAGAGCCTGGTGCAATAGATGGGTAGCTGTATGGTTCTTAATCACTTTGTTGCGGGAATCCGGATTGACTTCCGCCGTGACGCCGGCTCCGGTTTCCAGAATGCCGCTTTCCACGACTGCACTATGCAGGTTCTGGCCGTTCGGCGCTTTTTGGACATCTTTGATGATGACTTTAACCCCTTCGCCTTCAAGAACGCCTTTATCGGCAATCTGCCCGCCGCTTTCTGCATAGAATGGAGTCTCGTCAAGAATCAGCTGCACTTCTTCGCCTGCCCCGGCTGCTTCGGCCACTTGCCCGTCCTTGATGATGACAGCGACGACAGACTTCGTTTCAAGTCCCTCATAGCCGACGAACCGGCTTTCAGTCTTGATGTCGCCAAGCACACCTTCCTGGACCTTCATAGACCCGACGTCCTGGCGTGCTGTACGCGCGCGTTCACGCTGGCCTTCCATTTCAGCTTCAAAGCCGTCCTGGTCGATCTTCATGCCTTCTTCTTCGGCATATTCCTCTGTCAGTTCAACAGGGAACCCGTAAGTGTCATAGAGGCGGAATACGTCCGTGCCCGGAATGATATTGCTGCCCTTTTCTTTTTCCTTCTTAATGACGGATGAAAGGATGGAAAGGCCGTCATTCAAAGTCTCGTGGAAGCGCTCTTCTTCATTCTTGATGACCTTTTTGATGAATTCGGCCTTTTCTGTTACCTGCGGGTAAAAGTCTGCCATGATTTCCCCGACAACATCTACCAGCTCAAACATGAATGGGCGGTTAATATTGATCTGCTTTGCATAGCGGACTGCCCTGCGAAGGAGCCTGCGCAGTACATACCCTCTGCCTTCATTGGAAGGAAGGGCACCGTCCCCGATTGCAAATGCAACTGTTCTTATATGGTCAGCAATAACCTTTAACGCTGTGTCCTGTTCATTGCTTTCTCCATACTTGCTTCCTGAAATCTTCTCCACTGCATGGATGATCGGCATGAACAGATCTGTATCAAAGTTTGTTGCCACATTCTGGACAACAGATGCCATGCGTTCAAGACCCATGCCTGTATCAATGTTCTTTTTTGGAAGCGGTGTATAGGTGCCGTCCGGATTATGGTTGAACTCGGAGAATACCAGGTTCCAGACCTCGAGATAACGCTCATTCTCCCCCCCTGGATAAAGCTCAGGATCATTTTGGCCATCCCCATACTCTGGTCCCCTGTCATAGAAGATCTCGGTGTTCGGGCCGCTCGGGCCTTCCCCGATATCCCAGAAGTTGCCCTCAAGGCGGATAATCCTTTCTTCAGGCACTCCGATTTTATTCGTCCAGATGCTGAAGGCTTCTTCATCTTCCGGATGGATGGTGACTGACAGCTTTTCTTTGTCAAATCCAATCCAGCGCTCATCTGTCAGGAACTCCCATGCCCAGTCGATTGCTTCTTCCTTAAAATAGTCGCCGATGGAGAAGTTCCCCAGCATTTCAAAGAAAGTGTGGTGGCGCGCCGTTTTGCCGACATTCTCGATATCATTTGTGCGGATTGATTTTTGGGCGTTGGTAATCCTTGGGTTTTCCGGTATCACCCTGCCATCAAAATACTTCTTCAATGTTGCCACACCGCTGTTGATCCATAGCAATGAAGGATCATCGTGGGGCACAAGTGGCGCACTCGGTTCTACAGAATGGCCTTTTTCCTTGAAAAATTCTAAAAACAGCCGGCGTATTTCTGAACCTGTAAGATTTCTCATTAGAATTTCCTCCTGATCTTATTTTGCCGCCATTGCTTCAAGTGCAGGGCAGCGAAGAATTCTTTAAAAACAACACAAAAAGCCCTCATCCCTGGACAGGGACGAGAGCTTGCTCGCGGTACCACCCTGATTACGAAAGTAAACTTTCGTCTCTCAAGCTCCTTAACGCGGAGAACGGCAGGGATTAGCTGCACTCAGGATTAGCGTTCTGTTATTCTTCATCCGGAATCCTTTCAGCCGCGGAATTCCTCTCTGGTGCACCACTTAAAAAAGAGATGCCAGGATGGTCTATAACATACTCGATCCTTCTTCATGTTGTTCTTGTCTTCAATTATCGTATAGTCGCATTATACTGATATGAAAATTGATTTGTCAATCTGTTCTTTTCAGGCGGCTTCATTTTTACTCCTGACATCCGCTATTCGGCTGCCGGTTTTGCTGTAAAATGCCTTCTCGCATGGATGGCGCCTACTTTAAGGACGGCCAGCACTGGAACTGCCAATATAAGGCCGGCAACACCGGCGATTTCCCCGCCTGCCAGCAGGGAAAACATAATAAGGAGCGGATGCATATGCAGGCTCTTGCCTACAATCAGCGGAGACAGGATGTTTCCTTCCAGGAATTGAAGCACCATGACGATGACTGCCGCAAAAATGATCATTTTCACTGACATGGTAGAAGCTATCAGTACAGCCGGCACCGCCCCGATGATCGGGCCGAAATAAGGTATAACATTCGTTGCCCCGATGATTGCCCCCAAAAGAAGCGGATACTTTATGCCGGCAATCCAGAAGAACAGGGAACTCAACGCACCGATGACTGCACATACAAGCAGCTGCCCCCGTATATAGCTTCCCAATGATTTATCAGCATCCCGCAGGAACAGGCTTCCGCTTTCCCTCCATTTTTTTGGCGTGAGATACCAGACTGCTTTTTTCATCAGCAGGAAGTCCTTCAGCATATAAAAGGATATAAACGGAATAATGATCAGAATCAAAGCAAAGTTCAGGATAGCCCCTGCAAATGCCATCGCCCTTGAGAGAAGCCTGTCAAGAGAGGCTTCGAGCGACTGGATTCCTTCATCGATCCTGAGCTGGACAGGCTCTGGCCATTGGGACGTCTTCGACTGGAGAAGAAGGAGCCACTCCCGGTACTGGTCGGCCAGCTGCGGAGCGTGCTCAGCCAGGTCCCTGATCTGGACTATAATGGCCGGAAGCCCTTTGTAAAGCGCATAGCCTGCTCCCCCAAAGAAAAGGGTATAGATGATGATGACGGCCAGCCCGCGATGGAGGCCTGCTTCATGGAGACGCTCAACTACCGGATGAAGAAGATATGTAATAAACGCTGCAGCTGCAAATGGAAAGATAATAATAAAAAGCGTCCTGATGACCGGGAGCCACAACGGCTGAAGCTTTAAAAATGTAAATAAGACAATGAAAAGCAGCAGAAGGAAACCAAGCCTGTAAAACCATTTCAACCGGATATCCATTTTTCCCACCTCATTTGTAGTGTGAAGCAGGAAGCTTAAAATATGCAAAAATCCCCCGGAATGGGGGATAGAATCATGAAAATGAACGAACAATCCTGTTCTGCAGTTTCTTCATCTGCCTTGAAGACATGATGTCATTTTTTTGTATATAATTTTGGGCTGCCATGCCGGCGCCGATGAGAAGAGCTGTTGTCATTAGTCTGTTCATGCTGTCACCTCTTCTATTCATAGTATATAGCGGCGGTCATCTTCATCAAACAGGTCATCCAGGGAGCTCAGGGTCCCGTCTTCCTCTACCTGATGGGTGCTGATGACTCCTTTTGACAAGGACAGCTCAATGAAGCAGCTCCAGCAATAATATTGGTTGATCCCGATTTTTCCAATATCTTTGCTTTGGCAGTTAGGGCATTTTAACATATGGTGGACACCTCGCATTGTTTGGCAAGCCAGCCTGTTCAGAAAGAGCAAACGGCTAATTCTTAGCGTTAACAATGATGGCATCCTTTCCAAATGCAGGCGGTTCATCGGAATTGACTACCTTTTTTCCTTCGGTTATATCCGAAAAGAAGCCATCTGATAACTCATACCCTACAATCGTGCCCAATTCTTCCAGAAAATATACATCCTCCAGAAGGCCGAGCTGCTCCCCCTCATGGGAAATCAGCATCTTACCGCAGATCCGATGCTGATTTTCAAAGGTATACCCGGAAAGGCGTTTTACAGGAGAAAGCCCGGAAGTTGTTTTGATCATGACTCCGCCGCTGCCAAAGCTTGCAATGGATGCAAAGGGAATCAGAAAATTCTTTTTCAGGAATGCGCCTTTGCGGAGGAGAAGACCGGTGATGCTTCCTTCCTCTGAAATGCATATATCATGCACTTCACCGACTGAAGTCCCGTTCTCCATGTCAAAGACAGGCATCCCTTTCAGCAAGGAAAAAGTCCGCAAAGATCGTCCCACCTTCCCGAACATTATTATTGTCTGCCCACGCCCTTGAATTATGAGGCAAAAAATTTACCTTAACTAACAAAAAAACCTGCCAGGCGACTGCGCCGGACAGGTTCATTCTCATTCTTTTTCAGCTCTTTCAATGATTTCATTTCTTTCTCCGCCATCTGAAAGCTCTTCAGAAAATTGGAGTTCGTCTCCGTTTCCGATCAGCTCTGATGATTTAATTTCTGCTGCAGGGAGATTATTGTTCGGAGCGCTTTCCTTATTCCATTTTCTCATTTGCCAGCACCTCTATGACTGAAATAGTGATATTCTTCAGTCTGTTCAGGAGTCTGCCTGATTATGCTTTCTCTTCCAAAAAGTCATAAGGAGTGATGGATCCCATCCCGATCATTGGATCTGCATTCATGAGCTTTACTTCGTATGGGACGTCTTCCTCTTCTTCGCCTGCTTCTTCCTCTCCTGCCTGCACAGGAGCTTCCCCCAGTGCATCCTGAAGCCGTTTTGTCAGGGAAGTCAGCCTTGCCTGCTCATCCGCCCTCTGCACCCCGGTTCTCAAGGCTGATTCTTCCCCGCAAAGGATGAGAAACTGCCTGCTTCTCGTAATGGCTGTATAAATCAGGTTCCTTCTGAGCATGCGGTAATAGCTCCGCACGATCGGCATAATGACAATCGGAAACTCGCTTCCCTGTGATTTATGGACAGAGCAGCAGTAGGCAAGCGTAATCTGGCTGAGGTCCTGCCTCGTATAGGTTGCTTCGTTCCCATCAAAAGAAACGACAATCATATCCTGCTTTTCGGTATTTTCCTTTGCATAAAAGACAGATACAATTTCGCCCATATCTCCGTTAAATACGTTATTTTCCGGCTGGTTGACCAGCTGAAGGACCTTATCGCCCACCCTGTATTTCACATCGCCGAACGAAAGCTCCTTCCGGGTGCCGTCAGGGTTGGGGTTTAAAATTTCCTGAAGGATCTTATTCAGATTATCAATTCCTGCCGGCCCCCTGTACATAGGGGCGAGGACCTGAATGTCCCTGGACCTGTAGCCTTTTTTCCTGGCATTCAGGACTACCTTTTCAACCACATCGGCAATCTGGGCAGGGCTGCACTTAAGGAATGATCGGTCGGCCTGCTGCACCGCGATATCATCAGGAAGACCGCCTTTTTTGATTTCGTGCGCCAGCTCAATGATGGATGAGCCTTCTGCCTGCCGGTAAATATCTGTCAGCCTGACAGTGGGCACTTTTTCTGAAAGAAGGAGATCCTTCAGCACCTGGCCGGGTCCGACTGAAGGCAGCTGGTCTTCATCTCCTACCAGGATGACCTGGATGTTTTCCGGCAAAGCCTTGAACAGCTTGTTCGCCAGCCAGATGTCAACCATGGAGGTTTCATCGACTATCAGGATTTTCCCTTCCAGCGGATTGTCTTCATGGTGGTCAAAGCCTTCGGTTCCATTCCAGCCGAGCAGCCTGTGAATCGTTACAGCAGGAAGGCCGGTCGATTCGGACATCCTCTTGGCTGCCCTTCCTGTCGGGGCGGCCAGAAGGAACGGGAAAGGCTCTTCCTTTTTATAATCCTTCGGTTCCAGTGAGCAGCCATGCAGCTCAGCGTACAGTTCGACAATGCCTTTGATGACTGTCGTCTTTCCCGTTCCCGGTCCCCCCGTCAGGATAAGCATCGGACTCATCAGAGCGGTCTGGATTGCTTCTTTTTGCGAAGGGGCGTACTGCACACCTATCCTTTCCTCAAGGCTGCCAAGGGCAAGCAGGAACTCCGACTCAGGGAATTGTTCATCATACTCGGTCTGCTGCAGCAGCCGCTTGATGCTCGTTACAAGCCCCTTTTCAGCAAAATAAAGGGAAGGCAGATAAATCTGCTTGTCTTCTGCCATGATCTTGCCTTCTTCTTCGAGTTTGATGACTTCCTGCGAAATGGAGCTGTATTCAATCTGATCACGTTTATTTTCTTCAAGAAGCGACCTGGCTTTTTCCAGGAGGGTGCGGGCATGCACATAAACATTTCCGTTCTGCATGCTTTCTGTTTCCAGGATATACAGGCATGCCGCCTTGATGCGGTCAGGATGGCTTCCTGAAATGCCAAGCTGGTAACCAAGCTCATCCGCCCTGCCGAAACCGATGCCTTCAATATCCTCAACCAGCTTGTATGGATTGGTCTGCAGAAGCTGGACGGTCTCATCCTTGTACATCTGATATATCTTCATGCTCAGCTGGGGGCCGAAGCCATACTGATTCAGTGCAATCATTGCCTGTTCCAGACCCTGATGCTCCATAAGTGTGTCGTAAAGGAGCTTTGCTTTTTCAGAAGGAAGTTTCGGGATCTCGTCCAGTAGGGAGGGCTGGTTGAGGATTCTGGAAATCGCATTCTCCCCGAGTTTATCTACGATAGATTCAGCCGTCTTTTTCCCGATGCCTTTAAAAAGCTCGCCGGAAAGATAGCCTACTACGCCCTGCTTGGTCTGGGGGATATCCTTCCGGAAATGATTCGCCAAGAACTGAAGGCCGAATTTCGGGTGCTCCTTGAATTCCCCATAGAAAATATACGATTCATGGTCATGCACCTTCGGGAAATAGCCTGTGATGACAGCTTCCTTGTCGTCATATTCATGATTCGTCTCTTCCACCCGGATCCGGAGCACTGTATATAGATTTGATTCATTATGAAAAATAGTCACAAGATGCTTCCCTTTGATGAATTTGCCCTGTTCGGCAAAAAGATCCAGAGAATCCTGCTTCTCCATCATTATTCCCCCTTCCTAAAAGCAGGCTGATTTTTTCGGTTTGTCAGCTTTTTTCAATCAATTTCCTGCCATATCCAGCAAGCATGTGATCCGGCTGGATTTCCAGTGCTTTATCGAACATAGAAAGCGCCTTTTCAGCTTCTTCCTTGAATCCATAAGCTACACCGAGGTTGTAATAGCCATCGGCATGATCAGGGTCTATTTCCACACAGCGGCTGAACTGGACGATTGCCTCGTCAATTAATTCCTGCTGGGCCAGGCAGAGTCCGTACTGAAAGTGCGCTTCAGCATCAGCATCATTCAATTCAGTACTTCTTTGCAGGTAAGGCAGAGCCAGCCTGGCCTGGTCCAGCTGCATCAGTGTAAGCCCGAGCATGAAATAGTTATCGGCTGATTCGAGCCCCTTTCGCATTGCCTGTTCAAACATATTTTTGGCGGAATCCAGCTGGTCCGCTTCGAAATAAAGATTGCCTGCGCTGTAATAGGCAGCAGCGGCATTTTCATCAATTTCAATGGCCTTTTCATAGAATTTAAGGGCTTGTTCGTTTTCCCCTGCTGCGGCAAGAACATTGCCTAAATTAATATAAGAAACAGGATCAGCAGCATTTTCACTAATAGCCTCCATAAAGACCTTGGCCGCTTCCTCCCATTTCCCTTCCCTCATAAGCTCGATTCCATGCTGATTTTTATCCATGTAAACCACTCTCCATCTATGTAATGCAAGGAGGCACGCGCTGACGGCGTCCACCCTGTTCCTTAAAAAGCAAAATTGCACCATAAAGGCGTCTGCAGAAATTATATCATAATGAGGCGGCTGATTTCCGCTAGGCCAAGCACCCTTACGATATTTCACTCCAAAAGAAAGCCCCGATTCCAACTGGACCGGGGCACTGCTCAGCCGACATATGTCAGCATTTGTTCATTGTTGAATACGCGGTCGATTGTTCCGCCTCCAAGGCAGACTTCGCCATCATAAAACACGACAGCCTGGCCAGGTGTAACAGCTCTGATAGGCGAATGGAAGGTTACCTTTGCCTGTCCATTCTCAAGCAGTGTGACTGTTACTGAATTATCCGGCTGGCGGTATCTGAATTTTGCTGTGCACTCGAAAGTTTCGCCCGGTGCTTTTGAAACCCAGCTGACCTTGTCAGCAATGATGGAATCAGAATAGAGCTTTTCATTGTCGAAGCCCTGGCCAACGTATAAAACATTGCGCTTCAGGTCCTTCCCGATAACAAACCAGGGATCGCCTGCACCGCCGATGCCAAGTCCATGGCGCTGGCCGATTGTATAATACATCAAGCCGTCATGTCTCCCTACCGTTTCGCCTTCCATTGTTTCCATGCTGCCGGGCTGTGCAGGCAGATAGTTGCCAAGGAACTCTTTGAAATTGCGTTCGCCAATAAAGCAGATTCCTGTACTGTCCTTTTTTGCAGCTGTGGCAAGACCGGCCTTCTTGGCGATTTCCCTTACCTCGGATTTCTCTATGCTGCCGATCGGGAACATGACCTTGGAAAGCTGCTCTTCAGTGAGCTGGTTCAGGAAGTAAGTCTGATCTTTATTTTCATCAAGTCCGCGCAGCATCTTCACGCCATTTTCCCCATGTTCCACTCTCGCATAATGCCCTGTTGCGAGGTAATCTGCGCCAAGGCTCATCGCGTGCTCAAGAAACGCTTTGAATTTAATTTCCTTATTGCACATCACATCAGGATTTGGCGTGCGGCCTGCTTTATATTCATCAAGAAAATACGTAAATACTTTATCCCAATACTGTTTTTCGAAATTAACAGCATAATAAGGGATGCCAATCTGGTTGCAGACCCTGATGACATCTTCATAGTCTTCTGTTGCGGTACAGACGCCGTTCTCGTCCGTATCGTCCCAGTTTTTCATAAAAATGCCGATCACATCATAGCCCTGCTCTTTAAGAAGCAGTGCGGCCACAGATGAATCGACACCTCCTGACATTCCGACGACTACCCGGGTATCTTTAGGGGATTTTGCCATCTTCCTCACCTCTCTTGTGTTTCGGCTTTTATCGTAAAGGGCAGAAATATTTCCTTCTCCCCTTTGGCTGCTGCAAATATGACAGAGAGCTTATTTCCTAAGCCTCTGGATGATTTTTGCGGTTTCTTCCCCGGCTTTTGCAATCTGCTCCACGGAATTTGTAAATCCGAAGCTGAAGCGGATCGAATTGGCCAGCCGTCCGGAATTCTTTCCAAACATGGCTACAAGGACATGCGACGGATCAATCGATCCTGCTGTGCAGGCTGAGCCGCTTGATGCGGCAATTCCTGCCAGATCGAGATTAACGAGCATGCTTTCGACGTTAGTTCCGGGAAAGCTTAAGTTTAAAACATGGGGGAGCGTGTTATCAAGTAATCCGTTCGGGCAGAATTCCACACCGGCTTCCTCAAGCTTTGACATGAACACCCGCTTGAATTCACGGTATTTCCGGACATTTTCCTCCCTGTTTTCGGAGGCAATGCTGACAGCTTCCTGAAAACCGGCTATAGAAGCAACATTCTCCGTGCCTGCACGGCGCTTCCTTTCCTGTTCCCCGCCATACATCCTCGGTGAAAAAAGCTTTGCAGCCTTGTTTTTATAAAGGAAGCCGATCCCTTTTGGCCCATTGATTTTGTGGGCCGATACTGAAAGGAAATCCACATTCAGTTCACTTACATCCAGTTTTTCCAGCCCGTATGCCTGGACAGCATCAGTATGGAAATAGGCAGGATGATCCTTCAGAAGGGCACCAATTTCCCTGATCGGCTGGATGGTCCCGACCTCGTTATTGCCGTACATGATTGTCACGAGAATCGTGTCATCCCTCAGCGCTTTCCGGACATCTTCCACTTTTACAATCCCGGTTTCACCTACAGGGAGATAAGTGACTTCAAAGCCCTGCTGTTCAAGCTGCCTGCAGGTATGGAGCACTGCATGGTGTTCAATCTCAGTTGTTATGATATGCCCTCCGTCCGGGCGGCCTGCAGCAGTTCCAAGGATTGCCAGGTTATCAGCTTCTGTGCCCCCGCTCGTGAAGATGATATCAGTTGCATGCGCACCGATGCTCCTGGCAAGGGATTCCCTTGCTTCATCGACAATATTCCGTGCACTTCTGCCATAAAAATGGATGCTCGACGGGTTCCCGAAATCTGACTGCATTACTTCAAGCATCCGCTCAATGACGCGCGGATGCATGGGAGAGGTTGCAGCATGATCAATATAAATTCTATCCAATCCATTCACCTTCTAATTGAATTCCTTTTATACAGCTATGCCCAGCTGTGTGTTTTTTAAAATCCAGCCCGCTGGCAAAAAGCTGGTGCCGGGACTAAATATAAAACATATAAGCATCAGATTCGCCGCTGTCCGTATGGTTTGCCAGATCCTCCAGCGTCGTGCTGTCCAGCACTTCCTTGACAGCATCCCTGATCCTCATCCAAAGCTCTCTTTTCGCAGGCTCTTCGTCTTCAATGCCTTCGACAGGACTGATCGGCCCTTCAAGCACCCTGATGATATCGCCTGAAGTGATATCGGCAGGCTCATGGCCAAGCACATATCCGCCATAGGCACCCCGAATGCTTCTGACAAGTCCGGCGTTGCGAAGCGGAGCAATCAGCTGCTCCAGATAGTGCTCGGAAAGATCATTTGTCTGGGCGATAGATTTCAAGGAGATCGGCCCTTCTCCATGTTTTTTAGCCAATTCAATCATAATAGTCAAGCCATAGCGGCCTTTAGTGGAAATTTTCATGAACTTGCACCTCGATCTTGTTCTTTTAATGAAGGAGCACTTATGCCTCCCTTTTTGCTGATCAGCTTTTCAAGCCATTTATCTGTCAAAGTCTGGCATTGCGGCAGGGCAAGCCCCACCAGCGGCCCGATGACGAGCGTATAAAGAATCGTCGCCCAGAAAATCGGTCCGCCGAGCAGCCAGCCTGCAGCCAGGACCAGCAGCTCCATAGCACCGCGGACATCGCGGATCTTCCGGCCTGTCTTGGCTGCCAGGGCAATCATCAAGCTGTCACGGGGCCCTGCCCCGAATTGGGCGGAGATATAAAGCCCCATTCCATAAGCATTAATAATGATGCCAGCGACAAGCATGACTATTTTTCCAGCCAGGCTGCCGGGAGTCTGCATGAAAGGCAGCATCATGTAAAAATCAATGAACACTCCGATTAAAAACATATTCAGAAAAGCCCCAAACTGGGGAATCTCCCCTGAAAGCAAGGCAGCGGCCGTCAGAATGACGAGCCCTACAATGATTGACCAGCTTCCAATCGTCAGGCCTGCCTGATAGAAAAGGCCGACATGGAGGACATCCCAGGGTGTTGCCCCAAGCTCGGCCTTTATAAGGAGCACGATGCCAAGGGCCATAACGAGAAGGCCTGAAAAAAACACTGCAAAACGGGGCCCTGTCTGCCCTTTTCTTTTCCTTATCATTGGTTTCTTCTGCTCCCTGTGCCAGAATGGCTTTTATATTAAATTTTACCAAAATGCTTAGTAATTATATAGACTTTTGACATTATAGCATATTTTCGTGTCTTTATGCAGAAGGCGCCTGCCCTTCTGCTGCCGGCAGGAGCCTTCCTTTTTCCTTTAGAAACCCATTTGCGGTACACTAATGATAAGAATCGGATCGGGAAACCGCTCATCCGCAATCAACTACATTGGCTGGAGAGATGCATAATGAATACCAAGCCGCTTGCCTTCCGCATGAGGCCTAGATCTATTGAAGATATTATCGGCCAGGAACATCTGGTCGGCGAAGGGAAAATCATATACAGAATGGTTAAGGCAAGACAGCTATCTTCCATGATCCTGTACGGGCCGCCGGGGATCGGAAAGACTTCCATAGCCAGCGCCATTGCCGGCAGCACACAATTTGCCTTCCGGACATTGAATGCTGTTACAAATAATAAGAAGGATATGGAAGTTGTGGCTGCTGAAGCCAAGATGTCCGGAAAAGTCATACTCCTCCTTGATGAGGTCCACCGCCTGGATAAGGCCAAGCAGGATTTTCTCCTTCCTTACCTGGAAAATGGGATGATCGTGCTGATCGGCGCCACAACAAGCAATCCTTACCATGCGATCAATCCTGCAATACGGAGCCGCTGCCAAATCTTTGAGCTTAAGCCGCTTTCTGAAGAGGATATCAAGAAAAGCCTGCTCAGAGCCCTGCAGGACAAAGAAAACGGCTTTGGAAATGAAAATGTCGAAATAGACGAAGATGCCCTGTCACATCTCGCCTCTTCTTCAAATGGGGACGTCCGCAGCTCCCTGAATGCCCTGGAGCTGGCTGTCCTGTCAACAGAAAAAGATGAAAGTGGAGTCATCAGCATTGCTCTTGGGACTGCCGAAGAATGCCTGCAGCGAAAAAGCTTTGCCCATGATAAGGACGGGGATGCACACTATGATGTGCTGTCAGGATTCCAAAAAAGCATACGAGGCAGCGATGTGAACGCCGCCCTTCATTATCTGGGAAGGCTGATTGAAGCCGGGGACCTTGTGAGCATCAGCAGAAGGCTGCTTGTCATTGCCTACGAAGATATCGGGCTTGCCAGCCCGCAGGCTGGCGCACGGACGCTCGCTGCCATTGAAACCGCGGAGAGGATCGGATTTCCGGAGGCGCGCATCCCCCTTGCCAACGCTGTCATAGAATTGTGTTTATCTCCGAAATCGAACTCAGCTTATTCTGCCCTTGATGCCGCACTTGCCGATATCCGCGCAGGCAAAAGCGGCGAAGTCCCTCAGCATCTGAAGGACGCCCATTACAAAGGTGCCAAGGAGCTTGGAAGAGGAATCGACTATAAATATCCGCATGATTATCCTGGAGGCTGGGTGAAGCAGCAGTACCTCCCTGATAAAATCAAAAACAAAATCTATTATGAGCCTAAAACAACCGGTAAATTCGAACAGGCCCTCTCAGCTATTTATGAAAAACTTAATAAAAGCAAATGAATGACTCTTACAAAAAGGGGCTGTCACAGTTAGGGACAGCCCCTTTTTTGAATAAGAACATCTGTGCAGGTGACGATAAAGAAATAAAGAAAAAGGAGGACGGAGCATGACAGCAAAAAATAAAAAATGGACTGCCGAAGAGGACCGGCTCCTTATGGAAGCAATGGAAGAAGGAACAAACCAGGGACGTACGAAACAGGCCTGCTATGAGGAAGCCGCCAAAAAGCTTGCAAGAACGGCTACTGCCTGCAGGGCAAGATATAACATCCTGCTGAAACACCAGGCCGCTCCCTCTGTGAAGCAGGATAATCGTGAAGATCCTGCTCTTGGAGATATCCTGGGCCTCAGAGATGGATTAGCATTCCTTCAAAAGCTGCAGTCCTTAATTCCGCTCATAAATGAACAAAAAGAACTGCAGGAGGAATCGGCCAAACTCGCAGAAAGAAACAAGCTCCTGGAAAAGGAATTAGAAGACAAACACCTTAAACTTCAGGAATACCTTCAGAAATATGAGGAAATGTTCGGGATACTGAAAGAAGCGGGGATCATGGCCGAGGAAGCTGGAATTGGGGTTAAAGTGATTCATTAAAATAATGTCTAATTTATAGTAACCAATTGGAATGGATTCAGATCTTTTCATTACCGAATAAAGTTATCAAACCCTGTTGATTGGAGTGCAAGGCACGTAGATTCCTCATAAAATGCATGCGCATTTTCTTCGTGCGATGTAAATTCAGAGAAGAGGATTCAATGTCCTGCGGGAAATAGCGGAAGAGTTGAGACCCCGCAGGAGCACAGCGAAGAGGAGGCTCAACTCCGCCCCGCGGAAAGCGAAGTGCCTGGAACGCAAATCAACAGCCCCCCTCTAAAAAGGAAAATTGATCCCAATGCAATCAAATATAATTTCCGAAAGGTATATAAGTGTTAAGATTTCCAACCAAAGGAACAAAAGACAGAGATAATGCCTTGTAATGAGGACTAAAAAATTTAATAGTAAATCCTAGCACTCCCGAACAAAGTTATGAACCCTGTTGATTGGAGTGGAAGGCACGTAGACTCCTGCGGGATTGCAGCGGCAGAGCTGAGACCCCGCAGGAGGGACGACGAGGAGGCTCAGCGCCGCCCCGCGGAAAGCGAAGTGCCTGGAACGCAAATCAACAGCCCCCTCTAAAAAGGAAAATTTATTCTCAAATGCTCCCTCAACATAATACTTCATTTGCTAATGCCTCCAACCGAAGAACCAAAAGACTGAGATCATGCCTTATTTGTAAGCACTAAAAGATTTTAATTTAGGATCTTAGCACTGCCGAATAAAGTTAAAAACCCTGTTGATTGGAGTGCAAGGCACGCAGACTCCTCATAAAATGCATGCGCATTTTCTTCGTGCGATGTAAATTCAGAGAAGAGGATTCAATGTCCTGCGGGAAATAGCGGAAGAGTTGAGACCCCACAGGAGCACAGCGAGGGCACTGAAAAAGTACATTTCAATAAAAACATTAAACTCTTATACAGTAATGAATTCATTCATTTACCGGTTATCAAGGTGAACTTCTTTTTTTAGCAGTTGAAGGTTGATTTTTCAACTTTCAACTGCTTTTTTATTTTATAATATGGCTAACAACAATTTCTAGGTGGTATCCAAATGATTTCCTTTCAAGAATCGCTCCCTCTAAGCCCATATATAGCTATCTATGATGTCGTTATCCCCAAAGATAATATGCTTCGCCAAATA
>NZ_VTER01000013.1:0-125977 GCF_008180445.1 Bacillus infantis
CAGGTAGCCGCCTTCCCTCCGTCAGAGTTACCCGACTTCATTGGTACTATGAGGCTATCCGACTTCCTTTAAGCATTTGACAGCCCTTGCTTTGTTATCACTTGTTCGTCATTACTTTTTCCTGTTTCCAGGAGAAGACTTAAAGGATCTCCCGAGTTGCCATAACATATCAATGTGTAACGTGCCGAGGTCATCGACTCCGGGAAGCCGTTTGTTTCTTGCCTTTATCGAAACAGACGGTGTTGCCTTCTGTACTCCTGAACACATCGGCCTTCCAATTGTGCACGAATTTCGGAGCTCAATCCCTTCAACCATACGGCTTACGGCCCATTACCTCGCTGTCTACGCTTAAAGGCAAAGTGTTGCCACTTGCCCTCCAAGACTCGCTACAAGTGAATGGCTAGTTCTTTCTCGACGGGAATCCCACCCGTTATATGTTATGACCTATGCTCGGTCGCTCCAGGAGTCTTCGTGCCTTCTACTCCAATCAACAGGGTTTTAAAACTTTTTGGGCGGATAAAATTCTCCTGAGAAAGACGGGGACACTCCATTTTGATATCTCCGTGTTTAATATTACTATTCCCAAAACATTAGGAAATAAGAATGCTTTCACCCATCCCTTTTAGCTGCAAATAGAAAGAGAGGCATGTCAGGCCTCTCTTGTTATCTTTCTATAAAAACCGAAGCTCCCATGCCTCCGCCGACGCAGAGGGAGGCGATTCCTTTTTTCAGTTCTCTTCTTTTCAGTTCGTGCACCAGGCTGACGATGAGTCTAGCTCCTGTGCAGCCGATCGGGTGTCCGAGGCTGATGCCGCTGCCATTGACGTTTACCTTGCTCCTGTCCAGGCCAAGCTCCTTTTCAACAGCGAGATATTGGGCTGCGAATGCTTCATTCACTTCGATCAGGTCTGCATCCTCCAGAGCCCAGCCAGTCTGCTGCAAGCCTTTCCTGACTGCCGGGACAGGTCCTCTCCCCATGATTTTAGGGTCGACGCCTGACACTGAAAAGCCGGCAATCCGGGCAAGCGGCGTGAGTCCTTTTGCCCTTGCCGTTTCTTCGGACATAAGCACCAGTGCTGCTGCCCCATCATTCAGGCTGGAGGCATTCCCCGCCGTCACGGTTCCATTTTCCCGGAAAACAGGCTTTAGGCCGGCAAGCTTTTCTGCTGTCAGATCAAGCCGCGGGTTCTCATCCCGGGATACAACGGTTTCCCCTTTCCTGTGCTTGACTGTTACAGGGACAATTTCTTCTTCAAAATAACCTTTTTCAATGGCGTTCAGGGCACGCTGGTGGCTCAGCAGTGCCATTTCATCCTGCTCTTCCCTTGTTATCCCATGAAGCTCTGCCAGATTTTCAGCTGTTTCACCCATCATGATATGGTGGATCGGATCCTCGAGGATTTCCCATACAGAATCGGTAATTTTACCATGCTGCATCCTCGCTCCCCAGCGGTGATCCTTCAGGAGGTAAGGGCTTGAACTCATAGCCTCCACACCGCCTGCCACTACGATATCAGATATGCCAGCCTGGATTTGCAGGGCTGCCGAAATGACCGCCTGCATGCCGGATGCACACTGCCTTTGGACAGTGAATCCCGAAGTCTCATCCGGAAGCCCCGCCAGCAGCGCTGCGGTCCTGGCCGTGTTGGGCTGGTCGGTCCGCTGGATGCAATGGCCGAGGATCACCTCATCGATTTCATGGTATTCCAGCCCGCTTCTTTTTACAGTCTCCTTAATGACTGGTACAGCCAGATCGGTTGGCAGGAGATCCTTGAATGCACCTCCAAAGGTTCCGACCGGCGACCTTGCAGCTGATACGATAACCGCAGTCCTCATTTTTCTTTCCCTCCCAGCAGACTTATTCTTACATCATAATGCCGCCGTCCACATGCAGGACGGTTCCATTAATATAATCAGATTCATCGGAGGCAAGGAATAAATAGGCATTGGCAATATCCTCCGGGCTGCCCAGGCGACCAAGCGGCACCATCTGTTTCATTTGCCCGATCACCTTCTCAGGCACCTTTGCTGTCATTCCTGTATGGATGAAACCGGGGGCAACGGCGTTGACGTTGATTCCTTTTCGGCCCAGCTCCTTTGCCCAGGTTTTTGTCATGCCCACAACACCAGCCTTTGCGGCAGCATAATTGGTCTGGCCGATATTGCCATACACGCCTGATACAGATGAAGTGCTGATGATCTTCCCTTTCCCCTGTTCAATCATGCTTGGGACAACAGCCTGGGTGCAATGAAATACACCGGTCAGGTTGACGTCAATCACTTTTTGGAAGTCCTCGGCAGCCATTTTGGACAGCATGCTGTCACGGGTAATCCCTGCGTTATTGATCAGAATGTCGATTCTCCCATACTCCTCAAGCACCTGCCGGACCAGCTCGTCAATGCTTTCCCTTTTGGATACATCTACCTGAATAAACCTGGCATGAAGTCCTTCTCTATTTAACTCCCCTTCTCTTTCCCTGCCGATTTCCTCATTGAAATCGGCCAGGACCACATTGGCCCCTTCTCGTGCAAATCTTTCGGCTGCGGCAAATCCAATTCCGTTGGCCGCCCCGGTAATAATGGCTGTTTTCTCTTTTAGTCTCACTTTAATACCTCCAGCTCTTTATCCAAAAATTCCGACACCGCATCAGTCAGCTGCCCGATATCATCGACAAGCGGTGAATGGCCGCAATCCTTCAATTCTGCAAAGTGTGCATTGCTTCCGATGTCCTCCAGGATTTCCCGGGCCATCCCCGCTGTTATTACCTGATCCCGGTCGCCTCTCAGGACCAGCACCGGCACCTTAATTTTATCCGCGTCCCCTGTTCCGGGTGCTGCACCATTCGGAACGGAACCTATATTGAAAATGTTAAGAGAATGATAGACTTCAGCAAGGTTCCGCTGTGTCAGCATATCATCCAGATACTCTTCATATCTTGCAGGCTCAGGCTGATTTTTATCATAAATAAGGGCATCCCACATCGCTCTTAAAAACATCCTGTCCCCTCTGTCATAAGCCGACTGCACAGGGATCGTCTTGCTTCTATCCGCCTTTACTTGTTCCAGGCTTGTCAGGCGTGCTGATGAATCAGGCACAGCATCCCCTGACGTCCCGTAAAACGGGTATCCCCTTGTGGAAGCTGAGGCCAAAAGAATCAGGCGATTGCATAGACCGGGATTGTCTGCAGCAAGCTGCATAGCAACCGCGCCTCCCGTCGACCAGCCGGCAACGGAAAAATCGGAGAGGCCAATTGCATCGCAAAACAGCTTTACATCATCCGAAAAGTCTTTGATGGAACGGATTGGCTCGAAATAACTGGATTGGCCGAACCCTCTAAGATCGATCGCATACAGCTTATATTTCGGGTCCAGATGTTCAAACACAAGGTCCCAATGCTTCGAGGAAGTCATATTGCCATGGATGAGCAGCAGCTTCTGCCTGCCGCCTTCCCTTTCCCTCCAGCTGATGGTTTCCCCGCTGCTCAAAGCAATCTTTTTCAGTTCTGCATTCCTGCTCACTTTCCATCTTCCCCCCATCTAATGACAGAAGCTCCCCAGGCATAGCCAATGCCTGCACTGACCAGGACAGCTATTTTCCCGGGGGCCAGCCTTCCCTCTTTTTCAGCAAGCTCCAATGACAATATTTGATCAAATTGGCCGATATGCCCAAAATCCTCCAGGTAAATGGATTGCCCCTGTCCAAGGCCAAGCTCCTGAAGGACAAAGTCGTGAGCAGACCTTTTCATATGGAGCATCGCAAGATAATGGATATCATCCTCTGCATAGCCGCTTTTTGCAACCGCTTTCCTTATTACCTTCAGGAAGTTTTCCATGGACTTCTGTTCCAGCCTTTGCTTCATTCCGACTGGATCCATCACATCAAGCTGATAGAGGCCTTGTTCCAGAGCCTCTGCCGTCAACGGGTTCCTGGTTCCTCCGGCCACCACCGCAACATCCTCTGAAAAAGATCCATCTGTTATGATGGCGCTTTCCAGCAGCTTGTTTGAGGATAATCCTTTTTTTAAAAGGATTGCACCGCCTCCTGCTCCCAGATTAAACATAAACCGGGTCCTATCATTTTCGTAATTGATGAAATCCCCGTTTCTGTAGCCGCCGGCAAGCAGGACTGTCGATATGCCGGGATCTGCTGACATCATATCCTTCGCTGTCTTCAGCCCCATTATAGCGGTTCCGCAGCGGAGGGCCATGTCAAATGCATAGGCATTATAGGCCCCGACTTCATGCTGAAGCTTAATGCCTGCGGTCCATAAGGGATATTCTTTATATTCTTCGCCGATATAAATGACCAGGTCGATTTCCAGCGGATCAATTCCAGCTTTTCCGATTGCTTCGCGGGCAGCCCTGATCCCCATCTCGCAGGTATGATCTTCTGCGCCTGGAACCGGCTTCTTTTTGATACCCATTTTATTTTCAACAATATCAAGCGGGATTCCTGCTTTTTTGGCAATTTCTGCACCAGTTATATATGTTTCCGGCAAATAAATGCCTGTTGCTGCTATTCCGATATCCAGATTTTCCGCCTCCTTATTGCACCGGCCCCATCACCCCGGCTGCCAATTTCATATAATCATTGGCTTCTTCCAGCGTTTCAAAGAATGTTTCCCTGTCTTCCTGCACATGCGTCACCTTAATCCTCCAATTTCTTTTGCCTGGTGTTCCTTCCTGATCACTCAGATAAATCCGGATAATGAACGAGGCAACCTGGCCATGAACCATCTTCTCCCCCCTAGCCGGCAATCTTTTCTTCTTTTTTGTCTGCTTCTTTTTCAGTGCGTTTCCACCTCTTCCCTTTAAGCGTCCCGAGAATCCCTTTCGGAAAGAACATCACGGCCAGTATATATATGATTCCAAAGAAGATGATCCACCGTTCAAAAATCCAATGGACCTTTGCCAGTTCTGTCAGCCAGTGGTGGGCAAATTCAATGATCCCCGCCCCGATGATGGCCCCCGCCAATGTTCCGACCCCGCCTATAATCGTCATCAGCAGGGCATCAAGAGTGATATCCATCGTAAATACGCTCGTGTTGACGAAGCGGAGGGATATGCTGTACAGCATCCCGGCAATCCCTGCTATAACACCGGCTGCAACACTTGCGGCAATTTTGTACTGAATCACATTATAGCCAAGGGACTCTGTGCGCTGTTCATTTTCACGGATGGCTTGGAGCACCTTTCCGAGCGGAGAATGGGTGAACCGCGACAATATCATAAAAACGAGAATCATAGCCGCCAGGCAGATAAAGTAGAAGTCTGTCCGGTCTTTCAATAGATCCGGGACCCGGAAGGTAAATCCGTCGTTTCCGTACGTAACAGTTCTCCACTTCTCGGCAAGAACCAGGAAAAGGCCGGCAAATGCCAGGGTCAGCATGGCATAAAAATGGCTTTTCAGCCTTAGTGTCAGAAGGCCGACTGCATAACTGAGGACAGCGGTAAGAACAATTGTCAGCAGCACAGCCAATAGAAGGTTCACCATTGTCGGTTCAAGCCTTTTCATCATCACGCCTGCTGTATAGGCGCCGATCCCGAAAAACATGGCATGGCCGAAGGAAACGATCCCTGTATATCCAAGCAGGATATCGTAGCTCATGGCAAAAATGGCAAAAATAAAAATTTGTGTAAACAAGATCAGCATTGTCCTTGATTCATATACAAATGGCAGCAGCATCAATGCCGCTGCTATAAACGTGTAGATCACGGCCTTTTTATTATCAATGGTATGCTTCATACTCCCCGCCCCTTCAATCTGAATAGCCCCTGCGGCCTGAAGATAAGCACAGCAGCCATCAGCAGCATGTTAACAGCCAGGGAAAGGGATGGAACATAGTAGGACATGAAAGCTCCCGCAAGCCCTACCAGAATGGCAGCAAGAATGGATCCCGAGAAGCTGCCCATCCCTCCAATTACAACAACGATGAAAGCAAGGATGGCAAACTCCATCCCCATCTCCGCATGGATGACACCCGAATACGGTCCTAAAAGCACCCCGCCCAATGCGGCCATTCCCGATCCTGCCATGAAAACAATCATAAAGACTCTTTTAATATTGATCCCCAGGGACTGGACCATCTCTTTATCCATGACACCGGCCCGTACAACGAGTCCGATTTTGGTGTTGCGCAAGATATATTGCACCCCGAGGAAAACGAGCAGGCCGACGATGATGATGAATACCCTGTATTTAATGATGATCACTCCGCCAAGCTCCCAGCTGCCGGCCAGGTAGGATGGCGGGGAGGCGGACAGCTGATTGGGGCCCCAGACAACTTTAAGAAGCTCGGATAATACAAGCATCAGTCCAAGTGTGATTAATATCTGCTGGACATGATTCCCGTATACCGGCTTGATGATCCACCGTTCCGTTAAAAAACCCAGTATAAGCCCGGTCACGACTGCCCCGATGATCCCGGCAGCAAAACTGCCTGTCTGGGCAAATATCCATGTCCCGCTGTAGGCTCCCCATGCAAACAGCCCGCCATGGGCAAAATTAAGGACATCCATCAGTCCGAATATGAGCGTCAGTCCTGCCGCCAGCAAAAAAATCAGCATACCGGTCGCAAGTCCGTTTATGCTAAGGTTAATAAGCACCTCCATCTTATACTCTCCTTTCTAGGCAATGCCCAAATATTTTTTCCTCATAGATTCATCTTCCTTCAGCACGGACATCGGCCCGCCCCCCACCGTTCTTCCATCATCAATAATATAGAAGCGGTCGCCAACCGCGCTCGCCATCATGAAGTTCTGTTCAACAAGGACGATCGTAGTTTTTTCCTTCATTTGCATGATAGAATCCATCACTTTTTCAACCATGATCGGTGCCAGCCCTTTGCTGGGCTCATCGATCAGCATTAAAACATTATCATTCACATAAGCCCTTGCGATGGAAAGCATCTGTTTCTGCCCTCCGCTTAAAAGGCCGCCCGGCTTTTTCCAGAAACGCTTCAAGTCCGGGAAAAGGTCCAGCGTCCAATCCAGCTTTTCCAAAGCGGAAGGAGTCTCTTTCCGCATGGCCACCTTCATATTTTCTTCAACCGTCAGCCCTGCAAATATCCCCTGGTCCTCCGGCACATAGCCAAGTCCTTTTCTCGCAATCTCATAGGGAGGCAGGCCGCCGATTTCTGTCCCTTTCCACTCTATGCTCCCTTTGCTCAGGACATTGTGCCCCATGATGGTTCTGAGGGTGGAAGTCTTCCCTGCACCGTTGCGGCCCAGAAGCACGGTGACTTCCCCTTTTGCCACTTCCAGCGAGACTCCCTGCAGGATATGGTACTGGCCTATATACGTTTCTACATCTGTCAGCTTAAGCTGAGCCTGCATGCTCAAAACCTCCCAGATATGCGGATTGCACCGTTTCATTTTCCATGATTTCCCGAGGGGTCCCCTTAGCCAGCAGGGAGCCATTGAACAGCACCATGACGCTGTCTGATAAATCAAGGATCATATCCATTTTGTGTTCAATCAGAATGATGGTCCTGCCGCTTTCCTGTTTAATTTTCCTGATGACTTCAAGAATGGCCGGAACCTCTTCCAGTGACATCCCTGCTGTCGGCTCATCCAGCAGAAGAACCTCGGTATTCAGGGCGAGGAGCATGGCAATTTCCAGCTTTCTTTTCTCGCCGTGCGCCAGATTGGCGGCGGCTGCATCCTGTTTTTTATCAAGCAATACCAGCTTCAGCCATTCAGACGCTTTTTCTTCAAGCTCTTTGTACCTTTTGAAATGGCGCAGCATTTGATAGCGGATGCCCGCCTGGGACTGGACCGCAAGCCTTACATTCTCCAATACAGTCAAACTTGGAAATACATTCGTAATTTGAAAACTTCTGCCGATCCCCCTTCTCGTCCTTTCAACAGAAGAAAGCTTTGTGATGTCTTCCCCCCGCAAATAGATCGATCCCCCTGTAGGGGCGAGCTGGCCGCTCAGCAGGTTGAAAAAAGTTGTTTTGCCTGCTCCATTTGGACCGATGATCGATAAAAATTCATTTTCCGGGACAGCAAGCGAGACAGAATCCACTGCTTTATGGCCTCCGAATGATATAGATAAATCTTTTGTTTCTATGATTGGACCCATTTGCCCACCTCCACTTTTATATTCAGCTGCCCGCAGCATACTAAAGGATGCCTGGGCATTGCCCGGACCCGCTTTGCAGCAATGGACCCAGGCCTGCTGCCGGAGTCCATCGCCATTACTCATTTTATAATCCGGTTTTCACTTACTTGTTCAGGACAGGAGGCGCTGTCTCTTCAGGAGACAGTTCCCTCACCAGCACCGGGACAGGGTATGGAACACCATCCTTTTTCTCCAGCTTGATTGCGTACAATGCCTGAAGGGCCTGGTGGTCTTCTGCCCTGAATGTCATCTTCCCCTTCGGCGTCTCGAAGCTCATTCCTTCCATTGTCTCAATGAGCGTGTCTGCATCTGTACTGCCCTCGGTTTTCTTCAGAGCTTCCACGATGGAGATCGCGGCGCTCATGCCTCCTGGAGTGAAGAGATCCGGCACATCCCCGTCAAACCGCTTTTTATGCTCCTCTACCAGCCAGCTGTTGATTTCGTTATCCGGAAGATCGTGATAATAGACAGAGAACCCTTCCATCCCGATCAATGGCTCCATTGTCGCTAGGGCAGCAATATCCGGCGCGCCTGTGGAAATTTTGATGCCTTTATCCTGGACCTTCATATCAGCGATCTGATTCCAGGGTGAGTTGGCCCCCGCCCAGATGACAAACAGATAATCCGGCTTGGAATCAATCACTTTCTGGATGTTTGCAGTAAAATCGGTTGCGGCAGGATCTGCGTACTCTTCATGGACAATTTCAGCGCCAAGCTTCACCGCTGCATCCCGGAATGCAGCCACACCGTCGCGCCCGAAAGAATAATCAGGGGCTAGCGTCGCTATTTTCACACCGTCACCCGCGATGGCTGCAGCACCAGCGACTGCATCCTGAGAAGAGTTGCGCGCGGTCCGGAATATATAAGGATTGAACTCTGATCCTGTGATGCTGTCAGCGACCGCCGGCTCGACGACCATGATTTTCTCATATTCTTCCGCCAGGGGAAGAACAGCCAATGTATCACCGGAGCTGGAGGATCCGACCAGGAAATCAACTTCATCTTCCTCAAGCAGCTTTGTCGCCTTTTGGACAGCCACTTCCGGCTTTGTTTCAGTATCCTCTACGATGAACTCAATCTTCCTTCCAGCCACTTCATTTTTGCCGTCTGTTGCATATTCCAGGCCCAGCTCAAAGCCGCGCAGTGTCTGTTCCCCATATGACTCGAGCCCGCCTGTCTGCGAGGCCAGCACGCCGATTTTGATCGGATCGCTCTTCTCATCCCCGCTGCCTCCCGATTCTTCTGAACTGCAGGCACTCGAAAAGACCACCATCAGCGACATCAGGCAGCCCAATGCCATTTTCCTTGTATTCTTTTTCATCCTTTCTCCCCCTTGAAATCAATTGTTTGCTGCAAATCTTCCTGCCTTCATCCTAATCAGCCCCAGTTACAAATCGGTTACAGCCAAGATATATTCTTAATTTCTATTGCCGGATGAAATAGACCTGCCCGATCTGGAAATTCCTGCAAATGGTTTAATACTTAAGAAAAGCGGAAAAGAGATAAGAAATCTATTGATCTTAATTTCCGTCTGAGAGGAGACGAAAGATAATGAAAACAGTTTATGGATTGATGACACAGGATGGAAGCGCAAATGAACTGCTGTGGGATTTAGGCTTTTGGGAAACAGAAGAGGCAGCCAATGAATATTTAAAGACCAATCTTCCGCTTTCAAAAGGCATCTGGGTGGAGCTTATCAAGGTAAATGACCCTATTCCTGAAACTGTTGAAGCATTCGAAGAAGACAAAATGGTTGCCTGCTCATTCTGTGATATTGAATACAATGCCGCCGACATCCTCATTGCCGACGTCAATGTCCACATCTGTGTATACTGCCAGCCTGCTTATAAGGCGCAGCTTGTTAAATAGAAAAGCGGAGGCGGCTTGCCCAGAGCCGACAAGCATAAGACGCGCAAGAATAAAAGGCGCTCTTTGCCTTTAATTCTTGCGTGGCTTATGACTCGAGGCTCTAGCCGCTGGAGCTGGACAAATAGAAAAGCGGAAAAGCCTTGCTCAGCCCCGACAAGCTTAAGGCGAGCAGAGCGAAAGGTTGGCTCTTTAACCTTTTGATCTGCTTGACTTAAGACCTCGAGGGGCTAGGCTTTGGAGCTGGACAATTAGAAAAGCGGAGGCGGCTGTTAAGGTGCGACAATCATAAGACGCTTTGGAATTGAAGGCGTTCTTTGCCTTCGGTTCCAAAGTGGCTTATGACTCGAGCACCTAGGAGCCGCAGCTGGACAACTAGAAATGCGGAAAAGCCTTGCTCAGCCCCGACAAGCTTAAGGCGAGCAGAGCGAAAGGTTGGCTCTTTAACCTTTTGATCTGCTTGCCTTAAGACCTCGAGGGGCTAGGCTTTGGAGCTGGACAAATAAAAATGCGGAAAACACACCGATTAAATTCTCTAATGCTAAAATGCGCCGGAGCAAAGGCTCCGGCGCAGGCAGATGCAGGTTAGAACAGCGCCCCGAAGCGGGCCGCTGGCATTATTCATTCTAAAATTAAATCTTTTCTACCCAAATTGGCTGTTATTCGTCCAAGAATTAGAATGATTCACCCCAGTTTTTCATTTATTCGCCCTAGAATTGGCGATATTCATTCCGCTTTACATTTTTTTCCACAAATCACCACTGCGCATGTCCCGCCACATTCCCCGATTCCATGATCATTTCATGCATATGGAGCGTAGGCTCCAAAGGCGCAACGCCCAGCTCTTCCTCAAGAACCTCACAGCATTTCTGAAACCATCTGATTGCCCGGGGGCGATTATTTTTGCTGTAATAACAGTACATCAGGAGCCTGTAAGCCTCCTCCCACGTCCGGTCCTTTTCTATTATTCTTTCGCACCATTCAATCGCCATGTCATAGTCTTCTTTCCTGACACAAAGCTGCGCGAGCTTTTCAGCACCTCTCAGAAAGTAGACCTGCAGCCTTTCTTTTTCACTGATGCACCAATCTTCATAGCGCCGCTCAGGCAGATAGTCCCCGGCATACAGTTTCAGGGCTCTTTCAAGTCTGTGGATGCTTTTCCCATGGTCTTTCTCTTCCAGCCCATCTTTGATCCACTCCTCAAAAAGGATGGAGTCCAAATCTATGACAGCTTTTGGATTTATCCCATAGGAGGTGCCTTCCCTGCTGATGAAGAATGGGTTCTTCCTTGGCTTGCGGTTTGGTTCAAGTACGTTATTGAGTGCGTTCAGGGCAACCTTAAAGTCTCTATCCGCACTCGCGGCATCCTGCTCCGGCCAAAGCATATCAAATATATCCTCTTTCCGGATAAGCTGGTGGAGGTGGGTGAGAAAAAGCTGGAGGAGCTCTTTGGCTTTTCCCCGCTGCCATCCCCCTTCGTCGATTTCTTTATCGCCCAGCCATACTCGGAACTGCCCGAGTGTTTTCACTTTGAGGGTGAATCCCGGGTGGGAATGAAGGTTGCCAAGATTCATTTCTTTTAGCAGCCTTGCAGTATAATCAGGCATAATGCTGCTTTTTTCTGCTTCAATTAGAATGGGTGCAAACATCTGCAGGTCCCTTGGGCCGAACAATGTCCTTCTGAACAGGAAAAACTCATAGTCCCCCCATTGCATCTGGCTGAGGAAAGACTTAAATGAGTGTTCAAAATCTTCCTGAAGCCCCTGCTGATGAGCAGAATAGGCTTTCCAGAATAAAGCCAGCATACAGCCGTAATCATCCCCGCACTGCTGAAGCATGCTTGATGCAAGGTCAAAATGCTTATCTGCTTCACCGAAGCGCCTTCCATAAGCAGAGCTGATGCCCATACTGATGAGGATCAGGGAAGACAGCCACATATCTTTCACTCTCTCGGTTTCCTGCAATCCTGCCTTCCCGGCATCCATCGATTTGCTGTAGTCATTCCGTTCTCCGTATAAAATGCATAATCCCATTAAAGGCTCTGCTTTTCCTCTTTCAATTTCAAGCCGGTCCATTATGTCCAAGGAAGTCCTGTAGCATTTTTCCGCAAGGGCAGAATCATATTCCCCCAGCAGCTGTGCCGCATGCCCAAGCCTGATCCAGCCGCAGGCTTCTACAAACGGTGCCTTTGTACTGATTCCCTGCTGGATGCCTTCCTGGGACAACTTTTTCGCTTCTGCCCCATTGCCTGTAAATGCCTCGATAAGGGCCAGCAGCAGATCTGTCTCCCGGTGCGATTTCGGGAGCGGTTTGCCCTCACTCTCTGTTTTGCGGCCGGACATCAAAATTTTCCGGCTTTCTGTCAATTTACCCGTTCTTAAATAAAGCCGGGCCAGAAGGCTTTTATCCAGCATTTGATGCCCCATGGATTCTGCCCTCTCCATCCATTTTTCTGCTTTGGCGGCCTGCCCGGCATTTATAAGGTTTTCCGCAAGCAAATGATACAGTCTCGCCGGCTCATCCCTTCCCCCGCGGATATTCCCTTCCTTCAGCTGTATTGCCTGGGATAAAATGCGCTCTGCTTTATGCGGCTGAATCGTGTCCAGATAGATCCTTGCCTTCCCTTCAAGTGCACGCGCCTTCCAAATCAGGTCCTTCTTACCGTCAGCCCCTGTTGCCGCCCTGTCATAGGCAAGCTCTGCTTCCTGGTACGAAGATCTGTAGCGCAATACTTCCCCTTCAAGGAACCAGACGGGATAAAATCTGTCCTTTGTCTGACCGGGGATGCCCGCAATCCTGTCTGACAGGCTTCCCAGCTTACCGGTTTCAAGCATCCTTAGCCCCTGGTCGCTTAATATAGACGCTATCTCTTCTGTTGAACCAATCTTCTCAAAATGCTTAAGGGCATCATCCCACTGAAGGCTCCGTACGAAATGGCGTGCACACCGCTCATTTAAAAGGCGGTAGCTATTCGGCTGGCCGGCTTTCAGCTGCTTTTCAAGGAATTCCTTAAACAGGGCATGGTATCTGTATACCTTTTCCCCTATCTTATGGATAAAAAGGTTCTTCTCTGTCAGCTGCTGAAGCATTGCCCCTGCCCCGGCGATCCCCATGACCTCATTGCAGAGCTCTTCTGTCATATCATCAAAAATACTTGTTTGTTCAAGGAATTGCTGGATAAGCGGCGGCTGCTTGGCAAATACCTCTGTGACCAGATATTGAAAAAGGTCTGCCAGGGAGCCGGACGATGCTCCGAATAAATTAGAAATGCTTTTTTTGTCTGTCAGCTGCTGTCCAATCATGCCCACAGCAATGACCCATCCTTCTGTAGCAAGGCAAATTCTGTCCAAATCCCCCTGCTTAATGGAAATTCCGTATAATTCATTCAAGAGCAGCTCCACTTCATCCCGGGAAAGGACCAGGTCCTCTTTCTTTATTTCAAGGAGCTTGTCTGTGACCCTCATCTTTTTCAGCAGCTTCCATCCCGGCCTGCTCCTGCTTGAAATAATAAGATGAAGATTCGGCGGAATATGTTCAAGTAGGGTTTCCATCCAGCAGTTGATCGTATAGGAGTGCTCAACCTGATGAAAGTCATCAAGGATCAGCAGTATATTTTCCCTATGAAGGGCTGCTTCATTTATAAATAAAGAGGCGAGTGAACGAATCTCTTCTTCTTTTACATACCGGTCCAGCTGCTCCAGGATGCTTAAGATCTCAGTCCCGAAATCAGGATGTGCCAACCGGACCGATGCCACAAGGCAGGATAAAAAAGGAATGATGTCATCATCCTCGGATGATATGGAATACCAGCTGCAAGGGAGCTTTTCATCGTGGACGAACAGGGCCAGGGCCGTACTTTTTCCATACCCGGCCCCTGACTCGACAATGCACAGCGGATATTCAGCAACCGCTTTCATTTTTGCCGAAAGCCTTGCTCTCCTTATATATCCTTCTTTGACTGGGGGCACCATCAGCTTGGTTTTGATGACAGGCATTTTTATCCCCCCTTTCCATTTTTATAATTTTTAGACTATTTTAGCATATTTGCATGCAAAAAGGACTTGAATTCTCCAAGTCCTTAGAATTTAATATCCATTTCATCTATCGGCCAGTAGCGAAGATTCACCTTTCCTACCACCTGGTCAGCATCAATGCAGCCGAAATGCCGGCCATCCCAGCTTTCCAGTCTATTGTCCCCAAGGACGAACAGCTGTCCTTCAGGCACTGTTTCGGTATGGGCCACTTCCTCCAGGGTAAAATCTCCGGTCAGGCGGCCGCCGAGCGTTTCTTTTCTGTATTTTTCAAGGAAAGGCTCCTCCACAAGCTTGCCGTTGATATACAGATGGTCATCTTTATAATCGACCCTGTCACCCGGCAGTCCGATGATCCTTTTAACAAAATCCTCTTTTTCATTTGCATGGAAGACTATGACATCAAATCTTTGCAGCTCCCCGATCTGGTAGCCGATTTTATTGACTACCAGTTTGTTTCCATCCTGCAGCGTCGGCATCATGGACCCGCCTTCAACCACATAATTTGAAAAGAAAAACATACGGATAAATACAAAAATGATGATTCCGATCGCGAAGGCCTTTATCCACTCAAGACCCTCCCGCTTAACCTCTTCTTTCACGCGGTCCCCCACCTCCCTGGTTTATTTGCTGCTGTCTTTATCTGCTCCCATATTTATCTTTACTTCAATCCTTTTCCCGACATACCAAAGAATAAAAATAACAGCAAGGACAATCACTGTCCTGATGGGCTGGGTAATCAATGACCTTATATCGTAGCCAATAAAGCTCATGGTAAAAATCATGACCATTTTGCCTGTCAGCACGGCAAGCATATACTGAGCAAAGCTGATTTTAGATAGGCCGGCCACTATATTCACAATGGCCGATGGCGTAAAGGGAAAACAAAGCAGGATGAACAGAGGGCCAAAGCCATGGCGCTCAATCCAGCTCATCAGCTGCTGCACCTTTGCATGTTTTCTCAAAAAAGTTAATATCCTCTTCTGCCCGTATGTACGGACCAGATAAAAAACAAGCATGGCCCCTGCACATGCACCTGCCCAGGATATCAGAAAGCCGAGCCACAATCCAAAGGCATTGGCATTTGCCATGACGAACAGGAACAGCGGCAGAAAAGGCAGGAAAGCTTCAAGCATTGGCAGCAATATTCCAGGCAGCGGCCCAAAAGAACGGTAGCGTTCAATAAGATCCATTATATTTTCCAGTGTCAGCCAATCCTTGAGCAAGTCAAAATCCATTGAAAAATCTCCTTAGTAAAAACAATTCGGTATTTATTCTTACCTCTGGCAAGGCGTCTTTACACCACAAATTGCTCCCTGTGCCTATTATTTCGACAAAAACTCACTGACCGCCTGCCGGTTTTGTTCCAGATTGACCCCGAGAACATCCGCCCCTCCCGGAGTTGTTTCATCCCAATAGGAACCTTCAACAGGGACCCTTAATGTCTCAATCTGCCTGCCTTCTTTAGACAGCAGGCTTTTGCCCATATATAAAATGTCTCCGGTATCCATATTTGTATTGATATACGGGGTGACGACACCTACCAGTTTAGGAAGCTTCGGCAATGTCTGGATGCTGGTGAACTGATCGGCAATTTCTGTCATCACCTTCTGCTGTCTTTCCACCCTGCCGAAATCGCCTACAGCATCATGCCGGAAGCGCACATATCCGAGCAAGTGCTCTCCGTCCAGCCCTTGAAGCCCCGGCTTCAGCGTTACACCTATATTATCCGACATCTCCTTTTCAACGTCCACTTCGACACCATTCGGAAATGCTTCATCTATAAGCTGAACAAATCCCTGAAAATCGACGATTGAATAATACTGGATATCAATATCAAAGTTCTCTTTGATCGTCTGCCTCAATAACTCCGGGCCTCCATACGCAAACGCAGCATTAATCCTGTTTTTCCCGTGGCCCGGAATGTCCACATAAGAATCCCTCATGATGGAAATGATTTTATAGGTTCCTTTATCAGGATGATATTGCCCCACCATGATTGTATCGGTCCGCGGCGTTTCTTCCCCGCGTGCATCGCTTCCAAGCAGCAGTACGTTCGTGCCTCCATATTTGTCTGTTTCGCCATTGAATTCATATTTTACTTCATTAGTATTTTTCACTTTATCTTCAGACTGGGCCACACCCTGATTAAACTGGTAGTATGCATAAGCAAGTGTGCCGGCAATAATCAAAAGCAGGAACAACACAGCCAGCTTCCATTTGCGCTTCTTCTTTTTCTGCTTTTTTTCGTATCGATCCGATCTCATCACAATTATCCTTCCATCATATAGTCAGGTCCGCAGCAGCTGTTATTTCCAGCAAGCCTGCAGAACCGCATTTTCAAAGCTCCGGTTTATAAAAAGAATAACCACTTTATATGACTCTGTCTGCGTGCAAAAGGTTTCGTTTGTCCTTCTGGCATTTTCTATTTTTCCTTGGCCGCTTGGCATTCTGAAGGACTGGCCTTTATTTTATTGTACACAAAAAACCGCAAAGACTCACAGCTTTGCGGTTGTTTTTCTGGATTATCCTGCTATTTACTGATAAAAAATTACAAATGCTTGTCAAACCAGCCTGAGATATAATCAAGGCGGCTGATCCGGAGCGAAGGTTTCCCGCTCCTGGAGAGCTCATGGTTGGATTCAGGGAACCGGACAAAGCTCGTTTCTTTTTTGCGGTGCTTCAGGCTGATGAACAGCTGCTCTGCCTGTTCAATCGGACAGCGGAAATCTTTTTCGCCATGAAGGATCAGCAATGGCGTATTCATCTGATCAACATATGCAAGCGGCGAGTGCTTCCAAAGCTTTTCGATATCATCAAGCCCCGCTTGGATCTGCCAATCTGTGAAATAATAGCCGATGTCGCTTACTCCATAGAAGCTGATCCAGTTTGAGATCGAACGCTGGGTGACGGCTGCCTTGAACCTGTCTGTGTGGCCGATGATCCAATTGGTCATGAAGCCGCCATAGCTTCCTCCCGTCACCCCGAGCCTGTCCTGGTCGATGAACGGATATTCTTTCAGCACATAATCTACTGCATCCATCAAATCCTCGTAATCCCTGCCCCCGTAGTCACCGCGGACGGCATCCACAAATTTCTGCCCGTACCCATGGCTGCCCCTCGGATTGATATAGAGTACAGCATAGCCTTTAGCTGCAAGGACCTGGAACTCATGGAAATAGGAATTGGCATACATTGCATGCGGTCCGCCATGGATTTCAAGGACCAGCGGATATTTCTTTCCTTCCTCAAAACCGGCAGGCTTCATCAGCCAGCCATGGAGATCCCATCCGTCAGCAGAAGTAAATTCAATCGGCTCTGCTGCGGAAAGGCCGGTTTTCTCCAGAAACTCAGAGTTGACAGCGGTCAGCTGCTCCAGCTTTCCTGTAGTGATTTCCAGCAGGAACAGGTCACCCGGATGGTCAGGCTTGCTTATAGCGACTACAGCCTTATCATTATTCCCTCCGGTTGAAAGGCCATAGACATGCTGCCTGTCCAGCAGTGCAGGGAACAGCTCTCCTTCAACCGTCCCGTAGTAGACTGCAGTGCTGCCATTATCAGTAGCAAGGAAATAGAAGCTTCGATTATCATTTGACCAGAGAAGGCCTGGGGAAACGGCTCCCTGCTGGAAGTCGCCGATCGCATAATCCCCGATCAGCAGGTCTGTATCTGCAGTCAGGCAGCGGAGTTCTCCCTGCTCACGGTCATACACCCATGCTTTTGAAAGAGTAGCATTTTCAAACTCCCTTTCATGTCCGATCAAACCAAGATAGCGGCTGTCAGGCGACCAGGTGATATTGCCGAAATAGCCTGTACCCTGGGTGATTTTCTCCTGCTCTTTCGTTTCAAGATTAATCAGGTAGGCATCGCTGCCATATGAAAAATCCTTGTCCTCGCTCAGGTCTGCTGTCACAGCCAAATGCTTTCCGTCCGGCGACCAGCTTTGAAGGCTGTAATCATTTTCCCCCTCTGTCACTTGCTCGATATTGCCGGTATCTGTGTCAGCAATGGCAATATGAGTGAATGTTCCGTTCCAGAAGCCCTGGGCATCTGATTTATACCTCATTTTATTCACTTCAAGCGGAACAGGCTTTTCATCCTTTTCCTCCCCGCCTTCGCGGTCATCAACCGTTTCTCCCTCTCCAAGGGAAACAGTAAAGGCGATTCTGGAGCCGTCTGGCGACCATACCGGATTGCCAGCCCCGTTCTTGCAGTATGTAAGCTGGCGGGACTCGCCGCCGGCTGCGGAAAGGATGTGGATTTGATTTTTCCCGCTGCGGTTCGATACGAATGCCACCCTGCTGCCATCCTGTGACCAGCGCGGCGAATGATTGCGCCATGTGCCGAATGTCCATTGGACAGGAGCGCTTTGTTCTTCCGTGTTTATGTAATAAAGATTGGAGCTGTATGCATCCTTTTCCTCCAGGATAACGGTTTCCGTATAGACACAATCCTTGCCGTTCGGCGCCAGCTGGGGGTCGGCCGCTGATTTTAAATGATGCAGATCTGTTGATGCAATGGTGTTTTTTGCCATGATAATCATCTCCCCTTTATATGTAAAACCATTCTACTTATTTCGACAACAGAAATACTTTTCCTGCCTGACTGGCATTTTTTCAGGAAAAATATTTTTTTTCTGCTCCAAATGAGCTCTATGCCCCAATCTGAGGAAGACTGTTATTGAGGGATGCTAAATTCGACTTGCATAGAAAGCAGGGATTCAGTAAAATAATAACGAACAAACGTTCTATTTCTGTTCGGAGGAGCAAGCTGATATGACAAGAATTCCAGAGGATGACCGAAATATTATGGAGCAGGCAATCTATCTTCCTATGGTATTGGTTGTGCTGAACAGGGACATAGGTGTGATTAATAATAGTCCCTTTAAACTCAAAAAGCCTTACCTGAATTTAATTGAAGATACGATGAAATTCATCCAGGCAGAGCTGGCAGGCGTAAAGCGCTATATGAAGGATAACCGCCTCCAGGTCCAGGAGATCAAGCGTGATGATGCATTTACGATGTTCATGTTCCTTTATAAAGGGTATGAAGAGCACCATAACTATTTTAATCCGAGGATCCGCAACAGGGTACAGGAGCTGATGGAATATTACTTGTTCAAACGCTGGACGATGCAGGAAGAAAGCCGCCTCCGTCTGAAGAGGCCAGGCCAGCCTCTGTAATTTACCGCATAGGCGCATGCCGGAGATCACTCGAGCTTCCTGTTCCGGTAGCTCCCGACGGGTTCTGAAGCCCTGTTGGGCCTCTGATTATCTGTGAAATAGAACATCTTCCTGCCATGCCCTTCGATCCGCTGATGAAGCTTTGTCCTTAGATGAGCTGTCCGGAGGAGCTGATTTTCAAATGAGCTGGATGATACAGGGAGGATCAGTGTATGTTTGTTTCCGAATACGACCTTGGTATGTGAGGGATCTGTACGATGGTGGGCTGCAATATGCTCATAAGAGATCCAGATGCAGTCGGGGTTGTTCGGGGAAGTTGTCGGAAAAAAATACAGCAGGTTTGTCGGGTCGATGACAATTGGGACTTTATGCGTCACGCCAATGATATCCTTGGTCGCATCCTTCCGTCCCTCATAAGAGGAGCCGAAGTAGCCGCAGCTTTTTTTGACGATATCAAACGGTTTGAACGGGGACAGGAATTCATCTTCAACCTCAAAGATCCGCGAGTAAATTTTTTTGCCGTATATCTGCGGCATGATGATCATCGTAGAAGGATTTATTTCGTATTCCTCCACCAATCTTTTTTTATGCATATCCAAGTGATTCATCTCCTTTGCTCTTCGTTTCATTTTATTATACCATCTTTATTCCAGATAATTGCAAATTTTTAGTCAATTATTGTCAAATGCCAAAAGCGCGGAATTAATTTTCTAAAAATTTAAATAATTTAGTTGAATTTTCCCCTGTTCCTCCATATAATATTAAAAAGCAGCAGGGGTGATTTTCATGAAAGAGAAGTCATATGCAGAGTCGATGAAAAAGAACACGATGAACCGCAAACAGCTCAAGGACACGTACGTCTTACACCTCTACATTGAAATGCTCTTGTCGGAAGTCCAGCTGATATCCGAAAAAGAAAAATTGGCCCAAAAAATCGATCAAGCCCTCGATGACCGCAACAAGGCCCTATTCACCCAGCTATCAAAAGAGTACAAAGAATTGAACGAACGATTTGGACACTAGAACACTGTAAACCCTCCGGCCCGGCCGGAGGGTCTTCTTAATTATCCACGGACCGTTCAGTGGCCCAAATACTCTACTCTTTTCTCTTTTAAGCTCTCAATCTCCCGTTCTGCAGCATCTTTCTCCGTTCTGAGTTCGTTTTCGAGGTCCTCAAGCACATTCAGGCATTCCTTCACTTTATCAGCAGAGGCATTGATTTTCTCCTGGACCATCCAATCGGAAAAGATATTATCAAAGAAAAGATCGGCAATGCCCAAAAAGCTTCCTACCTCAAGCTCGGCGGAAATGGAGCGGCCAAGGTCATCGAGCTCCTTCTGCAGCTTTTTCAGGTTGTGCTGTGCATCATGCAAGGACTCTTTTGCCTTGTCCATATATGACCTTTTCGCCATGGTCGAGAGGAAGTCGCCTCCCGCAAGGTCGAGAAAACCCCAATTCTTTGCGCTCGAAAGCTCGCCATCAGCTTTGCGCAAGGCTTCCCTTGCCTCCACTAAGGCACTCTCAGCTTCCCGTATTTCCTGAATCATCGCTCTCCTTTCCTCCAGCTGGTCTGATAAATGAAAAAGCATATCGCTGACAGCCCCGCCTTCCTGCAGGATCAGACGCTCTTTTTCCATCAGCAGCTCTTTGTACTCTGCCCCAGCCGTTTCCAGCCCTGCAGCTCTTTCTTTGTACGTACTGATGTCAGCTTCAAGATCATTCAGCTTTTTCAGGGACTCATCATACAGAATCCTTGCTTTATACGCTTCCTCTTTTTCTTTTTGCAGCCTTTCTTCCTTCTTGCCGCTGAGCATCAGAAAAAATCCTGACAATGATGGGCCTTCGAGCTTATCTGCTTCCTTCAGTTCTTTCTCCCAAGTTTTCTTCAGTCTATCTGACGAAGCCTTTTCCTGATCTTTTTCAGTCTTCAGCGCATCAAGGCGCCTGTTATATTTCACGTATTGCTGTTCCCGCTGTCTTGCTTCAGCAATTCTTTGATCCAGATTCATCACCAGGTCCCCTTTTTTTGGTTTGTATAATAATCATACGGATTCGGCTGTGAAAAAGATTCAACAAACAAAGAGGCCCCGGCTCGGCCGGGTGCCCCTCTGCTTAACAGCTGTTATTCGCTGCCGGATCCAGTTCTTTTTTTCATTTCATACTCTTCCAGCATGGAAATACGCTCCAGCATGGTCGGATGCCCGTACCGGAAAATTTTCACAAGCAGCGGCGGCTTTACCTGGCTCAAGCCTGCCTTCGTCAATTCCTGGAATGTCCCTATTGCGGCTTCCGGATCATCGGTCATTTCAATGGCATACCGGTCAGCTCTCATTTCCTGATATCTTGAGACAAGGTTGGTAACCGGACTGGCAGCAAACAGCAGTACCGAAAGGAGCGCAAGGAACAGAGGGAGTGAGCGGATGTCGGAAACCTCCTGCAGCTTAAAGGCTCTCCCCCATCTTGCAATCACCAGATTCATCAGCTTCGATATGAGATACAGGCCGATCAAGGAAAGCACTAAATATCCTGCAATCCCTATGTATATATGCTTCTCTACATAGTGGGCCATTTCATGAGCCATGATGAACAGGATCTGGTCATCACTCAGCCGGTTGAGTGTTGTATCCCACAAAACGATCCGTGAGTTTGAACCGATGCCTGTTACATACGCATTAAGCGAGTTGGTTTTCTCTGCCATGTTCACTTCAAACACATGCTCGGCAGGAATATGTGCCTCACCCGCTAATTGAAGGATCTTTCCTTCCAGCTCTTTATTTTTAAGCGGATAGAAATCGTTGTAAAGCGGATCGATCACAACAGGCTGCAGGAACATCATGAACAGTGTGAACGGCACCGATAACAGCCATGCATACAGCCACCATCTTTTTGTGCTTTTTTTCATCAGCCAATACAGCACTGAAACCAGGATGAACATCGTTCCGTAATTGACCCAGAAGTCGATCAGTTCATCTTTCATCCAGGAGCTGAAGGTCTGTGTTGAGATATTATAGCTCTTGGACAGCGAATAGCTGATATAGCTTAAAGGGAAAGTGGCGGCGAACGCAAAGACTGAGAGCCATAGCAGATAGATGGCCGTCTGCAGAGCCTTCGCCCGCGCCGACTTCCCAGCCCACTTCTTCATGGCCGAAGACAGGCCGGTCACAAGGACAAGAACATAAATCACCCATTCAAGGGGGGTGGACAAAAAGAACAGCAGGTTCCTTATCCTGGAATACTCTTCGCTCAGCATGAGCTCCCGCCCGTTCAGAAAAGCTTCCGGGTCTGCCTGTGTTCCCTGATACTCAAAAGGCAGGCTTGTATTCGCAAAATAAAACAGATACCAGTAAAAAAACAGCCCGTAGACTACATATCCAATGACTGTGTAAAAGCCGATTTTCCGAGCCATTTCGATTCCCCCTTTCTTCTTGGCTGCTATTTCCGCAAAAAGCGGGCAGTCTGGACGGGCTTTCTTTGTACAACCTCTCCCTACAGTGTAGTACCGATTGTTTATTTTAGAACAGCAAAATGGAGGAGCCTCAATTATATATTCTCCCAAACCGCTTTCAATCCGCTGCCCTCAATAGAAAAACCAGGCTCAGCAGCTTGAGCCTGGCAGTCACGCTAGAAAAAATAGGAGTATACCGACAGTACAGCGATCGACCCGAGGACGACCACGATGACGTTTGCTCCAAGGTAAGCTGCCAGGAAAGCTGCAGCTGCCCCGAGCAGGCCGTACCAGATATCTTCCTGGATAAAGAGAATTCCAGGGAAAATAAGCGCTCCCAGTGTCGCATAAGGGACATTTCTCAAAACACCCTGCCAGAATGCAGGCAGCTCCTTCCCTCTGAACAGGACGAAGGGAAGCATCCTCGGAATATAGGTGACGGCCGCCATCCCGATGATCATCATAATGATTTGGCTATTCATGCCGCTTAACTCCCCTTCTCTTTTTCAAAGTTTCCACAGCTTCAGTAATCAGTGCTGACAAAAGTGTAGCTGTGACAATGGCCCACCCTGTCGACAGCAGATCTGCCATTGTGAATATCGTATTGAATCCTGCTGCAAGCACAGCAAGGAACACAACCTTTGCACTGCCCTTCATGGAAGGCACGAGCAGTCCCACAAACATGGCATATAATGCGACTGACATGCTTTCCTGAAGAGTCTGGGGAAGACTGGCGCCGATCAGATGGCCGATGCCGGAGCTGACCACCCAGCTTGAGTAGGATACAAAGATGAGGCCGAACATATAGCCTGAAGAAACTTTCTCTCTTTTCATGGAAGCAACTGAAAAGGTCTCATCTGTAATGCCAAAAGCAAATATGATTTTATTTGCCGTATGCTCGTCTTCACACTTTTCATTAAGAGATGCTGACATCAGGAAATGCCTGATGTTAACAATAAAGGTAGTAAGGACGATTTCAAATATCCCTGTACCCAGCGTCAAGAGGCTCAGGGAGATATACTGGGCCGCACCCGCAAAGACGAGCAGGCTCATCAGCACTGTTTCTCCTACTGAAAGCCCTGTGGTCTTTGCCAAGAGCCCGAATGTTATGGCAATCGGAAAATATCCGATCGCGATGCTTATCCCTGCCTGTATCCCTTTGCGGAATTCCCCTGCTGGCCTTTCTGCTGCTAATTCTGCCATTATCCTCACCTGCCGTTATGTATCTAAGGAAATATTATTGGAAAATACTGTGTTTCTTTTATACTTTTGAGTTATATTATACATATGTGCGTTATATTACACAATTCCTTTGGAGGAAAAAATGGAGAATATTCATAAAAATATCGGGGAAAATTTACGGAATATACGAAGGAGCAGAGGGCTCAGCCTGGACATGGCCGCAGAGGCAACCGGTGTAAGCAAGGCAATGCTTGGACAGATAGAAAGGGGAGAATCCAACCCCACCGTCACAACCTTATGGAAAATTGCCAGCGGCCTCCAGATTTCTTTTTCTTCTCTGATGGCAGAAAAATCATCAGAAGTTTCTTTTGCCAGCATCAGTCAGATTAACCCGATCATTGAGAATGAAGGCAAGTATAAAGTGTTCCCGCTGTTCCCCTTTGATCCGCGAAAGAAATTTGAGATTTTTATTGTGGAAATCTCCCCTGGCTGGAAGCAGGCCTCAGATCAGCATAACGAAGGGGTAGAAGAATATATCACAGTCATAAGCGGGGAAATTGAGGTAATCATCGGCGGCCGGCCATACAGGATCCAGGAAGGCTCTGCCCTCCGGTTTGCCGCTGACCAGACCCACAGCTACAGGAATACGGGGGAAGCACCAGCAAAATGCCAGGTAGTCATGTATTACGAATAACAAAATAAAAAGTGCCGCATGGCATGCCATCGGCACCTTTTATTCAGGCAAGGACAGCACGGTCGCTGTTCAATTTCTCACCGCGGATGCGCTGGAATTCCCCGAGCAATTTTTCAACTGTCAGTTCCTGCTTAGCCTTTTCTCCTGCTTCAAAAATGATCTGCCCACTGTCCATCATGATCAGCTTGTTTCCAAGATCGATCGCCTGCTGCATATTATGGGTGACCATCAGGGCTGTCAGGCCGAAAGACTCAACGATCTTTCTGGTCAGTTCAGTGATAAGGGCAGCCCGGGCCGGATCAAGCGCTGCTGTGTGCTCATCAAGCAGCAGGATTTTCGGCTCTGTGAAGGTGGCCATCAATAATGACAGTGCCTGCCTTTCACCTCCCGACAAAAGGCCTGCCTTTGCTTCAAGGCGGTCCTCAAGCCCGAGTTGGAGCATTTCAAGCTGCTCCTTAAAAAAGGCCTTCCGTTTCTTCGTCATTCCCAGCCGCAGGCCGCGTCCCCCTGCCCGCGAAAAGGCAATCGCCAGATTCTCCTCAATGGTTAAATTAGGAGACGTACCTGCCATCGGATCCTGGAATACCCTGCCGATCAGGCGCGACCTTTTGTGCTCTTTCATTTGCGTAACATCTTTGCCGTCAATCAGCACTTCCCCTTCATCAGGATAGAGGCGGCCTGATATGATGTTCATCAAGGTGGACTTGCCTGCCCCATTGCTGCCGATGACAGTGACAAAATCCCCTGGCTGCATGGTTAGGTTAAGATGCTGAAGAGCCTTTTTCTCATCTGGGGTAGCTTCATTGAATACTTTATAAATCTGTTTTAGCTGCAGCAACCTGCCCACCGCCTTCTTCTGCCATTTTTTTCAGCTCTTCCTCGCCAAATCGCCTCTTTTTCCTCCGCCTGCTGTCCCGCTGCCGTTCAATCATCCTTGGGATGATGAGCGCACAGACAACGATCGCAGCCGTAATGAGCTTCATATCTCCTGTTTCAAGAAAATCGGCCCTCAGCGCAAGGGTCACGATGATTCTATAAAGGATGGCTCCCCCAATAACGGCTAAAGTCGCCCTGAAAATCGTTTTTGCCCCAAAGACCGCCTCGCCGATGATGACGGAGGCAAGGCCGATAATGATCATGCCGATCCCCATGCCGACATCGCTGAAGCCATTGTACTGGGCAATAAGGGCGCCCGAAAAAGCAACAAGTCCGTTGGACAATCCCAGACCAAGGATTTTTAAAGTATCAGTATCAGCCGAAAAGCTCCGCACCATTGTCTCATTATCGCCCACTGCCCTGATGGCAAGCCCGATATCCGTTTTCAGGAAAGCATCGAGCAGCAGCTTAATGACCATTGATACAGCAAGCATTACCAGCAGGATCCCCCATGTTTTGGGAACCATCCCCTCGAGCCCCATGCCCGTCAACAGTGATGCCATCCCGCTGTCGAACGGCAGTGACTCCCAAAAACCGGACAGCTTTGTGATGAGAGTCTCCTCTGAGAGGAGGGGGACATTCGATTTTCCCATTATCCTCAGGTTGATGGAGTAAAGGGCAATCATCATTAATATGCCGGACAAAAGGGGATTTATTTTTCCTTTTGTGTGGAGCAGGCCAGTCAGGCACCCTGCAGCAAAGCCGCATATCATTGCCATTATGGTAGCAAGGAACGGATTTGCGCCTGCCGCAATCATCGAAGCAGCAACAGCCGCACCTGTAACAAAACTCCCATCCACTGTCAGGTCCGGGAAATCAAGCACCCGGAATGACAGGTACACACCAAGGGCCATCAACGCATAAATCGCACCCGCCTCCACTGATCCAAATATCGCTGTGAACATATAATCTTCCTTTCTCCGGGAGGGAATTCTACCATTCTATTCGATAAATTCAGCCAAGCTGCCCCATTCCTCTTTAAGCCCGATATTCATTTCCTCTGCAGCCTTCTTATTGATCAGAAGCTTTAGGTTTTGAGGATATTGTACAGGAAGCTCTGATGGCTTCTTCTCTCCTTCAAGGATCTTGGCCGCCATTTCCCCTGCCTCATAACCAATATCTTCATAGTCAAACCCGTAAGCCGCAAACCCTCCGCGCTCGACTGAGTCCAGTTCCCCGACAAACAGCGGGATCTCATTGTCGTTGGCTGTCTGGATGACCGACTCCAGGGCGGAAACAACTGTATTATCCGTAATGATATAAATCATGTCTGCTTTGCCTACAAGGGATTCAGCTGCCTGCTTCACCTCTGAGGAAGCTGATACTGTGGCCTCTTCCAGCTTTAAGTCTGTTCCTTCCATCGCCTTTTTCACAAGATCGATCTGGGCATTGGAATTCTGCTCCCCCGAATTGTAGATGACTCCTACCGTTTTTCCTTCCATCTGCTCAGCCATGAATTTCACCGTATTCGGGATGGCATCCGGATGCGTATCCGTTGTCCCTGTAATATTTTCTCCAGGCTCTTCCATCGAGGCCACGAGCTCAGCTCCAACGGGATCTGTTACAGAGGTGAAAACGATTGGGATATCCTTTGTCGCATTCAGTGCCCCGTAAGCGCTCGGCGTCGAATTGGCAAAGATAAGATCTACACCGTCGCCGGCAAAGTTGTTGGCAATTGCCTGGTTGTTGTTCTGGTCGCCCTGGGCGATCTGGACATCATAGTCAACCTCGAGCCCTTTATCTTCAAGGGCCTTCTTGAACCCCTCAAGCGCTGCATCAAGAGAAGGATGCTCCACAATCTGCGTTACGCCGATTTGATATGTTTTCTTTCCCTCTGCTGCTGTTTTTCCTCCAGCTTCATCTGAACCGCACCCTGACAGCAATCCTGCTGCCAGCAGTCCTGCCGCAGCCAATCCAAACTTTTTCTTTTTCATGAATAATCCCCCATTCTTGTCCCATCAATTGCTATTCCGCTTTCGCACTTTTATGCTTTTATGCTTTTATTCACTAAATTATATAAGGGAATTATACTATATTCAAGCAGTTTTTTGATATTTTAGAAAGTTTATAATATGAAAATCAAAAAACACCCTGTGAACGGCTTTCCATTCACAGGGTGTTTTGTTATCTTCCTTTGAATTCAGGCTTCCTTTTTTCGGAGAACGCCTGAAGGGCTTCCAGCCTGTCTTCTGTCGGAATAGTCACCTCATAGGCTTTTCTCTCAATCTGCAAACCTGTCTGCAGATCCGCATTCATCCCTTGTTTAACAGCAAATTTAGCCTGCTGAAGGGCGACAGGTCCGTTTGCCAGCATTTCTTCTGCGAGTTTCAGACATTCTTCAAGAAGCTGTTCCTGAGGGACTGCTTTTGTCAATAATCCATAATGCAAAGCGTCTTCAGTTGTAAGCCTCCTGGCAGTGAGGATCAGCTCAAGTGCCTTAGCCTGTCCGATCAGCCTCGGAAGACGCTGCGTCCCGCCTGCTCCGGGAATGATGGCAAGGCTTGTTTCAGTCAATCCCATCTTCGTTCCCTGGGCAGCCAGCCTGAAATCACAGGACAGGGCCAGCTCCATCCCCCCGCCAAAAGCAAATCCATTGATGGCTGCAATCGTAGGCTGAGGAAGATGATCAATCAATGAGAATACCTCGCCGATTTTATATACATTCCTTTTGACTTCCGTCTGAGAAAGTGTCTTTCTTTCCTTCAGATCAGCCCCGACACTGAATGCTTTATCGCCTGCTCCTATAAAAATGACAATCCGGACATCCGGATTGATCCTGATATCCTCCACTGTCCGCTGCAGCTCTTCAAGAGTCTCATAATTAAAAGCATTCAGTGCTTCTGGCCTGTTCAGGGTAATAACGGCCGTGTGATTCTCCACCTTAAAATCAATGCTGCTCATATTTCGTTTTCAACTCCTTTTTTATGTCTATCTGCATAATTCGCTTTCCGGATATGAAAACCCTTTCTTTTCACTCATGGTATGAAGCATTTCTATCATATCCACGGCGGAAGATGACAGGATGAAGCAGGCAGCTTCCTGTCAAAAAACCAGGCTGGAAGCGAAATCCGGCCTGGTTTTGAGAACGAAATGTACATGATATTCCACATATCCGCAGAATGGCCCTGGACAAACTGCCATCATAGCTTTATTTGGTCTGAAGCACCTGTTTCTTCAATGCTCTTCTCAATATCTTTCCTGTCGTATTCTTAGGCAGCTCGTCCAGGAATTCAATCGAGGAAGGCAGCTTGTATTTAGCAAGATGCTGTTTACAGTAGGCAATCAGCTCTTCTCCGGTGAGAGAAGGATCAGACAGCACAACATAGCTTCTCACCGCTTCTCCCTGATTCGGATCCGGCACGCCGATTACAGCCGCCTCAACCACGCCCGGATGGCTGTACAGCACTTCCTCCACTTCCCTTGGATAGACATTGTAGCCGCCGACAATGATGATTTCCTTTTTCCTGTCAACAATATAGAAATAGCCTTCTTCATCCATCCTCGCAAGATCTCCTGTAAAAAGCCAGCCGTCCCTGATTGTGGCAGCTGTTTCTTCAGGCATCTTATAATAGCCTTTCATAACATTCGGGCCCCTTACAGCAAGTTCGCCGACTTCACCAGGCGGCACCTCATCACCCAGTTCATTGACAACTCTGTTTTCAACATTAAGGATGCTTGTCCCGATTGAGCCAGGCTTGCGCGGCCGGTCAAGCGGATTGAAGCATGTTACCGGCGAAGCCTCGGACAGCCCGTATCCTTCGGAAATAAGGACATTGAATTTTCTTTCAAAGTTTTCAAGCAGTGCTACCGGCAGTGATGCTCCGCCGGAAATGCAGAGGCGGAGGGACTTTAAATCTTCTGCCTTGCCATCGCTGTATTGCAGCAGGAAATTGTACATGGTCGGCACACCGGCAAAAACAGTTGCCTCATACTCTTTTACCAGCCTGAATACTTCTTTCGGGCTGAATTTAGGATCGATCAGGATGGTCGCTCCATTCATCAGAGGTGCGTTAAGCACAACAGTCAGGCAGAAGACATGGAACATCGGAAGCGACGTAATGACCCTGTCCGATTCATTCATCTTCAAGTAATCGCTTACATCCTTTGCATTGCTGTAAAGGTTTTTATGCGTGAGCATTGCGCCTTTCGGCTTCCCTGTGGTGCCTGATGTATAGAGTATGATAGCTGTCTCCTCTTCCTCGAGCTCCGGTCCCTGGAAGCCGGCATCGCCTGAAGCCAGCACTGATGTAAACGATTTCAGTTTAGGATAGACACTCAGGGCCGAGACATCAGCACCTGCCTGTTTGCCTTGAGGGGTTTCACAAATGATATAGTTTTCAACCGACGGAAGGGCCCTGTGCATTTTCTCTGCCATCGGAACCAGCAAGTCCAGGCTGATGATAGCTTTTACATCACCGTTTTTGACAATATAGCCAATTTCATCCGGCGTATAGATCGGATTGATCGGAATCACGGTCGCCCCCAGGCGCATCGCCCCATACAAGCTGATAATGAAGAATGGAGAATTGCCGAGCAGCAGTGCGACATGATCTCCCTTTTGGATTCCCAGCTTTTCCAAGCCAGAAGCAAACTTTGTAACTGCCTCATCAAGCTCAGCATAAGTGCTCTCCTTGTCCATAAAATAATAGGCTGGCTTTTCACCCAGCTTCTGAGCAGTTTCATGCAGCTGTAAAGATAAGTTCATAATTTTCCCTCCTCCTAAATGAATGAATAATCATTCATTAAATAATAAAAAATTTTCTAAATATATTATATTGAAAGAAATTTATGTATTCAAGTGCACAGTGCCAAAATTTTGTATATATTTGGCCCGCTGTATTGCGTACCCATAAAAAAACCCCGCCGGGGCGGGGCAAAACTCAATAGACAAGATCAATAAAATCCTCTTTTGTGACATTTCCAAAATAATGTTTGATGTTGATATCTGCAAGAGCGTCTTCGATTGCCGCTTTCTCATAGCGCAGACCTGCCAGCTTATCTTCAATTACTGCTACATCTCCGACCCCGAAAAAGTCGCCGAATATTTTGCAATTCTCGATAACCCCTTTATTCACATCCAGACGGACATCGATTTGGCCGACCGGGAAGCGGTGTGAATGCTGGAGATTGAATTTCGGTGATTTCCCATAATTCCAGTCCCAATTCCGGTAGCGCTCTTTTGATAGCTGATGTATCTTTTCCCAATCCTCTTCTGTCAGTACATACTCCGGAATTTCGTCAAGATCCCCAAAGATGTTCTTCAGGAGTGTGCTTCTGAACTGCTCAGTCGAAACCTTTTCTTCCAGGAATTCAGAAATATTCGCAACACGGCTGCGGATGGACTTGATGCCCTTTGACTCAATTTTATCCTTCCTCACCTTAAGGGCCGATACAACACTGTCGATCTCAGAATCAAACAGCAATGTCCCGTGGCTGAACATCCTGCCCCTTGTTGCGAACTGGGCATTACCGGAAATTTTCCTTCCTTCTGCAGTAAGATCGTTCCGTCCGCTCAGCTCAGCTGCCACTCCCATTTTTTTCAAAGCCTCAACAACAGGCTCTGTGAACTTCCTGAAGTTATGGAAGCTGTCCCCATCGTCCTTTGTAATGAATGAAAAATTAAGATTGCCCAAATCGTGGTAGACGGCTCCCCCTCCGGATAAGCGGCGGACCACATGAATGCCGTTTTTCTCAACATATTCTGTATTGATCTCCTCGATGGTGTTCTGGTTTTTGCCGATGATGATGGAAGGCTCATTTATGTAAAAAAGCAGATAGCTTTCCTGGTCAATGTCCAGGTTCTTCAATGCATACTCTTCAATGGCAAGATTTATGCGGGGGTCTGTAATCCCTTTGTTGTCGATAAATAGCATGATGATTCTCCTTTGTTTTAGATAGTGTAGGCATCATTGAATGCTGCCAGGCGGACTGGGCCGCTGTATTCTCTTGCTGACTCCTCAGCCAGCTGTGAAAGCTCCCCATAATGCGGAAGATGGGTCAGGACAAGCTGTTCCGCGCCCGCTTTTTCAGCGAGCTTCCCGGCATCATAGCTGTTCATATGCCCTGCATTCTTTCCATTCTGATTTCCGTAGAAATTGCACTCGCTGACAAGCAGGGAGGCTCCGGATGCAAAAGCAGCCAGCTCTTCTTTATAGGATGTATCAGCTGTATATACCATTGCTTTGCCTTCTGCTTCAAACCGCATCGCATAGCAAGGGGCTGGATGATCCGTTTTTAAAAATGTGATCGTAAAGGGCCCAAGGGCTAATTCCTCGTCCGGCTTATACTCTTTTCCTTCTGTAATATCTTTATAGCTGAGCTTCGAGAACTCCTGAGGGTTTTCCCTGTGGGCATAGATCGGCAGGGTATCCATCTTTTTCCCAAGAAAGCCCTGGATCAGGCGGGCATGCTGCAAAACTCCAATATCAGCGATGTGGTCAGGATGGTAATGGGAGATGATGACCGCATCAAGCTCCTCCGGCTGGATGAGCTGCTGCATTTTCGATAATACTCCGCTGCCGCAGTCCACAAGCAGGCGGAAGCCATTATGTTCAAGAAGATAGCCGGCACTGGCCTCATTGGCCTTCGGATATCCTCCCCAAGGTCCTATGACAGTTAGTTTCATGGAAAGTCCTCCTTTTTTCCGAATCCCTATTATCACTATAATCGATTATGCCTATTTTTTCATTTTTTTAAAATTGTATTGATACAGACATTGACTAATAAATACTGTTATAATACAATATAAATACAGAAACACAAACACATAACCCGGGAGGCTGACAGAATGCTAGAAAATATCGTGGAATTTTTCAGGAATTTGCCAGCAAAACAATGTTCGGAGTGCGGCAGCTCCATTGATGAGCAGCACGAATGCTATGGGACCAAATGTGATAAGTGTCTTGACTTGAACTGACTGGAATTCTATAAAATTATAAGAAAAGCGCAAGCGCCTTGCTCACCCTTAAGGAACGCAGACTAAGAACGCCACGTCCTGTGGCAACGTCTGCATAACCCCCATCCTGGGGGCCTCAAGACGATCATCCCGGAAAGGCGTTCTTTGCCTTTTTGGGATGATTGGCTTGTGACCTCGAGGGGGTAGGCGCTGGAGCTAGACAGTAATCGAAGTTAAAAAAATATACTTTCTTATTTTACCAAAAAGACCCGGCCGCCGGCCGGGTCTTTCTCTGTCTCTATTATTCTGCGATTGCTGCGTACTTTCTTTTGTGAATGATAGTGAAATAAGTGATCGTGCCAGCAATGAATACGAGCATAAAGCCAAGGAGGATGGCTGCATTATGCCACATGAAGGCAAAGTCTCCGCTCGATGCCACAGCCTTCAGGCCTGCCACTGAATAGGTCATCGGCAGCAGGGCATTGAAATGCTGCAGGAATCCCGGAATCAGTTCAAGCGGGAAGGTGCCTGCACTTGTTGTCAGCTGCAGGATGAGTATAAGAATAGCAACAAATCTTCCCGGATCTCCAAGTGCTGTAACAAAGAATTGGATCAGCGCCATGAAGGTCAGGCTTGTAATAATATTGAACAGAAGGAATAATGGGATGCTCTGAACTTCCAGCCCCAGTCCTGAAAGCAGGATCCATGAAGCGATAAGCGCCTGGATGATGCCTGCTGCTGCAAGGACGCCAAATTTGGCTGCAAACCAGCTCAGGCCGTTTCCAGGGACCGATGCCGGCTCCCTGAGCGGGAACACGATGGATAGAAGCAGCGCTCCGACAAACAAGCCCAATGAAAGGAAGTATGGCGTAAAGCCGGTTCCGTAGTTAGGCACTTCATTGATTTTTTCATTTTTCACCTGGACAGGTTCGGCAATCATATTGTAGGTTTTGTCATCCGCACTTACAGATGAAGCTTCCTCAGCTCCGTCCTTCAGTTTGCCTGCAAGCTCTGCTGAGCCTTCGGACAATGCTGAATTCCCTTCTGCCACTTTGCCGGCACCTTCAGACAGCTTTCCTGCACCTTCTTTCAGGGCGCCAGAGCCATCAGCCAGCTTGCCGAGACCGCCGGAAAGCTCTGTGCTCCCTGCTGCCAGCTGTGCTGACCCGGCTTTTGCTGAAGCAAATTGCTGTCCGTATTCATTCATGCCTGCGATAAACTGCTGCTGGCCATCCTGAATCTTGGCTGTACCTTGTGCGAGTGAAGAGCTTCCTGCGGCAAGAGAATCAATTCCCTGCTGCAATTGCTTTTGCCCTTCTGAAAGGCTGCCAATTTTTTCTGACAGCTGCTGTGCTCCGCCGGATATTTGGCCGGCAGATTCGGCAAGCTGTGATGTACCGGCTGCCAGCTGGCCTAAGGCTGCTTCCAGCTCTTTTCTTTCAGGGGAGTCCTCCGGCATCTGCTGCAGGACTGCTTCCAGCTTTTGCTGAAGCTGGGACATTCCGCCGCTGACCTTGGCAGCTTCTGTCTGCCATTGATCAAGTGAGCCTGAAAGTGAGGCAGCACCGCCCTGAAGCTGTTCTCCTCCTTTAACAAGGGCAGGAACTTTTCCCTGGACCTGCTGGATTCCTTCATTCAGCTTTGCAGCTCCAGCAGCGGCTTCCTGATTACCCGCCTGAAGCTCACTGGCCGCAGATTCCAATTTCTGATGGCCGGCTTGAAGCTTTCCAAGACCGGAGTCCAGGTCCTTCGCTCCTGCAGCCAGCTCTGCAGATCCTTTGTTCACCTGGCTGACGCCATTATCAAATTCAACAGACTTCCCGGCCAGTTCTCCGAGCTTATCCTTCAGTTCCTGTGAACCTGACTTAAGCTCCAGGGCTCCTTCGTCAAGCTTACCGGCCCCATCGCTCGCCTGTACCAAACCGTCTGTCATGTCGCCGATTTTATCAAACATCGTCTCAGCATAGGTTTCGGTAATTTTCTCGGAAAGAGAAGCTTTGATTTTTTCAATTGCTGTACCGCCAATCTGTGAAGAAAGGAAGTTATAGCTTTCGTTTGGAACATAAATCAAATTCAGCTTTTTCGGATCTTCATCCAAAAGAGTTGTCGCATTCTCTGAAAAGTCCTCAGGAACCTCCACAAGAATATAATACTTCTCCTTCTCCAGATCTTTATAGCCTTCCTCTTTAGTAACAAACTTAAAATTAAAATCGGCACTATCTTTTAAATTGGATATCAGTTCGTCCCCGAGCTGCAGCTCTTTTCCTTCGAATTCTGCCCCTTTGTCTTCATTGACTACTGCGACAGGCAGATCGGCAAGATGATCATAAGGATCCCAGAATGCCCAAAGGAACATTCCGCTGTAAAGCACAGGAATGAACAGGACAGCAATAATCGGGATCAGCAGTTTTCTGTTTTTAAAGATAGCTGAAAACTCATTCCTGAATAGTCTATTTTTCATTTATATTTCCTCCTGCACGATTGACTGTTTTGTTCAAATGGTCAATTTTATTCATAAAACAAGGATTATCCCTTAAGTCAGTTAGATAATCCTTTAAACAGGTATTGCTCAAACAGCTTTGCAATTTCCTCTTTTTCAAGAGGTTTATGCTGCTTTTCCCAATCAAAGATCAGGGCGATATAGAGCTTGAACATGATGAAGGCAGTCAGCTCAGGATCGCAGTCTGCTATCTCGCCTTTTTTCACAGCTTCGGCAACTTTTTCTTTAATATAAGAAAGAATTGATTTTTCCAGCCTCTCCATTACCTCCATCACTGCAGGAGTGCCCATTTCCTTTTCTTCCTGGAAAAGCTTGATGGTCAGCTGGTGCTTCAGCCTGAACTCAAGGATCCCATATAAGGCGCGATGGACATTTTCGTGGAAAGATAAAGAAGAATCCAGAGATTCGTCAGCTGCAATTTTCATTTCCTTGATGAGCGTTGTGATGATTTCATCGAATAATTCCTCTTTATTCTTAAAAAACGTGTAGATCGTCCCTTTGCCGACATTCGCAATTTTGGCCACCTGATCCATTGTGGTTGCTTTATAGCCAAACAGAGAAAATGATTTATTGGCAGCTTCAATAATTAATTGCTTGCGGTCTACAGCCATCTATACACCTCGATTCACAAAAATGACTGAATGAACATTTTGGTCAATTTGAACAAAAATAATAATAGCATATGTCAGCAGCTCTTGCAATGCTTCCCGGTTAATAATTTATTTACTTTGCCTGACTGAGGGACATAATCAGAACCAAAGAAAGAGCCCTGCCACAAAAGGCAGGTCTCCTTCTCTCTGCTATTCTGAAAGCTTCCTCAGTACAGCCGATGCCATTGCATCAATGAATTCAGGCTGTGAGTTAGGCATTTCCGGACGATAATAGCTTGCACCGATTTCCTCTGTTACGACTTTGCATTCATAGTCATTGTCATATAAAACCTCAAGGTGGTCTGCCACAAATCCTACTGGTGTATAGACGAATGCTTTATAGCCTTTTTCATTATACAAGTCGCGCGTCAGGTCCTGGACATCCGGCCCAAGCCATGGCTCAGGAGTATTCCCGGCACTCTGCCAGCCAACCTCATAATTTTCTACCCCCGCCTGTTCAGCGATCAGATCGGCAGTCTCCTGCAGCTGGTTAGGGTAAGGATCTCCAGACTGGAGAATTTTCTCTGGCAGGCTGTGGGCCGATACGATCAGCACTGCATTGTCTTTTTCATCTGCAGGCATGGATGCGAAGGCTTCCTTCACTTTTTCTGCCCAATAGCCGATGAATTTCGGTTCTCTATACCAGCTTTCTACAGAAGTGATGGCCAGGCCGCCAAGCCTTTCTGCTTCTTCTTTTGCACGGCCATTATATGACTTCACGCTGAAGGTTGAAAAATGGGGAGCCAGCACGATGCTTGCAGCTTCCGTGATTCCATCTTCTTTCATGCTCTTCACTGCATCTTCGACAAAAGGTTCAATATGCTTCAAGCCCAGATACATCTTGAATTCAATTTCATCCTGGATGCTGTTAAGATGCTGCTCAAGCTTTTCACCCTGCTCCTGTGTAATCCTGGCAAGCGGGGAAATCCCTCCGATTGCTTCATAGCGGCTCCGCAGATCTTCAAGCATCTCATCCGAGGGCTTTCTTCCATGGCGGATATGAGTATAATAGCGCTCAATATCTTCTTCTTTATATGGCGTTCCGTAGGCCATGACAAGCAGGCCCATTTTCTTTTTCGGCATTATATTTACACCTCATTTTAATTATGTCTCTAGTCACTTATTGTGCCAAAAACCCGGCTGAATACAAAATCTAATGCTCAGGAATTACTCAGCAAGCTTGAAAGCCGAGTAATCGTGGATAAAGCCAGTCAGTTTTTTCAAAGTATCCGGGTTGACAGACGGGAAGACGCCGTGGCCAAGATTGAAAATATAGCCTGGCTGCTGCATCCCCTGGTCAAGGATGTCCCTGGCTCTCTCTTCAATTACTTCCCATGGAGCAAGCAAAATGGCAGGATCAAGATTGCCCATGACTGTTTTCCTGATGCCCATCTCCCTTGCCTCGCTGATTGGAAGCCTCCAATCCAGTCCGACTACGTCCAGGGGAAGATCATGCCACTCCATGGCGAGGTGGCTTGCGCCCACGCCAAACATGATCAAAGGCACATTTTCTTCTTTAAGGGCTGTGAAGATCCGTTCCATAACCGGCTTGATGAAGCAGCGGTAATCGGCCACATTCAGTGCGCCTACCCATGAATCGAAAAGCTGGATAGCCTTTGCGCCAGCCTTGATCTGTGCTTTTACATAAACGATGATGGTGTCAGCAAGCTTGTCCATCAGCGCGAACCATGCTTGCGGCTCGGAATACATGAAAGCTTTTGTTTTATTGTAATTCTTTGACGGCCCGCCTTCGATCATATAGCTGGCGATTGTGAATGGCGCGCCGGAGAAGCCGATCAAAGGAACTGTCAGCTGTTCTTCCGTTAAGAGCTTGATTGTGTCAAGGACATAGGGAATATCCTGTTCAGGATGAAGTTCCCCCAGTTTCTCAACATCTGAAAGCGAGCGGACCGGATTGGAAATCACCGGACCGATGCCTGTTTTAATATCTACGTCCACTCCGATGGCCGGAAGAGGCGTCATGATGTCTTTATAGAGAATCGCAGCATCCACTCCGTAGTTTTCAACCGGCAGTCTTGTAACATAGGCACATAGTTCAGGCTGATGCGTTATTTCGAATAAGGAGTATTTCTCTTTGATGGCTCGGTATTCGGGCTGGGATCTGCCAGCCTGCCGCATATACCATACAGGGACGCGGTCTGTTTTTTCCCCGCGCGCCGCTTTTAAAAATGTTTCATCTATCTGTTTTGCCATAAAATTGTATCCACCTTTCAGTACTCTTCTGTTTGTTTATTGTAATATATCTTTTTGGAAATTAGAAATTTCGGTATGTATGAAGGCATATTGCCCCTTCCACTATAGCGGTTTCAGGATAGGTTGTATAGATTGCCTGGGGAAATGTCGAAAATTTGCCTTAAAAAGCTGCAGCGGGTTCATATTTTCCTAACGAATACGAAAAAAGAATGGAACGCTGCTTTTGTTTCATTGACCCAGCGGTAGTGGCATAAATACACTTGGTTACAAAGTAATAACCTTAGTGTCATTCTATGAAGTAATTTGGTTATCTATATGGGGGCTGTTGATTTGCGTTCCAGGCACTTCGCTTTCCGCGGGGCGGAGTTGAGTCTCCTCGGAGCAAGCTCCTGTGGGGTCTCAACTCTTCCGCTATCTCCCGCTGGAGTCTTCGTGCCTTGCACTCCAATCAACAGGTTTTCAAATTCGAATGGCAGTACAACCCTGAAAACTTTAACATTCAATTACCATTTTAGAACTCCATCGAAGCAGGTCAATTAATACCTTATAGTTTTATATTTCGTAAAAAACGTTAACGTAAAGTTGGCTTTTCATGACATTGCTTTATTCAATTCTATTATTAGGGTTATTTCCTTTAATTCATTGATTTTGCAAAGGAAAAAACAAACCAAAAAAGGCACGGAACCCTAACATTCCGTACCCCCTTTGGTCTGAAAAATACTGCCTTCATGTAAGCGGGCTTTTATCTCGGCAGTGTAAATTCAGCTGTTCTTCCTTTGAATGCTTTTGTGCCGTCTTCGTTATAGAAGGGGCCGAATTCCAGGTTGAACTTTTTAAATATCTCGAATTCGTCTTTCCTGAATAAGAAGACATGAAGCTTTTCGCCCTGTGCCCCTGCTTCAATTGTCTGGGGGTCGCGCGGTTCGACCATGCCCTGTGCCAGAACCCTTGCACGGTCATCGTCCACAGAAAGGATGGAGCCGATATTCCAGATGCTGAGAGGCTCTGAAGATTGATTGTCAATCTTGAATTTAACTGTCAGGGCCACAATGCCGCTATCGCCAAAATTCTCAAAGCGGGGCTTATTGGCCTCTGTCGGGGTAATTTCTGTATATTGCACCCCTTCAAGTGTTACATTCACATCGCCGATCTTCTGGGTTTCGCCAATTCCCTCTTTTTCAAAGATCATCTTTTTATCTGCCATATTATCGGTCGTCAGCCGATCCTGATAGAAGGAAGGCCCGCTTGCCAGTGCACTCTTCTGGTCATTGCTGTAGACAAAGTCAAAGACGGCATTCCCCTGGATGGAACCCTTGAACTGGTCGTTGTCTGCAGCTCCGCCTTCAATGATGTACTTCGGCTTTACAGTCGAAAGCTTTTCGAATTCGGCATTTGTCAGGGTAAATGAAATCAGCCCCGTTACCTTTTCCCCGGCTGCGAATTTCCCTGTTTCTGATTCTTTTTTCGACTTAACCTTGTCTTCATCAAGGATAAAGGTCGGGTCTGATGGGTACCAGTCCAGCTCATGTGATGTCTGGATCCGGTGCATATTATTGTAATACATTGCTTTGTCAGTGCCATTATCCACTGTAACCTTAGCCGTGATCACATACCCGTCAATCTCATCATTGAACGGGATCGTGACATCTTCGTGCATATCTGTCACTTTAACGATCTGATATTCATCCACAGAGACTTTGAAGCCTTTCATATCGTGGACAAAGCCAGGATCACTGTTCGTATAGATGACTTCAGCATCGCCCTCTGATTCATCGGCAATATTCGGGTTAAGCAGTTCTCCTTCTGCACTTGTTCCTTCAGCCGTTTCTTCAGCTTCTTCCACATTTTCCGACTCATCAGTTTCTCCCTCTGCGTCAGCATGCTCTGTTTCTTCAGCTTCAACCTTCTTTTCCGGCTCTTTATCGTTTGAAGCTTTTTCGTCATTCCCGCATGCCGATAGCAAAAGCATCAGCGACATAAGTGCTGTCCATAAAACATTTTTCTTCACGATTTTACACAACCTTTTATTGGATTATTTTCCCTTCGCCATTATAAATCACGAAATGATAGATTTCCCTGTTTAATAGATAAAAAGGAAAAAATAAGGAAATACTACCATCAATAAGCATGCAGAGGCAGGAGGATGCACACAGATACAGCAGCCTCCGAATAGGAAAATACCACCAATAGTTCCCGGATAAACCAAAATTTTGAAATAAACTTCTATCCGGCAGCTAAGAGCTCTGATTGGGAATCGGCATGCGGAAAAGCTATAATGAGGGAGAGCGCTATCATACAAAGAGAATCATGAGGTGATATGGATGAAGATTTATATGACTAACGGCACTTTTGATTTTTTAAAAACAGTTCAAGATAAGAACAGCGCAGAGAAAATGGTGCTGATGCAGGATGCGGACAATAGCCTGCTCCTCCACGAAACCGGGGGAAAAACTTTATTTAACGAACCAAGGAGCTATGAAGTGCTGGATTCAACAGGTTCACTCGAAAGCCGCGGTTTTATTGTCATGAATAATATCCCCGTAACAGAAGAAGGCAGGCCCTTATTCGAATACCGGTTCAAAAACAGGGCTGGAGCGGTCGAAAACGAGCCTGGCTTCATAAGCATCCGGGTACTTCGTCCGCTTTCCAGCGATACGTATGTCATTCTCACCCAATGGGAGAGCGAAAAGGATTTCAAAAATTGGCAGGATTCCAAAGCCTATGAAAAAGCCCACGAAAAACGGGGAACAGATCAAGGCATTGATGTCCAGCGTCCAAATATCTTTGCACGCCCATCCTTTGTAACAACTTATTATATTCCTGAAGCAGATTGATCTTTAATATCATAAGTGGCCGGAAGATGCGGAGGCCCGCATTTTCCGGCCTTTTCTTCGGGTGGCGGCTGTTTACAGGAAGGATGCAGGAAGAAAAAAAGAACCTGAAGAAATTAACGCCAGATTCTTTCATTCGCCCTATGCAAAATCCCTTCAGGCTTTAGGTCCTTGTTTGATGAGGCCGTTTTGATGGGCATACACAGCTGCCTGGGTGCGGTCGGAAACGGACAGCTTGCTGAGTATGTTGCTGACATGTGTTTTCACCGTTTTTATCCCTATAAAGAGCTGATTGCTGATTTCCTGGTTGGTCATCCCTTCGCCGATGCACAGAAGGACCTCCAGCTCCCTTTCTGTCAGTTCCTCGTGGGGCTTTTTCTCCCTGCCGCGAAGGCGGCCCATCATTTTGGTGGCGACCTTCGGCTCGATCACCGGCTCCCCCCTTGCAGCCTTCAGGATGCAGTCAAGCACTTCATCCGCCGTTGCTGTTTTAAGCATATAGCTGAATGCACCGGCCTCTATTGCAGGAAAGACCTGCTCATCATCATAAAAACTTGTAATAATGATAATCTTGCACTGGGGATAGCTTTTCAATATTTCTTTTGTTGCTTCAATGCCGCTTCCGTTTTCCATTAAAAGATCCATAAGGACGACATCGGGCCTTTCCTTCAGCACGAGGGCAGCTCCCTCATGCCCGCTGGAAGCTTCCCCCACTATTTCTATTTCCGGTTCAGTCAAAAGATACGAGATGATTCCCTTCCTTACCATTTCATGGTCATCCACAACTGCGATCCTGATCACTTTATTCCCTCCCTTTCAGCGGTATCCGTATTTCAATATAAGTCCCTTCTCCCTGTTTGGACCGGATATTGAAAATCCCGCCGATTTCCTCGCATCTTTCCCGCATGGTTTTCAGCCCATAAGAGGCAACCCTTTCAATATGAGGGTCAAATCCCTTTCCGTCATCTCCGATAAATAAATATGTATAATCTTCCTTTTCTGTAAGGGTCAGCTTTATCTTTGATGCATCGGCATGCCTTAGGATATTAGAAAGTGCCTCCTGGACAACTCTGAACAAATGCTCTTCTGCTGCTTTGGAGAGCTCGATTTCATCTATGCTGGCCTGAAAATCGATGGTAGTCTTCCCGCGCAATTCGTGTATGAGCTTGATAATCCCGTCACACAAGGTATCATCGCTCAGCTGGATCGGCCTTAAATGGAGAAGGAGCGCCCTCATTTCCCCCTGCGCTTTGGCGGCGATACCGGAAATTTCCTCGAGCTGTTTCTTCGCTTTCTCAGAATCCCTGTCAAAGACCTTCAGCGCAGCAGATGACATCATGCTGAGAGCAAACAGCTGCTGGCTCACGACATCATGGAGATCCCTTGCAAGTCGCTGCCTTTCCTCCATTACTGCTGCTGCATGAGCCGACTGGGCCAGGGATGAGCGCTCATCAGCAAGCCTCTGGACTGAGTGGACCTGCTCCTGGATATAGTCAGCCAAACCATCAAGCTCATCTGCAATAAGCCCTATTTCATCTTTTTCATAAGAAGATATCCTTCCTCCCAGCTTGCCGGACCGCAGATTGGACACTGCAACCAGGATATCTCCAAGCCTTCCCTTGATTAAGTAACTGCCTTTAATGCCAAAATAGCCTCCGGCAGCCAGCAGGATCAGCAGGCAATAGATAAAGAGCCAGAAAGAGATCGAGATGGTGAGGACCGGTTCATCGGCAAAGAATAAATAAACTTGGATCCCGACAAAGAAGATGAGCGAGCTGATCAGCGCCATCATAATAAAGCTCTGGATAAACCAATACCTGATTCCGAACATTTTTTTCATCAGCAGTATCTCCTATACATGATCAATTCGAATGGAGCCGACTTTGAGCTGGATCGTTATATTCAACTTTCTTGCCGCATCATCGTATCCCGGGGATTTATAATACAGTTTACGGTTAAGGTCTTCAGATTTCAGATCGAAAATGCGGATATCCCCGATATTGATATCGGAGTGGACCATAATCGGGACATCCTCAGGGATAATCATCTTAACATCGCCGACCCATCCCTTGACTGAAATAGGCGTTTCCTTTTCAGGTATATACGCCTTGCTGAAGTCGATAAAATAATCACCGACCGTATTATACAGATCCAAAGGTTCTACAGACCAATTTGCGTTTTTAAAGCTGACGTCGCCTATAGAGAATCCTTTGATGTTTGCTAATGGGGCATGCCGGGATCCCTTCTTGATCCTGATGATTTTTTCCTCGCCGGGCTCCTTTCCGCTTTCCTCTATCCCATCATATTTTTTAGCTGGAAACTCCGTTTCAACATGCACCTTAATATGCTCTTTCCTTACGAGAAGCGAGAATCCAAGGTATACGATGGCAAGCGGCCAAAGCTTCCACACATCCCAAAAAGAAAACTGGAGCAGTCCGAATCTGTCAGAGGCCAGCAGCCCGGAGAAAACGAGCAGAAATCCGGCAAAAACTTTGCCCCCTTTTTTTCTGGCCAATGACGAGATCAGCAGAATAAGGCTATAGCCGAAAATCACAAAAGGATATACTGTGACAAAAAAATTCTTTATTTCCAAGGAAATGACACCTATATTTACAAGAAGCAGCAGGACACCTGCAGCCAGAAGGCATAATGCAAACATCATTTGATTGACTGATCGATAACGCAATTGGCTCCCCTTCTTTCTTTCTCTATAAATATTCGCTGCAGAAAATGTTTTTCCCTGCTATTCCATTTTATCAGTCTTCCATCAATCTTTAACTGCCTCTGGAATGCTTTTCCCTCCGCCTTGAGGCGGATGTGTGCCATGCACATCGCCCACAACTGAACATAATCTATAGTACGCTTGAAGGCTATGGCCCAAGCATACTATAGGAGGGATATAAAATGGCGATTGATCTGACTGTCCTTCATGCTATCTATGTTTTCTTCATTGTACTCATCATCGGTTTTATGATAGCGAAACGGGATACGGCCCTTGTGTGCATAGCCGGGATCTTCCTGATTGCCATCACAAGCACCGGCTCGTTGAGCACCTCAGTCAGCAGTGTGTTCAATAGCTTTATATACGCGATAACCGAGCTTCTTTCTACCATTCTCGTCATCTCCATCATCGTCGCCATGAGCAGGGTCCTTGCTGCTGCGGGAGTAAGCGATGCGATGATTGCTCCCTTCTCCAGGCTGATTAAAGGTCCGGCAGGCGCTTATTGGACGATCGGCATTGTTATGATGGTGATATCCTGGTTCTTTTGGCCATCACCAGCAGTTGCCCTTCTTGGAGCAGTCCTTCTGCCGGCAGCTTTGAAGGCAGGGCTTCCTGCCCTGGGAGCAGCTATGGCCATGAACCTCTTCGGGCACGGAATTGCCCTGTCAGGCGACTTCATCATCCAGGCAGCCCCTAAATTGACGGCAGACGCTGCCGGGCTCCCGGCAGGGGAAGTAATAGCTGCCAGCATCCCTCTTGTAGCCGTAATGGGGATTGTCACAGTTGTTGCTGCCTTTATCTTTCTGAAAAGGGATATGAAAAAGGGCCTCCTGCTGCCGGCTGCTCCCCCTGATCAAAGGAATGAGGCTGAATCAGGAGAGCCCGGGCTACTTTCAAGGAGCCAAAGGGGATTTTTTGCTGTCCTTATCCCTGTTTTATTCGCTTTAGATGTAGCAGCTATGTTCTTGCTTGACCTGCAGGGCGGCGATGCAACAGCACTTGTGGGCGGGACATCGATTTTTATTCTGCTGGTGATCACCTTGGCAAGCCACAAAAATAAAGGACTGGAAAAAACAACCTTCTATATGATTGAAGGCTTTCAATTTGGCTTCAAGGTTTTCGGGCCTGTCATCCCTATCGCAGCTTTCTTTTACCTTGGAGATTCCGGCTTTACAAGCATAATCGGCGACTATTTGCCGGAGGGATCACAGGGCATCGTCAATGACCTCGGGGTTGCACTGGCAGGAGCAGTACCGCTGAGCAAGGAAGTGGCAGCTGTTACGCTCACTGTTACAGGTGCAATCACAGGTCTGGATGGTTCCGGCTTTTCCGGCATCTCCCTGGCAGGCTCTGTCGCCAGCCTTTTTGCTTCAGCGATCGGTGCCGGTGCAGCAACTTTGACAGCCCTTGGACAGGTTGCCGCCATCTGGGTTGGCGGGGGGACGCTCGTACCCTGGGCCCTCATCCCTGCAGCCGCCATCTGCAATGTGGATCCTTTTGAGCTTGCAAGGAGGAATCTCCTGCCTGTCATCATTGGGCTTGCAGCCACTACCATTGTCGCCATGTTCCTGATATAAGTGTGAACGGGATAGCAAAAAAAAGAGGCAGCTGCCATCAGCTGCCCCCTCTATTTTTTTATGATTTCTGCCACTCTGCCCACCTGGCCGTCTGTCAGTCTCACCTTGATTCCATGCGGGTGGAAAGAAGAATTGGTCAGAAGATCCTTAATGATCCCCCTTGTCCTTGCCCCTGACCGCTGGTCTTTCTTTAAGATGATATCAGCTTCCATTCCAGGCTTAACATGCTCACGATATTTGCCGCTGTCAGACATGCAATCAGCTCCTTTTCCTTTTGCGCCATCAGGCACGCTTTTTGTTCTTCTATTCTAATGGTATAATAGGCAGAACACAAAATTAACACCTTATCCATTGGAGGAAACATGCTTACTTTTGAAGAAAAATTAGCGATCATCGAGTCATTTCCCGAGCTTGAGAGAAAAGACGTCTCTCTGGGAAGAGTCAACTTCCATTATGAAGAAAGCGCAATAGACAAGAAAAATGTGGTTTACCATCTGCATCCGAACGGCAATGGCTTTGTTTTTGCAGAATATGTACAGAGTTATTCGCCTGACAGCAAAGGCATGGTGAACATCAGGGATTTCTCTGAATCCGAGCTGCGGGATATTATTGAAAAATCGATCCAGTCCCTCTCCGGCCATGATGCCGAAGAAGCCCAGCCTGCTGCAAGGCTGGAAGAAACGTGGAGCAGCCCGAGCGGTGAGACCCTTGTTCTCATAGAGGAAGATGAAATGTGGAATGTATATGCCGGCCTGAACCTGGACGCCGCTTTTCTATCTTATCGGGAAGCAAAAGAATATCTTGAAGAAGAAGGATTTAAACGGAGCTAAAACAAAGAGGCAGCCTCATTGGGCTGCCTCTTTGTTTTCTTAAAAATTGCCATTCTGATTTTCCGGCCGGCTGTTATGGAGATGGGATTCAATATAGACCCTTTCCGAAGGAGAAACATGCTGTTCATTATGTTCGGGGTCTGTATGCTGGATCCCTTTCCTCCGATAGATAACATCAACCAGCACCCCGAATCCAAGGAGCCCGCCTAAAATTATGAGCCATAACATGATTATCACCCTTTCCACTTGCCTCATTTTGTCCAGTTGCTTTTAATAGAATGGATAATACTCTTTTCGGATCTCACTTGAAATGATCTCTGATACAGGGGCGATTCTGATGCCTTTCTCTTCAAAATACCCCTTTTCCTGAAGGATCCCTGCCGAACAGACCTTGCCCGTCACGCCGACATGCCCGATTGCGATCCCTCTGCCCTGCTGCTCCGTGATCAGGGCCAGCTTCTTCATCTGCCGCCTGACATGGGAAACAGAAGAAACGTCATCAAGAAATACATCTCTTTTAATGAGCGGCACACCAAGCTCTTTTGCAATTATGGGAAATTTTGATTCAGGGCTTGTGCCGCTGTCCACAATATACAGCTTCCGTTCTTTCGCTATTTTTACGATTTCCCGCACAATGCCTTCATCTTCCACCGCCCGGGATCCCATATGATTATTGAGCCCCTTTGCATAAGGAACGCTGTCAATGGCTTCATTGACCCTTTTCCTCACTTCTTCAGCAGACAGATTGGTTGTGATCGGTTTTGGCCCGAGCCATGATTTCTTTCCCCTTTTAGGCTCCATTGGCAGGTGGACCATGATTTCAAATCCATTTTCGTGCGCCCATTCGGCATGCTGTGCCGTCTGATCTGTAAATGGCATCACTGCTGCTGTAATCGGGATATCGCCTTCAAGGAAATCTTTTACGCCTCCGATGCCTCCTCCAAAATCATCAATGATGATAGCAGCTTTCCTTTCTTCCTGCTGGGTTTCGGCACTGGCAGATGAGGCAAAGAAAGAACATAAGATAAGCAATACGGCAATCTTTTTCATATTTCCTCCTGCTGATCGTTGTTCCTCTTACATTCCCCTGCGTGATGAGTGTTCATTCATAGCTCATGACAAGAAGCGGTTACTAATTGTATATACGATTAAATTTCACAAAAGTTTCAATATTTAGAAAATATAAGAAAAGCCTGGCAGATGCCAGGCCGGATTATTTTAAAACGCCTTTTTCCCGTGCTTCTTTAATCCATGATGGAAATTCATCAAGAAGATGGTCATACAATTCTTCATCGCTTACCTGCTCGATATCTTTAAAATGATAAAAATTCGCGTTATCAATATAGCGGCCTTCCATTGTATCCAGTTTTTCCAGCACGTCGAAATTCGCATCGCCAATACCGACAAACTGCCAGAAAATAGGCTTGCCTGCCGACTTTACAATCGGTTTCTTGATCGTCTTTTTGCAGCCGCCATCATTGATAAAGACAACGAACGCAGGATCGCTGCTTGGATCTTCCAGTGTGTATTTGCTGATGACATCTTCCATGACAGGAGGTTCGTCATTGCGCCCAAATTTATGGATTAGATCGTTATTCAGGATATACTGATTAACATAGCCTTCAAAGTCCCTTTCCGTTACAGGCTTAAGCCTTGAGAACTCATTGTCATATACCCAGATATCGAGCATGCCGTCATCATCAAATTGGCTCGCCACGGCAAGGATCCGTTCCACTACTTTTTGTACTGTGCCGTTCCGGTACAAGGTGCGCATCGAGCCAGAAATGTCTAAAACCAGCCCGACCCTCGCCTTGACATGTGACAGCTTTTTCTTTTCCAGCACGATCCCGGCTGTTTTTTTCATCAAAGATATACTCATGCTCCGCATCTCCCCGCTATGAATAAATTCTTATACTGCAGCGAACCGCTTCTCAATTATTAATAAATTTCTCAAAAACATATCCAAAATCTTTTACATGATATTTTTTCCTGCTGTTCATCAGCCAGTTGAAAGCTGTTTCGTTCAGCACCCTGAAATCATCCGTTAGGTTTCCTTCCCTAGCGCCTGCAGCCCTGCCCAATGTTGCAGAAGCAACCTCAATGCTCTTTTTTGCAAACTCCATCGAATGCTCATTTTCCGCACAAATTTCGGAGATTTTTATCAAGGCTTTATACAGGTCCTTCAGTTCTTCAATGAAGCGTTTATGTACATCTATGGAGAAAGAGGCAGTGCCTATCACAAATTTGATCTCTACATCCATGTCGACTGTCCCTGCTGTTTCCAGGAACACATTCGAGATTTGATTCTCCCTGAAGCTGTATCTTTTCAGGACTCTCTTCTTGCTCATCGCGCTTGTCCCATCTAAATGGATGACTGCTTTGTTTGTAAAGCAATATTCATCAGATTTAGATTTAATCAAAAAATAGATTTTTTCATTATCTTCATGCATCACATAATCATCAGCATCGACCTTATCATAGTCAGCCGGCGAGATGACACTGCCAATATCGCTGATCCCCAGCACATCTGAAGCAACCCTTTTGAACATATTACTGCCTCCCGTAATAGTAAGATTCTTTTTTATATTCAGATTTATATTAGCATATACGGGCATTTTCTTCACTCTTTGAGGTGTACAGCCATTCTTCTGTATTACATGAAATTCAGGTGGCTGGCCCATACTATTTCAGGGAGGTGTAGGATGAAGCTGTTATTATTTTTCGGCCTTATGGCAGCAGCTGGAGGAATTGGAACGGAACAGTTATCTGTGCTGCAGGAAGGCAAGGATGCAATAAAAGTCCAGAAAGAAGAATTCTCTGCCAATATACCCGGCCTGCCGCTGGCAGATGAAGATAAATTCAAAGCATTCCAGGCTAAAATGAACAGAGTGGCCTATAAAGAGCCGCAGGATGCCAGAATAGGGCCGGGAGAAAGAATCATCCCTGAAAAACCCGGAAGCAAATTGAATCAGGATTTATTTTCATCACGTTTTTATACTACTTACTACCAGTCGGGTTCAGGGAGCATTGAACTGCCTCTTCTCCCTATTTATCCAAGGGTCGACAGTGAGCTCCTTCTGTCTGTTAAAGCACGCCAGATCGGACAATATGTGACCTATTTCAACTCCCATAATAAGGCCAGAACACAGAATATCAGGCTCGCGGCCGGATCGATAGACAGCATTGTTGTATTTCCCGGAGAAGTATTTTCCTTTAATGAAACAGTCGGCAAGAGGACGGCAGCCAAGGGTTATCTCCCAGCTCCGGTAATTGTCAGGGGAGAACTGTCCGAGGGGATCGGGGGCGGGATATGCCAGGTATCTTCAACCCTTTATAATGCTGTCGATAATGCCGGTACAAGCATCATCCAAAGATATTCACACAGCAAGCGTGTCCCGTATGTACCTTCCGGCAGAGATGCAACTGTAAGCTGGTATGGACCTGATTTCACCTTTAAGAATACTTACAATCAGCCGATTCTGATCCGTGCACAGGTTTATGGCGGGACTCTTGCCATCAGGGTCTTTTCTTCGGATGCCATTAAACATGAGCCGCGGAACGTCCCTGGCGCAGCGAAATTCAGCGAAGAAGATGAAAAGGCTGCTGACTGAACGCATACCAGTCAGCAGCGTGAATAAGTTATAGTACTCCGGAAAACAGCCTGGAGAAGGACTCTTTTGTCCTCTCCCAAAGTCCGCGTTTATAATATTGCACAGGTGTAATCCGGACACTATCCCTCATATCTTCTTCATAATGCGCCGACAGATCCCTGATTGAACTGCAGCCAAGCAGGAAGACATTGACTTCGAAATTGAGATGGAAGCTTCTCATATCCATATTGGCTGTTCCGACAGAAGCCATATTTCCATCTGCGATGATGATTTTCTGATGGAGAAAGCCTTTTTGGTAAGAGTAGATTTCAACTCCATATTTAAGCAGCTCGGAAAAATAGGACCTGCTTGCATACTGGGTGAGGAAGCTGTCATTCTTTTCCGGAACCATGATCCTTACCTCCACCCCTTTTGCTGCAGCCACCCGCAGCGCAGTCCTGATTGCTTCGTTCGGGACGAAATAAGGTGTGGCAATCCAAATCGACCTTTCTGCACTGGTGATCATCGAATAAAAGAAATCTCCCATAATCCCCTGCTGTGTATCAGGCCCGCTGGCAACCACCTGGATTGCCCCATTTATTTCATCCTCGCCGGCAGGCCTTTCACTGACCGAATATTTGTCAAGGACCTGTTCCCGGCTGACATACTCCCAGTCCAAAAGGAAGACTGTATGCAGCGTGTATACAGCCTCGCCTTCCAGCACCATATGGGTGTCGCGCCAGAACCCCATCGCTTCATCCTCGCCGAGATATTCAATCCCGACATTGAGCCCGCCGACAAAGCCGGTCTCTCCGTCGATCACGACGATTTTGCGATGGTTCCTGAAATTGATTTTCTGATTGAAGAAGCCGAATTTCAAAGGCAGGAAGCAATGAACCTTGATACCCGCTTCCTCCATCCTTTTAATTTCATGCACAGCCATCTTCATGCTGCCGGCAGCGTCATACATGAAAAGGACTTCGACTCCTGCTTCAGCCTTTTCAATGAGGATATCAATGATCTCTTTTCCGAGCCTGTCCGAGCGGAAGATATAGTATTGTATATGGATGAATTTTTTTGCTTTCTTCAGCCTTGCCTTCAGCTCTTCAAACGTTTCTTCGCCATTTTTCAGCATCTCAGCCCTGGAAGAGGTGCTGATGGGGGTCATGCTGGCATTGGCAGCAAACCTGGCAAAGTTCTGCTGGTTATCCTGCAGAAATGTAAGGTCCGGTGACTCCTTCCTCTTCATCATCCTTTTCCACTGCTCTCTGTCATTGCTCCTTTTTGTGCGGAAAAGATATCCTTTCAGATAAAGCTGCCCTGAATATAAGTAGAACATATAGCCTGCCACCGGAATGAAGATCAGGACATAAATCCAGAGGAGCGTATGGTGGGAGGTGCGGTTTTCAAGAACCAGCGAGTAGATGCTCACCAGTATAATAAAAGCATACAGCCCAGCTGAGGCCAGCTTCCAAAAGTAGCCTGCACCGGTAAAAAACAGGACATACAGGGAAGCAGCCAATATTAGCAAAAAGACAAACTCTATTCTCTGTTTTTTCATAAGATCATTCTCCATGTCTATAGAAAGTTTCCTTTTGTATACCCTTTGTGCCTTGAGAGGGAAACCTGGCTTAGTCTGCACCGGTACATAAAAAAAACGGGCTGTGCCCAGTGGCATGCCCGCTTGCTTTATTCTCCTGAACTATTTTCTCATATTCTCCTGGTCTTTCAGCCTGTTCTGCTGGTCAGGCTTCCTGCCCTCTTTAAGCTTGTCAGGCGCTTCCCCGCCGGAATGCTGCTTCCGTTCATATTCAAGCAGGCTTTCCTGGTTCTGGCCATCCTTGTTATTTTCAGTCATGAGCTGTCCCTCCTAACGGTGTTTTTATCCTTATTCCCGAAAAGAGGCTCCGGAAACGCCAATTTGAACAGCATCAGTAAAATGAATGTCCCCTTTGCTTATGCCTGGGTTTTCGGGAGTATAATTTCAAAAACCGTCCCTTTATTGACCTCGCTGTTGACTTTGACGAGTCCGCTGTGATTTTCAATGATTTTAAAGCTGGTCATCAGGCCAAGGCCAGTCCCCTTTTCTTTTGTTGTATAAAAAGGCTCGCCGAGTGTGTTGATCCGCTCTGGAGGAATGCCTGTCCCTTCGTCTTTAATCATGACAGCCACATGCCCATCCTTCCTGTCCGCTGCCTTGATCGTGATGGTCCCGCCATCCGGCATGGCTTCAGCTGAATTTTTTATCATATTGATAAATACCTGCTTCAGCTGATTCTCTTCACACCATATCTCCGATTCATCCAGATCAAGCCCGGTGATTATCTGGACGTTATGGATCAGGCATTGCGGCTGAATCAGTACAACCACTTCCTGAATCAGCTTCTTAAGATCGCATACCCTGTAAACCGCAGCCGCAGGTTTGGCGAGGACAAGGAACTCGCCAACAATCAAATTGATCCGGTCCAGCTCTGAGATGGCAATATCGGCATACTCCCGATTTCCCTCCGCCTTCAGCAGCTGGATGAATCCTTTAATGCTTGTCAGAGGATTGCGGATTTCATGGGCGATCCCTGCGGCCATCTGCCCGACAAGCGCCAGCTTCTCTGACTTTTGCAGAAGCAGGTCTGCCTGCTCTTTTTTAACCGTAACATCCTGGCCGATTGAAAGCACTGCCTTCCTGCCCTGAAAGCTTGTAAAGAGGGTGGACACTTCAAAATAAATCTTTTTGCCGTCAAGCCTGGTGATTTTCTGTTCCCTCCGGCCTGCCGGAAGTTTTTCTTTATATGTTATATCAAGTATCTTCTTGTATTTGGCGGCATCCGGCGCTTCCATAAAATCAAATACTGACCTGCCGACCATTTCCTCTTTGCTTTCAGCAGCCACCATCTTCTGGGCCGCTTTGTTTGCATAGACAATTTTGTCATAATCCTGGATAATGACAGGCTCAGGCATCGTTTCGATCAGCTGCCTGTAAAATGCTTCGTTCTCTTTCGCTTTCCCTGTAAGATATTTCAATTTGTCATACTGCCAGCCTACAAACCAGGCAATGATAGTGGCAATGGTGAAATCAACGATTTCCTTGTGCCATGGGTCATCGAAAATGAAGGCTTGCGTTAAAGTGAATAAAATAGAAATGCTGACTAAAGCGATTTGGCCTGTTCTCTTCATTTATAACAATCCTCTTTGGTGGATTTAATGGTATCGGCAAAGCTTTCACTGCCTTAGTCAATACATTCTTTTTCCGGGCCAAAATTCCTTCCCATCAGAAAAAATATTAGATGGTTTTCAAATAACTTTCCTGCAAAGCCCCGTTAATAGGCTTTTGCCCAATAAACAAGCTCTTCTGCCTTATTGCCGCAGCAGACACACACATCGGATATATGCTCCTGTTCAAAAGGAATGCAGCGCGAGGTTGCACCGGTCTCCTCCTTGATTCTGTCTTCACATTCCCTGCTGCCGCACCACATAGCTTTGATAAACCCCTGATTGTCCTTCAATGCCTGCTTGAACTCACCCATGCCTGCAGCATTCTCTGTTTTTTGTTCGCGGAGCTCCCTCGCTTTTTCCAGCAAACTTGATTGGATATCTTCCAGCAGCCCGGCGATTGCCTGCTCTGCCCCTTCAGCCGGGACAAACACCTTTTCGCCTGTATCCCTGCGGACAAGCACAACCTGATTTTTCTCGATATCCTTCGGGCCGGCCTCAAGCCTGAGCGGGATTCCTTTCATTTCGTACTCATTGAACTTCCAGCCAGGCTTTTTGTCGCTGCTGTCAATTCCGACCCTGAAAGTCTTGCCGAGTTTCTCTTTCAGCTCATAGCAGAAATCGAGAACCCCTTCTTTATGCTGTGCCACAGGGACGATCATCAGCTGGGCTGGCGCAATCCGCGGCGGGATGATCAGGCCCCTGTTATCGCCGTGGACCATGATCATGGCGCCGATCACCCTAGTCGTAAGACCCCACGACGTCTGATGCACATGCTGAAGTTCCCCTTCTCTGTCCGAATACTGGATGCCGAATGCCTTGGCAAAACCGTCCCCCAGATGGTGTGAGGTTCCTGTCTGGAGTGCTTTTCCGTCATGCATCAGGCTCTCAATCGTGTAGGTGAATTTTGCGCCGGCGAATTTTTCTTTCTCTGTTTTCCGGCCCTTAAGGACCGGTATGGCCAGGACGTTTTCACACAGATCTGCATAGACATCAAGCATCCTTGTCGTTTCTTCATGCGCATCCTCATCTGTCGCATGGCATGTATGCCCTTCCTGCCACAGAAACTCAAGCGTCCTTAGGAAAGGCCGTGTCGTTTTTTCCCATCTGACCACATTGGCCCATTGATTGTACAGCTTAGGAAGATCCCTGTAAGAATGGATGATATTTTTATAATGTTCGCAAAAAAGGACCTCTGATGTCGGCCGGACGACTAGCCGTTCTGCCAGCTCCTCTGACCCGCCATGGGTCACCCATGCCACCTCTGGCGCAAATCCCTCGATATGGTCCTTTTCTTTCTGGAGGAGGCTTTCAGGAATGAACAATGGCATATAAACATTTTCATGCCCTGTTTCCTTGATCCTTCTGTCCAGCTCGTTTTTTATATTGTCCCACAGAGAATATCCGTAAGGGCGGATGATCATCGATCCCCTGACACTTGAATAATCGATCAGTTCCGCCTTGGTCACCACATCTGTATACCATTGGGCAAAATCCTCTTCCATTGCCGTAATTTCTTTTACAAATTCCTTTGCCATGATTGCACCCCATATTCTGATTAAGTGATGAAAAGATGAATGCAACACTCTCATCCTGGCCAGGGAAAGAGCCGCTGAAGCTTCTTGAAGAGTGCAGAAGTGCCGGCAATCTGCTGGAAAAATAAAAAAGCCCCGATTTATAAAATAGGGACCAGATCATGGCGGTACCACCCTAATTTATAAAGCAAGGCTTTATACTCTCTTCATGATAACGGCATGTGCCGCTGCTGCCTTCAAGTATCCGGCAGCGAACTCCGGGGCAGGTTCGGCAGCTGTCTATAGAAGCCTCCCACCGCCGGCTCCCTCTCTTGGATAGACATAGACTGTTTACTGATCCCCTTCATCGTTTCAGTTATTTTTCAGTATTATATACAGCGAAATGTATGATGTCAAACCTGTTTTTTATTAGAATTTCAGCTGTTTTGGTTTTGCTGGGCTTCTTGAGGTTGGATTCGGGCGTTAATTGAGGTGAAAGGATTTGTTTTATGAAGGGTGAAAATAGCCATTCTGGGGAGATTATGAACTTATTCTATATAGAATTTGAAGGATTTCACCTGAATTATGAGTTACTCTATCAAAAATTTGAAGAATCCCACCTGAATTATGAGTTACTCTATCAAAAATTTGAAGGATCCCACCTGAATTATGGGTAACTCTATCAAAAATTTGAAAGATTCTACCTGAATTTTGAGGGATTCTACCCAGTAATCGAATTATTCTACCTAAATTACGAGTGATTCTACCTAAAATCCCGATGATTCTACCAAAAAACAGCTATAATTTTTCCTTTTTACAAATATACCCAAATTCTGCACACACAAAAAAACAGGTGCTCCCTAAAAGAGAGCACCAATTCATATTTTCTGCGCCACTGGCTGTTACAGAGCAGACACATGCCCCGCTGCCGTCCTGCTGACAGCATCCAGCGCCTTTTCTATGTCATTGGCCGACACATCAAAATGAGTGGTGAATCTTACCGAAGACGGCCCGAATGTAACGGCGCGGACTCCTTCCTTCTCCAGCTTTTCTACAAATTGCTCTGAGCTCGGGCCCAGTTCCTTTACGTCTGCAACAATAATATTCGTATCTACCTGATTGACGACAGAAATGCCTTTTATATTTTGAATGCCCTCAGCCAGCTTCCGGGCGTTCTCATGGTCTTCATGAAGCCTGTGCCTCATCTGTGTCAGCGCAATCAGTCCCGGTGCTGCGATGATACCGGCCTGCCTCATGCCTCCGCCCAGCCTTTTCCTCCAGATGCGGGCAGCCTGGATGAATTCCCTGCTTCCGGCGAGGATCGACCCGACTGGTGCCCCAAGGCCCTTGGACAAGCATACCTGGACTGTATCAGCATGCCGGGTGAAATCAGCAACTGGCCTCTCAAGGGCGGCTGCGGCATTGAACAGCCTTGCTCCATCCACATGGACAGGGATATTATAGCGGCGGGCGATTGAATGGATAGCCTCCATATTTTCCACAGAAACGACAGCCCCTCCTGCACGGTTATGCGTATTTTCAAGGCAGATCAGGCCGGTTTCGGGAAAATGCTGATCTTTGCCGCGTATGGCAGCTTCTATTGCGGCGGGAACCATTTCCCCTCTATTCCCTGCAATCGTTCTTGTCTGGACGCCGGCAAAAGCAGAAGCCGCACCTGATTCGTAATAGAAAATATGGGATTCTGCCTCAAGGAGAATTTCGTTCCCTGGCCTTGTATGTGTAAGAATGGCTGCCTGGTTACCCTGTGTCCCGCTTGTTACCAGCAGGGCTGCTTCCTTCCCGAGTATGTCTGCAGCAGTCTCTTCAAGCTTGATGATGGAAGGGTCTTCCGCGTAGACATCATCCCCGACTTCTGCTTCATATGCAGCCTTCCTCATTTCTTCCGTCGGCTTTGTCACTGTATCGCTTCTTAAATCTATCATCCTTATTCCTCCTGTCTTAAATTCGCTGTCCTGCCAAATCTGCTGTTCATAAATACATAGAATATAACCCATATGTAAACCCAAATAAAAGCAAATGCATATCCTCCCGCCACATCGGTTGGATAGTGGACCTGCAGGACAATGCGGCTGATCCCGATCAAAAGAATCCAAAGGGCAAAAGCAGCTGCCGCCATCACCCTGGCTCCTGCAGACTTTAATTCCTTAATGACAAAATAGGCTGTCAGCAGATATAAAATGCCCCCCACCATCGCATGTCCGCTCGGGAAACTGAGGCTATTCACCTCAGTGATATGCTCCAGCTCCGGCCTCTCTCTGCCGAACAGCTCCTTCAGCCGCTTGCTGGCCTCGTTTCCGAGTGCAACGGCGATCACAAGGACTGCCATGCCCAGATAGTCTCTCTTCTTGAACCACAGCCAAGCAAGCACTATAAGCGCTGCCAAACCGATGCCCTGCTTGTCGCCAAACCAGGTAAAAAATTCAAACAGCGGATAGGAAGAGGCTGAAAAAACCCCTGTGACAGCAGAAGAGACAGCTCTGTCAAACCATAAAGATTTTCCCCCTGATACTGAATAGCCTATCAGCACTGCAGCAGCTACTGCTATTATAACAGCCGCCAGCGCCGCTTTTGATTGTTTTGACTGCAAACCAATACCATCTCCCCAGCTCATTTTCATACACTCTTAGAATATTATTCTAAAGTTTTTCAAATTTGAAGGCTTATTATCCTGCAATCCTCAAAAATAATGTTATAATTTTCGAAACAGTAAAAATTAAAGCACAAAGGAGAGTTATTATGATCAGTTCATTATTCAGCAGACTTGAAGATTATTACGAAGAAATGGCAGCGATCCGCCGCTATCTCCATCAGCATCCTGAACTTTCCTTTCAGGAAGAAAATACAGCAAAATACATAAAAGAATATTATGAAAAACTGGGGATCGAAGTAAAAGGGAATGTCGGCGGGAATGGAGTCGTAGCCAAGGTTTACGGAGAGAAGCCAGGGAAGACGATTGCCCTCCGTGCCGATTTCGATGCACTTCCAATCCAGGATGAAAAAGATGTCCCTTATAAATCGCTCGTCCCGGGTGTCATGCATGCCTGCGGCCATGATGGCCATACCGCAACACTGCTTGTGCTCGGCAAGGTCCTTCACGAGCTGCGCTCTGAATTGGAAGGAACATATGTCCTGATTCACCAGCATGCCGAAGAATATGCGCCGGGCGGGGCGGTTTCCATGATCAAGGATGGCTGCCTTGAAGGTGTGGACGTTATTTTCGGCACCCATTTATGGGCTTCCGAACCGACAGGAAAGATCCAATACCGGACCGGTCCTTTCATGGCGGCAGCCGACCGCTTTGAAATCACTGTGCAAGGAAAGGGCGGACACGGAGCCCAGCCTCATAAAACGAAGGATGCAATCGTGACAGCCTCCCAGCTTGTCGTCAACCTCCAGCAGATCGTCAGCCGGAAGGTCGATCCTATTGACTCAGCCGTCGTCACTATCGGTTCATTTGTGGCACAAAATGCCTTCAATGTCATTGCCGACAAAGCTAAATTGGAAGGCACTGTACGCACCTTCAGCGAACAGGTGCGTAACGATATTGAAGAAGAATTGGAAAGAGTCGTGAAAGGTACCTGCTATACCGCTGACAGTTCATACAGCTATGCCTACCACCGCGGCTACCCGGCTGTCATCAACCATGAAGCGGAAACCAATTTCCTTGCCGAGTGCGCCAAATCGATTTCCGAAGTCAATGAAGTCGTTGAAACAGCACCGGAAATGGGCGGTGAGGATTTTGCCTATTATCTTCAGCATGTAAAAGGCACATTCTTCTTCACAGGAGCGAAGCCTCTCAGCGATGACGCGGCATACCCTCACCACCACCCAAGATTCGATATTGATGAAAAGGCAATGCTGATTGCTGCAAAGACACTAGGTTCTGCGGCACTGCAATACCACAAAGTCGAGTCTCAGCAAAACGTTACCGTATAAGCAAAAAGCATCCGCCGATGATTTCGGCGGATGCTTTTTTTCCTTTATTTTTTCAGAAACCGGAGCCTGTAGGCATTCCTTGCTGTCTCTCCCAGCTGGTCAAGCAGATTATAATTCGCATAAGCCCCCGCAACCGCCCCTATTCCTGGCAGCAGCTGAAGCATTTTGGCAAAATCTATATAATCGCGGTACTCCTGCTGGAACCCGCGCCATTCCATATCCTTCAGCTCTTTCACTTTCTCATCCCAATTCTCAATGACAGCCAATGTTTCCCGCCTTTTCTCATCACTTGAAAACGCAAGCTGAAACACATGCAGGATAAAAAGGCGCTCCTCATATTCTCCAGGATCATAGCCATAAATGGCTGAAGCTTCAAAAAGGAATTTCATTTTGATTGAAAGCAGCAGCGGGAAGTCGGCAAGTCCCAGAAGGATGCCGCCTGCCCCTGTCCCCGCTCCCTCGATAGTGGCGGTCTTTCGGTATACAGCCAGCTTTTCGTCCAATTTCCCGTCCATTTCCGCAAGGCTCATCCCGGCCTCCAGCTTTTTCCTGGTGGTCAAGTTGGACCCTGCCAGCGTCGCTTTGACCATATTCTTGATTCCTTCGGTGATGACCGCATGTGCTTTCTCCGGGATATAGCTGTTAATTTTAGTTTGTGCCTTTTTGGAAAGCCGGTTCAGCATTCCTGAACGCTTGAGCAGCTTTCTTCTCCACTCCTCAAGCTCCCGCAAAACCTGCTGTTCATACTCATTCATTAGGCCGCACCCTTTCCCCTGATTCAACTTTTAGTATGTTCCTAATACTACGTTTTTCTCCTGGAAAGGTTCCAAAAGACAGAAAAAGCCCCGTTCAAAAAACGGGACCAATAAGATCAGTTCTTCAATTTCCTTCTGCTGTAAATATTCGCAAATACCCACGAAAACACGGCACCTGCTGCCGCACTGGCAAGCGCGGCCAGGCCGTCCCCCTTCAGCAGCACAACCAGGGAAAAAATGGTGGTCTGCAGATAAAGGACAGCTGAGAGAAGTGAAGTAAAGGCTTTTTCCCGCCACTCTTCCTTCAGGGGGTAAAGCTGGATCCAGAGCTTGTTCTCATGATGGTTCCTGAGCGGCAGCAGCTGAAATCCCGTCAGATAGAGGAATAACAGCGCAAGGAGGATCTGCCCCATCCCGAATGATATCAAATAAAGTGCCGCTCCCCCTATCACTGTCAGTCTGATGAACAGGCCGAAATAATCGCCTGAGCGGATGAAGGTCCGCATATATAAATGCGCATGCAGCTTATCCTGCCCATACGGGATCCTGTTGGCCAGCCAGTCCAGCCATTTGCGCCGCTTCACTCTGTCTTTAAGCTTCGGCACATCTGTAAACAGATTGGCCAGGCGGTAAAAGGATGTCATCCTTCTTTCTTCCTGTTCAATGAGATATTCCCATTTCAGGCCCTTTGGTTCAGTCTGTTTCCTGAAATACAGCCATAGGACGAGCAGGACTGCCGGTACTGGGAGCAGGAACAGGATGCCGGCATTTGAAAATAAAAGATACAGAAAAGCTGTATTGAGGCAATACCTGATAACAGAATCGATCATCTTTGTATTTTTTTCCACGTAATATTGGACATGCCACCGGATCAGAAGATTCAGCAGCTTAACAATGAGTGAGCCTGTCAAAAAGAAGAGAAACGGCTCAAAGCTTCCCCCGTTTACAACTGCGTACATCGGCATGAATATCCCGAGGCCCATCAGCAGCAGATAAGCCTGCACAGCCCAGCTGACACCCAGCGACCTGCTGAAATAGCCTGACAGCCTGTTTTCTACAGGCAGCAAAAAGATCTTATCTGCTTCCGTCAGAAAAGTATAAACTGGGCTGTATGTCAGCAATACTCCCAGCAGGACAGCCATGATCGCGGCAGCAGGAAAATCTTCCGGGACGCCTTTAAGCCATTCCTGATAATAAAAGGCGGCCATGCCGAATAGAAATACGAGCACAATGACAATATGCCCGTTCAATATATAGCGGAGATAGCGGCTCAGTTCTTTGAGCCCATCCCCGAATCTGTTCTTCCACAGTTTTCCCTCATCAAACATAATCTTCTTCCTTTGTCAGCTGGATATATAGATCATCAAGTGTCGCACCTGGCATGGAGAATTGCTGCTGGAGCTCAGAAAGTGTCCCTGCCGCCCTCACCTTGCCCTCGTGGAGAATGACAAAACGGTCGCAATACCGCTCCGCTGTAGCCAGGATATGGGTCGACATCAATATGCCCGCCCCTTCCTCTTTCATCTTCTTCATAAGATCAAGAAGCGATTGGATGCCTAGCGGGTCCAGCCCGACAAATGGTTCGTCAACTATGTATAATGATGGCTGCACCAGGAAAGCACACATGATCATGACCTTTTGCTTCATCCCCTTTGAAAAATGGGCCGGGAACCATTTCAGCCGCTTCTCCATCCGGAATTCCTTCAGAAGGCCCTTCATTCTTTCCTGATATTCTTTTTCTTCAAGGCCATAAGCCATCGCTGTCATCCTCAGATGTTCCTCAAGCGTCAGTTCATCATAAAGGATCGGGGTTTCCGGCACAAACGCGAATTTCCTTCTGTATGCCTCCTTATCCTTGTGAAAAGGAGATCCATTGATTGTGATATCCCCGGAATGCGGCTCCATCAGCCCGATGACATGCTTGATCGTCGTGCTTTTGCCTGCTCCATTCAATCCAATCAAGCCGACGATTTCATTTGCATTTACAGTGAAGGAAACATCCTTCAGAACAGGATTCCTCGTATAGCCTCCTGTTATATTTTTAATATTCAACAAAGACATTCCAAAACGCCCTTCCATCTATTGTGATGCTTCTAGTTTAACAAAATGGCTGCGCCAGCAAAAGATTGAAGCAGGGACAAATTTAATTCCGGATGCATATCCCCTCTTTCAATGGGCATTCTAATCTATGAAGGGGAAAGATGATTTTCATCAATTGAAATGAGGTGTCTGTTAAAGACCAATTTCATTCAATATAAGCTTCCAGCGTTGCTATAAGGGGATGGTTGCATTGCACAGGAGTGCCAATTAACCAGATACTTGGAACACATGACATTCTTCTGGAATGAGGTGTTTATCAAAGACCCATCAGCCGGCTTTATAAGTTGTGAAACCTATAAAGAAACAAGGGGATGGTACGCTTGAACAAGGATCAGATCTCTCACTAAGCACTGACCATTTTAAAAAATGAGGTGTTTGTCGCAGAGAATAACCTGTAATAGAACGTTTCAGCGAAGTGATTTCCCCTTAAGAAGGAGCAGGATCCTCACCGGGTCCTGCTTTCTTTTTGATATTTTGCCCGCAAACCTGCATCTAGTCTGCAAATTATACAGTACTTTGTAAGTTCGCCATCCTCCATCATTCTCCTTTAATCTTTCCTTAGCCGGCAAAATTGGCGGATGATTTCTCCTCACATCCCCTGGTATGGTAAAATATTGAGAAAAAGAAAGGTCAGGTGCCATTATGCAGGATTGTATTTTTTGCAAAATCATCAATGGGGAAATCCCATCAGCGAAAGTTTATGAAAATGAACATGTATATGCTTTCCTGGACATCAGCCAGGTAACGAAGGGCCATACACTTGTCGTCCCGAAAATACATAAAGAAAATCTTTACGAGCTGACTCCCGACATCGCGGCACGCCTTTATGAGTCCGTTCCTGCCATCGCCAGCGCCATCAAAGAAGAATTTGACCCAATCGGCCTCAATACACTGAATAACAACGGCGAAGAAGCAGGACAGTCGGTATTCCATTTTCATCTGCATCTTATCCCCCGCTATGGAAAAGGCGACGGTTTCGGCGCTGTCTGGAAAACCCACCAGGATGAATATTCTCCTGAGGATCTGAAGCAGATTGCCGGAGGCATCAGCAGCCATCTGTAATAGCAGGAAAAAAAATCCGCACTAAAGCCGGAAACTGGCTGGGTGCGGATTTTTTTGTGGACCAGGCTGGTATTAGGAGGTATTGGCGAGGCTGGCTCATTTTTCAGGGTGCCCCTTTACTTGATTCCCTTTTTAATCAAAATGTGCCTTACCATTAAGATTGATAAAACAACAGTAAAGTAATCCTCTTTGTCATTTTTAAAAACATTCCCACTTTTTTGTTTACTTTCATTCTGTTTCTGATAGGATGAAATAAAGTTTTTATTCTTTAAAGCATTATAGGGAGGTATGATGATGAAGCGTGCATTGAATTTCAATGCCGGACCGGCGGCCCTTCCTCTTCCTGTATTGGAGGAGGCGCAGCGGAACTGGCTTGATTTTAACGGGACTGGAATGAGTGTGATGGAGCTCAGCCACAGGAGCCGGGAATATGAGGAGGTGCATGAAGGCGCGAAAACACTGCTCCGGCGGATTCTTGGTGTGCCGGATGATTATGAGGTCCTCTTTCTGCAGGGAGGGGCCAGCCTTCAATTTACCATGCTGCCGATGAATCTTTTGGCAGAAGGCAAAACAGGCTATTATGCCCTGACAGGTTCATGGGCTGAAAAAGCCATGAAAGAAGCTGCAAAAATCGGCAAAACAGCATCAGCTGCATCCAGCAAAGAAGATACATACCGCTATATACCAGAGCTCTCAGGCCTGGCAGACCTGAAAGACGCTGCATATCTCCACCTTACGAGCAACAACACAATTTACGGTACTCAGTGGCAGGAATTTCCTGAAACAAATGTCCCTCTTGCTGCCGATATGTCAAGCGACATCATGAGCAGAGAAATAGATGTAAGCAAATTCGATATCATTTATGCCGGAGCCCAAAAGAATTTAGGCCCATCAGGCGTAACCGTAGTGATCTTGAAAAAAAGCCTGCTTGCAGGGCCGCGCGGGGACCTTCCCGTCATGCTCGACTATTTCACCCACAGCAAGAGTCAATCTCTTTATAATACACCTCCGACGCTTGCCATTTATATGCTGATGCTGGTGCTCGAGTGGGTGGAAAAAGAAGGCGGGCTTGCCGCTATCGCTGAAAGGAACAGGCAGAAAGCGGAGCTGATATACAGCAGCATCGATGACAGTGAAGGATTTTATCAGGGACACAGCAGAAAGGACAGCCGCTCTCAAATGAATATCACATTTAACCTTCATTCCGAAGGAGCTGCAGGCCAATTTCTCCATGCAGCCAAAGAAGCGGGATTCGTGGGACTGAATGGCCACAGATCAATCGGCGGCTGCCGGGCATCCATCTATAACGCTGTCCCGCTTGAACATGCTGAGAAATTAGCTGAATTTATGAGAAAATTCAAAAATAAAAACTGAACAGAAACAGATTCCGTTTCATCTTAATTGATAGTGTGGTATAATACGAGTAACTTTTCGCTGCAGGCAAGAGTGCACTGCAGGAAGAGAAAGAGCGAGAATAGCTGAGAAGAGGAGAGGTTAGAATTGAATACAAAGAATTTAGTTGCTTTATCATTGCTTATCGGAATGGGTGCTGTCCTTCATGCCGTTGTTCCGGGATTTTTCCTGGGAATGAAACCTGACATGATGCTCACCATGATGTTCATCGGGATCATCCTTTTCCCTGAAAAGAAAAGCGTTCTTTTGCTGGGCATTGCGACAGGACTGCTGTCAGCCCTGACAACTACTTTTCCAGCAGGACAGATTCCAAACATCATCGATAAGCCTATCACTGCTTTTGTATTTTTCGGTTTGTTTTTAGCAGTTAAGAAGTTTAATGGTTCGGTTGTTACAGCAGCGGTACTGACTGCTGCCGGCACTATCATCTCAGGAACCATTTTCCTGACTTCAGCCCTTTTGATTGCAGGACTGCCGGGAACCTTCGCCGCCCTGTTCGCCGGCGTGGTCCTTCCTGCTGCAGCTGTCAATACAATTGTGATGGTCATCCTGTATCCGGTTGCCATGAGCATCATCAAAAGGACAAAACTGACAGCAAGCCACACATAAAACCTCTCTTGAAAAAGAGACAAGAAAAAGGGTTATGGACGATGTTTTATCTTCCGTTTCCCTTTTTCTTTTTGATGTGTTTACACACGCGTAGTAAATTTAATTTCCTACCATGAATATTACAGATACAATAAAATTTTAAAACCCCTGTTAATTGGAGTGCAGGGCACGTAGACTCCTGCGGGAAATAGCGGAAGAGTTGAGACCCCGCAGCCGCTTGCGGTGAGGAGGCTCAACTCCGCCCCGCGGAAAACGAAGTGCCTGGAACGGAAATTTACAGCCACGTTCCAACCAGTAGCCTTAGAATTTAATCTTAAGATTGGATGCAGTTAAGTGTTCAAAAACCTTTTCCGAGCATTTTTCATTAGGAAAATCCAGTCAAAATAAAAGCCAGCAGAAAGAAAACAGCCCCCGCCCCCCCAAGCGCCACTGCCCTTTTCCTTAAAATCGATTTAGGAGGATACACGCCCGGCTTTTTAGACGCCAGCATATAATAAACCGCCCCCAGGAACAATACCCCGCATAAGGCAAATAACAATGATGCCGCTCCGTTCATACAACCGCCCCTTCCGGTGAAATACCCGCTATTCCATCTTTATTCAGGATAAGAGATCCCTATGAACAAATGCCCGGCCATGTTTAAACAATGCGAAGTTGTGATAAAGGAAAAGTAACATAATAGCCTGACCATAGAGGAATATGTTGTAAAATGCAGAATTGATATAAAAAGAAACTCAGAGGTGATAATTGATGAAAGCCAAATCCTTATTGCTGGGATTCCTGATCGGAGGAACGGCGGCCGGCATCAGCGCATTGCTGTCTGCTCCAGCCTCAGGCAAGGACACCCGGAAGATGATCAAAGACAATAAACAAGCAGTCGGAAGCCAGCTGGCGGAGCTCAAGACAGATTTCATGGAACTGAAAAGATCCGCTTCCTATGCTTCGATCCAGGGGAAATCACACCTGGGTGAATTTGTATCTGATATAAAGCACTCAGTTTCTGACTGGCAGAACGCAATCCGCCCGCAAAAGCTGGAACTGCAAAGAGATCTTCAATCAATCGAGCAGTCATTGACAGAGCTGGAAAATTCAATCGGAAGTTCAAAATCCGGGTCTCAGTAAAGATAATAAAAAATCCTTCTTTTTTGAAGAAAAATCCTTCAATTTAAGAAGGATTTTTTCATTTTAGGCAGAAAAGTAATATATTATAAAAATTGTTATTTTAGCAGTTCTTATAATAAACCCTTGCTGTAATGCCCCTTAACACCTAATATAATATTTATTAGGCTGATTTTCTAAAAATTTTGTATATTTATACCTTTATTAATTTTTGTTTTATTGGCATAATGATAATAGAGAATAAAAAAGTAGGTGGATTTATAGATGACGGAAAAACATTATTCAATGAAGGAAGCGATGCTTTTTAGCCAACGGATAGCTCAAATCAGCAAGGCTTTATGGAAATCGATTGAGAAAGACTGGCAGCAATGGATCAAGCCGTTTGACCTGAATATCAACGAGCACCATATCATCTGGATTGCGTACCATTTGAACGGCGCCTCTATCTCTGATGTGGCCAAGTTCGGTGTGATGCATGTCTCAACAGCCTTCAATTTCTCTAAAAAACTGGAAGAAAGGGGCCTTCTGAAATTCTCAAAAAAAGAAACTGACAAAAGAAATACGTATATTCAGCTGACTGAAAAGGGTGAAAGCGTTTTACTTGAACTGATGGAGAGTTATGAGCCTGAAACCAACGCCGTCTTTTCCGGTGCAATGCCTTTGAGGGATCTGTACGGGAAGTTTCCGGATTTTGTTGAAGTCATGGCGATCGTCCGCAATATTTATGGAGATGACTTTATGGAGATATTTGAAAAGTCCTTTGCCAATATAGAAGGCGAATTTGTGGATGAAGAAGGCAAGCTGAAGAAAAAAGAAACTGCAGAGAAAGAAATCGTTTAGACTACAGATACTTTTTGAGTTCTGACATAAGATCCATGAACAGGTTCTGCCTAAGGCAGGCTGGGATCACCATCTCAGGTTTAAGAGATGGATGGAGCTTATGCTTAAATTCTGTATAAAGCGGATGAAAGTAAACAAACCCTTCCGCTTTTTGCTCTTCCAGTTCTTTGCTCAGTTCATCACAAAGGTGGAAGAATTGTGTTACCTCTTTTTGATCCAGCGATTTTTCGACAACCATTCTGTAGAATGGCAATGTCTGCCCGGAAGCCATCATCAATAAAAGCTTCTGATGATATTCCAGTTTTTCAATTCGTTCTAATAGTTCCCCGATATTCATGAAAGAGTCCCCGCTTTGAATAGCCCGTTCTATTTTATGCATTTTCTTCGCTTAGCTAATTATACAATCAAATTGGTGAAAAATGTCGTTTTTTTATTATTGATTTTTTATTCTAATCATCGTAAAGTATCCCTTGTGAGTTTTTTAGAAAAACCGCATGAATACTCTTCGGAGGCTGATACGATGAACTGCTGGAAGACGATTAATTACACAAAAGAATATGGATCCCAGAGAATATTTATCCTGTCTTCCATTACCATGATTATAACGTTTATATTCCTATACGTGCCTGCATCTTATTATTTTGTGCAATCTTCTTTTTACGATAATTATTTCTTTGTTTTTATTGCCTGCTTTTGGCTGATCTATCCTGTCCATAAGCTGCTGCACTTCCTCCCTGTTGCCCATCTTGGGAAAAAGGTGCAAAAGAAGGTTTCATTCAGGCTCGGCATTCCGCTGATTCATGTCAGGGTGACAGAACCAATTTCAAAGGCGGTATTCATCGTCGCTTTATTGGCCCCTTTTGTCATCATCAGCGGCGTTCTGCTTGCGGCCTGCTGGCACTTTCCTCATTATGTACATTATATTACCATGCTGCTCGCATATCATGCAGGACTTTGCTTCTCAGATATGCTCTGCCTGAAAAATATATGTACTGCTCCGCAGCAGGCATATATAGAAGAAAATGAAGAGGGAATCGAAATCCTGGTCTACAGGGCGCATTAGACAGGCAGCTGCAGAGGCTGCCTCTTTTATTTCATGGAAGCATCCCCTCATTGTTGTTGATTTCGGGGCTCATTTCATCTGTGCTGAAATGAGCCCCGAATCAGCAAAGTACACTAACACAGCCTTCATATAAGAGGTCCGGGCTGAATATAATGAGCAGATCAGGCCGTCCTTATTACTATCTTTTTTGCCTATTTTTTGTTATTGTATGTATCATATAAAAGTCTGTCATCAAGGAGGGAATAGTCAGATGATCTCCGTTTTTATCCTGTTTGCTATTTTCATATTGTTCTATATCAACAAGATGACGAATTCCCTTTGTCTGCAGAAGGAAATCCCTGAAGAGAAACAGCCAAAGGTGTTCAGGACCATCAATATCCTGATCACGATCCTATTGGTATCCTCTTTCGTGGAGCTGCTGTTTGCATAATTCTACATATAGCTTTCATATGCTGCGAAGATTGCCAGGCGGGGGCATGCCCTGCAGATCAAGGATTTCAGCAAATAAACAATGGTTAAAAGCGGTGAGGATATTCCCCACCGCTTTTAATTTTATATTTTTGCTTAAACGAAGGCCTGCTATTACAGCCAGGAAGCCCCGATAATAATCAGGAGAATGAATAGGACTACAACCAACGCGAAACCTCCGCCGTAACCTGCTCCACCGGACATAATTAATCCCCCTTTCAATAATTGGACCGTGCATGGCTCACCGTGAATGCCTTAAGGACTAAGGCAGTCTTACAGCCAGGCAGCACCTACAATAATTAACAAGATGAACAGAACAACAATCAACGCGAAACCACCGCCATATGCGTATCCCACGGTAACACCTCCTTTAAGGCTGTTACTTCATGCTATTCAACGAACATTGGGGCCTATCAGGCTTATACCGGGAGTCCCCAAGATCTTGTTAATAGAAAGAAAGGGCTGATGCATGTTGATTTTTACTTTCCCTTTCTACTCCATATCTTATGTCCGGAGAGAAATATCCGGCATAGGCAAAACACCCATTTTTTGAAAGAATTTCTAAAAGGATTCAGATATTGTTTTTGCTCTAAATGGAATATGTGTTATAGTAATGGTTGTGTATTACAGCAAATTCAAAAAACTTTAGGAGTGTTCAACATGAAAAAATGGATGCTATCCCTTTCCATAGCTGCAGGGGTTATCGGTCTGAGTGCATGCAGCTCCAATGCAGAAGACAGCTCAGAAGTTGTAGTTGAAACAAAAGCAGGCGATATTACAAAGGACGAGCTATATAATGCAATGAAGGACAAGGTGGGCGAACAGGCCATCCAGGAGCTTGTTTATAAAAAGGTATTGTCTGAAAAGTATAAAGTTACAGATGAAGAGCTTAATGAAAAAATCGATGAGCTTAAACAGCAGCTTGGCGCAAACTTTGAAATGGCATTGGCCCAGTATGGCTATGAAGATGAAGAAGATCTGAAGGAAACATTCAAGACCGGCCTTCTTCAGGAAAAGGCAGCCATCAAGGATGTAGAGGCAACTGAAAAAGAAGTGAAAGAATACTATGATAACTATAAGCCTGAAATCAAGGCCCGCCACATTCTTGTGGAAGATGAAAAAACAGCTGAGGAAGTAAAGAAAAAGCTTGACGAAGGTGCAAAATTTGAGGACCTGGCTACTGAATATTCACAAGATCCAGGGTCTGCAGCAAACGGAGGAGATCTTGGCTGGTTTGGTGCCGGCAAGATGGTGCCTGAATTCGAAGAAGCAGCCTACGCGCTGGATGTAAATGAAATAAGCGAGCCGGTTAAAACTGAGCATGGCTACCATATCATCCAGACTACCGAGAAAAAAGAAAAGAAATCCTTCGAGGAAATGAAGGAAAAAATGGAATACGAAGTAAAAGTGTCCAAGCTTGATGGCGAAAAAATTCAAGCGGCAATGGACCGTGAACTGAAAGATGCAAACGTGAAATTCAAGGATGAAGACCTTGAAGGCAGCCTGGATAATGAGGCAGCTGCACAATAATAATCAGATGGAAAAGGCAGATCCCACGGATCTGCCTTTTTTTTTCACGAAAGAGAACGTGAAGCTGATTTCCGCTCTTCCTTCTCCCTCTCGAGCCTTTTCATGTATATTTCTCCTTCACTTTCTATTCCTTCCCTTTCTTCCCTGCGCTCTTCTTTCCCGGTCTTTACAGCCATTATGGCGCTTATGATAATCCCTGCTGCAACCAGATATACCCAAATTGGAATCATTGTTCTATTGTCTCCTTTCCATGAAGGGCTGTCCCATCTTTTCTTTGTAGCTTATGTATATGGCTCTCAGAATTAAAATATGCTTAAATAAAATTCTATTTGCAGGTTTAACCTTCCATGTTCAGGGTAAAAAGGTATGAAGCTGCTTTTTTAAACAAGGCTGTGTTAGTGTACCTTGTTGATTTTGGGCTCATTCGTGTGAAACTTTATTTCACACGCATTTCAGCACAGCTGAAATGCAGCCAGATATCAACAACAATGTTTAACAAAGCCTTAAACAAAAAAAACAGCTGACCGTCATATTTGAGGTTCAGCTGCTTAACTGTATACTAATAAAGTGTCCATAATTCAATCCGCCTGCAGTTTTATAGTTGGGATTCAATGTCCCCGATCATTTCATCGATGGTTTCAGAAACTTCTGTTGTTTTCCTTGCAATGGAAATGCTGAATTCCAATAATTCCTTGTAATTTTTCACTGGAATGTTTGAGTTCGTTTTTTCGTATTCATTAAGCTGCAGTCCAATATTCTGCAAAATATACAAAGCCTCTTCCATTGATCCTCTTTCAGCTTTAAACATTCACATTTCCCCCTTTATCTATAATGGTTATATTATGGATTATTTGGTTCAATAATGACATGGTAATAATTTCTAAAAAAATAATTTATTTTTTCCGGACTTTTCAATTGGCGGCATGACAGGATTTCCGGACTTCGCCTATTTTTTTGGTAAATTGCACCACAATCAAAATACCCCGGCCATTTTGGCTCGGGGTATTTTACTGCAAATATCATTTATGGAATACCGGCTTATAGAAGGCACGGTTATCAAGTGCAAATACACGTTCTGTATATTCTCCCGGCTTCACTCTCTCCAAGGCCCTGTCCATCATATTCATCTTTGCATCCAGATTATCTATATAATGGAGGATTTCCGCCTCTTTGATCAGCGGCGGCTTCGGGCTGCCCCATTCTGCTTTGCCATGATGGGAAAGGACCAGATGCTGTAGCACAAGAACCTCTTCACCTGAGATACCCAGTTCATCTGCTGCCTTGCCGATTTCTGTCACCATGATCGTAATATGGCCAAGCAGGTTTCCTTCCACCGTATAAGAAGTCGAAATCGGCCCGGAAAGCTCAATTACCTTTCCGAGATCATGGAGAATAACCCCGGCATACAAAAGATCCTTATCGAGGCTTGGGTAAAGGCCTGAGATCGCCTTGGCAAGATCCAGCATGCTCACGACATGGTAAGCCAGTCCGGAAACAAATTCATGATGGTTCTTTGTTGCTGCCGGATAATGGAGGAATGCCTCATTATGCTTTTTGATCAGGTGCCTTGTGATACGCTGGATATTCGGATTCTTCATCTCGAATATATACTGTGTAATTTTGCTGGTCATTTCATCTGTGCCGATCGGGGCTGTCTCCAGGAAGTCTGCCAGTTTGACAGAATCAGATGGTGAGGCCGTCCGGATCTGGCGGATCCGCAGTTGGCTCCGGCCCCGGTAATTCTGGATATCGCCTGCAACTTTAACAATCGTTTCAGGAGAGTAGCTTTTAACATCTTCTTCAGAAGCATCCCAGAGCTTTGCTTCTATATCGCCGCTCTGATCCTGGAAGACGAGCGATAAGAATGGTTTGCCATTGCTGGCAATTCCTTTCGTCGAGCTTTTAATCAGCATGAACAGCTCTGCCTGCTCTCCAACCTCATAATTCATAATCCCCTTATTCATAGGTCTACCGACGCTCCCTTCTATGAAAATATTATAACATACCAGGCATTCAGTATAGCAGGCTGAACGCCCCGTCGGCCCTGCCAATTTATGAGCAGGGGCAATCCCTCTCCGGATTTTATACAGCATCAGCAGTCCAGAATTGGAACACAGGCAAAAAGCCCCTTGCGTGCAAGGGACTCATGCCGATGTTAATGATAAGAAGAGAGCCTGATTTCAATTTTCAGCATGCTGTACTTTCCTTCCCTGAAGGTCTGCCACTTCATCTGGGTGGAAGTGTTCAAGCAGATGCCTCTGGCAGGTAAAAAACAATATCTGATGATCTTCCAGACCCTTCAGGAGCTCAATCATCCTCCTGGTTCTTACATGATCGAAATTGACGAAGCTGTCATCGATGATGATAGGGAATGAGTATCTTTTATAGATGGCTGCCGCCAAGGCCAGCCTGATGGACACATACACCTGCTCGGCTGTTGCCTGGCTGAGTTCATTGGCTTCGAAAAGGGTGCCATCTCCTTTCTCCACGAGAAGTCCTGCCCCCTCTTCTTTAGGAGTGATGCGGACATAGCGCCCGCCTGTCAGTACGGAAAGAAATTCTTCCGCCTTTCCGAGCATCTCCGGCATATATTCTTGCTTGTACGCTTCTGCCGTATTCTCAAGGAGCTTTCTGGCCAATGCATATTTGGCCCACTTTCTCGCCCCTTCATTGAACTCGCTCTTTGCAAGGGAAAATCTATGCAGCAGGTCGCTGTATAAGCCGCCTTCCTCGATCATGGCAATTTCATGGTTCAGCGATGCCACTTTATCCTGAAGCTGAGGGAGTTCTTTTTTGATATCGTCCAGGGTTTCTCTGCAGCGGGCAATTTCCGCTTCAGGAGCAGGAATGGCAGTGAACTCACCCCTTTCCTCTTCCGTTAAGGAAGAAAGCTTCAGCTGCCTGTCCAGATGCCTGATTTCTTCCTGCAGCTCTTCCTGCTTTACTGCATGATTGCCTTTTTCAATGAAATCCTCCTCTGTGCCTGCCTCAGCAGCCAAGAACAGCTTTCCTTTTTCTTCACTGATGTAAGCCAGTTCTCGAACACATTGCTCTTTCTCTTCTTTCAGCTCCTGTATGGCAGCTTCCTTTGCTTTAAGGTCATTCCATTTGCCCTGAGCCTCCAGCAGCCGTTTTTTCAAAGTAAAGGCTGTCTCCTGCACACTGTCTCCTGCTTCTGCCAGGATGAGCTCTGCAAGCCTATTGGCGAGTCCTGAAATTTCAGCAGCAGCTGTCTCAGCAGCAGCTGCCTCAACTTCCTCATGGCGTAGCTCACGCCTGACTGATTTTAGCTTTTCCAGCAGCATGAAAGCATCGTGGATATGGGACTGTGCCAAGGAAGCAGGGATGAACAGCTGCCTGCCGAGTTCTGCAAGAAGGCTGTCTGCCTGGGCGGATTCTTCCTCCCATAATTCAAAAGCAGCAATGACTTTATCATATTGCTCATTCTGCTGCTGCAGCCTGACGTTCAGCTGCAGCTGGCGTTCCCGAAGCTGCCTGTCCTTTTCAATCCGCTCTTTCAGGTAAAACGCCCCTTCCGCCTGCGGACTTTTCATGCGTTCATCAAGTTCTTCCATGCTTTTCTCAATGGATATAAGTTCTTCTTTCAGAAATCTCGATTGGCTGGTGTCTTCTTTTTTTAATAAAAGCCAGGCAATAAAAGCAAATCCGGGTATAGCTGCCAGCATAAACTCCCATTGGCTATCTGCCAGGCCCCAGGCAATCAGCCCGGCACAGATGAGCATAATCATCACTGCCTGGATCTTCACTGCTGCACGCTGTTTTTGCTGCGATGCTTTCTCATGACGGATTGCATTCTTCAGGAAGGATGCCCTTCCCTCAAGGTCTTCCCTTTTTCTCAGAAGACTCTCGGGATCAGATTCACCTGCGAGCCTGCGGCGGATATCTGCCAGCTCTTCATCGGGCAGGAGACCGGCATTCACCTGATTTAATTCCTCTTCCAGGCTGACCAGCCTGTCCTTTTCTTCTGAGAAGCGTTCATCAAGCTCCGCACGCTTTTCCGCGAGCCTCTGCTTTTTGCGCTGTGCCTCAGCAGTTTTCTCCTGCATGAAGATGCTTGTATCTGCCTGTTCCAGCTCTTCATCTGACAAGCGGAGATGAAGCCTGTCCTTCAATTGATCCGACTCTTCCTCCAGCTTCCTGATTTTATAGGAAGCCTGCTTAGCCTGCTGGACAAGCTGCCCGTATGCAGGCATCTTTTCCTGAAGTGACAGAATCTCTTTTTCATGATCAAGGACCAGCTGATCCGGGCTGATCTTCCCTGCCTCTTCCCGAAGGGCAGCAAGCCTGGCTGAAAGGCTCGCATTCCTTCCCTTCAGCGGGATTTCATTTTGGTTCAGCTGCTCCAGTTTCTCCAGCCCTCCCGGAGGAAAACTGACCCCTGTGCCGGCTTCTGCTTCCTGCCTTAAAAGCTGCACCTTTTTATGGACAGGGCCCATACGCATCCACTCTTCCAGCTGGTAGAGCCTGGCACCTAATGCCTCTGCTTCATTGCGCAGGCTTTCAATCTTCGCGGCAGCAGCATCCCGCTCAGCCGCGATGGCCCAATATTGTCCATTTTTCTGTTCTGCTTTTTTAAGATCAGCATGCAGCTGCTTCAGCTTTTTCAGCTGGTCATTCAAAACAGGGATTTTCCCGCCCGGCTTAAAAAGACCTTCCATTTCTTTCTGTATTTTGTGTTCTGCTGCTGCCAGACGATCAGACCCTATAGCACCGGCGGAAAATAGGAATTTGCTCAGCTCTTCATTTTTCATGGAGTGGACATTCTGCAGCCCATGGAGATTGAATGAAAAAATGGCCTGGAAAAGCGTTTTATCAACATGTGATAGAAGCTCGCCAAGGAGCTCTTCCCCTCCGCGTTCCCCAGTTTCCATCACCACACTTACATCTCCTGCTGATTTTCCTTTTACCCGCTCGATTACTGCTTTCCCCCTTCCAGGAAAGGAAGCTGTGATCCTGCCTCCGTATTTCGCCCCAAATTTCGGTTCATATCTGAGCTCAGCCTGCTGCCTGGAGGGAAAGCCAAACAGGATGCTATGTATAAAAGACATGATGGTAGATTTGCCTGCTTCATTTTCGCCGTAGAAGACCTGTAAATCTCCGAGGCCGGAATAGACAGCATCTTCAAGTTTGCCGTAGCCGTATATATGGATTTCAAGTATTTTCATAGAGCTGTTCCCCTTTCTGGCGCTGCCTTTCAGTCATTTTTGTAAAGGAGCCCCAGCAGCATCTCTTCTGCTTCTTTTAAAAGTACTGCCTTTTCCCCTTCCTCCATACTTTCTGCATACCTTCTTGCCATAGGGTGGCTGTAAAGGCTTCCCAAGCTTACCTCAAAATCATCAAACCCATCCGCAGCAGCAAACAGCCCGCTGAAAAAATCCTCTTTTTCCCTCAGCTGGTTTCTGTCCCAGCTCTGCTGCTCTTCGGCTATAACAGCGCTCACCCATACAAACGGCATGTTCCCTTCCTCTTCCTCCTGAAGAAGTGAGAGCAGTTCACCCTCGGCCAAAGCTTTCATATCCTGCGGACTGAGTGATGCCCCCTTAAGGAAAATTTCAAGAATGACACCGCCGTTCTTCCGCTCTTCTTCAACAGCCTGAAGGCACCTGCTGTAGACCTCATCAAATGCTGATAGTCCACTGATGTCGACTGTTCTCTGCTCCCAGCGGAAGCTGTGGCATTGGAGAAATTCAAAATCTGCCCCTGCTTCATTCAGGGTGACATGGTAGCAGCCTTTCGCCCCGCTTTCCTTCCGGCTGCGCCCCTGAGTATTTCCCGGATAGATGACCGGCGGCTCAGCATTCACGACCATTCTTTTATGGATATGGCCCAGAGCCCAGTAGTCGTATTCCTTATCCAGAAGCTCTTTTAAAATAAACGGGGCATAGCGGCCATGGCCGGTCTCCCCTTCAAGGCTGCCATGCAGGATGCCGATATGGAAGTCCGACATTCCCCGAACGGGATACTGGCTGATCATCCTCTCGGCAACATGCCTCCTCGGGTAGCTGAAGCCATGCAGGCTGACCTTTGTGCCATTATCGGCTGTAAAGCTTGCCTCACTCGGCTGATGAGGAAAAATATGTACATTGTCCGGCAGACTGATGTGGGACCAGCTGCCATTAAAATGGTCATGATTCCCATGGACTGCGTAAACAGGTATATTCTTTTCCGCAAGGCGGTTCATTTCCTTCCGCAGCCTTGCCTGTGCCTTGATGCTCCTGTCTTCACCGTCAAACAGATCTCCGGCCAGAATGACAAAGTCCACCTTCCTTGCAAGTGCAGCATCCACCATATTTTTCAAAGCGATAAAGGTGCTTTCTTTTATCTTTTCGAATAAATCATCCTGCAGGCTGGAAAGCCCAAGCATAGGGCTGTCCAGATGCAGGTCTGCTGCATGAATAAATGTAATTTCCTTCATAATGTTCCCTTTCAGCGTTTTCTCCTATTTTATCACCTGGAAAAAGCGAATGCACGTTCCTCTATAAAAAGTTATCATGCTTTGAACTTTTTCCATCCTCGGTAAGTATAAGAAGTAAATAACCTTAGGAGTGAATAAGATGTATAAAGATCCTGAATTGGCACTTCATAGGCTCAAGTTTTTTTCTGCTGTCCTTTTTCTTTTGTTCATCATCATTTCGATTCTGACAGGCAACTGGAAGTTCATGGCCGCTGCTGCATGGAGCATCGGCATCGTTTATTTGTCTACTTACGGCAGCATACAAAGGCAAATGGAAAAACAGACCCGCGAATAGGCAAAGGCTTGCCGGAATATCCTGGCAAGCCTTTGTCTTATTAATAGTGGACCGATTCGCTTTTTAGGCATTTTGTACAGGTCCTGTATCCATCTGCCTCATAATAGATATGGGGGCAGCTTCTCTGTATCTCTGAAATTTGCTTTTCCAGCCCCCGGATCTTTTGCTGCATATAGAGGATCTGCTCTTCCATTTTCCAAACTTCAGTATTTCTTCTATGTTCAATAGATGGATGAGCCACGGCTGGCAAACTCCCCGGCTTTTTGCTCCATTGCATCCTCAATTGCCTCTGAAACGGTTTTCCCCTGATCTTTGGCCATCTGGCGGATATCCTGGGAAATGCGCATAGAACAAAATTTAGGGCCGCACATAGAACAGAAATGGGCGGTTTTTGCCCCCTCAGCCGGCAGGGTTTCATCATGGTATGCCCGCGCCCGCTCAGGATCCAGGGATAAATTGAACTGGTCGTTCCACCTGAAATCGAACCTGGCCTTTGACAAGGCATCGTCCCGAACCTGTGCACCAGGATGGCCTTTGGCAAGATCTGCGGCATGGGCTGCAATTTTATAAGCAATGACCCCTTCCCTGACATCATTTTTATCCGGAAGTCCAAGATGCTCCTTCGGCGTAACATAGCAAAGCATGCTAGTGCCAAACCATCCAATCATCGCTGCTCCTATTGCGGATGTAATATGATCATATCCCGGGGCTATATCTGTCGTGAGTGGACCAAGCGTATAAAATGGCGCCTCCTTGCAAATTTCCATCTGCTTATCTACATTTTCTTTGATCTTATGCATCGGAACATGCCCCGGCCCCTCGATCATCACCTGGACATCATGCTTCCAGGCTATTTCAGTTAGCTCGCCTAGCGTTTCAAGCTCCGCAAATTGAGCCTCATCATTCGCATCTGCTATAGAACCCGGACGCAGCCCATCCCCTAGAGAGATGGAAATATCGTAAGCTTTTAAAATTTCACAGATTTCCTCAAAATGTGTATACAGGAAATTCTCTTTATGATGCTGAAGGCACCATTGAGCCATGATCGACCCTCCCCTGGATACAATACCTGTCGTCCGTTCGGCAGTCAGCTGAATATAGCGGAGCAGCACCCCTGCATGTATGGTGAAATAATCCACTCCCTGTTCAGCCTGCTCTATCAAGGTATCCCTGTATATGTCCCAGGTCAGATCCCCGGCAATCCCCTTCACTTTTTCAAGTGCCTGATAAATCGGTACAGTCCCAACAGGAACTGGAGAATTGCGGATGACCCATTCACGGGTTTCATGGATGTTCTTCCCGGTGGAAAGATCCATAATTGTATCTGCCCCCCAGTGCACTGCCCAGGTCATTTTCTCCACTTCTTCCGCGATGGAGGAAGAAACAGCCGAATTGCCGATATTCGCATTTACCTTCACATGAAAATGGCGCCCGATGATCATCGGTTCAGCCTCCGGGTGATTGATATTGGCAGGAATGATGGCCCTTCCGCTTGCCACCTCGCTCCTGACAAATTCCGGATCCAGATTTTCCCTGATGGCGATGAACTCCATTTCAGGTGTAATGACACCTTTCCGGGCATAATGCAGCTGAGTCACATTCCGTCCCTCTTTTGCCTTGAGTGGCAAGGATGCTTTATTTGGAAAGATATCAGCCCAGGAAACTTTGGACCCGGCCCGAAGTCCGTTATCCTCCGGCTTCTGTACTCTGCCTTGATAAGCTTCCGCATCCTTCCGCTCCTCAATCCAGCCTTCCCTTATCCGGGGCAAGCCTTTCGTTATATCAATCTCAAAATCAGGATCAGAATAAGGGCCGCTCGTGTCATATACACAAACAGGCGGGTTGTCCTCTGTTCCTATAGCAGTCCTCGTGCTTTCCTGGATTATTTCCCTGACCGGGACCTTTATATCGTCCCTGATGCCGTTTACATATACTTTCCGGCTTCCTGAAAAAAACAATCTATTCATTTCATATAAATTTTTCATACTTCTTCCTCCTCCAGCTTTATGCCTCAGGGCAGTTTTTCACGGAGGAAGCAGGCCATGCCGGCTGCTTCCCTACGCTGACATTACTCAGATCAGGTTCCAAGGGTTAAGGATATTCCTTTCTCAGCCTGTAAAGCTCCCCCAGCAGTGAATAAAAGGTAATAGAAACTTTCTTGCATTTTTCCAAAATGAAAACATCAAGTAAACTGCACACCATTTTTACATGCGTTTATTTTTTCACAGCAAAAAACCCCCTTGCATATTGCACCGGGGGCATGCCAGGCCAAAAAATGGCATACAGCTGCCGCATCTTTCTTCTGCAGAAGCTAAAAAGCAGACTCCTGCAAAAGGCGTCCGCGTATGTATGACAAATAAAAGCCATCTACACTTCCCTCCGCTGGTACGAACCAGATCAGGTATAAAAGGGTCAAAGACTAAAAACGGGTCTTACTCTCAGCCGGCCTCTACCGGCACCCCCAGTGCCAAAATATGCTATTTTCATAAGCTACTATACCATATGCCAACCAGGAAGAGAACAGACTATTTTCATATTATTCAAAAAAAAACACCAAGCTGGAGATTTTAAGATTTGCGGTCCTACCCTCTGTGTTTGCTGCATAAAATTGTACAAGTCCTTCCGGGCTAATCCTTGAATAGGCGAGTGATATCATTGAGCATTGGAATATACATCAGCTATATCGTTTTAGGACTTTCACTGGCGGCGCCGATCGGCCCTGTCAATGCCGTCAGGCTGGAAAAGGGGCTGAAAAACGGATTTTGGCACGCATGGATTGTCGGTGCGGGATCGATGATCGCTGACGGGGTTTATATGCTGATCGTCTATCTCGGACTCGTGCAATTCCTTGACTCCCCTATGATTCAAACCTTCCTGTGGCTGTTCGGCGGTTTTATTCTTCTTTATTCCGGAATCGAAGGCATGATGAATGCCAATAAAATATCTGTCACTTACATACGGAGCAAAGAATCGCTGCTCAAATGCTTTTTCACCGGATTCATCATGTCGGTTTCAAGCCCGCTGTCGATTTTGTTTTGGCTGGGCATTTATGGATCGGTCCTGGCCAAAACGGCGTCCTCCTTCGGGACAGGCCAGCTTCTTGTCTACAGCCTCATGATTTTTATCGGACTGGGCCTTTGGGACATTTTTGTGGCAGGCCTGACGAGCGGCTTCAGGCGGTTCCTGACCTCAAAAGCGATCATCATCATCAGCATGCTTTCGGGACTATCGCTCATTCTTTTCGGAATCTATTTTGGGTATCAGGGGATTGCTTCTTTGTTTGGATAAAAAAACTGCAGACAAACCTGATATAAATCGGGTTTGTCTGCAGTCATTATTTTTTAGAACATTGGAACAGCGGCATTAAGTATTTAAGCCTGTTGATTGGAGTGCAAGGCACGCAGACTCCTGCGGGAGATAGCGGCAAGGCTGAGACCCCGCAAGAGCTTGCTCTGAGGAGGCTCAGCGTCGCCCCGCGGAAAGCGGAGTGCCTGGAACGCAAATCAACAGCCCCATTTATAGGCGGAAATTATTTATTAAGCTTGCCTGAGCTGATTGACCGCCTATTTATTTTTAGACAGCTGCAGAGCTTTTTTAATATCCTTAAAGGAATTGGATTTTCCGTACATGAGCACTCCGCCCTTGTATACCCTAGCTCCAAATATTGAGAGCAGCAGGATGGACACAACCAGGATCCCAATCCCCGCTAACGGCTCCCAGACCGGCAGGGTAAGCATTCCTACCCTCATGAACATCAGCATCGGGGTGAAGAACGGGATATAGGAACTGATGGTCACAAATGCTTTTTCCGGCTGTGACAGCCCGATGATCGCGATCATAAAGCCGGCTACAACGAGCATGGTCATCGGCATGATCATCTGCTGGACATCTTCGATCCTGCTGACAAGCGAGCCCAGGAAAGCTGCAAGTGTGGCATACAGGAGATAGCCGAGAATAAAGAACACTACAGCATACATGATAGTGGCTGCCGGAATATCGCCGAATCCGAAGAATTCAAAGAAGCCTCCCTGCATCGACTCAAGATTCCGCTTGACGAAAAAGTAGCCTACCAGCAGCAGCACCGACAGCTGCGTCAGGCTAAGCAAGGCGATCCCGAGAATTTTGGCGAACATCTGCTTGATGGGTGAAACGCTTGAAATCAGGATTTCCATTACACGCGAAGATTTTTCCGTAGCTACTTCCATTGCAATCATGCTTGAATACATGATGACGGCAAAATAGATGATGAACAGCAGGACATAAACAAGGCCCCTTGCCTGTGTAAGCTCTTCTTCTGTTTTCGCATTTTCTTCCAGTGCATCCCTTTGGAACTGGACAGGCTCATAGAGACTGGCAAGCTCTGCCTCAGAGAGATTGATTTTTGAGGCGGCGATCCCGGTCTTTACCTGCTGAAGGGCTCCCTCCAGCTCACCTGATACCGATGTATCCGCCAGGCTGAGGGATTTGTATTCGGCAGCAGGAAGCTCTCCGGAATCGGCTGACAAGGTAAGCAGCCCGGCATAATTGCCATCCTTAACTTTTGCCTCGCCATCTTCTGCCGAACCGCTGAACTCTTCAAGCTTCAGGCCGCTTCCTGCTGTATTCAGCTGCTGCTGGAGAGGATCCAGGAGATTGCCTGTTTCATCGATTACAGCCACCTTTACCTCATCTTCTCCGCTGTCGAACGTTTCAATGATCTGCTGCATATTTGTAAGGCCGATGATCAGCAGCAGCGTGACAATCGTTGTAATGATGAATGATTTCGTCTTCAGTTTGCTCCAGTATGTGTGGAACAGGATAATCCAGAAATTATTCATAAGAAGCACCCACCTTTTCTATGAAAATATCGTTCAGCGAAGGCTCCTCAAGAACAAATTTCCTGACAAATCCCCTGCCGGCAATTTCTTTTAAAATTGCCTCCGCAGCCTTTTCCCCTTCAATCTGCAGATGCACGCCCTCGGCAGTCTGCTTTACTTTTTCCACTCCAGGAAATCCTTTTAAGAAATCCAGTTTGAAGTCCGCATGGATCACAAGGTTCTTCCGCCCGAACGCCCTTTTGATCTCCTTAAGTGCCCCGTGGACAACAGGGCGTCCCTTATGCATGATGCATAAATGCTCGCACATTTCCTCCACATGCTCCATCCGGTGGCTGGAAAACACAATGGTCGTGCCTTTCTCCTTCAGTTCAAGCACAGCGCTTTTCAATAGCTCGACATTTACCGGATCCAGTCCGCTGAAAGGCTCATCAAGGATCAATAGCTTGGGTTTATGTATAACGCTGGCAATAAACTGGATCTTCTGCTGATTCCCCTTAGAAAGCTCCTCCACCTTTTTGTTTGCGTATTCCGGCACCTTGAATCTATTAAGCCAATAGTCCAGCTCTTTCAGGATGTCCGGCTTCTTCATCCCTCTCAGCCTTGCCAGGTATACAACCTGATCCCTGACCTTCAGCTTCGGATAAAGGCCGCGCTCTTCCGGGAGATAGCCTATGATCGGGCTTGTCGAGTAATCAATTGTGTTCCCGTCCCAGGAAATGCGCCCGCTTGTCGCCTCCAGCAGGCCGAGCACCATCCGGAATGTTGTTGTTTTACCTGCACCATTTGCCCCCAGAAATCCGAACATTTCCTTTTCCGGGATGGTCAGGGAAAGATCATCCACCGCCGTGAACTTTCCAAATCTTTTTGTCACATGTTCAAGCTCGAGTACCATCGTAACTCCTCCTTCTCTATACCTTATACGATTCAGCCTTAAAAAAGGTTCAAAATACAGGAAAAATCTCTTTGCAGAAAACAGAAATTATGCAAGAATAATAGTAACTATCTGAATTTTTCATAAAAGGAGAAGACATATGAAAACCTATAAACTCACAGCCTTCGAAAATGATGGAGAAAAAATCCTGGATGAAAGCTTCCAGGCCGGCAGCGATGAGGAAGCAAAAGAAATCGGCGGAAACCTGCTGAATGAAAAAGGACTCAGCGGCAAAACCCACCGCTGCACCTCCCCGCTAGGGAAACTGATTTTATTTCATGCATAGGAAGCGGAAGGCGCTTGACCAGCCCCGACAAGCATAAGACGAGCAGGACGGAAGGTTGTTCTTTAACCTTCTGGCCTGATTGGCTTATGACTCGAGGGGCTAGCGCCTGGAGCTGGACTGATTAGAAAGCGGAAAAGCCTTGCTCTTTTAAGGAGCGCAGGCTAAAGGCGCCACGTCCTGTGGCAACGCCTGCATGACCCACATCCTGTGGGCCTCAAGCATAAGGCAAGCAGAGCGAAAGGTTCGTTCTTTAACCTTTTGATCTGCTTGACTTATGACCTCGAGGGCCTAGGCTTTGGAGCTGGACTGATAGGAAGCGGAAGGCGCTTGACCAGGTTAAGGAACGCAGGCTAAAAACGCCACGTCCTGTGGCAACGCCTGCATGACCCGCGTCCTGCGGGCCCAGCATAAGACGCTCCAGAATAAAAGGCGTTCTTTGCCTCTAATTCTGGAGTGGCTTATGACTCGAGGGGCTAGCGCCTGGAGCTGGACTGATAAAAAGCGGGAGGCGCTTGACCAGATTGAGGAATGCTAAGCAAAAATAACCGGCCGGAAGGAATATATCCTTTCGGCCGGCTCTTTCTGTTTAATAAATTTCTCCTGCTTATTTCCCTTTAAATACCGGCTTTCTTTTTTGAATGAAGGCTTTGATGCCTTCCTGATGATCTTCTGTGCTGCGCATTTTGTATTGTCCATGTTTTTCAAGCTCAAGCATTTTAAGAAGCTGCGGCCGATTTTTTTCTGCGAGGATCTTTTTGGTCTTGATCATGGCAGACACGGGCTTTGAAAGCCAATTTTCAATTTTTGCGTTAAGGGCTTCTTCAATATTGCCATCAGCTATTTCATGGAGGAGGCCATTCTGAAAGGCTTCTTCAGCCGGCATTGCTTTTCCTTCCCAGATCAGGTGCTTTGCCCTGTCCTCACCAAGCTTGCGCTCAAGGAAGAAATGCGAGCCCCCATCAGGGATCAGCCCGATGCCGATAAAGTTCATGGCAAGCTTGCTTGATTTGTCGGCCAATATATAGTCTGTAGCCAGCGCCAGGCTGAATCCAAGTCCGGCGGCTGCTCCAGTCACAGAGCTGATTGTCAGCTTCGGCATGGTATAGAGTGTAATGACAAGATCGCTGATGCAATCCATCACTGTGTAGAAATCGCTTTCATTTGTGGACGAAAGCATCGTTTTAATATCGCCGCCAGAGGAAAAGGCTCTTCCGCTTCCTTTAAGCACGACGATGTCGACATTCTCATCTGTACTGATCTGCTTCAGGTTTGCAGCCAGTCCTCTGATCATTTCCTCATCCAGCGCATTCAGGGATTCCGGCCTGTTCATCTCAACCACTGCCACCCTGTTTTTGATGGATATCTTCACAGTTTCTGTATTGCATTCTATTGCCATATCCGCAGCCTCCTTGGTCATAGTTATCTCTATTATAAAGATAGACGGGATCATTATAAAGTTTTTATCGAATAATTTGAAATATTGTCAAATTTGGCCGAAAGAAAAGGCAGAGGTTATTCACTCTGCCTTGCTTCCTTTAATTTGCGGCCAGCTGCTGCTGGACTTGATCCCGCAGGGCCATTTTGAGGAATTTTCCTACAGATGTTTTCGGGATTTCATCCATGAATAAGATTTCATCAGGCAGCCACCATTTTGCAAACTGAGGCTGAAGGAAATCATAAAGCTCCTGTTTATCCAAGCCTTTATGGCTGTCTTTCAGCACCACACAGGCAACTGGCCGTTCCTGCCATTGTTCATGGGGGACTGCTACAACAGCCGCTTCAAAAACAGATTCGTGTGCCATCAAAGCATTTTCAAGATCAACCGAGCTGATCCATTCACCGCCGCTTTTGATCAGGTCCTTTGTCCTGTCGACGATTTTCATAAAGCCTTCCTCGTCAAGAGTGACCACATCCCCCGTATAAAGCCAGCCATCCTTGAAGGCTTCGTCAGTCCGGTCATCTTTATAATATTCCGAGGCAATCCACGGTCCGCGGATCGCAAGCTCCCCCATTTCTTTGCCGTCCCATTTCACTTCTCCGTCCTTACCGACTGCCTTCATCTCAAGGCCTGGCACAAGGATTCCCTGCTTCGCTTTGATATCAAGCTTTTCTTCAGCAGACAATTCCTCCTGATAGCTCTTTAAGGTTGAAATCACCACAAGCGGGCTTGTTTCTGTCATGCCATATGCATGCATGAACGGAATCTTATGCTTTTGCTCAAATGCTTTAATCATGCCTTTCGGCGCTGCAGATCCCCCGCATAGGATAGATCTGAGGCTTGACATGTCATATTCATTCTCATCAAGCTCCTTCAGCAGTCCAAGCCAGATGGTCGGCACACCGGCTGTGATGGTTACTTTTTCACTTTGTACCAGTTCTGCCAAAAGCTTTGGCGTGAAATAAGGTCCCGGCATGACAAGTGAGGTCCCGAACCAGACGGCTGCGAACGGAAGTCCCCATGCATTGACATGGAACATCGGCACAACAGGCATGGCAATATCCTTCTCGCTCACCGCAGCACTGTCTGCCATCCCCAGTGCCATGCTGTGCAGGACAATGCCCCTGTGGGAATAGATGACCCCTTTCGGATTACCGGTCGTCGCAGAGGTATAGCACATTCCGGCCGGGCTGTTTTCATCAAGGTCATCGGGATACTCATAGTCGCTCCTGCCTGATTCCAGGAACTCTTCATAATGATACACAGGGGAAAGCGTGGTTTCCGGCCGCTCCCCTTCATCCCCCATTATGATATAGGCTTTCACAGTGGACAGCTCCTGCTGGCATTTTTCAATAAGCGGGACAATATCAGGATCTATTAATAATACTTTGTCTTCTGCATGATTGATAATATAGGAAATATGCTGCGGGGAGAGTCTGATATTGATGGTATGGAGCACAGCGCCGCTGCAGGGAATAGCAAAATAGGCCTCCAGATGCCGGTGGTGGTTCCAGGCAAGGGTACCGACCTTATCGCCCCTTTCCACCCCGATTGATTCAAGGGCTGCTGCCAGCTTCTTCGTCCTTTCGGCGATCTGCCTGTAAGTGAAACGGTGAAAGCCTGAGCCTGTTCTTGATACTACTTCTTTTTTCGGAAAATATTTTTCTGCTCTCTTAATCATTTGCGTCATCGTTAAAGGCGTCTGCATCATCAATTTAATCTACCTCCCCATAGTAAACGCTTACAAAATTGTATTAAGCTTATGATTCCTTCTTCCTATAACATTCTCTACACTTCATGAAACTCCTTTATTTTAACAGAAATTTCTGTCATTTACCTCAAAAATTCAGGCGGCCTCCTTATGGAAAGCCGCCTCTCTCTTACTATATTTTTTCCGCAATCATTTCAGCGGTTTTCTGGCCGTTTGCGATGCAGGCTGCAATGCCTACACCATAATAAGAACAGCCGGCGATAAGGACATTAGGATAATGTTCTGTCAGGCTGTCAGTGAGCGATTCCACAGCTTCCCCATGCTTCAGCGAATAGTTCGGCATTAAATTATTCCAGCGCGTCACTTCCACCATGGCCGGCTGTGCAGAAATACCGAGGCTCTTTTTCACATCATTCAATGCTTCTTCCACAAACCCGTCCCTGTCCAGCCCGTTCAGGTATGCATAATTAGGATTGGAGCTTTTGTAAAAAAGCCGGAGCAGAAGCTGGTGCCTCTCTGAAGTATGGCTCCACTTTCGGCTCGTCCATGTGCAGGCATTGCACTTAAGATCGCTTCCTTCAGAAACAATGAAGCCTGTGCCATCTGCGGGCAGCTCGCTGTCAGGGATATCGAAACCAAGATAGATGCTTGTGAGAGAAGAGTTCTTCAGCTCGGTAAATGCAGGATCCAAGCGGTCATCCCGAAGCAGCTTTTCGGCTGCATCATGGGGAGTGCTCAGGATCACATAGTCTGCGGCAATGCTTTCCCTGTTGGAAAAAGCAATCGTGTATTGCCCGCCATGTTTCTCTATTTTTTCGACCGCCGCCCCTTTAAGGATTTCAGCTTCTGTCAATGCTTCCTCCAGCCTGTCGATGAGGACAGATAATCCGCCTTTAAAGGAAATGAACTTCTTGCTGCTGGAGGATTGAAACTTCTTTTTATTTTCGGACAGCCCGCGGATAATGCTGCCGTATTTATTTTTATATTCAAGCAGGTATGGAAGCGTCGTGGCCATCGTCAGCTCGTTCAGCTTCCCTGAATAGACGCCTGACAGAACAGGAGAAACCTGGTATTCGACCAGCTCCCTGCCCAAAAAGCTTTCAAGGAAAAGGCCGATTGAGCTGTCCTTTGTGAATTCCTTATTTTTGCTGACAAGATCCTTCAGGGCACGCACTTTTCCTATAAAGGAAATCAGCGGGCTGCTGAACAATGACTGCACACTTGTCGGGATGCCGAAAACAGTGTCTTCAGGGATTTTCACCAGCCGGTTTTTCGAATATAGATAGGATGTGCCGGTTGCATTGTAGACCACTTCTTCATGCAGCTTCAGCTCGTCCAGCAACTGGAGGATGCTTTCATTTCGGGCAACAACCGAATCCGCCCCTGTTTCCATGATATATTCGCCTTTTTTTACAGTCGCAATCTTGCCTCCCAGTTCCCCGCCTTTTTCTGCGAGTATCAGGTTAAGCGGCAGGTTCTTTTCCCGCTTCAGCTTTTGCAGATAATACATGGCAGAAAGCCCGGTGATGCCTCCGCCGATTACCACTGCTGTCTTCATTATATTCACTCCTCAAACCGATCGATGATCTGGCGCCATATGCTTATTTTACTATAATAACAATCAAGAATAAGCCTTGCCCAGGCTTGCTTTGTGTATAGATTGTGTCAATTGGAACGGCGCTTGGCGCAGCCAATAAAAAACGACTCTCAGAAGAGAATCGCCTTTTCCCATTATATGCTTTCCCGCTTTTTTTCACAAATATGCCGCAAGTCCAAAGGCATATAGTCTTAGGAGAAAAAACAAATGACAGGAGCCGGGGCACCTGCCATTCAATGTCCAGCTCAGGCTTGTTCCCTGCTGAACAAATCTTCCAGAATCTTAATTTTCTCTTCGGTATAATGCTTAAAGCTGTCGTTATAGGATTTTGGATCCTTTGGATTTGCGAGCTGGGAGATGGTGCCTGTCACAGGGTGCACAAATTTGCTTGAAGCCCCGCAGCCAAGGCCGATGATCGTCTGCTGCTCTTCCATGATCATGATATTGTACAGGCTTTCCTGATTTTTCAATGCATAGCCGACATTCTCAAGATTGCCAAGGATGTTTTTCTGGCGGTACAGATAATACGGCGCATAGTCATGCTTTTCTGTCCATTCTTCTGCGAGATCCATCATCCGCACGATTTCATCTCTGTCCGCTACTTTATACCGCTGTTTATTCCGGGTCATTTCTGACGCCCTTTTAAATGAAAGCGTATGGACAGTCAAGGACTCCGGCATCAGCTTTTCTGTTTCATCCAGTGTGTGCTGGAACTCAGGGACTTCTTCGCCTGGAAGGCCGATGATCAGGTCCATATTGATATTGTTCATGCCCATGCCGCGGGCCAGGTGGAACTTATCAACCGTTTCCTCTACCGTATGGTGGCGGCCGATCGCTTTAAGCGTTTCCTGGATGTAGGACTGAGGATTTATGCTGATGCGGTCGATGTTCCATTTTTTCAGGACTTCCAGCTTTTCAGGGGTGATCGTATCCGGACGGCCTGCTTCCACCGTGATTTCTCTGATATCTTTTACATCAGGGAAGGATTCGTACATTTCCTCATAAAGCATATCCATTTCTTCTGCAGTGATGCTTGTTGGCGTTCCTCCGCCATAGTATACGGTCGTAATCTTTATCCCGTTATCTTTCAGCCATTTGCCAACCTCGCGCATTTCATAATGGAGCCCGCCCAAGAAAGAATCGACAGAGCCCTGGCGTCCATTGATCGCGTATGCCGGGAACGTGCAATATGCACATTTCGTTGGGCAGAAAGGAATGCCGATATAGATGCTTACTTCCTTCTTCAGCTCATATAAGTCAGGAATGACGGCCAGCTGGCGGTCCACGATCTTCTGCATCAGCCCGATCTTTTCATCGGTGATCAGATACTCCTCTTTCAGCTGGCGATGGGCTTCCGCCTGCGGTGTCCCCTTCTGGACATGGCGGTGCAGAAGCTTGGTAGGCCGTACACCTGTAAGAATCCCCCACTTCTGGGTAATGCCTGTATAATCCTGGAGCACCATTAAATACACATGGGAAACAGCCTTGATCAGCTGCCTGTAATACTCTTTTTCCGTGTTCCAATCTTCAAGCTCTTTCTCATAGGCAGCTTCTTCGCTTTTTCCGCTCCGGTCACTCAGTACGGCATGTACCTTCACCATTTCATCAACATCCAATTTAAACGCGATATGGAGATCCTCATCCCCTGCCGGCTTCCTGCTCACTTCACACTCTTCGAAAAAGAGGTTTGCTATATTGCCCATCGGGCGGTCAAATCTCTCATGATCCAGCCCTTCTATATAAATACGCACATTCATCACCTTTTTTTGTGGTCTAAAAGAAACTCAACATAAAAACAAAAACCTCCCATAAGTGTACAAAAAGGGGGAGGGGAGGTCAATAAATAGTGACAGGCACCTATACCAGCAGCACTCACTGGTATAGGTGCCTGTCACCCTCTTTCATTTGAGCAGATTCATTTTTTTGAGGAATTCGATAGGATGCTGTTTGCGGAAGTGTTCTTTTACCATATAGGCGACCCCGTTTTCATTATTGGATCTGGTCAGCCAGTCGGCCGCAAGCTTCAATTCTGCCGGGGCATTGCCCATGGCAACGCCGAGGCCTGCTGCCTTTACCATCTCCACATCGTCGATTCCGTCGCCGATGACGACCATTTCGCTTAAGTCCACCCCAAGCTGGTTGCCGATGTGGAGCAGGCCGCTCAGCTTGGAAATCCCTGCAGGCACGATATCGAGCCTCTGGTCGCTCAGCCTGACGGTGTCAGCCTCGGAATACATATTTGCAATTGCCTTTTGAGCATCTTCAAGATCCTTCTTCGATTCAAAGAATACCTCGATTTTCGGAACCGAAGCCGGATCATCAAGAAGGATATCACTGACCGATTCTACAAACTGCTGTGAATAAAAGATGGGATCCCCGGCCGTGAATACGGTTTTCGCAAGTATATTATGGTTGAGCTTTGTTTTATTCGCGAGTGAGAATTGCTCATGCAGGAGCCTGATCTGGCAGGAGAATCCTTCAAGCAGCCTGACGATTTCATACGTAATCGTCTCCGGCAGTTTTCTTGAAAAGATTGGCATTTTGACCGTATTGCCGATGAATGCACCCCTGTGCGTTACCAGATATGAATTAATTTTCAGTGCTTTGGCCACTTTTTTTGCAGAAGGAAAACTCCTTGATGTAACGAGCGTGACATAAATTCCTTTCTGCTGTACATAATCAATCGCTTCCCTTGTTGATCTGTGAAGTTTTCCATTGGACTGAAGCAGCGTGCCCTCTATGTTTAAAGCAAGAAGCTTATATATCATCCCATTGCCCCCTATTCTCGATGTAATTCTGTCCTTATTCACTTTTATGAAAAGGAGAGCAGGAATAGAACAGGGCCAGGGAAAGAAATGTCCAGCCCCTCAAAGCGGGATTCCTTGGTTAAACCAGGTCGCGGAGCGCATTTTCCAGATCGGTATATTGAAAGGCAAATCCATTGTCCAGCAGCCGTTTAGGCACACAATTCCGTCCGGTCAGGGCGAGTTCAGGCTCTGCCCTCATAAAGAGATAGGCGCCGGCCTTTACGAAAGGAGACGGAGCAGGGGGCGACCAGCCTTTGTTCAGAACCTTGCGGAGAGTTTGCATGAACTCTTTATTTCTCACAGGATGCGGCCCTGTAGCATTATACACCCCGCTGTACTCCGGGTCTTCGATCGCATTTAGAAACATAGAGTTCAAATCGTCTATATGAAGCCAGCTGATATACTGCCTCCCGGAGCCGATCGTGCCTCCAAGTCCCATCCGGGCAAGCTTTAATAACGGCTCCAGTGCGCCTCCATCCCTGCCTAGCGCAAACCCGATTCTCAGAAGAACCTGCCTTGTTTGGGGAAGCCTGTCCCCGGAGAAAAACTCACCTTCCCACAGCTTGCAGACTTCCGGCGAAAAACCATCAGCAAGAGGCGACTCTTCATCACAAAGCTCCTCGGTATCCCCAAAAATCGCCAGGGAACCAGCCTGCACGAATACCTGCGGAGGATGTTCTGCTTTCAATACGGCTCCCTTCAGCACTCTCACAGAATCAAGCCTGGACTCTATGATCTCCCGTTTATTTTTTTCGGTATAAATGCAGTTGACGCTTTTGCCGGTAAAATTCACAATGGCACAGCTTCCATCAATCCGGTCCACCCAGCGTGCATCCATATTTTTTCCATCCCAGCGGATAAATTCCGCACCGTCCTTAAAGCCTTCTCTTCCCCTGGAAAGAACGGTGACTGCATAGCCCCGCTCAATTAAAAAATTAGTCAGGCTTTCCCCAAGAAAACCGCTTCCCCCAGCCAGGATTACTCTTTTTGACATAACGGCAGCTCCTCCCTAAATCCACAAATATCTGTTAAGAAAAGTATAGCAGGAAACACCCTGTCCTTTAAAGCCATTAATTACCAGTTGCCTCTATGAATAATTGCTTTGCAAGAACTTAAACTATAAATGTTTCAAACAATAAAATTACACCAAGGAGATGACTCAACATGGCAAGAAGCAATAATTCCAATCAATTACTTGTAGCAGGTTTTGAAGCAGCTGTTCAGCAAATGAAACAGGAAATCGCGTCTGAGTTCGGAGTAAACCTTGGAGCAGAAACAACTTCAAGAGCAAACGGCTCTGTCGGCGGAGAAATCACCAAACGCCTTGTGCAGATGGCTGAACAGCAGCTGGGCGGCAGATAGAAAAGCGGAGGCGGCTTGCCCAGAGCCGACAAGCAGCATAAGACGCGCCAGAATAAAAGGCGTTCTTTGCCTTTAATTCTGGTGTGGCTTATGACTCGAGGCTTTAGCCGCCGGAGCTGGACAGTGATCGAAGCATTCTACTATTTTCCAAGAAAAAGCCGCTTACCCAGGCGGCTATTCTACTGCATTTCAAGAATCGGCTTTGCTGCCTCCCATAAAGTATCTGCCTGGATATCTGCTTTGGTCGGGCCTGGACCGATGAAAGCCGTTTTGCACCCGGCCTTGATCCCTGCTTCGATATCACGCTCATGGTCTCCCACCATAAAGCTTTCTGACAAATCGATATCATATCTTTCCGCCAAATCCAGTATCATCCCCGCATTCGGCTTCCGGCACTCGCAGCCTGCCTTTGGTTTATGGGGGCAGTAAGCGACTTCTGTGATATGGCCGCCCTTTTCCTCGATAAGCTTCTGCAGCCGTTCATGGACTTTATGGAGATCTTTTTCCTTCATAAATCCCAGCCCGACGCCGCCCTGGTTGGTCACACCGAATACTTCATAGCCTGCTTCATTGAATAAAGCCACCGCCTCGGCAGCTCCCTCGAGCAAATACAGCTGCTCCGGTTTGTTGACAAACTTCACCCGGTGGGAAAGAACCTCATTCAATACACCATCCCTGTCCAGGAAAATAGCCTTCTTCATCTTGATATCCCTTCTTTCGTTTCCCTCTACTTATAATGTATCCGATGCTCAGGGAGATATAAACGCAGCTGGACGGTAAAATTAAATTGTTGAAAAACAGATTCCAAAGTGCTGATATTGATATGATGATGAGCATGAACAAAATGGATCCTTTTGCGCTGATCGGACTTAGGCTTTATTATATCCTTCATGGAAAAAATCAGCAGACAATGAAGAAATGCAATCACCAGTGATTATTTCTGTGTGATATTGAACAGGACCCCCGGCTGGAGGTCCTGTTTTTGTGTTTGAGGATGGAATTCGGGCGTTAATTTGCGGTTTTTTTGGTTGATGTGCAGCCTTCCGTGTTCATTCGCAGCTTCATTTTGGGTTTATTAGCAAGTTTTGGATTTTATTAGCAACTTTTCCTTTTTATTGGAGGTTAGTATAAAAAGTGGACATAGGTACTGGCGTCATGTTTAAATCGTATACAACAATAAAAAGGGCGTGTATAAACATGGCAGTGAACCAGAAAAAGTATGCACCGGAGTTTAGAGAATATGTGACCAAACTAATCGTTTTAGACGGTCGTAAGGTCGTGGATGTAAGCAGAGAACTTGATATTCCCTATCACACTCTTCAGAAATGGACCAGCGCTTTCCGTAAGAAACAGCAGGCGGCGGAGAAAGAGAAACAAAGCCAGTATTTGACCGCTTCTGAATACAAAGAAATGTATGAAGCCGAAAGAGCTAGAAAGCTGGAGCTGGAAGAGGAAAATGCCATTCTAAAAAAGGCGATGCACATCTTCACGCAAGAAAAGAATTAAGGTTTGCTTTCATATATGAACATAAAAATGAGCATACCATCGTGAAGATGTGCGAAGTACTAGGTGTATCCACCTCTGGTTATTATGCTTGGGAAAGAAGACAAAGCCAGGAGGAAACCGAAAGGCAAAAGCAGAGACGGTATCTTGACGAAAGGATTTTGTTTCATTTCCACGACAATCTGGGGACGTATGGAAGCCCTAGGATCCACCGGAAACTGGTCGCCAAGGATGGCATGACAGTCTCTCTTAAAACAGTGTCAAACCGAATGAGAGACCTGGGTTTATATGCCACTCCGCCAATCAAATATACTCAAACCACTGATTCGGATCACCAGCAGCGTGTATTCAAAAATGAGCTGGACCGGGAGTTTAAGCCAGAAAAACCTAATCGTGTCTGGGCAACCGATATTACCTATATCCATACCGGCGAAGGATTCCTATATCTCAATCCCGTTTTAGACCTGTTTTCCCGCCGGGTTATTAGCTATGCCATTAATGATTGTATGGACGTCAAACTGCCATTAAAGGCATTAAAGGAAGCACTCGAACTCCGCCACCCCTCCGAGGGGTGGATCCACCATTCTGACCGCGGTAGCCAGTACTGTTCAAAAAAGTATATTGAAGCCTTGGAAGGGGCCAAAGCCTCCATCAGTATGAGCCGAAAAGCCACTCCTTATGATAATGCTTGTGTAGAGTCATTTTTTGCCTCACTCAAGAAAGAGTATTTGTACAAGTTTGTGTTTAAGACGAAAGCAGAAGCCATTGGAGCTATACAGTTTTATATTCACTTTTATAATCACAAAAGAATGCACTCCACTCTCGGGTACGCCACCCCGATTGAATATGAAAAGGCGTATAAAGAGGCACAATACCAAGACGCCAAAGAAGACACATTGTCCTATGCTTGAAGGAAGCATTGCCTCTCAAATGTTTCCTTCAAGCATAGGCCTCCAAGCGGAGTGGAAACGGAGTGCGGAAGAAAAAAAGTGCGCCACTACCAGGCATAAAAGTGTCTACTTTATTGACAGAACTCCATTATTAGCAACTTTTCCATTATATTAGCAACTTTCAGCTTTTATTAGCAACTCTGCAAAAACCGGCCCGTGGCTCTTATTTGCGACTTTTCCGGTTTATTTGCAAGTTTCGGCATTTATTTGCGGGTTTCCCATTTTATTTGCGACTTTAGGATTTTATTTGCGACTTTCTCAATATATTTGCGACTCAGCCCAAACGCCCCTCCACGCCACGATCGACCGCAGCACACCGGCGAAACAAATATCAACATAAGCCTTGCTCACCCTACGGAACGCAGACTAAAATGCCCCGTCCTATGACAACGTCTGCATGACCTCCAAGCTGGGGGCCTCAAGACCATCCTGCCGAAAAGCGTTCTTTGCCTTCTTGGCGGGATTGGCTTGTGAGGGGATAGATGCAGCTGCCAGACAGTAATCAGAGTGAATGATCGATTTAAAAAGGAGCGCCATGGGCGCCCCTTTAAATATCAGCCTAGTTGTTCTCCATGGAGCCGTAAAGCTCTTCCAAAGGCTTCATGATGATTTGGTTCAGTTCAGTGATGGCCATGCTCATGCGCTGTTCTGCTTCCATCAGTTTAGAAATGGTTTCATGCTGCTGCACGAGTGCTACCGTTTTTTGGGCCTGCTCCACTTCTTCCTGAGAGATTTCCTGGCCGGACATCTGTTTCTGCTGAAGCTCCATCTGGATGTTGCGGAAGTTTTCGAACATGGTTCTTGCAGATTCATCAGAATTGACTTCATCATAGATTTTTTTCAAATTCGTATATTCATCGCTCTGACGAATTGCTTTCTCAAGTTCATACGCTGAATCGTGTAAGTTTACTGCCATTTTGCCTAACAACTCCTTTTCGGTTTAAACAATCCACTCCACTATAACAAACTATAAATCAGAATGCGAGGAAGCCACTTTATAGCCCTCAGATGAATAAAACCAGGAAGCCCTGCAGGAGACCGATTATTCCGCCAAGGAGCGCTCCAAGGTAAGTGATCATCTTCAGCTCTCTCCGGCTGATGGACAGCACCATCTCCTCCAGCCTTTCCACAGAGAAGCTTTCGACCTGCTGCTTGATGATGTCTGCAAGGTGCAGCCTTTCCATAATGATGTCCATCCTGTTTGAAAGCCACTCTCCGGCCATGCCTACCAATCCCGGCACAGCTTTCTCTACAAGCGTCTCTGTGAATGGCTCTGCCAGCTTGCTGAGCGGAGTATCCATCAGATCATCCGCTTTGATGATTTTGCGCACATACAGCTTGATTGATTTTATGATATTTTTCCGTTCGAACTGTTCTTCGATCCTTGCCGCTTCCCAGTCAAGCACCTTCATCCATTCTTTTTGAAGCAGGGCGGCAATCATATCCTGTGTGCCTTCACTTCTTAGGAACTTAATGATTTCAGGCTGGATTTTGTCAGCAAGATTGACATTGCCCATAACCATCTGAAGCATATTTCCAAGCACCCCGCTCCGTCCCTTGACAAAATCATCAACAAGACGCTGGATCCTCATTTTTCCTTCAATGCTTGAAAAATAATCTTCACCCTTCTGTGCAATATATTCACTGATAACAGGGATGCGGGATTCTGCCTTGGCGAGGAGCTCAGGGGCCAATACCTCTTTTAAAGGCTTATGGCGGTATTTATCCATCAGCGTTTCGTATTTCTTTTCAATAAAAGCATCAAGCTGCTCTTCTGCCTTTGCTTTGCCATCTTCAAAACCGAGCTTGCCAAGGAGCTCAGCAGGCGTTTTCTCTGTATTCAAAAGACGGGCAAATTCCTTCTTTGCCAGATTTTCAGCTTCTTTCTGGAAATCGCCATTAATGAATTTCCTCTTGATGCTCTCTGGCGTCAGCAAGTGGTTTACAACTATTTTGCCCATCTGCTCTGCGAGTTCGCTTCTGCGTTTGGGAATCAATCCAGGGGTAAAAGGGATCTGGCGTTTGCCAAGATACAGCGGCTTGTAGGGCCTGAAAAGCATCATGATGGCAAGTGAATTGGTAAGTCCTCCTATCACAGCCCCTACGACGACCATCAATAATATCGTTAATCCAGTTTGCATAAGTTTGTATTCAACTGCCTTCCTTCACGTTTTAAGATGTAGTGAAAATGGCCGCAATAATCACATCTCTGCCCATTTTACATATGATAGCCTATCAGCAGCCGCCTAAAACAACATTCATCATACCATAAACCAGCCCGCCATTCCCGAATCAGAAATTCAAAAACAGGCCTACTCCTTATAATAGGCTAATTCCCCGGTTTTTTACAAATCCGAAGCAGAGCGGGATGCCCGCGGGAATGTTGGATGCCGGCGCTTTTAAAATTTAATAAATGGGGAATTTCAATGTCTTTGTCTTTTCTAGCTATTACGTTTGTTCCTGGGAAAATGTTTCAGGATAAAGACGCGATTAAAGTCAGCCATTCCCTTTATCATTACTGGAGCCTTGATGCGGACCGGGATCTAACGTTAAAAATAGGCAAAAAGGAACGCCTGGTTGCAGTAGAGCCTGCTTCCATTCCAAAAGATGAGATTCATATGGATTCCGGGCTGTTCAGTTATTTTCAGCTTGCGGAAGAAGACATCCGCCTGATTGTCCAGTATGCCGGAGGGGACAGAAGGCTTGCCGCCGGCCCCATCATCGGCCTCATGACAGAGGCCAATGAAGAATATGAAGAAGTCAGCTTCCGGTCTGTCCATTCCTTTTGCGGAGAACTGCAGGCTGGGATAGAGGAATTTGGCGGCATATTTTATGTGTTTCATATAAAAGACTTTCGAGAAAGCGGCCTTTCCGGCTATTGCTGGCGGGATGGCCGCTGGGTGAAGGAGCAGGTCCCCTTCCCAACAGTGATTTACAATAGAATCCATTCCCGGAAGCTTGAGTCCGGCAAGTATTTCGGGGATTTTAAATATAAATTGCAGGAGCTGGGCATCCCGATGTTCAATGACTGCTTCCTTTCAAAAGATCAGGTCTATGATATCCTCGCCGGGGAGGAGCATATGAAGCCATACCTCCCCGAAACCCGCCTGCTTGGCGCCCGGACACTGGAAAATATGCTCAGCCGCTATCATGAAGTTTTTATCAAGCCGGTGAACGGGAGCCAGGGCAGGAACATTGTCCGGCTCTCCCGGGCTGAGAATAAGCTATCTGCATCGTTCTCTTCTGCCGGCGCGAAAGATGCAGGAAAATCCTTTCCAGACTGTGCTGCTTTCTTCAAATGGTTCGAACCCCAGCTCAGGACGAGGATGTATCTGGTCCAGGAGCCGATCCAGCTGGCGTGCCTGAATGGGAGGCAGCTGGATTTTCGTGTGTTATGCCATAAAGGCCCGCAGAACAGCTGGCGTGCCACTTCTGCGGTTGCAAGGATTTCCGCTGAGCAGCAATTCGTCAGCAATATTGCCCGGGGCGGAGAAACAATGAAACCGGTCAAAGCCCTTACCCTTATAGCAGACAAGGCCACTGCCGTTCAGCAGGCAGCATTAATGAAGGAATTAGCTGTTGAAGCAGCAGGGATCATCAGTAATGCTTCAGAAGGGATTGTCGGGGAGCTTGGCATGGATCTTGGCATTGACCGGCAAGGAAAGCTTTGGATCATTGAAGCCAATTCCAAGCCCTCCAAGAACTTCGAGGAAGCCGACCAAAGAATCAGGCCTTCAGCCAAGGCACTTATAGAATATTTTATTTGGCTGTCCTTTCAGGCAGCCAAAAGCTGAGGAGGAAAAAAGATGCGCTCATTGGGATTCATGTCCCTTCGCTCAACAAGCGAAAAAGCTTATGCAACCGAAATTGCCAAAAGGGCCCGGAGCTGCGGGATCGAATGCTTCCGTTTTATCCCCTCAGCGATCGATCCGAGAACAGAGCTCATTGCAGGCGAAAAATACGACCCTGATCAAGAAGACTGGGAAACAGCATCTTTTCCCCTGCCGGATGTGCTGTATGACCGGTGCTTTTACGGAAACGATCCGCATTCCCGGCAATGCCGTTCAATCGTTCATTACTTAAAAAACCGCAGTGATATCCTGTTTCTTGGCCACGGGCTGCCCAATAAATTGGAACTGTACAATATCCTTGCCCAGTCGCCGATGGCCCCGTATATCCCCAAAAGCATACATGCCCAGTCTGCAGAACAGGTCCTTCAGCAATCTGCATCAGGCAGTCCGCTGATTCTCAAGCCGGCAAATGGGTCGCAGGGCGCCGGCATTTATTATCTTGAGAAGCAAAAGGATGGGCTGCTTGTCAAAACCGATACACCAGAAAAACAGATATCCCGCCTATTCGCTGATCAGAAGAAGGCTGCCGTATGGCTTGGGCAGCTTCTGTCCGGAAACAGCTATCTGCTTCAGCCCTATCTGCCGCTTTCCAACGAGGATAATCAGCCGTTTGATATCAGGATCCTTCTGCAGAAAAATGAAGCTGGAAAATGGCATGAAATGGGCAGGGGTGTAAGGGTCGGGAGGGAAAATGGTATCATCTCCAATATGAGTGCAGGATCTGCAGTCTCCTCTTTCGAAACATGGCTGGAAAACAGCAGCGTCAGTTCAAGCCGCTTTCTGCGCGCGGAATTGAGCGAGATATCCAAAGCGCTGCCTGAAATCCTTGAAGATGCTCTTCCTCCCCTTTTTGAGGTTGGTTTGGATATTGGAATCGCCAGGGATGGGGCCATATGGATCCTCGATGTCAATTCCAAGCCGGGCCGGAAGGTCATCCTGGAAACAGATCCAGATATAAAAGAAGCCTTGTACAGGGCCCCGCTTTTATATGGAAAGCTTTTAACATCTGCCGGGCAGGCTGAGAGGAGGAAAAACAGTGAGAAAACAGTATCCTATTGAAATCAAGGAAGGAAGAGAGAATACAGTCTGGTGCCCGCGTGAGGTGATTGAACAGCAGACCCTTGAAAAAATTGCCTTTGGCGCCTGCACAGAGGAGGCAGAATTCCTCCCGACTCCCGGCGATAAATATATTGTAAGCATCAGCAGCGATCTTGCAGCCAAATTGAAGCTGCCGGATCTCGGCATCCCGCTGCATTTATTTTCAGAAGGAGAGACACTTTTCATCGGACCGCTTGTCGGCATATTCACATCCGGGTTCACCCCTTTTCCGCTCAGGCCCATCGGTGAAAGGACGATCTTTTTTTCTAAGCTGCTCTCCGTCAACAAAGCAGTCGGCGCCTTGCCGTTCTTATTTGGCGAGCAGCATATCGACTGGGATGCAGGCACAGTCAAAGGCCATATCTATCATAAAGAAGGCTGGGCGACTGTTGAACTTCCTTTTCCAAATGTCGTGTATGACCGGCTGCCCAACAGGAAATCCGAAAGGCTGGCAGAGCTGAAGCGCATCAAAGACCGGCTGGAAAAGGACTACCTGATCCCCTGGTATAACCCCGGCTTTTTCAACAAGCTTGACGTATTCGAGCGGCTTCAGCAGGAGGAAGCGGCAGTTCCCTATCTGCCGGAAACCCATGCCTTCTCTTCCTTTTCAGTGATTGAACGGATGCTGGGCGACTATGGCCATGTCTATATCAAACCGGCGAACGGAAGCCTTGGCCTCGGGATCCGCCAGGTGATCTATGACCGGGAGGAAGGCTTTTATTATTGCCGTTACCGGGACAATGAAAATGAAAACAGGCTGAGAAAATTCCATACCCTGGAATCGCTCATGCACCATGTTTTCCGGCGCAGCAATCTGAACAGCATGATTGTCCAGCAGGGCATCCATCTGCTGCGGCATGAGCAGCGCTCAATCGATTTCCGTGTCCATACAAATAAAGATGACAGCGGAGAGTGGAAAATAACAGCCATTGCCGCAAAAGTGGCGGGTCTTGGCAGTGTCACGACACATGTCAAAAACGGCGGGGAAATTAAAACCCTTTCTGAGGTCTGCACAAACCGCATGATGGAGCAGGAGTTTACAGAAAAGCTGTCAAAGGCTGCCCTGGGACTCAGCAGGGTGCTTGAAACGCAGCTTGAAGGAATCATTGCCGAAATCGGTTTTGATCTCGGAATTGACCGAAAAGGGAATGTGTGGCTGTTTGAAGCCAATTCCAAGCCGGGCAGGAGTATCTTCAAGCATCCGGAGCTGAAGGAATTTGATTATTTAACAAGAAAAATGTCACTTGATTTTGCCGTGTTTTTAACAGAACAGGCGATATCCCGCCCTGAGGAAATCTTTAAATGACAGCCCCGTTAAGCCAGGACCTTAAACGGTGGCTAAGCCCTTTCCCTGAAAAAGGAGAAAGAACCGCCCTCCAGCTGAAGAGGCCGGAATCGGGCGGACCCATTGCCGGAATCCTGGCCAGCAGAAAATCGGAAAGCACACTGGCAGGCAACAGCCGGCTATTCAAGGACATACAAAGAGAGATGCTGTCACGCGGCGGCATCTCAGTTGTATTTGCACCGGAAGATGTATCAGAAGATAGAGCCGAAGGAATCGTCTACCTGCCCGGCCAGGATGCATGGTCCCTTGTGTCTGCCCCCCTTCCTGATATCATCTACAACCGCATCCCTTTCAGGAAAAGTGAACAGACCGGGAGCTTCCGCAAAGCGGCTGCCTTTTTCCAGGCTAAGAAGATCCCCTTCTTTAATCCATGTTTTCTAGAAAAATTCGAATGCTATACAAAATTAAAACAAGAACCTGGATTAACAGGCTTTTTGCCGGATACCATCCTTATTGGCAGCTTCCGGGAGCTGGAGTCATTCCTTATGAAGCATAATGATATTTATATCAAGCCAAACAGCAGCTCTAAGGGAAAGGGGATTATAAGGGCCGGAATGGATCATGACGGAATGATCCTGGCGAAGGACTTGAACGGAAGGACCCGGCATCCTGACTTCGGACATTTTTGGGAACATTGGAGATCTGTATTTGAGGAACAGGCATATATTGCACAAGAGGCCGTTTATGCTGCCACAGCGGACGGGCAGCGGAATGATTTCCGGATACTTGCCCATGGCCAGGCAGACAAGTATGGGGTGACAGGCATAGGCATCCGGCAGGCTGCAGTGGACGACATCACTACTCATATCCCCAATGGAGGCAGGCTGATCCCTTATAATGATTTCCGCACACCAGGACATGATGACTTCATTAAGAAGGCAGTCCAATTGGCTGGTAATTCCCTGTCCCGCGAAATGGGATGGTTTGGGGAATTCTCCATGGACGCAGGCTATGCCGGCAATGGACGCTATGTTATTTATGAGATCAATTCCAAGCCGATGAAGTTTGATGAAGAGAATATTGAAGCCGAAAGGATCAGAAGGCTTGCTGACATACTATTTGATAAGACGGTCTATTGAAACGGGCATCCTGGCAGGTGCCCTTTACTTTTTCATTGGGGTATGGACAGAAAACGATTACAATGGAGAAAGAGGAGGAATGATATGCTAACACATTTTCAATATCAGCCGCTTTATGAAAACAACCAGATGCCCGGCTGGCGTATTTCCTTTTATTTTAAAAATAAAAAGTACAATGGCATTTACAATCCCGACGGCAGCATTGAATGGACGGGCGCCGTTCCCCCTGCGGACGAGGAGGACCGCCTTAAATCGGGCATCCATGAATTGATGCTCTTTCATGTGTATGACAGCCGCTGAGGAAGAATCCTGTGCATAACCAGCTCTCCTGATGGAAAAGTAATAGTACTTAGCCATGGAGGTCTGTACCATGAAAAAAAATGATTCAGAATCAAAGAAACCTGCGCCTGATGCTCTTTTTGAAGGCAGGGAGGATACATACCAGGATGTGGAGCGCATGATAGGCGAAGGGCTCTCAGGGGGATCTGTACATGAAGGCAGCAGCTCCGCCAATATTGAAGAGGCACGTCCCCTGGTGCGCGAGGAGCCGCCGGCAGGGACCACTTCCAAATAAGGCAAAAAACCGCAGATCTTTTATCTGCGGTTTTTTGATTATCTGCTTTTTACAATCATATTGACTGCTTCCTGGATGGCTTCCTCTGCATTCCTGCCCTCTTCATTGGCTTCTCTTATGCAGCTTTCAAGATTTTTGGCGACAATATACCCCATCGCCCGGTCAACGGCAGATCTTACGGCTGAAAGCTGGGTCACCACATCTTTGCAGTGCTTCTCTTCCTCCATCATCCGGATGACACCGCGGACCTGGCCCTCCAGGCGCTTCAGGCGATTCTTCATTTCCTGTGAATATTCCATCTATTTTTCACCCCTTAATTGCGGACAAACTGATTAATGCTATATTACCATATGCAGCGGCAGACTGATGGCTGCTGATGCCTTATTCCTGCTATAATTAAGACAGCTGGATTCAGCAGAAGTGTTTACCACAGCCGCCAAAATAAAGGTTTGAATAAAATATTATCTCTTTTGACGAATAAAAGAAAGTATGGAGAATGATATATGTTTACTAAATTGCATGCTTTATACCGGAATTCCAGGCTTCAGCAGGAAGAACCTGACTTTTTCTTTTTTCATGATTTTTATTGGTTCACAGATAATGATGAAACTCAATGGTTCGGGGTGCCTGCAAAAGATATCTCTGAAGATGAATTAAGGCTCCTTCGCACTCTTTTTCATTCTGCAAGCCTTCCCGGCAGGCTGGATCCTCACTCAAAAGGATGGCATGACTGGCTGTTCCGCAGCGGCCCCCTGCCCGAGGCTGAAACGGCGCGCTGCAGAATCGCCCAAATCGAATTGAGCAGCAGCGAGTTTGAGCAGGAAGATGCCGAAACGGCGCTGCGTGCCTTTTTGTCAGAGGATATTATTCTTCTGTGGGAAAAGAAAACCCGCTGCTATCTTGTTATTCCGGAAGGCAACGATGTTGGCGAAGACGAATTCCGATCCATCATCCAGGCGTTCGAGACCGATTTTTACGTAAAAATGTATGTATACCTGGGCAAGTTTTTCCCGGCCCGCGACCAATTGAGAGAAGGCTTTGAAAAGGAGAAAGATTTCTTCGGCAGAGCCCTCAGGCTGATGCCCCATGAAAGAGTCCTATCCTTTGAAAAGGCATTCCCGTCCTGCCTGGTTGCTGAAATGAAGCCAAGCCTCCGCGAGAGCCTTGACACCCAGCTTCTTGGACCGGCTGCAGAGGATTCGGAACTGCTGGACACAATCAAAGCCTTTCTTGAGAATGGATCCAACGCAACCCTGTCGGCAAAAAAACTGTACATCCACAGAAATACCCTGCAATACAGACTGGATAAATTCTCGGAAAAAACCGGAGTAAACCTGAAGGATTTCAATAATGCTGTAACCGTTTACCTTGCCTGTCTGCTCAAGGATCAGCAGCATTAAGGCAGGACTGTACAATGTGACTAAAAAGCCTGCCCATCTTTTGTGCACACCTCCCAATGATGATTTCTGCAATTTCCGTTATTATTAGAAACAGAAGGAAAACAACCGGGGAGGAATTAGGATGGCAGAATTAAAATTGGATAATATATATAAAATTTACGATAACAAAGTAACGGCGGTAGATAATTTCAATCTCCATATTCAGGACAAGGAATTCATCGTTTTCGTTGGCCCATCCGGCTGCGGTAAGTCAACGACACTAAGAATGATCGCAGGCCTTGAAGAGATCTCGCAAGGAGACTTCTCCATCGACGGCAAACGCGTCAATGACGTGCCGCCAAAAGACCGCGATATCGCCATGGTTTTCCAGAACTATGCCCTTTACCCGCATATGACAGTTTATGATAATATGGCTTTTGGACTGAAGCTCCGTAAATTCCCAAAAGATGAAATTGCCCGCCGTGTGAACGAGGCTGCCAAGATCCTTGGACTTGAGCCTTATCTGGACCGTAAGCCAAAAGCATTGTCCGGCGGTCAGCGCCAGCGTGTTGCACTTGGCCGCGCCATCGTCCGCGATGCCAAAGTCTTCCTGATGGATGAGCCGCTTTCCAACCTGGATGCCAAGCTCCGTGTACAGATGCGTGCGGAAATTGCCAAGCTTCACCAGCGCCTGCAGACTACTACGATTTATGTAACACATGACCAGACAGAAGCCATGACAATGGCTACACGCCTTGTGGTCATGAAAGACGGAGTCATCCAGCAGGTTGGGGCTCCAAAAGAAGTTTACGAAAAACCTGAAAATGTATTTGTCGGCGGATTCATCGGATCTCCTGCCATGAACTTCTTCAACGGCAAGCTCCAGGATGGAAAGCTGGCCCTCGGTGATACATCTGTAGCCGTTCCGGAAGGAAAAATGAAAGTTCTCCGCGACCAGGGATATGTCGGCAAAGACATCATTTTCGGAATCCGTCCTGAGGATATCCACGATGAGCCGGTATTCATCGATGCTTCCCAGGGATCCAAAATCTCTGCCAAAATCGATGTATCCGAGCTTACTGGTGCAGAAACCATGATTTACTCCAGCATCAACGGCCAGGACTTTGTCGCCCGTGTTGATTCACGGACAGACATCATGCCTGGACAGCAGGTGGACCTGGCGTTCGATATGAACAAGGCACACTTCTTCGATGCTGAAACAGAAGACCGCATCCGTTCAAAGAATGAATAATAGAACAAAAGCGTAAGCGCCTTGGTCACCCCCGACAAGCACAAGACGAACCTCCCGGAAAGGCGTTCTTTGCCTTTTTGGGAGGTTTGGCTTGTGACCTCGAGGGGGTAGGCGCTGGAGCTGGACGTTGATCAAGAATTGATAATGATCCACGAAGTCTTACAATTTATAAATTCTTAAAAAGAAAACTCCGTCTAATCAGACGGAGTTTTCTTTTTCTTTCACAAATGCCACCTCATCGTCACCGCAGTGCGGGCATGAAAGCAGATGGGGACATTCTTTATTTTTATAATCATCAGGATATCCATCCTCGAGTTTCAACTGGTCAGCTGGCATATACGCACTGTAGTCATCATAAAAATCCATGATTTTTCCGCTGTCTTCCATTCCGTTTCCGCATTTCGGGCAGCTTTTGCTGATATTTTCAAGCCCGTTGCATGCCGGGCATACTGACATGGCTGCTCCCCCTTCCTTTTCCATCAGTCTAATATCATTAGTCTGCATCCTTTTCCGCTATGTATGTAGAATAGCCTTTTCAGAGTCATAAGAAACCACTCAAAAAAGGAAATAATTGCATCATCCCCTCCCGAATAAACAGGCAGGAATCAACCATAATAGAGAGTACAAACAGCAAACAGCCGGCAGGCACAGCTTCCCTTCCCACTGCGGACTATGCATGGTGCTCCGTTTGGTTCAAGTCCAAAATAGTCCAACCAAAAAATTATTCGAAGGAGAGTGCTCATCATGGCAAACAACAATTCTTCAAACCAGCTTTTAGTACCAGGCGTATCACAAGCTCTAGACCAAATGAAATACGAAATCGCTAACGAGTTCGGAGTAAACCTTGGTGCAGAAACAACTGCCCGCGCTAACGGATCTGTTGGTGGAGAAATCACTAAGCGTCTTGTTCAAATGGCTGAACAGCAGCTTGGCGGATCTCAATTTTAATCTAAGCTAAAACAATTAAATAGATATGGCTGAAAGGACACCAAACTTATGGTGTCCTTTCTTTTGTGCTGCTATTAAATCATCTTATCCGGGTCAACCCACTGATCATATTCCTCTTCTGTTACATGGCCGGTTTTCAGGGCCGCCTCTTTCAGCGTGGAATTTTCATTAAAGGCAAGCTTCGCAATTTCTGCCGCCTTTTCATAGCCGATATGCGGATTCAAGGCAGTGACAAGCATAAGTGATCTTTCTACATGCCCTTTGATGACTTCCTCATTCGCTTCAAGACCAACAAGGCATTTTTCATTGAAGGACTGCATGCTGTCTGCAAGAAGCCTGATGCTTTGCAGGAAGTTGTAAATAATGACCGGCTTGAAGACATTCAATTCGAAATTCCCCTGGCTTGCAGCAAACCCGATCGCTGCATCATTGCCGAATACCTGTGTCACGACCATGGTCAAGGCTTCACTTTGCGTCGGGTTCACTTTGCCTGGCATGATGCTGCTTCCCGGTTCATTAGCAGGAATGGAAAGCTCGCCGATCCCGCTGCGCGGCCCGCTGGAAAGCCAGCGTACATCATTGGCGATCTTCATCAGATCGGCAGCGAGCGCTTTGAGACTGCCATGGACATGGACGATTTCGTCATGGCTTGTCAGGGCATGGAATTTATTATCCGCCGAACGGAAAGGATGGCCAGTCTGTTCGGAAATCCATTCTGCCGTGATCGGCCCAAAGTCCGGATGGGCATTGATGCCTGTGCCCACCGCTGTTCCGCCGATCGCCAGGTCATCCAGATATTTGATGGCATCTATCAGCATTTTTTCATTTTTCTCAAGCATGGCCCTCCAGCCGCTGATTTCCTGGCCCAGTGTCAATGGCGTGGCATCCTGGAGATGTGTCCTGCCAATCTTGACGATACCCCTGAAGGATTCTTCTTTGATTTTAATGGTCTTCTTCAGCTTGTTCAGCGAAGGAAGCAGCCTTTCTGTCAGCTCGATGACCGCTGCGATATGCATGGCCGTCGGGAATGTATCATTCGAGCTTTGGGACATATTCACATCATCATTCGGATGCACCTTTTCCTCTGAGCCTTTTTCAGAGAGCATCTCATTCGCTCTTCTTGCAACGACTTCATTCACATTCATATTGGACTGGGTGCCGCTCCCCGTCTGCCAGACAGCCAGAGGAAAGTGCCCATCAAGCTTCCCATCCAATATTTCCGTGCACGCGGCTGCAATTGCTTCCTTCTTATCGTCTGAAAGTTTGCCAAGCTTATGATTCGCTTTGGCTGCCGCCTGCTTTAAATGGGCAAAGGCATAGATCATCTCAAGAGGCATCTTTTCGGTGCCGATTTTGAAATTGTCCTTGCTCCTCTGAGTCTGTGCTCCCCAATACTTATCACTCGGCACTCTTACCTCGCCAAGGGTATCTCTTTCAATCCTGAAATCTGACATACTTATCCCTCCTGTATTCATCCTTATAGCCTTTTCCCTTATTTCTTCATTTTAATGTTAAAATTTTGGCAGTTCCAGTAATTTGAATTCCCGAAAGAATAAAGCCGGCCCGCTGTGGACCGGCTTTAACCGTATCTCAATTCTGAACAAGCGCACAGCCGATAAAATAGCCGATTACCATGATGCTTGCTATGCTGAGAGTAATCGCGAAAACCTCCATGGTTTCCCCTCCATTCCTGCCCGAGCGGCCAGATATATCCCCTACTTAAAAAGTATCATATTTCTGCCATGCTCCTTAAAAGCTGCCTGCACGATTTTGTGGCATAAAGGTGAATAATCGGTGAACGCGGGCTGGAAAGGCTACGGGATACCTCTGCCCAGGGCAACCTGAAAAGCACCCAATTAAGGGTGCTTTCCGTCAGCCGGCCATGGATCCCTGCTGAAGCTGGTACATCTGATAATATTTCCCCTTCAGCTTCATAAGCTCCTCATGGTTGCCTTTTTCGGCGATTCGTCCCCGGTCGAGGACAAGAATTTGGTCAGCATTGCGGATGGTGGAAAGGCGGTGGGCAATAATAAAGGTCGTTCTGCCCTCTTTCAGCACCTCCATGGCATTCTGGATCACTGTCTCTGTTTCGGTATCGATGCTTGATGTTGCTTCGTCAAGAATCAGGATGGCCGGATCAAAAGCCAGCGCCCTTGCGAATGAAATGAGCTGCCTCTGCCCGCTTGAAAGAGTGCTTCCTTTTTCAATGACCGGTTCATCGAATCCTTTTTCAAGATTTTCCAGTACTTTGTCAGCACCTACATCCCTTAAGGCTTTTTCGACATTCTCCCTTGTGACAGCAGGGTCATTGAGGCTCACATTCTCTGCTATCGTCCCGGTGAACAGGAAAGGATCCTGGAGGACAATCCCCATATGCTTCCTGAGATTCTGCCGCGACATGCCGGTGATGTCATTTCCATCAATAGTGATGCTCCCTTTCTGGCAATCGTAGAAGCGGAACAACAGATTCATGATGGAGCTTTTGCCTGAGCCGGTATGCCCGACAAGGGCGACAGTCTCGCCATGGGAAGCTTTGAAGGTGATGTCCTTGAGGACGTATTCGTTTTCTTTGTAGCCGAAATGAACCCCATTAAATTCCACATTGCCTTTATAGCGGGGAACCCTGCTGTCATCCACTTCGATCCCTTCCTCATCAAGAAGTTCAAATACACGCTCACCTGCCACGAGAGCCTGCTCCAGATTGGCAAGCTGGTTGACTATTCCCTGCACAGGCTGGAACAGACGGTTGATATAGTCGACAAAGGCATACAGCATACCGAGTGAGATGACGGCGGACGCACTGAGGGACTCCCCTCCGAAATACCAGATGAACGCAACAAAGACAATATTCCGGAGTACACCGACAAGGTTATGGGAGGTTAAAGAGTTCAAGTTGAGCAGTTTGTTCTGGTAGGTAAAATGCTCTGTATTCAGCTTCTCGAAATCCTTCCTCGTGTCTCCCTCGCGCCCGAAGGCCTGGATGATGTTCATCCCCTGGATCGATTCGTTTACCATCCCGTTGATATCGCTCACTCTTGTCCTGATGACCTTATTGTATTTGGATGCATACTTTCTATAGACAATCATCCATATATACAGGATCGGCAGAAGAATCAGGCAGATCGCTGCCAGCTTAGCATTCAGTATGAAAAGTGCGGTATAAATCCCTGCAATATAAATAATGCTTGTAAAGAAGGTCGAAAGCACTGTTACGTAAAGTTCGCGAATAGCTTCCGTGTCATTCGTAATTCTTGCAACAACCTTCCCTGCAGGCAGGCTGTCAAAATATTGGACAGGCAGTTTCTGAATCTGCCCGAAAACATCCTTCCGCATTTTCTGGATGATCCGGTTGGCAGACTTTTGCAGGTAAAATCTTTGCCCATACTGGAAAATGGCCGCAATGACAATCAATCCGAAGTAAAAGGAGAGAAGCCTGATGATACGCGGGATTTCCGGCTTATAGAAACTCATCAGCTCTTCCCCCTGGAGCTTCGAACCTTCATACATCTCTTTTTCTTCTCCTTTTGAGATGGTCAGCACACCATCCTGAAAGCTTCTTTCTCCATCAAATTGAATGTCGCCTTCCACAAAAATAAAGTCTTTTCCAGCCTGGAGGATGCGGGCCTGATCAATCATGGGAGAGCCTTCATCCATATATTGCTCTCTCGTATAATAATGGCCTTTATATGAAACAGAATCATCGTTCTCTCCAGTCTGATACCAGACAGATTCTATCCCGAGTATATGCTGGTCGATCAGCCTCTTGGCAATGAACGGACCTGCAAGGTCTGCAGCAACGGCGACAGTCAGCATGGCAAGCGCGGCCAGGATGATCTTTTTATAAATTAGCGCATATGAAAAAAGGCGTTTTCCTGTTTTCATGACAGCACCTCCTCTTCTGCAGCTGCCTGGGCCTGCTGTCTGATATACTGCTCTTTATACCATCCAGACCCTTCCATCAGCTCTCGATGTGTCCCTTCCTCGGCTATCACACCATTATCCAGGACTATGATATGGTCTGCATGCTGGACCGCCGTCATGCGGTGTGTGGTAATGATGGTGGTTTTTCCTTCCCTTTCTGAGCGGATATTGCCGATGATCTTTTTCTCGGTCTTCGCGTCCACAGCTGAAAGCGAGTCATCAAGTATCAGGATTTCAGGATCCTTGATCAGCGCCCTCGCAATCGAGATCCTCTGCTTCTGCCCTCCTGATAGAGCAACCCCCTTTTCACCAACCAGGGTCTCCAGCCCTTCAGGAAGCATTTCTAAATCCTTGCGGAAAGCTGACAGGTCAATCGCCTTCTGCAGATCACTTTCATCTGCCTTTTCGTTTCCGAATAGGATATTCTCCCTTACCGAACGGGAAAAAAGAACATGATCCTGAGGCACATAGCCAATCCAGCTCCTTGTATTTTGCAGTGACTGTTCCCTGATCGGGATTCCAGCAGCAGCCAGGGTTCCTGTTCCGGCGGGATATTCCCTGAGCAGCTGTTTGATAAATGTCGTCTTTCCGCTGCCCGTTTTGCCGACTATCCCTAAAGTCTGGCCCCTATCCAGCCTAACTTTGATGCTTTTCAGATTATCAGTGCTGCTCGATGGATACCTGAAAGTAACATCATCGAAAACAATATTCTCCGGCCTCTCGGCATCGGCAGGCTTGCCGGGATCCTTTACATCCTCCTCGTAGGAGAGCGTTTCCTGGACACGGTCAAGGGAGGCATTGCCCCTTTGCATGATATTGATCAGTTCTCCGATTGCAAACATTGGCCAGATCAGCATTCCAAGATATACATTGAAAGCGACAAGATCTCCAAGTGTGATCGCCTGATTGAAGACCAGGTTGGCTCCATAGCCAAGACCGATCAGATAACTGAGGCCGACGATGATTTTAATCGTAGGATCAAAAAGGGAATCAATCCTGGCGACCTTGATATTTTTTTCATAGACATCCTCTGTCATATCGTGGAACCGGCCTTCATCGGCACGCTCCTGCACATATGCGCGGATGACACGGACACCGGATACTGATTCAAGGACTTTGTCATTCAGATTCCCGAATGCATCCTGTGCCTCCATGAAACGGACATGGATTCTTTTTCCGTATATTTTCATCAATAAAGCCATAAGCGGCAGCGGCAGGACTGCTGCGATTGTCAGCTTCCAGCTGACCAGGAAGCCCATAGTCAAGAGGATCGTCAGCATGAAGATGCTGCTGTCAACAAGCGTGAGAATTCCGAAACCTGCGGTTACAGAGATGGCCTTCAGATCATTTGTCGCCCGCGCCATCAGGTCCCCGGTCCTGTTCTTCTCAAAAAATGCCGGGGTCATCTTCAGCAGATGGTTCATAAACCTGCTCCTCAGCTTCCTCTCGACAAGGAATGCCCCTCCGAAAAGCTGATACATCCACACATAAGTAATCCCATAGGACACCACTGTAATCACCCCGAGCAGCAGCAGATACTGAAGGATCTTGCCGCTGTCGAGCGATCCCAGATGGATGTCATCGATTGCCTGCCCGACGAGCCTTGGAGGCATCACATCCAGAACCCCCACAATCGCAAGCAGGATAATGGCAACCGTATATCTTTTCCATTGTTCCTTAAAAAACCAGCTCAGTTTCTTTAAAATCGAAAACATTCATTCCTCCCCTTTCTATAAACAGCCGCTCTGCTAGCCTCCCTCGAGATCCCCAGGCGAAATAGCAATCCTTTCTTGTTGATAAAACAGCATAACCAACTTCCTCCTTTTTAAAAGTTATATAGAAAACAGGCTGATGCCTGGTCTTCCCGCATCTAAAGACAAAAACAAAAAAAGACATACCGCGTCATGGCGATATGTCCTGAAAAAAGACAAAAGCACAGGCTGCGCAAAAAGCTGCCTGTGCTGATCAATTATAAAAATGAAAGATTACTGGGAAAAGTCAGGGAAAGGACAGGCCGGCATGTATTCAGTTATTAAAATGGCATCATTTCGTACAATCATGATCATGCGCCCCCTTTTCAAATTTTTCCACTTTGTAAGATTATCATCTGCCTTATTAAAAGTCAATTGGCATTTTTGTTATTTTTCTGAACTTTATCATTCTGCGACAACAGCTGTTCCATAAGCAATGATTTCTGAGGCATTCTGCATGACTGCTGAAGATTCCAGGCGCATGCAGATGACAGCATTCGCTCCTTTATTCCTGGCATCTTCCACCATCCTCCCGATTGCCAGCTGCCTTGCTTCATCCATCATTTCTGTATACTCTTTGATTTCTCCTCCGACAATGGTCTTGAACCCTGCCAGAATATCCTTTCCGATATGCTTGGACTGCACTGTGCTTCCCCTGACGAACCCCTTCAATTCTTTCACTGTCATACCAGGAACAAATTCAGTAGTGACGATAATCATGCTCATTTTCCTCCTTTTTTTCTTTATTCCTTTCCCAGCCCACCATGATAAGCAAAGCAATGATAAATATGGCATAGGAGGCGTAGAATAAGACAGCCGCCTTTAAACTGATGAAAATCATCGCGAGCCCAAGGAGCTGTCCGCCAAGAGCTGTAAATAAGAGAAGCTGTTTTAATGTGTTCATTACCTCCCCCCTTTGCCTTTCCTCCAGCTCTTTTCCACAAAAATAAAATAAACCAAGAGTGGCATCGGCGCCTGGATAAGGCCGATCAGGCCCCACAGCCAATAGTTATGGCCGTTTTTCCGTGCGTGGAGAAAGAGGAAAACACTCTGGGTGATCAGGATGGCGGCTACAAGCAGAAGAAGCGGCAGGGATATTTCTTCATTCATGCTTCATTCACCCTCTGCCTGACAAAATAGTAAGTGCCTGCCCCTGCAATGAAGATCCCGGCTGCTGCCTGGATGGCTATGAAAACAGCAGGAAGCTGGTGCAGGGTAGTAAGCAGGACCGTTAATATCACCGCAGCCATCACAAAAAACAGGCCAATATCCCTTATCCAGCTTTTCCGCATCTGCTCCTGCTTTTCTGCAACCATCTCCTCGAACCATTCAAGCTCCGGAGTATGAACAGAAAATGACTGGTCAAGGATCTCAAGCCCTTTTTCGATTTCATCAGCTGCCAATCTATCCTGTTTATTTTCGTATTTACTTTCCAGCGGTATGATTTTCTGCTCCTTTTTCATGCAGGCCCAGCTCCTTTCTGACAGCTGCAAGTCCATTGTGGATCCTTGATTTGGCTGTTCCGGGGGATATTTTCATCATGTTTCCTATTTCGTCGTAGGAATAGCCGTAATAATGCTTTAAAACGATGGCTACGCGTATGTCGTCTTTCAATTTGCCAAGAGCGGCTAGAGCATCATTCCACTCTTCATTCCGGCTCTCCATCTGCCATTTCAGCTTCCTCCATGACTGCTCCTGCCCCTGCCAGTCTCTTTCCCTTTTCTTCCTGCGCAGATGGTCTATATATAAATTGGTCGCAATGGAAATGAGCCAGGAGGAGAACTTCGATTGGCCATTATACAAATGGATTTTTTCCAGGGATTTCGCCATGGTTTCCTGGGCTAGCTCCTCTGCCAGATCCTTATCCATGGCTGCCTTGATCAAATACTTGACCAGAAAAGGATAATTTTGCTTAAAAAGCACGGCCAGTGCCCTTTTGTCACCTTTTTTGGCTGCCTTGACTAGCTCTTTGTCGTCCATCTTTGACATCTTTCCTTCCAATGGCCAAATAAATTAGCTTTCCTCTTATCCTGCTCTATTCCGCTGCTGTTCATTTTCTTTTCATCCATATGACGGCGGAGTCAGCATAATCGTTCATTTTTTTATAAAAAACTCTTTAATTTGTCCAATCTGCATAAATAAAGGCCGCATTTGTGCAGCCAAATGCAGCCTTTATCGTTCTATTTTTCCGTCATGAAATCCTGAGAGAATCTCTTTCTGACCGCCAGCAGGTAGATACCGCCGAATAGCAGCAATATACCCGCAATCAGGAAGGTTATCACCACACTGATGTTCTCTGCAATGGCCCCGAATAATATTGTTGAAAGAGCAAATGCCAGGGAAACCAGCGTATGCTGGGCACTGAACACCTTTGGCAGCTCTTCTGCAGATACCACTCTTTGTATATAGGTGTACATGATGATGCCTTTGATCTGATGGATAAGCCCGCTGAGAAACACTAATAGCAATGCAGCCCAGGCCAGTGAATTGGCGCCAAACAGCAATGTCACTATGGCCACTCCGAAAGAGGAAGATATTAAGGTGAGTTTCATATTTTTTTCAAAAATAGAAGAGAATTTCGTGCATATGACCCCGCCCAATATCAAGCCCATGAAAAAAGCAGTGTTGATATAACCCCACCATGCTTCCCCTGTCTTTAAAACTTCCGCAACAAACACATAAAGAATGGCAGCTATCCAGACTACGTTAGCAATGGCTTCTATTAGAATCACTACATGAAAGCTGCGCAGAGCAGGCTGCGTCCATATAAAGATCCAGCCTTCCAGCAGAACCTTCACTGTCCCCTGCTTTTCAGGGCTGGGCTGAAAAGGAGTTCTATCATTAATCAGCTGCATCATGAGGGAAGAGACAGCATAGAAGGCCAGTGTAAGCCAGATGACATACTGCCCGCCTATCGCTGCAGTCAAAATGCCGCCGAATGCCCAGCCGCCTAATTGGATAGATTCATTTAATAAAGCTAAAAAGCTGTTGGCTTTCATCAGTTCTTCTTTCTCCACCAGCCTTGGCAGCATGGCGTCTGAAGCCGGAAGTGCCCAGCCATCGAAAACAGCAATAACAAAAATCAATACCAGGACGAACAGAATATCTGGAGCACTTTGCACCAGAAGCCGGCCGGCAAGAAGAGACAGCACAGCCGTTTTGCTAACCTGGGAGAAAACAAGCATGGATTTCAGCCTGAATTTATTCAGCAATAACGGAGAAACAGCTCCGCTTACCGCCCGTCCTGCCATATTCAAAAACGGCAGAAGCGCCAGGTACACCGGAGAACCGGTAACAGAATACAAAATGGATATTAAGCCTACTATATAAAACACATCTCCTAAATTGGCAAGTGACTGCCCAATCCAAAGAGACCGGAAAGATTTGCTTTTCATATAACCTGCCCCTCTTTATCTTAGAATTTAATGATAAAAAGGGAAATTTACAATGGACGATGCCTCCTTCTGATCGTTCAAAACTTTAGGTTTAAAAATTTTTCCGGCAGAACAGGTTTTGGCTCAGTGAACAATCTGAGGGGGAGGTTTTAAAAAGCAATCAATCCTTATACAAATTCATTTTAAGAAAGTCTTCCTTCAGGATACCGTAAAGAACGCAATCCTTATAAAGTCCTTTGGCATTTCGTATCATATGCCTGACAATTCCTTCTTGCTTCATCCCCGCTTTCGTCATCACTTTTCCAGATGCAGGGTTATCCGTATTATGTGCTGCAGCTATTTTGTGAAGATCCATTTCCATGAATCCAAACTCCATGACCGCCTTTAATGCTTCAGTAGCATATCCTTTATTCCACCAGTCATAGCCCAGGGAATAGCTGACGCTGCAGTTTCCGGTGGTCAGATCCCAATCATACAAGTCAATTTCTCCGACTAATTCCCCCGTGGCTTTCAATTCGATTCCCCACCAGCAAAAGTCTTTCCTTTCATATCTGGCTGCTATATCCGCCACTCTCGCATTGGTTTCAGGAACCGTCCTGTGTGCGGCACTCACCCTGTTTTCTGCTACGCGCTCATCCGAAAGCCATCGGTCGAAAATGGCTTGGCTGTCCGAACGTTTCAGCCTTCTGAGATTCAGTCTTTCGGTCCCCATTAGCGGTGTTCCCAAATAGGTGATCATTTCAGCCAAAAACCTTTAAGAGATCTTCAAATTTTTTAATCTCCATATCATATCCACTTACTTCCCCGAAGCCGTATTGAGCATAAACGAAAGGAATCCCTGCGAATTTGGCGGCTTTTCTGTCGCCTTCTGTGTCACCTACATATACCGGGCTGGAAAGCTGATTTCTTTCGATGATCAATTTGATATTTTCACCCTTCGAAAGGCCGGTACGGCCGGGGTTTTCGAAATCAAGAAAATATTTTTCAAGCTTATGATATTTATAGAAAACCTCTATGTAGCCTTCCTGGCAGTTGCTGACGATGAAGAGCTTATATTTTTGCGAAAGTTCCTCCAGGACTTTTTCCACACGCTCATAAAGTTTTCCTCCATGAATCCCCAAATAGTGCTCTTCCGCTTCCCTGCATTCCTCCACCAGCTGCTGACGCTGTTCTTCCGTTATATCAGGAAACAGCCTGCGGCTTATTTCATCCATCTGCAGGCCCATTGTTCCTTCAAAATCTTCCCGTGTCAATTTGCCTTCCTTGCGGTCATCTTCTTTAATGACACTGTTCCAGGCAACCAGAACTGTATCAATTGAATCCCAGATGGTCCCATCTAAATCAAAAATAATGCTGTCCATGCCTATCATCCTCTCTTTCATTATGAGTATTCGTGATGCTGTACACTCCATCCATTTCAGTCTAATTCTCCCTCATTTAATCTCCCAATAGCCTTAACAGCTTCATCAACATGTGAAGCATCAATAATCTCTATTTTTCTGCTGCTTTCTTTTTGTATAGCTGCAGCTTCTTCCGCATTTTCACTCGGAATGATCAGGCAGGAGAATCCAGCTTTCTCGGCAATCCGGATCTTTTCCTTTATCAATCCTACGTAAGATACTTCTCCATGCTCATTAATCGCGCCTGTTACTGCAATAGGCAGCCTGTTTTCAAGGCGGCCTTCATTAATGAGGCCTGAAAGCGCCAGGCTGAGTCCGGCACTATTGCCGGCAATGTCTGGCTGCTGTATAAATCTCCTGAGCCAATCTTCTTCTTTTCCCAGATATTCTGCTGCGCTCTCTTCCATTTGCAGCAAAGGTTCTTTCTGCAGATGCAGCCATTTTAGCAGCTGCCGGTTTTTGCTCTCATATCTGATTTTATGATCCACTGCAGCAATGGACAGTACGTCAACTCCCTGCGCTGCCAAAATCTTTCTGGCGTCTTGTTCACTGTTCTGGTTTTTCAGCGTAAATTCAGCGACACCTACTGAAAAAATTCCCGATCCCTTTAAAGCCTCATTCGGTTCCTGATAGGCATAAGCGACATGCGAAGGGGGAGAGCTCAGCGCTACCAGCAGCAGCGGCAGTTCATAGCAGAACAGGATGACGAGGAGAAGGCTGAAACGGTGATTTGTATTCTGTTTTTACGTTTTTGGCGGAAAACAAACCATAAATTCAGCAGAATCACCAGCAGGAGGAACAGCATAAAGACAAAGGCATATTCATTGATGATTTCAAAAAGATATAGAAGCAAAAAGACTATATAGAAAAAGAATGTCATGATACCGGCAATGACACCAGTTTTATACATTATCGATCCAAGCCCCCATTGTTCCGGCTTCGTCAGCTTTTTTCGCAGCACGCAAATTTTTAATAGCAGGCTGCGAGGTCCAGCTTATAAAATGGTTTTTATAATTCTTAGATTCAGCCTGATATTACAAATCAAATCCAAACATCATTCTCCGCTGTCTGCTCTGTTCTTTCCTGCCCGGTATTTATAACGCCCTTCGGCTCTACAAGCATGATTTTGCATTCATTCTCCGCGTAAGGTTTATGTTCAGCATTTTTTGGGATGACAAACAGCTCCCCTTCCCCGAGCTCCACTTTTCCGTCGCGGAATTCAATGGTCAGCCTGCCTTCCAGAACGATAAAAACTTCGTCCGTGTCATCATGCTTATGCCATACAAAGTCCCCTTGGACTTTAACAAGCTTAAATTGATAATCATTCATTTCAGCAATGACTTTAGGGGACCAATGATCCGCAAATCTTGAAAACTTCTCTTGAAAATTGATTGGTGAATAATTCATCGTACTCTCCTTTATACTTAATTGCGTTTTGCTGCAAAAGATAATTGTCAGATCCATCCTCTTCACTATGCTTCTAGATAAAGAGGCGATAATCCTTCCTGATCAAAAAGCGACCTTCCTGGACCGGAATGGGGGAATCAGTGACAGGCTGAAAAATAAACGTAGAAATTCCCCCTAAATTCAATAAAACGCTAAAACTAGCTCAAATAGACGGAGAAATTCCGCCTATCGACTTAAAAAACATAAAATTGGGCAACTTTGATCCGCTTAACCGGAAATTCTCCGCTTATATACACCCACCCGTGCCATATTCAGCAGCTTACCCGGAAATTCTCCGCTTATTTTAAGGCTTGCTGGTCATTGCAAATGAGGATAAGACTTCCTGTGTTTTTTAAAAAGCGGCTCTGTCAGCCGAAGAAACCTTTCTTCATACAATACCACAAAATGTAAACACCCCTTATTAAATGCAGCAATCTTTACGAAAGGAGCCTAATTAAATTGCCGTTTCAGCTGCCGCCTTTTCAAACCCTTCTTCGATCCGGCTGTATTTAGGCAGCACAGCTGTGTAAAACAGGCCGACCAGTATCAGGCATCCTCCTACAAGCCAATAAAGCATTTCTACCTTCAGGATCGCCGGGAAGCTGTAGGCGATGAAGCCGAGGGTGACTGACTGTGAAAGCATCATCAGCGGGCTGATCCATCCCTGGACCCTTCCCATCATTTTTGGGTCGATGATGCTGGGCATCCATCCGCCGATAGCGATATTAACAAGAGGCAGGCCGAGGGATGTCAGGAAAATCAATACCATAAACAAGATGATCGATTCTGCAAAAGAAGCGGCAATCACAAAGGCCCCTGTAATGGTGATTCCGGCAATGATCATCTGATAAAGCTTTATTTTCTGGGAAAGCAAGGTGGCGATGAAGCTGCCGAGCAGAATGCCTGCTCCGAAAACCATTCCAATGACAACCGATAATTCTTCATATGTTTCAGGTGCAAGCCTGTATTTCAGCATAAAAACCGGCATAACGCTGAAACCGCCGTTCACAACACCGAAAACGAAGAAACCAACAAGCAGTGCTGACAGCAGCTTATTGTTCAAAATATACTGCATCCCCACTTTGAAATCCTTAAATACAAGCTTAAGATTTAGGTCCTTCATTGTGTGCTTTCCATTAGGAAGGCGGACCTCTTCTGCAATGCGGCATGATCTGATCAAAAGGGCACTGAGCCCGAATGTGACAGCATCTACCAGGATGGCCCCGTAAACGCCCACTGTCCAGTAGGCCAAAATGCCAAGGCCGTTCCCGAACAGCATGAATAGACTCATGATCAGCTGGTTCAAGCCGGCTGCAGCCGTATAGTCATCTTCTTTCAATATCCCCTGGACCATCGCATGCTCGGCCGGGAAAAAGAACTTCTGCACAGCGCTCCTCAGGAACAATACAAAGAAAATCAAAGGCATCCAGCCTATCAGGATTGTCCCGATCAATGCCACTGACAGTGCGGCAGTGATCCAGTCACAATAATAGGCAATTTTCTGCCGGTCCATCCTGTCTGCAAAAACCCCGACAAGGAAAAATACCGCGAGCGTCGGGAGGCTGTACATGAGCTCAGTAATCGAGGCATATACAGGCTGATCTGAGAAACGGTCCAGCAAGTAGAACATGAAGGCAGTCAAGCCTATTGTGCTTCCCATCTGTGAGGTGAAGTTGGCAAAAAATAATCTGGCATAATTCTTATTCTGAAAGATTTCTTTGAATTTTTTCATTTAAGCTCCCTCGATTCCGGTTAATTGCTTTAATCATAATGCTTTTTCCGGAAAGAGATAAGCGCCTTCTGATGGTTTCTTACTCCTCCTCAAGGCGGAGGAACCCTAAGCCGCATAAAAACGCCGTTCCTTCAAGGAACGGCGCATGCACTATTATTTTTTCATCTGCTCATACTGGCGGGCAGCTTCTTTTGCAATAAGATTGTCTTCCTCCAGCCCGCTGACTTCCTTGAGCACATATAATGGCCCGTGCTCTTTCAGCATCTCCTGGATTTTAACGGCTTCCTCATCTCCCTGGAAGTCGAAATGCAATGCCGCAGCAATGGCCTTGGCAAGATTCTCGAAGTGCAGACCTGCCTTCATTGCCTGTTCTGCAGGACGGACAAGCCTGTCATTCGGCCCAAGCTTCCTTATCGGTGAACGTCCTACCCTTGTTACACCGTCGTTCAGGAAACCGTTCTGGAAACGGCCGATAATTTTCCTGATATACTGTGCATGCTCTTCAGCATCAAGCCCATATTCCTTTACAAGATAGGCGCCAGTTTCCTTGAGCGTCGCTTCAGCCTGTTTGTAGACAGCTTCATCCTTCAGGGCTTCATCAATGGTTTCCTTGCCTGCAAGGTACCCAAGATAGGCGATGACAGCATGGCCTGTATTGACGGTAAATAGTTTCCTTTCAATAAAAGGAGCAAGATCTGGAACGATTTTCATTCCTTCTACAGCAGGGATATCTGTTGGTGCTTCGACAACCCACTCATAGTAAGGCTCAACCAGCACATCAAGGGACCCTTGGTTATTCTGGATCGGGACAATCCGGTCTACAGCTGAATTAAAGAAGAATACCCGGCCTTCCAGCTTTCCTGCCGTTTCTTCATCAAGGTTTTCAAGAATATAGCCTTTCAGCAGGTCTGTAGCTGAGATCTGGTTTTCGCAGGCAATGATATAAAGCTTTTCATCAGTCTTCTTAACTCTTTCCGCAACGCCCTTGGCAATGAGCGGGGCAATGCGCGGCAGGATATTCGGACCGATCGCTGTTGTAAGATACTCAGCCTCGCCGATGGCTTCAATCACCTGGCTTTCCTGTGTCAAATTATTAAGTCCTGAAACAGAGCTGATCTTCTCTGATGAACCATTCTCGGCAGCCAGATTGACTTTATATTCGCCTTGTTCATTCAATAGATTGATGATTTCTTCTGCAATATCAACAAAAGTTACATGATACCCTGATTTAGAGAACAGCGCGCCAATAAAGCCGCGGCCGATATTCCCTGCACCAAAATGTACTGCTTTTTTCATAGTTATCATCCCTTTATCAATTGGTTTTGGATATAGTCGAGAAAAATTTCTTCCAGTCTCTTTTTTATAGCTTCCTCACTGCCTGAAGAAAATATCAGCATCGCTTCATCATTTTCAATCAGGCTGGTGCTGATCAGGCTGACAATTTCCTGCTGCCTTGGGCTTAAAGACTCAGGCGCAAGCATAAGGAGCAGATTATCCGCCTCCATCATCCTGCCATCCATCCCTTTCAGCTGGACTGGGCGTCCGAGCCGTGACACTTGGAAAATCAGCTCATTTACTGCTTCATGGCGGCAATGGAAAAGAGCCAGCCCTGTTTTCGGTATGCCCAGCCCGCCCAATTTCTCCCGTTCCCTTAAACGGGTGATGACCTTACCGCTTTCTGCAAGGCTTCCCTGTTCTTTTGCACTATGTACCATTTGGGAAACCACTTCCTCATGGTCAGCTGCTTCAGGAAAAAAGTAAAACCTGAAATTGCGGAGGATTTCTTTGATACTGTTTTGAACATCACCAAGGTCAGACAGCATTTGCTCCAGACCGATGCCCCGTTCTTTTTGCTTTGGGTAACTGCTTCCGGGCGAAAAGGTGCGGCTGGCTGCCAGCTCCCCTATATGTTTTTGCAGAAAGCCCTTTGCTGCCAGTATATCCTCCTCTTCCAGGAGCGGATTGACGAGGATGTACTCCAAATCTGTGTAAGGCAATCTGACTGTTGAAAAAATAATATCGTAGCTGTTCAGATCTGTTTGCTGTATTTCCTTTATAGAAGAAACTTCGACAGACATGATTTCCGGCAATTCTTTTTTGATCCTGCTGGCCAGCATTTTGGAGGTTCCAATCCCCGTCGGGCAGATGATGAGTGCATGGACTGAAAGCTGTTCCTCCCTGAGCAGCAGGACAGATCCGAAGTGAAGGGCAATGAATGCTGCCTCATCATCGGGAAAAGAGAGGTCGCGGAACTCCAGTTCAAGGCTGTTTTTAACGGCGAGAAAAAGGGCTGGATATTTCTTCTTGATGTCTTCTGTCAATGGATTATGCATCCCCATATTCTGCCTGATCCTGAATATTGATGTTTCCATATGGGCGAGCAGGCCCTGGAATAGGGAGAAGTCTCCTGTTAAATCTGCACTCAGCTGGGCAGATACATGCTGGATGATATTTTTGACAGACTGCCCGATCATCACACTGTCATAGTGGACGGAATCGGGTGCCTGCAATTTGGAACCTTTCAGTACGATAGCAAGAAAACGGATATCCTGTTCAGCAAGGCTGACGGAAAATCCATCCGCGAGCTCATTGCCCAGGCTGGCAATCAGATTTGCTTCTTCCTTGATGTCCGGAGGTTCGATGAGGTCATCCTCAATGATAAAGCCGCCTTCTGTTCTTTGAAGCGAGATGCATACATGGACCAGGATGCCGATATAGTCGCTGTCAGCCAATCTTGATTGCCCCTTATTGATTCTTCTGCCGGCAAGGCGGTCGGCTGCGTAAAGGAACTTTGAACGGAAATAGTAGAGCACCCTGGGCTTGTTCCAGCTTCCAGCCTCAAGAAGGAACAGACTTTCTATCAGCTCTTCATTAAAATAGATCAGATAATAGTCGGCCAGCGCCTTCCTTATATCAGATTCTTTTCCGGACAGCTCAACCCCTACCCCTCTTTTCCTACTGACAGAGAGCCGGTAGCTTTCGAGCCAGCCAGCCAATTCATCCAGGTATGCAGTATAGGTCGTCACACTGATGCCGACTTCCTTTGCTGCCGGCTGAAGTTTGAAGGGTTCCCCTTTAAGAAGCTCCAACAGAATCAGCAGCTTCCTTTCCTGGGGAGTCTGGTCTGTCGGAATGGTTTCCGCCATTGTCTGCACAAGCCGGAAAACATCCTCATTCCGCCCGGAAATCACGAGTCCTTCATCAGGCGTCCGCCCAAGCTCAAGCCCGAATTGCCGAAGAACCTTTGCAACAGATGCAAGGTCCCGGTGGACAGTCCTGGCACTCACATTTAAGTAAGAAGCAAGGGTCAGGGCCGTATGCTTGCCGGCCGTCTTTATGATCAGTTCTATGATGCTTTTCTCCCTTGAGGTAATAAACATCTTTATCAGCCCTATCTGCAGCCAGATTCTTTTCAGCCAAAAAACAAAAGCGCAAAAAGGCACAAGCTGTGCCTTTCTGCATGACTTTACCGGTCCTTACCCGTTAAGGATATCCATTAACTCTTTGGCTGTTTTCGCCTGGACCATTTTTTCGATGTTTTCCATCTCCGAGCATGTGACGGCAATGGAAGACAATATTTCAAGATGGGTGCCGTCTTTACCGGCAATTCCGAAGATCAATCGTACTTTTTCACCGTTAAAGTCGACTCCTTCCGGAACCTGGATGACAGTGAACCCGGATTTGATGACTTCCTGCTTAGCCGCTTCTGTACCGTGAGGGATGGCAACATCATTGCCCATATAAGTTGAAGTCATTTCATCACGCTCAATCATGGCTTCAATATAATTTTCACGAACATAGCCGCCGTCGGCAAGCGCTCTTCCGGCAAAGCGGATGGCTTCATCTTTATGATTGAATTTCTGATTCAGGAATACATATTTTTCAAGCAGCAGATCATTGTTTTCCTGCGTTTCAGCTGCAGGCGCATCCTTGCGTTCTTCTGCTGGCGATCCCCCCATCGCTTCCGCTTCCGCATCTTCAGCGATGTCAATCAGTTCTTCTTCTGCAGAGCCTTTCAGCTTGCTGATGAGGTTATCGTACTCAGGGCTTGAAAGGAAATTATCCACTGACACATGATAGGCTTCAGGGATTTTATTTTTTGCCCTTGGCGTCAGTTCTTCCTGTGTAATGACTACCTGTGCGTCAGCAGGAATATTGCTGATCGCCGTATTGGTCACATTCACATCATTAAGGCCAGCAGCCTTTACTTTTTTGCGGAGCAGAGAAGCACCCATGGCGCTTGAGCCCATTCCGGCATCGCAGGCAAACACAATTTTGCTCACATCTTCAGGAAGCTTGCCTTCTGTTGCAGTAAAGGCAGAAGCAACCGAGCTTTTCTTACCTTTCATTTCCTGCATCTTTTGTGCAGCGGCTTCGATGTTTTCATCTGACTGTTTGCCTGTTTTCAGAATGAAGGCAGAAGCGATGAATGATACAGCGCCTGCAACAAGGACAGCCGCAAAGTTGGCAATATAAGCACTCGCATGGTGAGGCGTGACTGCCGTGATTGCCAGGATGCTTCCCGGTGATGCCGGCGCGAACAATCCGCCGCCAAGCAGGACAAGTGTGAACACGCCGCTCATTCCGCCAAGGATGACCGCGATGAATAATAGCGGACGCATCAGGATGTATGGGAAGTAAATTTCATGGATTCCCCCAAAGAAATGGATAAGTGCAGCTCCGGGTGCAGATTGCTTTGCGTTTCCTTTTCCAAAGAAGATGTAAGCAAGAAGCACACCGATACCAGGCCCAGGGTTTGCTTCCAGCAGCAGCAGGATGGACTGGCCTGTCTGCTTGATCTGTTCAGTCCCGATCGGAGTCAGGACCCCGTGGTTGATTGCATTGTTAAGGAATAGAATTTTCGCAGGTTCAATCAGAATGCTTGTTAATGGCAGCAGGTTTGTATCTACAAGCCATTCCACCCCGCTGACCAGCCAGCCGGTGAATACATCGACTGCAGGTCCGATGCCCGCAAATGCCAATATCGCAAGAAACCCGCCAAGGATTCCCGCAGAGAAGTTATTGACAAGCATTTCAAAGCCTGCCTTGACCTTGCCTTCAATGGCGCGGTCAAAAAGCTTGATTAGATAACCGGCGATCGGGCCGACGATCATGGCTCCGAGGAACATCGGAATATCAGAGCCGACGATGACACCCATAGTGGCGATGGCGCCGACTACAGCTCCGCGCTGGTCGTGGATCAGTTTTCCGCCTGTATAACCGATCAGCAGCGGAAGAAGATAAGTAATCATTGGGTCAACCATTTTGGCAAGGCTTTCATTTGGCCAGAACCCGGATGGTATGAATAGTGCAGTTATCAGGCCCCAAGCGATAAACGCACCGATATTCGGCATAACCATGGAGCTCAGGAAGTTACCGAATTTTTGTACAGCTATTTTTATATTAGGCTGAGCCATTTGCACTCTTCCCTTCTATCTATAGTATTTACTTATCTATGGTAAATGACAGGGGGGCAGGGTTCAATGAAGAAGAAAACTAACTTTGTCGCATACCATTGTGACAAACCTATTGTTTCTCAAAAAGAGCCAGTTATTCTTACAGCTTGCAGCAGAAAGAGCAGACTGAATGAAAATCTTCAGTCTGCTCTTTACAGGTTTATTCAAAAGTCCCTTTGACAATGGCCTGTCCGCCTTCTACCATGGTCCTGCCAAGGGCTATGACGGTATCAATCTGATAATCGTCCGGATCCAGTATGACCAGGTCTGCATCCCTTCCAGCTTCAATCGCCCCTTTACGAGGCAGCTTTAAAATGTCTGCCGGGTTTTTGGTTATGACCCTGATTGCCTGGTCCAGCGGGATATCTTCGAGGAGGATGCTGTCACGGACTTCACTAAATAAAGAGGATACCTTCCCGACCTTCATGCCGATCAGTTCTCCTGCCTCGTTAAAATCCGGAAGGCTGCCCTGGGCATCAGAGGTAAAAGTAATCTGTGATATTCCGACCCCTGCGTCAAGCATCCTTTTCAATCCCCTGCTGCATTTAACCTCCCCTTCCTCCTGGAACTTTGGAATGGAGCTGGTTGTAAAATCAACATAGCCTCCCCTTTTGGCATATATGATGCCTTCCTCAAAGAGATGGGGATTGCGGTTGATATGAGTCGGGTAAAACTGGCGGAGCGGTATATCAGTCTGTTCCACCACATCTTCAATCAGCTTCAAATGATCATAGCTGTCGCCAACATGGATGTTGACGATCCCGCCTTTCCCTGAAAGCATTCCCCCGACCCTTGCTGCAGATGCTATTTTCGCAAGCTCCTCAAGGGTAGGCTGGGATGACCGATGGTCGCTGATGGCAATTTCCCCTGCCCCGATTATTTTATCAATCAGGATGATATCATCTTCAATTTTCCCTGTGAGTGTCTTTACCGGCACCTGATAGGATCCTGTCTGCACATAGCAGGTGATACCTTCTTCCTCCAGCGCCCTTGCTTTGGCAATCAGGCTGGGCATCGTCCTGGTGGTAGCATCTGTTCCGATTACGCCCACAATGGTGGTAATGCCTGCCAGAGTGGCATCGGTCAGCTGCAGCTCAGGAGTCCTTGTCCGGTAGCCGCCCTCGCCGCCACCCCCGATGATATGGACGTGGGCATCAATGAAGCCGGGTACTACCAGCTTTCCCTCTGCCTCTATTATCCTGATATCTGCAAAGCCTTCAGGCAGATCGATATGATCCTTTATATAGCCAATCTTATTCCCTGTAAGCAGTATATCTTTCTTTCCTATATGATCAGGTGCATATACATTCCCGTTTCTGATGAGAGTCAGCAACCTCTTGTCCCCCTCCGTGATAAATGCCTTATTATTCAGAATGATTATGCATTTATCTTAAACCTGACTTTACCAGCCAGCAAATCATAAGCCTCATACAGCAGCTTCTAATTGGAAAATTAGAGAAGCCCTGTCATCATTTTGACATGTTTAGACTTCCGGGACCGGGGTAAATCTCAAGTAACAATAAACGATAAAAAACAAACAAAAAACTATAAATATACGATAAAGGAGAACTGAACCATGATGAAAGAAATCATCTCTACAAACATTAACCTGGATAGACATTTTACAATGAAAGATATGCTTGAAATCTATCAGGCCGCTAAGCAATATAAAGGCAACACAATCATCTATTGCAATCAGAAGTCAGTTGATGCTTCCAATATGCCAAAGCTGGTTTCCTTCCTGCTGACCCAAAAGGCGAATACATCCATTAAAGTGATTGTCGAAGGGGTGCAGGCAAGGAAGCATCTCGCTAAAATCAAGGAAACTTGCGCAAACCGTGTATCTGCATTCAAAAAGGCTGACCAGCCATTAATGACGGAAACCGTTTAATTCCCAGAAAGGCAGTGAACCTATAATGATCCGGACGATTCTTATGATAATCGGCGCCATCGTTGTGATTGGCGCACTTGTAAGCTGGCTGTTCTAAGACGACAGTGCGGAAAATGTTGTGTAAATAAGTATGAAAGCAATCCTCCTTGGCGAGAATTAGGATAAATAATTTTGTCGAGGAGGATTTTGTTATGAAATTACCAAAGGAAGTTGTTAAAGATCTTGTAAAGGAAAAAAAGTTCACAAGCACCAATGAAATCATGGAGACCATCAAAGAAATGTTTTCTGATATTTTGGAAGAAGTACTCCAATGTGAGATTGAAGAGCAGCTGGGTTATGAGAAGCACCAACGCCGGAGTAATGGGCCCAGCAATTACCG
>NZ_VTER01000014.1:0-120320 GCF_008180445.1 Bacillus infantis
TAATGCTGGTTTAATCTCGTTTCCTAACAAATACTGTGCAATCGCAGGGGTCTTATAAGCAGCGTCCGCGGCTACAGCTTCAGGCTTTCCAACTTTCTCAATTACTCTCTCCACCAAAGGCTCGAGGATATGACTGTCATGCATATTTCCAGGAGTGACAATAGCACCAAGTACAAACCCGTTACGGTCAGCTGCAGCGTGGTAGGAATAGGCGAATTGTTTCGTCCGTTCATCCTTTACATAGTAACCGCTGTCCGGGTCGGTTGTGCTCTCTTTGATTTCCTTGTACTCTTCTTTTTCAAACTTGTCCGGAGGAAAAGGTTTTTTCCCATGAGCCTCACGGTCCTGGTTGATCTCTTCATTCAGTCTTTCCTGATAAGCACGAGTCTCTTTCTGTACAACCTTCTTGGCAAACTTCCTCTTGTTTGCACTTGCTTTTACATGAGTGGAATCAACAAATACGTGCTCAGGTTTGATCAATCCTTTGGTGGTAGCTTCATCAAGAATCCTGTAAAAGATCAGTTCAAAAAGGTCACTATCTTTGAAACGTCTCTCATAATTCTTGCCGAATGTTGAGAAATGAGGGACCTTATCATAGAAACCAAAGCCAAGGAACCAGCGATAAGCCATATTTGTTTCTATTTCTTCAATGGTTTTGCGCATGGAACGGATGCCGAATAGGTATTGGATGAACGTCATTTTTATCAATACGACCGGGTCAATACTTGGGCGGCCGACTTCGGAGTACATATCTTTCACAAGTGGATAGATAAATGAAAAATCAATCGCATCCTCAACCTTGCGAACCAGATGGTTCGAGGGTATAAGTTGGTCAAGAGCAATCATTTCAATTTGATCCCGTTGGATTGAATTATTCTTAGTCAGCATTTTTTTCACCTCAAGCATTGGTATATCTTATATTTTATAAAAAAATAGACTGTAGGCAAACCCGAATTTCTTCGAGTTTGTCTACAGTCTGAACCTTTCCCAGTGCGGGAAAGGTTTTTTGTTTGGAGATTATTGAGTACATATCTTTCACAAGTGGATAGATAAATGAAAAATCAATCGCATCCTCAACCTTGCGAACCAGATGGTTCGAGGGTATAAGTTGGTCAAGAGCAATCATTTCAATTTGATCCCGTTGGATTGAATTATTCTTAGTCAGCATTTTTTTCACCTCAAGCATTGGTATATCTTATATTTTATAAAAAAATAGACTGTAGGCAAACCCGAATTTCTTCGAGTTTGTCTACAGTCTGAACCTTTCCCAGTGCGGGAAAGGTTTTTTGTTTGGAGATTATTGGGATATTATGTCACTACTGCGAAAAAGCTGGTCACGTGAGCACATCTGGTCTCTTGGATGCATGACTGGGCTTTTTTTCATCTGGCGATGTATCCCAGACGGGCTTTCGCATACATGACTGGGCTTTTTTTCAACTGGTCATGTATCTCAGCCCGGCTCCCGCATACATGACTGGGCTTTTTTTTAACTGGTCATGTATCTCAGCCCGGCTCCCGCATACATGACTTGGCTTTTTTTCAACTGGTCATGTACCCCAGACGGGCTCCCGCATACATGACTGGGCTTTTTTTCTTCTGGCCATGCATCCCAGACGGGCTTTCGCATACATGACTTGGCTTTTTTTCAACTGGTCATGTATCTCAGCCCGGCTCCCGCATACATGACTGGGCTTTTTTTCTTCTGGTCATGTACCCCAGACAGGCTCCCGCATACATGACTGGGCTTTTTTTTCAACTGGTCATGTATCTCAGCCCGGCTCTCGCATACATGACTGGGCTTTTTTCAACTTGTCATGTATCTCAACCGGGCTCTCGGATGCATGACTTGGCTTCCCTTCGACTGTTCCTGTACCCCAGCCGCACTCCGGATGCATGACCCAGCAGCAAAATCAGAAGTCTTGCCCCCTATCATCCTTTGCGAAAACGGCGTCACACCACTTCATTTCGGAAATCTGATCCTAAAGAGCGTCCCTCGATTTCTTTCGCTTTCCACCTCAATTTCCCCATTATGAAGCTGGACGAGCTGTTTGACGATGGAAAGGCCGATCCCGAATTCTCCGAACGTGCTGCTTGTCCTTGACAGATCGGCTTTATAGAAACGGTGCCAGATCGATTCAATTTCCCCTGGATCGATGCCGATCCCAGTGTCTTCAATCTCAATGACAGTTTCTTCATCCCCTTTCCGCCCTCTCAGCCACACAGTTCCCCCATCGGTGAATTGGATGCTGTTCTTGACAATATTGATGATGATTTGGATGATGCGGTCATAATCTGCTTTTACATATAGCTCCTCATCTGCATCAAGCACGATTTCAATCCCTTTTTCTTCAGCCTGGATATCAAGCTGCTCCTTTACTACTTCAAACAGATCCAGTACCTGGATATTGCCGATGTCCAGCTTGATCTGGTTGGAGCGGATCTTCTCATAATCAAGATTCTCATTCACAAGCCTGATCAGCCTTCTCGCTTCCCGGTCAATCAAATCCATGCCCTTTTGCTTTTCCTGCTCAGGTATGAGATTGTTCTTCAGGCCTTCTGCCATGCCGCTGATGGTCGTGAGGGGCGTCCGCATTTCATGTGATACATCTGCAATGAACGTTCTCCGCCTGTTTTCAAGCCGTTCGATTTCTTCATTGGAGGATCTGAGCTTTGCGGCCATATGGTTGAAATCTTCTGCAAGCTCCCCTATTTCATCAAACTGGGTGTTTTTGATATTAACATTATAGTCCCCCTTGGAAATCATCGAGGTCGCATTCCTCAATTCTTTAATGCGTTTGAGGAGATTTTTGGACAGCACCCAGCTCAGTAGAATTGTCGCAGTCAGACTGATGATGATGGTATACAGCAGGAATTTATTCAGCTGGCTGGCCATTTGGAGTGCACCGCTAATCGGCGACATGAGGAGAATTCCCCCTGTCATTCTGCTGTCATGCATATAGGGTATAGCTACCAGGGTCACTTCCTGCTCAAAGCGTTTGATGTCATGCTTGATTGAGATTGAATGACCGCCGGCAAGCCTTTGCCGCTCCTCTTCTGTGAATAATAAGCTGAGCCCCCTCGTCTGGGGATAGATGACACCGTAATTCGCGTCAAACAGATAATAGTTGATATTGCGCGCCCTCAGCAGCCTGCTGTACTCTTCCAGAAACCGCTCATTGCCCACCGGCCTGACAGAAAGCTCCTTCAGCACCTGTTCGCCATATGCATTCAGCTCCTCCGTCTTATTTTGAAAAACATAATTTTGGACGAACTGGGTGAAAAGCAGGCTCAATAGCAGGAAAGCCATGATCAGGATGCTGATATGGCTGATCAGGAGCTGATAGAAATATTTAATTTTCACCTGCGGCCTCCGATTCATCAAATTTATAGCCTATTCCCCATACCGTATGGATGAACGGCTGGGTTGTGGTGCCGATCTTTTTGCGGAGGCGCTTGATATGCACATCGACTGTCCTCTCATCCCCATAAAATTGATATCCCCACACCCGGTCCAGCAGCTGCTCCCTGGAAAAGACCTGCCGCGGGTTTTTTACAAAATAATAAAGCAGGTCAAATTCCTTTGGCGTGAGATTATTCAGAGGCTGGCCTTTGTAGAGCACTTCTCTCGTATCCTTGCTGATTTTGAAAAACTGGCTTGAGATATAGTTTGCCTCCTCCTGCTTGGAGGAATCAGCCTGGTACCTCCTTGTTACAGCCTTGATCCTCGCCATGAGGGCAAGCGGGCTGAATGGCTTTGTCACATAGTCATCCGCTCCCATTTCAAGGCCGAGCACCTGGTCTGATTCACTGTCTTTCGCTGTCAGCATGATAATGGGGACTGTGCTCAATTCCCTGATTTTCCGGCAGAGTGTAACACCATCCATGACAGGCAGCATCCAATCGACGATGACAAGATCCCATGATTCTTTATTGAACGCATCAAAGCCCTCCTGGCCGCTGTGGACAAACCTGCCTGTATAGCCTTCTTTCATAAAAAACATTTCAATCATCGAGCAGACACTTTCATTATCTTCAACTACCAATATTTTCATTCTCATTCACCATCCCCGGACAACCGCCCGTTAATATAATGAGACTCTGCAGCACATCAGTACAGACTGCAGCCGAATCTCTGATAAAACGATAGAAATCAGGATGCACATCAATGCTCGGCATCCTCCCTGTACTTCCGGGCTTTTATACTCATATTAAACCAAAAAATTCTCTATATCCAATTCCTCGGCCCCTGTAGAATCTTTCACCTTCCTGTATGGTGCAGGAGAGCCACACTTGGAGAATGCATCAGAGTTGTTTCCAGCTTCGCCAATTAGATAAAATAAATATATTGCTGTAAAATCCTGCATCCCGCATTAAGGACAGAAATATGTTACACTGAATAACATTAAGTACCCGGACTTTCAATACTTTAATTTATTTTCTTTATTAAGCCCTTAAAATATAATTATATTAACACATTTTCAGAGCTGAACTCCCACCTTCCACAGACTTGGCACAGGAGCAACAGCGAAGGAACAGCCGACAGAACTTCCTTGCCACGCGACCAATATTTATCGAAGAAGGTGGTCATAATGGAACAATACGCAAAACAGCTTACTGATGCCCTGCTGTCAGGAGACCAGGATGAAGCATGGGAAATTATATATGGACATCACAAGCATTCAGCCAATACACTTGAAATTTTTGAAAAGCTGATTACTAAATCCATGCAGCGGGTCGGCGAGCTTTGGCAGAATGATGACATCTCTGTTGCCGATGAACATCTGGCCACTACAACATGTGATTTTGTGCTATCACGATACAGGCATCAGGTTTCCAGGGAAGTCCAGCCGAAAAAAGGAAGGAAAGCGATGTTTTTCTGCCTTGAAAATGAACAGCACTTTCTCGGCCTGAAGATGGCAGCCATCATCTTTGAAGAAAAAGGATGGGAAACAAGGCTGCTTGGCCCGAATGTTCCTTTAGAGAAAGGCAAAGAGTCGGCAGAAGAGTGGCAGCCCGATGTAATAGGACTGTCCTTTACCATGATCAATCATGCCGAGAAGCTTTCCATTTATGTAAAAGAACTTGAAAGCCTCACGCACTCGCCTGAAGTATTTGTCGGGGGCCGGCTGCTCAAATATTACGATTTTACCAGCCATTGCTCCAGCAAAACGACGCTGTTGAAAGAGCTCATAGACATTGAGCAGTGGATTCCAACTTTACCTTTTGGAGAGGAATTGAATGCAAGATAATAAGCTATTGCCACTTCCCTATTTTAAAATAAATGAAAAACTTGATATCCTCGAAAGCTCTGCTGAGGCGGACAGCCTGTTCCTGCCTGCCGGAAATCTGCTGGAGCTGATTGATGACGAAAGTGCAAAAAAAGCGAAGACTGTCCTCCTGAATAAAATGAAGAGGCGGACAGAGCTGAATATGAAGACCCACGCTTCCCCTTTTGCTTTAGTTACAGTGCATATCAGCTGGAACGGGGATATTGCACACCTTCTGCTGATTGAGGAAGATGATAAGATAAATATCCTTGCCGGCCAAGTGGAAAAGCACAGGCAGCGGCTTGCTGAGACAAATCTCGACCTTCTTGAGAGCAAGGAGACTGCTGAAAGGTCTTACAGAAAGGTGCTTGAGCTTTCCAGCCCATTCATCCATATTTCAGATGAACTTGTGCTCATCCCGCTCTTTGGAGAGCTCTCAGAACAGCTGATCAACCAGAATAAAGACCGGCTGCTTGACCTCCTGCATGATTCGAATGTAAATCGTATCCTGGTTGACTTCAACGGTGTCGGCAGCATCTCGCGTCACGGGCTGATCCTTTTTCAGCAGCTCCTTTCACAATTCAGTCTGCTGGGTGCAGAATCCGTCCTGATCGGCATCAACCCTGAGCAGGCAAAAACCATCCATAATAATTTCCCTGAGCTTGAAGCCAAATATATCAATAGCCTGCATAAAGCTATAAAAAAAGGATTATAAGGAAAAATGAGAGGAGGGCCTCACTGAGGCCCTCCTCTCAACATCACTGCTAACCTAGGAAATGGTGTGTTAACTTATGAAAAAACAGAAATCAAAAGCCCGGACTTGGCTGACTACACTGAGAAAAAGAAAAAAAATGACACAGGAGGAGATTGCTTCTAAATCCTTCATTGACAGGGCGTATTATGCACAGATTGAGAATGGAGACAGAAATCCCAGTGAAGAAATCAGACAGAAAATAGCCAGCATCCTTGACTTTCACCCCTCCACTTTCATTCTTGCAGATGAGAGTCCCTTCCGTTTTGCTATGGAGCAGGCCCCCATGGTCATTGCCCACTGCGATCTTGATTTAAGATATACCTGGCTATTCAATCCTCATGCTGACTTTTCTTCAGAAGAGTCGATTGGAATGCGTGATGATGAGCTGGCCGACAACAGCGGGACCCGGGCGCTTATGCAGCTCAAACAGAAAGTGATTGAAACCGGACAGAGTTTTCGTGAGGAGATTACATTTCCCCTCTCAGATGGAGAATTGACCTATGTCGTTTTTGCCCGCCCTTTACTGAACGGTGAAGGCAAAATTATCGGTGCAGCCACTGCCTCCACAGGAATCTCCTCGACAGACGCCGATACATAAAAAAGGGCGATGCTCAAAAAGCGTCGTCCTTCTGCATGCGGCCCTTAAACCCACTCTGATATTTGTTCTACGGCAAGACGGTTGGTTGGCCGTCCCGGCTTTGCTGCTTTTCCGACAGTGATCAGCATGATCGGGACATAACGGTCTGACACACTGAACTCTTCAATAAATGCCGGCACATTAAAGCCGCCGATCGGGCATGTATCCAGGCCCTTTGCTTTTGCTGCCAGCATCAGCTGCATGGCCGCCAGTGAAGCATTGCTGAATGCTGCATCTCTGGCTTTACTTTTATCTTTATAAGCTCCTTCAACCTGCTTGATGAGGATTTGCTTGATTTCTTCCGTCATAAGGCCGTCAGAAACATCCTGGCTGAAAACCGGTTCAGCGTTTTTATTTGCCTCCAAATCCCCCAGCACGGCAAAAACAGCTGAGGCCTCCACGATTTGCTGCTGGTTGTAAGCGATCGGCAGCAGGCGCTGCTGTGCCTCCCCACCATGAAAAACAAGGAATTTCCAATGCTGCAGATTCCATGCTGACGGCGCTTTTGCAGCCAATTCAATAAGCTCTTCCACTTCACCCTTCGTAAGCTTGCTTTCTGGGTCATAATTTTTAACGGACCTGCGCCCGGCTGCTATTTCAAAAAAATCTGCTGTCTGCTGTGCCATTAAGTTTCACTCCTAAAAAAGAATCGAGTTCATACAACCTCGATATTATAATGAGAAAATATTTACCGTCAAGCAACTCCACTTCAGACAGCGGCAAAATATAGCAATAGAGGCCGCTCACAGCGGCCCCCTTACTATATCCAGGCAGCATGCTCCCTATTCCCATCAGGCAAGATAGACGAAATATGCCAGAAAGGCCGCGAACAGCCCGTACATGATCGGGTGGATTTCTTTTCCTTTTTTCAGGGCAAGCATTGCGGCCGGATATAATATGAAGCCTAACGCAATCCCTGTTGCAACACTGAAGGTGAGCGGCATCATAAGGATCGTTACAAACGCAGGTATGGCGATTTCAAGCCTGGTCCAGTCAATCAGCCGCACTTCGGATGCCATCAGGGCCCCCACAATGATAAGGGCCGGAGAGGTTACTTCAGCCGTAATGACACCGAGCAGCGGCGAAAAGAACAAAGCAATGGCAAAGCACCCGGAAATGATAACAGAAGTGAATCCGGTCCTGCCCCCTGCCGCAATACCTGAGCTGGATTCAATCATGGATGCTGTCGTGGAAGTTCCGAGGACGGAACCAACAACCGTAGAAGCAGAATCAGCCAGCAGCGCCCGGCCCGCGTTCGGGATTTCATTATTTTTCATCAGTCCCGCCTGGCTGGCAATTGCAATAAGGGCTCCGGCGGTATCAAAGAATGCGACAAACAGAAATGTGAAGATGACGGCCAGCATTTCCGGCGTAAACACCTGATCCAAATGCAGGAACACTTCCCCGAAGGTCGGTCCGAGGCTTGGGATAGGCCCAACCACTTTCGTTGGAGACTCAATCACCCCAAAAATCATGCCCCCAGCAGCAGAAACGACCATTCCATAAAAGATTGCACCTTTTATTCCCTTTACAAGCAGGATGACAGTAAGGATAAAACAGAAAACAGCCAATAAAACAGCAGGTGATCTCAGATCGCCGATCGATACGAATGTTGCTTCATTTCCCACAATCAGTCCGGCGTTTTTCAGCCCGATAAAAGCGATGAAGAAGCCGATTCCCGCAGCAATGGCATGCTTCAGGTCCCCGGGAATGACATTAATGATTTTTTCGCGGATTTTCAGGAGACTTAAGATAACAAACAGCACACCAGATACAAATACGCCTGTCAAGGCTGTCTGCCAGGGAATTCCCATCCCGATGCATACAGAAAAAGTAAAGAACGAATTCAGTCCCATGCTTGGCGCTATCCCGATAGGATAATTGGCAAGCAGGCCGATCAAAAGCGAACCAATGATGGCAGAAAGAGCTGTAGCTGTGAAAACAGCTCCTTTATCCATCCCGGATTGGCTCAGGATAATAGGATTGACGATCAGGATATAAGCCATGGATAAGAACGTAGTGATGCCGGCAACCGTCTCCTGTCTATATGTGGTGCCTCTTAGAGTGAATTGAAAGAAATTGGACATTTGGCTCCTCCTGCAGAATTATTTTTGAAGTTGTTTCTCTTTAGGCTTATTGTTGTCCAGAACTGAAACAAAAAAAGCCCCGCTTTTACAAGCGAAGCCGCGGCGCAAATATACAGGAAGCCCCAAAAAAGAATACGGGGAAAAGCTTAACCTGTAGACAAGCCATTTACGGCAGCTTGGTAGAAACGTCCAGACCTTATTTCCGGACATATACAGTAATAAATATTTTATGAATATAATGTTGCCATTCTAACAAGCAGAATCCGGAAGCGTCAATTTAAAAATAAATTCAGACTACTGATATCGTTTTCGGGGCCTGCACCGTCTCTTGGTTGAATTTTACAGAACTGCAGTGCATATTCACTGTTAAACCCGGAGCAGAATGGGTATTAAAGTGATAAGGACTAAATAGATAAAGAAAGGAAGGTGCAGAATTTGATCATCGTCTACATCAGTTTAGCCATTTTTGCCGGAGCCCTTATTTATCTCGGCATCAGCGCCTTTAAAATTTATAAGGATTCCAAGCCCGCTATCCAAAACCTGACAGAGACAGCTTCAAGGCTGCAGAAACAGACTGAGAACATTAAAACTCAGACAACTGAGCTCACGGCTCACCAAAAGGAAATCCAGCAGGATATCCAGACGAAAAAGGAAAAGGTCAAACATGTAGTTGTGCAGGCAAAGCAAACCCCAAAGCTGTTTAAAAAGCTTTGGACGAAGCGCATCCCTTATGTGAACAAGTTTAATTAATCCAAAAAAAAAAGGAACCTCCTAGGTTCCTTTTTTTATGCTTCAGTTGAAGTAAGCGGCAGCCTTTTCCTTTGCGCGTGCCGTAGGGCTTACCCGCTCCCGGTGATAGATAGCATTGATTTCGCCGCCTACCACAAGGGTAAGCCCTGTCAGATAGAACCAGAGCATAAGCACGATGACTCCCCCAAGGCTTCCATAAGTACCTGAGTAATTGGCAAAATTGCCGATATAGATGGAAAGTCCAAGGGAGATCAGCTGCCAGATGACGGTTGCTGCAATCGCTCCCGGTATAACATGCTTGAAAGGATAATGCTTATTCGGCGCCAGCTTGTATAGGACAGAAAGTACAGCCGCTATGACGATTATGGCGACAACCCATCTCAAAACCGAAAACAGGATTTGCAATTCATCCGGGATATTGATGAAAGATTGGACAAGATCCAAAATTACATTTCCGAATACAGGAAGAACCAGGGCAACGATCAGGGAAAAAATAAGGCCGAGTGTAAGGCCGATCGAAATGAGTCTTGCCTTGATGAAGGAACGGGTCTCCTCGACATCAAATGCCTGGTTCATCGCCCGTATGAACGCCTGCATTCCGTTGGAGGCCGACCATAATGTACCGATGATACCGAAAGTCAGCAGCCCGCCGCTCGGCTGTGTCACTATGTTCACGACATTTTCTTCAAACACAGCTGCAGTTTCGGAAGGCATGACGGTCTGCAGAAAGGAAATGGCCTTTTGCGGATCAATATTCAGATAAGGCACGATGGACAGCAGCAGAATGAGGATCGGGAAAATGGAGAGCATATAATAATATGCCTGCTCAGCTGCAAGTCCTGTTGCCCTGTCCTCTTTTATTTCCTTTCCCAGTTTTTTTAAATACGCTATCATTTTTTTCATTTGTGATTCATCAACTCCTGCCAGCCCGCTTAAATGGGGTTATGATTTATTGTCCTTTTCCCCCTAACAGCGTCCTCTAACCGCCTTATTCTATTTTCCAATGTATTACCAAAGATAATTAGGAGGGAACCTGCTATGGCTACCTCAGCATGCACTGCAGGCCATGCTCAGGAATTCACTATTGCGCGCGTCAACTGTACAAATTTCATAAGTTCCTTAATAACAAAAAATCCAGCCTGGCTTCAGGCTGGATTCAAAAATGATTATTTAAAGATCAGGACCTTTCCGACTGTTCCGTCAGCACTTTCTCCTGTAACACGGAATTTAAGCCCTTCCTGAGGCACCTTCCGGCCCACATCTGCGAGACCTGGATTGCTGTAGTCAGCACTGTCGTCAAACAACGGCGTTTGCTTTGTCTGGTTGTCCTTCAGGCTCAGCCCCTGGTTTAAATACTCTATCAGCATTTTACTTGATTTGTTCAGGCTGAAGGCTGCATCATGCATCTGGATGCGGTTGTTGGCAACTGAACCGTCGTTCCACTTCAATGCATGCTGATCTGCATCCACAACGCCGAGATATCCCTCGCCCGGATGAATGCCAGTCCAGTTATCTGTGAAAGAATCATCGACATACCATACGACAAGGCCTTTATCATAGCTGATCAGGCTGTCGCCGCGGCGCACATGGGCAAGTCCTGCATCCACTCCATTATGAGATCTCCATTCAAGAAGATAGTAATGGTCTGAATAAAATTTCCCTTGGTCTTTAGTGAATCCTTCCAGCGAAAATGCAGATTCTCCTTCTGCATCATCCTTCAGGACTTCCTTTCCATCGGCTGTTATAAGGATATCGTCCGCATAGAAACCTGGCATTGTGGCAGCAACATCTGTGTAGTAATGGAATTTAACCTCGATTTTCTTGCCTGCAAATGCAGACAGATCAAAGCTGCCATCCTTCCACCCATTTGAATTCCCTGTGATGCCAAAGCCCGGATTTTGGTTATTCGGGTCTGTACCGGTTGTAAGATTGCCCTGAATGGATACCCATTCCTCAGTCCCCTGCTCACGGACCTGGACTGAAGCGTAGTCCCAATCTTCTTCAATGTCATACCAGGCCTTGAAGGAAAGCTCAGCCTCCGAAGCGCCGGTAAGATCGATTGCAGCCGTCATTGAGTTATTCAGCTCGTCGCCGCTGCCGCTGAAATACTCATAGGAACCGCTCGCTGGTGTATTGACGATATTTTCTTTCTGCGGAAGATCGATTCTGACCGCGTCATTATTTTTCCCTTTGGTTACGCCCTCATCAAGGAGAACTTCCACTCCTTTGGAGGTGACGTCCTCAGATGAAATGGTTTCACCAGTAAGCCAGTTGCCCCCATGCCAGTTCTGAAGCATCAGTTTCGCGTAGGCACTGAATCCTGTAGGCTCTGTACCAGGAACATCTCCTGCCCAGCTTCCGCTTGACATGATCGACCAGTAGGCTACCGGCTCTCCCTGCCCTGTATATTGTGTGTCATACTCATCAGGCAGGCCTAGGTCATGTCCGTATTCGTGAGCAAACACACCTGCTGCCCCGTCCTCAGGTTCAATCGTGTAGTCCCAGGCTCCCAATACGCCGCCCCAGCGGCCGCTGTCGGATTTAGCTCCTTTAACCGCTACCGGGCCTGATCCAAGTTTAGAACGGTGAGACCAGATGGCATCCCCGCCAAGGGAGCCTCCGCCTGCTTCTTCTCCAACACCTGCATGGATGACCATAAGATGGTCGATAAGGCCGTCCGGCTCATTATAAACGCCGTCTCCATCATAATCGTCACGGTCCCACTGATCATACTCAGTCAGGTTCACATTCGGATCCTGCGCCGCTTTATTCAATGCCTCCATCACAAGGCTTCTGGCAGCCTTATCATTCCCATCCGGTGCAGGCACATTTTCTCCGTAATACTTTGCAGGGTGATCGGCTGTGTACCAGCCGGCAACCTCCCCATCCACCGAATAGCTGCCGCCGGACTGCTGTTCATAGTACTGCTTCATGGATACGAGGTTCTGGCCTGAAGGCCCTTCATAGCCTTCCTCCCCAAAAATCATATCCTGAAAATGTTCTAAAGGATAATCTTCATAGAACATATCAGACTCTTCTTTCGTAATGGAGCTGTGCTTATAATCCTGGAACTCGATGGCAAGGACAAGAACTTTATCTTCTCTTGTATCTCCTTCATAATTTTCCTTTTGTACCGGATCAACATGAGCCTTTTTAGCTTGTCCAAGCTTATTGCCCTTGCCGTTTTTCAATCCGTTTCCTGGTTTGCCTTTTTCCTGCTCAGAGACATTAAGCTCTTTTCCTACTTTGCCGGCTGGAACCTTAGCTGCATTCTCTGCTTTGGCCTTCAGGAATTTTTTTAGTGCCTTATCAGCTTCTGAATGGGTAGCGTTTTTCGAAATCTTTCCCTGCTTTTTCAAAAGCTCTATTAATCTTTCATCATTGGCGATGCCTAAATCTGCCTGCGCTCCTGCATATGGGCTGGATACAGCATCATAAGCCTGAGCTTTTTGGGCAGGTGCAAATGCACCGGCTGAAAATACGCTCAGCCCCATGGCTGCAGCCAATACAGCAGAAGCGGCCTTCCTTCTTTTTTTCAATATGATAGCCCCCTCTAAGTATTCTGACAAATCTTGAAGTCTAAATTGTCTAATAACGAGTATACTTTTATTTCGAGGCTCGAACAATGAATCATTCGCACTATTATTTATATATTCATATAATTTAAAATACCTAGTTTCCCCAATAAATATCAGATATAAATGGATTATTATAAAACCTTACTGATTGATAAATTATTCTAATATTTTTTTAAAAGAAAAATAAAACTCCCCTGAAAGGAGAGTCTAATGGTTGTTCGCTAATTCAGGATTCCGGTTCATAGCTGCTATGAGAAGCACGCCGCTTATCAGCAATAAAAAGCTTGTTACATAAAAGACAGACGAAAACCCGAAATATCCGGAAAGGAAGCCGCCAAGAACCGGCCCGATAATATTCCCGAGAAAACGAAGGCTTGTATTATAGCCCAGCACCTCTCCCTGCATGCTGACAGGCGCTTCCTGGCGGATATAGGCAATCCTGACAGGGATGATTCCGCCAATGGCAATGCCCAGGAGGAACCGGATGACCACGAGCTGCCAGATATTCGTTACAAAAGCTCCTGGCAGATAAACGATAGCCGCCATGAACAGCAGAAATACCAGCACCTTCAGATACCCGGACTGATCACCGATCTTGCCCCATTTTCTTGCCATAAGCAGATTTCCGAGGCCGGCTGCTGAGAAGGCAATCCCCGAGAAGAAAGCAATGTTCTCATGGCCGTGAAGTTCATTCACATACAAAGATAGTATCGGCTGGATGCTGAAGTGGGCAATCTGAATGAGCATGCTGATGAAAAGCACAGTCAAAAGGACCGGATTTGCCGCTATATGCCTGATGACCTCTTTGCTGGAATAGCTCGTTTTGGAACCCTTTTTGAGTTCAACCTTGAATTCTTTCGTAAAAATAACAAGAACTGCCGAGATAAAAATGGAAATCGAGGTCCATTGAAAGGTTGTCGCATATCCGAGAGAGTCAGCAAGGACCCCTCCGAGCATCGGGCCAAGCAGCGAACCGGTTATGCTTCCCGTCTGCAAGGTGCCGAGGACCCTTCCTGCAATCCGCTGCGGCGTCTGAGTGGAAATGAACGCCTGGGAAAGGGAAATAAAGCCCGTAAACATCCCCATAAACAATCGAAGCATGAAAAGCTGCCATACACTAGTGACATATCCCATCATAAAGATAGAGACAGCCATGCCAAAACCTGAGATAAGCAGGATCTTTTTTCGCCCGTATTTATCCCCGATCCTTCCCCAAATCGGTGAAAAAAGAAAAGCAGTCACAAAAGTGATTGCAAAGGTCCATCCTGACCATTGCTGGACATATTCCTCTGAAAAGTCGCCGAAGGTTTCTATATATAAAGAGATAAAAGGCAAAACCATTGTCATGCTGGCTGCCACAAAAAAGTTGGCAAACCACATAATCATTAAATTTCTTTTTGCTGCCAGTTCCTGATTCATCCACTCCACTTCTTTCGTCTTTTGAATATTTCGCTATACTAAATATTATCATACCGAAATAATCTGATATTGAAAACAGATTTTCATATTATTTTCCACAATGCCTGAAAAACAAACAAAAAGACGCTGCAGCTGCAGCGCCCTCTCTGAATCTATATCAGTTCAGCACCCATTTATCTTTAAGGAATAATGAGCGGGAGAAGATGAACACAATCACTATAGAGACAGCCGTACTTGCAAGTGTTAGAAGGATATTCTCCATATTGACACTCCCGTGGAGCAGCTCATTGATCAGCGCATGGATGTTCACAAACGGGATCAGAAAATGTTTCATAGTCAATTCATTGATGCCTACGCCGCTCAGGAATAGAGTCGGCACAATTGCAAGCATCATGATCGGTGAAATATAATTCTGCGCTTCCTTTACCGTCTTCGCAATGATGCTGACGACCATTTGCAGGGCACCCATGAACAAGGCGAACAGCAGGGTGATCACAATCGTCACAGCGATAATCGTGAACGTATTGTCCCCAAACTCCAGGGCAGCCTTGAGTTTTTCGGTCAGGAAAATGGTTTCCAGTACAATTGCTGCTACTGATACAATGCCTGCAATCATGCCGATTGTGGAGATTGCGAGCCATTTGGCAAACAGAAGCTTGATCCTGCTGACCGGTGTCATCAGCAATGCTTCCATTGTTTTTCTGTCCTTCTCGCCTGCAAATAAGTCTGAAGCGGCAGGATACGCGCCGGATGCGATTGCAATTGTGATGACCATAGGCAGGAAGCCCGCAAGTATTCCGACAGAAGCGGCATTTTCATCTTCATTATTGATTTCAGTTACCTGAACATCGATCGGCTGAATAACTTGTGGATCCACCCCTGCAGCTGTCAGCCTTTCCGAAACCAGTGCATCGCTGTACGCATTCAAAGCCCCTTCAAGCTGTGACATCACATAAGCAGAGTTCTGGCTGAGAGAGTCACCTTTGATGACTGCGGTACCCGGCTCCCCGCCTTCAGGATTTTCAAAGAATTGGCCGCTGAATTCAATGGCTGCGTGCGCCTTCCCGTCTTTTACAGCCTTCCCGGGATTGGCATACCCGCTCACCTCAAGGTTAGGAATGCCTGATACGAGCTCCAAAGCTTCTTCGCCTGCAGCATCGCTGATGGCAAGGGTATAGGTTTCTGAACCATCATCAGACATCATTTTCTCATAAAATAAGGTAAGGCCCGTCAGCAGGAGGATCGGGAGCAATACGCTCAAAAGCAATGTCCTCCGGTCCCTTAAGATATCCTTCATTTCTTTTATATAAATATTACGAAGCATAATCGTTCCCCCTCACCAATTTTGATTCAAAAATATAATTCAAATCTGAGCTTCCCTCTTCACGGTAAAGATCCTCGAGTCCGCCCTTATAAACCATTTCACCTTTATGGATCATGACCACTGAGTCGCAGAGCATCTTCACTTCCTCCATAATGTGGCTGGAAAAGATGATTGTTTTCCCCTGCCTTTTAAGCGAGCTGACAAGCTGCCTGAATACATTTGAAGAAGTAATATCAAGGCCGGTTGTCGGTTCATCGAACAAGATGATTTCGGGATCATGGATAAGAGTCCTCGCAATGGCAACCTTTTGCCTCATCCCTTTGGAGAATCCCCCTACCTTCCTGTTCAGATAGTCTTTCATGCCAAACATCACTGCAAGCTCATCGATTCTGACCTTTGTTTCATGGCGGCCAAGACCGTAAAGAGATGCAAAATACTCAAGATTTTCCCTGGCGGTAAGGCGGTCATATAATCCGGTTTCCCCGCCAAACAGAACGCCCATACGCTTCTTAACCTCATCTGGCTGTTTAACGGTATCAAAGCCGCCGACTGAAACGGCACCCTCGGTCGGCGTGTACAATGTGGCAATCGTCCTCAGCAGTGTTGTCTTCCCTGCTCCATTTTCACCGAGGAGGCCGACCACCTGGCCTTCACCTACTGAAAGTGATATATGCTTCAGTGCAGTGACATGCACCTTTTTATCTTTGAATCTTTTCGTTACTTCCTTTATCTCGATCATCTTTTTTGCTCCTTTCCTGCTCTCTTTGTAGCTTAATCTTACCTGTCTGATCGCATCACCGCTTCGATTCTGTCGCAAAAATGCCATTTCATGTCGTGAAAAGGATGTTTTCTGTCCAATAGATGGTAAAATAGAATCGTAATTTCATTGACGAGAGGCGAAACTATGATAAGAGTGGGACTGGTTGATGACCGGCCGATAGATTTAGACAAACTGTATGGAATCCTGTCCAGCATGGAAGGGGCAGAGATTGTTTTCTCAACTACCTCTGCAGAGGAAGCTTACGAACGGGTCAAAAGAGAGGAAATCGACCTCCTGATCGCGGATATTGAAATGCCTGGCCTTTCAGGATACGAACTGGCTGATATTATTCATACATATGCCCTCAATATTGCCGTCATTTTCGTGACTGGCACGAGCGGCTACGCGGTCCATGCCTTTGAACTGAATGTCCATGATTATATTATGAAGCCATTCACAAAAGACAGGCTTGAAAAAGCCGTCCTCCGATATATTGAAAAAAGCCGGACACCGGAAATTTCCGGCCGGCTGTTTCTCAGGCAAAAAAGCGATATCCATATCATCCAGAAAAAAGATATTATCTTTATTGAGCGTTCCGGCCGATCAACCACCATACATACAAAGCAGGAACAAATTAAAACATACCAAACGCTGAATGAGCTTGAAGGCGAGCTCCGTGAAAGAGATTTTATCCGCTCGCACCGTTCATTCATTATCAATATCCATTATGTAAAGAACTTTTCTTTGTACGCCAAAAACTCCTATGTTGTTTTTTTTGATGGGACAACAGAGAAGGCAATGATTACAAAAGAGAAGATAGATTTTTTGCAGGATCACTATTTTTAACAGGCTATGCCTTTATTTTAGTTGAAAAGGGGAAGATGGATTTTGCGCTCTCAGATAAACAGCTCAGCGCCTGCCCTCCTGTATTCGGTGCTATTATCCGCTGCCGGAGCCGGCTGCTTTATACTCCTGGCACCGCAGTGGAAGCCGTTGATGACAGGTGCATTGGCATTCATGATTTTTTCTGCCATCCTTTTCTTTTCGGTAAAACTGAACTCCTCCAGCTTCCACCCAGCCCTTGGAGCGTTATTTTTGGTTTTTCAGCTGCTAGTCCTTCTGGCTGCAGTCCTGTCCGGCTCAAAGGCTGCTATTGCAGCTGCAGCAGGAGCAGCAGTGCTGGCAGAAACAGCCAGATGGTACAGCGGGAAGATCATTTTATCATCAGGTGCACGCCTCAAAGAAAAGGAGATGGAGGTGCGGCAGCTCAATGATACCTATCTCGCTGTTCGCAAGCAGCGGCATGATTTCCTGAAGCATGTCTCGGCTGTCCAATATATGCTGGATAAAGGGCAATTCAGCGAAGCAAAAGCGTATTTCGGGGGGCTCTTGTCCGGATATGAAGAAGTGAATCTGGCCATCAAAGGGGAAAACGGCCCTGTTGCCGGTGTGCTGCACCATATGCAAAAAGAGGCCTCTGCAGAAGGCGTAAGCATCCACTACGATCTGGAGCTTCCCCTTTCTTCTCTCCCCATGAAAGATGAGGATATTGCCGCATTAGCCGGCAATATCCTGTCCAACAGCATTGAGGCTGCAGCTGCCTATAAAGCTTCCGGCTTGGAAGATGCATACGCAAGGCTCCAATTTTACAAAAGAAGCGGACTTATGATTTTGACCTGCTCCAATAGTACGCTGCCTGTCCCACAGTCCATCATAGACTCTTTGTTTGAAAGATTCGGCATGTCTACTAAGGAAGGTGAGCATGAAGGGCTTGGCACAAAAATCATTAAAGATATTGTCCTTTCCTACAATGGCTTCCTGGATTATACCCATAAAGGGCATTCTTTTGAAGTTAAAATAAAGATTCCGCATATCTCCTAGTCAGCAGGAAATCCCCCCATTCGCACAATGGGGGGATTCCTTTACTATTTATGGCAGCAGGCCAGCGCCTTTCCGGCACATTTTTTATTGGACAAGGTGAACCCTGCTACTTGAAAGCCATTTTTTTGAAGCAGACGGACTCCCATATTCCGCTCCAGCGGGGAAGCGCAGATAAGATGGATCTTCCTTGCAGGGATGTCATCAAGATTTCGGACAATATAAGGGACAGGAAGATTCACAGCACCCGGAATCCGTTCCTCATAGCCCTCATTGTAATCCCTGATATCAAGGATCACATGGTCCCCGGGAATTTCATCCACCCTGCGGCACGGCACCTTGAGGACTGGAATATAACGATTGTAGAAAGGAACCGCTAGCAAAAACAAGAAAACGATCAGCATATATATCATCTTTTTTGTACCTCACTGAAGTTGGTGATATTTCCCTTAGTTTCACATTAGATTGGTGTATCGGCACTTCGATCATATACGCCTTCAGGTATAAAATCAACTCAAATGTCTGCAGCTGCCTGTACTTTTTTCTCCATGAAAAAAGCCGGTTCAGCCCGGCTTTTTCAGATGATCATAAGATCTGTTTTTTTACACTTCAAATGTCTGTCCCAGGCTCAGCTGGCATTTTGCCCGGAGCCAAAACAGTTTTGCACTTTCCTTTTATGCTGCCATGCTGCGGCAGATTTCAGCGCATTTTAAGCAGGCATCTGCGCATCTCTGGCAATGCTCATGATCGTGCTTTTTGCACTCTTCTCCGCATGCCTCGCAAATATCGGCGCAGACAGCGCAGATCTGTTTTGCAAATGGGCTGTCAGATTGCATAGCCTTAGCCGCGAACGCGCAAAAATCGGCACACTCCCGGTCAAGCCTGATGCAGCGGGCCATCATCTTTACATCCTCTTCCTTCAGACAGGCATCAAAGCACATATTGCATGCATCCATGCATTCAAGACAGGCCTGTATACATTCTTCATAAACTGAGTTTGCCAATTGAATCCCTCCATTTTATCTTTCTACTCTGATACCACTTTAAATAGAAACAAAACAAACAGGCAGTCAAATTCCGGCCGCCTGGATGTCATCAGCGTCTGTTAAGTTCTTCCTCGGATAAGATGCCCATGCTCTTTACATGCGCCCTTGCTTCTTCATCTCCAAGCTGGTAGATCAGAGCATATGCCTGTTCAATCGTGGCATCATATTCATCATTCTGAGGGTCTTTATGATATTCAAGGAAAGGGATATGCGAGCGTACGAATGTTTTTAAATCCGCATTATAGTTGATATTTAGATATTTTGCCAGCTGGTGGATTTCCTCGTCATCTGCAAAGACCCTGAACTGCCAGTCCTCTCCTTCTGCTTTTCCCGGATGAATTTGGCCATTCTCGATATCAATATAATAATCTTTCTTCTCTTCCATCATCTCAACTCCTGGCTTTTTTTATGCCTTTACCACACAGAAACCCATGGCTAAACCAGAGTTGCCCATTCCCGTCAGCAGCTGCGCATTTTCAATAGCCTTTTATACACATAAGCTGCCCCATTTAATACTGGTTCAGGAAACCTTTTTGGAAACAAAGGCTTGAAATAGAACTTGCAGAAAAAATATTTCAGGTCTTCCCATTGCCTGCAGAAGCTGGCCTGCCTGAATCTTGCCACATCGATCAGCATGATTTCCCCAGCTGCCGTTTTAAACAGATTTCTGAGATGGATGTCAGAAGGATTCAGCCCTTTAGCACGGGCAAGCTCCAGCGCCGCATCCACTCTTGCAATATCGTCCGGAGTGATTTTGATTCCATTTGTAAGGCATTCAAAAAAGGTTTGCCCTTCAATATAGTCAATAACAATATAGTTATCCCCTTTTTCATGCAAACGCGGGTAAAACATACCCCCATCGAGCTTCCCATAAATCTCAGCCTCTTCCAGGGCAATATGACTGAAAGCCGGGGCAAATACCTTGAGTGCCCTTTCGGTCCCGGCAATCCTGAAAACAGCTGCACTTCTGCCCGTTCCAGCATGAAGGAGGGCTTCGTCTTTTTGTATATATCTGATCGGATTTTCGGCAATAAGGACGCTTTCAGCGAGCCTTTTATACTTTTTCTGCGGCATAGAAGTTCCTCCTCCTGTTTTACAGACTCTGCAAAATGGCAGAGCCTGCCCCCTCCTAGTAAAGATGTATTCCCGAACTTCTCTCAATAGTCTAGCTGATGCTAATAACCAGAGAGCACTATTCAAACGACAAAAAAGGCATCATGACCTTTTGCCTGGTCATAATGCCTCTATAATCAAAAGAGACCCATACCAAACAAACGTGGTAAAGGTCTCGCAAACAATTCGAAGATTGCCAGCATAGCCGGGGCTATTGCCCGTATTGACGGCTGTGCTTTTCTGCTACTCCCCTTTAAAAAAGGAAATCAATTTATATAGACTTATTTTACAAAAGAAGGCTGTTTAAGTCAAACAGCCTCCACAAGCCATCTATTAATGGCAATGCGGGCAGTGCTTTCGGTTCAGCCAGTGAGGCATGAAGCCTTCTTCTTTCATTTTCTCGTGCCTTTTTTCCAGATGCTTCACCATTTCCTGTGCCTGCTCAGCAGTAATTGCACCAAACTCCGCATACTTCATGATTACTTTTTTCCTTCCCTCCAGGACATCCATCTGGAGCGCTTCTATTTCCTTCACCTGCGCCTCAGTCAGCTGCTTCCGCTGTTCGCTGTCCGTACCTTCTGCCTGTACCATCCCGGCAGCCTGCCCAAGAAAAAGTGCGCAGAGTAGCATGATGCTAAGCTTTTTTAACATGATCTTCACTCCTTTTATGTTTGGATTTATTTTTACCTCAAATAAACAAATCCATGAATGGAAAAAATTAGAGTGAATCTTTCATTCCCTTTTCTCTTTGTAAAGGATATGTAAATACACTCAAATTCCATTCAGATATTGTTATACTATCGATATCGATTACCGATATTGAACTTCAATATTAGGAGAGGAGGCTGGGAAAGTGGAAGATAAAATTCTGCGCAAATTGTTCCTTGGCTTTATCCAGATCCACATCCTCCACCATGCCCTGGAAGAACCGATCTATGGGGCATGGATGCTTGAAGAGCTGAAAGAGCATGGCTACTCGATAAGCTCCGGCACATTGTATCCTATTCTTCACGGAATGGAAGCAGATGGCCTGCTTATGAAGGAAAACCGGAATGTGGATGGCAAAATCCGAAAGTACTATGGTGCTACCCCAAAAGGGCAGGCAGTATTGGAAGAAGCCAGGAAAAAGGCTTATGAGCTTTTTAAAGAAATCAAAGATTGATTAACGGAAGGAGAGAAGAAAAGATGAATACAGAAAGTAAATATACCATTCATACTTTTATTGAGATACTGCTAGTTTCAGCCAAGCTTGGCCTGACATCATTTGGCGGGCCTATTGCCCACTTGGGCTATTTTCATGAAGAGTATGTAAGACGGCGGAAGTGGATGGATGAGCAAAGCTATGCTGATCTTGTAGCTCTTTGCCAGTTCCTGCCCGGCCCTGCAAGCAGCCAGGTAGGCATGGGGATCGGTTTTGCCAGAGGAGGCCTGATCGGCGGTTTTCTTGCCTTCTTAGGCTTTACCCTTCCTTCCGTTATAGCACTGATTGTTTTCGCACTTCTCATGGATGGACTGGACGCAGCCGATTCCGGGTGGATCCATGGTTTGAAAATTGTAGCAACTGCTGTGGTCGCACATGCCATCATGGGCATGGCGTCCAAGCTTGCACCTGATCTGACAAGGAAGGCCATCGTCCTTCTTGCCCTGACAGCAGCTCTTTTGTGGCAAACTGCCATTTCGCAGATTTCGATTATCTTAGCCGCGGGAATAGCCGGTTTTATCCTTTATAAAAACCACTCGCAGGAAGAAAAGGCACCAATGCCTTTTCCTATTTCAAAAAAGACAGGCGCAGCGGCACTGGCATCATTTTTCGGCCTGCTCATCATACTTCCGGTTCTGCGGGAAGCCACTTCTTTAAACTGGATTGCTATGTTTGACAGCTTCTACCGCTCCGGCTCACTCGTATTTGGCGGCGGACATGTTGTCCTTCCCCTCCTCGAGCGGGAGTTTGTGCCGGGCGGCTGGCTGACAGAAGAAGCCTTTCTTGCCGGATATGGCGCTGCTCAGGCAGTGCCGGGCCCGCTTTTCACCTTTGCTTCCTATATCGGAGCCGTAATCAGCGGCTGGCAGGGCGGCCTCCTGGCGACTGCCGCTATATTCCTCCCTGCCTTTTTATTGATTGCCGGCGCACTGCCATTCTGGGCCAGTCTGCGCAGCAATCCGAAGGCTGCCAGTGTACTGATGGGGGTCAATGCTGCAGTGGTAGGCATCCTGATTGCTGCTTTCTATAACCCAATCTGGACGAGCTCCATCCTGGAGCCGGCAGACTTCGCATTCGCAAGCATCCTTTTTGCCATGCTTGCCTACTGGAAGCTTCCTCCATGGATCGTCGTACTAACCGGCGCAGCCGGCGGTGCTTTATTAGGGCTTCTCTAGGTGCAATACTTCAGTTGAACAAGAAAAAAAGAGGCAGCGGGGGATTCCCGCTGCCTCTTCAGTCTGCTTATTCAGCAGCTGCTGTTTTCTTTTTTCCTCTTCTCTTCAGCTTCATTAAGCTCTCATACACAATCGGCACAATCAGCAATGTAAGAAGCGTGGAGCTTGTGAGTCCGCCTATTACGGTCACACCGAGCCCTTTGGAGATCAGGCCGCTTCCTTCAAGCCCTACAGCCAGCGGCGCCAATGCACCGATGGTTGCGATGGCTGTCATCAGGATCGGACGGAGCCTTGTGCCTGCTGCTTCCAGAAGCGCTTCCCGAGTCGGCAGGCCTTCCTGTTCTTTATGGATGACGCGGTCAATCAGAACGATTGCATTTGTCACAACAATTCCGATCAGCATCAATGCCCCGATCATGGCAGATACGCTCAAGGTCTCACCGGCAATCAATAGCCCGACAAGAGCTCCGATAATCGTGAACGGCAGTGAGAACAGGATGGCAAATGGCGCAAGCCCTCCGCCAAAAGTAATGACCAGGACGAGATATACGATCGCAATGGCAGCAAGCATCGCAAGCCCAAGCTGTGTAAAGGATTCATTGATATCCTCCGTTACACCGCCCATTGAAATTTCAACATTGGAAGGCAGATCGAGCTTATCAGCTTCCGCTTTCACATCTGCAGAAACTTTTGCAACATCCTTTGCTGTAATCTCTCCGCTGACATTAGCGTAAATCCGGCCGTCCTGCCTTGTAATCGTATCGGAAGTCGTTCCTTCCTGGACTTCGACTACATCTCTAATCGGCACTTCTATCCCCAAAGGAGATTGAATTGTTTTATCTGTAAGATCATCAATATTCTGGTAAGATTCTGCTTCCATCTCTACATATACGTTGACTTCTTCGTTATCGTAATCGATTGTTGTCAGCACCTGGCGCTGGCCTGTGTTGGAAAGTCCCATGCCGATCTGTGCTGCAGACAGTCCCAGGCTGCTCAATTTCTCCTGGTCAGCTACGAGCGTGTATTCGTCATACGTATCTGAGATGCTTGTTTTAACATTTGTCAAAGAATCATTGTCTTTAAAGATGCCTTCAAGTTCGGAGATGACCGGCTCAATATCATCCATGCTCTCTCCGTATACCTGCATGGAAAGCGAACTGCTTGAACCCATCCCGGAGAAGTCCTGGCTTCCCCACTCTCCTTTATCGGCCATACCTTTCAGCTCTTCAATCACATCTTCTTTTTCTTTATCAAAATTCTCTGTGCTGTCTTCATATTCTACAAAGAACATAGCGGAATTGGACTGGCCGGGGTTCATCGGATTTTCTCCGCCCACAGAGAACTGCAGGTTTTTCACTCCGTCTCTGTCGAGAAGCATTTCTTCTGCGCGGCCGGCAATTTCTTCTACCTCTTCAAGTGTCTGGCCCGGCTCTGGTTTATATGTGGCAATCACCATTTTCTGCTCATCGGCAGGCAGGAAAGAGACGCCGATTACTGGTACAAGGAACAAGCTTCCGACCAGCATCAGCACGGCAATCCCCGAGGTGATGATTTTATGGTTCAATGCCCAGTTAAGGACCTTCCGGTAGCCTGAAGCAAGCTTGCCGGGCTTTTCTTCATCCTGATGCTGATGCTTGGCCGGCAATCCGTTCTTAAAGAACGTATGGGCCATCATCGGCACAATCGTAATCGCTACAAGCAGCGATGCAAGCAAGGCAAATACCACGGTAAGAGCGAACGGAAGGAAGAGTTCCCCAACCGTGCCTTTAACCAGTCCAAGCGGGAGGAATACCGCAATGGTGACAATGGTCGAAGACAGGATCGGCATAAACATTTCTTTTGTTGCCGAAACAATCAGTTCCCGTCCTGACAGTTCTTCACCTTTAAGGCTCATGCGGCGGAAAATATTTTCAATGACGACAATTGAATCATCGATTACACGGCCGATGGCAACCGTCATGGCACCCAAAGTCATAATGTTCAGCGTGATATCCATCTGTTTCAGCAGAAGTATTGCAATAAGCAGCGACAATGGGATTGAAATGACCGATATGATTGTCGTCCTGAAATTGCGCAGGAACAGAAGGATGATGACCATCGCAAAAATGGCCCCAAACACAGCTTTGCTCAGCATCGTCTCTACAGATTCTTCGATCGGCTCTCCCTGGTCAAAAATCGGCGTTACCTTCAGGCCATCAATGTCTTTTTCAAGCTCTGAAAGCTGGGCCTTTACATCATTGACAACTTCAACTGTATTGGCATCGGCCGCTTTAACAATCTGTACGCCGATTGATGTTTCTCCATTAGTCCTTGAAATCGATTCGGCTTTGCCGACCACTTCAATAGTGGCGATATCCTGAAGCTCAACAGTCGGAATTCCCGCTGCTGCACCAGCCTGGCCTGCGCCCTGCTGTGCACCTGCACCCGGTGCAGCACCCTGCTGCTGTCCTGCAGCCTGCTGGCCGCTTTCAGACGGAGCACCCTGGGCCTGCTGGCCGGCTCCCTGCGGAACAGCCGGAATCTTCAGCTGTTTCAAGTCATCTATTGTAGAAATATTTCCATCAATAACAACCGATTTTTCAGTGTTTTCAAATGTATATAATCCGAGCGGGAATGAAACATCAGAACCTTTGATGATGTTCTTGACTGTTTCTTCATCAAGCCCAAATTCCGCCATCTTTTCCTGGTCAAATGTAAGCTGGGCTTCCTGAAGCTGCTGGCCGGATATCTGGACAGAAGAAACTCCTTCTATTCCTTCAATCGCAGGCACAACCTGTTCTTCAGCCGTTTTAGTCAGCTCAGGCAGAGATTTTTTCTCATCAGAGATGCTCAGGGACATGATTGGGAATGCATCAAGGCTGAGGCGGGAAACACCCGGCTCCTGGGCACCGTCTGGAAATTCAATGCTGTCCAGCGCTTCCTTCACTTCATCCTGCGCTTTATCCATATCTTTATCAAAATTGTATTGTATCTGAACCGATGAAGCGTTCTGGAATGAAGAAGAGCTTACCACTGACACTCCCTCAAGATTTTGAACCCTCTTTTCAATCGGTTCTGATATTTCATCTGCTACCTGTTCAGGAGTGGCACCCGGGTAGACCGTCATCACCGAAACAAGCGGGGTCGAAATGCTCGGGATGGTTTCCATTTTCATGTTCAGCCCGGAATACAAGCCTGCTGCCGTAATAATAATCGTCAGAAGCCAGACAGCAAATTTGTTCTTCAGGGAAAACTGGATAATGCTTTTCATACTTCCTCTCCTTGCTATAATTGATTTAATTGACTTTTTGTATTATGATGTGACTGACTGGTCACTCCAGTGCCTAGCATAACTGACTGACCGGTCATACGTCAAGTTTTACCATGGGTTTAAAATGTGGCGATATTGTGACCTGCAGCAGCACGCTGCAGCTTCTATAAATGGCTTTAAGAAACCTAGACAGGAGGTTTTTAATATTGAAGGAAAAAGAAAAACTGATACTTGATACCGCTAAAAAATTATTTGCCAAAAAGGGCTTCAGCTCAACCTCCATCCAGGAAATCGTCAATGATACAGGCATATCGAAGGGAGCTTTCTATCTTTATTTCAAGTCAAAGGAAGAACTCCTGCATGCTATTTTCAACAGCAGCTTTGATGAATTGCATGCAGAAATTTATGTGTTTGAAAACAGGGACCTGGAGCCCCGCGATAAATTCATCAGCCAGCTGAGTTCCCTTTTCAATACATTTGCCACTCATAAAGACTTTATGATCATGCTCACCCGGGAGCAGGCACTGCCAAGGGATGAAGAGCTGAAGGAACTAATATTCGCACGGATCATAGAGGTCCACCAATTTTACAGGACAGGCCTGTCTTCCATCTATGGAGAAAAAATCACTCCATATCTTTGGGATCTCTCCATGATGATTGAAGGCATGTTCCACCCGTTCTTTAAAATTCTCATGCATGATCCTGAAAACTTTAAAGCAGATGGGGTTGCAGAGTATATCATGCGAAGGATGGACAGCATTGTCGGCGGCATCCTTGAGGAAGAGCCGATCATCTCTGAGGAAAAAAATGCAGCTCTGCTGGAAGCAGCCAAAGAAATGCTTGCCGGGCACAAGGGTAATTTAAATTCGGCGGTGAAAAGCATGAAAAAGGAAGCGTTGTCAGGAAGGCATAAAGAAGATCTGGCAGTGTCCATGGAAGTGCTGGAAGCGGAAATTTTGAGCAGCAGCCCAAGAGTTCCGGTTATCCAGGGCATGTTGTCCAACTTCAAGGGAATCCAGGAATTTGATTCCTATATTTCTGTGATTGCAGCGCATTTCCATATAAACTTGTGATGGATCGGATCATGCTGGGAGGACTGTGTAAGAGCATTGACTCAAACCCCGAAAAGGCTTTATAAAAAAAAGGCAGGAGAATGCATCAATGACGCATCTTCCTGCCTTTATACTTTTTCTTTATCTTTCCCGTAAACGGACTCCTGGAATTCCTTCCATTGCCTCAGCTGTTCAGAATACATACCAAACTCTTTTTTATTTCTGCAGTCCAGGGACTGATTGACTTTATAGCTCAAATGGTTGATCTTTAATGCCAGGTCAAAGAAAGAGCATATCTTTCCGGTTAAATAATAATCTTCCAAGTCGGATATAGACATATATACCTGCCGCTCTCCGTTAATATCGATTAAAAAAAACCATCCCAGAAGGTCAACATACTTTTTCTCACACGTTATGGACAGAACATCGCCCTTTTTCAGATCGAGCGGTCCAGGCGCCTTAGCCGCACAGCATGCCCTGCAGACAGGATATTCATGCCTGAAAGCTTCCAATACCGCAAACTGATGATTCATATCAGTCCCTCCTATCAATAATTTTAGATATGTATTAAAGCGGGACTGCAGAGGGGGTTTGGCAGGTCAGTCCCGCTTTAAGTGATATTGATTATCAATATCATTAAGTTCATTATAATTGATATTGATTCTCAATGTCAATTTGAAAAATAGCTTTTTTAAAATTTTCATTTGATTAGCTTCCGGCAGAAAAGCCGCACCCCCAAAGGGATGCGGCTTCAATGGACCTGGCGGGATTTCAACCCGCAAAATGCACAATTTTTCACAGTAGTAAAAACCGGCTGCTCTTTGCATTGAGCTACAGGCACCATGCTATTATATTCACCAGTTTACAAAACTTTATACAAAAAAAGAATGCCGCGGCAATCGCGGCACCCCCTGGATGATTATTTTATAAAAAACAGAAGCCCGGAAAAAGGACGTTTTTTCTTGTCAGTCACTTTTATTCTGTCTGCCAGGATCTTTTCCTGGTTTTCCTCGATCCATCTTTTGACTTCCATCTTATTTTCGCATGTTGTATGATACATTTCACCGCTTTTTCCTGAAGCATTGATGACATATCTGCAGCTTGTATTTCCCATGCAAAACCACCCTAATAATGATTTTTCACTCATTATAGCAGGTTCATAAAATAACGCATCCATCTTTTATCCTGCCTTTTCCCTGTTGATTTATAGCTGATTTCCCAGCATTTTTAAAGGCAAAATCTTCTACTGGCCCTGGTTGAGGGTTTCGCTCCAATCAAGGATGGCGTCACCTTCCAGATATCTTTCTGCGTCAAGGGCCGCCATGCAGCCGGTTCCTGCCGCTGTGATGGCCTGCCTGTACCTTTTATCCTGGACATCGCCGCAGGCAAATACACCTTTGATATTGGTCTCTGTCGTGCCAGGCTTTACAGTGATATAGCCAGACTCATCCAGGTCGATCTGGCTGCCGAGGAATCCTGTGTTGGGCCTGTGGCCGATGGCAACAAAAATGCCGTCTGTTTCCAGGACTTCTTCCTCTCCGGTTTCATTATATTGCACTTTAAGGCCGGTCACCTTATCAGTTTCTGATAGGACCTCTACAGGAGTCCTGTTCAGTTTCCAGCTGATTTTCTGATTTTCCCTGGCCCTGTCCTGCATAATCTTTGAAGCCCGCAGCTCATCTCTGCGGTGGACAATGGTTACATTGTCAGCAAATTTAGTAAGGAAGTTGGCTTCTTCCATGGCAGAGTCCCCGCCGCCGATGATCAGGACCTTTTTCCCGCGGAAAAAGAACCCATCACAAGTGGCACAGGTGCTGACTCCCTTGCCTATATTGTCTTTCTCGCCGGGAATGTTTAAAAGCTTGGCAGAGGCGCCGGTTGAAAGAATGACTGATTCTGCTTCTATTTCTCCAATACCGTCTGCCTTCATCCTGAACGGCTTTTTTGAAAAATCTGCTTCTGTCACCCATCCTCTCTTAAAGACTGCACCAAAGCGTTCAGCCTGCTTCCTCATATTTTCCATCAGCTCAGGACCCATGATTCCATCGGTGAAGCCCGGGAAGTTCTCGACCTCTGTCGTCAGTGTCAGCTGTCCTCCAGGCTGATCGCCCTCAATGATTACCGGATTCATATTGGCACGGGCCAAATAGATTGCTGCAGTCAGGCCGGCAGGTCCAGTTCCAAGAATTACTACCTTTTCCATTATGATCAACCTCCAATAACAGTTTCTATTGTTCCGTACCCTTTTCATCCTTATTTATAACAGGCACCTGCAACTGGCCACTTGACACTTCCCTGTAAAAAAGGAAGCTTCCCCCATGACTTGGGAAGCTTCCTGCAGATCTATTTGTCCCTTATTCTTAAAAGCCGCAGCCCATTCAGCGTGACAATCAATGTTGCGCCCATATCAGCAAAGATGGCAATCCATAAAGTAAGCCAGCCGGGAATGACGAGCAGCAGGGCCACAAGCTTAATGCCCAGCGAGAATGTAATGTTCTGCTTGATGATCGTCATTGCTTTTCTGCTCAGCTTAACCGTAAAAGGCAGCTTCCCGAGGTCATCAGCCATCAGTGCAATATCAGCCGTTTCAAGAGCTGTATCCGTACCAGCGCCTCCCATGGCAATCCCAACCGTTGAAGCAGCCAGTGCAGGTGCATCATTCACACCGTCTCCCACCATGCCGGCACGTTTATATTTCTCCCGCAAGTCTTTGATATAGGAAAGTTTGTCTGCAGGCAGCAATTCGGCTTTGATGTCGGTTACCCCCGCTTGGACTCCAATGGCTTTTGCCGTTCCATGATTATCACCTGTCAGCATAATAGTTTTCTCAATTCCTAATGCATGAAGCTTTTGAATGACATCCCTGCTATTTTCCCTCAGCACATCTGCAACAGCAATCACTCCCATTATTCCAGCTGGAGTTCCTGCTGCCATCACTGTCTTGCCCTGGTTTTGCAGGTCCAGTATCACCGTTCTTAATTCTTCAGGTATTCCATTCTGCAGTACTTCATCAAAAAGATTGGGACTGCCGACATAGCAGGTTTCACCACCTATCTTGCCTTTAATTCCTTTTCCCGTGATGGAGGCAAAGTCCTGCACTTCAATGTTTTCATAGTCCAGCCCTTCCTGCTCCGCTTTTTTCATGATGGCTGATGCCAATGGATGCCGGGAGCCGTTCTCAAGGGCAGCCACAGCAGAAAGCAGCTGTTTGGAGTCAGTCCCTGGAGAAGGGATAAAATCTGTAACAGCGGGACTCCCTTTTGTGAGGGTCCCTGTTTTATCGAATGCCAGGGCTTTTATGCCCCCCATCTCCTCCAGATGGATTCCGCCTTTGATCAGTACTCCATTTTTAGCAGCATTGCCAATCGCCGTCACAATGGCAACCGGAGTTGAAATGACCAGGGCACACGGACAGCCAACCACCAGCACTGCCAACCCCTGGTAGATCCATTCGCTCCAATCAGCACCAAAAAATAGAGGCGGAACAACTGCCGCACCGAATGCCACCACTATAATAATTGGTGTGTAGTACTTGGCAAATCTGTCGACAAATGCCTGTGAAGGGGCTCTTTCGGCCTGGGCTTCTTCAACAAGATGAATGATTTTGGCAATTGTTGTATCTTCTACGCGCTTGGTCACCTTAATTTCAAGGACACCTTCTTCATTTATCGTCCCAGCGAATACTTCATCTCCCTTTGTTTTTGACACAGGGACAGATTCACCCGTAATGGCAGCTTGATTAACAGAAGATAAGCCTTTATCCACTGTTCCATCCATCGCAATTTTCTGGCCTGGCTTTACTATCATGATATCGCCAAGCTGGATATCCTCCACCTCAACCATCAGTTCCTGATTTCCCCTGCGGATCAGCGCTTCCCTAGGGGCTATATCCATCAGCGTCCGGATCGACTGGCGTGCTTTATCCATTGAATAGGTTTCCAGGGCCTCACTGATGGCAAATAATATGACAACAGTGGCCCCTTCCCCCCATTCACCTATAAATGCTGCACCAATGACCGCTATGGTCATCAGCGTCCTCATATCAAACTGGAGGCGGAAAAGGTTTTTTAAGCCTGTAATAAAAAGACGGCAGCCGCCGATTGCTATTGAAGCTGCGTACGCCAGGGCAGAGAACAAACTTTCCTCGCCGTTCATGTGTCCAGCTGCCCAGCCGATAATCAGCAGGACGAAGGAAGCTATAACATAAGAATGCTTTTGCCAAAAAGGCTCTTTCTTTTCTTCAAACCGCTGATTCTCAGGGATGATCCGCAGGTTTTCAAAGGCACCGGCCTTTTCCAGTTCCTTAATCGTGGCGTCTCCGTATACAGTCAGTTTTGAAGCGCCAAAGTTTACATTTGCATTAGAAACACCATCCAGGTGTTTTACGTTCTTTTCGAACTTAGCTGCACAGCCTGCTCAGGAAAAGCCCTGCACTCTATAGACCGTTTTATCAATAGATTTCCCCAAAGACTCACTCATTGGCCGGCCACCTCCTTTTGATGTTCGAAGGCAATCCGTATCAGCTGCTTCACATGCTCATCATCCAGGGAATAATAAACGAGCTTGCCTTCTTTGCGGTATTTTGCCAAACCAAGATTGCGCAGCAGGCGCAAGTGGTGGGAGGCTGTAGCAGTCGTACTGCCGACAATATTGGCTACATCACATACGCACAGCTCCTGTTCATGGCAAAGGGAAAGAGCAATCTTGACCCTGGTATCATCGGACAGCGCTTTGAATATTTGCGCAACTGCCTGTGTATTTTCTTTTTCAATGCTTTTCTTTATACGTTTAACTTTTACTTCATCCACACATTTTACTTCACAAATGTCATTCTGCTTCATAGCTTCACCTCAACATTCAAACATGTATTTGATTATTAGTTTATGCAATTATTGGCAAACGGTCAAATAATTGTTTGAATGTTCCGGGAAAATTTCTGTGAAGTATGTGTCTATTTTTTGAAAAAGCAAAAATCCTTTCTGACATTTGTTCAATAAGGATTGTTTCATTGAGAGGTTTTTTTGTATGCTAGCATAGTAAAAGAAGATTTAAAGAGAGAGGGAGGTTCGATGAAGAGATCTATTTTTCCGATTCTTGCTGCTATCACGCTTGCGGCAGGATGTTCTTCTGCAGAGGAGGATTCCTCACATGCAGGCCATTCAGATGAACATAAGGATCAGGGTGCTCCAGAATTAACTTATACCCTGGGAAGCAATGATTGGGCGGCCGTGACCACTTACACAGACAGCCCGGAAATACTGGAAGCTTATCAGTTTGCAGTCGAGCATCCCGAGGTACTTAATTATATGCCATGCTATTGCGGCTGCTACGAGGAAGATGGCCACGAAAGCAATACCAATTGCTTTGTTGACAGTGTCAGCGGCAGCACCGTTTCCCTTGATACAATGGGCTTTGGCTGAGGGGTCTGTGTAGACATAGCCCGTGAGGCTAAATCAGAGTTTAATAAAGGGACACCTCTTAAGGATATCCGTACTATGATCGATGAGAAATATAAAGGGACGGGGATTGAATCTACTCCTACCCCGATTCCTGAAGTGTAAAAGCTTTGATGGCAAAAGAAAAGCACACATCTGAAACTGCAGATGTGTGCTTTCTATTTTTGCATTTTAACAGGAGCTGCCTTCATTATTACATTTCGCCAAAACCTCCGCTTGACTCAAACGCCAGTTTCGCTGAATATTTTGATGCGATCTCCTATCTCGTCACGCACGCGCTGGAAAAATGCCCATTTTTCCTCGTCTGTTCCTTCCGCTTTGGCAGGGTCATCAAAGCCCCAGTGCTCGCGTTTTACATGAGGAGGAGTCATTGGGCATTTATCTGCTGCATCGCCGCAAAGTGTAATGACGAGGTCAGCATTATTGAGGATTTCCGTGTCGATGATATCTGATGTCTGGCTGGAAATATCAATGTCTGCTTCCTTCATAGCTTTTACTGCACTTGGATTCAGTCCGTGCGCTTCGATACCCGCACTATATACGTTCCAGTCCTCGCCTAAGTATTTTTTGGCCCACCCTTCAGCCATCTGGCTTCTGCATGAGTTTCCGGTGCATAGAAAATAAATTGTTTTTTTAGACATATGTCAGGTCTCCTTTGTTGTTTAATATTAAAGTATGAGCAGCCAGATATATAAGCCGGCCAATGTAATAAACAAGGTCGGGATGGTCAGGATGATCCCTGTCTTGAAATAGGTTCCCCAGGAAATCCTGACTCCTTTCAGGGATAATACATGAAGCCAAAGAAGCGTAGCGAGCGACCCGATCGGCGTGATCTTAGGTCCAAGATCCGAACCGATGACATTCGCATAAATGAGTGCCTCCCTGATGGTTCCGCTGGTATCAGTATCTGCAATTGCCAGGGCGTCAATCATGACGGTTGGCATGTTGTTCATGACAGATGAGAGAATGGCGGCAATAAAGCCCATTCCGATCGTTGCTGCGAATAGGCCTTGATCAGCCGCCAATTGAATCACATCAGCCAGTACATCTGTCAGCCCGGCATTCCGCAGTCCGTAGACAACGACATACATGCCGATCGAAAAGAAAACGATGGCCCACGGAGCCCCCTTGATGACCGTTTTGGTCTGTACGGCCGGGCTCCTCCTTGCCATAAGCAGAAAAAAGATGGCAATGATGCCGGCAATAAAGGATACCGGTACTCCTATAAATTCGCTGGCAAAATAGCCGGCCAGTAAAACAGCCAGTACAATCCATGATAGCCGGAACATCCTCTGGTCTTTAATTGCTTCAGCCGGTTCCTTTAACTGGGAAAGATCATATTGTTTCGGAATGCTTTTTCTAAAGAAAAGATATAAGACCAGGATGCTGGCTCCCAGTGAAAAGAAATTCGGAATGATCATCCTTGATGCAAACTCCGCAAACCCGATGCCGAAAAAGTCGGCTGAAACGATATTCACCAAATTGCTCACAACTAAGGGCAAGGAGGTCGTGTCCGCTATAAACCGCTGCTGATGATGAAAGGGAACACCATCTTCTCATTCAAGTTCAGATTCCGGACCATTGCCAGGACAATCGGTGTCAAGATGAGTGCGGCTCCATCGTTCGCAAAAAAGGCTGCCACCAGGGCCCCGAGAATGCTGATATAGATAAACATGCGGACGCCGCTGCCCTTCGCTGCCCTTGCCATATGAAGGGCAGACCACTCAAAGAACCCAATCTCATCCAGGATGAGTGAGATGATAATGATTGCAATAAAAGCCAGAGTTGCATTCCAGACGATTGATGTAACATCCAGTACATCCCCGAAGTCTACAACGCCTGCAATCAGGGCGAGAATCGCGCCCCCGCATGCCGACCAGCCAATTGACAGGCCTTTTGGCTGCCAAATGACCAGGATCAGCGTAAATAAAAATATCAATGCTGCTAATATGACCGATGTCAAACTGCTGTCCCCCTATTAGTCACAGGAAATCCTGAGCCCCTGTTCCTCAAGTTCTTTTAGTTTATAATCCTGGCTGGGGAGATGCTGGAGAAGGCTCGCAATGAAAGGATAAAAATCACTTTCCTTATTGAGGGAGTAGATGATCCACTGTCCTCTCCTGGCCTCTTTCACAATCCCGGCATCCTTGAGTTTTCTAAGGTGCTGGCTGACAGCAGGCTGGCTCATTTGAAAAATCCCGGTAAATTCACAGACACAATAATCATTGGTGTCGAGCATCTTCACCATCGTAAGGCGGGTTTTATCGCCTAATAATTTTAGGATGCCTGCTGCTTTATCAAGGTCTGCCTTGACTTCCTCCAAGTTGAACACCTCCAGTTATAATATAACCAATTGCTTATATAATAGTATGCTTATATATCAAAAGCAATGGGTTTCCGCTTTTTTTTGGTGAAACCTTAGGTTTGCAATTATTCAATTAAGACAAAAAGGTGTTGATGTGCTCAATTTCCGATAGCTTTCATACCCTTTTATAAACGGATCTATTCAATGGAGCTGATATTGATGGAGTTATTAGAAGCCTTTTTTCGTTTCATAGGATTTTTGTCCAATATGCTTTCCTCCGCCTTATGGAGGCCCAGAAAAAAGAAATGACATGCAAATAGATTTCACTTGAAAAAATCAAGCAACTTCATCCACCATGGATCATCAAATTGACCATCAGTTACCTGATGAAAACCGCTGAATATCCCCAAATATGTGATACCCTGTTCATGGTGGACATTTGGCGTATAAAAAGAGAAAAAAAGAAAATTCGTTCTCTCTACTTTAACGATTGCTGGAAGCGGTTCTCCAGTTTGCTTTTCACTAAATGCCAGATAATCCTGTTTTGAAGGATTGGTCATGTAAAATAAAACAGCCAATAACACTGCAGCTCCCAAAATAGATAAGCTCCTCTTCCTCATGGATCTGTACCTCCATTTATCTTCTTAGAAGCACATTTCGTTTAATTCCCCTGTAAATCCTTTTTTAAAATGATTTTGCACAAAAGAAAAGGAAGCCGAACGGCTCCCCGGTTTCTTTTTTATCTCTACAAATATTTCCTGTGTATCCCTTTCCCGTCATAGGTAAACAGCATTTGTTTGCCCTCAACGATCGTTTCGAGATTGACATTGCGCCCCCAGAGCTGATGAACGTAAGGAAGCACTTTCTCAAGATACTTCAGATCCAGTTCAATTCCTTCAAATCCGTGCTTTAAGTACAGCTCCCCGTTTTTCAGATAGTCTCCATCTGCGACCGTTAAGTATGGGAATCCGCCATTGACCCTCATGCTGACAAGCTGGTCCCTGACCTCTTCCCAGCCTTTGTCGACGATCTTGTAATCCTTGCCCTGCTTCTGGAACAGATACATATCCTCCCGCATGACAAGATCTTTTGTCAGGTAATTGCGCAGGAAGGAGATATCTGATTCAACTTCGCGCACCTCAAACATCTTTTCCCTGCCGGACCCGCTCTGGACGCCCCGCTTTTTCATTTCCTCTGTAGGATTGTCATAGCGGTCTTCAATATCCTCAAAAATTTTCAGGCCAAGATAATATGGATTGATATTTGTCCGCGAAGGCTGCACCACCCCTGCGTTCAGCTTCGCAAATTCAATCGATTCATCGCTGGTCAGATCCAATTCCCGAAGAATTCTTTGATGCCAGTAGGAAGCCCAGCCTTCGTTCATGATTTTCGTTTCCAGCTGCGGCCAGAAATACAGCATTTCCTCACGCATCATCGTCAGTATATCCCGCTGCCAGTCTGAGAGCTCCCGGCTGTATGATTCAATAAACAGCAGTAGGTCCTTCTCGGGCTGCGGCGGAATTTTCTTCGTTTTCTTTTTCTTCTCAGGCTTCTTTTTGCTCCTGCTGTCCAGATTCCAGAGATCATCGTAAGGAGTCGCAGCCGGCGCTTCCTCTTCCTCATATTCAAGGTCTTCCGAGCTCCAGGCAAGCTTCGGGCGCATCAGGCTTGGATCGATATGCTCCTCAATGGCAAGCACAGCATCCAGGAAGGTTTCCACCTCATGCTTCCCATGCTCGATTTCATACTGGCGGATCCTTTCTGCTGTTGCAGACATGCTCTCCACCATATCCCTTTTTGTATTCTGGAAACGGATATTGTTCTTGAAAAAGTCGCAGTGGGCCAGGACGTGGGCTACAATCAGTTTATTCTGGATCAGTGAATTCGAGTCAAGCAGAAACGCGTAGCAGGGATCTGAATTGATGACAAGCTCATATATTTTTGACAGGCCAAGGTCATAATGAAGCTTCATTTTATAAAACTGCTTGCCAAAGCTCCAGTGGGAAAATCGTGTGGGCATCCCGTAGGCGCCAAATGTATAAATGATATCGGCAGGGCATATTTCATACCGCATCGGATAAAAATCCAAGCCGAAACCCGTGGCAATCTCGGTTATTTCCTGTATGGCATGCTCCAGGCCTTTGCGGTCGGTGTCTCTCATCATCTCTCCTCCTTCATCTTCTTATCTCAATTTATGAGAGAAGGACGGGATTGATGAATCAATAAAAAGGGACTCTGCATCCAGAGTCCCGTTGTGCGCTACTTTTTCTCTTCCACTGACAAGCTGATCAATTTGTCATTGACAGTGTCATGCGACACCCTTACGACAACTGTCTTCGTTTTCTGGCCTTCTTTTACCTGAAACTCGAATAAGTCTGCTGCCGTATTCTCTGACAATGCCTGGCGCCCCTGGTACTGGTAGTCGACGACTTCTTCCCCGGGATAATCCTCTTTGATCACGGAAGTCGCTATGCGGCCGAATTTTTCATAATCCGGCTTCTGCACAGCCAGGGCTGCCGGAGAAGCAAGTGCTGATAATAAAAATCCAAAAAGCAGCACAGAAAGGAAATGTTTTTTCATTTTCAATCCTCCATCTTTTTCATTAGCTTTCTTCAGAACGGCTCCCTTTATGCATGGTCAATTACTGCAGAGAAGTATCCTGCACTGCTTGTTCTATACAGGTAAAAGATGAAAGAAGCGCTGTATCAGGAAGACCAAGATTTGCTGAGAGAATTCTGTACTGAAGGGCGCAAACTAATATCATCTCCTCAACATAGGAGGGTGAGCCAGATGAATAAAGTCGATTATGACCGGGCGCTGTACTACACACACCGTTCAGAATGGGATAATCTCCTGATATTAATGGTCAGAACCCAGGACCAGTTCCTTTCAAAGAAAATCGAGCATTTCCTGCATGCGTATAACTTTGAAAAAGATTATTCCATGATTGAAAAGCATTTGTATTCTTTGCTGAGATATATCGATCATGCAAACGAAATTTCAGAGGAGAGCCTTTTCAAGGAGCCTCTGTCCATATAAGGATTCCACGAACAAAAGCGCAAGCGCCTTGGTCACCCCCGACAAGCACAAGACGAATCTCCCGGAAAGGCGTTCTTTGCCTTTTTGGGAGGTTTGGCTTGTGACCTCGAGGGGGTAGGCGCTGGAGCTGGACGTTGATCAAGATTTGATAAATATCCACAAGACTTACAATTAATAAATTCCTAAGCAACAAAAAAACACGGTCATTCAGGCCGTGTTTTCCTTTGCTTCCCCTATTGTTTTCCCCGGCTGTCCTTCCTGGAGCAGCTTTCCTGCTATAACAGCCGCTGCGAAGGAAAAAATAAGCAGGAAGGATAGAATATAAAAACTGAAAGCTATGCTGGGGGCTCCTGACAGCCCGGTAAAAACAACCAGCAGCACCGTCCGGATTAAAAGCCCCATGGACCGGAACAGGCTGTCTGTCCTGCCGATCAGATGATTCGGCACCCTTTCCATCATCAGTGCATTCCTGGCCACTCTTGTTCCAGCATTGCCAAAGGCAAGGACGATCGCTAAGGACAAGAAGACAGGAACATCTTTTATAAAAACAATGACCGAAATGGCTGCAGTATAAGCACCGATCGTCAGGATCATCGATTTTTCATTGCCCCACCGGGAAGCGATGGCCGGAACAGCGAGCCCGGCGAATGCGGCTCCTATCCCATAAATCATGCTTTGGGTTCCATATACCGAAGCATCAGCCTGCAGAATATCCGCGATATAAACAGGGAACAGATAATTGGTCACCATGACGCCAATAAAAGGCATCATGGAAGCAAACAAGAAGACAAACAGCACCGGACTCTCTTTAAGAAACAGGAGACCGCCTACAGCTTTTATTTTCCCCTGCTGTTTAACAGAATTTTCTCCTGAGGTATAAGGAATCAGCCAAAACAGCCCAAATGCTCCCAGATAGGTCAAAGCATCAATCAGCAGCAGCCGCTCAAGAGGGACAGAGGATATGATGGCCGCTGCAAGCGCCCCCGCTGCCACACTTGAAAGCTGGCCCTGGATCTCCATTGCGCCATTGAGCCTTCTATAGTGGGAAGGGTCGAAAATTTCCTGGTTGAATGCAAAGATGGCGGGATAAAACAATGTATAATAAAGGCTTCCAGCCCCGTACAGAATGATTAGATGAACAGTTTCATAATCGAGTCCAAAATAGCCGGCTGCGGAAAAAGCAGCGATGATGATAAAGCCTGCTCCTTCCCCGAACAAAAGAATCCTTTTACGGGAAAAGCGGTCAATCAGCTGCCCAAAAAACGGTGTAACAGCAAAATTGATGATGGTCATGGCTATGGCTGCATAGCCGAAGACCTTCCCGCCGTTTTCACCGGATGCAAGCAGCCAGGGAATGGCAATCATGGTAATCCCCGACCCGATGGAAGAAAGAATATTGGCAGCAACAATAAAGCAGAAGCGACGATCGCGGTACAATCTATTCATGCTTTTTCCTTACTTGCCTTTCATCTGGACATAGCCGTTTACATAAAGCTTCAGTTCATCCATCAGCTGATCGACGAGAGCTGCCGGCTCCTCGTTCAGCCCGTCATTATCATAATCAAAGCAATGAGGATCAAGCACCAGCTGTTTTGGGATCACATTTGCATAGACCCCTCTGCCGACAGTCCTCATATTATTCAGGGCATTGATGCCCCCTTTTCCGCCGCCGGATACAGCCAGCAGTGCGACCGGCTTATGGGCGAACTGATCGCTGCTCAGGAAATCAAGGGCGTTTTTCAGCACCCCGCTCATGGCACTGTGGTATTCAGGTGAAGCAAGAACGATCCCGTCAGCCTCTGCAGCCCTCTGGCGCAGCTCCTTTACAGACGTCAGCTCGTACTGGTGCTGCTCCCCGCTGTACAGGGGGATTTCCCCCAGGCTTAAATCAATCAGGTCTGCTCCGTACTTCTTGGCAATATACCGGGCAGCGATTCCTGTCCTGCCCTTTTTTCGTGGACTTCCGCTAAATACTGCAATTTTCATGCTAGTTCTCTCTCCTTTTCTGTAGCTTCTCTATGTTCTTATTATAGGGAGAGACTGTACCGCGGAAATCGTCGCTTTGTTTTAATGTTACATACATAATTAGTCTAACTGAAAATTCAGGCACCTACAACTTTGGATGGAGCCGTTTATACAAGCTTCTCCCTCACAGCCAGCAGCGCTGCCTGCGTCCGGTCAGAAATCTCGAGCTTGGACAGCAGATTGGATACATGGGTCTTGACCGTTTTCTCTGTGATAAAAAGGGAGGCAGCGATTTCTTTGTTGCTTTTCCCTTTCGCTATCTCCTTCAATACATCGAGTTCCCTTTTTGTCAGTTCATCTATCGGGCTTTTCTTTTTATCCTTATTGGACAGATGTGACAGCAGGTGTGAGGTTGCCTTTGGATGCAGCTGATTTTCCCCTTGCGTAACCTGGACAATCGCCTTGACAAGCTCATCCGGTTCAATATCCTTCAGCTGGTATCCGGAAGCTCCGGCCTCAAGCGCCGGAATGACATGGTCCTGATCGGAAAAGCTGGTCAGCATCAGAACCTTTGTTTCCGGGTATTTCTGTTTGATCATCCTTGTTGCCTCTATCCCATTCATGTTCGGCATATCCAGGTCCATAAGGACAATATCCGGCTTTAATCTCCCTGTCTGCTCAACAGCCTCAAGCCCGTCCTTTGCCTCCCCCGCAATTTCAATCTCCTTCTGCGTCTTAAGGAAAAAAATCAGACCCCTTCTGACAACATGGTGGTCATCAGCCACCAGCACGCGCACTTTCATCATAATCCCCCTTAAATTGGTATGCTTATCTGTACTTCAGTCCCTTGGCCGGGCGCTGTTTTCATAGAGAAACTGCCGCTAAGCATTTCAGTCCTTGCCTTCATACTGTTCAGTCCCATGGTAGGCAGGCCTTTGTCAATATCGTAGTAAAATCCGCAGCCTGCATCCTTTATGATCATCGTGACTCTGCTGCTGTCTGCCTCCACAAAAAGCCGCACCATATCCTGGCCTGAGTGCTTCTTGCAGTTTCCGAAGGCTTCCTGCCCCATTCTCCATAATGCTTCTTCAATTTTCCCCGGGAGGGCTATGACCCCTTTGACTTCTGCCTCAACCTGCAGGCCGAGCATCTGGCCGTAATTCTTGAGGGCGCTGACAAGCCCGTTCTCAAGGCCTCGCGGGCGGAGCTGCCAGATCAGCGCCCTCATCTCGCTGAGCGCCTCCTGGGCAAGATCTTGTATGTAAGAAAATGTTTCCTTCACTTCAGCCCCCTCGGCCATTTCCATTCCGCCCCTTGCCGTTAAATTCACCGAAAACAGCAGCTGATTGACAGAGTCATGCAAGTCTCTTGCAAGCCGGTTCCTTTCAGCCGTAAGAGCCGTTTCCTGCTCTCTCTGGGTCAGCGCGATCCTTTTAAGGGCCGTGCCTATTTGAAACGCAACTGATTCCAACAATGCCAGCTCCCCATCAGAGAATCTGGTTTTGTAAGGGGAACCGATATTAAGGATGCCAAACCTCTCGTCCCCTGCCCTCAAGGGGACACTGGCATGGTGGGTCAGCCCATTCGTATCTCCGCGCCCCTCTTCAATCGCATCTTCAATCCGCTTGCAGCCGATAATATTGGTCGCCTTATTCAGCTTGCCACTATTGAATCTGTCGACACACCAGCATCCTCCCTGGCACATTGGCGCATAATGATTTAAAGACAAGGCCTGCGGAAGCCTCTCTTTTGCGGCTAGATTATACCTGCCCTCCCCATCAATGAGAAAGATCCAGCCTGTTTCCAGGTTTGTCACTTCAAGCAGCTTCTTCAGCACCTCCGGCAGAACTGCCTTTATATCCGTCCCCTCATTGAGAAGCTCTGCGATTTCTTTTAATATTTTCACTTCAGAAAGCCGGTCTTCCTTAGTCATCCTCGTGCCTCCCATTTTTACTCTCTTTATTATAAAGCTTCATGAACTGTTCGGCCTACGCATTTTGGATGAGGAGCGTCTGCGGCTAAAGTTGCAGCTTCTTTGTTAAAAACGCGCAGAAGAAAAGGCGGATTCTGCTCTGCAGAACGGCCGCCTTTCCTTTGGTCAGGCCTTCTTGGCCTCTTCCAGCTTTTTCATTTTTTCATCAATCAGATTCATGAACTCGTTTTCAAGCTTAGCCAGCTTTTCCCTGCTCTCTTCGAGCCCTGCGCTGTTGACTCCGAAATAGAATTTGATCTTCGGCTCTGTTCCGGAAGGGCGCAGGCAGATCCATGAACCGTCCTCAAAAAGATACTTGATGACATTTGACTTTGGCAGGCCGATTGGTACTTCCTCGCCTGTGGCCGGCTTTGCAAGGCCTGTAAGATAATCCTCCATCCTCAGGACCTTCCATTCACCCAGAACTTCAATCGGATCTCTGCGGAAGGAAGCCAGCGTTTCCTGGATCAGCTCGGCCCCCTGCTTCCCTTTAAGGGTAAGAGATCTGAGCCCTTCCAGATAATAGCCATATTCCTTGTAAATAGCCATCAATGCATCGTACAGCGACATACCCTTTTTCTTGTAGAAAGCGCATGCTTCTGTCGCCAGAAGGGCCGCCTGGACGGCATCTTTATCACGGGCAAAATCGCCGATCAGATAGCCATAGCTCTCTTCGTAGCCGAACAGGAATTTGTAGCTGTTATCTTTATAGAAAGCATTGATTTTCTCAGCGATGAATTTAAAGCCCGTAAGCACATCCATGACCTCTACATCATGGGACCCGGCAATTTTTGCACCCAGTTCCGATGTAACAATCGTTTTCAGCATCGCTCCATTGGAAGGAAGCGTTCCCTTTGCTTTCTTCTCATTCAGAATATAGTGAAGCAGAATGGCACCGGTCTGGTTCCCGGTCAGAACGGTATATTCCCCTCTGTCATCCTTGACTGCGATTCCAAGCCTGTCTGCGTCAGGATCTGTTGCAATCAGAAGATCTGCCCCGACCTCATTGCCAAGCTTGATTGCGAGTTCAAATGCGGCATGCTCTTCCGGATTCGGGCTTTTGACAGTTGAGAAGCCCGGGTCTGGAACAGCCTGCTCTTCAACGGTATAAACATGCCTGTAATCCATTGCTGCCAGTATGTCCTGCACTGGCTTGCCGGCGGTGCCATGCAGCGGGGTGAATACGACTTTTATGTCCGATTCACTGCCAAGGGCGGGATTTTCAGAAATGGTTTTGAGCTTTTCCTGATAAGCCTGGTCCACTTCCTCCCCGATCATTGTAATGAGCCCCTGCTCCAGCATTGTTTTTTCATCTGCTGCGTCTATCAGCAATTCATTTTCAATTTCATTCACTTTTTCGATGACCATGTCTGCGCTTTCAGGAGGCAGCTGTGCGCCATCCTCGCCGTATACCTTATAGCCATTATACTCAGGCGGATTATGGCTTGCGGTGATCACAACACCGGCAAATGCCTGCAGATAACGGACGGCAAAGGATAACTCAGGCGTAGGCCTCAAATCTTTGAAGACATAGGCACGGATTCCGCGCGTGGCCAGCGTTTTAGCCGTCTCCATTGCAAACTCCCTTGACATATAGCGCGAATCGTAAGCGATTGCCGCTCCTCTTTGCTTAGCTTCTGCCCCGTATGTTTCAATATAAGCAGCAAGGCCGGCTGCTGCCTTCCTGACCGTATAGATGTTCATTCGATTCGTGCCGGGGCCGATTTCTCCCCTCATGCCGCCTGTGCCGAATTCCAGATCTTTATAGAAGGCATCCTCCATCCTGCTGTCATCCAAGCGAAGCTCTGCCAGCTCCTGCTGCAGGCTGCTGTCCATATTTGCATACCCAAGCCATTTTTCCGCTTTTTGTTTCCAGTCCATCTCTTTACCTCCCGGCTGCCTCTCAACAGGCTGATTGCAGTAAAGCATGTGCGCTTATTCTGCTTTTCTGTTATGTACTTATTCATCCCTTCACAGGGACTGTTTATTTTATACATTCTGCTGCGGCCCGTGAATTACCTCCTGAAACCTTTCGAGCTTTCACGACAATTTTCTGCAATTATATTATATAGAAAAAGGCCTGCCAGTGAAAGGCAGGCTGCTGATGTTATTTTTTGTAATGAATCTTATAGATATCATGGCGCCGGTCCTTCAGCTGGCGGACTGTCCCGTCCTGGCGCTGGCGCCTGAGGATTTCAAGGTCCACATCCCCGATAAGCACCATTTCGATATTGGGATTGGTCTCTCCGACGATGCCGTCCCTTGCAAACTCAAAGTCCGACGGCGCAAAAATTCCTGACTGCGCATATTGGATATCCATATTCTCCGTTTGCGGCAAGTTCCCGACCGTTCCCGAAATGACCGTGTAGATTTGATTTTCGACCGCTCTTGCCTGTGCACAGTACTTGACACGCAGATAGCCTTGGCGGTCTTCTGTACAAAACGGGGTAAAAATAATCTTTGCACCTTTATCTGCTGCGATCCTGGCAAGCTCAGGGAATTCAATATCATAGCAGATCTGGATCGCAATCCTTCCGCAGTCTGTATCGAATACCTTCACTTCATCCCCGCGGCTGATCCCCCACCATTTACGCTCATTCGGGGTGATATGGAGCTTATATTGCTTTTCAATCGTGCCATCTCTCCGGAACAGATAGGCAATATTATAGATTTCATCATCATCCTCTTTGACGAAATGGGAGCCGCCGATGATATTGACATTATATCTGACAGCCAGATCGGTAAACAGCTCGATATATTCTTCTGTATACTCTGTGACCCTCCGCACTGCAAGGCTGGGTGACTTTTCATCAAGGAATGACATCAGCTGCGTGGTGAATATCTCAGGGAAAACCGCAAAATCGGCCCCTGCATCTGAGGCGACGTCTGTAAAATATTCCACCTGGTTTGCAAAATCCTCAAATGAGCTGATTTGCCTCATCATATACTGAACCACACAGATCCTCACTGGATAGCTTGTTTTATAGAATCTTTTCGTTGTTGGCAGGTAGTCGACATTATTCCATTCCATCAGGGTCGCATATTTATTGGACTGGACATCATCAGGCAGATAATTGGGATTGATCCGCATGAGAGTGAACTCATTCAGGAGCTGGAATGAGAGGACCGGATCATAAATTTTATGGCGGGATACCTCGCTTACATACTCGCGCGGGCTCATTTCCCCGGCATATTTATGGTAGTTCGGGATCCTGCCGCCAATGATGATGCTTTTCAGGTTCATCTGCCGCACCAGTTCTTTCCGTGCCTCATACAGGCGGTAGCCGATTTTCATGCGGCGGAAATCCGGGTGCACCATCACCTCGATGCCGTATAAATTATACCCATCCTGATTATGGTTCGTAATATAGCCATTATCCGTCACATCGCTCCACGAATGCCTGTCATCATATTCATCGAAATTGATGATCAGGCTGGAACAGGACCCGATGATATCGCCATCATATTCTGCGACAAACTGGCCCTCCGGGAAGACTTCCAGATGGCTCTCCAGATGCTCCCGCTTCCACGGATCCATCCCTGGAAAGCACACCTCCTGAAGGGCTATGATTTTATCAATATCTTCAGCCCTTGTATTGCGGATAATCATTTTTTTCTCAAACTTTTTCAAATCCAATTTTGACATACGGTCTGCATCTCCTCTTATTCGCGCTGCATGTTAATGGCATTTACACTATGAGGGCCTTTTTTCCCAAGGCTCCGTCACGCCCGCTGTGAATAAGGATGCTTTCAGGCTGATTGCCTTCAGCACCCCCTCAGAAATTTCCTCATGGGTAAGCCATCTGGCCTTTTCCCTTTCAAAACGGAATACAAGAATAATCCTCATCCACTTGAGAGAGGAAGTGTCCAGGCCTTTGAAAGGCTCCCTTGAAGCATGGCTGCCTTTAATTTCATACAGCTCTGTAAACTTGTCATCTTTCGCTATGTACTGCAAAAGCCACTGGAAGCTGTCCGAAGCATCGCTTCTCATCCAAACGGCGGCCAAATCGAACATCCCCCGGTCCCGAACAGCTTTGATCAAGGCTTCCTGGAACTGGACGGGATTGTAATAGTCTGCCTGTATAAAAGAAACCTCTGCAGGCGCTGAAATTTCTTCCATCATTTTTGCAAAATGATCATGGCTTCTGCCCATTGCACTGACATGGAATCCTTCTTTGCAGAGTGATTCAATCACTCTTTTTAACATACCCGTTCCGCCAATGACTAACGCATGTTTTTTCATATTAATACTCCTTTTACAGATAGGATCATATTAGGACTGATGCTCGCCCCTGCATCAATGGTAGAATGAAAGAAGGAATTTCCGGCTGCCGTAACAGCATAGGCCTGCACATCTGCACTCATGCTGTCCTGAAGACTGCAAAAATGTGAAGATTAGGTGTCTTTAATTCAAGGGAATTTACAAGTCCGGAGAATCTCTTTATAATTTCACCATAAACCAATTAAAGGAGAAGCATATGGATAAGCCAAAACAAGATCCGAGGGAAAACCTTTTATTCCTTGCCTGGGCAGCCTCCATCCTGGCGATGTTCGGAAGCCTCTATTTTTCTGAAGTCCGCCATTATGAGCCCTGCGCACTCTGCTGGTACCAGCGCATCGCCATGTACCCCCTCGCCGTCATACTCGGGATCGCTGTGATTAAAAAAGACTTTAAAATCAGCTTTTATACAATGATCCTCTCCGCTGCCGGTGCATGCATATCTATTTATCATTATTCTATACAGAAGGTCTCATTCCTTGGCGAAAATGCCCTTTCCTGCGGGAGGGTCCCATGCACAGGGCAATATATCAACTGGCTGGGATTCATTACGATTCCCCTGCTTGCGCTTACAGCTTTTATCATTATCTTTATAACAAGCTTGATCATCTGGAAAAAAACAAAGGAGGCAGTGTGATTTGAAGAAAGTCATCATATTTTTAGTTATTATCATCGCACTATTTGCAGGTGTGGCAGTGCTCACCAGTATGCAGAATAAAGAAAAGGTATCCGGCAATAACCCATACGGAACAGAGAATCTGAAGTCTGAAACAATCGACCAGCTCGATGATCCAAACTACCAGAACATCATTCTCCCGGATGAACTGGAGAAAAAGCTTGAAGCAGGAGAAGACGCAACCGTCTACTTCTTCAGCCCTACATGCCCGCACTGCCAAAGGACAACCCCTGTTGTCGCCCCGCTGGCAGATGAAATGGGAGTCGACCTTGTCCAATTCAACTTATGGGAATTCGAAAACGGCTGGGACAATTACAACATAAACGAAACACCAACAATCGTCCAATACAAAGACGGCAAAGAAACAAACAGAATCACAGGTTCACAAGACAAAGAAGTATTCGAAGAATGGTTTAACGAGAATTCTAAATAAGAAAAAACGGGAAGGATCGCTCCTTCCCGTTTTTTTATTGTATGTCACAAGACCTTAAAAGTTTTAAGTTAGTAAAACAAGCCCCTACTCGTAACATCGCAGGTTAATCCGGCAGGAATGTCTGCAATTACAAACATCCCTGAATCAGAGCTGCATTACGGAGGAGCTGGTTATTAGGCAGGATGCCCAATAATCAGCGGGTTTATACCTTATGAAGACTTTATTTTTCCTGTGCTTATAAAAAGGGGATTCAAACTTTGCAGAATTGCACCAAAAGTTTAAAAAGCCCTGTTGATCGGAACGGAAGGCACGCAGACTCCTGCGGGATTGCAGCGGAAATGTTGAGACCCCGCAGCGCGCAAGCGCGAGGAGGCTCAACTCCGCCCCGCGGAAAGCGAAGTGCCTGGAGTGCAGATCAACAGCCTTGGTTATAGCGCAAATCTAATAAAATCTTTTTGATTTTAAATAGGATTAGAACTAGAAACCATTGTCTGGACTACCCTATTAAAGTCAGCAGGAGCTGCAAAACTCTCAACGTCCCTGTTGGTTGGAGTGGAGGGCACGCAGACTCCTGCGGGAGATAGCGGCAAAGCTGAGACCCCGCAGCGCGCAAGCGTGAGGAGGCTCAGCGCCGCCCCGCGGAAAGCGAAGTGCCCGGAACGCAAACCAACAGCCCCATATTAAATACAACACTATGAAAAAACGGCAAGAAGCACCCCCGCTCCTTCCCGTTCTTCAAACACACTATTTCTCCCCCATTTTAAACCAAAAGCTCATTCGCCGCTTTCGTATACACACTAAACATATCACCCTTCAGCTCTTTTGCATCAATAAAAGAGCTGAAGCCGAAAGGAAAGAATAATCCGAAATCTTTCAGGATATGTACATTCTTCTGAAAGATGCCCTCATATCGGCTTTCCGGATCAGAAGATTCCAGGATAGAAATCAGCGTCTGCAGGCTGGCGATCACCTGAAATGCTTCCTTCAAAGTCCCGAAATATTCAAAATGCCTGGTTGAAGTATGCAGCACCTTCAGCTTTTCAAACTCTTTAATATCCTCATCTGAAAAATAAGCAGGAAAAATAGATGTATAAAAATAATCTACCAGTTCCCTGATCCTCTCTTCCTGGTTAGGAGTCGATGCAAAAACTACTTTCACTGAAAACCCACCTTTGTAATCCTTGTAATCATTTCGTAACATATAATCCTAGAATAACATATCAGCCGAATCTCTAAGGGTGGTAATTATACCCATAGAGACGGCATTTTTTTACATAGCCTAGGAAATCACGAATAAAGAAACCGCTTTTTTTTACATAAAAATATGTCTTTTGGCTTACCTGCTTACAATTATACAATAATGGAGCATACTGGGGAGATATGAATCGGATGCAGGCATCCATTGCATGGAAACTTTTTTCATGTATGATTTATATGTGAATTAACCGCTTACTATTATAGGAAAATACTGGCTGAAGGAGGGCTTTGTATCATTACGAAGATAAAAGGTGAATGGTTTGAAATTATAATCCCCAGCCACTGGGAGGGCATGACGCTTGAGGAGCTTCTCCGCAGCCGCTGGAAGGCCCCTAAAAAGCAGATACATTTAATGCGGATGGAAAAAAGCATATTAGTGGACGGCTCAGCTCCCGCCTGGACATCACCGCTTAGTGAAGGCAGCAGGCTGGGGCTAAAGCTTTTTGCTGAAGAAGATTTCGGCGTAAAGCCTGCATACCATGAAATTGACGTGCTGTATGAGGATGAACATATGCTGATTCTCAACAAGCCTGCCGGCATGGATACTCACCCCAATGAGCCGATGCAGGAGGACACGCTTGCCAACGCAGCTGCCTATCATCTCCTGGCCAAAGGGGAGTACCGCCAGGTCAAGCACATCCACCGCCTTGATAAAGATACAACCGGTGCTGTATTGTTCGCCAAGCATGCACTTGCAGGAGGCATGCTTGATCAGCTTCTTAAGGAAAGAAAAATCAAGCGGACCTATATCGCCATGGCGGACGGGATCATTAAACAAAAAAAAGGGGTGATCCGCAAGCCGATTGGGCGGGACAGGCATCACCCTACAAGAAGGCGGGTTTCCCCAGGCGGTCAGGAGGCGGTCACTCATTATGAAGTTGCTGCAATATTTCCAAGAGAGCAGCTGACCCTTGTGTCCTGCCGGCTGGAAACAGGAAGGACTCATCAGATCAGGGTCCACTTCAGTGATATGGGCCACCCATTGACCGGGGACAGATTGTATGGCGGCAGCCCCGCCTTTCCGCGGCAGGCCCTTCATGCTGCCAAGCTGGAGGTGCCGCATCCCTTTACAGAGGAAGCAGTGGTCTGTTACGCACCTGTAACCGACAGCCCGGAAATGTTCAGAGGCTTTCAGCCGGAGGAGCTTTAAATCTTTCTGCAGAAGCCAATAAATGGCTCTGGCTTAGCCAACTGAAACCCACTATACTGTGAAAAGCCTTACAGTGGGTTCCAGTCGAGCTGACTAAGACCCTCTAGACTCTTATTGGCCTTACAGAGGGTTCTAGTCCCGCTGACTAAGACCCTCTAGACTCTTATTAGCCCTGCAGAGGGTTCTAGTCCCGCTGACTAAGACCCTCTAGACTCTTATTAGCCTTACAGAGGGCTCTAGTCCAGACGACTAAGACCCTCTAAGACATTCAAAAGCCACACAGAGGGTTCCAGTCATGGGCCGTAGTGAAACAATAGATAATCAAACACAAAAAAAGCCCCTCAAAAAGGGGCTTTCCTGTATTAGTCTGCTTTACGCATACCTTTCATGATCAGGCTTAGCACAAATACCAGAACGATTGCACCGATAATGGCAGGGATAATAGCAAAGTCAGCTACAACAGGACCCCAGTCGCCAAGAATCAATGTACCTAACCAAGCTCCGACGAAACCTGCGATAATATTACCGATGACGCCGCCAGGGATGTCTCTTCCTACGATCATGCCTGCAATCCACCCGATGATACCGCCAATAATTAATGCCCAAAGAAAACTTAACATAATTTCTCACTCCTAATTAGTTTTTTGTTTTGCAGAATTAAGTTTATAAAAGCATCAGCTGTTGCCAGCTGGCTCTAACAGATTGACTGGCGCAAAGCCTTCTTCATCTCCGGCCTTTACCGCCACTTTCACACGGACCGGATCACGGTCCAGCACTTCAAGTTCGGTTCCTTTTTCTACAAGCAGCGCATCCTTTTCTTCTTCCAGCTGTTTAATTCCATCATAATCATTGATCTGGATGAAATCGTAGAGACTGTCATAGGCCTCTGGGGTCGCAGCGAGGTAAAAATCCTCCTCCGCTTTAACAGTATCCCCTTTTTCGACCATTTCTTGCTTAACAGTTTCTTTGCCTTCCTCTAATGCACCTTTGATTTTAGCAATCGTATCTGGCGCATTTTCTTTAACATCTTCAGCAGCCTCTTCGGTCTTCTCTTTGGCAGTTTGAGCAGCTTCCTCAGCTGACTGTTCCAGTTCATCTGCCGCCTGATTCAGTTCCTGCTCAGCTTCCTGCCCGTTGCTGCAGCCTATAAGAAAAATTAAGATGGCAATAATCGGTACCGAATAGAGTTTTTTCAATCATCACCCTCCTTTTCGGTTTGTTGTTTGCTGCTTGTACAAATAAATTACCCCAGCTTCAAAATCTAAAACATGCGTCTTCTTTCCTTTATTTGCTAGGGTGAATTTTTACACAGCGGGAAAATAAGATAGTTGGTCTTGTCCCTGCGTCAAAATGTTCCAGAAAAACCGAAAGCGGCTGCTCCCGCTGCAGCCGCCCATTTTATATAAACGGCCTCCGCCGATAATGTAATAATCTTCTTCCCCTGGAAAACTTGTCCAAAACGGATTTCCTGCAAAGATTTTTTCTAAAACGAGCCCAATTTTCCATCAGCAGAATTGGTGTCTAACAAAAAAGAATCCTGTTCAACAGGATTCTTCTGACGCTTTATTCTTCAAGCAGGAAATCGGCCTTCTCCCCTCCGTAAAAGTACAGCCGGTGGAGCGGCCTGGTCATTCCCACATATAGAAGCTTGATATCGATTTCTAAAGATGCATCATATTTTTCATGTATTGAAACGATGAATACTGCATCAAATTCCAGTCCTTTGGATAAATAGGAAGGAACAATTACGATTTCATCCTTCGGAATGCTTTCCTGTTCTGCAAGCAGACGGACTTTTTCATTAGTCTCTTCCTTGAAATAATCGAATAAAGTCTGGCAGTCCTTCATTGTTTTACCGATGACAGCAAAGTTCTTAAGCTGCTCTTTCCGCAGCTCCTTTACCTTTTCTGCAATTTGCCGCGCGAGCCCGGCTCCTTCTTCTCTTTTTATAAAAGCCGGGCTCTCACCATGCCTGACAACAGGTTCCACCTGCGGAAAGGAGTAAGGCAGGAGCTTCAGCAGGCGGTTTGCTTTTTCCATGATTTCTATTGTCGTCCGATAGCTTTTCTGCAGCTCAGTATAGGTAGCACGCGGGAATATTTCGCTGACAACCGGTTCCCAAGCCTTTAGCCCCCGGTAGGAATGGATTCCCTGAGCGAGATCTCCCACCAGCGTAAACATATCTGTATCACAGGCCTTTTTTAAAGCATATATCTCCATATAGCTGTAATCCTGGGCTTCATCTATGACAATATTTTTTGCCTTTAGATCTTTATCAACCCCGTAAAGCTCTGTCTGCAGATACAGAAGGGCAGCCAGATCTTCCCGTTCAACCTTCTTCTTGGAGAGAAGGGAAAGTGAATAGCTGCATAATTCTTCTGCTTCTCCTTTACTCAGTTCATTCCCTGAAAAACGGACGATCCTTGCCGGATCCTCGAAAAGCTCACGATAATAATCCAGCGCCTTCTTTTTCGGAAACTGTTTCATATAGTCGGGCACAGCCCTTCTGATGCTCTTCTGGACATCCTTCAGCCGCCCGGCTTTTTGATCAAGGGCATGCGAGACATATTCCCTTCTTTTTTCCGCATCCTTGCCGCGGTATATGGCCCTGTCAATCCGTTCGTCATAGTAGGCTTCAATTTTGGCGAGGATATTCTTTTTCTTCCTTTTCAAATCGCCTTGTAGGATGCCCTTAAGCTTTTCAAGCCTCCGGAAATAAGGAAGATAATGATAATCTTCATGAAATAGCCTGATGAATTTCTTTCTGCTGAATAGACGGAACTTATCCGCCATAAAGTCGTCAGAAGGATAAAAGGTATAAGAGATGCTCTTTAAGTACTGATCTAAGACGGTCTTGAACACCCGGGATCCTTTGATTTCTGAAACTCTGAGCCCGAATCCGTCCCCTTTTTCTTCAAGAAGCTGGATGAGCTTCCTGTCTTCTGAGATGGAGAGATTCCCGGATAGGCACTGCAAGACATACTCGGGAAACGTCGTCTGCCTGACTCTTTCCACACCCAGCTCAGGCAATGCTTCTGATATGTAGTCTATGAACAGCTGGCTCGGAGCCAGGATCATCAGCTGCTCCGGCAGGAAGTTCTCTTTGTACTGATAAATGAAATAACTGATCCGGTGGAGGGCGATGGTTGTCTTTCCGCTTCCCGCCGCTCCCTGGACGATGATGGGCTTGTTCAGATCAGCCCTGATGATGCGGTTTTGCTCTTCCTGGATTGTTGAAATAATTTCAGTCAGCCGGCTGCTGGAGCTTTTGGCGAGGGAATCCTGAAGCAGTTCGTCGGTAGTGGTTAGATCGATGTCCCGGATTTCCTCCAGAATGCCATCCTCAATCATTAGCTGTCTTTTTAATGTCAGCTGGCCATCGTAATTTTCACCGTAGGCCTCATATTCAACCCTTCCAAGTCTGCCTTCATAATAGAGATTGGCAATCGGGGACCGCCAGTCCACGATAATCTGTTCCTGGTTTTCCCTGGAATAGAGTGAGGTTTTTCCAATATACAGACTCTCCTTCTCTTCCTGGCCTTTATGCTGGTAATCAAGCCGGGCAAAATAAGGTTTTGGATGGGCATTTCGGAGGCTTGACAGCTCATCTTTAGACATTTCAAAAAAACGGGCGTTTGTCAAAATGGAGGAATAGCTTAAGCTTGATTCGAGCCAGTCAGTGTCCTGAAAGGCTTCTTTCATATTTTCCTTGAACTGGTCTTTGCTGGATTGTGCTGTTTTAATGACAGCCTCCATATATTTTCTGGTAAAATCGAGCCGTTTACTTTCCTTCTGATAATCGGGATGCTGGTCTGATGTCATATGCTTTCTCCTTTCATTCCAATTCAGCCGCTTGAGAAAGAAGTTCATATGGGCTTGTAAGGAGCAGAAAGTTATATTATCAGAAAAATCAACCACTTACAATACCTTTCTGTTTCAGCAGGTAAAAATGTAAATTTACAGGATTATTACCATATAAATTTTCACCTTGTATATTATTTATATTAAGTTTTTGTAAATTTTGAGCGAAATGCTACCTTATTCGACAAATTTCATATAAAATGTTTTCGTTTGGGGGATTTTTTCGCTGGAGCAGCAGCAGGAAATCTTCACGAATATTGGATGAAAGAGCTTCTTTAGCTGGATAGCGGGTATACTATGTAACTAATCGCTACGCACTTTGCCATCCGCTGAATCAGCTTTTGGTTCTAGGCATTTAACAAATGGGGGTTTAAATATGGTTTTCAAGAAGAAGGACAAGTTTGCAATTCTGCTGAGCAGCATCTCTTCCAACGTAAAAGAGGGAGCTCACTATTTTGCCGATTACAAATTGAAAAATGTCAGTGATCTGAAGATTTTTTCTGAAACGATGAAAGAGTATGAAACAAAAGGCGATACATTTGTCCACGAAGTCATCAAAGAACTTAATAATGCTTTTATCACTCCGATTGAGCGTGAAGATATCCTCCACCTTGCGATGAGCATGGATGATGTCCTTGATGGGATTGAACATTGTGCTGCCTTGTTTGAGATGTACTCGATTACACAGGCAGACGATTATATGCTTAAATTTGTTGATGCCATCCGCAGCTGTTCATTGGAAATCGAAAAGGCTGTAGAGCTGCTTTCAACCAAAAAGCTTCTTGAGATCAGGGAGCATGCCATCAAAATCAAAGACTACGAATCAAAATGTGACGGGGTCCTGCGCCAGTCCATCAAGCACTTATTTTCAGTTGAAAAAGATCCAATCCGCATCATTCAATATAAAGAAATTTATGAAAACCTGGAAGACATTGCTGACAGCTGCCAGAATGTCGCCAATACCCTAGAAACCATCATCATGAAGAATGCGTAAGGAGCTTTCATAAATGGATTCCATTTTCATCATAACTATACTGATTGTCATAGGGGCATTGGCCTTCGACTTTATCAACGGCTTCCATGATACAGCCAATGCCATTGCCACAGCCGTCTCAACGAAAGCGCTGAAGCCAAGGCATGCCATTATTCTTGCCGCCACTATGAACTTTGTCGGGGCTATGACCTTTACAGGAGTAGCCAAAACCATTACAAAGGATATCGTTGATCCCTTCACTTTGCAGAACGGATCAATCGTCATCCTGGCAGCATTGATTGCTGCGATTTTTTGGAACCTGCTCACATGGTATTACGGGATTCCGAGCAGTTCATCCCATGCGATTATCGGCTCCATTGCAGGAGCAGCAATAGCAGCGGCAGGATTCCAGGCCCTTAATTACGGGGGCTTCATGAAAATCATCCAGGCGCTGATTTTCTCTCCGCTCATCGCATTTGTTGTCGGATTCATTGTCTACAGCATTTTCAAGGTTGTTTTTAAGAACAATAACCTGACAAAAACAAACAGGAATTTCCGCCTGTTCCAGATTTTCACGGCTGCCCTGCAGTCATACACACATGGTACGAACGATGCCCAGAAAGCAATGGGGATCATTACAATGGCGCTCATTGCCAATAACTATGTCACAACTGATGATATCCCGTTCTGGGTCCAGTTCTCCTGTGCCCTGGCAATGGGTCTTGGTACATCTGTCGGCGGCTGGAAGATCATCAAGACTGTCGGCGGCAAAATCATGAAAATCCGCCCCATCAACGGTGTTGCAGCTGATTTGACCGGCGCAGCCATCATATTCGGCGCAACGGCCATACACCTGCCGGTCAGTACAACCCATGTCATTTCTTCTTCTATTCTTGGAGTTGGATCAGCCCACCGTCTAAAAGGCGTTAAATGGGGCACGGCACAGCGGATGCTGATCACTTGGGTCATCACCCTGCCGATTTCCGCTACGATCGCAGGTCTTGTGTACTTATTGCTGAATGCTATTTTTTAAACAACAAAAAAGCTATTGGAGCCTATCTCCAATAGCTTTTTTTTCAGCCCAGATGCTTCTTCTGGAAGCGGGCAATATTCTCATATTCGCCTTCAAGTGCTCTGGATAGGCGGATGAAGACCGGCAGCAGCTCCTGGTAAACAGCTGCATTCTCAGGATTCGGCTTATGGCTGAAGGTATCCCCCACCATGCCTGACACAATGCTCAGATCCTCAATTTCACCTACGGCATACAAGCCCAGGATGGCCGCGCCCAGACAGGAGCTTTCATAGCTCTCAGGCACGACGACCTCCTGATTGAAAATATCGGCCATCATCTGCCTCCACAGCTCAGATCTTGCAAATCCGCCTGTCGCCTGGATTTTTTTCGGCTCCCCGATCAGTTCCTCCAGGGCCAGCAGGACGGTGAACAGATTATAAATAACACCCTCAAGGACAGAGCGGATCATATGCTCTTTTTTATGGTGAAGACTGAGTCCAAAAAATGAACCTCTTGCATTGCTGTTCCATAAAGGCGCCCTTTCGCCTGTCATATACGGATGGAAGATAAGGCCGTCCGCGCCGGGGCGGACCGCAGCCGCAATCTTTGTCAGCACATCATAGGCATCCATTCCCAGCCTCTTGGCAGTCTCAACCTCGGAGGCAGCAAGTTCGTCCCGGACCCAGCGGAAAATCATGCCGCCGTTATTGACCGGTCCTCCTATCACCCAATGCTTTTCAGTGAGCGCATAACAGAAAATCCTTCCTTTCGGATCTGTTACAGGCTTATCGGTCACAGCCCGGATGGCCCCGCTAGTTCCGATTGTAACAGCTACGACGCCGGGATCGATCGCGTTGACTCCTAGATTTGATAGTACTCCGTCGCTCGCCCCCACTACAAAAGGCACCGAGGCATCAAGTCCTGTCAGCTTCTGATATTCCTCTTTCAGGCCTTTCAGGGTGCAGGTTGTCGGAACCGGCTTAGAAAGTTTATCCGCCTCAATTCCGGCTATTTCAAGCGCTTCAGCATCCCATGCCAGATTTTTAAGATTGAACATGCCTGTTGCAGATGCAATGGAATAATCGACAACATACTCGCCAAAGAATTTGAAGAATACATATTCCTTGATTGAGATAAATTTCGCCGCCTGATTATAGATTTGTTTCTCCTCATTTTTCATCCAGAGCAGTTTGGATAATGGGGACATAGGATGGATAGGTGTACCTGTCCTCAAGTAGATTTCATGGCCGTTCAGGTCGCGTTTAATTTTCTCGGCCCATCCGGCGCTCCTGTTATCCGCCCATGTAATGCTTTTGGTCAGGGGTATCCCATCCCCATCCACAGCAATGACGCTGTGCATGGCAGAACTGAAGCTCACGCACAGCAGGTCGGCTGAACCTATGCCCCCTTCTTCCATGCAGGCTTTGAGGGTGCCTGCCACGGCTGCCAGGATGATATCCGGATCCTGCTCTGCAGCCGACGGGGTTGGCGTATGTAAAGGATAGCCGATAGAATGCTTGGCAGCCACCTTGCCTTCTTTATTAAAAAGGACAGACTTTGTGCTCGTCGTCCCGATATCCACTCCTAGCATATACTTTTCAGCTGTCATTTGAACCTCTCCAATCTTTTAAAGCTCTCTTTTTAAGTTTACAACGAATCAAAAATAACATACACCGATATGGACTCTCCCCTCTGGAAGAAGTCCAGGAATACAGAAGAAGGAAGCGCTGCCGCTCCCTTTCTCCTTTATATTGGTCTGCCTCTTTTTTAAGAAATAAAGAATCCGATTATAAAGACAACCAGGAATCCTACAATCGCAATCAAGCTTTCCATGACAGTCCAGGACTTGAGCGTGTCCTTTACATCAAGGCCGAAGTAGCGGTTAACAAGCCAGAACCCTGAGTCGTTGACATGCGAGAAAATGGTTGCGCCTGCCGCGATAGAGATTACAATCAATCCAAGGACGGGCCCTTCCAGTCCCATGATTTCGATAAGCGGGGCAATAAGGCCTGCCGCTGTTACCATCGCGACCGTTGCCGAACCTTGGGCTACACGGACAAATGTAGCAATCAGGAATGCGAGCAGGATCGGCGGCAGTGATGACGAAGCCATCATATCGCCCAGAACCTGTCCAACACCTGAATCAATCAGAACCTGCTTGAAGACACCGCCGGCACCGGTTACAAGGATGATGATCCCGGCTGGCTCAAGAGACTTCGTTGCAATATCCTGCACTTCCTGGCGGGAATAACCGCGCTTTGTGCCGAGGAAATAGAATGCCAGCAGGGTAGCCAGCGTCAGAGCAACAAATGGATGTCCCATGAAAGTGAATACAGCACGCAGGCCATTTCCTTCTTCAAGCACAACACCGGACACTGTATTGATTAAAATCAGTACGAGCGGGATGAAGATGATGCTTGCAATCATTCCAAAGCTTGGAAGTTCCCTATCATATTCTTTTTCTTCGATATTCATATATTCCGGAATGGTAACATGAATCCTTTTGGCAATAAATTTACCGAACAGCGGACCAGCAATGATCATGGAAGGTATACCTGCTAAAATACCAAACAGAATCACCCAGCCCAAGTCTGCGCCAATCAGGTCAGCTACCGCGATAGGCCCTGGAGTAGGGGGAATGAAGCTGTGTGTGACAGCCAATCCTGCCAGCAGCGGTATCCCGTAGTACAGAAGGGATTTACCTGTTTTCTTGGCAAGCCCGTAGACAATCGGCACAAGGATAATGAAGCCGACATCAAAGAATACTGGTATGGCTACAATGAAGCCCGTGATCCCTAGGGCCCACTGTGCTTTATCTTCCCCGAATTTCTTGATCATCGTCTGCGCCAGGCGCTCAGCCCCGCCGGAAACCTCCAGCATTCGGCCGAACATAGCCCCGAGCCCGACTACGACAGCTACAAACCCGAGGGTTCCCCCCATGCCATTCTGGACAGATTCGATGACGCCTCCAAGCGGCATTCCTGCAGCAATCCCTACAAGCAGGCTGACAAGGAGCAACGCGACGAAAGCATGGAGCTTGGTTTTCATTACAAGAAACAGCAGCAGGAAGATTCCTGCCATTGCTACTAAAATAAGCATTGAACCAGACATTTTAGTTCCTCCCCTATTAAACGCTTACATTTTGTTTTCTGATAATTTGACAGAATACGAAATAATTTTCTTCTTTATCTATTAATACATGAAAAAAAATTCTTTCGCCTTATGTTTTTATTATATAAAATTTTTTTCTGATTGCAACCGTTTTCAAAGAAATTTTTTTCTTTTATAATAGAACTATAGAAAAATTTGATAGGGAGTGCATCAATGGAAACTCTTTATTGCTTTGCCCGCATTAAAACCCATTATTCCAAATTCAGTGATAAAGAAAAAAGAATAGCTGACTATATTTTGGACAATCCCGAAAAAATTGTCCACAGCTCCATCAATCAGCTGGCAGATGATTTAGGGATTGCAGATTCAACGGTTTTCCGCTTCTGCAAAAGGATTGGCTTCAAAGGCTATCAGGCGCTGAAAATAGCCCTTGCCTCTGAAATTGTCGCACCGATAAAGGATATCCATGAGACGATCCAGGAGGAGGATGACGTTCTTACAGTCTCGGAAAAAGTGTTCCGGTCGAATATCAATACATTGGAGGATACCCTGAAGCTTATAAGGGGAGGAGCTTTTGAAATGGCTGTGGAAGCAATCCTGCAGGCGGAAAAGGTTGAGTTTTTCGGAAGCGGGGGCTCAGGAATCATTGCGCAGGATGCCTACCACAAATTCATCCGGACCGGACTTACCGTCCATGCCAACAGTGATTCCCATTTGCAGCTTATGTCAGCTTCCCAGCTGTCCGATAAAGATACGGCCGTGTTCATTTCCCATTCAGGGGCAACGAAGGATATGATCGGAGTGCTGAAGGTGGCCAGGGAAAACGGCGCCAGGACGATCAGCATCACCAACTTTGCCAAAACCCCGCTGACTCAGCAGGCCGACATCGCCCTTTACACGGTTGCCGAAGAAACAGACTACCGCTCAGAGGCCCTGTCATCCCGCATTGCCCAGCTGAGCATCATTGATGCCTTATATGTAAACGTCATGATCGCCCGCAAAGAGGAAGGAAAGCAGGCGCTTCGGAAAATGAGAAATGCCATCTCTTCAAAACGGATTTAACCCCAAAAATGAAAACGCTTTATATGCTGCGTATTTCAGGTACGGCTGTGAACAGCAAAATTCACAGCATAACCAGCAAAAAAAAGACTGCAGACATTCAATTTTCATTGAATTTATCTGCAGTCTTCAGATCCTGCTTAGGCAGGATCATTCTTTATTATTCGCCGCTTTTTACGACCGCATGACCGCCGAACTCATTCCTGAGTGCTGCCACTACCTTGCCGTGGAATGTATCATCCTCAAGTGAGCGATAGCGCATGAACTGGGACATCGCAATAACCGGGGCAGACGCCTGGAAGTCAAGTGCTGCTTCTACTGTCCATTTGCCTTCTCCTGAAGAATTCATGACACCTCTGATGCCTTCAAGCTTAGGATCTTTGCTGAACGCATTTTCCAGAAGCTCAGACAGCCATGAACGGATAACAGAACCATTATTCCATACACGCGATACTTCTTTGTAATCATAGTCGAAATTGCTTTTTTCAAGAATTTCAAAGCCTTCGGCAAAAGCTTGCATCATTCCGTACTCAATGCCATTGTGGACCATTTTCAGGAAGTGGCCGCTGCCGCGCTTTCCAGAGTAAAGATAGCCGTTCGGAACAGAAATATCGGCAAACAGCTGCTCAACTACGCTGAAAGCCTCCTTGTCGCCGCCGATCATCGTGCAGACGCCATGGCGTGCACCTTCCTGGCCGCCGCTTGTTCCGCAGTCGATATAATGGATGCCCTTCTCTGCGAGTTCATCCCCGCGGCGCAGAGTTTCCTTGTAGTTGGAGTTTCCGCCGTCGATGATGATGTCTCCTTCTGTCAGCACAGCTGCTGCACTGCTCAGAACCTTTTCAGTGATGTCTCCGGCAGGCACCATCATCCAGATAACCTTAGGAGAAGGGAGCATTGCTGCAAGCTCTTCAATCGAAGCTGCCGTCGCGACGCCTTCTGCCGAAATCTTTTCCATTGCTTCTGTATTTACATCATTAGCCACCACTTCATGGCCTTTGTCTCTCATATTAAGGGCAAGATTGTACCCCATTTTGCCCAGTCCAATTATACCTAGCTTCACGTTTCTTCCTCCTATGTACAGCATAAGCCTTTGATTAAAATCCTTTTCAACTATAACATTTTATCTCCAAAAATCAATCACTACAACCTCTGCCGAATACCTTATTCATGCCCTATTTCTGCTGGATTATTTTATAGCCCTTTTAAATCTGCTGAATGCACAGCCCGCTCCAGCTGTGATGCCATTTTTTCTTTTTTATCCTCTGGCGGTATATTTCCCTTTTCTCTTCATTCTCCAGGAAAAAACTGGTCGGCCTGACCACTCCGCTGACGGCATCTTCCACTCCCCAGGGGGCACCCAATTGCAGCCGGCCCTGATCCAGGGTAACAGCAAGCGCAGTTGCTGTCTCAGGAAATTTGGAAACAGCATCAAGTGAAGAAGCATAAGGAGGCATCCCGTTCCGGAAAGCCATCCTTGCCTGATTTTTTACGGACCATGGAACACCGGGCATCAGCTTCCGCAGCAGCTGTTCAGCCTCCTTTTCAGAAGCTTCACCAGTATTTTCTTTATTGAAATATATGACATCGATATCCGGGAGGGGCGTCCTCTCCCGGATTTCATGCAAAACATCCCATATCTTAGAGCGGACAAACCCGGCACAAATCCACCAGTCCGGCAGCCCGGCAGCTTCAGCCGCTTTCAGGATGTCCATCATCCAGACGTCGTCCTGAATGGCCTTTACTATATCTTCTTCACTGTTTAATTCCATACACTCACTCCTCTGCAACATGTCCCTTCAGACGGTTTTCCTTTCAATCAGGGCTGCTTCTGCCTCCATCTGTTTTGCCTGTCCGCTTGAGAGCCTTTCCAGGAACAGCCTGAAAGCTGTTTGGCCCATTTCGTATACAGGCAGATCCATCGTTGTAATCTGCAGTGCCCTGGAAATCGGATGATTATCAAAGCTTAAAACAGCCAGATCACCTGGTATCCTGAGTCCCAGCTTGCTCCATTCTGCAATGATGCCGGCTGCCACCTGATCGCTGCTGACGAGCAGTGCGTCCGGCCTCTCTGCCATCCCATAAAGCTGCCTGGCCACCCTTTCGCCGTCCTCAATGCCCAGGCATCTGTCAAAAATCCAATCCTCTGTAACGGCGATATTCTGTTCTGCCAATCCTTCACAGAATGCCTGATACCGGAGCATGCTGTTTGTGCCGGTTCTCCTGGCAATGCAATAGCCGATTCTCCTATACCCTTTAGACAGCAGATGATCGAGCCCCTGGCGAAACGCTTTATAATGGTCGATATAGACAGCACTGACAGAAGGATGGTCCAGCTTTTCACAAATGACTGCAGGCATATTGAGGCAGTATGGCTCCATTTTGCTCCAGCTGCTTTTCCGGGAAAGAATGATCATCCCATCAACCATCCTCATTTTCATCTTTGCGAGTGCCTCTATTTCTTTATCAGGATCATAGGCAGTCTGAAAAAGGTGAAGGCCATACTCATGCTTTAGAGCTTCCTCTCCAATCCCTTCCAGCAGGGAAGAAAAATAAGGGTGATTCACATATGGCAGCATAACCCCTACCGTCCTGGTCTTCCCTTTTGACAGATGGACTGCATTGATATTCTGGATGTAATCGAGCTTTTCAATGGCCTTCATGACGGCCAGCCGTTTTTCTTCTGCCACATAAGGATGCTTATTAAGCACCCTGGAAACTGTTGACACAGACACGTTTGCCAGTTTGGCAATTTCTCTGATATTCGCCATCTCCTGACCTCCTTGCTTATCAGCATTATAGCATGTGCGGCATTTTCACTTGCGCTGGAACGCATTTCATACTTTAAGCTCCTCTTATGGTTTGAGAAATTCAGGAAGGAGGACACCGGATGCAAGGGATATTATGCCTGCTGTTTCTATGCGCTTCAATAATATCAGCTGCTGCCTATAGCTTAAGCCTGAGAAAAGGCAGCAGCAAGGATCATGAAAAATAACATGAGCAGCATGACAGAAATGAACCATCCCCGGCCGCAGGGGATGGTTCAGGAACTAAAAGCTTCCCGGCATGGAGGAAATTTTCCAGCCGGCCTTTGTTTTTTCAAATTCAATATGAAAAGTTTCGTATAAAAGTGTATCACCAAGCGGGGCCTTTAAATCAAACTCTTTCACGTCACCGGCATCCTTCATCTGAAGGATTTCTGCATGCTGATAGCCCATGATGGACCCGCCATCTGCATTAGGCTGCACGAGCCTTCCATTATGTTCCTTGATGCCTGAATGAGTGATATAAGCTGAAATGGCTTCATTTGTAAAGGAAGATGAAAAATACTGGATCAGCTTTGATTCTGAATCAAGATCCCTGCCCATAAAGCGATAGTCCAAATCATCGATCGTAATGGATTCCATTTCTTCTATATTGCCGCCGCTTTGAACATGCCAGCGCTTTTGTGCCGCTTCATTGATTGCAGCAGCCAGCATTTCTTCCTCCAGGTTTTCGAGCTTCTGTACAGGAGAACCCCTCTTCAGACTGGAGATTATTTCATCCTTTTTAGAAACTGCCAAGCTGTAAAGTTCGAAAGCAGGACTGTCCGTGGGATAGGGGTTTTTCCACCCTTTCCTGACCATATATATATAAAGGTCATCCTCAAAAAGCTTCAGTAAATCTTTTTCATCCATGGGTTCTCCTGCATCTTTAGGATAAATCACAATATCAAACAGCTGCCCTTTTTCCTCCCCCTCGGGCTTGATGCTTGCAGATAAGCTGTATTCATTGCTTGTGCCGGGAGATCCTTCCACAGTCAAATAAGGAAACAATTCAAGCGGGATAGCGAGCGTCAGGTCAGATTCGGGAATATATAAAGCAGTATCCTGTCCTTTCCTGTCTCCAAGCATGGCTATAATTTCGTCTTTCAGCTCTGAAAACTTGCTGTAACCCGGCATAATCATGTTTAGGTTCATGCCCTTTTCTATTGATTGGATTGCTTCTTCGGGCTTTCCTTCCTTCACCTGCGCTTCAGCCAGGAAATACCAGTATATTGCTGCATCAGGGACTTCAGCTGTCCTTGCTTTATAATATTGTGAAACTTTAGGGAAGTAAGCTGGATACAGCTCTTTATCAGAAGTAAAGCGGCTGCCGTCCCATGACAGCATATCAACCTGATATACGTCAGCAAGATCGCGTGCCCATACGGCCAATGAATAGAAAGATCCTTCTTCAGGGCGGACCATTTCCAGCTCGTGATAGTTTTCCTGGCCAATCTTTTTCAGGGAGCCTTCAGCAAAGGAAAAAATATTGAGCGTGCTTCCTGCTGAAGCGCCGATGCTCCAGCCCAGCAATAGTTCATCCGCTCCATCCCCTGTCACGTCGGCGGCCGCACCCCAGCCTACATCAAATCCAATGCCTTTTATATCTTCCTGCAAAGTCCATTCTTTTTGCACTTTTTTGAGAACAAGAGTCCCTGGTTTGCCGGGGTCTCCTTTGAGCTTGTAGAAAACTGCCGCTTCCGGTGACCCATCTCCATCAAAATCCGCTTCCAGTATGCTGCTTCCTCCAACCGGCCTGTCAGGAACCGCTAAAATTGCATCTGCAGGGAGGAACCGCTTGGCGACAGGCTCAAGATTTTCTTTTTCCTGAATCTTTTCTGCCGGGGGCCTTGGCGCCTGTATAAGGCTGACCGGCTCAGGAAGAAACGTGCATCCTCCAAGCAGCAAAAAGCCCAGCAGTATGGCTATAAGTTTGAGTTTTCTCATTTTCCCCTCCACTCTCCCTCAAGGGCTAGAAGGAAATACATTCTTCCATCCTTACAAAGGCAGCCTGATATATGCGGCAGTTCCTTTTCCTCTCTCACTGGCCAGCTCAAACTGCCCTTGGTGTGCCGCTATGATCTCCTGGCAGATTGCAAGTCCAAGTCCGGTTCCTGCTCCATGGATTTTTCCTTTATAAAACTTTTCCTTTACTGCTTCCAGCTCATCGGAAGGTATCCCTGCCCCTGTATCACTGACGATAATGACTGCTTCCTTTTCCTTCCGCTTCAGAGCGACAGATATGGTGCCCTCTGCAGGTGTGAACTTCAAGCTGTTATCAAGAACATTCAGCAGCACCTGCTTCAGCCGATCTCTGTCTGCATTTAAAAAAAGGGGTTCTTCCGTTATCTCACTGGATAAAAGGATATTCTGGCGATTCGCCCGCGGTCTAAGCTGATTGACTGTCTGCTGGACCATTTTCTGCAGCAGGATACGCTCAAAAACAAAGCCCGCCTTCCCTGATGAAAGGCTTGATAGATCAAGCAGTTCACCGAGCAGATGGCTAAGCCTTTCACTTTCGTCTGTAATGATATTCAATCCTTCGGTGAACACCTTTTCATCCGTCATGCTCCGGAGAGTAAGGGCCCATCCTTTGACAGAGGTCAAAGGTGTCCTCAGCTCATGGGAAACAGAGGCAATAAACTCGTTCTTCAGCTTTTCATGCTTTTCGGCCTCCTCGGCCATATAATTCAATGTATCGGCAAGCAGGCCAACTTCATCATCCCGCTCCTTCTTGATCCTCACAGAAAACTTTCCGGATGCCATCAGTTCTGCAGCCTCTGTTATACGGCTTACAGGCTTAATAATCGTATTCGCCAGAAAATAGCTGATAGTCCCGGCAATCAGGATGACGGCGAGTCCGATCATAATTAATGCTGATGCATTTTGCAGGAAAACTTCGTTAAGCTGTTCGAGTGAGGTTGTCAGCCTGATGGCACCGACCGGCTCTCCAGAAACAAGGATCGGCCTTGCGACAGAGAGAAGCTTTTCTCCAGCTTCGGTCCCCGTCCAATAGCCTGTAGTACCGGAGAGGGCCGATTCTATATCCTGAAAACCCTTCAGGCTTTCTCCTTCCGGCAGGCTGCTCCCCGAAAGCAGTGCTCCATCCTTGCCGACGATCTGCACCTTTGCATCAAGGAGGAAATTGTACTGCTGCAGGAGCTGATCTGCTGAATCCTTGAGCGGCCTTGTCTGGAAATATTGCTCATAATAAACGGAGAACATGCTTCCCTGATCCCTGAGCGCCTGCTTGACACCCCCCATATAATAAAGCCGCAGGGCTGACAGGATGACTGCCTCGAAAAGGGCCACTGTGATGATGATCATCACAAGATAGCTTCCTGCAAGCCGTTTTCTGATCCCGTTTTTCATGACTTCTGCCCGCTTTCCTGAAAGCAGTACCCATACCCCCAAACGGTTTTAAGGAACAAAGGGCTTGAAGGTTCATCTTCAATTTTTTCCCGCAGCCTCCTGATATGGACATCCACTGTTTTCGGATCACCGAAATAATTCAATCCCCACACTTCGTCAAGAAGCTCATCTCTAGTGACTGGCTCATTCCGCTTTTGCAGCAAAAACTTCATCAGCTGGAATTCCCTTGCCGTCAATTTTACAAGCCTGCCCGACTTATACAGGCGCTGGGTTTTGACTTCAAGCAGGTAAGGGCCCAGCTCTAAGGCTGCAGGCCGGTCCGGGGAAGTATTCCTTGATGTCCGCCTCAGAACAGAGCGGATCCTTGCGGCAAGCTCAAGCGGGTTGAAGGGTTTGACAATATAATCATCAGCACCTATTTCCAGACCCATGATTTTGTCCATATCCTGCCCTCTTGCAGATAAGATAATGATGGGCAGATCCGGGTGCCGCTCCCTGAGCTTTGTACATATTTCATAACCATCCATATCAGGCAGCATCACATCCAGCACCACGAGCGAAGGGTTTTTATCCTCCGCAAGCTGCAACGCCGTTTTCCCATCTCCCGCTTCAAGCACCTCGAAGTTGGATCTTTCAAGATTAAATAGAATAAGCTTCCGGATCGGCAATTCATCCTCGACAACCAAGATTTTTCCTTCTATCATTCTAGTGACCTCGCACTTTCAATTTATATTCATGATTTTATTTTACAACGGGTAGTGCTTTTGGAAAATATTTTCATTTGTTTTTTCAGAAAAAAGTGCCGTCCTGCCTTCTGGTTAGACTGGAAGTTTTCCAGTACACTAGGATTAGAAAATAATCAGGGAGGTGCACACGATGCCTGACTGGTCATATCATCCGATATTCAAACCGATTCTGGAAAGGCTCCCGGGCGGAGCGGGACGGGAATTTATCCATAAAGGGATGAACAGTCTCTCATCGCTGCCGGGCGGCAGGCACATCATTGAATTTCTTGGGCATATGTCTCCGGCACCTGAACTTCAAAAGACGATGCTTGGATACAGTTTTCAATCGCCTGTCGGCTTAAGTGGGAAAGTGGATCCCCTTCTTTCCGGTACAAAGGCTTTTACCAGGCTAGGCTTCGGTTTTCTGGAAGCCGGCCCTGTTTCTATGGAAGTGCAGCTTTCCAGCGGTACCGCTGTCAAGCATCAAGATGGATCGATTTCCTATCCTGTTCCGCTGGAGTCCATTGGAGTAGATAGGACGATCTCCAAGCTTGAAAAAATGAAAGCTGCCCATCAGCCGCTGTTCATCAGAATAAATTCACCTGCTTCCAGCATGGATTTGGCAGCAGCAGAAATTATCGATCTGGCTGGACGCCTTTGCCCATATGCTTCGGCAATGATCCTTGAAGACGGATGGAGGTTTAAGCAGGAACACTATAGAAAGATTGCCGGTATCCTTAAAGGCAAACCTGTCCTCCTCGGCACTTCCCCCGCTGCCTTCCGGAAGCAGCAGACCATTATTGCCGCTTTGGCAGATGAAAACCTGATTCAGGGGATTGTATTAGATGAAGAGGCGTATTTTTCAGGCGGCAGGCAAACATTCCCATTAAGCGCTCCAGAAGCTTTCACGGATTGTTTATCGACTATAAAGAACACATATCCAGCTGGCTTTCCTGCAATTGTCTCCGGGGGAGTCCTTGAGCCGGAGGACGCCATTAGATTATATACAGCAGGGGCAGACTTGATTATGCTGTCGGGAGGATATGTTTCCTCAGGGCCCGGGCTTCCAAAGAGGATCAATGAAGCGGCTGCAGACCTCGGGGTTCATGCAGGAAGGGGGGATTTTGGAGGCTGGATGCTGTATTGGCTGTTTGGCTTTTTCATCCTGATTGGCGGGCTGATCGCCCTTTTTTTCAGCCTGACATCTGTCATTCTTCCTTATGATGAACATTTCCTTGGCATCAGCCGGGAAGACCTTATACTGATGAACCCGCTGCTCATCAAATTTATGCTGCACGACCGGATGACACTCGCCGGGACCATGATCTCGGGCGGAATCCTCTATATGGAGCTTGCCCGCCACGGTGCCAGGCACGGTCTCCACTGGGCACGAAAGGCAATCAATGCAGGCGCGGTGACTGGTTTCCTCGGAATCCTGCTGTTTATCGGATACGGCTATTTCGATTGGCTTCACGGACTTTTTTGGCTCATTCTGCTTCCCTTCTTTTTAATGGGGCTCTGGAACTCAAAGGGAGCCAATCAAAGGCCTCGTTCTATTAATAGAAAAAACACAGCAGCCTGGCGGAAAAGCCTTTGGGGGCAGCTGTGTTTTGTCATCCTTGGTTTTTCTTTTGTCATTGGCGGGATATCCATTTCCGCCATAGGTGCAACCGGTGTTTTCGTCCAGACTGATATCGGATATATCTGCATGACCCCTGAACAGATGAACAATCTCAATGAAAAGCTCATCCCGCTGATTGCCCATGATCGGGCCGGCTTCGGCAGCGCTTTGTTCAGTGTTGGCCTGCTGGTGCTGATGACCGCCCTATGGGGCTTCCGCCAAGGCGGGAAGTGGGTGTGGAGGATGCTTCTCATCGGCGGCATCCCTGCCTTTGCGGCAGGTATTCTCACCCATTTTTATATCGGCTATACCACCTTTTATCATCTTTTGCCTGCCTACTTTGCTTTTGGGCTTTATATAGCAGGGCTGGTGCTCACACGCAAATTTTTCCTGGACCAGGCTGCTGACTGAGGCAGCCTTTTAAAAACAGTCTTATGATCAGCTGCTTTGAAGCAGCCTGACAGTCAGCTTTCTGATCAGGCCAGGGAGAATCCCAAAGGTATATGGCTTGTAGACTCTTTCTGTCCATTTATGTCCGCCCTTCCCATAGACTCCAATATTCAGGGAAGGAATATTCAATGTTTTCATTTCCTTTAGCGGGATGGGAAAGAGCTCGTCCATTGCCGGGAAATTCTGCTTTAGCAAGCCGATTTCATCATCTGACCCGCTGTATGAAAGAAAGCTGGCATCAGACAGGTACGGGAAATACTTTCTCAGCTTAAATTCCTCGCCTGTCAGCATCTCTTCCTCTCTCAGCACTTCTTCAAGACAGCTCAGGATGCTTCCACCCCCAATGTGATTCGCAGGAAGGAATGGAGGTGCAAAGAACAGGATGGCTCTCGGCTTTTTCTCAGGATCAAGCCGGTGAAGCGCCTCGACTGCTGCGAATGCCAGCATCCGCTCATCACTTTCATACTTTCCCGCTTCTTTGATGCTGTCCCTGACAGCTTTCACAGGATCGAGCCCTAGTCCATCAAGATAATGGACCATCTCCGAAAAGGTGATCACCTCCATTCCCCAGTCAAGGCCGCCCTCCGGCAGGCTATTGGTGCGCCGATAAAGCTCATAGCTTTCCGACAGCCTTTTCTCAGCCTCAGCGCACGCTTCCATTGCAATCATCTTCAATTCCTTCATCAGCTCAACTGGCGATTTATTATAGATAAAATAATTGAAATACAGCTTGCAGCTTACGGCTGTCTGGACATCATAGCTTTTTTTGTCATCCTTCATATATAAGCAGCTCGGCGGGAGGATCAATTCATCTTCCACTTTTTCAGCAAGTTTGAAATTCTGGCTGATCCTTAGATTGAGCTCTGATGCTACAATCGTCGGATCGAGTCCTGCAAGGCTTTCGCCTGCATGCGCTTCCCTTCCTGCGATATAAAAACACGGCAGCAGCTTCCCGGCCGTCCCTGCATAGATATATTTTCTGCTGTCTCCGTCGAACAAAGGGGAGATGAAGTCATTATTGATGCTGGCCCGGTATTGAAGCCCGTGCTCTGCTTTGAGCCGGAGCAGTTCCCCCAGTGCAGCCCGAATGCCGGTGTGCTGGCCTTCTTCATCCGCATTGAAGAGGACAAGCAGATTCCCGTCAAGCTCCTCTGGATGCTCTGAAAAATAAAGGAGATTTGCCAGGTGGACAGCAATTCCGCTTTGCATATCAAGGCCCCCTCGGCCAAAAAGCCATTCACCTGATCTTGCATCATTACAAAGCTCCACATCTGCTTCATATTGCGCAAAGAAAGCCTGCAGCCCGTCCGGATCATGGGCAAAGGGCTTCAATGTACCATAGTCTTCAATCCCTACCGTATCAAAATGGGCATGATAAAGGATTGTCTGCTTTCCCTTTCCTTTAATAAAAGCAAATACATTTTTTCTGGAAAAAGGATCCCCTTCAATCTCCTGCTCCCAGCAAAAATCCGGGCGGACTTTAAAATATGGAAAAGTGCTGATGATCCCCTTGATGAATTCTGCCTTCTTTCTTTCACCGTCTGTATTGGTATAGCTATCCCGCTTGATCAGCTCTGCTGTCAGCTTTTCCGCCTGTTCAAAGATTGTCAGTCCCTGCAATTCTGCATACATGCAAAATTCCCCCATTCAGTAATTGAAATAAGTGTAAAGTCTGCAGGATGCAATAATCAACCCATTTTCAAATTATTTAAAATTTTCCCTGTACCAGCTTTCAGCAAAGTTTATGTGAAACCGAATGCATTCAGGCTTTTTACAGAATAATAATGATTAGCACTTGAATTTCATTATAAAAACGAATAATATATTATTTGTGCTTTTTAAATGTTCGTATTTCCGGAGGTTTTTTATGTTTAAACTTAAAGATTATCAAACCAATGTGAAAACAGAGGTTCTAGCAGGCATCACAACGTTCTTGACGATGGTTTATATTGTAGTCGTCAATCCTGTCATCCTTTCAGATGCCGGCGTCCCTTTTGACCAAGTGTTCACAGCGACCATCATTGCTGCTGTTGCCGGGACATTGTGGATGGCCCTGTTCGCCAATTACCCGATAGCCATCGCCCCTGGAATGGGCTTGAATGCGTATTTCGCCTATTCAGTTGTGGGCACTCATGGAAATATTGATTATATGACGGCATTTGCAGCCGTTTTCGTTGCCGGGATCATCTTTATCATCCTGTCATTGACCCCTTTCCGCAAGAAGCTGATTGAAGCGATTCCTGAAAATCTGAAGCATGGCATCACGGCCGGGATCGGCCTGTTCATTGCCTTCATCGGACTGCGGCTTACAGGCATCATTACAAGCCATCCGACCAATCTGGTAGCGCTGGGAGACCTTCATCAGCCATCAGCCGTGCTTGCGCTTATCGGCCTGGCCGTCACACTCGTCCTTATGGTATTGAATGTAAATGGCGCAATGTTTTTCGGAATGATCGCTACCGGACTGATTGCCTTTTTCACGGGCCAGCTCAGCTTTGAGCAAGGATTAGTTTCACTGCCTTCACTTCCTGATGGCCTGATCATTGCCAATCCGCTGTCAGCATTTGCGGAAGTCTTCCAGCATAGTCTGTATGCCGTCGTCTTCTCTTTCCTGCTTGTTACAATCTTTGATACAACAGGAACAATGATCGGCGTGGCCCAGCAGGCCGGGCTCATGAAAGGCAATACCATGCCGCGGGCGAGGGAGGCGCTTCTTTCTGACAGCATCGCTACCACAATCGGTGCAATGTTCGGTACAAGCCCTACCTCAGCATATATTGAATCTTCTTCAGGAGTAGCCGCAGGGGGCCGGACCGGCCTGACCTCCCTCACTGTAGCTGGTCTGTTTGTCCTTGCAGCCTTTTTCGGTCCGCTCGTAAGCGCGGTATCCGGACTTTCGGCCATCACTGCACCAGCACTGATCATTGTAGGCAGCCTGATGATGGGGAGCATTTCGCATATTAAATGGAATGAACTGGACGAAGCATTCCCTGCCTTCCTGATCATCCTGAGCATGCCGCTGACATCAAGCATCGCAACAGGCATCGCACTTGGCTTCATCTCCTACCCGCTGATGAAAATCGTAAAAGGAAAATGGCGCGACGTCCATCCGCTTGTTTACCTGTTTGCCGTATTGTTCTTTTATCAGCTGGCGTTTTTGCCGCACTAATAGAAATGCGGAGGCGACTGTTCATTAGAGGAACGCGGACTAAGAACGCCACGTCCTGTGGCAACGTCCGCATGACCCACATCCTGTGGCCCTCAAGCATAAGCCAATCAGGACGGAAGGTTGTTCTTTAACCTTCTGGCCTGATTGGCTTATGACTCGAGCACCTAGGAGCCGGAGCTGGACAAATTGAAATGCGGAAAAGCCTTGCTCAGCCCCGACAAGCATAAGACGAACAGAGCGAAAGGTTTGCCCTTTAACCTTTTGATCTGTTTGGCTTATGACTCGAGGGGCTAGGCTTTGGAGCTGGACAATCGAAATGCGGAGGTCGCTTGCCCATTGAAAATAACAAACAAAAAGAGCAGCTGCAATATGCAGCTGCTCTTTCTTTTATATCAGTACTTCAACCTTGGCATCCTTTTTCAGATCTTCAACCTGTTTAACCAGTACTTCCTGTTTCTTTTGGTCGTTAAGCTGTTCCTGGATTTTTGTTTTTATTTCTTCGTATTCCGGAACTGATTGCCCTTCAGGTGTTGATGCTTTCACTTGATCATAATAAGCTTTGACTTCTTCTTCTGTAGCGGCATCAGCTTTAATTTCTTTATCGATATACTTATTTGATACGATAGAATCGCTGATTTGCCCCTTCAGCTCTTCTTCAGTCAATCCCGCATCCTTTAGGGCAGCGGCAAATTTCTTGTCATCGCCTTCGTATTGTTTCTTTATTTCATCCAGCTGGCCCTGTACCTCTTCTTCTGAGGCCTTGTAGCCTTTATCAGCGGCTTCCTGCATGATTAAGCTTTGTCCGACCAGGCTGTCTATTGTCTGCTGCTTGATTTGTTCTGAGGCTTCTTTGGTAGTCGGATCCTGTCCGCTCATCTGATAGCTCATTTGAGCATTCTGGAGCATGCCGTTAAAGTCTTTGCCCAGAATTTTATCGTCATTGACAACAGCAACGGTTTCTTTTTCATCGACTTTTTGCTTGTCCAGTTTTTCCTGCATTTCCTTCATGCTGGCCTCCTGGCTCTTTTCTTCCTGCTTGCTTGCATTTTTATCTTCTGATTGAGCATTGTCCCCATTCCCGCCGCAAGCAGTTAAAACGGCAGCGGTCAAGACTGCCAGCATCGTCCATTTAATCTTCTTCATGATCCGTCCCCTTTCGCCCTCCTGATAAAGGGCTATTTCTATAATTTTCTTATATAGTGGGCATTATAGCTGATATTTTCGCGAAAAGATACCAATCACCCATTACCAACTTTTGGAACAAAGAAAGCAGTGCCTGACAGATATAGCAGTACCGGCTGTATCTTCCTGTTATTTCCCTCCCTCTTCAACTGAAAATTACTGCCTTATCAGAAGCTGCAGGAGCAGGATTGAACAGAAGCCTTCCAGTTTCAGCTTTCAAATTATAACCCTTAAGGCAGACGTTCTAAATGTACAATTCGCACATACTTTTCTTTATAGGACAGGACAAGATAAGGTGATGTGAGAGATGGTACATAAAATGACTGCTATCATAATGGGAAGCTTTCTTATGGGGATTGGCATCAATGGCTTTATCATTCCTCATCATCTGCTGGATGGCGGTTTTATCGGGCTTGGCCTGATTCTGCACTATTATTATGATTTCCCACCGGGCCTGTCTTTGGTATGCCTCAGCATCCCTGTTTATACAGCGGCCTGGTTTTATCACCGCAAGTATTTCTTTTACAGTTTGTCCGGTCTGCTGGCTTCCTCCATTTTTATTGACCTCTTTGAGCCTATCAAAGGAACCATGCCGCTGGGGATACTGCCAAGCGCTGTTATTGGAGGAATACTGGTCGGCTGCGGGATCGGACTCATGCTCCGGTATGACACAAGCACATGCGGCTCTGATCTGCTTGCACAGCTTCTCTCAAAAGCATTTTCTGTCAATGTGGGGCTGATCATCTTTATAATGGATGCGCTGATTATCTCATCAGGAATCAAAGCAGTCGGATGGACGCATTTTTTCTATTCGTTCCTGACCATCATCAGTGTGGCAATCCTGACGATCATGATGAATCGGGGCCGGCATTCAGCAGCAGGGGCATAGCCCCGGCAAACAGGCTGAAGGAGCCTGTATCAGGCACCTCCAGCCTTTCTGCATACATAAACCAAGGATTCAGACCGGGCAGTCAGCGCCCTTTTGTCCCAGCCTCCATAGACTTGGACTATCTCCAGGCGGCAGCTTCCAAGCAGCCGTTCCATCTCCTGCGGATATGTATATCTAAGAAAAATATTCTTTACTGTTTCTTCCAGATCGCTCCTTCGGATTGTCTGGTAATGCTGGATCTGTGTTAACTTATCGTATTTGCTGATCGTAGAAACCTTTATTTGCTCCCCGCTTTTTCCAGTGATGGTTTTCCAATATTCCTCTTGTTCAGGCTGAAGCAATTCTTCTGCAGAAGGAAACCGGGTATCGAAGATAAACAGCCCTCTTTTGTCCAGGTGGTTTACAACGGCTTCCAGGAGCCTATTCTGGTCCTGATTGGTCAAAAAATGCTGAAAGGAATTGCCGGACATGTAAATGAGCCCAGACTTCAGCTCCAGATCCACCGATCTTACATCCCCGCAGATCCATTTGATCGGAAGCCCTTTCGCTTTTTCAGCCGCCCTGCCGAGCATGCCTTTATGTATATCGACACCTGTCACTTCAAAACCCTTTTCAGCCAGCGGAATAGCGAGCCTCCCTGTCCCGCATGCCAGGTCGATGACCGGCCCCCTTCTGCCTTCCAAAAGCTCCAGCAGCAGATGCAGCTCCCCTGTCCAGCTGTTCTCAATATCATATAAAACAGGATCATCATATTCTTCAAAGTTATCCATTTTCACCGTCCAACTCCCTTTTTTCCATTATCGTAACGGAATATACCAAATTTTTCTACCAATTTCGTTTTTTCATACAGAAAAAGCCGGAGGGAGCCCCCGGCCTTTTCAATCAAGCTTCTGCTTCAATTTTATTAGCAGCATCATTATAAGCAGCAGTATCAATGTCCCCAGTCACACGGCTTGTGAGAATGCCGGATGTCATGCTTCCGGATACATTGACCGCTGTCCGCCCCATATCAATGAGGGGCTCAATGGAAATGAGGAGGCCTGCAAGCCCTACCGGCAGATTGAGTGCTGAAAGGACAAGCAGTGCCGCAAAGGTAGCGCCGCCGCCTACACCTGCTACGCCAAAAGAACTGATGGCGACGATGGCGATGACAGACAGCAGGAATGACGGTGACAGAGGGTCGATTCCTACTGTAGGCGCAATCATGACTGCCAGCATTGCCGGATAGATCCCGGCACATCCGTTTTGGCCGATAGTAAGGCCGAATGAACCTGAGAAGTTGGCTATCCCTTCAGATACCCCGAGTGACCGCTGTGTTTTAATATTCAGCGGCAGTGCTCCAGCACTCGTCCTGGATGTGAAGGCAAAGGCCAGGACAGGGAAAGCTTTTTTCATGTACGTGACAGGATTCAGGCCAGCCAATACCAGCAGCAGCAGGTGAATCAGGAACATGACAATGAGCGCTGCATAGGAAGCAACGACAAATTTGCCAAGATTCAGGATGCTTTCAAGATCGCTGGTAGCCGCGGTCTTTGCCATGATGGCCAGAACCCCGTATGGCGTAAGGCGGAGAATCAATGTAACGACCCTCATGATAATGCTGTAAAAAGAATCTACTATTCTCGCAAAAAGCTCCGCATGCTCAGGTGTTTTCCGTTTTACGCCAAGATAGGCGATCCCCAGGAAGGCGGCAAATATGACAACCGAAATGGTGGATGTAGGCCGCGCACCTGTGAAATCCAGAAATGGATTGGCAGGCAGAAGATCCAGTATCTGCTGCGGGAAAGTGCGGTCCTGAATTTCCCCGTACCGCTGCTCAAGCTGTTCAGCCCTTGCAGATTCCGCTTCTCCCTGTGTAATCTGGACTGCCTCCAGATCGAATCCCAGGGCCGCCGTGATGCCGACCGCCGCTGCGATCGCCGTGGTCCCAACCAGGATCCCAAGGATCAGGGTGCTGATTTTTCCAATATTATTGGTCAGCTTCAGCTTCGTAAAAGCAGCCAGTATCGAAATAAAGACGAGCGGCATGACAATCATCTGCAGAAATCTGACATATCCTCCCCCGGCAAGATTGAACCATTCTGCCGACTCGGCGATTACTTCCGAACCGGATCCGTAAATGAACTGCAGGGCAAAGCCGAATATAATCCCCGCTCCAAGTGCAGTGAATACACGCTTGGAGAACGATATATGTTTTTTCTGCATCACATATAGTCCATAAATCAATAAAAGCATAATGGCAATATTCACTATAATATATACCGCAGACATACTATCCCTCCTAATATTTCCTATAAACACACTTTATTTCATATATTCCCATCTGTCAAATCGGGATTACTCGCAAATCCTCCTTTCTTGCAATATATTTTAAAGCCCTTCTTATATATGAGCTCTTGAGCAAATATATGCGCACTGCAGCTTGCTGAGATTGCTTCTATCTAAGAGGACTTCTATAGAATAATGAAGCTGGGACAGCAAAAAAGCACCCTCAGGCAGATCATTCAGCGAGGGTGCTTTTTTGTCTGTTTCTATTTCTCAGGAATGAGTATCTGGCCGACTTTGCCGATTTTCAGGAGAGTCTGCATGATTGCCCTGGACAGCTGGCTCGGCTTGTAAGGCTTGACCAAATAATCAATCGCGCCAAGCGAAAAGCCTTTTTCTTTTTCATCAAGAGCCGTGGAAACAATGATAGGTATGTTCTTAAGCCTGTCATTTTCCTTCATCTGCTCCATGATCCGCCAGCCATCCACCTGTTCTTCCTCCAGCATGATATCAAGCACGATTGCGTCAGGTGTATGGCGGGCAAGGAAATCCAGGGCTTCCTGTCCCCTTTTATAATGAACTACCTGGAACCCGCTGTCAGACAGCTCCTGGATAATCAGCTCCGCCAGGCTTTGGTCATCTTCCACCACCATAACGCGGTAGCCTTCTGCCGAGGTTTTCGTCACTGTTACAGCCCGAGGTTCTTCAGCTGTTTCAATCAGAGGAAATGAGAGCGTAAAAGTGCTCCCTTTTCCATAACTGGAAGCTACGGAAATGCTGCCGCTGTGCGCCTTCATGATTTCCTGGACAATCGAAAGCCCGAGCCCTGTACCGCCAATCCTTCTCCTGTCGGAATTATCCACACGGTAGAACTTGGTAAACAGTTTATCAAGCGCATCCTCCGGAATACCGAGCCCCTTATCCTCCACTTCTGCCAAAACAGACTTATCTTCCTGATAGAGCCTGATGAGGATATCCCCGCCGCCCGGAGAATATTTGACAGCATTGGAGATCAGATTGGTGAATACCTGCTCTATCTTGCTCTTATCTCCCAGGATCACATCATTTCCTATAGAACGGTCATCAATTTTTATCTGGTGGATATTTGTATTGATCTGCTGTTTTTCTATAACCTGCTCAATGATCGGCAGGAGTCTGAGATATTTCTTCTCATATGTCTGTTTTCCGGCTTCCATCCGCTGGACATCAAGGAAATCATTGATGAGGGAAGTCAGCCTCCTGGCTTCATTGTAAATGGTCGTCAAATATTTTTTCTGCTTATCAGGCTTCAGCTCTCTGTTCAGCATCAATTCGGTGAAGCCGAGGATGCTCGCAAGCGGGGTGCGCAGTTCATGGCTGACAGTGCTCACAAACTCAGATTTCATTTGATCGACTTCAAATTCTTTTGTTATATCGCGATGCACCAGCACGGTGCCGATCCTTTCATCTTCCTGCCCGAGGCCTTCGCAGTACATTTTGATGACCTGCCCCGTTTGCTTCATTTGATAGATGATGCTTTCCATCTCACAGCTGTCACTATGAACCGCATTTTGAAGGAAAGCCAAAAATTCATCAGGCTGCTCAACCTTATTTGCCATTTCGGCCGACCAAATTTCCCATGGGAGATTTTCCAGCCTTCCGGCAGCACCCGGGCAGGTGAACATCTCTTCCAGCTGGCGGTTCGCCTGCAGTATGGCCCCTGAACGGCTCACCATCTGGATGCCCTCCTGGACTGTGTTCAGGATATCTCTGTTCAGCTTCCGCTCTTCCTCAGATTGGTTGTATAAGCTGATATTATCCAGGCTTATTCCTACCTGTCTGGACAATGCTTCATATTCGTCCATCTGTTTTTCCGGGAAAGGAGATCCGAAGCGGCTGAACATCATCACGGCAATGACTTCGTCCTTTGAGGAGATGACAGGGAGGTATAGGTCATAGCTGTAGGACGCTGCCTCATGATAACCTTTTTCTTCTGCCCGCAGCTCCCGCTTTATGGCAAAAGATTTCTTAGTGTGGATCAGCCTTTCATGAAGCCCGTTTTCAATATGGTTCATAAACTGCTCCACACCGGCTGCTGAAATGGCGTAAGACGCTGCTGCCCTGGTGTTCAGTATCCCGATCATCCCTCGATCTGCACTGATGACTCCGCACATATTGACCACAATGCTGTCAAGGATGCTCTGAAGATCCAGGGAGCTGGAGATTCCATTCGTCAAGTCATTCCTCCGCTTCAGCTTCAGTTCGTTCTCGCGCAAAGCTTCGAGCATCTCCTCCAGCTCAGTCTGCTGGGCCTGGAGCTCATCCTGCTGGGCGAGCAGCTCCTCATTCTGGGCTGTCAGGTCCTGTTCTTTGTCCTGCACACTCCAGACCATCTTCTGGAACGCGACCGATAAAGCGCCGAGTTCATCCTCCCTGCTGGATTCGACGGTTATCACCGCTTCGCGCCCCGCCGCAATCTCATTGGCAGCCGCTGCAAAGTCAGCAAGCGGCTGTCCGACTCTTCGGAACATCACCCGGGTGATCCGTGCCAAAAGGACAAGGATGACAAAGCTGAATAAGACAAAGCCCATCTGGATATAAGACTGCTTCTTCATCAGGCCTTCCGCTTCTTCATTGAGCTGGTCATTTACTCCTTGCAGATATTTCAGCGAATCATCCTGGAATGTATTTACCCTCGCAGTCGCTCCGGTGCTTGCCAAAATCTTGACCTCTTCTATTCTTCCGGTTTCAAAATAGTTTACCGTTGCAGGCAGCTTTTCAATAAAATAGTAATCAATAAACTCCCTTACTTCTCTCGCATATGCCTTATCATCCTGGGAGGCAGCAAGTTCATCCAGCTGCTTCCCCATCTTTCTCAGCTCCGGCTGCTTTGACTGTGCGCTGATCCTCATATCATCGTTGTCAAACGCCAAATAGCCTCTTACATCAAAGAATACACGGTTGAAGGTACTGTCGATTTCCTGGACCAGCGCTTCCTTTTTAACGAGTTCAGCACGCTTTTCATTATAAGAATCGCTGAGGTTCTGCTGCAGGATGACAAGCACAATCGTTCCGGCAATGAAAAAGAAAATAAAGACACCCATTAACCCGGCAAACTGCCTTGACAGGCTCTTTTTAAAATAATCATTGATTTTCATTCAGTATTTCCTCTACCTTTTCAAGGAGCTCCAGCGGGCTGAACGGCTTGGCCATAAAATAATCGGCCCCTGCTTCCAGCACCCTGTCCTGCTCAAACTGCTGGCTCTTTGCTGACAGCATGAGAATCTTGACATGATTTTTATCACTATTGGCCCTTATCTTTTCGATGACCTCAAGCCCTGTGTATACGGGCATCATATAATCAATGATCAGGAGGCTGTACTCTCCTGACTGAAATAAATCCAGCGCCTCCTGTCCATCTGCTGCTTCATCCACTTCAAAATCGCCGTCTTCCAGCGTATCCACAATCAGCATTCTCAGTATATCTTCATCTTCTGCCAGTAAAATTCTGTTCATTTCGCTCCTCCTCCAGCAGCTGCTTTACTGAATGCATCTTTCATGATCCAGTAGGACTGCTTTAGCCTTTCATGGTATTGCGGCTCCTCCCAGCTTTTCCAGGAATACTTGAAAGAATCCTCTTCCTTTATTACTCCATCAGTCATTGCAGGGGCGGTGCCTGCCAATTTTCCATTTTCTGTGACCGCTGCACCTATTGTGATAGATTCGATGATGCTGCTTCCGGATAGGCCGGATTGCCAAAGGTCTCCCTGTATTTCCCGGCTGCTTGGATCCTTTACATTCAGGAGCAGCCACGGAATCCTCAGCTCCAGCGTTTTCCTGTCATCACTTAAACTTATATCGGTCAGGGAGTTGAAATCTTCACTTTCCGGATTGGCATTGCCGAACATAAGCTTCCCTGTTTCATAAGAAGAAAACGGAAGGGTTTTTCCGGTAGATGGAATCGTCAGTTCTTTATTCAAAGCCAATCTGATCGGATGGAAAATCCCATTATCCTTTTGAGCTGCATATGGTCTTTCCGGGAGCATATTCAGCAGCTCTCCGTACTGAAAATAGAAAGTGTCATAATAGCTGTCTACCATCATATTCGATGTATCTTCCCCTGTAAGATTAATAGAATAATCGACCCCGAAATCGGCAGCAGCTTCAGCTTCGTTTCCAAGCGGGACAGTGCTCTGCCCCTGACCCTTGATAGTATCAAGCATCAGGTACGTGCTGTCCCTTCCCCAGTCCAGAGGCCTGCTATAGTCGAGGCGGAGATAAAGATATTCTTCATTTGATGCCGCATATAAAGCTTTTAGTGCATCTTCTTTTTGGCTGCTTTTAAAGAGCGGCTCTGCACCAAGCTTATCCCAATCACCTGTGAGACCATCCGGATAGATGCCCGCTTCATATTTGCCGGGCTCAAACGCCAGCAGCCCAAAGTGCTGTTCGTTCGTCTGCATATTGGACCAGAACGGCCGCCTGTCAGGATTGTCATAATCCATCGTATTCCACGTCCGCTTGAACCACTCATCCTGCCATGTGAATACAAGGCCGCCGGCATAGCCTTCATCCATAATAGATTCGAAGAGGCGTTTGTTTATTTTTCCCTGCTCCTCTTCAGAATGATGCCCCTGGTCCATTCCGTCTACATTTTCATGGGTCATTCCCCTTGAGGCAGGAACGCCGAACTCAGCCACCAGCACTGGCATAGAGTGGACTTTTTTTAAATCATTCAGATATCCGGCATAATTATTTTTTTCTCCCTGTGAATCTATATAATTCACATACTTCTTTTCATAGTTCAGGAAATCGGGATAGTAAGGATAGATATGGTAGGAAGCAAACATCCCGGCTTTAAATCCTTCCGCCGGCAGGATATGGTTCGGGTCCACCACTGCTTTATCTTCATCCTCCGAAGGCTCGGCCGGATGGTCCAGAAGATCGGTGGTCACCCAGTTTGTAAAGCTCATCGTATGCTGCCATCCATATTGCCCTGATTCATATTCTGCCGTGTAATCCATCATCCGGGCGATCCACCCTTCGAACGGGGAAGCATTTTTGGTTTCAAAATATTTCCCGGAAAAAGAGCCCTTCCCTTCATTGCCGGCATTTGTCTGTAATACTGCTTCTGGATCCCACTCGATCCCGATCATGTATCCCAGCACATACTCCGATATATCATACTTATATTCCCCCGACGCATGGCCCGGCCGTTCCGGCAGGCTTGCGTTTCCATGGACAATATCCACCATATGCTTCAATTCGGTTTTAAAATCATCTGTTACAAGTCTGCTGTATGCATTTCGTTCACTGACAAGATTCTCTTCGTTCACCCATGCTCCATGGAATAAATACAGCGGGTGTTCAGCAGTTTGATTATATTCATAAAAAGCTTCATAGAAACCTGGCGGATGGAGGGTATACACACGTACGGCATTGCTGTTCATGGCTCCTATTGCCCTGAACCAGCGGAGATATTCCTCTTTTGTGATGGCCGTTTCCCCTGGAAAAGAGCCTGGCTTCGCAATGCCCATATTAACGCCCTTGACCAGAAAGTCCTCCCACTTGCCGTCTTTACGCACTTGAATATACTCGCTTCCGGTCCTGCTGTTCGTTTTGATTCCGTTCTGCCCGGCAATTTCCGGCTTTTCCTGCTCATTATGCAGGCCGGTGCCTCTTTCCAGGATTGTTTTCATCAACGGGACATACGTATTCCAATAGAAAGAATCCCGTGAGCTGAATTTCCCTTTCCAGACATCGAGACCCTTTGTCTGATAAATACCGGGAACCTCCGCTTCATCCGCAAAGTCCCCTGCAAAATAATAGGAAGAATATTTTGCATTCACATGCTGGATGACTGCCGGGATGACGGATGGGATCCCGTATCCCTCCAGTTCTTTTTCTGCTTTCTTTTTAAGGGGAAGCTGATAGGTTGCCAGCACTTCCTCCTGGTTATTCGCTTCAACAATATCAAACCAGTATGAATAGCGGGACTCCCCCTCTGCACCCAGCTTCTTTTCCCCTGCATCGGTGTAGCTGAAAAGGGCGCCTTCTCCCTCTAGGTCCTCTTCGCCGAATACCGCAATATGATTGTCTTTGTTGACCAGTACAAGTCCAGGGCCTTCATAATCCCAGCTCTTTTCCTGTTCCTTCACCCAGACAGGGACTTCATCAGATGACAGGTCAGGAAAATATCTGCCTATCCAGCCGCTCCAGCTGATATTCAGGAGCGAGGTGATTTTCTCCCGGGCAGCATCATCGGTCGGGTCTGCAAATGTATTGAATTCAGCAATCAGCGTCTTTCCTTCTGAATGAATAAGGGCCTCTCTTAGCCTGTCAGCGTCTTCAGCCTGAAGGCCTCCATAGATGCTGTCCGACCTTTCGCCCAGACTGTTGCTGCCGAAGAATTCCTCTTCATACACACCGTATTGGTCAGCGAGATAAAAGACATCATATTTTTCCAGATTTTCCGGAAGCGGCTTTACTTTATATTCATCTTCCCCAAGCGGCTTAAATCCGCTGTAGTCGCTCTTTACCTCATAATGTTCGCCATTTCTTCTCTGCCATTTGCCATTGTTCAGAATCCAGACAAGGCCTTTATGCTCCCGGTAAGTTTCATCCGGCACGGTTTTATCAATGATCAGTGCCTCGAGCGTCTTGTCCGGTGCGAGCTGCCACAGCCAGAAAGGACTTGTCAGGAGCAAAAGAATGCCGATGACCACACCGAACACGGCAGCCTGTGATTTCGTAAACAGTTTTTTCATTCAGACACACCTTTTCGTTTCATTTCTCCCCAGCTCTTATCTCCCCTGATCAGCTTCCAGATGCCCTCGCATCTCCAAAATACTGTTAGAGGGCGATACCATAAAGTTTCTGTCAGAGAGTAGAAGAACAGCTTCAGCAAATCAGACACCTTCGGATATTTGCGCAGGCTCCATTCCTCAAGCAAGACCGCTGCCATCGAAAAGATAGAACCGTAGAGGCAGGAAAGCAGGAAAATCAGAATGGCAAACTCCAGATAAATTCCCCCAAGGAAAAGTGACAGCACCACATAGGCATAGCCAAGCAGCTCTACAATCGGCCCGAAAAATTCGACAACCCAGAAATAAGGAAAGGAGATGAACCCGATCGCCCCATATTTGGGATTAAAGGTCAGCTTCCGGTGAGTCCACAAACTTTCGAACAGCCCCCTGTGCCACCGCCCCCTCTGCTTCCTCAGGAAAGTCGCGCTTTCCGGCACTTCCGTCCAGCAGACCGGGTCGGGGACATAGACGATACGCTTCTTCAGCCCTTTTTCTTTAATAAGACGGTGCATCCTGACCACAAGCTCCATATCCTCGCCGACAGTATCCGTCCTGTACCCGCCTGCCTCCAGGACCCAGCGTTTTGAAAAAACGCCGAATGCTCCTGAAATGATCAGCAGCAGATTATGACGGCTCAGCCCGATGCGGCCCATCAGAAAAGCCCTCAAATATTCAATGATCTGCATGATGACGAGCGGTTCACTGGCAAGCCCTACCTTCAGCAGGTTTCCATCCTTGATTTCACAGCCATTGGCAATCCGGATGCTTCCTCCGGATGCAATCACCTCTTCATTAGAATCAATGATCGGCTTCATCACTTTAAGGAACGCATCATGTTCGAGGACAGAATCCCCGTCCAGGGAACAGATATAAGGATAATGGGAGATATTCAAGCCGGCGTTGAGCGCATCGGCTTTTCCTCCATTCTCCTTATCGATCAAGTATAAATTGGGCAGCAGGCGGGACTGGTAAATACCTTTGATCTCCTTTGTCTCCACCTGCTTTCTGACAGCCTTGTCCACTTTTATCATTTCATAGTGCCCAATCATCTTTGCCAGTGTTCCATCCTTCGATCCGTCATTCACAACCAGAATCTCATACTCAGGATAGCTGATGCTCAAAAGGGACCTGACACTCTGGATGATCCCAGCTTCTTCATTAAAGGCAGGGACAATGATGGAAACAGGCTTTGTATAAATCTCACTCATATATTCCTCATAGATCCGGTCGCGCTTAAGACGGTATTCCCTTCGCAGCTGAACCATCGAAATGACAAGGACAACTGTGTAAAAAACGATGACAATCACCATATAAACAGCGATGAACCAGCCAAAAAACAAAGCGGCATTCTCCCATAAAGCTGCCAGCATCAGCGCCGCTCCCCTTTTTGCATCCATTCCCAGGCCATATCCCTGGCATAAGGATCATGCGAACTATCAATTACTTTCTGCAATATCTCTTTCCCCTTTGAAAAAGCCAGGATAGACTGGCCTGCCTGTGACCTTACATACCAGGATGAATCGTGCAGCATTTCTGCCAGCCTTGGGAGCAGCCCTTCGTCTTTTATGCTGCCGAAAAGCTTGGCGGCAAGCATCCGTTCCTGCCAGCTGGAGGATTCAGCGAGCTCCGCATAAGGGGCTATATTCTCTGTGTATCCTATTGAAGCTAATGCCTTCAATGCCCGGAGCCTCATTTCCCCCGTCTCAGACATGAACACCTCTTCCACAAAATGAAGATAACCAAGCTGCCTGTTGACAGCAATCACATCCAATACAGCAAACTGCAGTCTTTCCGGAGCAGTTCTAAAGCCTTCAACAAACCGGTCAAAACCTTTGTTATCAAGCCGGATTAAAATATTTCTGAGATCGAATTCCGAGAACGGCAAACTCCGGGAATCCAGCAGCATGGACAGGTGCTCACTCTGGAAATCTGCCAGGATCTTGAAGGCCTGGACTTTTTCAGAAGTTGAGCTTCCCCCGCTTTCGGCAATGCGCAGTACTTCTCCCTCCAGACTTTTCAAATGGAAATCCTCTATATGATAAAGCGAATTTATCCGCGTACTCCACTTTTTGCTTTGAAGTCCTTTGGCATAATGGCCCCTAAGATAGGACTCTGCAAAAAAAGAAAGATTTTCTTTTTCCTGCTCCCCTTCAAGGATATCCGCATAATGACCGAGGAGCTCCTCAGCAGCCAGCAGGCTTGCCCGGTCAGACAGGACAGCTTCCTCCAGCTGCTTCCCTTCATATAAAAAAGAAAACAGCGGAAGGTTCAGTTTTTGCTTCCGATCTTCAACCTTTCGCCTTGCTGCTATTTCAAAAGCTTTTCTAATCACGAGATACACCAGAATGACTGTCAATATTCCTGTAATGGAAAGGGCCGCTGCAGCGAGAAGGAACAGTTCCTGATCAAGTCTCATCACGACATCCTCTGGATCAGGCGCTGGATCCTTGCCTGCAGCTCAGTGATGCTGAACGGCTTTGTCACATAATCATCTGCCCCCAGCTTCAGTGCCCTGGCAATATCGTATTCCGTTTTTCTGCCTGTCAGCATTAAGACATGGACGCGGCTTGCATTCCGGGTTTCCTTCACCTTCTGGAGAACCTCAGTCCCATCCATTACAGGCATGATCCCGTCCAGAATAAGGAAGTGCTCCCCTTTCTGCTCCATACGGCCGGATTGAAGGAACTTCTGTCCATCCTCATATACCTGGATATCCAGGCTGGTATGCTCGAATTCCATGGATTGCAGGATCTTCATGAGCATGGTCCTGATGATGGCATCATCATCAATGACAGAAACATTCAGAACCTTCCTTGTATGGCCGCCGATCAATTTATTGGCACTTTCCACCCTGGCCCGGCCGTTCCGTTTTGCTTCATATAAAGCCTGGTCAGCCGTCTTGATTGCTTCTGCCACAGTAGCAGAAGAATCATGGACCATATATACACCGGCCGAGAAGGTCATTTTCAATTCCTCCCCGCCCTCTATGAACGTTCGGCTTGAGAAGCCGGCAAGAAGCCTTGAGACGACCTCCTTGCTGTCATGGTCATTCGTGCGCGGAAGCAGCAGGATGAACTCCTCCCCTCCATAGCGGAACACAATATCGCCAATCCTGACATGTTCCTTCAGATACTGGGCAAACTCCGACAGGATACGGTCTCCGGCCGGATGCCCGTACATATCATTCACTTGCTTGAAATGGTCCAGATCAAGGACGGCAATAGAAAAATACTGATTGCTCCGTTCCAGCTCTTTTAAATACCGTTTAAGAGAATCCTTCAGGAACCTGCGGTTGTATACCTGCGTCAGTTCATCGATCAGGACAGACTGATCAAAAATCTGTTTCCTCTCCAAGTGCCGCTCTACCCTTATAAGGAATTCCTCCAGGTCTATGGGTTTGGAAATAAAATCATCCGCCCCCAGCCTGTAAGCCTTGATCCTCGTTTCTCTGTCATTCATTATGCTGATCATCAGCTTTGGAATAAACTTTTTATTGGAATGCTTCTGGATGTCCTCAAGCACATGGAACCCGCTTTTTCCAGGAAGATTAACATCAATGATGAGGCAGTCGGGATTCATATCAAAGAATTGGTCGACAGCTTTTTCAGGCTCGGTATTTGCCATCACCATCCAGCCCTTGCTTTCCAGTGCATCTTTAAGGAGGATCAGCATCGATACATCATCATCAATCACCTGGATCAATGGCATATTTTCATCCCTTGGAAGACTCTGTTTTTCCTCTTCCCTTTGGAAATGTTCATATTCATAGCTCAGGCCCATCAGTTCATATAAAAAATCACGCAGTTCCCGGTTCTCCCATATTTTTTCACTGCTCTTTTCCACCTGGTCCATCAGTTTGCCTGCCACCTGATGGAGTCCGACGAGCTGCAGGGTTCCTGCTGTCCCCTTGATGGAGTGAAGGAAACGGTAAACATCTTCGTTATTTACAGGAGCTTCCGCTTCCTGTTCAAACCAAAGAGTCATTTGATTTTTAATCTTTTGAAACAATAAAGTTTTATATTTATCAAGCTTCATTATAAGCACCTCTTTCATCCTAAGCATCAGCCAGGAAGCAGAGGCCCCGGCCAAAATAAAAACCAGCCATCATAGATCATTGGCCGGCTGCACTAGTCACACCAAGCGGTTTAAAGTGCAAATTAAAAACCGCTCATCACAGTGTCCTATATTCTTAAAAACACCCTTGCATTTTCTGTCGAAACAGAGAATTGCAAGCCAATTAAAATATATGATTCCTGTCATATTAAGTCAATATATATTTTATGCATTTGCCTTGAGTATACCGAAAAAACAAACAAGATGCAGACGCCAATATGCCGCCTGGAAAAAATGGTAGATTATTCCCATCACCCCCGCTGTCTGAATATGTCGCTTAAAGCGGTATTTTGTCAATAAGATGATATTGTCGATTCGGACAGGTATTTGTAAAATCAGGAATATATAACTAAGAAAAATGCAAGCGCCTTGCTCACATTAAAGGAACGCAGACCAAGACCGCCACGTCCGCATGGGGGCAGGCGCAGCTGCAAGACAATAATCAAAGTTGAAAAAAATTTTTTATCAACTAAATATTGGAGGACTAAGCAATGGAGCATATCAAAGACCTGCTGTTCAACCTGCTGATCATTCTTATCGTCATGCTTTCTTTCCAGCTCCTTTTTGCCAGCCGCCTTCAATCGCTTTTTCTGCGCCACCGCGAGTATATTATTGCCGGCATCAGCATCATAACTGCTTCCCTTTGCCTGATCTGTTCAATCAAGATGAACAGCAGCTTTATTTTTGACCTGCGGTGGATTCCATTCCTGCTGGGAGGATTATACGGAGGTCCCAGAGTCATTCTCGCCCTGCTCATTTTTGTCATCTTTATCAGGATTCCCCTTGGCGGGGTAGGGGCTGCTTATAATATTCTGATAGGGCTGCTTGCCGGTTACACTGTATACAGGATCCATCCATCTTTTCTGACTATGCATACCAATCGGAAGCTATTAACCATTTCACTGCTGTCTTTTCTCGTTTCTATAACAGCTTTTTTACTTCCTTTTTCTACAGCAGGGATGGAGGGGTGCATCGGGTTCGCTGTTATTTATACCGTAACACAGACGGTCGGAGCATTTTTGGCAGCCTACACTATTGAGCTGATCGTACAGAACCAGCAGCTGAACCGGGCGGTAATGAAGACAGAAAAAATGGAAGTCGTTTCTCATTTGGCTGCCAGCATCAGCCATGAAGTGAGAAATCCCCTGACCGTAACGAAAGGATTTCTCCAGTTGTTAAAAGAAGAAGATTCAGGCGGAGGAAAGCGTTCCTATTATTTAGACACTGCTCTCGAGGAGCTGAACCGAGCAGAAGTGATCATCAGTGATTATCTTACATTTGCCAAGCCGCACTGTGAAACAAATTCATGTTTTTCATTAGAAGGAGAAATCAGAAAAGCGGTTGAACTGATCACACCCTACGGAAATGCCCATTCTGTTGAAATCCATTGCGACACAAAGGAAGAATTATATATAAAAGGAGAAGATGCAAAGGTTCAGCAATGCCTGCTCAACCTGCTTAAAAATGCCATTGAAGCAATGCCTGGCGGAGGGATCCTCTCTATATCGGCAAAGCTGCAGGACGGCAAAGCGGAGCTCCTGATATCTGATACAGGCAAGGGAATGACCTCCGGGCAGCTCAGCAGGCTGGGGGAACCGTATTTTTCAACAAAAGAAGGAAAAGGGACGGGGCTTGGAATGATGGTTGTCTTTCGGATCATTGAGGGAATGGGCGGAAAAATAAAAGCAGAAAGCATGCTGAATAAAGGCACCTCCTTTACCATCCTGCTTCCTGCTGAAAAATGTCCTGATTAACACCTGTTCTTACACATGATCAAATGATGGCGGGTACTTCACCGTCCCGCTGATTCCAGCCAAGGAGCTTTCCTTAAATTCTATAGCCATAAATACCTCTTCCGGTACAGGAAAAGGCGGAATAATCCCAAAAACTGCAGAAGGCTGGAACCCGAACCTCGGATAATAATCGGGATGCCCCAATACAACGGCATGGGCATAGCCCTGAAGTTCCGCCTGTTTCAAACCTTCTCTTATAAGAAGGGATCCTATCCCTTCATTTTGCCGCTGGGGGATGACAGCAACCGGGGCAAGCGCCAAGGTAGGCACTTCCCCTTTCCCTGTATCAATCACTGCCCTGCTGAACATGATATGGCCCACGATATCCTCTCCATCTTCCGCTGTTAGCGATAATTCAGGGATATACTCACTCGAGCTTCGGATGGCTCTGACAAGGCCGGCTTCATTTTCACGGCTGAAAGCAAGCCAGTGGACATGTTCTGCTCTGCTATAATCAGCTTCCTTCTCTGTCCTGATAATCATGACTATTCCTCCTGGTTTTTTGCAAGCCTTTTTGATTTGTCGGTGCAGCTTTGCATGGCCGAAATGACCGAAGATCGAAAGCCCTGTTTTTCCAGCTCAGCTACTGCTTCAATAGTGGCTCCCCCAGGCGTGCATACCTGATCTTTCAATTCTCCCGGATGCTTGCCTGTCTCAAGCACCATTTTGGCTGCGCCAAGCACTGCCTGGGCTGCCAGCCGGTACGAGGTTTCCCTTGGAAGCCCCTGAAGGACGCCGCCATCTGCAAGAGCCTCAATGAACATATAGACATAAGCAGGTGAAGAGCCGCTGATGGCGGGAATGCTGTCCATCAGTTTTTCTTCAATAAACTCAGCTTTCCCAAAGCTTTTGAATAATTCTGCTGCCTCTAACCGTTCCTTTTCAGTCACCTGCCTGCTGGCAGCCAGGGCGCTCATCCCCTCCCCGACAAGCGATGGGGTATTGGGCATAGAACGGATCGCTTTTACTTCCCTGCCGAAAGCAGACTTCAGAAAGGCAAGGCTGATCCCTGCCGCTATGGTGATGATGATAGCATCTTCAGGAACGCTCCCGCTGATTTCCTCAATCACTTCCATATGAACATCAGGCTTTACCGCCAGAAATAAAAAATCAGCCTGTTCAGCTGCTCTCTTATTATCAAGGGTCACTTCAATATCATATGTATTTTTCACATTGGCCAGAGTACTCTCCGTCCTAGCACTTGCGACTATATCCTCCGGCCGGGCGATCCCTGAATTCAGCATTCCCCCGATGATTGCCTGGGCCATTTTTCCGCACCCTATAAAACCGATTTTCTTCTCCATTTTTCCACTTCCCTGCATAAATTGCTCCCTATATTATACTTCCTCACCTGCTTCAATTCCAGCTTCCGGTTATATCAGGGTGTCAGAGGGTAAAATGGAAATGCTCCGCGCTTAACTGTGCGGAAAATTCTTTCTCCAGCATTAACTGAAGGAGCGTTGAATCATGATGGATAGAACCCCGCTTCCGGACCAATTTTACACACAGCCGACCATTGAACTTGCCCAGGCTCTCCTTGGCTGTCTATTGATAAAGGAAACACCTGAAGGTACAGCCGCTGGATATATTGTAGAAACAGAAGCCTATAAAGGCCCTGAAGACAGGGCTGCACATAGCTATAATAACCGCCGGACCAAGAGGACTGAAGTCATGTACGCCGGCCCGGGACTCGCCTACACATACCTTATGCATACCCACTGCCTGTTAAATGTCGTCAGCGCAGAAAAGGACAAACCGGAGGCTGTTCTCATCAGGGCCATAGAACCGGCAGAAGGAATTTCCCTGATGAAAGAGCGGAGAAAGATGGATAATCTGAAGAATTTGACCAACGGGCCAGGGAAGCTTACGAAAGCCCTTGGCGTCAATATGGAGGATTATGGACGCCTCTTTTCGGAGCCTCCCCTCATTCTTGCTGAAGGCTATACCCCTGCTGAGATAGCTAAAGGAAAAAGGATTGGAATTGATAATTCCGGAGAAGCAAAAGACTATCCGTGGCGCTTCTGGGTAAAAGGCAGCCCATATGTTTCCCGCCATCAGATAGAATCCTCATGATGGATGTTTATTCCTCTTTTAGCTGCATCTGCCCCGCATGATTGCCCTGCAGGATACCCACAATAGTTATGTATGGTCTTCACCATCACAGCCCTTCATGAGGGGAAAAATTACAAACTGGGGGTAGTCAGATGCAGCAGTTTAACCAGCAAGGACAGTCAGGAATGAACACAAATGAACAAATCCCGGCACATATGAATCATGGCGGACACGAGATGCTGGATATGAAAGAGGTCCTTTCAAGCACCGTAGCGGCAATCGATCAATACCTTATGTTCATCGGGCAAATCCAGGATCCGCAGCTTAAGGAAATCGCAAACCGCCAGAGGCAGTTCATGATCACCCAATACAACACCATGGTTGACTGCTTCTCTACCGGCCAAAAGCCGGCTGTATCGACTACAACCTATATGATGGGCGAAACGCATGACGTCATCTACGGACTCCAGCCATCCCAGCCTGCTGCACCAAAACAGTCAGCTTCCGAAATTGGCGACCAATGCTATTCAGGCTACCTGCTTGCTCTAATGAAGGGTGCAGCCTCCCAGCTGTCAATGGCAGCATTGGAGTGCACAAATCCAGTAGTAAGGCGTGTGCTTGCTGACAGTGTTCCCAATTATGCAGAAATGGCTTACGAGCTGTTCCTCTACCAGAATCAGAAGCATTATTACCAGGTTCCCCAGCTTGCGCCGCAGGATACAGAACAGCTGCTTGGAAGCTATACCCAGGCAGGCGGACAGCAAATGATGAACCAGCCAAATATGAATACCCTTCAATAACCGCTGCAGGCGCCCCAATGGGGTGCCTGCTTTTTTTATCCGCCCCCGCATTCTATTGGAAAATGTTTTTTTTGCGCAGGCTGTTACTGCAACTGTAAATCTGGGTAAAAAAGCAGAAATAAAAAAACAAAAATCGTTAATAAAGGCGGCGCTTCATGTGAAAGAAATTAAAGAGTCCATCAAAGAAACATTGCTTGCCATCCTTCCCGTCTCTGCTGCAGTAATCCTTCTGCAGCTTGTCCTGATCCAACTGCCTTTCAAGGACTTTCTTCCATTCCTCTTTGGCCTTTTCTTTGTCATCCTTGGACTGATGTTCTTCCTCATCGGCGTTAATATCGGCCTCCTTCCAATAGGCGAAATGATTGGGAAGATCCTGCCGAAGTCGAATAAAGCGTGGGTCATCATCCTCACAGGATTCATCCTTGGAATTGCCGTTACGCTGGCCGAGCCTGACGTCAGGGTACTTTCCACACAGGTTGACCAGGTATCCGGAGGGAAGATATCGTCCATATCCCTCATATTATCCGTGGCTGCAGGAGTCGGTCTTTTTGTCGGCCTTGCCATGATCAGGACCATTTACAAAATTCCTGTCACCATCATTTTGATTGCCGGCTATGCCATCGTCTTTATTATCAGCTTCTTCTCCCCTTCGTCATTTGTCCCGATTTCATTTGATGCAGGAGGAGTAACGACAGGGCCGCTCGCCGTACCCTTCATCTTGGCACTCGGAGTAGGCGTGGCCCAGGTTTTCCGGAACAAACAATCCTCGGGCGATTCTTTTGGCCTTGTCGGACTTGCCAGCATCGGGCCGATCCTGGCCGTTCTGCTGCTGGGAGGGATCTTTAAATGATGGACAAGCTATTTCATGGTTTTGGCAGCACTCTGACAGAGGTTGCTTTGGCCCTTGCTCCCCTTCTTCTTTGCTTCATCATATTTCAGATTTTTTTCCTGAAATTAAAGAAACAGAAGGTCATCCAGATCCTTGCCGGTTTTGTGTCTGCTTTTGCCGGACTGGCATTCTTCCTTCACGGGGTTCATCTCGGCTTTATGCCAATCGGGGAGGAAATGGGAAAGAAGCTGGGCAATCTTCCATATTCCTGGATCATCATTCCAATCGGATTTGTGCTCGGATTTGTCACTACATTGGCAGAACCAGCTGTAAAAATATTGAACAAACAGGTTGAAAAAGTAACATCGGGATACATCTCAGAAAAAATCATGCTCATCACCCTTTCAGGGGGAGTCGGTCTGGCCATCGCCCTTGCCATGCTCCGCATCCATCATGGATTCTCTCTCTGGTACTATCTTGCGCCGGGATATGCACTCGCGCTGATCCTGATTTATTTTTCCAACAGCAGCTTTGTAAGCATCGCCTTCGATTCGGGCGGTGTCGCAACAGGGCCGATGACCGTTACTTTTATCCTGTCAATGGCCGTCGGTGCTGCCGCTGTAACTGAGGGGCGTGATCCTCTGACAGACGGCTTCGGCCTGATCGCCCTGGTCGCCCTCATACCGATCCTGGCTGTCCTGATCCTGGGGCTCCTGTTCAAGAGGAAGGAAGGTGCTTCTTAAATGATCTACAAGCTTTTCATCGCCATCGTAAAAAAAGGCACTGCAAAAAAAGCTGTCCGGCTTGCCCGGGGATCAGGGCTTGCTGCTGCGGCAACTGTTTATGCAAGGGGAATCGGAAAAAATGAGAAAACCTCATTTCTCGGAATGGAGATCAACCATGAGAAAGAAGTCATCCTTATGCTGATCAAGGAAGACTCTGCTGAAGACGTCATTACGGAAGTCACCAGCCATCTCCATTTCGAAAGGCCCGGTACAGGGCTTGGGTTGCTTATCAATATTAGCGGATTCATCGGCGTCCAGTCCCCCGAAGGCCCCGCTGATTCAAAAGCAGAGGAAGGAGCGGCCAACATGAAGCCAGCCGATAAAGAGTACGATTTGATTGTGACCATCGTGAAAAGCTCGGAAGCCGAAAAGATTATAAAGGCCTCAAAAGATGCCGGGGCTGACGGGGCAACCATCATTTCCGGCAGGGGGATCGGCATCAATGAAAAAGCCACTTTATTCAATATGCTGATCGAACCTGAAAAAGAGATTGTGCTGACCATCATCCACAAGGGCATGACACAGGAAGTATTCCAGGCAATCTGCGATGCTGTCGAGCTGAATGTTCCTGGCAATGGGATTTCCTTTATCCTGGATGTCGATCAGGTAGCAGGCATCAATCATTAAATTTCTGAGCATATGAATATAGTAAATATCCCCATTTGTGAGAAAATAAAAAGGCAATCAAATTTCCGGGAGGTAACAATATGCCAAAAAGCTTGCAGGACACTACAAAACTGCATAACGGAGTGGAAATGCCCTGGTTCGGACTTGGCGTCTTCAAGGTCCAGGAAGGATCCGAAGTCATTGATTCAGTCAAAGCAGCCATCAAGAACGGCTATAAGAGCATTGACACAGCAGCCATTTATGGCAACGAAGAAGGCGTGGGACAGGCCATAAAAGAATCAGGTGCCCCGCGCGAAGATCTATTCATCACGACAAAGGTCTGGAACTCTGAGCAGGGCTATGACTCTGCATTGGCTGCATTCGACGAAAGCCTTTCAAAGCTTGGCTTGGAGTATGTCGATCTGTACCTGATCCACTGGCCTGTCAAAGGCAAGTATAAAGACACTTGGAGAGCCCTAGAAAAGCTTTATAAAGATGGCAGAGTCCGTGCAATCGGGGTCAGCAACTTCCATGTACACCATCTGGAGGATCTGCTTGAAACAGCGGAAATCGTGCCGATGGTCAACCAGGTTGAATACCATCCGCATCTGGCACAGCTTGAGCTCCGCGAATTCTGCAAACAAAAAGGAATCCAGCTTGAAGCCTGGTCTCCTCTTAAGCAGGGACAGCTCCTGGATGAGCCTGTTATTACAGAGATTGCCGAAAAGCACAAAAAGTCCCCTGCCCAGATCATCCTGCGCTGGGACCTGCAAAATGAGGTCATCACCATCCCGAAATCAGTCAAAGAACACCGCATCATCGAAAATGCAGATATCTTTGACTTCGAACTTTCCTCAGAAGACATGGAAAAAATCGATGCCCTCAACAAAAACGAACGCGTCGGTGCCGATCCTGATAACTTCAATTTCTAACAATATGCAAAAGGGGTATGGAATGGGTTCATTCTGTATCCCTTTTTGTCTTAATAGCCCTCTGAATGTTGGCTGTTGATTTCCGTTCCAGGCACTTCGCTTTCCGCGGGGCGGCGCTGAGCCTCCTCACGCTTACGCGCTGCGGGGTCTCAGCTCTGCCGCTGCAATCCCACAGGAGTCTACGTGCCTTCCACTCCAATCAACAGGCTTATCAAACTTTTTTTCATTCTAACCCAGTTAATACAAATCCCTTTTCGATATAATCGCAACTTTAACTTCGCTCACCCAGTTAGCAAAATATAACTGTTTATCTCCCCCTGCAAAGGGAAAGGAATAATATCAAACCTAAGGAGGACTAATCCATGAGCAAAAGAAACTCCCTGACCGGGGTAGTAGCACTGGGTGCACTTGCGTATATGTTCAGGAACAAGGAATCTCGGGATAAGGTTATGAATAAGGTAAAATCAACAGTCGGTGAAGACAATATCAGCAAAGTCAAATCGAAGCTTCCTTTTTTGAACTCTGACCAAGGGAATACCCGCCAGGACCATTCAGGCCCGGCTTATGTCGACAGATAATAAATAGCCCAATCATAGGCAGCTCTCCCAATCAGGGAAGCTGCTTTTTTTCATTGAACGAACCTCCTCCCCTGAAACTTTTCCTTCCATGGCCCGTATTATAAAAAGAGGCATTTCCGCACAGCCAAAGCTGTAAACCGCTTTAAGAACTGTGTTATATTGGGAATATATGATTCTATCAAGAGACGGCTTACGCCGGTCCTGGAAAAGAAGGAGTGAAAGTATGGGAGTGACGCTCAGCAAAGGGCAGAAGGTCGATCTGACCAAGAACCGCCCCGGGCTTCAAAATGTTGTTGTTGGATTAGGCTGGGATATCAGCCGGCAGGGGTCCAACTATGATTTGGACGCATCTGCTTTCTTATTAGGCGCATCAGGAAAAGTACATAGTGACCTCGATTTCGTATTCTATAATAATCCCAACGGCGGGAATGGCTCCATCCTGTACAGCGGCGATAACCGCACAGGCGCAGGCAATCACGATGATGAACAAATCAGAATTGATCTGCGCAGGGTGCCGGACTCGATCCACCGGATTGCCTTTACGATTACCATACACGATGCTCAGGCAAAACAGCAGAACTTCGGCCATATTGAAAATGCTTATGTACGGATTTTCAATGAACAAAATAATGAAGAGCTTATCCGCTTCAGCCTTGGCAGGGATTTTACCGTGGAAACGGCCATCGTCGCAGCAGAGCTTTACAGGCATAATGGCGAATGGAAATTCAATGCCATCGCCAGCGGCTTTCAGGGCGGCCTGGCTGCCCTCTGCCGCAATTTCGGCGTGACGGTGGATGATGAACCGGCTCCCCAGACTTCCCATGGCAATCAGCCTTACGGGCAGAACCAGACTTACCAGCAGAGCTATTCACAGCAGGCACCTGCAGCCCCAAATTACCAGCAGGGCTATAGCACAGGCAGCTCCCAGCAGAACTATAGCTCAGGAAGCTATCAGCAGACACAGCCGCAAGCTTCCTATGGACAGCCTGCCTACTCTTCTTCACAGGGATATGGGGGAGAAGAGATTGCTTGCCCGCGCTGCCAGTCCACTAATGTACGCACCGGCGAAAAGGGCTTTGGCCTCGGTAAAGCGGCAATTGGCGGCCTGATCCTCGGGCCTGTCGGATTATTGGGCGGCTTCATTGGGAAAAAACAGCTGAAGTTTACCTGCAACAGCTGCGGCAATGCCTGGTCTCCATCACAGACCGATTACGCCGAATGGGCCAATCAGCAAAAAAGAAAAGCCCAGGACCTCTTTAACCGGTTCAAGAGCCAGGACGTCCTTGAGGCCATCGTAGCAGCATGTGCACTTGTAGCTATGGCTGATGGAAGGCTGGATCCGGCAGAACGCCAGAAAATGCTTGAATTCGTCAATCAGAGTGATGAGCTTCGGGTATTTGATACGCAGAAAGTCATCCAGCAGTTCAACCTGTACGTCCAGAAGATTGAACGCGATCCTTCGATCGGCAGGGCAGAGGCATTCAGAGCACTTGGCAGGATACGGACGAAACCGGAAATCGCCAGGCTGGTGGCCCGCTATTGTATCGCAATCGGCTTTGCAGACGGACATTTTGATCCGAATGAGCAGCAGGCAGTCAGTGATATCTGCCGGGAGCTCGGGCTCAATCCTGCAGAGTTCCTATCTTAACCTCACAGCCTGGCCAGCCGGCCAGGCTGCTCTTTTCTGCTATTCCCCATAGGGAATCTATCCGCTCTACAACGGAGAGTGATCGAAGTAAGAAAATTAACAATAAACAAACTCTTTATTTTTCCCCTGATTTAATGCTAATCTTACTAAGGGCAAATTTTACGAAAGTAAAAGACGCAAAGCCACGGGCCTAAAACAAATTATTTGTCATGGCAGCCGGGCCGCCAAGAATATCATTCTTGTAAACTTTTATAAATCATACACCCTTTCTAATTTGCCTAATCCATTTATTAAAGAGAGGGAGATCTATGTTTTACCCGACATTTTTATGCAAAGAGACTAATCAGAGGCATCTGGTCAAAGACTCGAATTTCTGTGAATGCGGCTATAAGTACAAAGGCTTTACCACATTCATTAAAAAAGATTTCAAAAAAATCCAATTTAGGCAGATCGATGATATTGATTGCCCGGTCTGCAAAAGCTCAGTGCTGAAGGAAGAAAAAGCAGTCTGCTATTCATGAGCGACTGCTTTTTCTCTCCCCCTACCCCCGGCTTTATTTCCTGCATAATGCGCCAAATCAGGTTTAGGAGTTGCAAAAAAGTGGCAAAAAGAAAGTAACTAACTCATTTACTTTATTTAGGTGCTACTCTTCAAATACGAAGCAAAGGGGAATCTTCATGGCGGAAAATTCAGCACAATCCAAATTGGCATTAAATTCATCGATCTCCTTAAAAGGAATTGTAAAAGCCGTATTTAATGACACAGTCCACGTCCAGATCGGCGGAAAGATCATCGCAATCCCGCTGGAGAAATAAACAGGAACCATGCAACGAAAGCCGCTTTTCATTAAACGGCTTTTTTTGTGCAGGCGCACAGAAAAACCGGCAGGCAACTTGCCCGCCGGTTCTGTTTTAGGCATAAATTTTATTTTCTTCGTTTTGGAAGAAGCTCTTCATCGCATGGAAAACATCTGCTTTTTGCTTGAGGATATAGTATCGGAAGTGTTCATTTTTTATATTCTTATAAGCGGACATGAGGGTCGAGTGGCGGTTGTACTGATTGACTTCACCGTACCCGAACATGCTCGATACCGCAATCAGCTCTTCAACAAGCTTCACACAGCGGGCATTGTCAGAGGTAAGATTGTCTCCGTCAGAAAAGTGGAAAGGATAGATATTGAATCTTCTTGGATTGTATTTTTCATTGATCAGCTCCAGAGCTTTGCGGTAGGCTGATGAACAAATGGTTCCCCCGCTTTCCCCTTTTGAAAAGAAATCTTCCTCTGATACGACCTTCGCTTCTGTATGGTGAGCGATGAATTCAATCTCCACCGTCTCATACTTTGTCCGCAAAAACCGGGTCATCCAAAAGAAAAAGCTCCTCGCCATATATTTCTCCCATAATCCCATCGATCCGCTCGTATCCATCATTGCGAGCACGACTGCCTTAGAATCAGGCTTTACGATTTCATTCCATGTCTTGAACTTCAGATCCTCCTGATAGATCGGATAGAATGCCGGCTTGCCTGTCATCGCATTCCGTTTAAATGCGGTCATCATTGTCCGCTTTTTATCAATATTGCCCATTAATCCTGTTTTGCGGATATCATTGAATTCAATATTCTCAACCAGATGCTCTTCCTGTTCCTTCCTTTTCAGGTTCGGCAGCTCCAGCTGCTTGAACAGTGCTTCCTCAAGCTCCATCATGGACACTTCAGCCTCAAAATAATCTTCGCCCGGCTGGTCGCCGGCACCCTGGCCTTTCCCGGGGCCTTTCTGGCCGCTGGAGCCGTCTCTGGCGACCACATCGCCTACCTGGCTGTCTCCGTCTCCCTGGCCTACATGTTTGTTTTTATCATAGTTATAACGAATTTTATATTCGTCAAGAGAGCGAATCGGAATTTTCACGACTTCACGGCCATTGGACATAATGATGCTCTCTTCTGTTATCAGATCTGGGAGATTGTTCCGGATCGCATCCTGTACCTTTTCCTGGTGGCGCTGCTGATCATCGTGGCCTTTGCGATGGAGGGACCAATCTTCTTCGGAAATCACAAACTGGCGGTTGTTGATGTCGGTCATTATAACCCCTCCTTGAAAAAAATTCATGGATTCATTGCACACATTTGCCTTAAGCAACATACAATATCCCGAGTGTCAAAAGGAACGTGAAATATTAATTACTCTATACTATGCGAGACATCGAAATAATTTACAAATAATTTTGACAATAAGACAAATGCCTATGCTGTCGGACAAGCCTTTTTAGAGCCTGTCATCTTTCCAGAAATTCATTGTAAAGTGGTTATCGGGATTATAAGCCAGGCATTCATAGCCCTGTGAGTACAGGTAATCGATGATCTGCGGCAGCATGGAAACCGTACCGCTGTTCACATGCATCAGGATGACCGGGGGCTTCCCGCCTGCAGCCGCCGGCTGAAGCCCCTTTTTCATATTATCAAAGATGGTCTGCGGACTGGTTCTTGCATATTTCCAGTCCAGGGTATCAATATTCCAATCCCACATTTTGTATCCCTTCTGCACAAGAGCATCCCTGAACGGCCCTGTCATATAAGGCTTGCTCCCATAAGGCACCCTCGCCAGCCTGGAGTCGATGCCGGTCAGGCTCAATATCGTTTTCCTGGTCTTATCCATTTCCAGGGCCGGATTCTGCGGGTTTCCGGCATAAAGCTTGTTTTTATCATGGGTCACACTGTGCAGGGCCGGATAATGCCCTTCCTTCACCAGCCGCTTAACGGAAGCCGGGTTGGCCCTTGCCTGCGGTTCAATCATAAAGAATGTCGCCTTTGCTTTCTTATTCTTCAAAATATCCAGGATAGATTCCATCCCTTTTGCAGGACCGTCATCAAAGGTTAAGTACACAGCCTTTTTTTTCACATAAAAATCTTTTATAGCCGCTCTATTGGCGCTGATGAATTGTTCGTTTGCCATTTTCGCTCCTTTGTTCAGCAGACGGACTGCAGGGCCAGCTGATAGATATTCAACTTTATAGCCAAAAAACTCGCCGGCTGACCGGATTGGTACGAATAGGGTGCTTTCCCGGATCATCGCTTTCCATTCGGCCGTTTTTCCCGCAGACGTTAAAGCCTGCTGTTGTTTTACAGAATACCGGATCCATGATTTCCCCTTTTTGATCGTATAGCTGTCAGGATTTTCTATAGAGATGCTGGCTCCAATGGCTGCTGCCAAATCTTTAATAGGCATATAGGCTGTATGCTCCAGCACTAACGGAGGGTTCTGCTTCAAATTCAAAACAGAGTCATTCACGCCGACAGCACATATATACTCATTCCTTTGTGCGGCAGAAGCCTGTCCTTCCTGCAGTACAAACAGCACAATCGCTATTAAAATAGCAGCCACCCATTTTCTCATCCCTGCTTCTCCCCTGACTAATAGCTTTTTATTGCTATATCTATTAAGTGTCAGGTTGAAATAGAACCCCGGAAAAATGCGGTCAAAAAAACTCCTGCAGCTTCAGCGCAGGAGTCACTTTTCGTTATCTTTATACTGGATGGGATCAGGCTGCTTTCCGTCCTCTTCAAGCTCTTCCCCAGTCCTGAGATGCTCCATCTGCTTTCCCAGATTATGCATCTCTTCTACATTTTCAGCCATGGAGCTGTTTCTTGGCACAAAGTCCTTGTCCAGTTCCTTTTTTTTCATCTCAATCACCTCTATACACCCTTTTCCCCTGTCCGCCCGAATTGAAACTAACTCTTGGCTGGGAGAAAACAGCCAAAAAGGCCGGCAAACCCTGCCAGCCTTTTCATTTATCTGTTCAGCAAACTTCCAACATACCGCAGCAGTTCATTTGCAGAAGTAGAATTATAGCCGTGTTCATCAATGAGCCTTGCTACAACTTCATTCACCTTCTTCAGCTGCTGTTCATCCGGAGTCTTGGAAGAAGTAGTAATCTTCACAACATCCTTCAGGTCTGCAAACAGCTTCTTCTGGATCGCTTCGCGGAGACGGTCATGGGAATTGTAGTCAAATCTCTTGCCTTTCCTTGCATAGGCAGAAATGCGGATCAGGATTTCCTCCCTGAATGCCTTTTTCGCATTCTCCGAGATGCCGATCTGCTCTTCAATCGACCTCATCAGCTTCTCATCCGGATTGATTTCCTCTCCTGTCAGAGGATCGCGGAGCTTGGCTTTATTGCAATATGCCTCCACATTGTCCAGATAATTGTCCATGAGTGTTTTGGCGGATTCTTCATATGAGTAGACAAATGCTTTCTGGACTTCCTTCTTGGCAATATCATCATACTCTTTGCGGGCCAGTGAAATGAAGTTCAAATAGCGTTCCTTCAGCTCAGCTGTGATCGACGGGTGCTGATCAAGCCCTTCTTTCAGGGATCTCAGAACATCGAGTGCATTGATTGAAGTAATCTCTTTCCGGATGATTGTGGATGAGATCCGGTTGATGACATAGCGCGGATCAATTCCGCTCATTCCTTCATCAGGATATTCCTTTTGAAGCTCCTCCACGTCTGCGCGGTTGTAGCCTTCCACGCTTTCTCCGTCATAGAGCCTCATCTTCTTCACCAGGTCAATATCACCCTTTTTAGGCTCCTTCAGCCTCGTCAAGGTCGTAAACATCGCTGCCACTTTGAGAGTGTGCGGTGCAATATGGACATCAGAAACATCGCTTTCACTGATCATTTTTTCATAGATTTTTTCTTCTTCCGTCACCTTCAGGTTATAAGGGACAGGCATGACAATGATCCGGGAATGGAGCGCCTCATTTTTCTTATTGGAAATGAAGGAACGGTACTCTGTTTCATTCGTATGCGCCACAATCAGCTCATCCGCAGAAATCAGCGCAAACCGCCCTGCCTTGAAATTGCCTTCTTGTGTGAGGGAGAGCAGATGCCAGAGGAATTTTTCATCGCATTTCAGCATCTCCTGGAACTCCATCATCCCCCTGTTCGCCTTATTCAGCTCCCCGTCGAACCTGTAGGCCCTCGGATCAGATTCTGAACCATATTCGGCGATTGTGGAGAAATCTATGCTGCCGGTAAGATCGGCAATATCCTGGGATTTCGGGTCAGACGGGCTGAATGTCCCGATACCTGTCCGTTTGTCCTCTGAGAAAAAGATCCTCTCAACCACAACGTCTTCAATCCTTCCCCCATATTCCTGCTCAAGCCGCATCATATTCAGCGGAGACAGATTCCCTTCAATCCTGATTCCATACTCATCGAAGAAGTCCTTGCGCAGATGATGCGGAATCAGATGGAGCGGGTCTTCATGCATCGGACAGCCTTTGATTGCAAATACTGCACCTCTATCGGACAGGGAATACGCTTCAAGCCCGCGTTTCAGCATCGTGACAAGCGTGGATTTCCCTCCGCTCACAGGACCCATCAGAAGCAGGATCCTTTTCCTGACATCAAGCCTTTTTGCAGAAGGATGGAAATACTCTTCCACAAGCCGCTCGAGCGATTCCTCCAGCCCGAACAGCTGATTGCTGAAAAATTTATACCGCTTTTTCCCTTTATCGTCTTCGACACCGGCATCCTTGATCATACTGTATACCCTGGAATGTGCTGACTGGGCTACCCATGGCTTCTCTTTGACAATGTCTAAATACTCCCTGAATGTCCCTTCCCATTTGAGCTTTTCCTCTTCGTGTCTGTACATCTCGATTTTTTTTAAAATATCCATAAGGACCTCCCCCTGTCGCATTATCAGAGACGATTAATATAATCTATGCGCTTGGGCAATTAAACATTCTATAACCCGGAAGAAAAGCAGAATTCCCCTCGCCCTCAGGGTCCCTCAAACTGCCAGCCGTGCCGCATTTCCCCGGATATTCTCCATAAAATATCCACAGTTTTTCATTCACACCATGCCGGAATTGGGCTATAATAAGATTACATAGGTATGCAAAAGGGAATTCCTACATAAAAAGGAGGCAAACATCATGGGCTTGATTTTGATCATCGGCGTAACTATCGCGTTCCTGTCAGCCATCTTCACTGCCGGCTACAACGACAAACCAGGTATGAATAAGTAAAAAAAAAGGACCGGAATCTTGGGATTCCGGTCCTTTTTTTGATTGTCAGCAGAACTAGATGTGCCTGGTGGAGTGCGGCCATATTTTGGGCGAGGCATTTCTTTTCTGGGTGTGTGTCATGCATTGATGAGGGCTCTTTCTATGCATGACTTGCCTTTTTAGTGCTGGGTCATGTATCGATTTGGCCTCTTTCGATACATGACTGCCCTTCCCAGGCACAACTCATGTATCCCGGAACGCTCCCCGAATACACGACTGCCCTTCCCGAGCACAGCTCATGTATCCCGGAACGCTCCCCGAATACACGACTGCCCTTCCCAAGCACAGCTCATGTATCCCGGAACGCTCCCCGAATACATGACTGCCCTTCCCGAGCACAGCTCATGTATCCCGGAACGCTCCCCGAATACATGACTGCCCTTCCCGAGCACAACTCATGTATCCCGGAACGCTCCCCGAATACATGACTGCCCTTCCCGAGCACAACTCATGTATCCCATAAGCCAATCCTGCAGCCACTCCCTGCAATCACTTCAAATCGAGTTTATTCTTATTCACAAAGTCCTTCATATACATCCTTACTGGCTTTTCGAGCATAGCTGCCATCTGGCCGGTCCAGGTGTCATTTCTCATGTTTTGCGTGCGTTCGGCATAATAAGCTGACACCGTTTGATTATAATCCTCGAGCTGCTGTTTATATTTTTCCTGATCCTGCTGGTAGCCATTTTCGTGATAGACATGCTCTAAAGGAAGCCTTGGCTTTTTGTCGGGATCCTGGGCCGGATACCCTACGCTCAGGCCAAAGAGGGGGATGACCCTTTCCGGTGTACCCAGCACCTTGGCAGCTTCCTCAAGCTGATTGCGGATGCCGCCGATATAGCAGACGCCAAGGCCCATTGACTCTGCGGCGACTGTTGCATTCTGGGCCGCCAGTGCAGCGTCAATCAGCGCAACCATGAATTTTTCCGTACTTTCAAGGGACTCGCTTAAATCCTTCCCTTCCATTTCAGAGAGGACATGATGGCGGTTCAGGTCCGCACAGAAAACGAAGAAGTGTCCGTTATGCGCTACATAAGACTGATTTCCAGCGACCTCAGACAGCTTCTGTTTCTTCTCCGGATCTGTTATGCCGATGATGGTGTACGCCTGGATGAAGCTTGAGCTGGAAGCTGCCTGGGCACAGGATACAATCGTTTCCACCTGTTCCCTCGAAAGCTCCCTTTCCTCAAATTTTCTGATTGACCGGTGGGCCAGTATTGTTTCTACCGTTACGTTCATGGTATGTACCTCCTCTAATGAATATCTTCATTTTAACCTAATCCCGGTACAATATCATAAAAGACAGCTCGGCGCCTTCCCATCTTAAGCTGCAAAAAAAGAAGGCCATATCCCCTTGGACATGGCCTCGATCCTTTATGTTAAATGCCGGTAATCCTGCTGCCTCAATGCTTCGTAAATAAGAATGGCAGCGGTGTTGGACAGATTCAATGACCGCACATTGCCAGTCATCGGAATGCGGAGGGCGCGGTCCTTGTTATTTTCCTTGACCTCTGCCGGAAGGCCTGTCGTTTCTTTGCCGAAAATGAAATAATAGTCTTTTTCCTTGTCGCTGTATTCAAAGCTTGTATACGGCTTCTTCCCGAATTTGGTTAAGTAGAAGAATTCGCCGCCGGCATTTTTTTCATAAAACTCATCCAATGAATCATAATAAAGGATTGTTACATGCTGCCAATAATCAAGGCCTGCCCGTTTGAGCATTTTGTCATCAGTGGAAAATCCAAGGGGCCTGATCAGGTGCAGGGTTGTATCTGTCGCTGCACAGGTACGGGCGATATTGCCCGTATTGGCCGGGATTTCCGGCTGGTATAGTACTACATGTATTGCCACGTCCATCACCTCATCAAGTGAAACTTTATCTGCGGAGTAATTTATCCCCAATACTCAAAAAAAACTCTACCAGCTATTATACCACTCTTTATCTCTCATACAACCGGGTCATGATTCATCATCGATGCTGATGAACTTGTATTTAATATTTGGTGTATAGGCGGTTGAATCTTCATATGCCCAGTTGCGCATCCTGCTGTTAAAGGTATGGGCGTTGACAAGCGGTGTCCCGTCGCTTTGCTTGGCTGTCACGATTGTCGTATGGTCAAAACGGCCATCCCCCTGGAAGTCATAGCAGATCACATCGCCCGGCTGCAACAGCTCTGCACTGCCTACCTCCTTTCCCTTCAGCCCTGTCCGGGAGCCCGGAAGATACCAGCGCAGCGAGTTGGCGACCGTCCAGCTGTAGCTCCAATTATCGCTCCTCATCCACCAGCCCTTTGAACGGTTCGGATAGCCCCTCATGGGCGCTTCACCCGCATGGAGGCACTGCGAAATATAATTTGTGCAGTCAACCTCGAACTTCTTATAGGCAGGATTATAGTCATTCCACCATCTTTCCGCATACTGGACAGCCTTCAGGCGGTCATATCTGAATCCCGCCCTTTCCCCATCAGCAGCAGGCTCCGCCGGAAGTGCTGCCGGCTCTTCCAAATGAAGGAACGGATTCTTTTCACCATCGCCGACCAGCACCCCTTTATAAAATTCAGCCTCACGCTGCTCGACTTCCTCTTCCAGATACAATCCGTCCTTATCCTTTATCAAATATTGAAAGTGGACATGATAATGGACTGTGCTTAGTTCATCTGCATCCTGTCCTGCTTTTTCAATAATCTTCCCTGAAGCTTTCGCTTTAACAATTTCCCCGGATCTTCTTGAGAGAATATCCTTTTTCCTTTCAATTTTCGGGCATGTGCGAAAGTCATTGCGGGAATGGGACACACACTGCTGAACCCTCTGCTCCAGCAGCTCCTGAAGCTGTTTTTTCATATATGCATTCCTCCCATCATTCATTCATATGAAAGAAAATGCCGAATCATTTCTAAAATGGCTGCTGAAGGTTTCTGATAAATGTCCATAAAAAAAGAGAGGCTCCCCTCTCTTTAATTGAACATATACAAACTGTTTTCCATTTCCCTGAGCACATCTTCGTCCGTCTCCTTTTCAAGGGCAGACTCGACAGCTTCCCTTGCCTCCAGCCCGCCGATCTTTCCGAGTGCCCAGGCTGCTGTCCCTCTGATAACCGGCCTTGGATCTGATTTCATTACTTGGATCAGGTCATATACAGCTGTCTCGTCCTTATAATGGGCAAGGGCGATGATGGCATTCCGCTGGATCGGCTTCTTGCCTCTCCATGACCCGGATACATGGCCGAACTTCTCCTTAAACTCCCTGTTGCTCATGTGAAGCAGAGGCTTTAACAGCGGTTTGGCAATTTCAGGATCCGGCTCCATTTCTTCATGAAAATGAAAATCCATGCCCTTATTTTTCGGGCAGACTGTCTGGCATGTATCACAGCCATAAAGCCTGTTGCCGATTTTCACCCTGAATTCTTTCTCAAGAAAGCCCTTTGTCTGTGTCAGGAAGGCGATGCAGCGCTTGGAATCCAGCTGGCCGCCGCCGACAAGCGCGCCTGTCGGGCAGACATCGACGCACAGATTGCACGAACCGCACCCGTCTTCGATTGGTTCATCCGGCTCGAGCGGAAGATTTGTGATCATTTCTCCCAAATACACGTAAGAGCCGAATTCTGGCGTGATGATGGAACAATTTTTGCCGCTCCAGCCAATACCGGCCCTTTCAGCGACCGCCCGGTCCACAAGCTCGCCTGTATCGACCATCGATTTGAGCTTTGCTTCAGGCAGCCTTTCGTTGATATACGCCTCAAGCTTCCCGAGCCGGTCCCGCAAAACAGTATGATAGTCCGTCCCCCAGGAGGCCCGGCAGAAAATTCCGCGACGCTCGCCCCTTTTGCTGACAACCCGGGTCTTCATCTTTGAAGGGTAAGCAAGGGCAATGGAGATGATGGACATCGGCTCATCAAGCAATAGGGCCGGTTCTGTCCTTTTATCAATATCAGGCTCTTCAAAGCCTGATTGGTAATCAAGTTCCTGCTGTCTGATGAGCCTGCCCTTCATCTCCCCGAAAGTGCTGGCAGAGGCGAATCCGATTTTATCAATGCCGATCGTTTTGCTGTAATCGATGATATCCTGTTTAAGCTCTGAGTAGTTCATATCCTCCCGCTCCTTTCATTCCCATGTTTAGTATATAAAAAGGCAAATCGCCAAGATATTTATTCGCATCCTTTCTATGATAAACTATTTTAAAGGATTTTTGGAGGTGAAAGGTTTGGAAATCAGTATAGCGCCTGATTTAATGCAGAAGGTGCCCGGTTTTAAAGCCGGCATCATTGAGTATGAAAATATTGTGGTAGGAGATTCCCCGCAGATGCTGAAAGGGCGGCTGCAGCTGTTCCAGGAGTCGATTTTCTTTGAGCTCGAGAATAAGAATGTGACAGAATTCGAAGGAATCAGAGAATGGAGGCAGGTGTTCAAGCAGGCGGGAAAAGATCCGAACCGCTACCGCCATTCAGCAGAGGCCCTATTCCGGAGGATCAGGAAGCAGAATTACCTTTCCACCGTGAACAGTGCCGCAGATCTGAATAATTTTTTCTCGCTGGAATATCAGTCTCCAATCGGCATCTATGATAAAAGCAAGCTGGATGGAGATGTCCATTTTCGTCTGGGACATGAAGGAGAAGAATATACAGGCTTGAACGGCAGGCCGAATTCACTTGAGAACCTGATTATCACCGAAGATCATAACGGCCCATTCGGCAGCCCGTTTGTCGACTCCAATCGTGCGCCTGTTACAGAAGAAACAACTGAAGCTGTGCAGATCATCTATTTCAGGCCGTCTCTTGAAAAAGACAGCTGTGCCAGATTGGCGGAATCCCTTATGGGGATGTTTTTGCAGGTTCATGGAGGAGAAGGGGAATTCTGTATTGTTGGATGAGAAAAAAGCAGAGGCATTAACATTAAGTAGTTCAGATAATGTGGAGAAAACTTAAAATCACTACCCTAAAAAACTACGTTTTCGCAACTTAAATAGCAATTGAATTAACAATACAATTAACACAACAAAAGGCTTGGGATATCTCAAGCTTTTTGTTATTGAATGTGTTGTTCTTATTCAATTTAAAGCACCCGTTAGCACAAGATTGGCCAACCATGTTATACAATCTCTCCGTCAACAGAAGTTCTATATTAGCATTTTATCCTTCAACAATACCGTCTAATACCGCCTGTATTTCTTTTTCAAATGGCACATTATCTGAATTTAAATCCTGTCCATGCACATAAAAAATCAGGATATTTCTCTTTTCGAAACTACTAGCAGATACCAAATCCATTGTTGCAGTTTTTTTAGAAAATTCCTTTTTGCCCTTCTCAAGGTCATTTTCTGTTTTGAATTCGAAGATAAAAATCGATTTTCCGCCTATTTCATACGTTCGAGGCTCCGCATTTCCCAGTTTCGAACCGTAGACACTTCGTGGAAATTTCGCTTCCGCTAGATTAATACCATTATCTTGTAATGCTTTTACTACCTCTTCTTCTGTGATGTGGGAGCTATCATGTATTTGAACAGTTTGACAGGCAACTAAGAACAACAGTAAACATACACTAAAAATTTTTCTCATTTCGTTCACCCCTCTCCAAAATCATACATAAATTCAAACCGAAATAATATTGAATTCTTCTTCAACTTTTCTGACCGTTATTTGAGGAACTAATTTTCATAATGTTTAAATTTATTTTACCGCCTAATGCAATAAATCCTTGATTTGTCTCGCAACAGAATGACAATCACTTACCCATTCACAAATAAAATAGCACCCTTATTCGCACAATGACAATAGCCATTGTCACACTGTTATTATGGGTGCTATTTCTTATCATATTTTGTTGTTATATTCTTATAAAATGCTGATATAACAATACAAACGGTTCTGTTATTTACTGTGCTAAAAGTTATGCTAATTCATATACCATTTGCGAAGTTTCTCCACAAAAACTGAACTACTCACATTAACATGCATCTGCTTTTTTCTCATTTGGCATCCATCAGCTGGCAGTCAAGTCCAGATTATAATGCCGCATCCCCTTATTCCAGGACAATGCTTTTGCCCAATTCACTGCTCCTGTATATGGCATCAATGATCTTCGATACGCGCAGGGCCTCTTCCGGCTTAACAATAAGCTCTTCTTTTCCCAGACAGCTATTGAGAAAATTCCTTGCCTGCGGTATGCCGGGATCCTCCTCCCCGGGCAGCCACTCAGCCTCACTATTCAGGAGCATCCCATTCTTCAGCTGGTTCAGCTGGAATGGAAATATATCAATCCCTCCGGTAAGCCCGGAAATGCCAAGGCTTTCTTCATCATTTTTGATATTGACCATCCAGGAAGTCTCGAACAGGAGGGAGGCGCCATTTCCAAAGCGGATATAGGCAGTCACATGGTCCTCGACTTCGATGGATGTATGGTCATAATCTCCCCACAGATTCACCTGATTTTCCATCCTGCTGAGTTGATTGTAAGCTGTTCCCGTTACCTCAACAGGTTCCGGGCTGCCGAGCAGCCATAGTGCAAGATCAAGGAAATGGCAGCCATAGTCAATCATGGCGCCTCCTCCCTGCAGCTCTTTATTGGTAAAAACGCCCCAGCCCGGAACCTTCCTTCTTCTCAGTGCCTTTGCCCGGGCAACGATCGGCTGGCCGATTTCGTTTTCCTCTATGACCTTTTTAGCAGCCCTTGCTTCTTTCATAAACCGATAATGATAGGCAATCGCCAGCTGTTTGCCTGATTCCTTAGAGGCTTTAATCATTTCTTCGCATTCTTCGGCAGTCATCGCCATCGGCTTTTCACAAAGAACATGCTTTCCGGCTTTCAATGCTGCCACAGAAATTTCAGCATGATACCGGTTCGGCGTGCAAATCACTACAGCATCCACAATTTCCAGCATATCCTGATAATCACCAAAGGCGTGAGGCACCCCGAATTTCTCTGCAGTAAGCCTGGCAGTCTCTTCATGAATGTCACAGATTGCTTCAACAGAGGCCAGCTCTGATAATGTCAGCAGTGCGGGGATATGGCGGCTCTGCGCAATCCCCCCTGCCCCGATAATTCCAACACGCAGCTTTTCCATACAATCCCCCCTTAAGGCAATCTCACTATTTTCCCGGACTGGCCCGACTCCAGCGCAGCAAGGACAACCCTTAAGGATTTCAGTCCCTCTTCCCCGCTCACAGGAGGCTCCTTGTCTTCGGCAACACAGTCAATGAATGTACTGATAACATGGGACTGCGTCTGCTTTCCTTCTTCATTCGTCTGAATGCCGCCAAGCTCATATTTCAGTGTTTCTCCGTTCTTGTATTGGATGACGAGGGAATGCTCTGGGTCGTCCTCAAGCCTGAGGATCGCATTCTCAGCATAGATGATGGTCGAATTATCTTCTTTTGATACATAGGACCAGCTTGCTGCCAGAGTTCCAATCACACCGCTTTCTGTTTTTAAAATACAGACAGCCGTATCATCCACATCGCTGTTTTCCTTGGAGCTCCCTTCCACAAAAGCGCCTGCCTGTGTGATCTCCTCTCCAAGCAAATAGCGGATCAGGTCGGTTTTATGTACCCCGAGGTCTCCCATTGCACCAATAAATGCCTCGCTTTTCCGGAAAAACCAGCTGTCCTTCCCATCCGCACTCCATCCTTCCGGTCCGCCATGCCCAAAAGCGGTCCTAAAGCTGTATACCTTGCCCGCTTCCCCGCTCGCTATAAACGCACGGGCTTTCTGATGGGAAGGCACAAACCGCTGATTATGGCCGATCATAAGCTTTTTCCCATATTTCCTTGCCGCTTCTATCATGCTCTCCGCTTCCTCCACCGACACAGCCATCGGCTTTTCACAAAGAACATGCTTCCCGGCCTTCAGGGCGGCTATGGAGATGGGTGCATGCAGATAATTCGGTGTGCACACGCTCACTGCATCGATTTCCGGATTTGCCAGCAGATCCTCATAGCTGGTATATGCTTCAGCATGATACAGGGCAGCCATATCCATCGCCCTTTCCTCCACAATATCACAGACAGCCATGATTTCAGCCCTGCCGTTCAGGTGATATTCCGGCAGATGCCTGTGCTTGGCGATGCTGCCGCACCCGATGACCCCAATTTTAATCTGTTCCATCCTTACCCCTCCCCGTTCTTCCCTTTTATATGCTCCAGCGGCTTGGCATTCCCATACTTCACCTCAGGCTGCCGGGATCCTTTTGCCCACCTGACAGCATTGATGATGACCTTTTGAACATCTTGGTTAAAATATGTCGGATAGGTTTCATGTCCAGGCCGGAAATAAAATACTTTTCCTTTCCCGCGCTGATAGGTGCAGCCGCTCCGGAACACTTCTCCTCCCTCGAACCAGCTGACCATCACGAGCTGGTCCGGCGCAGGGATATCAAAATGCTCACCGTACATTTCCTCCCGCTCCAATTCGATATACTCCCCCAGCCCTTCCGCAATCGGATGGCTCGGATCCACGATCCAGATCCGTTCCTTTTCGTCTGCTTCCCGCCATTTCAAATCACAGGAAGTTCCCATCAATGATTTAAATATTTTTGAAAAATGGCCTGAATGAAGGACGATCAGCCCCATGCCGTCCAGCACCCGCTGTTTCACCCTGTCAACAATTTCATCCGGGACCTCATCATGGGCGATATGCCCCCACCAGATCAGTACATCTGTATCTTCCAGAACATCCCGGGTTAATCCGCATTCATCGTCATCAAGCGTCGCTGTCCTTACTTCAAAAGACTCACCTTCCAAAAAGGAGGCAATCGCTCCATGTATCCCATCCGGATATACGGCCCTCACTTCCGCGTTTTTCTGCTCATGCTGATTTTCATTCCATACTGTTACTTTTGCCATTGTTCTTCCTCCTATCTGCTGCCCGGCGGCAGATTCCGATATTCATTCGGTGTATAGCCGGTCAGCTTTTTAAAAACCTTGCTGAAATATTTTTCATTCTGGTATCCAACCTGATAGGCAATCTCGTAAATTTTCAAAGATGGGCTGCCAAGCAGCTCTTTTGCCTTTTCCATCCGGATATTGGTCAAATAATCTGTAATGGTTGCCTGGAAGTCCTGTTTGAATTTCCTGGATATATACTCTCTGCTCAAATAAAAACGGTCAGCGATATCCTGCAGTGTGATATCAAGATGATAATTCTGCACCAGAAATTCTTCGATCTGCTTGATGTTATTGTTCTCTTTCTGGGCTGTTTTGCTTTCCCTGGGCTCTCTAAAGCCCTCCCCTGCCAAACGTGAAGCTGCAAGGTCATTGACTGCCCTTTCGAGCGTTTCATTCAGCAGTTCCGGATCAATCGGCTTCAATATATAATCAAAGCTTTTATAATAGATGGCATTTCTCATATACTCGTAGTCATCATAACCGCTGACAACGATCGTTTTCCCCTGGCATTGGGAACCATGGATCCACTTCAAAAGGCTGATGCCGTCGCACCTCGGCATATTCATATCAGTAAAAATAATATCAGGCTCCACTTCGCCGATCAGTCTGATTGCCTCTTCCCCGTCCTCTGCCTCAAAGATGGAGCTGATTCCATGCTTTTCCCATTCTGCAAGCATCAGAAGCCCTTCCCTGACATGCTTTTCATCATCGATGATGATTGCCTTCATCCTCTTCGCCCCCCGGGTGCAGCGGAAGCTTCATGGAAACGATAAAGCCATTGCCTCCACGATTTCCAAGCTGCAGGATTGCTTCTTCTCCGTAATAAAGCATCAGCCGCCCATACACATTCCTGAGCCCGATGCTCGTGCTTTCCCCTCTGGCCTCCAGCGGCCCGCCTTTAATACGGCGCCATATGTCCCTCAGCCTGCCATCATCCGCGCCGGCGCCATTATCACTAATATCTATGCAAAGAAATCCGCTGTCTTTATAACATTCGATATCCAGCTCGCCTGTCCCTTCACCCGGAGTAAATCCATGCTTAAAATAATTCTCAATTACCGGCTGCAGCAGCATTTTAGGAACTTTGACAGATGAGGCCTCTTCGCCTGCATCAATTCTGTAGATAAACTTTTCGCCAAACCGCTCTTTCTGCAGGAGCAGGAAGGCCTTTGTATAATTAATCTCTTTCATCAGCGGCACCCGGTCCTCCTCCATGTCCATCCCGTACCTCATGATTTTTGAAAGATGGGTGATCAGGGTATAAATCTGCGGGACTTTATTCTTCAAGGCAACCGTTCCGATTGACTGGAGGGCATTGTACAGGAAATGCGGGTTGATCTGCGACTGGAGCACCTTCAGCTGATTGGTTTTATTCTCAATCTCCAGCTTGTACTCCCTGTTGATGAGGTGGTTTATTTTCTCGATCATCTCATTGAACCTCATACCGAGAATGCCGATTTCATCCTTCCCGAATGAATCATATTCAACATTCATGTCCCCCCGCTCTACCTGGCTGATGCTCCTCAGCAGCACCCGGATTGGGGAGGTGATTCTAAAAGAAACAAATAAGGTGGCAAGGATAACCAGCGTTAACCCGATAATGCCGAAAAGGATATTGATTTTCGCTACGCTAAAAGCGCTTTCATATAAAGTTGTATCCGGGACCCGCTTTACGAGGAACCAGCCGCCCGCACTTTCTTCCATCTGCTCGTAAATCATCATGCCGCTGAAATCATCTTTCTTCCATTCAAGCGTCCCCGCCTTATTTCCTGAACTCAAAATGGCATCCACCCATTTTTCGTGCACCTGCCCGCTTGCACCATTCTCATCAGAGCTATAAATGAGCAGGCCATCCTGAGATGCGATATAAAATTCCTCGCTTCCCGGAGTATAAAGATTCCTGCTGAGATCCACGATGTCATCCGGAGCGATCTCAAGGGTAATATAGGCCAGCACATTGTCTGATGGAATATTTGTAAACGCACGATGCACTGCCATGATATTCCGGGAATTCGTCTGTTCCATCAGCGGTTCAATATACATATGTGAGGAGCTGTCCCTGGCTCTATTGAAGGCATCTGCGCTTTTGGCGCTCCTTCCTTTCATGAAGACGACTGTCGACCTCCTGGAAGCGGAGATGACCCTGTCTTCGTCTGCAAAGGCTATCTGGACCCTGTTAATGGTATCCCCGGCATAAAGGATGGTTTGGACCACATTTTTCATGATTCCTATTGTTAAATAATTGTCCTCATCTTTAGAAGACCTCAGGAAATTCAAGAAGCCGGGATTATTGTACAGAGACAATGTCAATCCATTCAGCTCATTCATATAACTCTCCAGGTTGATTTTGCCCTGATAGAGAAGCTTGCTGTTTTCCTCTACAGCCTGATTCTTCAAAAACTCCTTCGTATGGAAGTAGGTAATGATAATCGATGTGCCGAAAGGAATGATCGTGATCAGCAGCAGCAGGACGATCAGTTTATTGCGGATACTGTTCTTAATCATAAATAGTCCTCCCCAGGCCCTGATAATGTAAGTATATATGGGACAGGCGGAGACATGCTGAAGATTTTTTCAGTTGTCGAAAATAAAAAGCATGCCCTGTTGCAGACATGCTTTTTTTCCTGGCAGGGATCCCTGCTTTACTTTAAGTTATCCCAGGTTTTTTGGAACCTCTCGAGCAGAGTATCATAATCAATTTTACCTGCCGCATATTCCTGGATGCTAGCGGCGAATTCCTTATTCGCCCCGTCCGGCCATCTGAACCATGTCCACGGAATTGTTTTCTCTTCTTTGGAGTACTCAAGGATTGACTGGCCAAGATCGCCAAGACCTGATGCCTCAATATTGTCAAAAGCAGGGATGAAAGCAAACTCTTCTGTTAAATAGCGTTTTCCTGTATCAGAAGATACCATCCATTCCAGGAACAATTTCGCTTCATCCAGGTGCTCGGAATTCTTATTCAGCACCCAGTTATTCGGGACACCGACAGGGAGGCGGTCAGCATTTTCGTCATCTGAGATCGGAATCGGCAAAAAGCCCATATTCATATCAGGATTAACCTCATAGATCATATTTTCAGTCCAGTTCCCCTGCTGCAGCATGGCAGTCTGGCCTGCGGCAAATTGGGTGACCTGCGTGTTATAGTCAGTGGTCAATGGATTGTCATTTCCAAAATTGATTTCTGTATCAAGCACTTCTTTAAACTGCTTGAATTGCTCATTATCTGTAAACTTCTCTGTACCATCATAAAGCCCTTCAATAAAGGCAATGGGATCTTCCTGCTGGGCAAAAGGAATATTCAGCAAATGCTGCCCGATGACCCACCATTCCCCATATCCGGCTGAGAAAGGTGTAGTGCCGCTGTCCTTCAGTTTCTCAGCAGCATCCTTGAGCTCTGTAATATTGGCCGGAGGCTCCTTAATGCCCGCTTTCTCAAACAAATCTTTATTATAGACAAATCCATAACCTTCAAGGTTGACCGGCATGCCATAAAGCTTGCCGTCTGTATCTGTCATCGGCACTTTGCCGATCGGGAGAAGATGCTCAACCCATGGCTCATCGGATAGGTCGGCCAGATGCTCCTTCCACAGTTCCAGTTCTTTAAAGCCGCCATTGTTGAAAATATCCGGCTGTTCGCCAGAAGCAAATTTTGCTTTCAGCGCAGCACCGTAATCGGCACCGCCGCCGACAGTTTCAAGCTTCACCTTGATATTTGGATGCTCGGCTTCAAATTCCTTAATCATCTCCTGAAGCTGGTCGGCAATTTCCACTTTAAATTGGAACAGGTTGAGAGTAACAGTTTCTTCCCCAGTATCCGTTGTCCCCTCTTTATCATCAGTTCCAGAAGTGCTTTCTGACGAACAGCCGGCCATGATCCCGAATGTAAAAAGCAGGGACAGGCAGATAAGCAATAAGCGTTTCATTATCATTGACCTCCTTGAATTCTATTTATATATCATTTTTGCGACACATTCTAGCCGCCGCAAAAATTAGATATCTATTTGATGGAGCCTGATGCTATGCCTTTGATAATATGCTTCTGCAGGAACAGGAAGAAGATGATGACCGGCGTAATGCCGAGCACAAGAGCTGCCAGACCCATATCCCACTGTTTTGTATACTGAGCAAAAAAGGAGCTGGTGGCGAGCGGGATTGTTCTCAGCTCTGCATCCTGCAGCACCAGGAGCGGAAGAAGGAAATCATTCCAGATCCATAAGGTATTAAGGATGACAACCGTCACTGTAATCGGCTTCAAAAGCGGGAAAACAATCCTCCAAAAAACCCCGAACTGGCTGCACCCATCAATCAGCGCCGACTCTTCTATCTCCCTTGGAACCGTTTTGACAAATCCATGGTACAGGAACAGGGAAAGCGGAACCCCAAATCCGAAATACATCATAATCAGCCCGGGAATGCTGTTCGTAATATTCAGGGCGCCTCCGAGCTTCATAAGCGGGATCATAACCGTCTGAAAGGGAATGACCATTGCTGAGACAAAAAGGATAAACAAAATCTTGCTGAAGCGCCCGGGAGTCCTCACCATTTTCCATGCAGCCATTGAACTGATGATCACCAGGCCAATATTGCTGAGAACAGTGATGATCACTGAATTCCAGAATGCCCTCGGAAAATTAATGATCTCCCAAACCTTCGAATAATTTGCAAATAACACTTCCTTTGGAAAAGCAGCTGCATCCAATAAGATTTCAGCAAAGCTCTTGACGGAATTAACCGCCACAAAATAGAAGGGGATCAGAAAGATCAGCCCAAGAATGATGCCGATTATCTCCAGCAGAAACGTCCTTCCGGTATACTTGCGATTCATCAGGCTTCAACCTCCTTCCTTTTCGTCATAATTACCTGAACCGTTGTAAACACGGCGACAATCAGGAAGAAAAGAATCGATTTGGCCGTCCCGAGACCATAGCGGTTATTTTGGAAAGCCTCCTGATAAATGTTGATGGCTACAGACTGTGTTGAATTGAACGGTCCCCCATTTGTAAGAGAAAGATTCAAATCAAATATCTTAAAGGCCATTGATATAGTCAAAAAGAAACAAATAGTGAAAGCCGGAATGATCAGCGGCATAATGATGCGGGTAAGAAGGGTCCAGTTTGAAGCCCCGTCAATCCTTGCTGCCTCAAGAAGCGAATGGTCCACTCCCTGCAGGGCTGCGATATAAATCACCATCATATAGCCGCTAACCTGCCATGCAAATACAATGACAATTCCCCAAAATGCTGTAGTCTCATCCCCCAGCCAGGCAAGCTTGAAAAACGCCAGGCCAGTCAAATTTCCAATGGAAGCAAACGCTTTGACAAAGATGAACTGCCAGATAAAGCCAAGCAGCAGGCCCCCAATTACATTCGGTATGAAGAAGACTGTTCTGAGAATATTCCGTGTCTTCAAGGCAGCGTTAAGTAGCAGGGCAAGTCCAAATCCAATTAAATTGCTGATCACCACTGAGGCAAGCATAAACTTGGTTGTAAACAAGAAAGATTGGAAAAAGTTCGGATCATCCTTGAAAATTTTAATATAGTTTTGCAGCCCGACCCATTCGACAGCTGAGCTTACACCATTCCATGAGGTAAAGGAGTAATATAAACCCATAAGGAATGGTATCACCTGTATAAGGACAAAGAATATAATGGCCGGTCCGGTAAAAGCCGCATAAATTAATACACTTCGCAGACGTGCTTTTCTTTTGCTTGCTTTCTTTGTTACAGCGTCCGCCTTTATTGAAGCCAACTCTGTTTTTGCATCCAAATTTACTTTCACCGTCCTTTTGTAATCGCTTTCTTTTATTATAGGAGGCTACCAAATAAAAAGGGGCAACATAATTGACCAAAAGAGGGGGAAAATTTTGACTTCTTTATAAAGAGCGAAGAATGGGCTGCCAATTTACCGGGCTGTATGGGAAGTGCCTTATCGGGATCAAGACAAATAAAAAACGCAATGCTTCGTTTTCTGGAAACGAAACACTGCGTTGATGAAATTATGTATGGAGCGGGTGATGGGAATCGAACCCACGACATCAGCTTGGAAGGCTGAGGTTTTACCATTAAACTACACCCGCATCGAAAATTGTTGAAATTTGTCGATGACTTTACAAAAATAAAAACAGGATACCCTGTATAAAAAAGAAAATGATACCGGTGGCCGGGGTCGAACCGGCACTCCAGAAGGAACACGATTTTGAGTCGTGCGCGTCTGCCAATTCCGCCACACCGGCATATCATTTAATTTAGCGTCCATTCTCCATTTCCTTAGATAGGAATGGAGGCGGCAACCGGAATCGAACCGGTGATAAAGGTTTTGCAGACCTCTGCCTTACCTCTTGGCTATGCCGCCAGAACGTTTGGAGCGGAAGACGGGATTCGAACCCGCGACCCCCACCTTGGCAAGGTGATGTTCTACCACTGAACTACTTCCGCAAATGGCTGGGCTAGCTGGATTCGAACCAACGCATGACGGAGTCAAAGTCCGTTGCCTTACCGCTTGGCTATAGCCCAATAACATTATATGCAAGAAATACGATATTGTTAAAAAAAATGGGGCGACTGATGGGAATCGAACCCACGAATGTCGGAACCACAATCCGATGCGTTAACCACTTCGCCACAACCGCCATAATAAATTGGCAGGGGTAGTAGGAATCGAACCCACACTGGAGGTTTTGGAGACCTCTGTTCTACCTTTAAACTATACCCCTGTAGAATGGTGGAGGGGGACGGATTCGAACCGCCGAACCCTGAGGGAGCGGATTTACAGTCCGCCGCGTTTAGCCACTTCGCTACCCCTCCACGTTAAGGTGGTGCCGGCTAGAGGACTTGAACCCCCAACCTACTGATTACAAGTCAGTTGCTCTACCAATTGAGCTAAACCGGCTTACAAACAATGGTGGCTCAGGACGGAATCGAACCGCCGACACAAGGATTTTCAGTCCTTTGCTCTACCGACTGAGCTACTGAGCCTAAATAAATTTAAATGGCGGTCCCGACGGGAATCGAACCCGCGATCTCCTGCGTGACAGGCAGGCATGTTAACCGCTACACCACGGGACCACTTAATAAATTACGGTCTTGATTATGCCCGAGAAGCCTGCAGGACTGCCTCTTCCTCTTCCAGATGACTCAAGGAAGCAGATCCGTCGAGGCAACTCGCAGCATATTCATTGCAGTGTCGCTCGTCGCTACACCACGGGACCAGATTGCGGGGGCAGGATTTGAACCTGCGACCTTCGGGTTATGAGCCCGACGAGCTACCGGACTGCTCCACCCCGCGACAATAAAAAGTTATAATGGTGGAGGATGACGGGATCGAACCGCCGACCCTCTGCTTGTAAGGCAGATGCTCTCCCAGCTGAGCTAATCCTCCGAAATGGTGACCCCTACGGGATTCGAACCCGTGTTACCGCCGTGAAAGGGCGGTGTCTTAACCGCTTGACCAAGGGGCCATATTATAATTTAAATGGCGGAGAGCAAGGGATTTGAACCCTTGAGACAGCTATAAACCGCCTACACGATTTCCAATCGTGCTCCTTCGGCCACTCGGACAGCTCTCCATAATTGGCTCCGCAGGTAGGATTCGAACCTACGACCGTTCGGTTAACAGCCGAATGCTCTACCACTGAGCTACTGCGGAATGATAGTATATTAAAATACTTTCGCCCGGCAGCGTCCTACTCTCACAGGAGGAGAACCTCCAACTACCATCGGCGCTGAGAAGCTTAACTTCCGTGTTCGGTATGGGAACGGGTGTGACCTTCTCGCTATCGCCACCAGACTATTTTTTCAAGACAAGTATTATTATACCGTCTTTTTATTATTTTGCAAGAGGAATTTTTAAATTTTATTCCCTCAAAACTAGATAATGCAGAAGAAGAATGACAGAGTAATCAAATGTGGTTAAGTCCTCGATCTATTAGTATCTGTCAGCTCCACGTGTCACCACGCTTCCACCTCAGACCTATCAACCTGATCATCTTTCAGGGATCTTACTAGCTTGACGCTATGGGAAATCTCATCTCGAGGGGGGCTTCATGCTTAGATGCTTTCAGCACTTATCCCTTCCGCACATAGCTACCCAGCGATGCCTTTGGCAAGACAACTGGTACACCAGCGGTGCGTCCAT
>NZ_VTER01000015.1:0-91178 GCF_008180445.1 Bacillus infantis
CGGAAACCCTCTAACACTTAGCACTCATCGTTTACGGCGTGGACTACCAGGGTATCTAATCCTGTTTGCTCCCCACGCTTTCGCGCCTCAGCGTCAGTTACAGACCAGAAAGTCGCCTTCGCCACTGGTGTTCCTCCACATCTCTACGCATTTCACCGCTACACGTGGAATTCCACTTTCCTCTTCTGCACTCAAGTCCCCCAGTTTCCAATGACCCTCCACGGTTGAGCCGTGGGCTTTCACATCAGACTTAAGAGACCGCCTGCGCGCGCTTTACGCCCAATAATTCCGGACAACGCTTGCCACCTACGTATTACCGCGGCTGCTGGCACGTAGTTAGCCGTGGCTTTCTGGTCAGGTACCGTCAAGGTGCCGGCAGTTACTCCGGCACTTGTTCTTCCCTGACAACAGAGTTTTACGATCCGAAAACCTTCATCACTCACGCGGCGTTGCTCCGTCAGACTTTCGTCCATTGCGGAAGATTCCCTACTGCTGCCTCCCGTAGGAGTCTGGGCCGTGTCTCAGTCCCAGTGTGGCCGATCACCCTCTCAGGTCGGCTACGCATCGTTGCCTTGGTGAGCCGTTACCTCACCAACTAGCTAATGCGCCGCGGGCCCATCTGTAAGTGATAGCCGAAACCATCTTTCAGCATATCCCCATGAGGGGAAATGCATTATCCGGTATTAGCTCCGGTTTCCCGAAGTTATCCCAGTCTTACAGGCAGGTTGCCCACGTGTTACTCACCCGTCCGCCGCTGACTTCAGGGAGCAAGCTCCCATCCGTCCGCTCGACTTGCATGTATTAGGCACGCCGCCAGCGTTCGTCCTGAGCCAGGATCAAACTCTCCATATAAGAGTAAGATTTAGCTCTGATAAAAAATTAAGATTAACGTTGACGTTTTTGTTCGTTCAGTTTTCAAAGGACAATCTTTAAATTGGAGCGGGTGATGGGAATCGAACCCACGACATCAGCTTGGAAGGCTGAGGTTTTACCATTAAACTACACCCGCATATTAAACTTGAAATACTCATGGTCGGGAAGACAGGATTCGAACCTGCGACCCCTTGGTCCCAAACCAAGTGCTCTACCAAGCTGAGCTACTCCCCGTAAAATATGGCGCGCCCGAAAGGAGTCGAACCCATAACCTTCTGATCCGTAGTCAGACGCTCTATCCAATTGAGCTACGGGCGCATATTTTGAATTGCTTTTTTTAAGAAGCAACTTTTATATCTTATCACAACCACTTTCGGTTGTCAATAAGTTTTTTGGTGCGGCCGAGAGGACTTGAACCTCCACGGGGTTAACCCCCACTAGGCCCTCAACCTAGCGCGTCTGCCATTCCGCCACGACCGCATATTATAAGTGACAGCAAAACTTATTATACCAGGTAATCAAGTGAATATCAACTGGTAAATAATGCTGATGCGGGTGAAGGGAGTCGAACCCCCACGCCTTGCGGCGCCAGATCCTAAGTCTGGTGCGTCTGCCAATTCCGCCACACCCGCATATAGAGATTAAATGGTGAGCCATGAAGGACTCGAACCTTCGACCCTCTGATTAAAAGTCAGATGCTCTACCGACTGAGCTAATGGCTCAAAAATGGCTGGGCTAGCTGGATTCGAACCAACGCATGACGGAGTCAAAGTCCGTTGCCTTACCGCTTGGCTATAGCCCAATGTTTTTTTGAGAAAAATGGCGGTCCCGACGGGAATCGAACCCGCGATCTCCTGCGTGACAGGCAGGCATGTTAACCGCTACACCACGGGACCATCTTTAAGAAAGAAAACAATATATTGCAAGTGACCCCTACGGGATTCGAACCCGTGTTACCGCCGTGAAAGGGCGGTGTCTTAACCGCTTGACCAAGGGGCCATCATAAGACCAGGTTGTATCTGGCGGAGAAGGAGGGATTTGAACCCTCGCGCCGGTTGCCCGACCTACACCCTTAGCAGGGGCGCCTCTTCAGCCACTTGAGTACTTCCCCATATGGCTCCGCAGGCAGGACTCGAACCTGCGACCGTTCGGTTAACAGCCGAATGCTCTACCACTGAGCTACTGCGGAATGTCTTTAACATCTTATCGACTCTTACTATTATAAGAATCCAGAAACCAAAAGTCAACTATGTTTTTAAAAAAGTTTTAATAGGCCTATTTAAACTTAATCTGCCTTGATTTCTCCTGACTTCACGAGCCTTCCCCTGCACTTTCCGCATACATATTTTGATGTATTGATCGATCGCCTTCTCTTATAGAGCTGGCCGCAGCCTGAGCATGTATAGGCAATTACTTTAGCATCCTTCCTCTTTGGCCTGTCCGGTAAAGCAGAGCAAAATCTTGGTGCACCCACTTGTTCTAACAGCAATCTGAAATCCTTGTCTTTATGCCGGTATCCCTTCCCCTCCAGGTGGAGGTGATAATGGCATAACTCATGCTTGATGATGCCGACCAGCTCTTCTCTTCCCAGCTGATCAAGATAGCTTTTATTTATATCAATATTATGGGTGCTTAAAATATATCTGCCTCCGGTTGTCCGCAAACGAGGGTTAAAATAAGCTTTGTGCCGGAATGGCTTTTGAAAATATTCTTTTGAAATCCTTTCGGTCAGCAGTTGGAGTTCTTGATCGTTCATTCCATTGTATCCTTTCTAGTTATGCCCTTTTTACTTGGTTTTATCAGCACCGCAGGTTCACGTGACAACCTTGCCCTGCATAGGCTATATATACAGATTTTACTACAGGAGGGTTCCTATGCCTACATGGTTTCAAAATCAGATTCAGCGTGCATTCCTGGAGAAAAACCGATATCAGATTAAATTGCTGAACCAGTGCTGGTATTTCTATAGAAAGAAACACTTGCAGTGAACTAATAAAAAGGGGGAGTGCATGCTGACACTCCTCCTTCTGTAATTGATCATTGATCAGAAAGCATGGTCAGGGCCACTCTTCCCTTTTGGCTGTCAATACTGTCCACCCACACTGTCACCACATCTCCCACCGATACAACATCCAGTGGATGCTTCACAAACTGTTTTCGCAGCTTTGATATATGGACAAGCCCGTCCTGCTTTACGCCGATATCGACAAAAGCGCCAAAATCCACTACATTCCTGACTGTTCCTTGAAGCTCCATGCCAGGCTTTAAATCTTCAAGCTTCAAAACATCTGTTTTGAGGATAGGCTTAGCGAGATCATCACGCGGATCTCTCGCAGGGCTCCTGAGAGCATCGATGATATCCTTGAGCGTCAGTTCACCTGTTTCAAGCTCTTCCGCTGTTTGTTTGATATCAATTCCGGCAAGTGCTGCTTTCAGCTCTTCTGATCCAATATCAGTTGTTTTAAATCCAAGCCTGGACAGAAGCTTGACGGCATCCTGATAGCTCTCAGGGTGGATACTCGTCCTGTCAAGCGGCTCTTTTCCACCCGCAATGCGCAGAAAGCCGATAGCTTGCTCATAAGTTTTAGCTCCCAGTCTGGGAATCTTTTTCAGCTGGACCCTTGATAAGAATTTGCCTTCTTCCTCTCTTTTCTTAACAATATTATTGGCAACTGTCTTTGATAAGCCTGCCACATACTGCAAGAGAGAAGATGAAGCTGTATTAACATTAACGCCGACCTGGTTTACGGCTGTTTCAACGACAAATGTAAGGGATTCACTCAGCCTTTTTTGAGATACATCATGCTGGTATTGGCCCACCCCTACAGATTTAGGGTCAATTTTAACCAGCTCAGCCAATGGATCCTGCAGGCGGCGGGCGATAGATACAGCACTCCGTTCTTCCACCTGGAAATCAGGGAATTCTTCCCTGGCAAGGTCTGATGCTGAATAGACACTCGCCCCGGCTTCGTTTACAATAATATAATAAATATCGCCGCTCAGTTCTTTTAGGATATCTGCAATGAATTGCTCGGTTTCTCTTGAAGCTGTACCGTTTCCGATCGCTACCATTTCGACTTTGAAAGTTTTAATGATTTGTTTTACTTTTTCTTTTGCATCCTTTGTTTTAGAGACCGGCGGATGAGGATATATAACGCCAATGTCCATTACTTTTCCCGTCTCGTCAACAACTGCCAGTTTGCAGCCTGTACGGTACGCAGGATCCACCCCAAGAACAACCTTTCCTTTAAGAGGCGGCTGAAGCAGGAGGTTCCTCAAATTCTCCGAGAATATATGGATGGCCTGTTCCTCTGCCTTCTCCGTCAATTCATTCCGGATTTCCCGCTCGATGGACGGCTGGATCAGCCTTTTATATCCATCCTCAATCGCTTCGCTTACCGGTACAGCAGAGGGGGAAGAAAGATTTTTGACCCATTTTTTCTTCAAGTAGCTCTGCATCATATCTATATTCGGCCGGATTGCCGCTCTGAGGATATCTTCCTTTTCGCCGCGGTTTACAGCCAGAATTCTGTGAGGAACGATTTTACTGATCGGCTCCTCATATTCGTAATACATTTCATAGACCTTTTTCTCATCATTGTCTGCATCTTTTACAGAAGTTTCAATTTTACCGTTTTTGAAGGTTTCCCTTCTGATCCACTTTCTGCTTTCCGGATCATCAGAGACCATTTCAGCAATGATATCCCTGGCACCAGCAATGGCTTCTTCAGCTGTATTCACTCCTTTTTCCTCAGAAATAAACGCAGCCGCTTTCTCTTCAACCGGTTCTTTGGTGAACGCCAGCATCCACTCTGCTAACGGCTCAAGCCCTTTTTCCTTCGCCTGGGTAGCCTTTGTCCTCCGCTTCTGCTTATAAGGGCGATACAGATCCTCTACCTCCTGCAGTTTGACCGCTTTTCCGATTTGGGCAGCAAGCTCCGGCGTCAGCTTACCCTGTTCTTCTATCGTCCTCAGCACTTCTTCTTTCCGCTGTTCAAGATTCTGTATGTATTGCCATCGCTCCATAATGTTCCGGATTTGCACCTCATCCAATGCACCTGTCTGCTCTTTCCGGTACCGGGCAATAAAAGGAACCGTATTCCCATCCTCCAGCAGGCTGATGACACTTTTCACCTGTTTGCTGTTTATCTTCAATTCAGCTGACACGAGCTTTAACATCTCTTCCTGTTTATGTGCAGTCTTCTCCAAATTCAATCCCCCACAACCTTCGATTTTCTACTACTATTTTATCAAATATATCCAGGTTTCCCAAACAAAGAAAAAAAGCCGGCTCTCATTAGAGCAGGCTCCCAATAATAAAGGTTGAATCATCAGTGCTGTTTGAATATTTGCTTTTAATCTCTTCGGCAATACAATCAATCGGCATAAAGCTTTTGAGCAGGGACTTTACTCCGCTGATATTAAAGCCATCCGAGTGGATAAGAAATTTGGATTTGGCTTCATAATTGAACCGCTGTGTATTGAACACCTGCGGCCTTCCGGACAGATAGCCTGTTACTGGGAGCGGATACGTCAATTTGCCTGCTGCTGAATACAAAAAGAATCGGATATTCCCGACACAGCTGTATACAAATTCTTTATTGATAAGATCAGCCTTGAATACCGAAACAGCCGCTCCCCTTTTCTGAACCAGCACCTTATTGCACAGCTTCATAAGGGTATCAACATCTTCCTGGTGGTTTTCTTCTACCACCTGGATGACAGCAGAAGATGCTTCATGGGCATATTGGCCGCTTCCCAGTCCATCTGCCAGGACGCAGACAAAGTATTCCTCTGTTGCTGTAAAAAAATAGCCATCCCCACATTGGGACTTTCCTTCTTTTGCTGTCTGATGAGCGAGGACCTCAAGATTATCTTTGACAATATGCGTCATGAAAGGCACTCCGAGTTATTGCTTTCAGCATTGATCGCTTCCTGGAGCTTTTTAATGGCCCTTCTCTGCAGCCTTGACACATGCATTTGGGAAATCCCAAGCTTGTCCCCGGCATCTTTTTGGCTCATATTCTCCAGATAGGTGTATTGAATGATTTGTTTTTCGCGGTCTGTCAGGACATGGAGCACTCTTTCAAGTACCATCCGCTGATTGACCTTTTCAAATCCTTCATCCACATTGCCCACAATATCTAAAAGGGTAACCGTTCCTCCGTCAGAATCGGCCTCAATGGAGTGATCGACAGAAAGGGCCTGATAGCTCTTGCCCATTTCCATTGCTTCCAGTACTTCTTCTTCAGAGACCCCGATTTCGTCCGCTATTTCATCAACCCTCGGAGATCTGTGAAGCTGGGTCGTCAGTTCTTCAACCGTTGTTTTTATCTTCGGTCCTAATTCCTTTATCCGGCGAGGTACATGCACGCTCCATGTTTTATCGCGCAGAAATCGCTTGATTTCCCCGATGATCGTCGGGACAGCAAAAGCTTCAAAGCTTTTCCCGAAGGTTTCATCATAACGGCGAATGGCTCCCAGCAGGCCGATGATTCCTACCTGTGCAATATCCTCATGGTAGGAGCGTCCCTTTGAATACTTCCTGGCAATCGTCTCAACCAGGGCTTTGTAATTTCTGACGAGTATCTCCTGGGCTTCTTCATCCTGATTTTCCTGATAGGCTTTGATTAAATCATTTATTTCTTCTTTGGATCTCTGGTTAGGTTGAGATTGTTTCTGCATCCCTCTCCACCTGCTCTCCTTCCAGGTACTTGGTCATAAAGACCGTCACACCCTCTTTATGATGGATTCTAACCTCGTCCATCAATGTTTCGATCAAGTAAAGGCCCAGTCCTCCTTCACGCAGAAATTCGACAGAATCCGTTTGATCATAGGGACCAATGCCTTCGCGTGCAGATTGGAAGTCAAAGCTTTTACCGCTGTCAGCCACCATAACCTCGAGACGGTCGTTATATAGGCCAAAGCCAATAACCACTTCACCTTTTTCACTCGTTTTATAAGCATGCTGCACAGCGTTTGTGCAAGCTTCACTTGTCGCGATCTTCAAATCTTCTATTTCATCATAAGAAAATCCCATTCGGCTTGCGATGCCTGACAATGTCAGCCGGATAACTCCGACAAATTCTGGCTTGGCCGGAATTTTCATTTCTAAGTAATCAAACGGTTGACTCATTGTACCCCACCCTCAATCTGGCTGTTAATATCAATAATATCGGCTAGGCCCGTAATTTCGAACAGCCTTTTCAGACGTTCAGAAAGGCCGACAATCTGAAACTTGCCATTGTTGGAGCGTACATTTTTGAAAACCCCGACAAAAACGCCTAATCCTGTACTGTCCATATAAGATACTTCCGAAAGGTCCACAACCATTTCAACTGCCTCTTTTTCAGAAAGCGGGAATAATGATTCTCTTAGCTTCGGAGCTGTATATGCATCAATTTCTCCGCTTATTTTAGCTTGTACCAATGTATCATTCTCTTTCAAATCTATCGTAATATTCATAACTAGACCCCACCTCTTAACATGTCAATTGCTCTTACCTTATACCCGGCGCGATGAAACGCTAAACATTCCTTTTCAATATTATTAATGTAAAATCATCACGCAATTGAAAATGCTGAAGCTTTTCAAGTTCTTTATAAATATTTGTGACTATCTCCTGCGCGCTGAGATGGATGTATTTGCGTATATATCCAATCAGCGTATCTTTTTCAATGAAGCCTTCATCTGTCCGGCACTCAGTCACCCCATCCGACATGAGCACGATCATGTCCCCGGGATGAACCTCCTTCTCGAACTGCTTATACTTCGTCCGCTTGTCGACCCCGAGCAGCAGTCCCTTGGCCGTCGTCTCGCTGAATTCATCTTTTTCGGCATTATAATAGAAACCGGGTTCATGGCCTGCAGAAGCGTAATGGAAAAGATGGCTTTCCGTATTGTACATTCCGTAGAACATGGTAATGAACATGCTTGGGTCGACGTTCTGCTCTACGACCCTGTTCAGGTTCTCAAGCACGCTGCTTGGCTCATGCCGGTTTTCCGGCAGGCTGTCCATGGCATATTTGATCATTGACATGCACAAGGCTGCTGGAATTCCTTTGCCGATGACATCGGCAATGGCTATGCTTATGTTATTATGCTCATCCTGAACAAAATGATAATAGTCCCCGTTCATATGTTTTGCCGGAACGCTGATTGCCCCTATATCAAGGGAATCGACGGCTGGTACGCTCGTGCCGAGCAGAGTCTGCTGGACGTTCGCGGCAATTTCCATTTCGGACCTCAATTCTTCCTGTTTGTGCCTTAAGCTCTGGTGCTCACGGTAAGCAAGTCCGTAGCCGATCATCACTTCAAGCAGTACATCAAAGGAATGAAGTACATTTTCGGGAAGCTCAGGATAAATTTCAAACAAAAGACTTTTGTGAAGACTGATGATTTCCTCTGGTGATATTTTATGTTCAATGGATTTTCTACTGAATTTTTGACCTTGATACAGTGTCTGTTCTGACTGGTCTTTTAAATAATTCTCTAGAATATCCCGATACTTTGATTCCATCATTTCTCGGAAATCCATAATGCCTCCCCCTAACGAAGCCATTTAGTCGCTCTTATATCTGTACCGTCTCCGGGCGATGAGTTGATGTAGAATTCGTCCATCAGTCTCTTGACCCCAGGCAGACCGGCTCCCAGTCCGCCGGAGGTAGAGAACCCATCCTCCATGACTTGGCGCATATCATTTATTCCAGGGCCGCTGTCCACTGCTACGATCTGCAATCCCGCTTTGCCGCCGTCATAAATTTTCTCTATACATATTTGACCTTGTCCGGCATATAAGTATATATTCCTGGCCAGTTCACTGATGGCCGTCGTAATACGGGCCTGGTCCACTGTACCGAACCCAAGCTCCTTTGCAACATTACGCCCCAGCTGGCGTGCTGCTACGATGTCCCATTCATTAATGATTTTTACGCAGGATTGGATACCCATACAGTTTAATCCCCCAATTCCTGTTGAAGTTTCTCCAAACCTTTTTCTAGATCTAATGCAGTAAGGACATCATCTAACCCTATGCCTAATTCAATTAGCGTAATAGCTACAGCTGGCTGTATACCGGTAATGACGACTTTTGCACCCATCAGTTTGGACATGTTTATAACGTCGCCAAGGACCTTGGCAATAAAAGAATCGATAAAGTCAATGGATGTTAAGTCTATAACAACCCCGTTTGCACTGGTTTCATGAATCTTATGGAGCAGGTCTTCCTGAAACTGTAGTGCTGTCTGGTCATCAAGTTCCCATTGAATGGACACTAGCAGACAGTCATGCAATTTTAATATAGGTATTCTCACTGTTCTCCCTCCACAGCTACAATTTTACGGCTAGTCAGTTCAAGTGCTGCTTCAATTCCCTTTTTCAGTGTGTTCTTCGTTGTAAATTGATTCAGGTCGATCCCCAGATTCACAATGGTCTGGGCTATTTCAGGCCTGATCCCGACAAGCATGCACTTGGCGCCCACCAGGCGGACGGCATCCGCTGCCTGGATGATATGATGAGCCACCATGGTATCCACGACAGGCACACCCGTTATATCTATTAAAACCACTTCCGATCGATGTTTGACCACTCCATTCAGGAGATTCTCCATGATTTGCTTTGCGCGTTCCGTATCTATGGTGCCCACCAGGGGCATTACAGTAATACCTTCAAAAACAGGGATTAATGGAGCGGACAGCTCTTGAAGGGCGATTTTCTGCAGGGAGACGGTTCTTTCCCAGGTCGAGGAATACATATCGACAATTTCATTGGAGACAGGCGTCATCCAGCTTTCAAAATCCTTGACGATGTCCAGCTGGTTCTCGGGCGTAATCAGCCCTTCCTCCTGCATTCCATCAGAAACGACTTTTCCGAAGGTCTGCAGCCCTTTCGTCACAAAACTCAGCGGCCAGCCGAGCCGGACTACTTTTTCGGCAAAATCGGACAGTTTGGAGGTGAACTCCTCGTTCGTACCCTTTATATTCGAAATAATCAAATCGATGAACTCATAGCTCGTGCCTGTGAAAACCTGGTCCGAAACTACGCGTATCACCCGTTCATCCGCGTTTTCCTTCGTGCTGCTGACCCATTCATTGAAGATCTCATCTTTTCGAGCTTGAATATAATCCAAAACCTTTTTATCCATTTGATCCTCCCCATTTTAACATACAAATATTTCTAAAGATGGAGTTACCCTGCACTTGTAAACCAAATTTAAAAATGTAAACAAAATATATATATATACCATTTAATGATAACAGTTAGGCACAGTCAAATAAAACCTCTAAGTATTGGCACTAGAAGAAAGACTTTTAATTTTACCCGTTTTTCGGATGATTAAACCTTTGCAATCTACCCTGTCCTGCAAAAAATAGACATAATAAAAGACAAGCAACACACATGCTTGTCCTCAGCAGATACACAATATAAAGTAGGTTAAAATTTGATATGTACCCGAGATAAAGCAAATCCTTTATCTCTTGGTTTTCCGGAAGACACAGCGAAATCTGTGTGTTATAAAAAGACACCCATAAAGAGCGTGCGTGCTTATAACTAGAATTCAATAAGACCCAAGCTTATTTGCAAAGCTTCATCCACTTTTTCCATCATTTCGTCATCGAGATGGGTTATCTTATCGGTTAAGCGTTGTTTATCAATTGTACGAATTTGTTCCAACAGAATGACAGAGTCTCGTTCAAAACCGTAACGCTTCGCATCAATTTCAACGTGAGTAGGCAGCTTAGCTTTTTGAATTTGGGCTGTAATGGCTGCAACTATTACTGTGGGACTGAACCGATTCCCGATGTCGTTTTGGATGACAAGTACTGGACGTACGCCGCCTTGTTCTGAACCAACAACTGGGGATAGGTCTGCAAAATAAACGTCGCCACGTTTGACAATCAAAGGATTATCCTCCGCTTACTAGACGTTCAACTGTGTGTTCTGCCTCATATTCCGCTTGGAATGCCTCAGATGCAATCGTCAGATTAATTTTTGCCATTTCCATGTAGCCTCTTCTCATCGACTCACGAATTTGTCTCTTCTTCCGCTCACGCAAATACATTTTCGTTGCCTGATAAATGAATTCGCTCCGATTGACATTCTCCTGCTTAACAAAGCTTTCTAACTCGGTTAAAAGATGCTGCGGTAACTTTACCATGATCTCTGTTGTTGCGCTGGACTCAGACACAAACATACACCTCCACCATCACTACACACCATTTTTTATCTCTACCATTTTTTATATTACCATTATTCAGCTGCTGTGCAAAGGACTAATCAGCAATTCCTCTGTATTATCGGCCAAAAAAATATCCTTTTATGCATTAATACGCATTTATTTCCTGAAATATGAATGAAATGGCTGAGCTGGAACGGGATGAGCAGGGATACCCCCCCGCTCAAAGCCTGCTCTGCCTGCCAAGAAGCGGGTTATTCAGATCCACAGTCTTTTCTTCCTGCTTATATACGCGCGGCACCCGGCTGGAGATCATGCAGGTGACCTCGTAATTGATGGTCTCAAGCTTTGCCGCAATTTCATTGACAGAGATCATACTGCCTTCCTGCTCACCTATCAGGGTCGCGGCTGTTCCAGGCTCCACCTCGTATGGCAGGCGGATCATGCATTGATCCATACAGATACGTCCGACAATGGGGACTCTGCTCCCATTCACCAGCACTTCCTGTCCCTGCAGCCTGCGGATCCAGCCGTCGGCATAGCCGATTGGGAGTGTGCCGATCCATTCGTCTCCTTCTGCTTCATAGGTGGCGCCATAGCTGACTTTATCACCTTTTTGGAGCTTTTTCACATGTACGATCCTGGCATGAAGCGAGAAAGCCTCCTTTAGCGGGAATGGCAGCTCATGCTCAATTTCCGGCGATGGGGTAAGGCCATACATGCTGATTCCCATCCTGACAGCATTAAAGCGGGCTTCAGGATATCTGAGCGAAGCAGCACTATTGCTGGTATGGACCATTTCCGGCACCTCGCCGAGCCAAGACAGCATTTCCCTGAATCGGCCGAGCTGCTCCCGGAAATAGGAATCGTCCAGTTCATCTGCTGTTGCAAAATGAGTGTAGATGCCTTGCAGCTCAAAGGCATCCTCCCTCCCCGCAAGCTTCTCAATGGCACGCAGCTCGTCCTTCTCCCGTACGCCGATCCGCCCCATTCCGGTATCGAGCTTTATATGGAAAGTCAGTCTCTTCCCTTGCAGACAAGGAAGTGCCTTCTCGAGCCAGCTTACCTGGAAAACCGTCAGGGTTATATCCGCAGATGCAGCCAGTGGTGCATCCTCTGGCCTGCTGGCACCTAATACCAGAATCGGAGCCTCAATTCCCCTCTGCCTGAGTGAAAGAGCCTCATCCAAAAAGGCAACAGCCAGGCAATCCGCCCCAGCCTCAAGGGCCGCCCTCGCAGCCTGGATATCTCCATGCCCGTATCCGTTTGCTTTCACCACAGCAAACAGCTTCACATCCCCAGGAAGAAGCTTTCTCATAGATTTCACATTTTCTTTTATATGATCAAGATTAATTTCAGCCCATGTATCCCGGTAAAACCCTGTGGGATAATCCATTGCCATTCACGTCCTTTTCCTTCCGTTCAAAAAGTATACAAATTATTATCGAACTCTGGAATCTTAATGTCAACCGAAATGCGGAGGCGGCTTGCCCAGGGACGACAAGCATAAGACAGACTGGATGAAAGGTTTGCTCTTTAACCTTTTAGCCAGGCTGACTTATGTCTCGAGTCCCTAGCCGCTGCAGCTGGACAATAAGAAATGCGGAGGGCGCTTGCTCAGCCCCGACAAGCATAAGACGAGCAGGACGGAAGGTTGTTCTTTAACCTTCTGGCCTGATTGGCTTATGACTCGAGGGGCTAGCGCCCGGAGCTGGACAACAAGAAATGCGGAGGGCGCTTGCTCATATTAAGGAACGCAGGCTAAGAACGCCACGTCCTGTGACAACACCTGCATGACCCGCGTCCTGCGGGCCTCATCCATAAGACGAGCAGGACGGAAGGTTGTTCTTTAACCTTCTGGCCTGATTGGCTTATGACTCGAGCACCTAGGAGCCGGAGCTGGACAAATCGAAATGCAGAGGCGGCTTTCTCCGTAAATCAGCCGCAGCAAAAAGAAGGCAGATGCCCGTTCCAGAGCATCTGCCTTTCCATTATTTCACTGCATCCCCCTGCACGGATTGTGCAAGCATGACCATTTCTTCCCTCGTCAGGTCGCTGGATGCGATGATATATTCCACCCCGCCGTGGGTCCAGCTGATTTTATTGTCGTCAATGGCCCCTATTGTGAAGCCAAGATCCACCGGCTCCCCTGATTCGGAAGTATAGGAGGTGTTTGCCGGCATGACATCTGCTTTTTCCTGGATGAGTGTGAAGGACTTGTCGCCGCCGTAAGTCAGGATGAAGCGTTTGCCATCCTCCATGCTGATTTCTTTTTCATCGATCAGGCTGACATTTTCAAGCTCGGCCTGCGGATATTTGACAGAGAATTCCTCACTGGCCGCTTCTTCTGCCATGACTGGAACCTCGATCTGGGCCCCGGTCATATTTTTCTGGGTATCGAAATCTTTTTTATCAAGGGCAGCCTTGAAGTCAACCTTGGAGAAGTCGACGGTCACCAGCGGGTTCCTGTCTGAATCCATGACCTTGACGCTGACAGGGGCAAGGTCCTTTTTATCAAGGGTGATTTCCTGGTAAGGAAGCATCTTGTTGTTCTGGTATCTCGTCTTTGTTTCAAAAACATAATGTTCCTTAGTGGCGCTGAATTTCGCCTCTTTATCTTCGAGGATATCCTGCAGCAGGGACTCGTACAGATAAGCCTGGCTGCTGTTCTGCGGCCAGTCGCTCTGGAACTTGAAGCTCTTGTTGAGGGCCGGTGTCAGGACAAAAACGCCTTCATCATTGCGGAGGATCATCTGGCTTTGATTCTTTTCAGGATTTTTCAGACTGACGCGATAGTAAGCAGGTTCTTTATGCCAGATTTCAATCGCATAAGTCTGAGGCTCCGTGCCCATCTGAAGGGTCATTTTCGCTTCTGCTTTATATCCCTTCAGTTCCTCCACTTTTCCGCCAAGCTCCTTCACCACATCCTCTTGTGATTTAGTTCCACAGGCAGTTAAGGCAAAGATGGCCAAAAGCCCGGCGAGAAGCATGAACAATCTTTTCTTCATTCCTTCAACCCCTTCTGTCTCATTTCATCAATTGTGCGCTTCCTGCCTGCTTACAGGCATTCCGCTTTCTGAAGGAGAGGCTTGGCAAGCCCGGAAAGCCGCCGCATGAATGCAGGCTGGCAAATCGGATAGCCTTGTCTCTCCTGTCGCACTATGAATATATGAGACAACCTCCGGGAATATGACTTGGCCTATGACAGCTTTTTAGTCACGGATTTCCGGCAGCGGGGTTTCAATGACAACCTGGGCAACAGCATAGCTTTCACTGTGGGAAATGGAAAGATGGAGGCCTTCCCTTTCAGGCTTGCTGAAGAATGGCTTCCCTTTGCGGTCATTTGATATTTCAATATCCTGAAAAGACAGCTCGCTTCCTATCCCTGTGCCATTAGCCTTCGAAAAAGCTTCCTTTGCCGCAAACCGGCCTGCAATGAATTCAAGCTGCCTCTTATCGCTCAGCGTTATATATTTAGCCAGTTCCCGCTCTGTCAGGATGCGTTCTGAAAACTTTGCCCGATTGGCCATCCTGCTGATTCTTCCGATTTCAACGATATCAATGCCGATCCCTTCAATCACATGCATCATCCTTCTAATTGGTTTGCAGCTTGCATACACAATAGTATACAAGCAGTGGCCATTTCCGGCTCTTTCACGCTATAGTATAATTAACCTTCCTTAACTGATAAAAATAGAAAGGGGACTGCTATGTTTACAAGGACAGAGAGCTTCAGGGAATTCATCCGCTTCTATCCCATTGTCTCCATCATTTTGCTTTTGAATATACTACTCTATTTGCTGACTGTTCTGCCTGTATTTCCGAATTCCTACATATTTGAAAGGCTTGCCGGAGTCAATTTATTCATCAGGGAAGGTGAGGTATGGCGGCTTGCCTCACCGATATTCATGCACAGCGGCTTTACGCATGTCCTGTTTAACAGCTTTTCACTTGTCCTGTTCGGCCCTGCCCTGGAGAGGATTGCAGGAAAGGCGAGATTTGCCGGCATCTACCTTATCACCGGCATTTCGGCCAATGTCGCCACCCTGCTGCTTGAGCCGCTCACCTACACGCATGTCGGCTCAAGCGGGGCCATCTTCGGCCTGTTTGGCTTCTTTGCAGCGGTCGCATACTTCCGGAAAGACTTGATGTCTCGCGAGAATTCACAGATCATCATTACGATAGCCGTCATTGGGCTTATTATGACCTTCATCCAGCCAAACATCAATATTTCGGCGCATATCTTCGGTTTCATCTCCGGGTTTCTTATAGGGGCCCTTTCATTAAAAAGGAATAGATAATGCAGAAAAAGCGCCAGCCGGCGCTTTTCTTTATAGCTGTTATTTTTCTCTGGAGTACCATTCATAAATCTGTTCTGCATCACTTATGTCCAGGTCAGCTGCCTTCCCGCCAGACCCTCCCGAGCCGGACTTGACAGTAGCTTCCACTGTCGCAAGCTGCTTCCGTCTTTGAAAGCGGCTTTCCTTCAGGCTGAGCGACTGCACCTTATTCTTCATCATATAAACCGTATGCTTGCTGAACGTCCTGTATCGGAGCGTCAGCTGGCTGCCGCTGATATGCCACCCTGCTGCCCTGAATTTCAAAAAGGACCAGACCACGGCCGGCAGGAGCAGCAAAAGGGACAGAAATCCCCATGGACGAAAGATGGCCGGCGGCACAATTATGAATAAAGCCGCAAAAAGGAGCCCCCTGAGAAGATACCGCGGAAGCGCCCTTTTCGGCAGTCCCGCAAGCTCGATTCCGGCGTTATAATCTGTAAAATGATGCCCGATCATCTCCCCCAATTCATTCCTTTGGATAAGCGGTAAAAGCATCACCTTGGCACTATCCCTATCCACTGCCGACCCGCCAGCGCTTTCCACATATAAAGTACCGAATCCGAGCGGCTGCCTGGCAGGATTTTCACTGAAGCGGAGCGCCTGTATCCTGTGCAGGGGAATCGTGAGCTGCCTTTTCTCCAAAAGTCCCCTGGAGATGACCAGGTCATCTTCCTCTCTTCTGACGGTAAAGCCCGCATATTTCAGCATTGTCCCAATGACAGCGATCACCCATGCCAGCAGCAGGAGCAGAAATACAGCCCCGCTGATGAAAATGACGCCATTCTCTGCAAAATGCTCAAAGCGGTGAAAAAGAGCTTCATAGGGAATGATCTCCTCAAACTGAAAGAAAAAAGCAATCACCGCGGAAATGACCACCCCCGCCCCGCCGGAAGTGGATGCAAGCAGCAGAAGCTGTCCGGGGGAGATCTTATAAATGTCTTGTCCGCTGATGCGGGCCTCCTCCTTCTCTCCGTCCCCGCTGCCCTTCTCCGCTGTAAGCTCCGCCTGGATGGCGGCAGCCTCCGCTTTGGTAATGGCTGTCAGGGTCGCCTCTGCCTCCTGAGTCCCGCTCGTCCCTGCCGTTTCCACCTTGACTTTCACTAACCCGAACGGACGGTGCAGAATGCCTTCGGAAAAATCCAGGCTCTGAATCCTTTCAAAGGGGATATACCTTTTCTTGCGGACAAAGACCCCATATTCAATCCGGAGCTCCCCCTCCTCTATCCGGTAGGTAAAGCGGAGCCACTTCAGGATGCCGCCCGCCAGCACGAGGAGGACTACAGCTGCAGAGCCAATCAGGTAGAAAAGGTCCCAGTTTGAATTTTTGAACCCGAAAACAATGAATACCAAAAACGGTACAATAAGTTCTTTAAGCTGCTTAAAAAAGTTGGCAACCGCAGAGATCGGATGCAGCCTCTTCGGCTCAGACATCTTCATCAGCCACCCTTGCCAGCTTTGAAATGGAGAGGCGCAAACCTTCTGCTTCGTCCATATCAAGCGCAGGTATCTCATGAACAGTAGCTGCTGTAGACACGGCAATGGTGGCCAGCGCATACTTCCTCAGGATCGGACCCTGCCTTGTATCGACATGCTGTACCCTGACCATTGGGACCAGCGTCCTTTTGACAATGAATATGCCGTGCTGAAGCTCGATCTCCTGCTCCCGCACCTCATAGCGCCACCTTTTCCACTTCAGCGAAGGGAAAAGAATGATAAAAAAATACATATACACACATGCCAGGATGACGGCAGCCGGGATGATCCATCCTGGCCCGTCGAAAATAAAGGCAAGCGCCGCAGCCCCTCCCATCGCAAGCACAAAAATGCCTGAGTGGATCGCCCCTGATATCCTCCATACCGGGAGGGCCCTTTTTGAAATCCTTTTTCTTGGTCCGGTGCTCATAAAATAATTCCTCCTGAAAAGGCACTTTAAGTTTTAAGCCGTCCTTCAGTTTTTATACCTTCCAGTATACAGGACTTCAGGCTGCCCGTGAGGAAATTATATTTTGAACGCTGCCTGGTCCACTTCTTCCAAACCTGCCTCATTCCGGAGGTAGTCTGCCAGCCTGAAAAGAGCATCATCCTTCTTTTTCGCTTCAATCATGCAATGAATTTCCGGTACGCTCCCATTGATGTTCTTCAGGAAGTCCATGAACATGACAGGATCAACATAATCAGCATGCGCCCGAAAGTCCTTGGCGGAGCGGGGGCTTGATATATGCATCTTGATGGGAAGCTTCGCATGCTTCCAGGTCGATGTGACCCGCTCCCAATTGCTTATCCAGTCTTCATTTTCAAAGTGGGCCAGATGATGGTGATAGTCAAAGACAAGCGGGATGCCAAGCTTCTCGCATAAATACAGCGTATCATCCAGCGTGAAGGCTGTATCATCATTCTCCAGCATGACCATCTGCTGGATGGCTGCCGGGATCAGCCCCCAGTTATGGACAAACTGCTCCAGTGCCTTCTCCTTGTCATTGTAAGCCCCCCCCACATGCAGGACACACCGGTGCTCTGGTTCAATCCCCATCCCCTTCAGCAAAGCTTTATGCATGGAAAGCGTTTTGATCGAGACATTCAGGATTTCCGGCTTCAGGGCATTCAGCAGGACAAAATGATCGGGGTGGAAATCGACCCTCATTCTATGTTCTTTAATATAGTCCGCCAGTTCCTGGAGAGCCGGCTTTAGCGGCCTCATGTATTTCCAATCGGACAGCTCCTCATGATTGGCAAGCGGAATCAGCTTGGAGCTGAGCCGGAAGAAGGAAATATCATGTGCGGCATTATGCTTCAGGAGGCGCAGGCAATTTTCAAGATTGGAAATCGCGATCCTCTCAAGCTTCCTGATGGCTGCATCCCGGTCCTTAATGCCGGAAAATTGTTTGTAGGTCATCGTCTGCGAAGGCGAGCAATTCTGCAGATGCACACTCATCGCCACATATCCAAGCTTTATGATCGTCAAAGAGCAACCTCCCTTTTATGTTCATTATCCCGCTTAGTATGCGCAATTTCTTTTTTAAAAAAGGAGGGCTGGTTTTCATGAGATTTATGGTAATTTATGTATTTTATGCAGAATCCCTTTGAATTTATGTAGAAACGTCCCAGTTTTATGTAGAATCCATCCCTTTTTATGTAGAAAAAAGGAGATTTTATGTAGAATCCTTCCGAAAGACGATGAAAATTACTATGTGCACCTCCGCCAAAATCCGATTAAACAGCAAAAAGGGTACGGAATGATGTCATTCCGTACCCTGCCCAATTTTATATTCTATTAACGGCTGCTGTCAGACGTACGGTTGGAATAATTGCCCTGACGGCGTCCGCCCTGTCCCTGCCTTGGTTTGTATTGGCCGTCTTTCCTTTTGGAATCATAGCCTCTTCTGTTGTCGCTGCCTCTTCTATTGTCATTGCTTCTTCTGCGGTCATATGGCTTTCTGTCCCTTTTGGAAGGAAGCGGCTTTTCTTCTGTCAGCTTGACAGGAGTGTCGTCCGGCTCTTTCGTCAACAGCTTCAGGACAGCTGCCACAACGTCAGAAGCATCGTGCTGCTCTAGAAGCTCATCAGCTGCCTCTTTATAGTTTTCCAGGTTATTGGCACTGATTGCCTGTGAAATCTTGTCGACTGCTGCCTTCTGCTGGCCTTCGAGGGCTTCAGCAAGCGTAGGCGGCACCATTTTTTCCATCTTGCTCTTGGTCGTTCTTTCAACAACAGCCAGGTAAGATTTCTCGCGAGGTGTGATGAATGTCATTGCCATTCCTTCTTTTCCTGCACGCCCTGTACGGCCGATGCGGTGAACATAGCTTTCAGGATCCTGAGGGATGTCAAAGTTGTATACATGTGTTACGCCGGAAATATCAAGACCCCTCGCAGCAACATCAGTCGCAACAAGAACATCGATGGATCCTTCCTTGAACTTTCTCAGGACAGACATACGCTTTGCCTGGCTGAGGTCTCCGTGAATTCCTTCTGCAAGGAAGCCTCTCAAATTCAGTGCCTCTGCAAGCTCATCTACACGCCTTTTGGTACGCCCAAAGATGATGGCCAGTTCTGGCGACTGGATATTCAGAAGGCGAGTCAGTACGTCAAACTTGGTTCTCTCCTGTACTTCCACATAGAATTGCTCAATAAGCGGAACCGTCATTTCCTTTGCTTTGACACGGATGATCTGCGGGTCCCTCATGAATCTTTCTGCCATTCTCTGGATCGGTGCAGGCATTGTGGCAGAGAACAAGAGTGTTTGTCTTTCCACAGGAACGCTTGCCAGAATGGATTCGATGTCCTCGATGAAGCCCATGTTCAGCATTTCATCTGCTTCGTCAAGGATTGCTGTGTGAACATTGTCCAGGCGGAGCGTTTTGCGTTTAATATGGTCAAGTACCCTTCCCGGTGTTCCAACGATGATATGAGGGGGCTTTTTAAGGGCACGGATCTGGCGGTTGATATCCTGGCCACCGTAAATAGAAAGCACGCGTGCTCTTTTTCCATAGCCGATCTTATACAGTTCTTCAGACACCTGGATTGCAAGCTCCCGGGTCGGAGCAATGATGATCCCCTGGATAACATCCTTGCTTGTGTCGATTTTATCAATCAGCGGAACTCCGAATGCAGCGGTTTTTCCCGTACCGGTCTGCGCCTGGCCGATCAGATCTTTATTTGCCAGGCTCAAAGGAATTGTTTCGGCCTGGATCGGGGTAGCTTCTTCAAACCCCATTCTTTTTAGTGATTTCATTGTAGCAGGACTGATGCCTAAATCTTGAAACTTTGTCAATGTATTCTCTCCTTCTGTTTCTTGGCAATTATTTATGGTGATTAGCGTCAGATCAGCAGGGTAAGCTGCCGCTCGGACAATTCATGGCAAAACATGCTTTCCTGCACTGAAAACGGCAGGCAAGCGTTTTGGAGTGTTCTAAGAGGCCCGAAGATCTTGTATCTCTGCCGGGATCTGAGTGGAGGGATCCTGGCTGCTGAAACCCGGTAAAGGAGATGGCAGCTTATTTCAGCTGGCTATATTTCATTCAGTATATGAACAATGTTTATAATAAAGCCGAACGGGCAGCCCCGGAAGTCTCCCCTTGCAGTCATACCTATATATTAAAGTGAAAAAAGACATTCTCCAGGTGGAGTATGTCCGGGTTTCAAAGAAATTTCTCTTTGGCACTTTAGGGTTTATCTTACCATTTTTAAGGGCGCTTTGCAATAAAGTGCCCCCCCTTTGCAATTATGCCTCATGCTGCAGAAATTCCAATATATCCTGGAACAGCCCTTCACATTCGCCGCTGTGGCAGATCAGGTGCTTCGATTCTTTTAGAAAAATAAGCTTTTTGGACGATGCTCCTATATTTTCATATAGGTATGTGGCACTGCGCGGCGGGACGACTCCGTCCACTTCCCCCTGGGCAATCAGGGTAGGAATCCTGATCTGGTTAATGATCGGCCTAACAGAAGATACCAGCCTCCTGAACTGCAGCGTGGCTGCAATCGGGGTTTCCCTGATTTTCCGATTATACCTGAGAAACATTTCATTCTTAAAGAGATTCCCTTTAACGGTGTCCTTTATCATTTCTCCTATATCTTTCACAAGCTGCTTCGGGTTCACATAATAGGCAGCCGCGCTTAAGAGGATCAGCTTTTTCACGGGGTAATGCACTGCCAGATAACTGGCAATGATCCCGCCCATGGAGAAACCGATCACATAGACTTCATCACACTTTTCCATCAGCTTTTGGAGTTCATCTTCTGCATGGCTTATCCACTTTTTATACTCAATGCCTTTCAGCTGCAGCCTGTCCCCATGTCCAGGCAGGGTAGGGACGGCCACTTCCCACGCAGTATGTTTCTTGAGATACTCAGTCAGCGGCTCGATTTCAAACGGAGCACCTGTAAATCCGTGTATACAAAGACAGCCGATCATGTACATCACCTTCGTCTGTATGATTTGCCCTCACAGTTCCTTTATTTTACACTTTGCTATGAGTATTATTCCAACAAAATAATCCGCCCTGCAAAGAAAGGCAATATCAAAGAAAAGACTGCCTGAAAATGGCAGCCTCCCTGGTTTGTATCTATCTTTCCCCGATTGTATTAATCCTTTATGCTGTCATGAGTGCTGCCTTAAAGGCTGAACCAATGAATTCACCAATCCCGGGTGCTCTCCAGGAGCTTGTCTATCTCGAATTGGCCTATCGCATAAAATATATTCTCTTCTTGTAATTCACTGGTTTCATCGAGCAGCCGGTCAATATCCAGATAATATGCTCTCATACGAAACCTCCTACGCCTTTTATGTGCCTCTTTCGGGCCAGGCTTTTCTATCTCTAGTATAACATTCTCTTCAGCAAATCGGATTATGGGGGTAGGCCGGATTTTTTCATTTCATTTACCCTTTATAAAATTCTTTTAAACATTTATCTGCCAGAGCACATATTTCATTTATCCACTCACCATCCTAGTAAGTGACTACAACAATGAGGTGATGATCATGAACCAATCGCTGGGATATTTGCGTGAACTGCTGTCCAATTACACGGACCGCTCCCATGAATGCAGGGAGCTGTACCATAAAATCACTGACGATCTTTCGGAAGAGGACAATGCCTTTGTAAGCAGACTTACCGAGCAGGAAGCCGCTTTCCTGAACAGCATCCTCCCCCCTGAAATCCAGCACGCCAAAGAAGAGCTGGATTATAAAAGAGCCAATAAGCTGAATGAAATCTATGAGCTTCTTACTTAGCTGGGAAAAACAAAGGGGATAGCAGCAGAAGTAGATTTTTAAAACATTTGGGGTTTGTTTGGATCTGCCAAGAAAGTTTAAAAACCCTGTTGATTGGAGTGCAAGGCACGCAGACTCCTGCGGGAGATAGCGGCAAGGCTGAGACCCCGCAAGAGCTTGCTCTGAGGAGGCTCAGCGTCGCCCCGCGGAAAGCGAAGTGCCTGGAACGGAAATCAACAGCCCCGTTATTGATGCAAACTTTCCCAACTAATTTTAGGAACCCTGTTGATTGCAGTGCAAGGCACGCAGACTCCTGCGGGAAATAGCAGCAAGGCTGAGACCCCGCAGGAGCTTGCTCTGAGGAGGCTCAGCGTCGCCCCGCGGAAAGCGGAGTGCCCGGAACGGAAATCAACAGCCCCATTATATCCGGAAATGCTCTACGGCTGACTCTATTCCTAATCTACAGTCTAAAAAAACGGCCACCCGCCGTTTTTTTGTTTTTCTATTGAACCTCCCTCCCCCTTCATTTGTATAATAGATACAATGCAAGTAAGGGAGTGTCTTAAATGGGAATCGGATTCATCATTTCAATGATTGTCACAGGATTTATCATGATCATCATCTTCTCTATAGCCATTCCGTTTCAGCGGAAATATATCGTCAAGGAAAATGGCAAGATCAATTTCCGCAAGTCGCCTGTCCTGCTCCGCTGGAATGTTTTCGACGGTCTCGCGATCGGATTGGCTGCCTACAGCATCATCTGCATCCAGATTTTAAACTTCATGATTTCCGGAGGAAGCACCATTGAAAATCCTTTTGTCCAATTTTTCACAAACCAGGGCCAGGCCTGGGTGATTGTCGGGACCGCCTATCTCATTTCAAGGCTGTCCATGGTCATCAAAGGGGTCAAGGAGCTTCAGCGGGATGACTGAGCATACCGGAAGAGCCAATCAATTTATGATAGCCTTCCAGGAAGGGAGTGAAGAGGCATTTGACCAGCTGTATCTTTCGCTTAAATCTCCCTTATATGCTTTTCTGTTCCGCTTCACGAAAGAAGAGCAGCTCAGCATCGATCTTGTTCAGGACGCTTTCCTGAAGCTCCACCAGTCAAAAGGAAGCTATGACCCAAAGAAGGCAGGCGTTAAAACCTATCTTTTTCAAATCGCTTACCATTTAATGATCACCAAGCTGAACAGACGGAAAAAATGGCAGAAGCTGATGCCCTTCCTGCTCCCCTCAACAGACGGGCAGCTGGACCAGGCAGATAAGATGACAGTCCGGGAAGCCATCGCCAGCCTCCCTGAGGCACAGAGGGCAGTCATCATTCTAAGCTATTATCATGATATGCCACAGGCAGAGATTGCAGAGGTTGTGGGCATCCCTGTCGGCACGGTAAAGTCAAGGCTTCATCATGCCATAAAAACATTGAAAACTGTCCTGGAGGTGGATGAGATTGAACAAAGAAAAACCCAATGATGCAGAAGAATTATTAAAACAGGAACCGTTTTTAAAGATGCATCTGGATTCCTACCATGTAAACATACCGGAAATCTCCAGGAAAAAGAGCAAATTCGACAGAATTCTCTCTTTTTTGGCATCCCCTGCGGTTAATCCACTGGAAAACTATATTAATAAAGGAGGAAGCTTAACACTTCTGACTGCTTCCCCAATAGCCATTGGCGCGGTATTGGCCATTGCCCAGCTTTTGCGTCTCTGACCGATATAGTTATAAAAAATCCCTGTTTCATGTGAAACAGGGATTTTTTTCCTTACACCAACCTATTGTAGTGCTTCAGCTGCTTCTTCCAGCTTCATGCCCCTGGAGCCTTTAAACAGCACAATTGTTTCTGCATTCGTCAGACTCTGCAGCTTTTCGATCAATGGACCTTTCTCAGAAAAAGCAAAAACACGATCCTCTGGAAACGCCTCTTGTGCTCCTTCCGCAATAACGCGGCCGAGTGTTCCGAACGTTAATACATACTCAATCTTTTCAGGGTCGATTGCCAGGCCGATTTCGCGATGAAATCTCACTTCATCATCTCCAAGCTCAAGCATATCAGCCAGCACAAGCACCTTTCTGCTATAGCCGGAAAGCTCTGACACGAGATCAATTGCCGCCCTCATCGAAGTGGGACTGGCATTATAGGCGTCATTGATGACCTTTTCGCCTTTGCTTCCTTCCGAAAGCTCCATTCTCATAGCTGTCAGCTTCAAGGAAGCAAACCCTTCATCCATCTGCTCGTAAGGGATTCCGAGGAAATGGGCAGCCTCCATGGCGCAAAGTGCATTCATGACATTATGGACACCGAGCACAGGCAAATGGTATTCCGTATCTGAAAGATTCGTCTGAAAAACGCTCCCCTTCTCTTCCTGATCGATCCGCACAGGATAGATGCTGTTGGAATGGCCCTTGCCGAACGATCGGACTTCTGCCGGACCGCTGTAGCCGTCGAGCCTGTCTTTCAGAAGAGGCTCATCCCCATGATAGATGATCATTCCATCGTCCTTCAGCCCTTCAATGATTTCAAGCTTGGCCTTTGCAATGCCTGCCCTTGAGCCTAGATCCTGGAGATGCGATTCCCCGATATTGGTAATCATTACCACATCCGGACGGGCAAGCTTTGTCAGGAACTCGATTTCCCCAAAGCCGCTCATCCCCATTTCAAGGACCGCAGCCTCAGTATCTTCCTCAAGGGAAAGAAGGGTAAGGGGCAGGCCAAGGTGGTTATTATAGTTTCCCTCTGTTTTCTGTACCTTGTATTTTAATGACAGCAGACGGGCGGTCATATCCTTCACAGTTGTCTTTCCATTGCTGCCTGTAATGCCTGCCACTTTAATGTCAAGCTCGTTCCGGTAAGCTTCTGACAGCTGCTGCACTGCCTTGAGCGTGTCCTCTACAACAAGGATCGGCAGGTGAAGCGGCGGATTCGGGACATCCTGCTGCCAAAGCGCAGCTGCCGCCCCCTTTCGAAGGGCATCCTCCACAAAACGGTGTCCATCGGTGTGTTCACCCTTGAAAGGAACAAACAGGTTGCCGGGCTCCATTGTCCTTGAATTGATTGATACTCCCTTGATGCTGACATCAGAAAAAGCCGAGTGGTCGTTTTGAATCGGAATCATCCCGGCAATCTGAGCGATTGTACGTTTAATCATCTTCTGCGCCTCCTGACTGATCTGCTAATAGAAAAGGGACACGGCCCATAAGCCGTGCCTCTATCACTTAAAAATCACATTGTATGTTTGATGCTCTGTTTTTCCGTATGCCTTTCAATAGCCAGGTTCACAAGCCTTTCAATCAGCTGCGGATATTCCACGCCAGTATGCTTCCAGAGAAGCGGGAACATGCTGAACGGCGTAAATCCAGGCATTGTATTGACCTCATTGATCATAACCTTGCCGTCACGCGTCAGGAAGAAGTCTGCCCTTACGAGTCCTGAGCAGTCAAGCGCTTTGAAAGCCCTGATGGACATCTCGTTCAGTGTGCTGTATTCCTCTTCTGTAATTTCAGCAGGAATGATCATGGCTGTATCGCCATCCTCATACTTGGCTTTATAATCATAGAAGTCTTTTTTCGGTACGATCTCACCGGCAACCGAACACTCCGGCTCATCGTTTCCAAGGACGCCGAGCTCAATTTCCCTCGCTGTTACGCCTTCCTCCACAATGATCTTCCGGTCGAACTGGAATGCTTCTTCAAAAGCTGCTGCCAGCTCTTCACGATTTGTGCATTTGCTGATTCCTACACTCGAACCAAGATTGGCCGGCTTGACAAAGCAAGGATAGCCAAGCTCTTCTTCCACTTTCTCATAAGCTGTTTCCCCAGCCTTTTGCCATTCGCTGCGGACGAACCATACATAGTTGACCTGAGGCAGGCCAGCCTGGGCAAAAATATTCTTCATGATGACTTTATCCATGCCTGCAGATGAAGCAAGCACGCCATTGCCGACATAAGGAAGGTTAAGGAGCTCAAGCATCCCCTGGACCGTGCCGTCTTCACCATTTGGTCCGTGAAGAAGAGGGAAGATCACGTCAAAGCTGCTTTCTTCAGCTGACTTGAACATAGCCGGAGCGAGGGCTGCAGGCGACATAGCTTCTCCCTGGGAGAACTCCAGCTGCTTGACGCTCTCTGCCGGTGCTTCAAGCATGGGGCCCTTCACCCATTCCCCTTCCTCGGTTATGTAAACAGGATATATATCGAATTTCTCCAGATCCAAAGCTTTAATGACAGCAAGGGCCGTCTGCATTGATACTTTATGCTCTGCGGATTTTCCGCCGTATAATAATCCAAGCTTCTTTTTCATCAAAAGGAACCCTCCATTTATTCAATCACATGTTTCATTTTACCACTCCAAAAGCGAAAAAGGCGTGATTGACTATTGTTATTTGCAGGAATTTTTTTCTTTCCCAGTCTGCCCTGCTTTCTATATATGTATGATTTCCTATGCCCATCTGCAACCCATTCCCTTTAATTCCTCCTTCCTCCCGGATAACTGGTTCGAAGGAATTATTCTCAAATAGTTTTTAAGATGTTATAGTTTGAATTTATAGAATATTTTTATTTATCTTCTTTTATAAATTCCCACTTAACAAGAAAGGTTTACGACTGTATAATCCACGTTATACAAACAAATGTGTTTTTAAGGAGGACAAGAATGAAACGGCTAGGACTACTCCCCAGAATTATTCTTGCAATAGCTTTAGGCATTTTAATCGGCTCTTTTTCTCAAGAAGGAGCCATCAGGCTGTTTGCTACATTCAACAGCCTGTTCGGAAACTTTCTCGGCTTTGCCATCCCTTTAATCATCATCGGGTTCATTGCTCCCGGCATCGGGACAATGGGAAGAGGTGCCGGCAAGCTTCTCGGCATTACGACAGGGTTTGCTTATGCCTCTACCATCGCTGCAGGGACAGCCGCCTATTTTGCTGCTGTCAGCCTGTACCCTGCCCTGCTTAAGAATCAGAGCTTAAAAGAATTCGGGAATCCGGAAGAAGCACTCGCTGCTCCTTTTTTCCAGGTGGACATGCCGCCGGTCATGGGCGTGATGACAGCACTTCTGCTTGCTTTCACTATAGGGCTCGGACTTGCCGGCCTGAAAAGCAATGCCCTGCAGAATGTGATGGATGATTTCAAGAGAATCATCGAAATGCTGATTGAAAAAATCATTATCCCCTTGCTGCCTTTCCATATTTTCGGGATTTTTGCCAATATGACGTACGGAGGACAGGTCGGAAGCATCATCAGTGTATTCGCAAAAGTATTTATCATGATTATTGCCCTTCATTTCCTTTTCCTGCTTTTACAATACACAGCAGCAGGGGCTGCCGCCAGGAAGAATCCTTTCTACCTGCTGAAGTCCATGCTTCCTGCTTATTTCACAGCGCTCGGGACCCAGTCTTCTGCCTCAACAATCCCTGTCACGCTGAAACAGGTTAAAAAGCTGGGCGCTCGGGAGAAGACAGCAGATTTCGCTGTGCCGTTACTGGCAACGATCCATTTATCCGGGAGCACCATCACACTAGTGAGCTGTTCCATTGCGGTTCTTATGCTCCAGGGTGAAGCAGTATCCTTCGGGCAGATGTTCCCGTTTATCATGATGCTCGGGATCACAATGATTGCCGCTCCAGGCGTTCCCGGGGGCGCCGTCATGGCTGCCCTCGGCCTGCTGGAATCTATGCTTGGCTTTAATGGGACAATGACCGCTCTGATGATTGCCCTTTATCTCGCCCAGGACAGCTTTGGCACTGCCTGCAACGTAACAGGCGACGGCGCCATCACAATCCTGGCAGACAAAGCAAGCGGAAAGAAAGCCGTTCCGCTCAAAAATGAAGCAAAAGCTGTTTAGCCTGAAAATTACTTTTGACATCTCCTGGATAATCATCTAAACTGTTTCTAACATTCAGTAAACAGAAACTAATAGATGAGTTATGACAGGAATCAGTAGGGTTTGCTTCCCTGTTTGAAGAGAGCCGGTGTTTGGTGCGAACCGGTACATAAGCAAACGTGAATTACCTCCTTGAACATTCTTTGTGAAACATGAAGTAGCAAAGGACGGACGGTCCGTTATCCGAACGAGCGGAAGACAGGTGTCTTCAACAAGGGTGGTACCGCGTGCAAAACCACGTCCCTTTTTACAGGGATGTGGTTTTTTTGTGCGTTCAAAACTCATCAGGAAGTGCCGCAAACAAAAAATAAAGGAGGATATATCGTGGAGAATTTTATAGAAAAGCTGAACCCCAATCAGGAAAAGGAGCTTGAAAGGCAATATCAGCTTTACACCAGCGGCACTCAGGATGTGGTGCCCCCTCAGGAGATGAAAAATAAAATCGCCAAATCACTCTTCCTCGGCAAGCCGCTGAAGGTGAAGCTCGGGCTTGATCCATCCGCACCTGACGTCCACCTGGGCCATACGGTCGTACTGAACAAGCTGAAGCAATTCCAGGAAAATGGCCATACCATCCAGCTGATCATCGGCGACTTCACCGGAAAAATCGGTGATCCGACCGGAAAATCAGCAGCAAGAAAACAGCTGACCGACGAAGAGGTGAAGCATAATGCAGAAACCTACTTCCAGCAATTCGGCAAAGTACTCGATATGGGAAAGGCCGAGCTGCACTATAATTCCAAATGGCTGTCCTCCCTCAATCTCCAGGATGTCATCGAACTGGCCGGCAAAATCACAGTGGCCCGCCTGCTCGAACGGAATGACTTTTCCGAAAGGCTTGGGACAGGCAAACCGATTTCCCTCCATGAGTTTTTCTACCCGCTCATGCAGGGCTACGATTCAGTAATGCTCGAAAGCGATATTGAACTCGGAGGCAATGACCAGCACTTCAATGTCCTCATGGGAAGGCATTTACAGGAGCACTATGGCAAAGAAAAACAAGTGGTAATCCTTGTCCCTCTTTTGGAAGGGCTCGATGGAACGGAGAAAATGTCAAAGTCCAAGAACAACTACATCGGGGTGGACGAAAAGCCGGAGGAAATGTACGGCAAAGCCATGTCGATTCCAGATGAGCTGATGGAGAAATACTTCCACCTTGCGACAAACCTGCCTCTTGCTGAGAAAAGGTCCATAAAGGAAAGGCTTGAAGAAGGGTCGCTTCATCCCCGGGATGCTAAAATGCAGCTTGCCAGAACCATTGTCAGCATGTATCACGGACTTGAGGCTGCCGAAAAGGCAGAGGACCATTTTAAAAGCGTATTCCAGCAAGGCTCCATACCGGAAGACATGCCTGTCCTTACTTGGGATGCTGGTGATGAACCAGAGCTGCTGGAGCTGCTGATGTTTGCCGGCCTCTTCCCTTCTAAAAGTGAGGCAAGAAGGATGGTTCAAAATGGCGGAGTCCGGATGAATGGCGAAAGAGCTGAGGATATTAACAAAAAGGTTTCTTTGCAGGCAGAGCTGATCCTGCAAGTTGGAAAGCGGAAGTTCGTCAGGATTAAAAAGAGCTAAATAAAAAAGGAAGACACCATTTAGGTATGTCTTCCTTTTTTCTATATTAATGGCCGGAAAGCTTGGCGCCATCCTGTTTGTGGACAGCCAGCTTATCAACCAGATGCAGGCTCGGTTCGTTAAGGCCGAACAGCTGGACGCTTGTTCCGTTTTGGCGGAGCTTCATCACAATTTTATCAATGGCCGCTACAGCAGAGTCATCCCAGACATGTGCTTCAGAGAGGTCAATCACTACTTCCTGCGCGGTTTCCTTCAAATCAAAACTGCCGGCAAAATCAGTGACAGAGGCGAAGAACAGTTGTCCGGTCACTTTATAGGTGCGTTTGCCTGCTTTTTGATCAAGGATCGTCGACACCTTCACCTTTGAGATTTTGGCAACGAAGAAGATTGCACTGAGGAGCACTCCAGCAAACACGCCTTTAGACAGGTCATGGGTGAAGACCACTGTTACAACGGTTACGACCATGACAATGGAGTCCGTAGCAGGAACCTTTGCCATATTGCGGAGAGAAGCCCAGTCAAATGTACCAATGGATACCATAATCATGACTCCTACCAGCGCAGCCATCGGAATCTGGACAACCAGGTCGCCGAGGACGAGAATCAGGAACATCAGGAACACACCGGCTGTCAAGGTAGATAACCTTCCCCGGCCCCCTGATTTCACATTAATGACGGATTGGCCAATCATCGCACAGCCGGCCATCCCGCCGAAAAATCCGTTAATGATATTGGCAATCCCCTGCCCTCTGGCTTCGCGGTTTTTATTGCTTCCTGTGTCGGTCATATCATCGACGATGGACGCCGTCAAAAGCGATTCAAGCAGACCGACAATGGCCAGTCCAAGGGAATAAGGGAAAATAATTTTCAGTGTTTCCAGGTTCAGCGGGATATCCGGAATCAGGAAGACCGGAAGCTTTCTTGTCAGCTCCCCCATGTCTCCTACTGTCCGTACATCAGAACCTGTCGTTATCGCAATGATAGAAATGACAATAATGGCAACAAGCGGCGATGGGACAGCCTTTGTCATGCGCGGAAACAGATAAATGATGGCAAGAGCACCAGCTACCATGGCATACATGACCCATGTAGCATCGACAAACTGTTCAAGCTGTGCCATAAAAATCAAGATGGCGAGCGCATTCACAAACCCGATCATCACAGATCTTGGAATGAATTTCATAAACCTGGCCAGCTTAAAGACACCCAGCAGCAGCTGAATGATCCCGGTCAGGATGGTGGCAGCAAACAAGTACTGAAGCCCGTGGTCTGCAACAAGCGTAACCATCAGCAGGGCCATGGCCCCGGTTGCCGCTGAAATCATCCCCGGCCGTCCGCCGATAAATGCGATTATGACGGCAATACAAAAAGAAGCATAGAGACCGACCATCGGGTCCACACCTGCAATAATAGAGAAAGCAATCGCCTCGGGAATGAGCGCAAGCGCTACGACAATCCCGGCCAGGATATCTCCTCTGACATTGCCAAACCATTGTTCTTTAATTGATAAACCTTTCAAATGAACACCTCTTCGTTTATTAGATTTATAGTGTGACTTTGAACTCTCATCAAAGTCCGGGCCGACAAAAACATAGAGTATCATACCATATACCAAATAATTTACAAGAGGTGGTGTAAGCGCCGAATCAATGAGTTTCCACTGTTTTTCTTCGATTTTCTTCAAAATACTTAACCGGATAAATCTTGCTGCTGCAAAAAAATAAGCCCTCTAAAAAGAGGGCAGCATTTCTAGCCGATGGGCGTGCAAATCTCAATATAATGCCCATCCGGATCTTCCATATAAGCGACAATCTGCCCCCACGGCTTTTTCACCGGCTCCAGCAAAATGCGGACTCCGGCCTGGCGCGCTTTTTCAATTGTCCCTTCCACATCCTCTGTTACAAAGCTCAGCTCCATCGTCTGCTCTTCCCGGAAGCCTGCTGGTATTGGAAGATCTGTCAGTTCACGCCCATTTTCCCTTGTGTTCATGGAAAGGATGGTGCTGCCTGTGTCATATTCTATATAAGTGCCGAATTCATTTTTCAGCTCAAGACCGAGAAGTTCACCGTAAAACTGCTTCGTCTTTTCCAAATCCTCAACATATAAAATGATATAGCCCAGCTTCAGGTCCATACTAAGCTCCTTCCAGCGGGCCTGTCTTTCTCAGGCCGGCTTTTCTTTATTTTTTTGTGCTTTTATTATGAAGCGGTGCGAACGGACTTCTGCATATCCTGTCCGCAGAATCTCATCGTGCAATTCTCTCAGCTTTTTCTCGTATCCTTTAAAAGAAAACCCTTCAATCTGCCAGGGAATAGCCTTCAAATAGTAGAGAATGGCGCCGACATCATAGAATCTTGTATAAGGGTATGCTTCAAAAGATGCCACAATATGAAAGCCGGCAGCTTCAAGCTGCTGAACGGCCTTCTCCATGTTCCAGCCGGCATAGCCGAAGTCCTCTTTAGCGCCGAGCAAACGGTTCAGGCCTAAGTTGTCTGTGCCGCCAACCTGCTGGGTGATGAAGAGTCCGCCAGGCTTCAGGATGCGGTTTACTTCCTGCGGATCATATGATTCATGACGGTTAATAATGAGATCGAATAATCGATCATCAAAAGGCAGCCTGGAATCATCATCTACCTTGTATACCTCTATCCCCAGCGGCGTCAGACGTTCTGCTGCAATTTCTATATTCGGTCCGTACCCTTCTGTGGCAGCTGTATGGGACGGAAGCGGGGTTAATAAGGAAAGTAACTCTCCTCCGCCAGTGCCCATGTCCAGCATGGACGCAGCATTCACCATCTCAGGCAGCACCCAGTTCGTATAGTTCCAGGCCAGCGGTTCAGAAGCCATCCTCCCTGTTTCCGTCAGATAAGAGAAGTCCCATCCTGTAAATTCCTTTTCTGCTTGTTGTATTAAAAAATTAAAATATGCTCTGTTCATTCTTTCTCCTCCTGTCTATTGTTTATTAACTTATCAAGATAGACGGAGGGCGGGCCCCTGATGAGGTTGCTAACTGTCGGTTAGTAGGCAGTACATGGGTTTTGACTCCTTTTTTCTTATATTTTAGCATTTATGCAAGGGATGTTTTATAATTTTTTGAATTTTACGCCTTTTTATTTGGAAATTAATGTAATTAGGAAAAATTATCACTGTTTTTAGGTAGAATCCAGCCGGTTCTAGGTAGAAAAAACAAAATTCCAGGCAGAATAACTCTGAAACCAGGCAGAATCAGCCGAAAAAAAAAACAGCAGCTCTGCATTTTAGAGCTGCTGCCTTTGCCTAGCTGATCGTCTTCAACCCAATAACCCCGCCAATGATCATCCCGATAAATATAACCCGTTTCCAATCACGGGATTCACCGAAAAACAGCATGCCGAGCAGCACGCTTCCGGCTGCACCGATTCCGGTCCAGATTCCGTAGCCGGTGCCAATCGGAATCTCCAGCAGTGCCCGGGAAAGAAAATAAAAGCTGATGAAGCCAGATAAACCGGATAAGAGTGTATATTTTTTTCTGGTGAAGCCTTCAGACAGCTTCATGAAAATAACAAAACCTATTTCACCGAAGCCTGCCAATACTAGATAAAACCATGACATGCCTACTCAGCCCCCTTTTCCGCATCTTCGTCTTTGGAGGTCATTTTCAGCCCGATAATGCCGCCGAGGAGCAATGCGAGGAATAAGAGCTTCAAGGCTCCACCTGGTTCCCCAAGGAACATCATGCTGACAATTACAGTCCCCGCTGCTCCTATTCCAGTGAAAACAGCATAGGCCGTCCCGATCGGAATGGTCTTCATCGCATTTGAGAACAGCATAAAGCTGATGATAATCAATATAATCGTGATGGCCGCCGGCAGAGGCTTTGTGAATCCTTCTGAATACTTAAGCCCGAAGGCCCACCCTATTTCGCATATTCCTGCTGCAAATAAATAAATCCAAGGCATGGATGCTACCCTTCTTTCTTCATGATGATTCCGGCCAGGAAGATCTTCCATGCCGATTCTCTCCGTTTGTTATATTCCTCCTGGCTGTAATAATGCTGTTCGACCAAAAGCCCGTCAATCAGGCAATAAAATGCTGCAGCCATTTCGCCGCTTCCGGCCGCCGTGAACATCGACTCTTTTTTACCGTGCTCAAATAAGCCCTGCAGCATGTCAGTGGAATGCTTTTCATATTCAAAAAATTCTTCTTTCAGCTTTGGACCGAGATCAGCCGGCGGAAAAAATATCGCCCGCTTAAAAAACTGGATATTCTCATTTTCTTCCCTTAACTCGGTCAGCGCATCAAAGATCGCCTTGATCGTATCAAGAGCATTATCAGAGCTTTGGTCGTCCATGGCTTCCTTAATGGTGAGCAGCTCCAAGGAAACAGTATCCCGGAAAACCGACAGGAACAGCTCTTCTTTTGAAGGAAAATGCGCATATAAAGAAGGGGTTTTTATGCCAACCGCCTTGGCGATGGCAGAGAGCGGCGTTCCCTCGTATCCTTTTTCAGCAAAAAGCTTTAATGCTGCTTGTTTGATCTGCTGTGAAGTCATCCTTGTTTCATCTCCCTAACTATCGTTAGTTAGAAGTATAACAAAATGAATCCTTATATTCAATAGAGAAAACATTTCTGCTGCCTCACTAAAATAAGGGAAAATATGTTAGTATTTTTTTGACAGGAGGATGCTAATGATGATTACGGAACTGGATAAAGAGGAATTCAGCAGATGCAGGAAGCTGCTTCACCCGGAAGGGCAATTAGAAGCTGCCGCTGTGATAGAAGGGGCCAGTGCAGGAAGGGTTTTTGCAGACGATAGACTCGCCCCTACCACAGGTCTTATTTGGCTCGGGAATAATGACGGCTTTATTTTCATTGGTGATGAAAACAATGAAAATTTTAACGGAGCTTTAAATGCTTTTATAGACAGAGTGATTAAAACCGAGGCAATGAAAGTTCAGTTAGAATGGTTCGAAGCTATTGGCAATCATGATGAATGGAATAAGACGATGGAAAAAGCTTTTGCCCGCCGGGAGCTTGGCAGCTGGAAGCAAAGAATATATAAATTAAAGCCAGGCAGCTATTCTGATGACTTTGACGACTCTGCTGAAGAAGGCTATGAAACCATAAGAATCGAGAAGGAACATTTTGAAAAAGGAAAAAACAAATTCCTTCAGGAAAAGGTTAGCCTGTACTGGCCAGCGCCCGAGACCTTTTTAAAAGAAGGAATAGGCTATGCTTCTATCTATGAAAATGAAATCGTCAGTGTTTGCTTCTCCGGATTTGTTGCGGGAAACGTCCACGGAATTGATATCGAAACACTCAAGCCCCATCAAGGAAAGAGATTAGCGCAAAGCTTAGCCCGCAAGTTTGTACAAGAATGCCTGCAGAAAGATATAATTGCCTATTGGGACTGCATGGAAATGAACAAGCCTTCCATCGCTGTTGCAGAGCGGCTTGGCTTTACCCATATTTCAACATATACCGGCTTTGAATTTCCACTAAAATAAGCTGAGGCTCCTGGATTCTCAGCTTATTGCCGCCCCGTACTTCCCATTCCCAGACAAGCTCTACTCCACGGGCCGCAATGCCCATCCCATTTGCGCAAGGCAGAACTTTTCCCTGGAACCTGCTTCAACCCCTCACCTGATATATTTCACCAGCATTCAGCCTGGCACTCCGATATGGGAAAGATCACCGGCGAGTACAAGCTCGAGCACTCCGTCCCTGTATTTCATATGGGTGAGGCTTGTGCCATGGATGAATGGGGGTTCCCATATTTCATTGACTGTCACCTTATTGGCAAGCATGACTGCCGTTTTGATGACAACCGCATGGGTGACGATCAGAATCTTTCCTGAGCTGCGGTCTTCTATAAGCTCCTGCAGGAACCCTGCCAGCCTGGTCTTTACATCCAGAAAGGTTTCTCCCTCCGGGTTCTCAAACTTTTCCGGCTCGTTCCAGTAATAGCCATATTGTTCAGGAAAGAGCATCTTTATTTCGTCGCCTGTTTTTCCCTGCCACTGGCCAAGATGGATCTCCATCAGTCTTTCGTCCGTACGGATGGCCGCAGTGCTGCTTCCGGCAAGCTTTTCAGCAGTCTGGATGGTCCGGGAGCTTGGGCTTGAGATGATTTCGTCGAATTGCATTTCCTGTAAATGTTCCCCGAGCCTTTCAGCTTCCTTCAGGCCCTTTTCGGTCAAATTTGAATCGAGCCTGCCCTGCATCCTTCCGGCTTTATTCCATTCCGTTTCACCATGCCTTACAAAATATAAATCAAGCAAGTTTCATTCCTCCTCTAGTTGATCTCCAGCTGATGATGAAAGCTTCCCGCCTTCACCAGTATTTCCTGCTCAAGCTCTCTGGAATAGGAGGCAATGAAGCAGCAGGAAGGCCCGCCTGATTTTAAGAGGTCCACGCCCTTGCAGGAAACTTCATCTCCAGTGAACTCCCTATTGGAAAAAAGCTGGTTCAGCTCGTAAAGTATTCCCTTCGAGCCGACAGGCAGTGTACGGATCCCATCCATCCTGCTGATTTCCTTAAATAGAGAAAGCGGTGCGATTGCCTCTTTTTTGCTCAGGACCTCCTCACCGACAAGCGGCAGCCCGATGACAGCCAGCTTCTCCCGGCCGGTGTAAAGGAGAGGACCTTCAGGGCTGCCTGTCTTTTTTCCGATAACGATCAGACCGACCGCTGATTGGAGGAGTTCAAAATTGCTTTCGGTGCTTCCTGTGACAGTCAAGCCTTCAATCCCCGCTTCCTGTGCACCCTTCTCAATGCCCCCGGCAAGCGCATTCCAATGCTCGTCCCCTGCAAAATTGTGCAGGACGGCTGCAAAAGGAGCACCGCCGGCTGAAAGATTCTCCATGACAGCCGTGCGAAAAGCAAAGTAAGCAACCGTATCATACGGGACCTTTACATGATCTGCCTCCTTCAGGCCGATGCCGCCGCTGTTGTCGCTGCTGATGACCAGGGTTTCTCCGTTTCCGCCTGGTATGTATAATATATCCCTCATTCCGGCACATTCCCTTCCCTCTGCCGCTCACCAAGCACCCGGCTGATGCGCGGGACTGCCCAGAAAGCCAGCAACCCATTTAGAAGCGAGCCAATCAGAAGGGAAGGGACAATCGCGATATAAAAACCAGTCCCCATTAAAAAAAGGAACGGGAGCGGCGCGGCAAATGTGTTGCCTGCTGCAAAAATGGCGAAAGCCATCTTCCTCCGGCCGCTTCCCCACAGTTTTCCGTACACCCAGACAAGAACGGCCATTTCAGCAGCAACGAGAAAATGAAGCGGTCCGAGCGGCATCCCGCCGACCAGTGCCGACAAGAGGTGGCCGAGCCCGGCCACAATGCTGCCGGCTCCGCCCCCCAGCAGGGCAGCGGCAGCTAAGGCAGGAAAGGAATCGAGTGCCACACTCCCTATGACCGCCGGAATTTTGACAGCTGCCCCAATGGCTGAAAAAGCAATGAACAAGGCAGCCAGCATCATCTTTTTATTTTTCACAATCAGTTCTCCTTGCGCTTTCCGCCTCGGAAAACCTTTGCACTGCGAACATATTCCACATCCTTCACTTGAAGGCGGAAATTGATCACCCTCGCCAATGCGAAGAAATAGTCAGAGAGGCGGTTCATATACTGCAGGCAAACTTCGGGAACCTTTTCTTCCGTTTTGATGAGCGTTACGATGTGCCTCTCTGCCCTTCTGGCAACCGTCCTTGCTATATGGATGGAAGCAGACGGCTTCGAACCGCCTGGAAGAATAAAGCGTTCGAGCTCCGGTGCTTCTTCGATGAATTCATCGATCCTGCTTTCCAGATAATCGATGGCTTCCTGTCCAAGCTTCAGTTCCCTTTTAGACGACACATTGGCCAGGTCTCCTCCGCAGTCAAACAGCTCATGCTGAATCTTTTCCAGATCATCAAGCACATCCTGGAATATCTTTTCATCCAGCTCAGCCATGGCCTGTCCGACAAAGCAGTTGACCTCATCGACCGTGCCATACGCTTCAACCCGGACATCGTCTTTATCCACCCGGCCGCCAATGATGCTTGTCTGCCCTTTATCGCCAGTCCTTGTATAAATCCTCATCTTCATTTCCCCTATCTTTTTATTTTAATGTCCGGCTGATGCCATACCAGATCAGATCGACCCTTTCAGCAGCTGCTGCAGCATCCTGGAATATCCACCCGGAGGCATCCCGCCAATCCCGGTCTTCTTTTTCCATCGGTACAATCCCTTTGGTGATATCTGTCCCGATCAGCACCAGTTTTCTTTCCTGCACACCAGCTTCCCAGCGGAGCCAATCATCCAGCCGCTCCTTCCACAGGGCTCTTGCCGGATCCTTATCCATTCTCTTTATATCTTCGCGGATCCACTGTTCGATTCCTTCCAGAATGAAACAGTCTGTCGCTGCATCAGCAGCTTCAGGAAAACACTCTCCCTTGTAAGCACTATGCCAGGAAGCCTTTTCTTCTGCATACTGCCTCGTCACCCAGACAGCTTTCCCGTTGAAGCTTCCTCCAATAATAAAGTGCATCTTTCACCCCTCCTGAACCCATTGTTTTCCCAGATAAGTGTGATGGCGCCGGCATGCGGGGCTTTCCACTCCCAGAACGGCCTTTCCTCTGGTGCTAGCCTGGTCAACAGCTGCCGGATCACTCCTCCGTGCGTGACGACAGCAGCTCTTGTTCCTTCTTGCCGGATCAGGATGGTCCTGATTTTTTCCCAGCCATGCATGACCCTTTCAGAAAACTGCCCATAATTCTCGCCTTCCGGTATCGGGGCGGTAAAAGGATCATTGAGCCAGACCTGGTAGGCAGGATCATTCTTCAGCTCTTCATAAATACTGCCTTCCCATCTGCCAAAATTCATTTCCCGCAGCTCCTTCAGCTTGAGAGCATTCCCTCCGGGCAAAATACTGGCAGTCTCGAGGCAGCGTCCCAGGTCGCTTGAAAAAATGAAAGGATACTCAGGCAGGGCCCGGCTCCAAGTTTCGAACCGCTCCTTCGCTTCAGGGCACAAAGGAGAGTCTGTCCAGCCAAGATAGGCATGCCGCTTGTTTTCTTCTGTCAGGACATGGCGAAATAATGTAACAGCCACAGTACCATCCATAAAAAGCATTCAGCTCCTTCTGCAGATGCACCAAGCACATCCCCTGTAATTCCCCCAAACCATTTAACCGACTTTACAGCGGCAAACATCAGAAAACCTGCTGCTGCCAACAGCAGAATCGCCGCATGGACTGCAAGGCTGATATCTGCCATAGCATACAGCACGAACACCAGCAGCACTGCTGCGGGGTAAAAGGCCAAATCTTTGGCACTGGCAGCTTTTTGAAACATTGCCCCCAGACCTTCAGGCTTTGCCGGGCGCACCTGCATCAGGAGGACGCCCATGATCTGCTTTCCGAGAAAAGGAATCAGGGCAATGAGCCAATATGTCTCCGGCTGCTGCTGGAGCACTATTTCATATATGAACAGAAAGCGTGCGGCAAGAAGCACAATGGCCGAAAGGACGCCGAACGCACCTGTACGGGGATCTTTCATGATTTCGAGCCGCTTCTCCCGATCCTGATAAGAGAAGAAGGCATCGCTTGCATCCATCCAGCCGTCCAGGTGGATTCCCCCGGTCAGGATGATCATCGCAAGCCATAGGGCAAATGCGGAGGCGAGCGGCGAAAACGGGGTCCATTCCAGGAACCCATACAGCACCAGGCTGTAAAAGAGTCCCTGGAGAAGCCCGAGAATTGGAAAAGTAATCACGGCCCTTTTCAAATGGGCTTTATCCATCGGAATCTGCATCGGCACCGGAATGCTTGTGAAAAATTGAATGTTGATCAGAAGTCCTTTAATGGTTTTCATGTTTTTTCATATCCTATAATTTCTTTGATTTTGTCCCACTGAAGATGCTGCTTTGCCTCATTGGCGAGTTTCTCAAAACGTTCGTCCTTCATGTCTCCGATCCGTACAGGATCCTTTTGCGGCAGGCCTTTTTCCTTCCGTATGCTCTCAAGCCATCTGTTTCTGAAGGTGTCATTATGAAAAACATGGTGCAGATAGGTCCCGATTATTTTTCCGCCGCTATAGCCTTCCTCTCGGCCATCTTCCATCATAAATAAACTCCTGCCTGCATCTATGCCTTTTTTGGCTGTTTGGCCGAGATGAATCTCATACCCTTCAATACTGCCGCTGCCAAAACCGGCAGATGCTATGTACGAACCCTTAGCCTGGACGGTTATTTTTTCACTGAAAAAGGTCGTATCCGCCGCAATCAGGCCCAGCCCCTTTTCTTTAAAGCCTATCGTACCAGAGTCGGTCCCTTCAGGATCATACAGCTGCTCCCCCAGCATCTGGTAGCCGCCGCATATTCCGGCAATCCTGCCGCCCTCCCCGGCAAGACGGATAATAGAACGGTCCAGGCCGGCTGCCTTCAAAAACTGCAGGTCATGGATTGTACTTTTCGTCCCCGGGATGATGATGGCATCCGGCTTGCCCAGCTCAGCAGCATCTTTCACCCAGCGCACCGACACGTCTTCTTCGTAGAGAAACGGTTCAATGTCGCTGTAATTTGATATATACGGCAGCCTGATCACCGCAATATCAATCTTCCCTCCCTGTTTCCTGTAAAAGCTGTCCTCAAGGGAAAGGGAGTCCTCTCCATCAATCATATGGTTATCAAAATGAGGAAGAACGCCGAGAACAGGAATCCCTGTCCGCTCCTCCAGCCAGGAGATGCCGTCCGCAAACAAATCCGGGTCGCCCCTGAACTTATTGATGATCAAACCCTTTACCCGCTCCCTTTCTTCTGGAGTGAGCAGCTCAAGGGTGCCGATGATGCTTGCAAACACACCTCCGCGGTCGATATCTGCTGCCAGGATGACCGGGATGTCAGCAAGACCGGCCACCTTCATATTGACCAATTCCCGGTCCTTCAGATTGATTTCCACCGGGCTTCCGGCACCTTCTGCAACAATGACCTCAAAATCGGCTTCAAGCTTTTTCAATGATTCCTGGATCACAGCCAGACCCTTTTCATAGAAATTCTCACGGTAGCTGCGGCCGGTATAGGTTCGAACAGCCTTTCCGAGCAGGACCACCTCTGAGCTCATGTCAGATTTCGGCTTGAGCAGGATCGGGTTCATCCAGACTGTTGCTTTGGTCCTCGCCGCTTCTGCCTGGATGCCCTGCGCCCGGCCGATTTCCCTGCCGTCAGCCGTCGCATAGGAATTATTGGACATATTCTGCGACTTGAACGGCGACACCCTGAGGCCTTCATTGGACAGCAGCCGGCAGAGAGCAGTAGCGATAAAGCTTTTCCCCGCATCTGAAGCCGTTCCCTGTATCATGATGCCTTTCATGGTTTTCTTCCTTTCATGGGAAGCGGAATTCCCGCTTCCACAAGATAAGCCTGGACTGCCATTCCCACAATCCTCTGATGAAGCCGGCCAAGCAGCCTGGCGTATATATGGGACACACTCCCTGCTTCAAACGGTTCATACTGGACTTCATTGCTGACAATGATTAATGCCCCCGCACTCTCTTTAAGGGAGTGGATATCAGCAAGGATCCGCTCCTTGACCTCTTCCTGGAATTCCGGACTCTCCCATCTGCCGCCTGTGCCGAATAATTCATTATTCAATAGAGTGGTCAGGCAGTCCAGAAGCAGCACATCCTGCTTTGTAAAAGCGGCAGCCAGCTCCCCTATTCTCGCTGGCTGTTCCCATGTCCTCCAACCGCTGCCGCTTTCATCCCGCTGCTTTTGATGCAGCAGGATCCGCTCGGCCATTTCTTCGTCCGAGCTCTTCCCTGCGGCAATATAATGAAGACGTCCATTGGAGGCGGCAGCTCGGGACGCTGCTGTTTTTTCTGCAAAGGTGCTTTTGCCGCTGCGGACGCCTCCTGTAATGAATATCAGTCCTTCTGCACTGTCCATTCGTCGATCGCCTCCATCAGCTTCCGGTTATCTTCTGTCCCTTTGACGGCAAACCGCAGCCAGCGTCCTGAAAGGCCGGGAAAATTATAGGTATGGCGCGGGACAACCCCTTTTTCCAGCAAAAAGAAGAACAATTTTTCCTGGCCGGCCAGCTCCGGGTCACGGAGCAGATAAAAATTGGTTTTCGATTCAGACACAATCAAGCCTTTGGTTCTGTAAAAGTTAAAGAGCCTGCTTCTTTCTTTTTCCATATAAATTTGTGTTTCCTCTATGTATAGATCTTCATCCAGACAAATCAGCCCTGCCTGCTGCGCAGCAGAGTTGATGCTCCAATGGTATTGAAAGCGGGCCATCCCCCTGATCTGCTCAGGATCTCCCAGGGCATAGCCGAGCCGCAGACCCGGGATGCTGAACATTTTTGTCATGCTGCGGAGAAGGATTAGGTTCTTATATTTTACAAGCAGCGGCACGAGAGGTTCATAATCCGGCACAAAATCATAGAATGCCTCGTCTACGATGACGAGCGTTTCGGGACATCCCTCTAATAATGAAACGATTTTTTCACGGCCATAGTATCTCCCTGTCGGATTAGCCGGGTTGCAGAGAAACAGGGCATCCGCTATTTTGGCGTCTTCGCAGAGCCTCTTTGCATCCAGCTCCCAGCTCCCCTCATCCAGCTGAAAATAGCTGATGTCACATTCATTCACTCTGCAGGCCTGTTCATATTCAGAGAAAGCCGGCTGAACAATCATGACTTTTTTTCCGGACAGAAGCCTTGCTGCCAGACTGATCAGCTCGGATGCCCCGTTCCCGGCCAGAACGTATTCCTTTCCAATGCCTTCCTTCTGAGCGAGCCTTGCAGTCAGCTCTGCCGCAAAAGGATCCGGGTAAACAGGCAGCTCATTGAAAAATGAATGCCAGTCTGCCTTTAACCGTTCAGGCGGCCCCATAGGATTGATATTGGCGCTGAAGTCCAGCAGCTCTGATGGCTCCGGCATCCCAATTGCCTTAAATAAATGCTGCGGATTAGATCCATGTGACGGCCAATTCAAAGAGCATTCCCCCCAGCCATAAGAGTAATAGAAATAATAAAGACGTCCTATTCATAATCTCAATGACCGACAATATATGGCCTTTTTCCAGGACGGCGACAGGGTCGCCCATTCTTGCCCTGTCAGAAACGACCCCTTTATAGTAATTGATGCCCCCGAGCTGCACGCCCATCAAGGCAGCAGCTGCCGCTTCTCCCCAGCCGCTGTTCGGGCTCGGGTGCTTCCTGCTGTCCCTGATGAGAATGTTCCATGCATTCTTAAAGCTGGTATGCTCGGGCTTTTTGCCGATCAGCATCAGAAGGCCGGTCAGCCGGGCCGGGATAAAGTTCAGCAGATCATCGAGCCGGGCGGAAGCCCAGCCGAAGTCGATATATTTTTCATTTTTATATCCTGCCATAGAGTCGCAAGTATTGGCTGCACGATATAAGAGGGCCAGAGGTGCTCCGCCGATGAGCGCCCAAAATAGAGGAGCAGTGATCCCGTCACTCGTATTTTCTGCAACCGTTTCTACTGTTCCTCTTACAATGTCCGGCTCTTCCAGCTTTTCTGTATCACGGCCGACTATATAGGAAAGCTTCAGGCGTGCTTCAGATATATTGTCTCTATGAAGCGGACTATAGACCTCAAGCGCCGCTTCCTTCAGGCTTTTTTGCGCGATGGCGGTGGAAATGAGGATGGCTTCGATTATGATTCCTGCCAGCGGATGGATGTAATAGCCGGTGTATGTGATGGCACTTGCAGCAAGGAATACAGTACCAAGGACAGCCAGGACCATGATGGCCCCTTTCAGCTTCCGCCGGCCGCCCCGGTTCCATTTTTTATCCAAAAATAGAATAAATGACCCGATCCACCGGACTGGATGGGGCCATTTAGGCGGATCTCCAATAAGCAGATCCATCAGAAACGCAAGGGTAAGGGCAGCCAGATGATAAACCATCATGATGACACCCTCTTCCGGTATTTGTGGAGCGCTTCAGCTGTACAGTCATATACAGCTTTGCTGATCAGCTTGCCAAGCGGTGTAATCGTTCCTGCAAACTCCAGCTTTTTCCCTGACTGGGCCGCAGCAATCAGGATACTGTCTGTGCTAGTGCCTGTTGCCAGAGTGCCTGACACCTTATCCTCAATACCATGGTCATGAAGCACCTTCACCTTTGTTTCTGTGGCTGTCATGATGCTTTGAATGAAGGCTTCCTCTGTCAGATTTCCGTTGATGAAGATCCATGTGTTGATCGTGCCTGGGGTAAACTCAAAGCTGTGCAGGCCGCTTTGGGAAGCGTCTACAGCATTCCCTGTTCCCGCGGTGACAACTGCAAGGAGAGAAAAGCCGTCGGATTCATAGAGCCTGTAGGCAGCGTCGGCCACCTGGACGGCTGTCATCATGCCGACCGTCTCGCCTGGCTCATAGCCGTTTTCCCGCAGATATTCTTTCATTTCTGCCCGGTGGTCACTGCAGTCATAAGTGTTCGGCACCTGGCGGTTAACAAACAGCCTGTGCCAGCCTACCCCGGCTCCTGCCACCCCCGAGGACATCGTGCGGAGGGGGAAAGGAGAATTCACAAGCACATGGTCTTCGTACACCTGGACATCTTTTTCGCCGATAACGGCCGGTTCAGCAGTCAGGTCACCTGGCAGGATCGCCATCTGCGGGGCAGGGACGGCAGGATGGGCATGCTTCATGATATCCGTCTGATAGACTGTGCGGATCCTGTCCTCATGGAGCACCTCGTTCGGGACATCTGCCGCCACTACCTTCCCGTTTTCCATCAAAAGCAGCCTGTCGCAATACAGCGCCGCAAGATTCAGATCATGGAAAATGGAAACAACAGTCATCCCGCATTCTTTCGCCCATGTCCGCAGCAGGTCAAGCAGCTCTTTCTGGAATGATAGATCCAGATGGTTGGTCGGCTCATCCAGGAGCAGGATCTCAGGTTCCTGGGCCAGCGCCTGGGCAAGGAATACCCGCTGCCTCTCCCCGCCGGAAAGCTCATGGATATAATGGTCCTTGAATTCTGCGACCCGCGTCTGTTCCATCACGCGCTGGACGGTCTTTTCATCCTCTTCAGACCAGGTCTGGAACCATCCCTTCTGATGGGCATACCTGCCTAAAGAAACTGTTTCTTTGACTGTATAAGAAAAAGACTGTGATGAATGCTGCGGCAGCACCGCAATGACCTTTGCCAGCTCTTTCACCGAGAACTCCGTCAAAGGCCTGCCTTTGACAGAAATGCTCCCGCTCTTATAGGAGAGGATGCCGCTCAGCATTTTTAAGAGAGTTGTCTTTCCGCTTCCATTTGGGCCCAGGATGCCGAACAGCTCCCCTTTTTTCACTGAAAAACTGACCTCTTTAATAATGCTTTCGTCTGCGTAGCCGCCGGTCAATCCTTGTATGCTCAGCATCAGACCGTCCTCCTATTTCTTCTTTTCAGCAAAATGAGTGCAAAAACAGGCGCTCCGATGATGCTCGTAATGACGCCGATCGGCAGCTCTGTCGGCGAGATGACCGTCCGTGCGACCAGGTCGGCAAGAATCAGGAAGCCTGCGCCGGTCAGCATCGACAAAGGCAGCAGATGGATATGATCAGGCCCCCACAGCCGCCTTGTCAGATGCGGGATGACGAGGCCGACAAAGCCGATGGTGCCTGACACTGCGACGGCTGCGCCTGTTAAAATGGACCCAGCCACAAGGACCATCATTTTTCTTCTTTGCACATTTACGCCCAGATGCTGTGCACGCTCTTCTCCAAATGACATGGCATTCAGCTCTTTCGCATTCATCATTAACAGAAGGCTTCCTATTATGAAAAACGGCAGGATGATGCGGATATAGGCCCATCCCCTCATCGAAACGCTCCCCATGATCCAGCCGATGATCTGCCTGAGCTCTTCTCCTGTCAAAGCGATCATGAGCGAAATGAGGGCGCCAAGAAAAGAACTCACAATAATCCCTGTCAAAATGATCGTTTCCACCTTCATGGCCCTGTCAATTCTTCTTGCAAAAAACAGCACGGCAAATATGGTCAGGAATGAGAAAACCATGCTGAGAATAGGCAGTGTAAAGAGGCCGGCAAACGGGATCGATATTTGAAAAAACAGCACCAGCACTGCACCGACGGACGCACCCGATGAAACCCCAAGTGTATAAGGATCTGCAAGCGGATTCCGCAAGAGGCCCTGGAAGGCTGCCCCCGCGATGGCGAGGGAAGCTCCTACAAGCCCGGCAAGAATGACCCTGGGCAGGCGGATATTCATCACAATATTGCTGTGCATCGGGTCAACCAAAGCATCAAGCTGAATCGGCAGAAGCTTAGATCCAACTATATTAATGATAGAAGGAATCGGCACAGAGACTGTACCGATTGAAATCCCCACCAGCATGCACAGGACAAGGAAAGCGGCTGCAAACACATAGGCTGACAGCTTATTCTTACTTAAATACGTCCGGATAGACAGCTTTGGCAAATTCCTCTACTCCTTCAGCAAGCCTTGGGCCGGAGCGGCTTACTGTATCTGAATCCACACTGAACACCTGCTTGTTTTTAACGGCATTCACATCCTGCCAGCCTTCTCGGGCAAGCACTTCAGCAACGGCATCTTCATTGCGGTAGCCGGAAGTGGAAATGATCACGTCCGGATTTTCCTTGATGATGGCTTCAGGATCTACCTTTGGCCAGCCTTCTTCTTTTACAATATTCTCTGCATTAATCATCGTTAGCATTTCATCCATGAATGTATTTTTCCCAGGCGAATAAATCTCCGGCGCTGGAGACACCTCTACAAAGACTTTCTTCTTTTCTGTTACTGCAGCAGCTTTTTCTTTGATTGCCTCTATCTTCTCTTTCATCCCGGCAATCACTTCTTCTGCTTCTTCCTTTGCACCTGAAGCGGTCCCGATCATCTCGATCGACTCATATACCTGTTCAAAGCTCTGGGCATCATTGACAACCAGCACAGCGATGCCTGAATCCTTCAGCTGCTGCAATCCTGCAGTTGAATTATGTGCGCTTGAAGCGTGTGCAAGAACCAGGTCTGGAGCAAGGGAGATGATTTTTTCAACATTGAACTCCATTCCGCCGATTTTCTCTTTATCTGCTGTCTCTTCCGGGTAGTTATCAAAATCTGATACCCCAACCACTTCTTCTCCCAGACCGAGTGCAAACGCAGTTTCCGTATTGCTTGGAATCAGGGAAACAATCTTCTCCGGCTTTTCTTCAATGACAACTTCTTCACCGGCGGCATCTGTGATGGTAACCGGATATTCTGCTTTTTCTGTTTCTGTCTCTGTCTGTTCAGTGCTGCTGCCATTGTCCTTTTCAGGCTCTGCCGCTGAATCGCCGCAGCCTGACAGAACACCAGCAGCCAAAAGCATGCTGAATAATAATGAATAAAGCTTTTTCATGGTAAATCCCCCTGTAGAATAAATGTCGCAAAATTCATGCTGCAAAGGTCTTATGCCCAAAAAGGGACCAGCATCCTTTGGAACCAAAAAAAAGCATCCCCAATAAACATGGAGATGCTTTGCACGGCGTGCGCAGATTCAAAATAAAAGATTCCAAAAGGCTGCCGTACACCTCCCTATCCTCGTAGGTTTATGGGTGCATAAGAATCAGGCAGGTCTCCTGGCTCATGGTCAATGCTCGCTGCCCCTTCCCATACATCCCGTACAGTGGCTTCTGCAGCTTGCTCCCATTTACAGTGGCGGGACCGCGTTGGAATTTGCACCAACTTCCCTTTTAAGTCTTTCAAAGAAAAACACCTGTTTCTGCATATGTATGAAATTTTCCGCTATCGCCATTATACACTATTTCTTCTTTAAAACTAGCAGAAAAAGGGCCGTCCGGAAGAAGACCGGGCAGGCCCTTTTTGCTAGACGGTCGGGCTGCTGCTTCTTGCCGGCCGCCTGCTCTTCAATCCTGCCATCGAGAAAGCGGCAGCGCCAAGCGCTAAGAGGATGAAGACTCCCCCTGCCGAAGCGTTCCACTCGACTGAAGCCTGTTCAATTACAATTCCCCCGATCAGAGACCCAAAGGCAATCCCAAAGTGCAGGGCTGAGTTATTCAAGCTTTGCTGTATATCCGAAGTTTCCGGCGATGTCTCTATCAAATAGCTCTGCAAGGCCGGTGTGATTGCCCAGCTCAGCATGCTCCAGATAATCATGACCGCAATGAACAGCGGCAGGGAAAAGGCAGTATGCGGAATCGAGAACAGTGCAGCCGCAAACAGCACGATAATGGCTAAAATTGTCGGCTTTGTCCCGAAGCGGTCGGCGAGATAACCGCCTGCACCGCCGCCGGCGACCGCTGCAATACCGAACAGCAGATACATGATGCTGACCCAGTTTCCGTCCATTCCCAGGACGGTCTTTAAGAATGGAGTCAGATATCCATACAGTGTCAGGTGCCCTGCTAAAAAGAGGAAAGAGGCCAGCTGGGCGAATAGAATTTTCCGGTTCTTCAGCGCAGCGAACATCTGCCTGATGGATATGGCAGCTTTCGGCTCAATCCGGTCCATGAAAAAGTACACACCTGCTATCGACAGGCAGGTCAGGACAGCAATCAACAGGAACGGCGCCCTCCAGCCAAATTCATTACCAAGCATAAGCCCGGCCGGAATGCCAAGAACAAGTGAAGCACTTACGCCCATAAACACGATGCCGATCGCCCGTGCGCGGTATTTTTCCTGCACAATATTCGATGCGATCGTGATGCACAGCACAACAAGCAAAGATCCGCTCGCCGCGGATACGACCCTTGCAAGAAAAAGAATACTATAACTTGGGCTCAGGAAAGCCAGAATATTCCCTGCCAGGAATACGAGCAGAGCCATGAGCGTCAGCTTTTTCCTTTCCACTCCCCCGGTTGCTGTCAGCAGAATCGGTGCCGCGACAGCATATACAATCGAAAACACACTGATCAAAAGGCCCGCTTTTCCGATGCTGACATGAAGATCGGCCGCAACCAGATCAATGATTCCTCCTATAATAAGCTCGACCATCCCGACTACAAAGGAAACGATCGTCAAAAGATACACACGTTTATCCATTTTATACACCTCTCAATTAGTTACCACCACAATGGTAACTTTTTATAGGGATAGGTGCAAGTGTTAATTTTCCCAGTGCGATTTAGCGGAAAAGATATGATATTATTAAGAAAAACTGACTCAGGAGTTCTGTCTATGCTGCAGCAATTCGGGTTTACCCAATATGAAAGCCAAATTTATCAGGCGCTTATTTCCGCGGACCAGCCTCTGGACGCCACAGGGATCGTCAAGCTCTCTGCCGTCCCCCGCTCAAAGGTGTATGAAGTAATTCACCGCCTGGCAGAGAAAGGCATCATCCTTGAAACGACGGTAGAAAAAAAGCGTTTGTACACCGCCCTTCCCGTGGAATCGGTGATCAGCAGGCTGAAAGCAGATTTCGAAACCAGCGTCCAGGAGCTGCGGGAGGCAGCCGTCAAAAAACCTGTCGCGGATGACCGGGTGTGGACCTTGAAGGATAATCACTCCATCCTCTCCCTGCTGGAGGAAATGCTCGGCAGGGCGGAAAGAAAAATCATCATCTCTGCCTGGGGCGATGATTTGGAGAAGTATGCGGAGCTGCTGGAGGAAAAGCACGAAAGCGGCGTCAGTATCCATGTCCACTCTATCGGAAATATCGAAACAAGCCTCCCGTCCGTCTCGGTCCTGATTCCGGACAAGCATCATGAAACACTCGAAAGAAGCAGGATTGCCATCATCGACGAAGAAGAAATGCTGTTCGCCGGCATGGAAGCCGGCAAATGGAATGCCATCACGACCCGTTCAAGGCCGCTCGTGAAGTTTTTCGCTGAGTTCTTCTATCATGATGTCGCCCTTACCGAAATTACACAGAAATATAAAGATACGATCATGGAGGATAAAGCGGTACGGGATGTTCTTTTGAAATTGCGGTATTAGGGGCGAGGCGGAGTGCGGGTATCTTTCGGTTGACGGGGGGATTTGAGGTGCAGAAGAGTGAACGGACACTGGCACCCTCTGTTTTGTTAAAACTCCTTTAGAGGGTCTTAGTCGGCCTCACTAGCACCCTCTGTTTTAATAAAACTCTTCTAGAGGGCTTTAGTCAGGCTCACTAGCACCCTCTGTTTTAATAAAACTCTTCTAGAGGGCTTTAGTCAGGCTCACTAGCACCCTCTGTTTCACAAAAACTCTTCTAGAGGGCCTTAGTCGGCCTCACTGGCACCCTCTGTTTCACAAAAACTCTTCTAGAGGGCCTTAGTCGGGCTCACTAGCACCCTCTGTTTCACAAAAACTCTTCTAGAGGGTCTTAGTCGGGCTCACTGGCACCCTCTGTCTCACAAAAACTCTTCTAGAGGGCTTTAGTCAGGCTCACTGGCACCCTCTGTTTCACAAAAACTCTTTTAGAGGGTCTTAGTCTCCTCACTGACACCCTCTATTCATCAAAATTAAAATTCCATCCAAAAAAAACAAAAGCCCGGCACTCTGCCGGGCTTTCTTCATCTCGCATACAGCTTCCATTCCCGTGTTTTTTTATCAAACACAAGCTTGGCTTCACATTTTTCTTTTGCGATGCTTTCGTATTCTTCGTACATGTCATCCATATTGGCGAAGTCGCCGATCACCCAGATGGGGATTTCAATCCGCGCACGATTTTGATCGGTCTGTCTGATGGAGATGACGGCGCCTTCCCTCATCATGTCTTTCATGTAGGAAATGGCTTCTTGCGGCACCGGCGGGAATGAACCTTTCTTCCGCAGGCCGAGAAGTGATTTTTCCGGCTTGATTTCGCTCAGCTTTTCAGGGATCAGCTGGCTCAGCAGGCGGTAAAAATCAGCCATATCCCGGTAATAGGTTTTGTTATACCAGCCGTCATCATGGGCCAAGTACACAAAGCGGTTGCCAAGATAGTTATAAAATGGCGCTTTCAGGTGCTCCTTCAGATGTCCCAGATACAATAACTCTGCAATGGTCTGGCCCGGCAGCTCGTTCAGCCCGTCAAGCTCTTCAAAATCAATCCAGCAGAAGTCGCCATAGTTGTAGACATCATCAGAAAGCAGCTTATTCAGCTTTTCATACGGAACATACTCCAGGAGCGTATGCCGGTTAAATTCCCCATCATCAAATCCATGCTTCAGCAGCAGGAGATTCGCCATTACATCTGACAGTGAACGGGCAAACTCCTCAAATTCAATGCCGTAAGACATTACGTAATTTTCCTGTTCATTTAAGTGGACATATATGAGATCACGCGAGCTGTTATGATTCTTTTTCAATAGCAGAACCTCCGAATAAAAATGAAAAAAGATGATTTCTGAGCCGATGGAGCGCGGGGCTGAACAGTTGTCGAAGTTTAATGCATCTTCTGATCTATTAAAGTGCACAGCCTAGCTTCACGCTAAGCTGCCATGCCCGTCCGGATACAATATCCCTATTTTAGCAAAAAACATTGAAAATTTCTTAGTTTTAATAAAAATATAAATCGGCTGTAACTTTCCAATTTATGGCGGACTTCACAATGCAAGAATGACGGTGCTCATTCATTTGACATTAAAGCATCAGCAGACTGAGCAAAAATATGACCATCATAAATACTCTATTTTTCCTATTGAGTTTGAAAAAATCTCCTTTTAAGGAAACAATCTGCCTGGCAGATACGTCTATACTATTAGCCGCTTTCTGAAATTAAAAAACCAATCCGGACTTTCGCCAGAATCCACTTGCCTCCCCCTGCAGAGGGGCGGCTTATATACACAATGGCCAAACTGAAATGAAACAGGGTGTATTTTATAATGGATCGTTCACTTAAGCCTTCCGACCGCTTCGACTGGACGCTGAGCTTTCTGCTGCTGTTATTTGCCATAGTCAGCTGTACAGCGATTTACAGCGCCCAAACCTTGCAGCAATATGATAAAAATTTCTTGCTGATGCAGATTTTCTGGTATGGTGTCGGCGCTTTCATCGCGGGCGTGACCATGTATTTCGACAGTGAGCAATTCAGGAAGCTTTCCTGGATCCTCTATGCTTTCGGCATACTCCTGCTTGTCGCGCTTGCCCTCGCCCCCAGCAGCATCGCTCCCGTAATCAAAGGAGCAAAAAGCTGGTTTGTCATCCCCCATGTCGGTTCAATCCAGCCATCCGAATTTGTTAAAGTATTCCTGATCATGGCACTCAGCAAGCTGATCGCCTCCCATCACGAGAAATTTATCCGGAAAACGCTGAAGACAGACTTTTATCTTCTGATCAAGCTTGGCGCTGTGACTGCTTTGCCGCTCGGCCTCATCCTTGTTCAGGACTTGGGGACTGCCCTCGTCATCATTGCCATCATGCTCGGGATCATCTTCGTCTCCGGGATTTCATGGAAGATTCTGCTGCCCATCTACAGTGCAGGCATCGGGTTTGCTGCCAGCGTTCTTTACCTGGTCATTTGGGCGCCTGACGTTATTGAAAAATATTTAAAGGTCGATCCTTATCAATTTGACCGGATCTATTCATGGCTCGATCCCGAGAGCTATGGGCAGTCTGCCGGCCTTCAGCTGCTGCGCTCGCTCCAGGCTATTGGCTCCGGCCTTATAACAGGGAAAGGGGTCGGCGACAGACAGGTCAATATCCCCGACAATCATTCCGATTTCATCTTCAGCGTCATCGGAGAGGAATACGGCTTCCTTGGGGCAAGCATCGTCATCAGCCTTTTCTTCCTCTTAATCTATCATTTGACCAAGACGGCCATGGAAACCAAGGATCCTTATAATACTTATATTTGTACGGGGATCATCAGTATGATCACCTTCCATGTGTTCCAGAACATCGGCATGACCATACAGCTGCTGCCGATCACAGGGATTCCGCTTCCATTCATCAGCTATGGCGGAAGCTCGCTGATGGGCAATATGTTTGCGATGGGCTTGATCTTCAGCATCCGCTTCCATCATAAAACCTATATGTTTTCATCCGATTCACAATAATCTTGCAATTTTTATACAATAGGATATAATACGTGTAATATTCAACGCAGCGATATATTCAATCAATGATGAAGAGAGTAGTAAAGGGCGGTCCCCTGAAGCGATGCAGGGATGGTGAAAGCCTGCAGGGACCCTTTTATGAAGCGCACTTCGGAGATGCCGGGCCGAAAGTCAAAGTAGGCCCTGCCGGGGCAATCCCCCGTTATCATGTCAAGAGGTCCTATGGACAATCAGAGTGGCACCGCGGGTATAAAGCTCGTCTCTTTTATAAGAGGCGGGCTTTTTTGCGTTCAATCAAAACGACTGGAAGGAGAAAGATCCCATGATCAAACTGAAAGCCATTTTTACTGAAGCGCTTATGGAACTGTTTGAAGACCAGCTCACAGCTGCTGAGCTTGCCGGATTGATTGAAGTGCCAAAGAATACGGAGCACGGCGACCTCGCATTTCCCTGCTTCACCCTTGCAAAAAAAATGAAGCAGGCGCCTGCTGTGATAGCTGCTGAAGCCGCCGAAAAACTGCAGCACAGCCTCATTGACCGGGCAGAGGCACATGGCCCGTACCTGAATATTTTCTTCTCGAAGGAGAAGGCTGGCTTGAAAATCCTGCAGTCCCTTCTTGAAGCCGGCTTCCTATACGGCAATAGCAGCATCGGCACAGGAAAGACTGTCACTATCGATTTCTCTGCACCCAATATCGCCAAGCCGTTTTCAATGGGCCATCTGCGTTCAACCGTCATCGGAAACAGCATCAGCCTGATTGCTGAAAAATGCGGCTATGAAGTCATCAGGATCAACCATCTCGGCGATTGGGGAACCCAGTTCGGCAAGCTGATTACCGCCTATAAAAAATGGGGCAGCCCCGGCACTGTGAAAGAAAAGCCGATCGCCGAACTGTTCAAGCTTTATATCCGTTTCCATGAGGAGGCAGAGAAAGATCCTGGTCTCGAAGACGAAGCGCGCCGCTGGTTCCGGGAGCTTGAACGGGGTAATGAAGAGGCTTTTGCGCTATGGAGCTGGTTCAGGGAGGAATCATTGAAAGAGTTCAACCGGATCTATGATCTGTTGGGCATCTCTTTTGATTCCTATAACGGAGAGGCCTTTTACAACGATAAAATGGAAAAAGCCGTAGAGCTCCTCCAGTCCCGGAATCTCCTCACCCAATCCCATGGAGCAGAGGTGGTCCCTTTGGAAGAACACGGCCTCCCTCCCTGCCTGATCAAGAAATCGGATGGAGCGACCCTGTATGCAACCCGCGACCTGGCCGCTGCGATCTTCCGGCAGGAAAACTATCACTTTTCTGAAAGCCTGTATGTCGTCGGGCAGGAGCAGTCCGTCCACTTCAGGCAGCTGAAGCTTGTGCTGAAAAAGCTGGGCTTTCAGTGGGCAGAAAATATGCATCATATACCTTTCGGGCTTTATCTGAAGGACGGGAAGAAAATGTCTACGAGGAAAGGCAGGGTCGTCCTGCTTGAGGATGTTCTGAATGAAGCGGCCGAGCTTGCCTATGAGAATATCTGCCGCAAGAATCCTTCTCTTGAGCAGAAGGAAGAAACCGCTGCCGCTGTCGGCATCGGAGCAGTCCTTTTTCACGACTTGAAAAATGACCGCCTCAACCATATTGAATTTTCTTTGGAAGAAATGCTTACATTTGAAGGTGAAACCGGCCCTTATATCCAGTACACAAATGCCAGGGCACACTCCATCCTTCAAAAAGCCGGGACAGCCGGAGTGATGAAGCAGGGGCTCAGCGACCCTTACAGCTGGGATCTGCTCAAGCAGCTCAGCCTCTTTCCCGGGAAGATTGAAGAAGCCTATAAGCATTATTCGCCTTCAGTGATTGCCAAGTATATCATCAATGTGGCACAGAGCTTCAATAAATATTATGGGCAGATCCGGATACTGGACGATACGCCGGGGCTTGAGACAAGACTCAGCCTTGTCCGGGCTGTATCCCTTGTCCTTGAAGAAGGACTGCGGCTGCTTGGAATAACAGCGCCAAAGAAAATGTAGGATCAACAAAAAGAGGAGGGCAAAGCACCCTCCCCTCCTGCCTCTATGCCTCTGCTTCCTTTTTCCTGATGATCTTCGAAAGTGACAGGAAAAAGAAATAAGCAATAAACAGGCTCAGCAGGACAATTCCGATCAGATTGTGATGGACCAGCTTGAAAACAACGCTTAGGAGGGTCGCGATATACAATCCTGAAAGCAGCAGGCTGATGTCCTTGTTTTTATAAAAATTGGTCAGCCATGCGCCGGCCTGGGATCCGACAAGGCCGCCGGCGACAAGCAGGATGGCAGTCAGATAGCTGATTTCCACAGCAGATGCATACGACAGGAATCCAGTGCTGACAATCAGCAGGACAGCAAACAGGCTTGTCCCCACTGCCTTTCTCGGCTGCAGTCCCAGGAAGGCAATCGACAGGGGCACCATGATGAATCCTCCCCCAACCCCTAAAGCTGCCGAAACAAAACCGCCTGAAAATCCGATCAGCAGCATTCGCGCAAGGGATGGCCTGCCCTCATGGGACTGTTCATCGGTCTTTTTGCCCTGACGGAACATGGTGAACGCGAAATAGGAAAGCAAGACAATATAGCATGCCGGTATAACGGTTGCATCAAGTCCCTTTTCACTCAGTAAAAGCACCAGAGGCTTTGCGGCCTGGGTGGCAAGCATACCGCTCACCCCGAGTATTGCCCCTTCCTTCCAAAGAATATTTTTCAGCCTGAAATGGGCGCCGATACCCGACAGTGAAGTGCCGATCGAGAAAAAAAGACTGGTTGCAATCGCCTCAAGGGGTGCAAACCCGATCAATAGCAGAACAGGCGTCAGGATGAATCCTCCTCCTACTCCAAAGAAGCCGGAGAGGACGCTGATCACTCCGCCCAGCAATAAAAACAGTAAATAGTCCATATAAAAACTCCTTTGTTATCTCTATACCCATTGTAACTGATTTCATTACCCTTCGTCCTTTACCTTGTAATACAATGTACATTGAAGTACAATGTATACAAATGAACCTGGAGGTACCCTTGGTGGATAAAGAACTTTTAAAAGGAAGCATCGATATTCTTTTATTATCCCTTCTTTCTGAAAAAGACAGCTATGGATATGAAATGACAAAGGAAATCCGCAAAAAAAGCGATGAAGCATACAGCATGAATGAAGGAACTCTGTATCCTGCCCTTAAGCGGCTGGAGGCAAAAGGGTTTGTCAATTCTTACTGGCATCAGGAGCTTGAAGCCAGCAGGCGGAAGTATTACAGCATCACCGAAGACGGTCGCAAAGAATTGGGCAAAAAGCTCAAAAACTGGAACAAGATCAGCGATTTGATCCACAAATTTTCGGAGGGGTACTCATGAAGACAATATATCAATATATTGATAATATCGTTGATGGCCTGCCGATGGACAATGCTGAAAGGGAAGAACTGAGGCTTGAGATGACCTCCCATCTTGAAGAGCATGCAAAAGAGCTGATGGCCTTCGGCTGGTCAGAGGAGGAAGCCGCCGGGGAAGCAATCAGATGCTTCGGGAATGAAAAACGAATCAGCTCAGAGCTGAAGAAAGCCGTTTTTCCTTTTTATAAAATTTTCAGGTTCCTCTTCAGCACGATTTTTCTGACGGCTGCCCTACATCTCCTATCATACGAGGCTATGGTGTATTATAATCCGCAGTATGAGTTCGGCCTGGAACCAGGCTACCTTTTTACCACTTATATGCTTGTGTTCTTCCTTGCAGGGATCGCAGAGATATTGTATGAAGCTGTGTCACAGGCTTATAAAGTGAAGTGGCTGCAGAGCCCCTGGGTGGTCATCCTCGTCCCGGCTGCTTTTATCTCGGGATTGACATCGCTTGACTGGTTCAAGCAGCCTGAAAGATACCAGGATGGTCTCTGGCTCGACCTGTTCGCCATCCTGATCGGGGCATTCATTTATCTTCTTGCGAGGCAGCTGTATACCCTATTATTCTTACCGAGTAAAGGAAAAACCGGATCAGCCGGCCAGCGGTAAAGCCCCCCTTGCCTTTTATGAAAATTAATGTAATTATCGGACTCCTGCATGACTTGGCAGACAGTAAATGATATACTTCTCGTGTGCTGTCCTTCAGCTCTCTGTACAAGGGGCTTGAGGATATTTAACGAAGCTGCTAAAGGAGATCCGTTATGTCAGAATTGATTCACACGATCGAAGAATGGCTTATGGAGTATGGTATCTTTGGATTGTTTTTTGTGTCCTTTGCCGACTCATCCTTCTTCCCTATCCCTCCGGATGTACTATTAATCCCAATGGGCATTTCCAATCCCGACCGCGTCATCTGGTATGCGTTCATCACAACTGTGGCATCTGTCCTTGGCGCCATTCTCGGATGGTTCATCGGTAAAAAACTGGGACGCCCTGTTTTGCGGTACATCATCTCTGAAGAAAGAATCCAGAAAGTCGAGAACTATTTCAATAAATACGGGCCAGTAGCCATCCTTATTGCAGGCTTTACCCCAATTCCTTATAAAGTGTTCACCATTTTTGCCGGCATTACAACAGTGCGGCTCCGGACCCTCGTCATCTGGTCCATCATAGGCAGAGGCGCCCGCTTCTTCCTTGAAGCTGCCCTTATTATGGTACTTGGCGCCCAGGCGCGTCCATTCATTGAAGAGAACTTCGGGATGCTTACACTCGTAGGCGGCGCCCTGATCGTCATCGTGTATATTATCTATCTGGTTATGCGTAAAAAGAAAAAAACTGTCTGATCGAAAACGGCCCTCTAATGGCCGTTTTTTTTATATTAATTTTTTATTTATAATTATTATAAATAAGTATTGATTATAAAATAATATTTGATATAATATAGTTACACACAAAACGAGGAGGAAATATTTATGACTTTGACAAACAGCCTGAATAAACAAATCGCTAACTGGAGCGTCCTATATACCAAACTTCACCGTTTTCACTGGTTTGTAAAAGGACCTGCATTTTTCACCCTGCACGGGAAATTCGAAGAGCTTTACAATGAAGCAGCAGCGAATGTGGATACAATTGCAGAACGGGCATTGGCAGCAGGAAGCAGGCCGATTGCCACAATGAGCGAGTTCCTTGAATATGCGTCTATCAAGGATAACGGCAGTGAAGAAACAGCAGAAGAAATGGTTGCTGCCCTTATATCGGACTACAGCACGATCAGTACGGAACTAAAAGAATTGGCAGGACTCGCCGAGGAAGAAAATGACCCGGTCACAGAAGATCTTGCCATTGGGCTGATTGAAGATCTGGAAAAGAAAATCTGGATGCTGAAAGCCTTCCTAGCATAAAAAAGAGCCCAAAGCGGCTCTTTTTTTGTATACTCCTTTAAGAAAATAAAGGAGATCTACTTTCTTTGGGGAATACTTAATTACAGAAATCTTTTAAAAAAGGCAGGAACGAAAAAAATGCAGAAAAATTCAATGGTGCCAGACATTCTCTTTTATGTTGTGCTCCCTCTTGTTGTTTGGAATTACGGCCGGGACATGCTTGGTGATTATCTGGCGATGATCCTGTCATCCGTACCTGGCATCATCTATACACTGTACCGCTTCTTTCAGCTTAAGAAAATCAATCTATTCGGCCTGTTCCTTCTTGTGAACCTGGTGATCGGCACCCTGATCGATGTGCTCGCCGGGTCGGCCCTTCAGCTTCTATGGAATAATGTCATTTATTCTTATGTGCTGGGCTGCCTGTTTTTGCTGACGATTGTACTGAAAAAGCCAGTCTTCCTCTATTTCACTCTTGATTTTATGGAACTTCAGGGAAAAGACAGGGGCAGCATGAAGGAAGTTTTCTTTAAAAGCAAAACACTGATGATCTTCAGCCTGATTACGGCGGGCTTTGCTCTGAAGTTCATTCTTCTCGCCTCCATTAAGGTCTGGCTCATTGGCAAATACGGGGTTGATGCCTTCGACCAGGGAATCGTGCTGAGGCAGATCCTGAATTGGGGCTTTACCATTGTATCTGCAGGCGGATTTTATTTTATCCTGAAAGAAATCGGAGCGCTGAACGAGCCTCCTGAAACAACCATAAGCCAGGACAGCCCTTAAAGCTGCCCTGGCTTTATCATTTGCACATGTGCCTGATGGACGCGTATCTGGCAGGGAGTGGCCGAATACACCTCACCATCCATATCTGCCTCCATCCTCTTGTCTGTCCTTACTTGTAATTCCTTCCCTTTATAATGAAGAATATTCTCGTTCGCTTCCATGCTGTCTTCTGTAAGTGCCTGTTTCATTAACGTAAGATTGGCATCTTTTATAATAAATAAATCAGCCAGTCCGTCATTATAATCGAGATCCCTGAAAGGCAATGCATTGGTCCCTATATACTGGCCATTGGCCAGCAGGATCATGACAGCATCCTCCTCTATTTCCTTCCCATCAACTATGATGGACGCATGGAATGGCTCCATTTCCTTGATTGTCCGCAAGGCGCTCAGGAAGTAGCTGATCCGCCCAAACAGGTTTTTTTCTGTTTCCTTAATATTTTCCGAAGCCTCCGCCACCAGGCCGATCCCCCAGAAATTGAGGAAATAATCCTCGTTTGCCTGCATGACATCAACCGGCTCCGTTTCCCCTGCAACCATGCTAAGTGCCGCATCACGGATATCCTGGGGGATGTTCAATGTTCTTGAAAAATCATTGCAAGTACCTCCAGGCAATATGCCGATGGCCGGCCGGGTCCCGAGCGGCGCCAGCCCATTGATGCATTCGTGTACCGTCCCGTCTCCGCCCAGGATGAAAACAACATCCACTTCAGACCCATATTCCATGCAAAGCTCCCTTGCATGCCCTTCCCTTTTGGTTGGCAGCAGAACCAGTGAATCCAGTTCTGCAGACAAGACCGGAACACAGGCTGCCAGCGACTTTTCCATATTTTTTTGCCCGGCATTTCCATTATAAACAAGCATTCCTTTTCTAAATTCCATCCTGGCCAAGGCCCCCTTTTCCGAACAGTATACTGCTATTACATTTACATTTACCCAACTTTTGAAGTTTCAATTATGATTGATGCTTAAATTGCTGAAAGGGAAAAAGTATCTATTTTTATATGAGCTGGATTGGATTATATTGTATTTAAGAGAAAATAAGGAGGAATACGAATGGATGCAATACGGTTCCTGCAGGGAGAGCGGATTTATCTGCGGCCCATCAGCACAGAAGATACGGATATATATGTGAAGCTGCTCTATAATGAACAGTCAAGAAAGCTTACCGGACTGAAGAAAGCGTTTTCGAAAGATCAGATTTTCTCTTATATTAAAGAAAAAGCGGAGGATTCATCTTCCATCCTCTTATTGATTGTCCTTGATGGAACGAACGAAGTAATTGGTGACATCGCCCTTCAGGATATAGACAGCACCAACCGAAATGCCAATATCCGAGTGAACATCAGCGAGGAAGAGAATCAGGGGCGCGGCTATGGCAGCGAAGCAATGGAACTGATGCTTGGCTATGCTTTTGGTGTGCTGAATCTGCACAGAGTCGAGCTGAATGTTTTCGACTATAATGACCGGGCTCTTCATGTTTACGAAAAGCTCGGCTTCAGGCAGGAAGGCGTCCAGCGCGAGGCTTTATTTTACGATCACCAATATCACGACTCCATCATGATGAGCATTCTGGAGGATGATTACAGGCGTATCCATCTGGAGGATTAGACTTGAAAAACCGTGCACCGGCACGGTTTTTTGATTCGAAAAAATTTACAATTTCCTGATTGACTTTGCACATGAGCGGGAGTATTTTAATTAGTATAATCACACTCAAATTTCATACCTTTGCTGAATCTTATGTTAAGAACGGGGGAACCAATATGGCAGGAGGCTGTTTGCGCCTGCCCGGGGTGAATCCTGGCGCGGGCCAGGAAGGAAGCTCTCAATTCCTAATCCGGCAGCTAACTCCGTAAGCATATTGAGAGAAAGGCCAATACGTATATTGACCATTCTTTTCTGTGGATAAGAATGGTTTTTTTATGGCCAATAATATATTTGCTTTTCATCATTTGAGGAAAAAGGAGCTCTATCTATCATGAAGCGAAAATACCTGAATATCACGCCGCCGCAGCTTTTGACCCTAATATTCCTGTTTTTCATCCTGCTGGGGGCCGCCTTGCTGAAGCTACCTTTTTCAACCGTTCATGGTGTCTCATGGATCGATGCCCTGTTCACAGCCACCTCGGCTATGACTGTGACAGGGCTGACAGTGGCTGATACGGCGTCTACCTATACCTTGTTCGGCCAGATTGTCATCATGTGCCTCATCCAGCTCGGAGGCCTTGGAATCATGTCCTTCGCTGTGCTGATTTACTTGATGCTCGGAAGGAAAATCGGGTTCAAGGAGCGCCTTGTCCTGCAGCAGGCATTGAACCAGACGTCGGTCGGCGGGGTCATCCGCCTCGTCCGCTACCTGTTTATTTTTTCCTTTACGATCGAGGCGATCGCCGTGTTCTTTCTCTGCCTGAGATGGGTTCCTAAGTACGGATGGGGTGATGGCTTTTATTACAGCCTCTTCCACTCTGTTTCAGCCTTCAATAATGCCGGCTTCCAGCTCTGGCAGGATGGTCTGAGTCAATTTGTCGGCGACCCTGTCATCAATATTGTCATTTCCATGCTCTTCATCATTGGCGGCCTCGGTTTTACCGTATTGGCCGATCTGTGGAAATCAAAGCAATTCAAAAGGCTGTCGCTTCATTCCAAAATGATGATTGTGGGCACTTTTGCGGTCAATATTGTATCAATGGCTGTCATCTTTTATCTAGAATATAATAATCCGCAGACCCTCGCCCATCTGACCAGCGGGGAAAAGCTTTGGGCATCCTATTTTCAGGCCGTTTCTCCCAGGACTGCCGGATTCAATTCAGTTGACATAGGCGGGCTAGAGGATGCAACTGTCCTGTATATGCTGCTGTTAATGTTTGTGGGCGCGGGGAGCGCGTCCACAGGCGGCGGAATTAAACTGACGACCTTTATCATCATTATCATGGCTGTCATTACATTCATACGCGGCAAAAAAGACATCGTCATTTTCCGCCGCACCATCAGCGTCAACTATCTGACAAAAGCATTGGCCATATCGATGATTTCCATCCTGTTCGTCTTTATCGCCATCTTTGTCCTGAGCATCACGGAGGATTTGCCATTTATTAAAATTATTTTCGAAGTTGTATCCGCCTTCGGAACGGTCGGCCTGTCCATGGGCATTACTGCCGACCTGTCGGAAATCGGAAAAGAAATCATCATCTTCATCATGTTCCTGGGCAAACTTGGCCCGCTCACGCTCGCCTTCTCCTTCGCCAAACAAAAACCGGAGAAAATTCGGTATCCTGGTGAGGATGTTTTGTTGGGCTAGGGAAAAGCGGAGGGCGCTTGCTCAGATTTAAGGAACGCAGGCTAAAGACGCCACGTCCTGTGGCAACGCCTGCATGACCTGCGGGCCCAGCATAAGACGCTCCTGGATAGAAGGCGTTCTTTGCCTTCAATTCAGGAGTGGCTTATGACTCGAGGGGTTAGCGCCTGGAGCTGGACAAGACGAAATGCGTAGGACGCTTGCTCAGACTTAATTTGAGCAGCAATTTTCATTCCATAAAACCAGGCCGGAACTTACCGTTCCGGCCTGATCTTTTACAAGCTGATTGCTGCTTTTTTGAGTTTTAATAAAATTGGAATTTCCTGCTTAGACAACTCCATTCGCCTTTACTCCAGCTTAATCTTCACTTCTCCCTCTATCCAGGATGGAAATGCTGATAACTCCAGACTGATAGGATTCTTATAGTTGGCAGGATCTGCTTCAGATAAGGAAACGCCAAACTCCTTATAAAGACCATCGCCCCCGGATCGATAGAAGGAGCTTCCGCCATCCAGATCCCTGCCTTCTGCATCTTTTGCAGTCGTAAAGAGCTGATGATTGTATTCCTCCCCTGCCCGAACCTGGACAGAGAGATCTCTCCCATTTAAGACTGCACCTGATAATTTATCACCCTTTGGCTGCTTCACAATCTCTTTCGTTTCGGTATTAATGACCACTTCCGCATCCTCTTTATCCACGGCCATTACTTTATTAAGAACCAGATACAGCTCCTTCGGTTCTTTAAAATAGTTGCTCTGCAGATAAATAATATGCTCATTTTCCTTTATTTCCTGTGCTGACACACCATTGGCAATGCCAGACCAGACTTCTCCATTCTCATCAACAAGCCGCAAATCATCCAAAGCAAAGATTTTCATGCTGTTTTCCGGATCAAATGAGACATGGATAGCCACACGCAATGGATAAATGGCAATGTCCTTGAAAAAGATTTTCTGCCCTTCTATTGAAACAGTTTCATTTAGAGGGTATATCTTTTTCTTCACTTTCGGTCCTTCAACCGTAAAATCAATGTCAAAAGTCTCTATGCCTTCCGCAGTTTTGACCTCCGCCTCTGCCTTAAACTCTTTCCCTTTCAAGTCTTCACTGAATAAGTAGTCCGCGGTTCCATTGACAGACTTTACTGGTTCATCAGTGTAAGAGCTGTCACCAGAACCTGAAAAACTGACAGGAAGCTCTTCCCCATCACCACCAGTGATATGAATACTATTTGTATGAAGCACCTGCTTCTCCTCTGACTCAACTGTATAAAATACCACCAGACCCCGCTCATCCCGGATAGCACCGTCAAGCGTAAGCCGGACCCCGTTTCTCTCCTGGGATATGCCGAGCGGCTGCATATAGTCATTCTCCACGGCGGATATTAAGCCCTTATCATACCGGATGAGGTCTACCAGCTTTTCCATACCCGGCATTTCTGCGACATAGTGGGCAAAGGCCAGGGAAACTCTGATGCTGGTCAAAAATCCGAGCAATAGCAGGGCGGCCGCAATCCCGGGCAGCCAGCTCCTTTTGATGAACCGCTTCTTCGGGGAAGCTGCTTTGGCCTGCTGGAATCCTTTCATGATTGCTTGTTCCAGCTGTTCATCCGGCACAGGAAACTCCTGATACCGCTCCCCTATGGCTTCAAGCTTTTTTTCTTCCTTTTCAAACATCCATCTTCCCCCCGCTTTCCTCGAGCTTCTCTCTTAGTGACTTCAACGCTTTATTGAGCCATGTTTTCACGGTTCCTTCCGGACGGTTGTACAGGGCAGCCACTTCCTTGATTTTAAGATCGTGGAAGTATTTTAGCGTCAGCAGCTCACGGGAGCGGTCATCGAGCGACTCCATCGCATCCTGGACCTCGAATAGAAGAGTATCCTCTTCCCCGCCCGCTGCGAGGAACAGCTGTTCATTATATACGAGCCTGTTCTGCTTCTTGAGCCTGTCGCAGCAGTAATGGATCATGATACGGATGATCCATGTCTTGAAATAGGCAGGCTGCTTCAGATCTTTTATGCTCTTGTAAGCCCGGAAGGTTACTTCCTGCACGGCCTCAAGAGCTTCTTCCTCATTTCGCATATAGGCGAGTGCGGTTTTATACAAATCCGCCTTGCAGGAACGGATGATATCAAGAAAAGCTTCATCATCCCCTTTTATGGCTTTGCGGACAATATGCTCCAAGGCTGATCGATCCCCCTCTTGTTTTCCTGAATATTAGACTGCTTCATAGGAAAAAGGTTTTGCTTTTCCAAACTTTATTTTCCAATTCGGCTGCCTGCAGCCTGTTTATCTGCTAACTCACTGGGTAAATGTAAATATCTATGTTAAGGAGTGGATCTAGTTGGATAATAATTATGCATTTTGGAATGGCTGGAATGGCTATCTGAACCAGCTTCCCGACCTTTTGCTGGCATTAGTCGTCCTCCTGTTGGGATGGATCATTGCAAAGGCGGTTGAAAAGGCGGTCCTGAAAGGCCTCCGTAAAACCAATCTTGATAACAAACTGTTTGCCGAGCCGGGAAACAGAAAGTATTCCCCTGAGAAAATCATAAGCAAAATCGTTTATATTCTCATCCTCATTTTTGTCTTTATTTGGTTCTTCAATATCCTAAACTTAAGCTTCCTGGCTACTCCGCTAGTAGGCATGTTCTCGACTATTACAGGTGCCATCCCAAGCATTTTAAAGGCTGCTTTGATCCTGCTGGTTGCCTGGCTGGTGGCATCCGCCCTCAAGTTTCTCATCAAGCGTGGAGGCAGAACGCTTCGCGTCCATGAAACACTGAACAAATATAAATTCATTAAAGGAGATCACGACTCCTCCAATATCGTCGATAAAGCTGCCAATATTGTATTCTATCTGGTTCTGCTGATTTCCCTTCCTGCCGTGCTGTCAGCCCTGAATCTCGAGGGAGTCTCCGGACCGTTTGCCAGCATGCTCAATGATATTCTGGCTTTCCTTCCTAAACTCCTTGCCGCTGCCCTTATTCTGTTTATCGGCTGGTTCATCGCCAAGCTGGTCCGTGATATTGTCACGAGCTTCCTGCAGAGCATCGGTACGGAAAAGCTTGTCGGGCGTTTCGGCCTGTCCAAGCTGTTTGAAGGGACCACCCTTTCATCTGTTGCCGGCTATATCGTCTTTGTCTTCATTATGATCCCGGTCGTAATCGCGGCACTCGAAGAATTGGATCTGGAAGGAATATCACAGCCTGCGATTGCCATGCTGAACGATGTCCTCACTATGATCCCGAATATCATTGTCGCCATCGCCTTTATCCTTGCGGGCATCTGGCTCGGAAAATGGGTCAGGGGGATGGTTGCCGGCCTTCTTGAACGAATCGGCGCAGACTCATATTTTAATAGCATCGGATTAACAAAAAATAAAACCAGGGCTGCAAAAAGCGGGATTTCCCAGCTGATTGGCTATATTGCCCAGATCATTGTTGTCCTCTTATTTGTTGTACAGGCTCTGAACCTGCTGAAGCTCGACTTCCTTGTCACACTGGCAACCGGGGTCATAGCCTATTTGCCGCATGTTCTTGCAGCACTTGTCATTCTTGGAGCTGGATTATGGCTCGGAACCCTGGTAAAGAAGCTGCTTTCAAGCCTGCTGGAAGGCCCTCATTTCCGCCTTCTGTCATCTGTGGCGCAATATGCGATCGTAGCCGTTTCCATCTTTATGGCCCTGGACCAGCTTGGCGTCGCCCATTCCATCGTCAATTCTGCCTTTATCCTTATACTCGGCGGACTGGCTCTCGCCTTTGGCCTTGCCTTCGGTTTAGGAGGAAAGGATTTTGCCGCCAAGTATCTGCAAAAGCTTGACCGTAAAATTGAGCAGACGAGCATCAATAAAGATGCCCGCACCACCCAGATTAAAGAATCAATGACTCCAGATGCCTCCAGGGGCAATCAAGCTGGAGATTCCGGTCCTGCCCGGCCGATGACGCCTGATAACGCTGATCCGATAAATCCGGAGCATAATCGCATGAATGAAAAAAGAGATGAATAACAGCAAAGAATAGAAATGATCTTTGAAGCATGAGATGAAGCCGGCCTCCTGCGGGAAGCCGGCTTTCATGCACTATGAAAAAAAAACATTAGGAGAGCTGATTATGAAAACCATCCAAAAATCATTGCTGACAAAAGAAGATATGACCAACCCTGACATTGTGCCTGCCTGGGTCATTGAAGAATATAAGACCTTCCATCAAACCGTCACAGACAAGACCTTCCCCTGCTATTTCGGCATGACTGCTGAAAACCGCGGGGAGCTGCGCTATGCATATATTTCACAGGAGGACTGGTCACAGCTTCCGAAGGCGCTGGAACAGTTCATTGATCTTTTTGATGCCCCTAAGCTTATCCGCCATGGCTTGTTTGTGTTTGTGGAGCCGGAAAAAGAAGAGAAGGATATCTCTTACTACCGCGAATATTTCTGGAACATCCTCCAGTATCTTCATGATCAGGATGAAAAACCTTGGCCAAAAGATTATCCTGAGGACCCGGACCACCATCTATGGGCATTCTCTTTTGCCGAAGAGCCCTTCTTTGTATTTGGAAACGCTCCAGCCTATAAGCAGCGGAAAACAAGGGATCTAGGCAACTCCCTTGTGCTGGGATTCCAGCCGCGGAGAATTTTTGAGGGGCTGGAAGGCACTTCAAAAGGAGGAATCATGTCCCGGGAAAAAGTCAGGGAACGAGTGGAAAAGTGGGATGGACTGCCAACGCATCCTAATATCAGCCATTACGGGGATCCTGAGCATCGGGAATGGAAGCAATATTTCATCGGCGATGATATCAAGCCGATTGAAGGGAAATGCCCCTTCCATTCTAAATAATAGATGAGGCTCATAATTTCAGTAAAACAGGTTTTACTTTCCTTTTAAAATGGTATCACTATATTAAAATATCATTAAGAAAGGAATAAACAAGCATGGTACAAGTAACTGTAACCGTTAATCACGGCGGAAAAAATTATATGACAAATGTAATCGCACGTAGAGGGACACAAGAAGAGGAAATTGCACGCCTTGCACAGGAACAGGTGCAGAGACAATGGCAGGCAGCCAATTAAAAAAAGTGAAGCGTGCACCGCTTCACTTTTTTTAGATTCCCCATTTTATATAGACACCCAGTGCGACAATAGAAAGCAGAATGACTACTGCATAAATCACAGTCAGGTTGACCGTATTTTTCCTGGCTGACTTTGAGTAGTCAGCATCACTTTTGCCGGCCAGCATAAGGGTGAAAATTAAAGAAAGAATGATAATGGCTATAACGATGATTAATCCCAGCTTCATGTTCGACTCCCCGCTTTTCCAGAAGGCTGCTTAATAGATTTCCCTTCAACTGTATATGATTAGTGTATCACTTTATATTCAGTCAGTTCCTCATTTGTATATAAGTTTCACACAAATATCATCTTTTAGTATGCTCGAATCCTGCTGCCATCAGCGCCTGCTTAAGATTTGCCCTTGTCGGGATTTCCCGGAATTCTATTCCGAGAGCCACGATTGTCTGGGCGATTTCCGGCCGTATTCCGGTCATAGTTGCCTTCACGCCGATCAGGTTCAATGACTTTACAATCTGAAACAGATTATGGGCAACCATCGTATCTATCATCGGTACGCCGGAAACATCAATGAACAGCTGCTTTAATTGAAGCTCTGAGCTGTTTTTCAGGCATTTTTCCATAATGAATTTTGCGCGCTCTGTATCCACTTCCCCAACGAGCGGAAGAACGGCAATATCCGCTGAAATCGGGACAACCGGAACGGACAGCTCCTGCAGGGCAGTCCGGGCTACTTCTATTTTCCTTGTGCTGTAGTTCATGTAAATATTGCTGAATATATACGCGACCTCATCCAGGAGCGGGTTGATGATTTTGCTGACATCAAGCATCGTGACTGCAGCAAATTGATTTTTCTCCAGCTCCTCAGTGAAAACGTCCCAAATAACCGATCTGAACAGGGACAGCACACGCAGGGATTCGTCCAGGGGAACGCCGTTTTCTATCGCAGTTTCTCCTGTGTCACGGGCCCATTTTTCAATTTTGCGCCCGCTTTCCTCCTGATCCGTATATAATGATTCACCCAGGATCTGAATCAAGGCTTTGCGCCATTCAGCTATCTGCTTTCTGGCAACAGTCGATTTCTTAAGCTTTTCCTTATAGAAAGGGCATTCCCGTTCAAATATGTGATTGACGAGCTGCTCTTTGCTCTCTACTATTCTTGTGCCAATCTTAAGCAATTCGTTCCTCAATGCAATCCCTTCTCCCATGAAAAAGTCTGACAATTATATCATAGCATTTCCCTGCTGTATTGCAACGCTGACCTTCCCTGAGCCCCCGCACGAAGCGGCTTTTTGCCATATATTTCAGGCGGGCTGAGGTTTAGGCCTTTTTCACATAAGGGTATGTATTCTATTAGAAAAGTTTTTATATAATAAGGAGGAATGAACATGGCAGAAGATAATAAGCGCGTAGTAGGCTCATATGCAACAGAGGATGAAGCGGTTGAAACAATTGAAAGGCTGAAAGCAGAAGGCTACCGGGCTGAGGACATTTCCGTCATCAGCAAAAACCGTGATGATCTTGACGCTGTGAGCGAGGAAACCGGGACGAAGACAGAGGAAGGCCTTGCGGCTGGCGCTGCTGCCGGCGGAGCATTGGGCGGGCTCACAGGTCTGCTCGTGGGCATCGGCGCCCTTGCAATCCCTGGAATTGGACCGATCGTTGCGGCGGGTCCGATTGCTGCAACACTGACCGGGGCAGCGGTTGGCGCCGGGGCAGGCGGACTTGCAGGCGCATTGATCGGCATGGGCATCCCGGAAGAAGAGGCCAGCCGTTATGAAGCAGAGGTAAAAGAAGGAAGAATCCTGATCCTTGTCGATCCCGATGACCGGAACCGCGACCGCCTGACAGATGATGAAACAATCTTCACCGGAGGAGCTGTCAATGACGCCCGCCGCACTGACGAGGATTTCGTAGGCACAACAGACAGGAATACAGCCATCCGGGCTACGGACCAGGAAGATAAGTATGACGACTATATAGTTGATCCTCTTAATCCTGGTGAACTGGATAAAGGTGAAAATGCATTCCAGGACCATAATGATCAAAACCGCCCGTATACAGATGAGAATATAGATCCGAATACCCCTCTCAGTGACAAAGTGGTAAGCAATCCCTTTGCAGATGAAGACAGACTGAGAGATGAAGTGAACCGCGATTATACTGACCCGCGCCAGCCTAATTCAGACTATCCTAAAGGATAAGAGGTCAGCTGGCCAATAAGGACCTGGCAGACTGACCCGCCAGGTCCTTTGGCTTTTTCACAATGCCCTGCTGAATGCACTGAAAAGGTTCATGCTATAATAGAGGCAATTCCGCACTTTGAAAGGAGAAATAGTATGAAGGACCATATTTTTTCCGGTTTTATCGGCACCTACACAAAAGGCGACAGCAAAGGCATTTATGCTTTTGAATTGAATACAGAAAACGGCAGGCTCGAAAATGTCAAGCTCGCCGCAGAGCTTGAAAACCCTACATATGTGACAATCAGCGAAGATAAAACACGCCTTTATTCCGTCGTAAAGGAAGGGGCGAAGGGCGGCGCTGCCGCGTTTTCCATCAGCGATGACGGCGGGCTTACAGAACTGAACCGCCAGCTGTCTGACGGTTCATCTCCATGCCATATCAGTGTAAATAAAGAATTGAGCTATGCAGTGACTGCCAATTACCATAAAGGTACGATTGAAGCATACGGACTGACAGGAGACGGTTCCCTGCTTTCGGCTTCCTCGGTTGCTCAGCATGAAGGCACAGGCCCGAATGCAGACCGCCAGGAAAAGCCGCATGCCCACTATGCAGGCTTTACGCCAGATGAAAAATATATTGCCGCTGTTGACCTGGGTACAGATGAAATCATTACGTATGAGTTACAAGATGGACAGCTGAAGGAAGCAGCCAAGCTGGATGTAAAGCCCGGCAGCGGTCCGCGGCATCTTGTTTTCCACCCGGAAAGGAATATTGCCTATGTGATGACAGAGCTGAGCTCCGAGGTGATCGTGCTCGAGTACAGCCCGAATGACGGCAGCTTCAAGGTAATGCAGACAGTACCGGCCATTCCTGAAACATTCCGGGAAAATAACCAGGGAAGCGCCATCCATATCTCTTCTGACGGCCGCTTTGTCTATGCCGCCAATCGCGGACATGACAGCATTGCCGTATATTCTGTAAATGAAGAAACAGGCAAGCTGGATTTCATCGAGCATACTTCAACCGAAGGAAACTGGCCGCGCGACTTTGTGCTCGATCCTTCAGAAAGATATATCGTTGCCTCCAACCAGGAAACCGGAAACCTCACCCTGTTTGCCCGTGACGCACAAAGCGGCAGGCTATCCCTGCTGCAGAAGGATGTTTCAGTTCCTTACCCTGTATGTGTGAAATTCTTATAAGAAGCTTTTAAAAAGGGATATGCCCTGTTATCAAAGTATTCATAAGCGCATGGATGTTAACATCCATGCGCTTATTATATGATCCTGATCACCATGTTGGCTGTAGTTACCTGGATGAAAAAGGGCGTCCTATATTTGAAAGCAACAGGCTTCTGATGCACGCCAAAAAAAACCCTGCACTTGCAATGAAGGCCAATGCCAGCAGAACCCGTTCATTAATAGGCAGCTCAAAGATAAGGCTTATCCCCAGCATAAGGATACACAGCAGGCCATTTACTCCAAACAGAATACCCCAAAGGATATCTTTTATATTCTGATAAATCCTTCTTCCTTTCACGTATTTGATATACAGGAAACAAACCATACAGGCACCTGTCATGAAAATCACAGTCTTTATAAAAGGCAGGGAGGTACGTTCTTCCCAAGGCATATCAATGATGACCATGTTTACGTAATAAGTCAGATTGAAAACAATCATAAAGAGGACAGTATAAAAAAACACCACCCACTCACTTATATAAATAATAGGCATAAACAACTTCTTTAACATGGTTCCTCCTTTTATAAGAGCCGGGCTTTTTTTCTATCGTAACAAAAATTATTTTCAATTTCATGTTATTTCCATTTTTCACAGAACTCATTGGAGCCAAAGCAGGTTCTATTCTTTTTCATGTTACATAACCATATGCTATAATAGGATTAAGTTACATTGGGGGGTGAATTAATGAAAACAGTTGGTGCAATAACTGACAAACAGAAGATCCTGTTTATGGAGGAATGGCTCCAAACCCGGTCATCCCGGGACTATTGTTTGTTCCTGCTCGGCATCAACACCGGAATACGCATCAATGACCTGCTTCATCTTCAGGTAAAAGATGCTGCAGATGAAAATGGAAATATCCTTTCCTATTTGCCTGCCTCGGAAGCTTGCTTTCCCCCTATTTATTTCAACCTGCAGGTCCGTGAAGCCCTCCATACATGCATCCAGGAGAATGGCCTCAAATGGGAAGACCCGCTCTTTAAGTCAAGAAAGTCCCATAACTCAATCACAAGGGTACAGGCATACCGGATCATTAATGAGGCTGCCCGGGCCGCCGGCATTGAAGATCCTGTCGGCACACATACGCTAAGAAAAACCTTTGGCTATCATGCCTATACAAAAGGCATTGCCGTGTCGCTCATCCAAAAGAGGCTCCAGCAATCCTCCCCGTCAGAAACCTATAGCTATCTGGGGATTTCACCTAAGAACCCTCCACCTGTCACTCTCGACGTCAACTTATAGAAAAGGAGCTGATAACAATGATTAATGTTTTGCATACAGATACATTCATCCTGCTTGCGGCCATCCTGTTCATCACCGGCGTGCTGACGACTAAATTTTCCTCGCGGCTCGGCGTTCCTTCCCTCGTGCTGTTTATGGCAGTCGGGATGCTGATGGGCAGCGATGTACTGGGCATCATTTATTTCGACAATGCCAGCACAGCCCAAATGATTGGTGTTCTTGCTTTGATCATTATCCTGTTTGAAGGCGGCCTGCAGACTAAGTGGAAAACACTGCGCCCGGTCGTCCTCCCATCATTGTCACTCGCCACCCTCGGCGTCATCCTCACATCCGGAATTGTAGCTGCAGCAGCGAAATTCATCCTGGGGACAGGCTGGCTTGAATCAATCCTTTTCGGGGCCATTGTCGGATCAACGGATGCTGCTGCCGTCTTCGCTGTCCTCAAGGATAAGAATATCGATGAACGGATCGGCGCCACTCTTGAAGCAGAGTCAGGCTCCAATGATCCGATGGCTGTCTTCCTGACAGTCGCCATGATTGAATTGATCACCCTTCCGGAAGCAAGCATCTGGTCCTTGATCGGAACCTTTTTCCTCCAGATGAGCATCGGCCTCCTGTTTGGCCTTATTTTTGGCAGATTGGCCGTTTTTGCCCTTAACCGCATCAATCTGGATTCAGGCGGCCTCTATCCTGTCTTCGCCACAGCCTTTGCACTTTTAACATATGGAATTACAGCCTTTGCGAGCGGAAGCGGCCTTCTAGCCGTCTATATCGCTGCCATTGTCATCGGAAACATGGAACTTGCCTACAAACACACCATTTTCCGCTTTTCTGAAGGATTTGCCTGGATGATGCAGATTATGATGTTTGTGATTCTCGGCCTGCTGGTATTCCCTTCAGAGCTGTTCAGCCTGGATATCTTCCTGAAAGGCATCGCCATTTCTGCGATTCTCATATTGATCGCAAGGCCCGCAGCTGTCTTTTTGTCTACTATTAGAATGGGATATAAAAAGAATGAACTGATCTTCCTTTCCTGGGCAGGACTAAAAGGGGCCGTTCCAATCGTATTGGCCACCTTCCCTCTTCTTGCAGGAATTGAGGGAAGCCAGCAGATCTTCAATGTTGTGTTCTTCGTCGTCCTGACCAGCTGCCTCATTCAAGGCTCAACGATTACAGCACTCGCAGCGAAGCTGAAGCTGACCGGACCGAAAAAAACGACGCCTATGCATTCGCTTGAGCTTGTGTCCATTGGAAAAGCCGATGCAGAAATGATTGAATACGAAATGGAGGATGATGCCCAGATCATCGGGCAGACCCTGATTGATATCCCGTTTCCTAAAGGGGCGCTTGTGAATGCCATCATCCGCAATGATGAACTGATCACCCCGGCCGGCAGCACCATCATCCTTCCAGGAGATGTGCTGTATATCCTCGCCAGCCGCAAGTGCAAGCCGCAGCTCAAGAAGCTTCTCCTGCAGAAAAAGATAGAAGAAGCGGCCGAGCCGACTGCATAAGAACTTTCCTCGGTTCACCAGGTCCATTAAAAAACACCGTCCTTCATCCGGACGGTGTTTTGCTTTCCCTATTATCAGGTTAATTCCCTGTTTTTCTTTTTCTCAGATTCACCGACGATTACCGCACAAGCGGCATCGCCTGTAATATTGACGGCTGTTCTCGTCATATCAAGAAGCCTGTCGATCCCGATGATCAGGGCAATCCCTTCAACAGGAAGGTTAACAGACTGAAGGACCATCGCCAGCATGATCAGGCCGACACCCGGCACGCCCGCTGTACCGATGCTCGCAAGGACAGCAGTCAGGACGACCGTCACAAGCTGCGTGAACGTCAGGTCAAGGCCATATACCTGAGCGATAAAGATGGTGGCTACACCTTGCATGATCGCCGTGCCATCCATATTGATCGTTGCGCCAAGCGGCTGAACGAAGCTGCTAACCGATTCAGGGACCTTTAAGTTCTTCTGGGCCACATTCATGGAAACCGGAAGTGTGGCATTACTGCTCGATGTACTGAAAGCCACGCTCATCGCAGGGGCAAAGCCCTTAAAGAATTCAATCGGACTGCGCCTGGCCAGGAAGTATACCGCTGATCCGTATGTCACAAGCGTATGGACAATCAGTGCCGCAAGCACCACACCCATATACAGCCCCATGGCTTTAATCGCATCAACCCCCTGGGTGCCGACAGCCGATACGATCAGGCCGAAGGTTCCATATGGCGCAAAACGCATAATCAGGTTCACCAGGTACATCATCAGCTCATTCCCCTGATCAAACAGCTTTAGAACACCTCTGGTTTTCTCGCCAAGCATTGTAAGGGCAAAGCCGATGAAAACAGAGAAAGTAATGATCTGAAGCATATTTCCTTCCGTAAATGCCTTGATAGGATTTGTCGGGATGATATTCAGCAGGGTTTCAGATACGGGCGGCGCCTCCTGCGCTTCAAACTCTGCCCCGGTCGTATCAAAGGTCCCTACATTCCCCGGCTGGAAGATGTAAGAGAACGCAATCCCGATGATCAAAGCCATACAGGTGGTAGCCAGGAAGAAAGTAATGGTCTTCAGGCCGATTCTCCCGAGCTTTTTAGGATCGCCAAGGCCTGCGGTGCCAAGTGTGATGGAGAAGAACACGATCGGCACAACGAGCATATTGATCAGGTTGAGGAATATTTTCCCCAGCGGAGTAAATAAATACGTATTCAATGTTTCAAATAAATCGGGAGAATACAGATTCAATAATAAGCCGACAATGCCCCCCGCAATCAGAGCGATGATAATCTTTGTTGATAGTTTCATAACGCAAGCCTCCTTAATCGAATTTTTAGCATAAAAAAACACAGAGGGCGAGACCTCTGTGTTTGAACGCAGACTTGTCCTCTCAATAACGCTTACGAGGTTAGCTGTCGGATTCGGGCTTTGAGAGTGCCCTACCTGTAAAGGATTCACCCCGAGGCATGTGTATGCCGGTTGGATCCCCCGCTCTTTAAAAGATTAAGCGCATCTTTCGATAATTTTTTTTTAATTTTACTCTATGAACCTAGCTTCTGTAAATATTTAAATACTGGAACTGTACTTTAGCCTCACAGAAAAACAAAATAAATGACTGCTGCCAGGATAATTCTGTAAATGGCGAACGGCACCAGCTTGATTCTGTTGATGAGCGCCAGGAAAAAACGGATTGATAGCAGGGCGAATACAAAAGCACTGATGAAGCCTACAATGAAGAATGGAACGGCATCAGGCGTGAAATACTCCCAATTTTTCAAGAGCGACAGCCCGCTCGCTCCAAGCATGACAGGCACCGCCATAATAAAGGTAAAGTCAGAGGCTGCCCTGTGGCTGAGGCCAAGCAGCACCCCGCCCGAGATTGTGGAGCCTGACCGTGAAAAGCCCGGCCATAAGGCGATGCATTGGAACAATCCAATGAGGATTGCCTGCCGGTAAGTGATCTTGTCCACTGTCTCGATGGCCGGCTTCCTCTTTGAATAATAATCAGCTGCAATCATAAGCAAAGCGCCAGCAACCAGGCCTATCACCACCGTATTAATCGAAAATAAATATTCATCAATATAGTCCTCGAACAGAAGCCCAAGAACCGCAGCAGGCAGCAGGCCTGCAATCACCTGCGTGAGCTTCAGCCTCGGTCCATCCGATTGTTCCTTCCCCCCTTTACCCAGCCCGAGCAGCTGGATAAACCGGTCCTTGAACACAATCACCACCGCCAGGATCGACCCAAGCTGAATGACAACCTTGAATGTATTGGCTACTTCCTTCGAGAAAAGCTCTTTGGATTTTAATAGAATATCGTCCACTATAATCATATGGCCCGTAGACGAAACGGGCGCAAATTCAGTAAGGCCTTCAACAATGCCCAATATCAGGGCAACAATCATCTCTTTCATCATTTTCCTCCAGAACAAAACAGCTGCCCCGCACGCAAAAGCTTCTAATATGAGCTCTCACTCGGCGGAGCAGTCCTGCCATCTATTTATTTATCTTTCTCTTTATCATCTTCCATGATGCCTTTTGTTGCCTTTTTGAATTCACGAAGCGTATTGCCGGCTGCCCTGCCAAGCTCAGGAAGCTTTTGCGGACCAAATATAAGCAGCGCAACAAAAACGATGACCATGATTTCCCCAAAGCCTAAATTCCTCATCTCTGCACCTCTTTTTTCAGATTAGTTTTATCCATCACTAACAGAGGAGGAGATAAAAAACTTAGAATGAAAAAAGACCGGCGTAAGCAGGAACCTCAATTTTTCCAGCATGATATCCATCCGGAAAAATCTTCTAAAAAGGAGCATGCCGGCCGGCGCTGCCAATAATGGAAGATACGGGCCCGTTCCCAGGAGCTTCCCTTTTCGCTCAAAAGGTTTTTCTTTCGAAAAAGCCTTGCCCTCCTCCAGTACAATCATCTCAAAGCGCTTGTCATCGCCCGAAAGCAGGCTCGAGAAAGGGTCATGCCCAAATCCCCATAGACTATAAACACTGATCGCAAATAGGAAAAGGAGATTCATTCCCGCTATATTGTCTTCCCTTTCAGTTTGATAGAATTATCATACTTCGTCCGTCCCGGTTTGGAAAGACCGAAAATTGGGAAACAAGCTCCTTTTTATGGAAAAAAGAAAAGGAACAGGCTATCCTGTCCCCTCCTATCCTAAAAGTTCATCAGGCAAATGGCGCTGGCTGTTCAAAAACATGGCCACTCTTCTTTTATGATCCAGCTTGAACAAATGAACACCGGTATCTCCTGTAGCAAAGAGCCGGGTGCTGGTATTGGGCAGTCCAAGCAGCGCCAGGATCAGCATGGAAATCAACCCGCCGTGCGAAACCGCAGCAATCCGCTTGAATCCTTTTTGTTCCGCATCATCCAGCAGCTCTGATAATACAGTTTCGGCACGGAATCTCATTTCAAGCATCGACTCCCCCTTCTCGATGCGCTCATGCGGCTTTCTGCCCTCAGGCGGTTCAGGATAGCGGATGCCCGCTTCCTCCCGGGACATCCCGGCCAGTACCCCATTATTGAATTCCATCAGCCTTTCATCCGCCTTCAGCCCGCACCCTGCTCTGTCAGCTGTAATAACCGCTGTTTCATAGGCCCTTTTCAGCGTACTTGCCCAGATCATATCTGGAGGATAGTGTTCGGTGATAAACTCGGCAAGAAGGCCCGCCTGCCTCCTTCCCAAACATGTCAGCGGAAAATCCGCCCTGCCCTCGTGGACGCCCAGCAGGTCAGCTTCTGACTGGCCATGGCGGATCAGCAATAATTCAAGCATACAAATCATCTCTCTTTCTTTTTTATGTATAAAAAGATGCTCCACTGCCAAAATAAGGATGCATCTTGACAGGAGAACAGATTAGTCTACAAATCAAATGCTTTTTGCAGCCAATAAAAACTAAACGAGGTGTAACGTGAATATTTCGGAATTGCTCATAAGGATCTCTGTTTCATTTCTTGTCCTTTTTCTACTGGCCAGGCTGATGGGGCGGAAAGAAATTGCCCAGATGACCTTTTTCAATTTTGTATCGGCCATTGCTATTGGATCTATTGCAGCCAACACAGTTCTTAACCCGAATGTTGCCCTTCGGAGCGGCGTCATTGCACTCACCGGCTGGGCAGTATTCACCATCCTAATGGGCTATCTTGATATCAAATCCAGGAAAGCCAGGGTGTTCCTGGAGGGCCAGCCGCTGATTGTCATAAAAGACGGCAAGGTGATGGAAGATTCCCTCCGCAAAGCCAGGCTGGATATCAATGCGCTAAGCGCCCTGCTCAGGCAAAAAAATATCTTCTCCATTTCAGATGCAGACTACGCAATCTTTGAAACAAACGGCAAGCTGTCGGTGCTCAAAAAAGAAGGAAAGCGCCCGCTGACACAAAGCCACGCAGCCCAGGGGAACCCGGTGCCTAAAGATGCCTATCCGGTCGGCACTGCCGTCATTTCCGATGGCCAGCTTGTCTCCCGGAATCTCGACGGCTTAAACCTTTCCCAGGAATGGATTGAAGACCAGCTCCAGCAAAGCGGCGCCTCCCTGTCTGATGTCTTTTATGCTGAAGTTCAGCAGAATGGCACCCTTTATGTTGACTATAAGGATGATCAGCTTCAATAACCTGAGGCAAAGATCTTTAGAACCTGCCCAGCGGGTTACCGCAAAGACAGGGACCTGAAACCAGGCCCCTGTCTTTTCTTTTATGCTATTTCACCAGTTCTGCAAATTGCTCCAGCTTCTCAAGGCTTGTCAGGCTTTCGTTGCACTTCACACTGTCGCTGCAGATATAATTGCCTTTTCTTACGTAAGTCCCTTGAACGGCGCCTTTCTTTTGGGAAACAAACAGTCCTGCCTCTCCATGTTTGCCGCATATGGAACAAATCCCTTTTTGGCTGATCGGCTTGAAGGTTCCCGACAGGCCGGCAAGCTTATTTTTATACAGCACGGCCATATACCTTCTCCCCGTGCCCTTGTCGTCCCAGGAAAAGTAGGAAAGGCCTTTCTGCTCCTCCAGCCCGGCTTCAGGCACCTTCAGCTTTTTAGCCTTGGGAAACAGCTTCCTGGCTGCCTGTTCGCCCACTGCCGGGAATGGGATGATATAATCCTGCAGGCCTTCCAGGAACCGGTCTGCATCTGTTCTGTCTTTTATATCAGACAACGGGGCAAGAATCTCCTCCTGCTCAGCAGTGAGCTCTGGAAACAGCGCTTTAGCCTTCTCAGAGGTGATGGCTTTCAGCGCATTCAAAACCCCTTTATCATTTACAGAGCTGTGCCCATTCACAAGGTGGGCTGCCTGTTCTTTTATAAAATTATACTGGTCGTTCCGGATAAAGTGTTCCATTTCATTCACTCCTATTCTGGCCCGGATCAGGCTGTTGATTTCTCAAGACAATTATAAGAAAAATCAGCAGCCGGGAATAGGCAGAGAATGACTCTGAACCAAAGTGTACCTACTGCCTGCGTTTCTGTTTTGAATAGACTATCTTTTTGATTGTTTCATTGGCCAGGAAGTATTCGTCCGCCAGCACTTCGACCGGCTTTCCGTTCCGGAATGCCTTCCTGATCTCCTCATTGCGTGCATCAATCTGCTTCCGCCCTCCGGAGGACTCCCCCCACTTTTGCCGGGCAGCCTCAGGCTTGGGAATATAGATCATCTCACCTTGAATATATTTCTGTATCTCCGCTATCAGCTCTTCAGGCAAAACAGCGGCTGCTTTTACATAGCTCATTTCGGCCAGCTCCTTATTTTAATGGTTTCTTAAATAAGGGGCAAAGCCAGTAATAGAAATGAGATCACATTGTAAGGGCGATTATATAGATCTTCTCCCCATGCAAAGTATCGCCTTTCCTCTTACAGGCTTTGCATGAGCCGCTCCAGTATCCGGCAGCCGGAATATTTCTGCCATTATATCCACCTCCCGATTATCCTGATTTTGGTATTCATTATAGTACAATTCGAGTGTGTCTGCATGTTTTTTGTGAGAACAGGCTGCATGCTCTGCAGCTGCCCCTGTGCCTTGAGGAATAACAAAAAAAAGCATGTAAAAGAGCAGAAGCCCTTTCCATGCTTTCTTATTCTAGCAGCAATTGCCCGTATTCCCCAGCAGTACAAGGCCTTTCTTGTCCCCGCTGAGATCAAGGACCAGATCCTCTACATTCGGTTCAATGATCGGATCGATTGCCACCGTGATTTCATTGATTGTTGATACATTGTCGTCCTCTTCCGGCTCATCCAGAGCCAGTCCTACTTTTGGCTGTCCTCAGCCATAGCCTGCGAAATATATGCGGATATTGCGGGCATTTTCTTTTTCAAACATCTGCTTTAAAATATCGCGTGCCTGATCGGTGATTTGCATCTGTATTTCCTCCTTTGCTGTTATGATTACTTTACCATACAAACACCCGGGCTGGTATCAAATCAGCTCCCCACAGCCCTGGGACTGTCATCCAATTGCTTCCTGCGATTGCATTTTTGCCCCAAGACTGTCAGACTAGGATTGACAGATTATGAAGGCGAAGGTGAAAAGCTTGATTGAAGTTAGAATCTCAAACATTACCGATGATGAAACCAATAAAGGTGTGTTCGCTACCCGTGATATCAAAAAGGGAGAGCTGATCCACAGGGCCCCGGTACTTGCATATCCAAATGAAGAACATAAATATATTGAAAAAACCAGGCTCGCCGACTATGTATTCGAGTATGGGACGAACCATTCTGCCCTTCTCCTTGGATACGGAATGCTGTTCAACCATTCCTATGAGCCGAATGCCGATTATGAAATCAGTTTCGAGAATCACTCTTTTGATTTCTATGCTTACAAGGATATTAAAAAAGATGAAGAAATCATGATCAACTATAACGGCGATCCTGATGATGATGCTCTCCTATGGTTTAACGGAGGAGAAGAATAAGGAGGGGCAGCTCCCCTCCTTATTCACTCTACCATCCTGCTGTTCACATAAAATACGAGCCCCATCATAATGGCTATACAGAGCATGATCAAAAACTTCGGTGAACCCACTCCCAGAATGCCGCCGATAATGAGAACAATGCCAAGAACCGCTTCCGTTCCCCCCACCAAATGGGCCAGTTTCTTTTTGTCCCTCACCCTTTTTTCATTAAACCCCGATAAAAGCCACGTCATTTTCTTAACACCCACCAAAAAACCAAGCACAAGAAAAATAGTCCCAAAAATAAGTAAATCCTGATTCATCCATTCCATCTCCTTAAAATTTCTTCATTATGGCCGGAATAATGTAAAACGGAATAAAGAGGGTTGCCAGCAGATAAATTATGATCGTTTCTTTGCCCAGGCATTGTTGTTCAAATGTTTAATTAAAGCCTCACATACCTGGCAGCAGCAGTCCATTATTATCCTTAGTCAAACGTTTGATTAAAGCCTTATAACTTTTGCAGCAGCAGTCTATTTGCTCTTAATCAAACGTTTGATTAATACCTTGGATACTGTGTCAGCAGTACTATTGCCGCCCTTAATTAAACATTTGATTAATACCTTTGCATTTCCACACCTATGCAAAAAGGAGGCATCCTGAAAGGAGCCTCCTTAGACATACAATATATAATCCTAAATCCGCTTACTCAACCGTAACAGATTTAGCCAGGTTGCGCGGTTTGTCTACATCGCATTCGCGGTGCAGGGCAGCATAATAAGAGATCAGCTGCAATGGTATAACAGAGATAAGAGGTGTTAATAATTCATTAATTTCCGGAATAACGAAGCGGTCTTCTTCCTGCTCAAGCCCCTTCATGCTGATGATGCATGGGTTTGCGCCGCGGGATACAACTTCCTTGACGTTTCCGCGGATGCTCAGGTTGACGCTTTCCTGTGTAGCAAGGGCAATGACTGGCGTACCTTCCTCGATCAGGGCAATTGTACCGTGCTTCAATTCTCCGCCGGCAAAGCCTTCAGCCTGGATATACGAAATCTCCTTCAGCTTCAGTGAGCCTTCAAGGCCGACATAGAAGTCGATGCCGCGGCCGATGAAGAAAGCGTTGCGTGTTGTTGCCAGATATTCGCGGGCAATCGCTTCGAATTCTTCTTTGCTGTCACAGAGAACCTCCATAGCATTGGCAGCGATGCCAAGCTCCTGAACCAGGTTAAACGGCAGTCCAAGCCCTTTGCTCTTCGCTGTTACTTCTGCCAGGATGGCAAGTACAGCCAGCTGGGCAGTATATGCTTTTGTTGAAGCAACGGCAATTTCAGGACCTGCATGAAGAAGCAGCGTGTAATCAGCTTCACGGGAAAGGGTTGATCCCTGTACATTCGTGATGGTCAGTGCTTTATAGCCCATCTCCTTGATGTTTACAAGCACGGCACGGCTGTCTGCTGTTTCACCGCTCTGTGAAATAAAGATGAATAGCGGCTTTTCTGACAGAAGAGGCATATTGTAGCCAAATTCGCTGGCAATATGGACTTCTACCGGAATTTTTGCCATTCTTTCGATGAACTGCTTGCCGACAAGGCCGGCATGATAAGAAGTACCAGCTGCAATGATATAAATCCGGTCGCTTTCATTCATCGCATCAAGGATATCCTGGTCGATGACCAATTCACCATTTGCATTCTGGTATTTCTGGATGATGCGGCGTGTCACAAGCGGCTGCTCATCAATTTCCTTCAGCATATAGTGAGGATATGTGCCTTTTTCAATATCACTTGCATCCAGTTCAGCAGTATATGGATTTCTGGCAATGATCTGGCCGTCCATATCCTGGATCATGACTTCGTTCTTCTTGACGATAACGATTTCTTTGTCCATAAGCTCGACATACTGGTCTGTAACCTGAAGCATAGCCATTGCGTCGCTCGCAACCACATTGAATGTGTCGCCAAGGCCGACAAGGAGCGGACTCTTGTTCTTCGCTACAAAGATCGTTTCATCATTCTGCTCATCAAGGAGCGCCAAAGCATAAGAACCCTTCAGCAGGCGCAGCGTCTTGCGGAAAGCGTCTTCTGTTGCTTCTCCTTCATTTACGAACAGCTCGATCAGCTGAACGATGACTTCTGTGTCCGTATCGCTCTGAAGCTCTACACCGCTCAGGAATTCGCGCTTCAGCTGGTCATAGTTTTCAATAACACCGTTGTGTACGAGTGTGAAGCGTCCGCCAGTACTCTGGTGAGGATGGGCATTCTTTTTGCTCGGTACGCCATGTGTCGCCCAGCGCGTGTGTCCAATCCCGGTATGGGCTTCCACATCTCCATCAACAATGCTGCGCAGGTCGGCAATGCGGCCTTTTTCCTTGAAAACATGAACGCCGTTTTCGTTCATGACAGCGATCCCTGCTGAGTCATAGCCTCTATATTCAAGCTTTTCCAAGCCTTTTAATAATACTTCCTTTGAATCAGTGTTTCCGATATAACCTACAATTCCGCACATACTTCTGTGTCCTCCCTAATAAAGGGGGCAAGAAGCCTTTTTTAGAGGGCACACTTGCCCCCTTATCTCTAGTTTTTGTTTGTTCAGAAGCATATCCCTCTCTTTGTCCACCAAGTTGCCTTGATGCTTTAAAGAAGGATTTTCGGTTGTGCTTGCTCAACCGGGAGGCATCCGCCGAAAAATCGATAAACCTCCTCCTCGTCAACTAGCCCTCTCATGGCTAGTTCAGGCGCTTTAAAAGTATACCCTGACGACCCACCTTTCTATTATTGAATATGCTTTGCACTATGGTTTGCAAAAACAGGATAATCATACATCACCACGCGAGACTCCGTCAACTGATATCATAAAAAATACACATTTTCCCATGAAGCTTTGGGGCTCCATATACAAAAATATGCATAGAGGCGCCAAAGCGTTCCTCTATGCATATCTTCCCTTCCATTACTCTTTTAAACCCATTTCCTCGCGGACAACAGCGGCTATGCGCTCCACATAGGCCTCACACTGCTCCTTTGTAGGCGCCTCAGCCATTACACGGACCAAAGGCTCAGTGCCGGAAGGCCTGACAAGGATGCGCCCGTTTCCGTTCATTTCATTTTCAACCTCTGTAATCACGGCATGAACCTTATCGTTGTCTGTTACATGGTGCTTGTCTGTAACTTTAATGTTGACGAGCGTCTGCGGGAACTTCCTCATTTCATTCGCAAGCTCTGACAGCGGCTTCTTGGTCGCTTGCATGATATTGGCAAGCTGAAGGCCAGTCAAAAGGCCATCACCGGTTGTGTTGTAGTCAAGGAATATAATATGGCCGGATTGCTCCCCGCCAAGGCTGTAGCCCTCTTTTTTCATTTCCTCCACCACATAGCGGTCTCCGACTGCAGTCTGGATGCTTTCAATGCCATTTGCTTCAAGCCCTTTGTAGAAGCCCAGGTTGCTCATGACTGTGGATACAACTGTGTTATGCTTCAGGCGGCCCTGCTCTTTCAGGTATTTTCCGCAGATATACATGATCTGGTCTCCATCAACAATGTCGCCATTTTCGTCTACAGCAATCAAACGGTCTCCGTCCCCGTCAAAAGCAAATCCGGCATCCGCCCCTTTTTCCTTTACAAAGGCCGAAAGCGCTTCAGGATGCGTCGAGCCTACGCCATCGTTGATGTTAAGGCCGTTAGGGGATGCGCCCATTGTCGAAAGGTCGGCATCAAGGTCTGCAAACAAATGTGCTGCCAGTGAAGATGTAGCACCGTTCGCACAGTCAAGCGCAATATGTATGCCAGAGAAGTCTTCATCAACACTTTGCTTCAGATATTGAAGATATTTCTGTCCGCCTTCAAAATAATCATTCACCTGGCCAAGGTCCGCCCCTACCGGACGCGGAAGCTCATCTTCTGCCTTATCCATGAGACCTTCAATTTCCAGCTCCTGATCATCTGAAAGCTTAAAGCCATCAGGCCCGAAGAATTTGATCCCATTATCAGCTACAGGGTTGTGGGAGGCTGAAATCATGACACCTGCCTGTGCACCAAGGGCTTTTGTCAGATACGCTACTCCAGGTGTTGAAATGACGCCGAGGCGCATAACTTCAGCGCCAATGGAAAGCAGTCCTGCGACAAGGGCTCCTTCCAGCATATGCCCTGATATGCGTGTATCGCGGCCGATCAATACTTTCGGGCGTTCCTCATTCTTTGTTAGCACATATCCGCCAAACCGGCCCAGTTTAAATGCCAGCTCCGGGGTCAACTCACTGTTTGCAATCCCTCGTACTCCATCGGTACCGAAATATTTACCCATTAAAAATCGCTCCTTCTAACCATAGTGACATTATATTTAAGCTTCTTCATTCTTTTGAGTGATAGAAATCTTTATTGTTTCTCTTGATAGCTTCCAGCTTACATTATCGGGGCCAGTAACCTTTACAGGCACATTATGCTCCCCTTCTGACAGGCCGCTTGCATCGACAAATATATTGAAATCTGCAGAACCGAGGCCATTGACCACACTGACCGGCCCCTGGACAGAAAGATTTGTTCTTCCTGATCCATCAGCGAAAGCAGCGGTATATCCTTCTGATGACCCAGTCAGGTCAATCGGAAGGTTAGAGAAGGTTTTGGTTTCATCCTTCTCTGTTTCTTCCGCAGGAGGAGTCGCCGTCTCAGCTTCATCTTCTTCTGCTTCTGACCCGGCATCCTCCTGATCTTCCTGGCTTTCAGCTGTCACATCCACGGAAGCCTCGACTGTCTTCGGATCGACGGAAGTGATGCCGTCCGGGATGATGACCGGAAGGGTCTGAACACCATCTTTGGTGATCTTGCCCAGGTCAATCTCAACCCTTACTCTTTCCGTCTGGCCCAGCGCTTCTTCGCTTCCGGTGATTCTCGCCTCAGCTGTATCCAGGTCAATACTGTTAAGCGTCACACCCGAAGGCAGTGAACCCTTCCGGACGATATCGATCGGCACGGTCTTAGCGAGGCTTTTCACAGACACGGTAACCTCTACCGTCTCTGGATCGACAGCTACATTCAGCTTATTCATATCCCTGTCGAGCACCCTGATGCTTGCAGCTCCTGTAACAGATTCCTCTATCGGACCTTTGACATCGAGCGCTGCCTTCACATAGCTGATGCGGTCGACTACGTCCTTGGCACCTGTTATTTTAACAGTTTCAGGCTTAACAGATGGTGCTCCGGATGTGAATCCGTCTCCAAGCAGGGACTGGTTGAATTCAGGCTCTACCTTGAACTCCTTCGTTACTTTCTCCTGGATAGAGACTGTTGCATATAGCGGTTCGACCGTTACATCGAGGCGATCCGAAATATCCCTTACAAGGATCCGGACCTGCTTTTCTCCAACTTCGGCATCAGATAAATTTACATATACTTCAAAGTCCCGCTGTGTCTTGGCGATCTGGACATGGCTTTTCGGCCCTGACACCCTCACATCCACAGTATCCGGGACTCCGGTGACGACAAGATTATCGGTATCATAATAGGATTTGACCGGGACATCTTCAATCAGCTCAGTGTCCTGATCCCCGGGAACATTAACCTCGCCCGATTTGTCGGATCCATCATAGACAGCATCAAAAAGGAGCAAAGCCAGAACAAGTGCCACAGCTTTCATGAACCACCTGTTGTCCACCAGCTTATCAATCAGCTTATCCATTTTTCTTCCCCCTCCAATTCCAGCGGGCTGAAGAAGACTGTTTCGCCTTCTGGCTGACAATCAATTCATTGGATAGGAGCTCCTTGAATGCCTCAGAGCTCAGGCTTCTGTGAAGCTCACCGTTTTTAGTCAGTGAGATGCTGCCCGTTTCTTCAGATACAACGATTGTAAGGCTGTCTGTGACCTCACTGATTCCCAGGGCGGCCCTGTGCCTTGTGCCAAGTTCCTTAGAAATGAACGGACTCTCGGACAGCGGCAGATAGCAGGCTGCAGCTTCCACACAGTTTCTCTGGATGATGACCGCCCCATCATGAAGAGGTGTATTCGGGATGAAAATATTGATCAGGAGCTCTGATGATATTTTTGAATTCAGCTGAATGCCTGTTTCTATATAATCGCCCATCCCTGTTTCACGTTCAATCGAAATCAGGGCGCCAATCCGGCGTTTAGCCATATAATCAACGGCCTTTGTAATGGAATCCACCATCTTTTCCTGTTCATTTTCTTCCTGGGAGCTGCTTCTCGAAAAGAATCTTCCCCTTCCCAGCTGCTCAAGCGCCCTCCGGAGCTCGGGCTGGAAGATGATAATAATGGCCAGGACCCCCCATAGCAGAACCTGTTCCATCATCCAGCCAAGTGTCTGCAGCTGGAATTTATCGCTGATCACCTTGACGATCAGAATGACAAAAATCCCTTTCAAAAGCTGTACGGCCTTGGTGCCCCTCACAATCATGATCAGTTTGTAGATGACGTACCAAACAAGGAGAATGTCAACAATATTAGCCAGGTATTTCAAAATTGAGAAATCTGCAAACGACATTATCCCTTCCTCCAAATATATTTTTCCAAAAAGCATAAGCTTTGTTTTCAATGTATGTAACTCACATATTATATCATAAATACTCTGAAAACCAATGATATGGACATGGGATATATTGCAAAGCTCCCGGCGTGCCTTCTCATTCGCTAAAAGAAAATCCCTGCCAAATGAATATCGGCTCAGCCGGATATTTCTAGTTTGACAGGGATTTGCTCTCTCTATTCAATCAGCCTGCTGCAGGCTCTTTTTCTTTCTCATCGAACACATTCACAAGATCTTTGCCAAGGCTCTTGATGTGATACCAGAGCCACTCAAACACTTCATTCACTTCCTTGATATCACCAGTCACCTGGCCTGCAGAAGCCATATACTGCTCTCCATTGATGACGGTCACATCGCCATCAACCTGGCCTTCGATTTTTATCTTGCCATTGCGGACAATCACATCGCCCTTGATTACTTCACCTTCCGGTACGATGACCGTGTCATTCTGGACGATCAGGTTCGGCTGTTTGGAGACCGAAAAATTATGGTCCTTATTCCAGGTGGAGACGACACTTCCCATCATAAGGACGAGGAACAGGGAAGCAGCAGTAAGCAGGGGATGATGCCTGAACCACCGCTGGAAGCCCACCTGCTTCTTTTCTTTTGGAAGCTTCGCCATTACACCAGCTGTGAAGCCTGACGGAGCTTGTATATGTGAAGTGCTTTGCACCAGTGCAATAGCTCTCTTTAATTCATGAAAATAAGAGCGGCATTCGTCGCAGCTGCTCAAATGCTCCCTTAATTGCTGTTCATGCTCGGCTGAGATCTCTTCATCTAGATACTCGTGCATATACTCGACAATCTCTGCTGGACATTTCAAAGTTCTCACCCTCTTAAAATGATAAGCTGAATTCATTTTTGCAAAAGAAGATGGCATAGCCATTCATCTCTACACATGACGCAGCTGCTTTCTTAAAGCTTCCCTGCCCCTGTGTATGCGGGTCTTAACCGTCCCGAGCGGCAGGTCCATAATCTCGCTTATTTCGTTGAGAGAAAGCTCCTCGATATATTTCAGCACAATTACTGACCTGTATTTTTCAGGAAGCTTGGAAATTTCGTTTTGAATGGTTTCCTGAAGCTCCAGGCTCTCTACATCTTCCTCGGGCAGCCTTGTATCCGCTGCAATCTGCGAATACATCGTCAATCCGTCCGTCCCGGCAACCTCCGCATCCAGAAAATAGTCGGGCTTTTTCTTCCTGATCCGGTCAATGCATAAATTGGTTGCGATTCTATACAGCCAGGTGGAAAACTTCAGGTCGATATTAAAGCTTTGAATATTAACATATGCGCGCAGAAAAGCCTCCTGTGCAATATCCTCCGCCTCATGGCGGTTGCCGAGCATACGGAAACAAAGCTGGAACACCTTGTCTTTATAAATTTCCACAATTTCCCCAAAAGCATTCTGGTCGCCTTTTAATACCTGTTTGATCCTTTTCTTTACGATTGCTTCCATTTCTATTTACCTCCGCTCTAATGCGGCTATACGATATTACGGATCGATAGCGGAAAAGGTTTCGTTTTTTTATATAAAATTTCTCAATAACTATTATTTTAACAAAAATTTACTTCTTCATGTTTAAAAAGTTTAAAATGGGGTATAAAGGAACTAATTAAGCTGAGGAAAAGGCAGGTTTTTTGTGAATGGGCATTCAAGAACTGTTGCAGGATATTGAAAAGTGCCGCAAGGAAATGGTCCAACTGGCTTCCCGTACCTCTTTGTCCAGCCATCACGTAATTGAAGCCAGTACAAGGCTGGATTCATTGCTGAACAAATACAATCATCTAGTCAAAAAACGGTAACTTGAAAAATCAAGTTACCGTTTTTTGTTTCTTTCTTTAAAGGAGCTTTTCGCCGAAAAGCGATCCCATGAGCGCAACGGCTACAGATGCCGTCTTATTCTTGTCATCGAGGATCGGATTGACCTCCACGAACTCAGCGGAGGTGATCAGCTCCGCTTCTGCAAGCATTTCCATCGCCAAGTGGCTTTCACGGTAGCTGATGCCGCCTATGACTGGAGTCCCCACGCCTGGTGCATCGTTGGGGTCCAGCCCATCCAGATCCAATGATAAATGGACCCCATCAGTACGGTCCCTCAGATACTCAATTGCTTCTTCCATCACTCTTGCCATCCCGAGCCTGTCAATCTCATGCATTGTATACACTTTGATGCCCTTCTCCTTCACAAGCTCTTTCTCACCCTCATCCAGGGCCCTTGCTCCGATGATGACGATATTCTCAGGCTTTACCTTCGGTGAGTAGCCCCCAATTCCGGTCAGAAGCGGATGGCCGATGCCCAGCGAAGCTGCCAGCGGCATGCCATGGATATTCCCAGAAGGCGATGTTTCTGCTGTATTCAGATCTCCATGGGCATCATACCAGATGACGCCGAGGTTTTTATAGTGCCGCGATACACCTGCAAGCGTCCCGATGGCAATGCTGTGGTCCCCGCCTAACACAAGAGGGAATGAACCACCCTTGATTACTTCATCGACCTTTTCTGCAAGCTGGCCGGTCTTATCTGCAATAAGCTCAAGATTCCTCAGATTGGTATCTGGATCTATCTCCACCTCCGGGCGTCCAATCGCTATATCACCCAGATCATGAATGTGCTCAAATAAAGATTTCAGGCGTTCATTTACACCGGCATAGCGGATAGCACTTGGCCCCATATCAACGCCTCGCCTCATTTGTCCAAGATCCATCGGCATCCCGATAATCGATAGTTTCTTCATCTCTCTATGTTCCTCCTTCACCCCTGTTCTGCTTTCATTTTAACCGCTTTCAAAGCAATGACTCAACTCGACAAAATCATGCATATATATGCGTACTTTTCTGAAAAATCAAAAGGATGAAAAGATAGGGGTAGTTCCTGGGGAATCGGCAGCAAGGATCCTAACGAAAGTGGCATGATCACCCGCGGCTAACACAAGCTGCTGCAGATTTAGATTTTAGGTTCATGTAAAGCTGTTAGAAGGTATAACATTTTTAAACATAAAAAAACCTTAAACCCGGCAGAGTTTAAGGTAAGATGTATGTAGTAATGGTGGAGCCTAGCGGGATCGAACCGCTGACCTCCTGCGTGCAAAGCAGGCGCTCTCCCAGCTGAGCTAAGGCCCCGTATATTGGAGCGGAAGACGGGATTCGAACCCGCGACCCCCACCTTGGCAAGGTGATGTTCTACCACTGAACTACTTCCGCATTCATTAAGACAAACCTTAGGGTATACAACCTAAGGCCTGCCCTGCTATGATGAGCCATGAAGGACTCGAACCTTCGACCCTCTGATTAAAAGTCAGATGCTCTACCGACTGAGCTAATGGCTCAAAAAATGGCTGGGCTAGCTGGATTCGAACCAACGCATGACGGAGTCAAAGTCCGTTGCCTTACCGCTTGGCTATAGCCCATTGATCAATGACCTGACGGTCAAAATAAAAAGGACATTTATAAGATTGTCCAAATCTGGAGTTTTTTATTCAAAATGGTGGAGGGGGACGGATTCGAACCGCCGAACCCGGAGGGAGCGGATTTACAGTCCGCCGCGTTTAGCCACTTCGCTACCCCTCCACATTCCATTACAGATAAGTAAAGGAAATGGTGCCGGCTAGAGGACTTGAACCCCCAACCTACTGATTACAAGTCAGTTGCTCTACCAATTGAGCTAAACCGGCAAATATGGTGGAGGATGACGGGATCGAACCGCCGACCCTCTGCTTGTAAGGCAGATGCTCTCCCAGCTGAGCTAATCCTCCAAAATGGTGACCCCTACGGGATTCGAACCCGTGTTACCGCCGTGAAAGGGCGGTGTCTTAACCGCTTGACCAAGGGGCCTTGCTATTAATTTAACAAATTATGATCTCTATAAGCTTCCAACCGGGCTCGAACCGGTGACCTCTTCCTTACCATGGAAGCACTCTACCTACTGAGCTATGGAAGCATTAGCCCAATACCTTAAGCGGTATTAAGGATGGCTCCGCAGGCAGGACTCGAACCTGCGACCGTTCGGTTAACAGCCGAATGCTCTACCACTGAGCTACTGCGGAATGTTTTTGTTTCGCCCGGCAGCGTCCTACTCTCACAGGGGGAGATCCCCCAACTACCATCGGCGCTGAGAAGCTTAACTTCCGTGTTCGGTATGGGAACGGGTGTGACCTTCTCGCTATCGCCACCAGACTATTTTTTCAAGACAAGTATTATTATATCATCTTGTTTTTGTTTTGCAAGGGATTTTTTTAAAATTTTCATTCCCTCAAAACTAGATAATGCAGAAGAAGAATTACTAAGCAATCAATTGTGGTTAAGTCCTCGATCTATTAGTATCTGTCAGCTCCACGTGTCACCACGCTTCCACCTCAGACCTATCAACCTGATCATCTTTCAGGGATCTTACTAGCTTACGCTATGGGAAATCTCATCTCGAGGGGGGCTTCATGCTTAGATGCTTTCAGCACTTATCCCTTCCGCACATAGCTACCCAGCGATGCCTTTGGCAAGACAACTGGTACACCAGCGGTGCGTCCATCCCGGTCCTCTCGTACTAAGGACAGCTCCTCTCAAATTTCCTGCGCCCACGACGGATAGGGACCGAACTGTCTCACGACGTTCTGAACCCAGCTCGCGTACCGCTTTAATGGGCGAACAGCCCAACCCTTGGGACCGACTACAGCCCCAGGAT